>PHBK01000020.1 GCA_002840565.1 Deltaproteobacteria bacterium HGW-Deltaproteobacteria-12 | reverse complement strand
ATGCATTTTCAAGTCGAGGACAAACATAAATGGTATCTTTCATGAAATATGTTAAGCTTTTACAAACTTTATATGCTAATTATTCCGGACAGTAGTGAACCATAATATCAAATATTTGTTACTGAATAAGTAACAATGTATTGACGGATAAGCTGTCTTATTTTTGTGCTAAATGAAAGAAAGGCATAAGCTAATAATTTATCTACAGATTTATAATAAACACCAAACGCAATTCAGCGCTACAGTTTTTCGACGACAAAACATCACTGGCCACTAATCTAAATTCTTTTCAAAACTGTTTTTCTTCTTTGAAAAGTATATCCCTTCGCCCGACGTAAAAAGTGTTTTTATCTGTTTTTATCTTGACAAAATGTAACATAAATGTAATACAGCCGTAATATGTTTTATTGATTAATATTATTGTCATTATAATCATTACATTCATCTATAATAAATATTTAATTCATTGAGTATAACATAGTAATGCTAATGGGCATTGAGCATTAATGAATTTGACTTATTAATCGCTCATGGCTGTTATCAATTTTAAAGGAAAAACTTTTATGAAAAAAATAATGATTTTTGCAAGTTCAATTTTAATATTGCTTGTTGCGGCAACACAGGTTCTGGCTGATAGAATGGTAACAGATATTGATACTTTTAATTATGAATATAAACAAATTATTGACGTTAATTCTCGTTATTGGAAAGGTTCAGACACTAATACCCTATACAACGACCAGCTTAAGAATGCAAATCCGGTTACTGAAGAAGCATGGCTGGAAGCTCTTCTTGGATTTACTTATGACGAAAAAACAGTCATGTATATTGATAAAATTGAAGCAGGAAAAGATGGCCTAGAATCCGGCCTGAAACAGTTAACCGCTTACGATCCCGGTTTTCATTGGGATTTTGCTGTCGTAAAATATGGCAATTACTGGATTGCCTATGAAGATACAGACAAAGATCATTTATTGACGACAGACCGGTTCCGGAATGGCATTAGTCACATTACTTTCTTCGACCCCTCTCCCGTTCCCGAACCTGCCACTATGCTGCTTCTCGGACTTGGCTTGATGGGTGTTGCGGGAATTCGAAGAAAGTTTAAGCAATAATTTCAACAAAAATATCAAATCTGAAAGCCATGGTTATTAATAACCCTGGCTTTTCATCTATCCTGATCATAAACTTAAACCTCTTTCGGCAATCACCTTTTTTCACCGACTGAACTGATACATACATTCGTATGCTTTCCACCCATTGCACATGGCCCGTCAGTGCTTACTTGTTATGATTCCACTTAAATTATTGACATAAAGACTGGAACTCTCTATATTGCGGCTGTAAGGCATCGGTCACATATCAGACAATGTTGTTTTGACACATCAAACTGCATTTTAGTCAATATTTGAAAACTGCATTAAAATATGAGGGAGGATGATATGAAACTGAACAAGATAATCGCTCTGACCTTAATGATATTGCTTTTTGCACCAGCCGGCCTCTTGGCCGCTGACTTTGATTGGATGCCTGATTTCAATATCCAGGCGCAGGCGGATCCAGCCGGGTTTCGCGCCAAAATCTCTGCTCGTTTTAATATCGGAGATGCTCAGATAACGACTGTCCTCAGCAATTTCCCGAAGCCTGCTGATGCTTATGTTGCCCTGCGCTTGGGGGAAATGTCGGGAAAACCGATCAACTATGTGACTGAGCAATATAAGGAAGGTAAGGGCAGAGGATGGGGCGCGCTAGCCAAAAGCCTGGGCATTAAACCCGGTTCAAAAGAATTCCATGCCCTTAAACGCGGCGATGATCTTTATGGCAAAAAAGGTAAAGGCAAGGGTAAAAAAAATAAGTAAAGGCGATGAACTTTATTATTTACCTGATAAGAAAAAGTGAATATAAAATTCTGGCGCAGTTTTTTTCGTGACATTCTGGCAGCCTGTTGGCACTGATGTGCCGGCGGCAGCGATTTATATCTTGGCACGGGAGGTCAGGATGCACTGCTGCGTAGCCGTAGGTTTTACTTCCCTTCCCCTGAGTTGGGGACTGATGCTGATTCAACCGAAAAGCATAACAGTTGCCAAAACCACGGGCAGCAATAGTCACGTTGTTGGTGTTGATTTTTCTGTCGGAATTAATTGGTTGCTCCGAATAATTACTGTTCTTCAAGGCAATGTAATTCATAGGTTTATGGGTTTAGCAGAAGAATAATTCGCATTATCTGATTAAGGAGTAAGATATGAATAAAAAAATCTTTTTATTTATCTCTTTATTCCTGGTTGCAGTTATTTCGTGCGCTCCAACCAGCAGTTCGCGTTATCGAGAGGGCTCTAATGAAGGTCAAACAACCAATCTAACTGTACAGGATGAACAACGACTGACAAGGGAAGCACTCCCGAAAATGATCAAAGACTATCCTCCGGCCAAAAGCCCGGAACTTCAAAAATATATTTCTGATTTGGGCATGAATATCGTCCGCGCCAACAAGCTGGAAGGGAATCCTTACCATTATAACTTTACAGTTGTTGATGTTGTCGACGTTAATGCTTTTGCCATGCCGGCCGGAACAATTTTTATAACCGCACCTCTCATTACCCTGGCTTCCAATGAAGCGGAACTCGCCGGCGTCGTCGCGCATGAAATCGGCCATGTTGTGGCCCGACACACTGCGGAGCGAATGTACATCATGGAGAAATCGCAGAATAAAACCTGGTTGTACGCTGCCGGTGGAGTGGTTGTGGGCGCAGTCGTCGGCTATGGTCTGGGAAGGGCGCTTTGCAGCGATGGTGACACAAAGTGTCAGCAACAAGCGGCATTGGCAGGTGGAGCGGTTGGCGCCGCCGGAGGACTTCTTGCTCAAAAATACACATTTATGGTGAATTCCCGGGAAGACGAAATGGAAGCGGATCGGCTGGGCTTTAAATATGCGGTAGGTGCGGGGTACGACAAAAACCAGGTGGGAAAGTTTTATGAAAAGCTCCTGGAAATCGAGAAAAAAGCTAACAAAAGCGGTGGTACCGTATTAAAAAGTCTTTCCGACGCTATGAGCACACACCCTCCCAGCGAAGAAAGAGTTAAACAAATGAATGAACTGGCAGCGCAAAGCACTGCTAAACAAGCGATTACGAGCACTCCCGAGTTCAACAAGGCCAAACAAATTGCCGCGAGGTTTACTAAGAAATAAAAAACCAGTTAAAATGTCGGATTTCTTTACATCCCTGGGCACTACTGTCGGAATATTTTACACTTTTAGATCATCTATTGTTATTATTTCAAGATGAGCAACGAATTCAAATTGTAAATATTTGATATAATAAGATTTTAATATTACCGCCCCTGCGCAAATTAGAGTATGATTCTTGCATAACATTTTCTAAATCAAATTGTACAAAGACGTCTGTAAATGACGTTATAAGGAGAAATTAAATGATTACAGTTAAAAAGAAAATTTCCATGGGGGTGGTTTTATTCCTATTCATCCTGATGGGCATCGTAGGGAATAGTACCGCAGATACCATAACATTGCCGGTCCCGACCCCGTTAAACACGGGTCAGAACGGCGATTTCTTCGCTTACTCCTTCGCGATCAACAATTACTTCTACGGTTCTCCCATTCCCCAGTCGTCTCCCGGTCAAATATCGAGCGATCTCGTGATCTACACGGGCACGAACAATGGTCCTGTGAACGATAACAACAGTCCGGCTATCGGTGGCAATGTCGACAATCCATTTGCGTCACCGAGCGGAAGCGATACAACAAGTTTCAACACGTCCACCGGGACTGAATACAACGCAACGGATTGGGGTGCCGGGGATCGTACCGGGACTTGGGACATCAGCCTCACTTCACTCAGAAACTTCCTCACTGTCAATGGCCAGACACTCTCGCCGGTCATACTGTTTCAGCAGAACCAGGAAAACAGCCAGGGTGCAACCGCTCAGGACATCTTCGGCTGGGGCGCGGTGACTCTGTGGAATAGTGACACAGGCACCTACGCGAATGGCCTCAAGTTCGAGTTTGCCGGCCCGACAAGGACCGGCGCCGCTTGGAACACGCCGTACACGGGTGATGGCATAGCAGCAGCGGATCCGGCCAATTTCATCCACAGCGCCGCGGCTGTTAACGGCGAATATGTGTTTGGAGCCGGCAGGGAGTGTCTTGACGCCGCAGGTGTCCCCGTCGCCTGCGACTCCCCTTTACGGGTCTATCCTGCAAGCGGACCTGGCTTCAACCAAAACCTGGGTGCCAATCAGTTCGCATATGGGATCGTCTCGCCCGAGCTCAACACTGCTCTGGCCGCATGCTTTGCCAATCCAGCCTCCTGTGCGTACGACACGTTCTCCCTCGACCTGCAGCTTCGTAACCTGACCAATGGGTATGAACAGATGATCATTCGGGCAGGCAGTATCGCCAGAGTCCCTGAACCAGCAACGTTGCTGCTTCTTGGCCTTGGGCTGATTGGCTTGGCAGGCTTCAGCAGGAGAAAGTTCAAGAAATAAACGCTCAGCAAATTTTTACCAAAGAAAGGCAGGGCCAATTGACCCTGCCTTTTCCATGTGTACCGAGCCAGAACTTAATCCTCTTCCGGCAATAATGAACTTTCCCGCGCTACAAGCGGCAGGGAATATAACCATCTGGATCCCGAAAGGCTTCGCCTTCGGGATCAATTCCATTAACGCTTCAAACTTCGCTTCGCTTGTTTTCAGCGAGTGTCATTGATTTAACCGGGCTGCATATGATTTTGTTGTAATTTAGGTATTCTTCGGCTAAACACCTGAATGACAAAAAAGGTGATAGCTGCACAGCCTTGGAGCGAAAGAAAGCTGTGCCCGCTGGAAGGTCATTCGATTTTATATTACACCGGAGTGAAAAACATGGACAAAAGAAGGAAGATTCCCTATTCCAAGATGCCTCTGGCCAAACTCAAAGAGATTGAAGCCACTATTATAATAAAAGATCCCGGGCTGGAGAGCCGCAAAAGCGAATATCACGAAGAAGAAAAGAATCTCGCAGAACTAAGAGAAAATATCGAGGGAATTCGGAACAGAATTGCGGAGATTAGAAGCTCGGCAATAAATCGCCATCAGCAGGAATATGCCGCAGCCGGTACCCTGAAAAAAGCATTCACGAGACCTGATTCCCAGCTAACCGAACCGGAGATTGCGGAAATTAATCAATTAAAGGAACAGATGTTCAAGTTAAGCTACAGATATGATTCGCTGCAATATTCATCAGAACATGAACAGCATAAAAAACTTACCAGGATTAAAACAATCATCTCGGAAAAGGAGAAAAAAGGCTTGAAAAAGAAAACAGATCCGTAGCTTCCGCACGAATCATATTTCTTTCTTAAACCATTTTGCCAGATAATCAGCTATCAGTTCTTTTTCCGGGCCATCGGTCGAGCAATGCGGACTGTTCTCCAGCACAACTGTTTTTGTCACAGGCGAGGCGATCAAACTGAATATGTAATCCGCAGCCCGGGCAGGAACAGACTCATCTTTTTCAGATACGATAATCATTGTGTCGCAGGAAACCAGCGGCATCTTCTTTTTGGTAATATTCTGTAATTTTAGAAGTTCCGCACCCATTGCAATATAATGCCATCGCCAGTATTCCCGGGCCAGAAATATTCTATCGGGGTCCGTAAATTGATCGCTCCATTCCCTTTTCTGCTTTTTTACAAAGTATTTTAAAAAAGGGGTAAGTTTTATTGTCCATTTTCGATTAATAATTGCCGGGGCAATCAAGGCCATTCTTTCAATATCAAACCGGGAAGCCAGCAGCAATGTCAGTAATCCGCCCATGGAAAAACCGAGCAGATGGACGGTTTCATATTCCGCCTTTAAATTAAAATAGCAATCCGCGGCATGCCGGAGCCAATCCTGACAGCCGGTTTCATGAAAGTCGGCAGCGTTGGTACCGTGGCCGGGGAGACGCGGTATCGCAACGGTAAAGCCCTGTTTATTTAACATTTCACCGACGTAAAGCAGATCTCTCGAATAGCCATTGTAACCATGCAAAGCCAGAATTGCGGTAGAGCCGCCCTGTAGAAAATACGGCAAAGCGGTTTTACGGCTTTGTGTATCCCTGCTGATTTTTAATAAATTCATGTCCGTCTCACTTTTTTATGCCGTAATCAGATTGGCATATAAAAAAGATTATTGACAGCAAATGTCAAGAACAATCGCTATGGCCGGCAATTTAACAATAAAAATGATGGATTTATTGCTCTGCATGCTTATAATGCATAATCAAAACAGCGGTCGTCTTTGCATCGTCAAATCAAGGAGATTAATCATGGAGAAAAAACTGGAGTTCAGCAGGGCCAAGACTTTTATTCTCGGATTCGGATTCCTCGGAGTATCAATGATCTGGGCTATGTATAATGCCTATCTGCCGGTCTTTCTCAGGGAAAATTTCGGGCTGCCTTTTTCTGTCGTGGGGGCAATCATGACCATTGACAACGTTTTTGCCATACTTCTGCTACCCTTCCTCGGTGCCTTAAGCGACAGCACAAACACTCGCATCGGGAAAAGAAGGCCCTATATACTCGTCGGCGCCCCTCTGGCCATGATTTTCTTTATCCTGATTCCTTTTGCCAACAAGACCCAAATCCTTGGTCTCATGATGCTGACGGTCATATTCATGAATCTTGCTATGGCTCTCTACCGGACGCCAGTGATAGCGCTCATGCCCGACATAACACCTTCAAAATACCGGAGCCAGGCTAACGGAATCATCAACTTCATGGGAGGCGCAGGAGCTCTGCTGGTTTACTTTGGCGGGAAACCACTTTACGATAAAGACATCTCCTACCCCTTCATTGCTGCGGGCCTATTAATGTTTATCGTTTGTATGCTGGTTGTCATCTTCATAAAAGATGATAGTTACACCCCCAAAGCAGCGGGCAAAGTCGAATCCATCTCTCTGAAAAAATCATTTTATGAATTGATTGACAACCTGCGGGATGTAGTTAAAGGGGAGAAAAGCCTCCTGGCAGTCCTCCTGGCAATATTTTGCTGGTTTATCGGATTTAACGCCATTGAGACTTTTTTTACCAGCTACGCGAAATTCTACATGGGCATCAAAGAAAGCACGGGTGCCATGATCCTCGGTTTCTATTCGCTTTTTTTTATAATCGCGGCGATACCAGCGGGGTTCATCGGCACAAAGTACAGCAGGAATAAAACAATTCGGATCGGCTTATTTTCCCTTCTGCTGGTGCTCATCATAGCTTCTTTTTTCAAAACTTTCCTTCCCGTGGCGATTTTATTTTCTCTTGCGGGATGTGCCTGGGCTTTCATTAACGTCAATTCACTGCCGATGGTGGTGGACATGACAACAGCGGAAAAGCTGGGCGGTTATACGGGGCTTTATTATTTCTTCTCTCAGGCCGCGAACATCATAGCGCCGCCTTTTGCCGGTTCCGTCATCGATATCGCCACCGCCGGTGGCCAGAGGCCGGAGGGCTATCTTTCCCTCCTGTTTTTCTCGGCGTTTTTCTTTCTGCTGGCGTTTTTCATTATGATCTTTGTGAAAAGAGGCGAGGCGAATGAATAAGGATGTAAAAGTCCTGGGGCATCGGGGATACCGCGCCCTTTATCCGGAAAACACCCTGCTGGCATTTGACAAGGCTTTTGCAGCCGGGGCGCAGGGAATAGAATGCGATGTGCAGAAGTCCCGGGACGGTTATTACATGATCATCCATGATGACACGATCGACGGCGTTTCCAGTCAGAGCGGAAGAGTCGCCGATATGACCCTGGATGCTTTGAAGCAAGTCGATTTAGGCGGCGGCCAGAGGATTCCCGAACTTGAGGAACTGCTCAAATCTCTGCCGGCGGACAAACTCATCAATATTGAATTAAAAGCAGAAACATTAACAATTGATGATTGCCCCCCGATCTGCAATATGCTGCTTGCGCACCTGGAGAGAAAAAACCTGCTTGTTTCGTCTTTTGAGCACAGCCTGCTGCCTTATTTTAAGCAGCGTCAGGTGAATACAGGCATGCTGCTCGGAGAAAATCACCTCGGTCTCGGAATTATCAATATCATCAGGAGAATATCAGCAATTCAGCCGGAATGTTTAAACCTTCCCGTTGAGATTTTTCAGCATCTAAACAAACATCTGGTTTATCTGATGATCCGGCTGGCAAAAGCATTTAAGAAAAAGATCGTTTTCTGGACAGTAAACACTGAGGAACAGGTTGCCCTGATCTGTAGCATTGCGGATGTAATAATAACGGATGATATTGACCGCATCTTAAGAATTAGGAACAGGGCATGAATAAAGAAAGGTTATGGACAAAGAATTTTCTTACGGTGTCCTTAATAAATTTTTTAACTTTTTTGACACATTTCCTGCTGCTGGTCGTTATCGCTTCTTATGCCGTAGACAAATTTCATGCTTCGACCAGTATGGCCGGACTTGTCGTCGGTATTTTTATTATTGGAATTTTGTTCGGTCGCCTGGGCACCGGGCGCGTAATTGAAGATATCGGAAGCAAGAGAGTTTTACTGGTCGGCTCGCTTGCCTATATCATAACATCAGTTTTATATTTTACCGCCATAAATTTGCCCCTGCTGATAATAATTCGCTTTTTACATGGGTTTGCTTACGGTATTGCCAGCACAGCAGCGGGAACAATAGTCGCCCAGATTATTCCTAAAAGCAGACATGGAGAAGGCATCGGCTACTACAGCATGAGTGCGATACTGGCGGTAGCGCTGGGCCCTTTTGTGGGCATCCTTTTAATTCAGCATGTCGATTTTAACTTGATTTTTACTTTTACGTCGCTGTTGGCAGTCATTAGTTTTGCCATATCTTTTGTTGTTCAGGCGCCGGCCGGTAAACCAGCGGAGCAGGATCGGGCAGAAGCTGTAAAAAATTTTCAGATATCCAATTACCTTGAATTTAAGGCGATACCGATTTCTGTTGTCATTTTAGTCATCGGTTTCAGTTACTCCGTTGTCATAGCGTTTATATCGTTATACACAAAACAAATCCATCTGGAAGAAGCTGCCAGCTTCTACTTTCTAGTATATGCCGTTATCGTCTTCATCTCGAGACCTGTATCCGGGCGTCTCTTTGACCTTAAAGGCGCAAATTTTGTCGCTTATCCCTGCCTTTTCATCTTTGCAGTCGGCATGCTTTTATTCAGCCAGGCCAGTCAGGGAATTACTTTATTATCAGCAGGAGCCTTAATTGGTCTCGGTTATGGAAACTTTATCTCCTGCGCGCAGGCAATTTCGATTAAAGACGTTTTGCCGCACAGATTAGGTCTGGCCACGGCTACATTCTTTATTTTTGTAGATTTAGGATTTGGCGCCGGGCCTTATTTACTCGGTTTTCTGATTCCGTTCACGGGCTACCGTGGCCTGTATCTGATAATGGCCATCTTGATCCTGGCAACTATTCCTCTTTACTATTTTTTGTATGGAAGAAAGGCGTCATCTTAACAAGAGAGGATACAAAATATGATAAATACTGCACCTTTTGTAATTACAATCAGCCGTCAGTTAGGATCAGGAGGAGCGTATATAGGACAGCAGTTGGCAAAGCACCTGAATGTTTTTTATGCAGACCGGGAAATCATCAGTCAGGCAGCCAAAGAACTTTCGGTAGTAAAGGAGGCTTTGGAATTCCGCGATGAAAAGATACTTTCATTCTGGCAGTCCTTCGTGAGATCATTTGCCGTGGCGCCGGTTCCCTACGTGACACCGCAAATTGCCGACCCGACTGACCACGAGTTGTTTAAAGCAGAAAGCGAAATCATAACCCGCATTGCCAAAGAACGTTCTGCGGTTATCATCGGACGATGCGGCTCTTATATCCTTCGTGAACATCCGAATCGCGTCGGCATTTTTTTGCATGCGAATGTATCTTTCCGCAAAGATCGTGTTCAGAAGCTTTATTCAGTATCAGAAGAAGTTGCGGAAAAGATGATTGCTCAAAGCGATGAAGATCGATCTCTTTATCATCACGCAGTTACAGGACAGGAATGGACTGATGCCCGACGGTATGATATTTCTATCGATACAAGCAAGATCGGTGTTGATCAAAGCGTGGATTTTATTTTGCATTACCTGGAATTAGCAAAAGAAGGGCGCTGAGCAACCGGCGTTTGGACTGCGTAGCCAGGAATTTATCCCCGCCGTAAAAAATCAAACTTGACTGTCCTCAGGTAATTAGGCTAGTTAATTCACGCTGTGCTGTTTTTTGAGCTTGCGCGTAAAACAATTAATTTGGAGAGATGGAAAAGACATGGACATCATAACAAGAAAAGAAAACGGCATTCTGACTATCGAGTTCAACCGGCCGGACAAGAAAAACTCAATCACATCGGCTATGTATCAGATTATGGCGGATACCCTCAAAGAGGCCGAAAAAGATGCTGCGGTCCGGGTGATTTTATTTTGCGGACAGACCGATATGTTCACCGCGGGCAACGATCTGGAAGACTTCCTGAACAACAAACAGGAGCTTGCCGATCTGCCGGTTGCTCAATTTATCGGTAATCTCAGCATGGCCGGCAAGCCGGTCATTGCCGCCGCAGCCGGCCTGGCAATTGGCATCGGCACCACCATGCTGCTGCATTGCGATCTGGTTTATGCGGCAGATAACGCCAGGTTTTCCATGCCGTTTGCCAAGCTCGGATTGTGCCCGGAATTCGCATCCAGCATGCTTTTGCCTCAGCTCATCGGCTATCAGCGCGCCGCCGATTTGCTGCTTTTCGGAGAATCTTTCTCTGCTTCGGAAGCATTGAATATGGGACTGGTTAATAAAGTCCTGACGACCGCGGACCTTCTGCCTTATGCTTACGCCCGGGCGGCAAAACTTGTCGGCCTGCCGGCATCATCCTTAAGGGCAACCAAAAGCCTGATGAAGGCCCGCCTGGCCGACACGGTAGCCGCTCATATGAGTGAAGAGGGCAGGATCTTCAGCTCTATGCTGCAGGCGCCGGAAGCCAAGGAGGCATTTGTCGCTTTCTTTGAACGCCGCCCGCCTGATTTTACAAAATTTTCCTGAAAGTTGTTTGTCTTTTCCGGTGTATGCACTCATACCGGGAAAACAAAGTGCGCATATTAATTCCTCGCTCAAAGCGTTAATATCGTTAACACAAAATTGAAAGGTGAAAAAAGAATGACTGCAATAATTATGGATGGCAAAGCCCTGGCTCAAAAGTTGGAGGCAGAGCTGGCGCTGCGCGTAAAGGCAATTAAAGAAAAATCTTCCGGCAGATCGCCGATACTGGCAACCATCCTGGTGGGAGATGACCCGGCTTCCGCAACATATGTCCGGATGAAGGGCAACGCCTGCAATCGCGTCGGAATGGAATCTCAGCGTATTGTTCTGCCGCAGAATACGACAACTGATGAACTGCTGAGTGAAATTGACAAATTAAATGCCAATCCCGCCGTGCAGGGCATCCTCCTGCAGCACCCCGTTCCCTCCCAGATAGATGAGCGGCGCTGCTTTGACAGGATTAACTTGGAAAAAGACGTGGACGGAGTAACTGTGCTGGGCTTCGGAAAAATGGCTATGGGTGAACCGGCCTACGGCTCAGCCACACCGGCCGGCATTATGCGTCTTCTCGCCCACTATAAAATCGCCGTGGCCGGCAAACACGCCGTGGTAGTCGGGCGCAGCCCGATCCTGGGCAAGCCCATTGCGCTGATGCTGCTCAACAGCCATGCCACCGTAACGATCTGCCATTCTAAAACCCAGGGATTGAAGGAAATTATCAGCATAGCCGACATCGTTGTCGGTGCCGTGGGCAAACCGGAATTCATCAAGGGAGCATGGATAAAAGAAGGAGCTGTCGTGGTGGACGCGGGTTATCACCCGGGTGGCGTCGGCGACATTGAGCTTTCCGCCGTCATTAACAAATGCTCGGCCTATACGCCTGTTCCCGGCGGAGTCGGCCCGATGACCATTGCTACCCTGATTGCCCAGACGGTAGAAGCGGCGGAGAAAAGTTCTTTTTCCCAGGACCATTCACACAGACCGTCCTTAGACCCTTCGCTGCACTCAGGGTGACAAAATAACAAACGGGTCATTCTGAGGAGCGTAAGCGACGAAGAATCTCTAAAATATTATTGTATGAAGCAATATTACGTTTACATCATGACCAATAAGTCTAGGACACTTTACACGGGTGTTACAAATAATCTTCAACAACGAGTCTTCCAGCACAAAGAAAAACTTGTTCCGAGCTTCACGGCAAAATATAATATCAACAAATTAGTTTATTATGAAACAACGGCGGACATAAATTCAGCCATAGCCCGGGAAAAGCAAATCAAAGGCTGGCTGAGGTCAAAAAAGATTGATTTAATTGAATCAGCAAATCCGGAATGGTCTGATTTATCCAAAGACTGGTATGATAATTAGACCCTTCGCGGAGTTTACCCTTGAGCGAAGTGAAGGGCTCAGGGTGACAAAATAATGAATGTGTCATTCTGAGGAGCGTAGCGACGAAGAATCTCTTAAAGCCCTGTTAACTATATTGGGAAAAAAGGCTTTCAGGCATTTTCTTTCACTGCACGGGAGCGGCGGGAAACTTCCACGCCGACCCGCGAGTTCAAAATCATTATTTTAAGCTACTGTGCCCAGGAACTGCGGTTAGCCTGCGTAAAAGAGCGCTGCGCCGGGCGTCTGCTCGACTGCGTTTTAGGATAAAATTGCGTCCTGCCCTGATTCCGGCCATTGCCACTGCGTCCCGTTCTCTCATTGACCTGACTTGACGGCAGGATGATCGTTAATCCGTCAACACTGCGGTATTCCAGTTTTTCGCCTAGCACTCTTTTTAAAGAATGCGCCAGATCAATGTCCTGCCCTGTTACAAAAGTAAAAGCATCGCCTGTTTTGGCGGCGCGCCCCGTTCTGCCGATCCGATGAGTATACGCATCAGCGGTGGCAGGCATATCATAATTAATAACATGGGAAATTCTCGTCACATCAATGCCGCGGGCGGCAATATCTGTGGCAACCATAATTTCATAACGGCCGTCACGGAAACCGTCGAGGGCCACCTGGCGTTTCTGCTGCGTTAAATTTCCATGCAGCGAAGTAACTTTATAGCCCGATCTGTCCAGCTGCAGGGCGACGCTCTTGGCCCGCGATTTTGTGCGGGTGAAGATAAGAACAGATTCCGTTTGCGTTTTATCCAGAAGATCTTTCAGCAGGGCGGTTTTCCCGTCCATCTGCACCGGATAAAAGCAATGGGAAACTGATTCAACCGGCGCAGTGCCGCCGATTTTAATGTTAACCGGGTTTTTCAGCAGATCATTGGCCAATTTTCTTATATCATCAGGCATTGTTGCAGAAAACAACAACGTCTGGCGCTGCGTGGGCACGTTTTTAACAATCCTGCGCACATCCGGCAGAAACCCCATGTCGAACATGTGATCGGCTTCGTCAAGCACCAGTACTTCCACCCGGGATAAATCGATTGTGCCGCGATTGATATGATCGAGCAGGCGACCCGGGCAAGCGACAATAATTTCCACCTTACCGCGCATTTTGTTAATCTGACTGTTAATATTCACGCCGCCGTAAATGGATACACTCTTGAGTTGCGTTCTGCGCCCCAATTCTCCGATGGCCTCATGTGTTTGCTCGGCCAACTCGCGTGTCGGTGCGACAATCAGCGCGCGGACATGGCCCCGCGGACCCTGCATCAGACGCTGTAAAATCGGCAATACAAAAGCCGCTGTTTTGCCTGTTCCGGTCTGGGCCAGCCCCATAACGTCACGGCCTTCCAGAATCGGCGGGATTGATTGCAGTTGGATAGGTGTCGGTTTGGTGTAACCTTGCTCCTGGATTCCGGCAAATATTTTTTCATTTAACTCAAACTTCTCAAAACTCATTTTCTTCTTTTTCCTTCTTTTTTCAGTATTTGTGACATTTGAACCCATTTCTAATCGTCGCGGCAGTTTTAGACATACCGCTTTCTGCGCTGTTGCGCCGTCGCAATAATCGACGACAAACACCGCCTTATAGCTGGATTCTGTTACGATTAGCTGGATTTTCCTGCCGGGATTTCTGAAGAAGAAAGGAGGGAAGGCAAATAACTATCGCTATCACTGGGATGCCTTGTACAGGCATATTCTTTAAATAGCAAGCTTTATCTTTGGAGGACTTGGAGTTGGGTTAACCAGATCATGGATAATAGCGAGAGAAAAGGATTATCGGCTCTTCGGATAATAAGTTAGAAGATTAAGGGCGTTCTCCATTTGCCATTTCCCACGTATTTTTTCAGGATTCTGTTTATTTCTTTTCTTTTATATTTATTCCTAAAGCCTTTACAAATTGAGCATAACTTGATGGTTGATCAGTATTTGCTCTGTGCCGATCAGGATGAGTTTTGAATGTTTCTATAATCGCTTTTTTCTCAAAACACTCACCAATAATAGTACCTAAATAAATTGATACTAATTGGTCAAATTCACTATTTGGCTTTTGGAAGCTATCGTAAATTGCAGTTTTGAGTTTTTGAATCTTTGAAATTTTGTTTTTGGGAATTGATGGTGTAAGTATCTCGCTCAGAGCCCATGAAGTTACTCTCTGCATATTCTGCTCACCTGATTTAATCCATAATTTTACTAAATAAGTTGTGAAGGGAATTCTCAACTTATCGGGAAATATATTTGCCTGTCCAGACCACGCAAGACACCAACATATTGAAAAATGGTAGTGAGGATCATTTGTTTTTAACAAATCTAACATGTTATCGAAAATCGCCTCATAATCTGAGATAGATTGCTTCTCTGATTTATAAGGTCTTGCGAGTCCAAAGGCATAGTTCATCATTCCTAGTATTGCAGAACATTTATCCTCTTTTTTTTCACTTCTCAACGTCGAAAGAATTGCATTTTTGATGGCAAGCTTCTTCTCTTGACTATTGACATCAATGATAAAAATGTCAGCCAAAATTGAACCTACGGGGAAAACATATTTATCATCATATTTTTCAATAAAACATTCTTTAATCCTTTTCCTAAAGGTCGTACCAAATTTATTTTTAAGAATTATTTCAGTATTTCCTCCATCACGTACTGAATAAGTATTTTTAGCATACCATTCAATTGCAGTCCCTAATAAGTCAGGTGAGATTTGAATCTCATTAGCAAGACAACTTCCTAACAAAGAAGGAGCTAATTTATCTTGCTTCGTCCTTTCCTTTTTATCCTTCGAGGCAACAATTTTTGATTCAGAAATCAGGCACTCTATTAAATCTTTCGTATCTCTTTCTAACAATACTGCTGCTAATGGAATTACTTCCTTCCAATTTTCGCTATTAATATTAGGCTTAATAATGTCCACCACTTTTTTCTCTGAATCACACTTTGGGATAAATCTTTTTACAATTGCTTTAGCTGTTAGATACTCTTGAAAACTCAAATGCAAAAATTCATAAACAGCAGTTGTATTACCTGAATCGAGTCGTTTATATCCTGACATAATTAACAAACTACTTCTTGATTCAACTCGCTTTATAAATTCTGAAGGGCTAACATTTGTGTATCCCAAAATTTCTGGCATTTGCTTTCGTGCTTCAATAAGGCAACTATTAAGTTCATCGGCAGTAATCGTTTGCTGACCTTGCTTAGTCATCCAGTATGCAACAAAGGCAAGTTGGGGTTCTGCTTCTTCAATGTCAAGAATTTCATGTCCTTCAACATTCCAAGTCACCAAAAGAAGTTTTATCATTTCCTGATAAAGTACACTTCGTTTAGTAGGGAGATAGCCCGCCCATCTTTTGACAAAAAGAAGAGTTGTTAAAAGAAGTGGATTCTTTGCCAATGCTTTAATTCTATTATCCTTCATAATTAATTCGCTGAGTTTATTTGCTTCTTTAGCAGTATTTGCAGATTCATCGATAATTGCTTTATGCCACTTTATGCATAATTCTTTAATTTCTGATTCAATCAAATTTGAGACCGTATAGTTTTCACAATACGTTGCTAAAAAATCAGCAACAACTCTAAAACCAGCCTCTCTTGAAGTTACAATAATGTTTATAGTGGGATAAGTAGCGACAAACGTTCTTAGTTGATTAACAAAAGATATTCTGTTTTTGTCTTCTGCAATTTCATCCAAACCATCAATAAGTAATAGTGCAGTACCCTGCTGTAAAGACTTTGAAACTAAAATTGAAAACTCATCAGCACATGAGTTTATCTCAGCTCTTGTGGAGATAGCGTTTATAATTTCGGTAATACTTAAAGTTACTTTTTCTCCAAGTTCTCTACATCGCAAAAATATTGGAAACAAAATTTTTTCTGGAAGTTTGTCGTTTATTAGCTTCCGTCTTTCAGGAAAAGCATAAGCAATTGCAATTCGTTTAATGAGAGTTGATTTACCACCACCTGGTTTAGCCAGTATTGCAAGTTTTGAATGTTTGTTTAATATGTCGCCAATCCCTTCTCTTTTACTTTCATCAAAATCTAATTCCGTTCTTTTTTTGCTTTGTTGACTTTTGTTTAAATGGAGTGGGACAAATATGTTTTCTAACTTAACTTTAACTGAACCCGCTTCTTTATCTGTTGGTAATCCTTCAAAGTGGATTTCACCTAATTCATTTTCAAGATACTTAAAATATTTTATGCCGGTTTCTTTTAAATTATGTTGCATAGTATCTGTAGATTCTTCTTTGTTTAACAAGGCCAGGCCTTCAAATACTTTATTCAAATTAATGTCTATTGAAATTATTTCTTCTGCTAAATCTCTAAAAAGAGGCTTCCCTTCCGCATGAACCAATGCAAAATGTGATGGTTTTTGTCCATTAGAATTAGAATAGTAAAAAGCCCAGACCCAACCTTTATTGGAAGCTACTAAATCTGCATGATTAATCAACGTGAGTTTAGGAACTGTTGATGATAAACAACCAACTGCTTCTTCAAATGAAACTAATATTTTCCCGCGAACTAACTCCGTAACTATTTTTTCGGGTTTGATAAGAATGACTCTCTTATTATCACAGTCATTTTCTTGTTCGATTGCTGTTTCCCTAAAACCCGATAAGGAGATAAAGTAACCTACCGCATTGTAACCTTTTAATGCTTTATCTTTTTTGAGTTTTCTTTTTTCAGCATCAATTACGCCAACAAATTTATTTATGTCCGCACCCCCTATTGATTCTGAATGAGCTTTGCATTCTGCTATAGCAATTTTTTGCTCAGTTCTGTGTTGGGAGGTTAAATCAATCTCTCTGCCAGACTTATGAATATTGAGCCTTGGTTCATCGTATCCCAATGCGTGAAAAAAATCAGACATAAGGCGTCCAAAGAGATCACCCTTTTTATTTGAATCATTTTCTAGTATTTCAATATTTCTAAGCTTCATTCAGTTCATCAAATCCTTTCATTTTAAACGCATACTAGAATTCACTACTGCTCCAACGTTTTATTTAGATGCCGATGTAAAGTATAGAGAGCAATGACAATAAGCAATAAAAAGTCATTTATCGATTTGAAATATTTTCTTCATGGTGCCATAGCCTCTCATTAAATTGCGAGGAGATGTGGAAGGCGGCATATGGCCAAGTCTTGAAAAATATGTTTTTAAACCGCGCTCACATTCCTTTTTATGTTGCGTGAAGAATAATACTATTTATTGTAAGCAATGCAAGAAAAAACAATTAGTTGCCGGTCAAAAAGGCAGATCACCTCGGTCGATGCGTTTCATGAAAGAAGAAAGATTGCCACCCGGCATACGAGACTGTGTCTCAATAGAAGGAAACGCCATCAACACCGTCATGCCGGTGAAAACCGGCATCCAGACGTCGTCCCGACGAAAGTCGGGAACCAGCTACAATGAAAATACTGGATTCCCCCGTATCAAGTACGTGGCAGGCTCTTCGTCGCGCTGCGCTTGCACGGAATGACAAAAAAGGTAGTTACGACACAGCCTCAATCATGATACAAGGTAGCTATTGAATTGCAACGGAATAAACCAACGCCACAAAAATATTGACCAGTCTCAGCTTTGTGATAGGATCGTGCTTATCCAGCAACAGCGGTCAAATACGAAGGAATGGGCGAAACCAAAAACCCGATTGACAAATCTGGTAACCTCTGGCACGCTACAAACATTGATATCATTAATACTCTAAATCACAGAAAAGAATCTGCCCATGCCGGATTACTTCTACAAAGTCGTCCTTGAACCGCAACCGGAAGGCGGATTTACCGCTTATGTCCCCGGACTACCAGGATGCGTTTCTGAGGGAGAAACTTACCAGGAAACGATGGACAACATCCGGGAAGCTATGGAACTTTACTTGGAGGTAAAAAAGGAAAGAGACGGCGAAATTATCCCGGATAATGTCCATATAACCGAAATGTGCGTCAGCTTATGAGTGGCGTTATTCCTTTAAACAAACCCTTCCACACCAAAGACCTCAAGAAGGGCACACTCCATCAGATTACCAAGGGCACAGGCATATCTGTAGAAGAATTCCTGAAAAACCTATAATAAACAGAAATAAAAAGTATTAAGAACGGTTATATAAATACGTTCTGCATAAGGAAGAACATGAATCAATTATATTACGAAAAAATTGCCAAAGAACTAAGCATTACATCCCAACAGGTTAGCGATACAGCCTCGATGATTGCAGAAGGGGCAACTGTTCCCTTTATCGCCCGCTACCGCAAGGAAGTAACCGGATCGCTTGATGAAGTGGCGATTACGGCCATCCGCGACCGGCTTCAGCAACTCGCCGAGCTGGATGATCGCCGCGCCGCTGTTTTAAAATCCCTGACGGAACGCAATTTGCTGACCGCGGAACTGGAAGAAAAGATTGCGGCGGCGGAAACCATGTCCGTTCTGGAAGATATTTATCTGCCGTTTCGGCCCAAACGCCGCACCCGGGCAACTGTTGCCCGCGAGAAGGGTCTCGAACCGCTGGCGGAAAGAATATTTGCTCAGGAAGAGATGGATGTCGCTTTGGAGGCCGCCGCGTTTATCAGCGAAGAGAAAGGGGTCGCCACGGCGGATGATGCTCTGGCGGGAGCGCGCGATATCATTGCCGAGTGGGTCAATGAAAATCAGGATGCACGGGCGAAGATGCGGACACTGTTTCTGGAAAAGGGAATAATCCAGTCCAAAGTTTTAACGGACAAGATCGAAACGGGCATCAAATACAAGGATTATTATGAGTGGGAAGAGCCGGTAGCCTCGGCTCCGTCGCACCGGGTTCTGGCGCTGCGTCGCGGCGAACGCGAAGAATTTCTGATGCTGCGGATGACCCCGCCGGATCAGGAAGCGTTAACTACTCTGGAAGAGCTATTTGTTAAGAATAGCACTCAAGCAGCCGAGCAGGTACGGCTCGCTGTCCATGATAGTTACAAGCGCCTTTTGTCCCTTTCCATGGAGACGGAAGTCCGGCTGACAACCAAAAAGCGGGCCGATGAAACGGCCATTAAAATATTTGCCGATAACCTGCGTCAGCTTCTGCTGGCGCCGCCGTTGGGCCAAAAGGCCGTATTGGCCATTGATCCCGGTTTCCGGACGGGCTGCAAAACAGTCTGCCTGGATCGTCAGGGGAAACTGCTGGCGCATGAAGCCATCTTTCCGCTTCTTTCCGAGAAAGCACGCGAGGCGGCAGCTCAGGCAGTGAGAGAGTTCTGCCGCAAATACAGCATTGAAGCAATTGCCGTCGGCAACGGCACAGCCGGACGGGAGACAGAGGCCTTCTTGAAGAGTCTCAATCTGCCCCAGGAGATACCGGTGGTCATGGTCAATGAAAGCGGAGCATCGATTTATTCCGCCTCGAAGCTGGCCCGCGATGAATTCCCCGACGAGGATATCACCGTCCGCGGCGCCGTATCCATCGGCCGGCGCCTGATGGATCCGCTGGCGGAGCTGGTCAAGATTGAACCCAAAGCTATTGGCGTAGGCCAGTATCAGCACGATGTTGATCAGGACGACCTGCAGCGCTGTCTGGATGACATGGTGGTAAGCTGCGTCAACGCGGTCGGTGTGGAAGTCAATACGGCCAGCGCCCAGCTTCTTTCTTATGTCTCCGGCCTCGGGCCGGCGCTGGCGGAAAATATCGTCAAGTATCGCGATGAAAATGGCCCCTTCCCGGCTCGCAATGCACTTAAAAAAGTAAAGCGTCTTGGCGACAAAGCGTTTGAACAGGCGGCAGGCTTTCTGCGGATTCGCGAAAGCCAAAATCCGCTCGATGCCAGCGCCGTCCATCCGGAAAGTTACCCTATCGTGGAAAAGATGGCGCAGGACCAGGGCTGCACGGTTCGCGACTTGATGGCCGATGAGGCCAGACGGCAAAAGATAATTTTAACCGACTATATCACGGATAAAGTGGGACTGCCGACCCTGAAAGATATTATGGCGGAGCTCGCCAAGCCGGGGCGCGATCCCCGCGAGCAGTTTGAAAATGTCGTCTTTGCCGAAGGGATCGAAAAAATATCCGATCTGATTGTCGGCATGAAGTTGACCGGCGTGGTGACAAATATCACCGCCTTCGGCGCTTTTGTGGATATCGGTGTCCATCAGGACGGCCTGGTCCATTTGAGCGAGATGGCCGACAGATTTGTTAAAGTCCCCGCGGACGTTGTCAAAGTAAATCAGAAAGTGGAAGTAACTGTTCTGGCCGTCGACAGCGACAGGAAAAGGATCTCGCTGTCCATGAAAAAGAATCCGGGAGAAAAGACTCCTGTCCGGGATAAAGCTGAGCAAAAGGTTCCCGCTGCCGGCACGGCAGGCGAACACAAAATTAAACCCGGCAAACCGCATGGCCCCGATGAAAAAAAGCGCGGCAAGGAGCCTCCGAAGCCGTTCAATAATCCCTTTGCCGACGCGCTGCGCCGCAGGTGAAAAGATGAAACCGGCAGATGCACAGATGAACGCAAACTGGGTCGTATATATCCTGCGTTGCCGTGATAACACGTTCTACACCGGCATAACAAATAATATGGCCCAGCGGCTACTTAAGCATAATCAGGGCGATGCATCTAAGTACACCCGGTCCCGGTTACCGGTCGAATTACTGGCCGTAAGCAGGCGCCTGTCCAGAGCAGAAGCGCTACGGCTGGAGATAAAAATTAAAAAGTTGCCCCGAAGCAAAAAGCTTGCGGCACTGGCGGCAGAAAAATGATAAACGGAAACAGGCGATCCGATGTCAAGGTGGGAATGAAAGTCAAGGTTGTCCAGAAGCAGGACCAGCGCTCCGGTAATCTTACCTGCGGCATCGTCGCTGATATTCTCACCAAATCGGAGATGCATCCTCACGGCATCAAAGTGCGACTGCAGGGCGGTATTGTCGGCAGGGTGAAAGAAATAATATCGAACTGAAAATAGTTATAAAAAAAGACTGTTGCAAAGCGCAACTGCCGTCATTGCGAACAAAGTGAAGCAATCTCATAAGGGTTTGATTATTGTAAAGATTGCCGCGTCGCTTTGCTCCTCGCAAAGACAGATAAATGTGTTTGAAAAATCAAGGACAAAAATGCGGATATTCATTGATGCCGATGCTTTCCCGAACATAATCAAGGATATTCTGATGCGGGCGTCGGCTCGTCTGAATGTACCCCTTGTTTTTGTTGCTAATAAACCGGTGAGGATTGAAAATACCGCTCATATCTCGGTTATTCTGGTTCCGGCCGGTCAGGACGTGGCTGATGACCGCATCGCGGAGCTTGCCCAAACGGGTGATTTAGTCATTACCGCCGACATTCCGCTTGCCGACCGTGTGGTTGCCAAAGGAGCTTTCGCGCTCAACCCCCGGGGCAAACTTTATACAGAGGATAATATCAAGGACAGCATGGCGATACGCGGCCTGATGAATGAGTTGCGCGACGGCGGCATGATCACGGGCGGCCCCGCTACATTCAACAAGAAAGACCGCCAGGCCTTTGCTAATCAGTTGGACAGTTTTTTAATAAGACAATTGAAAACTGAAGATGCCGGAAAGTAATAGACATGATAATCTGTTTCGTGTAGATTACTCAATACAATGGACTCTGTAACCGGACATATTTCCAAGGGAAATGTCCCTGATCTGCAGTCTCTGCTGGATGCCGTGCCGGCAGAAAGGACGGTCGCCTGTCTTCCCACGCGCGATTACCTCATACTGCATGACGGCGAGAAAGAATTGGGTCGCATCCCCCTCGAAAGGGTGGTCGAGGTCTCGCTCCTCGACGATTCCTCGGTGCACAAACGTTATCCCATTGGCCGGTCCCTGCTTTTAGGACCGCTGGTTTTCCTGTTTCCGCAAAGAACGCTGCGCGAGGCCTACCGTCTTTGCATTCAATGGAAATCGGATGACGACTACCAGTTTACTTACATCCGCATCGCCAGAAAGATCACGGCTGAACAAATGCTCCATTCCCTCAAACACGCTCTGAAGCCGGAAGTCCGTTCGCAGCCGGCGCAAAAGGCGCCCAAGCCCCGGGAGCAGAATGTTGTCCCGGACCAGGAACAGCCTCTGCGCTCCGCTAATGCGCTTTTCATCACCTGCCGATACTGCACCATGGAATTTCGGAAAACAGACCTGCCTCCCGGCGGCAAGTGTCCGGTATGCGGAAAAGCGCTGTCCGGTCTCGGCAATGACGGTCGATAGCGGAATTACTTGCTTTTATAGTTGGCTTTATTTATAGATTTATCCGAAGAGGTTGCGATGAGCATTGATTCTCAGAGTTCACCAAATTTGCATATGCGTTCCAACAGGACGTTCATCTGTAGTGTCCTTTTTCTGGATATCGTTGAATATTCCAAAAAGCCGGTAGTTGAACAAATAGGAATAAAAGAGCGTTTTAACAACCGTCTTGCCGATTGCTTAAAAGATATTCCCCTTAATGATCGCATCATTCTCGACACCGGTGACGGCGCCGCCATTGGATTTTTGGGAGACCCGGAAGATGCGCTTTTTGTGGCCATGAGCCTGCGTGATTCTTTGGCCACCGAGAAAGCAGACATGGCCGATGACCTGCTTATCCGCATGGGCATTAATCTGGGGCCCGTCAAGATACTGAAAGATATCAATAAACAGCTTAATCTTATCGGTGATGGCATCAATGTGGCACAGCGCATCATGAGTTTCGCGGAACCGGGACAATTACTGGTTTCGCGATCTTACTTTGACGTTGTTTCCTGTCTGTCGCAGGAATATGCCCGGCTGTTCAGTTACAAGGGCGCGCGCGCCGACAAACATGTTCGCGAGCATGATATTTATGCGGTTGAACATGCAGGTTTGCGGCCCAGTCACTCATCTTATGACGCTGCAGAAAAAACAGCTGATATTCCCGCCAAAGATGGCCGCGAAGAAGCTTTATTGGTGTCCGGGAAATCGGCTCCAGACAGAACCGGAGGGCCGGTGAACAAAAAATTTCTGCTGGGCGCCGGCGTTTTGATTACCGCCCTGATCGTTGTGATAGTTATTCTTTTCTGGAAAGGAACGACGACTACTGATCCGGAAATTAAACCGGCTATTACGGCCAAGACGAAATCCGCCAAAAAGCAAAGTGCTGCCGCTAAAGAAACAATGGAAGGCAACGGAGAGGTGACTGCCGCTCAGGCTAAAAAAGCACAGACACAGCAATCAGTTCAGCTCCCAGCACCGAAAGATGAAGCCCTGCCGCGGCTGAAAACATCGGTTAAGGCAGATGAAATCGAGTTTACACTTAATAGTTGGAAAAGCACCGCGACCGGTACAGTGTTTCAAGTGCGGATTGCCAACCATTCCACTGTGGACAAAAGCGTTGCCCTTTATGACGATGATTATCGCTGGACAAAATCAAAATTGGCAGACTACTCCGGGAAAACAATTGATGTATCCAAAGTTTCCTTTACAAAAAATAATTCAACAACAACTGCCGGCATGGCGGGAACTTCGGGTTTTCCGGTTGCACCGGGGGAATCTGCCCTGGTCATCCTGAGTTTTAAGAAAAGCGGCAAAGCATTTCAGTCGCTGATTTTACATCCTTTCATCTATCAGGGAAGAAGCTGGAAAGAACACGACCTGCCGATTAAACTGGTCAGGTAACAAGCTTATCCGGGGCTGCAATCATCGCCCGCATTATTTCGCAAACAGCATCTTTATGTTCGAGCATAACTATTTTGATTTTGCTGTCTTTATCCGTTATCAGACGGCCGAAATCATTGCTGTCCATATTAACAAGACAACCCAGCAACCTGGGGGAATGTGCCTTCAGGATTTGCTCGATATGCCGGTAAAGACGTCCGGCGCCATCGTTGGAAAATAATAGCAGCCGGGAAATCCGCTTCCCATAAGGGGCATGCGTGCGTTCCTGCACACTGGCTATTCCGATTCTTTCACTTTCCAGTTGACCGGCGACAGCTTCAAAACCGCAGCGAATCCGTCCCTGGAGCCTTGCCCTCCGCAGTGCAAATTGCAGTGGGCCAGTCATCTCTATGCGGGGAACGGCAAAGTCACTTTCCGGCCGGAGCAAAACGGTAGAACTTAGCAATGTCTGCCGGATGATTTCCGCCGTGCCGTCGGATTCCAATTGCCGCGGGAACCTTATATCCGCCAAATTCATCTGCGGTTGTTCAATGCGCATTATTTCATGTCCGAGATTATTCCGGTCCGGATAAGGGACAGGAATTAATAAATTCTATGAGCTGCTTTTCCTGCAAGCCCGCTCCTGCTATACCGTCGAGGCGTTTGGTCAGGTTTCCATTTTCAAAGAAAAGCACCGTGGGAAAAATTCCGACAGAGTATTTCTCACCGATGGTCTCTTTGTCATCCTGCACCAGCAGGAAATTCCGCTCCTTTCCTTCCGTGTGCTTCTTGAAGACAGGCAAAAACCGGGAACAATAGGGACACCATGAGGCATAAAAAAGAGCGATGACTTTATCCTGCAACTTTAAGGCGGAAGCAACATCCTGTTCATTGCTCAATTGAGCACATTGAATTTTCTCTGACATATTAATTCCTCCTTTCGTACTTTCAGCCGGCCAATAATTTTCCTGACTCAGCTATAGTTTCCCCATACACGGAGCAGAATCAGGACCAATCGATTGCTATATACGCCGAATGCCGCTAAAATAGCAATGATATATAGGGAATAATGAGTAAAACAAATCGGTTTCCGGATTTTTTAATTATCACATTTTTCTATTGACATGAACGCCAGCGGCTTTTAAGCTGAAGGCAAAAAGTGAGGTGCAGAAAAATTGAATAATATACCGGTAAATATCGATTATATTAATCTGCTGATTGATTTTGGAAAGGCTTATGGCACAAAAATATTCAGCGCCCTGGTGATCCTTGTTGCCGGCTACTTTATCGGAAGGTGGATCAGCAAAGCATTTGATAACAACCTGAGCAAACGTCAGCTCGAACCTCCGGTGCGAATCCTTCTTGTTCGCATCGTTCACATTATTATTATTTTATTCGCTTTATTGTTGGCCATCCAGAATATAGGCATTGAAATAATGCCCCTTATCGCCGGCTTAGGCATTGCCGGCGTCGGCATTGGTTTTGCGACGCAGGGAGTCTTAAGCAATGCGGTGGCCGGCCTGACTATTATTTTCAGCAGACCTTACCGGGTGGGAGAATACATCGAATTGCTTGGGGTTTATGGTGAAGTTGTTTCCATAGAGCTTTTTTCCACAACACTGATACACGCCGACCGATCGCTGATAATTATTCCCAACAGAAAAATTGTCGGAGAAATCCTGCACAATTACGGTTCCATACGGCAATGCGACCTTTCTGTACACGTCGCTTTTTCTACGGACATAAAACGTGCCGTCACCGTGATAACAGAAGTACTGAAAGACAATAACCTGGTTTTGCAGGATCCGGCGCCGTTAGTCGGCATCACAACTCTTGCCGACTCTTCAATTCAGATTGCCGTTCGTCCCTGGGTTGCCGTTCAAGACTATGTAACTGTGCAGTCCGGTATTTATCAGGAGATCTTAAATCGCTTCGCTTCTTCGCAAATAGTTATACCTTTCCCACAGCAGGAAATCCGGATAGTAGGGAATGCCAATTAGCAGGTATTGGGAATTAACATCAACACCGAATAATCCCGCGAGCCCGCAGACAATCGCCGCAAACGGGAAAAGGATTGCCTTGGCAATCTTCTTCATTGTTGTCTGCCATATAGCAATCACAATCAGGACACGGCGGAAAATCAAACTCCCGCACCCGCCGCCGGAAAGCCTTATATTGAGGCTCATTCCAGATATCAGTCAACATTCCATCAAGCCATCATAAATCCGTAAGCCATACCGGCAATTGTCGAAAGGACCACCACAATGGCGCAGTAAACGGCAGTTTTCTTAACGCCCATGATGCTGGCGATGGCGATCATGCTGGGCAGCGACAGGGCGGGGCCGGCCAGAAGCAGTGCCAGTGCCGGGCCTTGTCCCATGCCGGAGCCAATCAGACCTTGAAGAATGGGCACTTCCGTGAGCGTGGCAAAGTACATGAACGCGCCGACGATGGAGGCGAAAAAATTGGCCGCCAGCGAATTGCCTCCAACCAGTGCCTGTATGTATTGTTCTGGAATCAGTGCCGGATAACCGGGGCGGCCCAGCAAAAACCCCGCCACTAAAACGCCGCCGAATAAGAGTGGAAGAATTTGCTTGGAAAAATCCCAGGTCGCCTGCACCCACCCTTTGAGTTCATCTTTGACAAACCATTTCTTGAGCATAACTCCCAAAACAATCATCAGCCCAATCACCAGAAACCACTTGATGTTGAAGATCATGCGCCAGAGGCCGCCGTCATCGTCTGTTGGTCTGGCAAACGAGGCAAATACCAGAATCAGCACCATGACCAGCATATAAACGGCATCCTGCCACAGCGCCCTTCCCTTTCCTTCGTCTTCCGGCAAAAAGATTTCGCCCGTTTCCCGGTTGGCGTCGTCCTTACGGAAAATAAACGCCATCAGCAGGCCTGCAATCACGGCAAACAAAATGGCGCCGACGGCTCGCGCCAATCCCAACTGCCAGCCCAGTACCTTGGCCGTGAGAATAATCGCCAGGACATTGATCGCGGGGCCGGAATACAAAAAGGCCGCGGCCGGGCCGATGCCCGCGCCGCGAGTATAAATGCCGGCAAACAAAGGCAGGACCGTGCAGGAGCAGACCGCCAGAACAGAGCCGGAAACAGATGCGACGGAGTAGGACAGAATTTTATTGGCCTTCGCGCCGAAATATTTAAGCACCGCCGCCTGCGAAACAAAAACACTGATGGCGCCGGCGATGAAAAATGCGGGGATGAGGCAGGTGAGCACATGCTG
The DNA here is from genome assembly GCA_002840565.1 of Deltaproteobacteria bacterium HGW-Deltaproteobacteria-12. Lineage (GTDB taxonomy): Bacteria > Desulfobacterota > Syntrophia > Syntrophales > Smithellaceae > MVRV01. The sequence goes on along the minus strand of PHBK01000020.1, from coordinate 51,129 downwards.
GCGCGCATAGTCCTGAAGCATCATAAACGCTTCGAGCCCCGCCTGGCGGATCAGCACCGATTCCCAGGGTATGTAATAAGCGCCCAAAAAGATGCCTATAATCCATAATAATTTTTGCCATTCTTTCATGATTTTTTCCTTTTCTTCCTATTTTTTTATCTCATCGATAAAGTCTTTTGCTTTATCTCCGCGCAGGTAATTTGCCAGTCCAGGAAGTCCATCTGTCAGGTATCTTGACCGGTAGCCTTTCAACGTTAGAAAGGTGCGGGCAATTTCTGAACGGTCATAATGCGGGCAGGCCGTGACGATAATCTTTGTCTTTTCCAATTCACTGAGTTAAGAATAAAAATATTCAAGCGCCCATCCCTGCAAAGATATTCCCGCAAGACAAGGGTTAGTTCTATTTTCTTCCTGTGGACAAATATTCTTTAAACAGCTTTAATCCGTCCCATATCTTATCATCACCCACGTATTCTTTTACGCCCTGCGTCCCATACTTGATGATGCATGTTGGCGTAGAACGAACTTTGTGTTCTTTAATTGCAACACTCAAAAGCGGGAAAATTGATTTTTCATCCATTGCCTTCCAAATAATTTTCTTTACTTGAAGATAGGAAACCAAAGCACCTTCCTCTTGAATACGCATATCCTGAGCCGCATCAAAAAGAACTTTGCGGACATGCAGAACATTGTTCACACTGGAATTGGCATTCACCGCATAAAGATAGTATTTGGCATAAGTTGGCGTCATTTTGGCAAACGGCACATCAACAAATGTTATTTTCACCTGCTTTGTCGCTAATAATTCCTTGAATAATGATTCGGCCTTTGTGTCTATCCGGCGGCAGGGCGGGCAGAAATAGTCGGCAAACATAATCACTTCATATGGCCCTTTGCCCAGCGACGGAATCACCCGGACGGCATCCTGTCCGTAAGCAGGCGTCACTGACCCGGTGAAAGAAAACAAAACAGTCAGATATCCCAACAAACTAAACAGCAATAACGGCAATTTATTCATTTTAAACATCGGAAAATCAACCTCCCCCAAAAAATAGAGCCACATCCGGCTGCGCTTTTCGCGCCACGCGGACGGGACTTCGTAGTTGATGATAAATGAAGCAATCAGCATAACCGAAAAAGCCAGACAAAAAGGGCAATAAACATCGTTTTGCACCTGAAAGGCATACAGGTGCACTTCCACGCCCAGGCCGGCGGCCAGTAATGCCCGCACAAAATTTGTTTGCCGAAATGCGGCAAAGACTATGATGGTCGCCATATACCCAATGCCGAACCATTTGAGATCAATGCCGAAAATGTCTCCCTTGAGATAACTGCAATCCGTATCGCAGTAATCATAATACGCCATGATTCCAATAGCAATGAGCGCCAGGATGATGGTGGCAATATGGCGACACTTTTTAATGAGCACAGCAAAACCCGACATAACAATCTCCTTCAGACCGACCGGTGCTATTCTTTCTTCGTTGAACGCACAATGCTATTTCAACACCTCTTCAAAGCCCTCGCCTGCCGCGCCAAAACGAATTGGCTATCCCTCCGGCCATCTGTGACCGGCAGGAATTCGCCGTGCATAAAAAAGGACTCTTTCTTTCATATACACTCCTCTAGCAGTCTTTTCAATCTACGCTATTTACCGTATCGAGAAAAAGACCATAATCGCCGTATATTTTCCCTGTCAGCAACATCGTTGCATGGCTTCGCGGATAAGCAATGAGCTTTTTTATGTTATTTTTTTGAGCAAATGCAGCCATGTCCATTTCCGGTGTCAACTGATCGTATTCGGCATACATAATCTGAGCGCGACTCGGATCAACCTTCAATTGATACCTGATTGGATTAACAATGCCGTAAGCTTGTTCCAGAAGATTTATAGAATATCCCGCTTTTTCAAATTGAGCAACGGCGCCACGCAAGTGTTTGTTCCTGAAGATCACAGTATCGAAGTCAATGATGGGAATCATTATGTTGAGGTGATCGAATTCTTCCGTCTGCTCCGTGAGCAAAAGCATCGTCGCCCCGATGGAGCCCCCCCAGCCGCCGATCTTTGTAACGCCGTTTCTCTTTAAATACGAAATCATGGTTCGCAATTCCCGCACGGAGTTTAACAAAACGGAGATATTTTTTTCATGATCGGGTGTAAGCATACCCGCACCATTTCTTTTGCCGGCCTCGGTTCTTTCGAGATGGTAAGGCGGCACATAAAAAACAATGTTGTAATTCCTGGCCAGTGCTTCCAGGAAAAAGTACTTTATAAACCGGAAAGCAAAATCGGAGACCCCGGCCCCGGGAACCCAGAGGATGACTTTTTTATCTTTCAGTTCCCCCGTTCGATAAACATAAAAGATAGCGGTATCCATCCCGTTTTGGTGCCTGATTCCCGACGGAAATGTTATTTTTTCCGTAATCAGCTTGTCGCCGGACGGATGCTCAATCTGCCATTTCCCAAGTGGGCTTACTGTAAAATGAATATCTGGCGCAGGCTCGGTATCTGTCGCAAGCGTAGTTTTAAGGACAAAAGCCTGGAGTTTTTCCGGGGTGCCGGCAGGGACATCAGCGGTGATGTCCTCGCTCAGATCCTTCAGCCCTGAAATATCCAGTTGCTTCTGTGCATAGCTGCAACTGCTTAAACAGAGCGCCGACAGAAACAGGAGAAGCATTGACATCCGTTTTTTGATATTAATCATAAAACATGAATCTCGTTTATCATCACCAGAAGTTTAAAAGTATCATATAAACGCCACCCAAAAACACTAAAACACCGCAAACCTTTTTCAGGATCAATGCGCCTTTTGACTTCTCCGTCCAGTGAAGATAGTGCTGAACAACTTCCGTAAAGGTGCCGGCAAAAACCAAAACCGCACAGTGGCCGATACCGTATGCCAGAAGCAGGGAAAGGGCAAAAATAATCTGCGTCGATGCGATACTGAACACAACCCCCAACATGGTAGCCATGTAAGCAAAAGTGCAGGGCCCCAGAGCAATGCCGAACAAAAGACCCAGCACGAAAGCGGCAAGCAATCCTTTGCGCTGATATTTCGGATTTGCTCCACCTTCCATAAAAGGCAGCGGCAGGATGCCGAGCAAATTCAGACCAATGGCAAAGAAAACAATCGCCACAAAATAATTGCCATAGCCGCCGATATCGCCCAGCATTCGTCCCAACAGTCCGGTGATGATTCCGATAACTCCAATCGTAATCAGAATACCAAATCCGAAGAGCAGCGAAAGACCAAAGGCACGCCGCGTGGTGATGTTGCCCTGGCCGTCAATGAAGCCGACAATCAGGGGAATGCACGCAATATGACAGGGTGATAAAATGACTGAAAGCACCCCCCAGACAAACGCGGCCCCAATGGCAATTGCCGGTGCCTGGGTCAGCGCGCCTGTCAGCCAGGTAAATAGGTCAACAATCATTTATTTGACCCCCTGGATTTTGAGAACTTTAACAAGTTCCTCTTTTGGGAAATACCCCTCGTGCCGGAAGTATTCCTTACCTTCTATATCCAGGAAAACCTGTGTCGGAATTACTCTAATTTTGTATTTCTCTGCGTCCTGCTTGCCCGTTTTCGTCCAGACATCATGGAAAACAACCTTGACCTGTCCTTTATATTCTTCTGCCACCTCTTTCATAATGGGTTGCATAGCTTTGCAGGGAATACATGAGGCCGCACCGATTTCCACAAATGTTACCAGCGGCTTGAAGACGGACGGCCTTGAGGTCGTGGACTTGCCGGTTTTGTTCTGTGCGAGTGCTTTGCCGCAATCAGCTGAGAGAAAGAGAAGTGTAAAAACAGCAAATAACGCTAAGCACCTTATTAATTTTGAACGCAATTTCATATGTAATAATCTCCCTGATATTGATGTAAGCAGTGCAATATTTCCCGCAGCGCCCATTGAATCGAGCTTTGCTTTTCAGCATTTGCCACCGCAACCACAGCCGCCTGTGGTTTGCAGTGTTACTGTCGAAGAACCAACAAGTTTTTTAATTTTCTCCAATATTTCATTAATAATTTTTTCCGTAACGGGCGTCTCATGCTTCTCCAGGCCCATATCCGTTAAAATAAAGGATTTGGGAGTAACGCCGATTCGCTCCAATGATTTTCTGGCACAGGCGGTTTTGCAACCATCAATTGTAATGTTTTCATCAGCGCCACAAGCTGACTTCACATATCCCGATAGTCCAGCGCCCAGACCGGCCAGGCAGGTCATTGTCGCATATCCTTCATCGCGCAGCCGCCGTGTCACCCGATCGGCAATTTCACCGACATCCGCTGACCCGGCACAGGAATAAATCAATCTTGTTCCGCCTGCACAACATTCAGCCATAACGACACCTCCTTTAATTCATGACATCTTCTGATTTAAGAACAACCTGCTTCCCCTTGATTATCCAACATCGCCAAGCCTCTGTTCCTCAAGGAGGGGGATTAAGGAGCAAGAGGCTTACGTCTCTTTAAAAAACGCATCAACCTTCCTGAAGTTTTCATCCACAAGCTTTTTAAAATCATCACAGCCTTTTTTGTAGGCTGTCATCCATTCGGTAATTGCTTTTTTCCCTTCTTCGGGAAACATGGGGGATTTCTCCCAGAATTTATTCACCACTCGTTCCGTTTGTTCATGCCACGCCTGCATGGCGCGGAAATGGTTATCAAAAGCCGTTTTGTTGAATATCATCATCTGCTTGGCTACTGATTTGGGGTCCATTTTTCACCTCCATCATTTATTTAATCCAGTTTTTGATCTGGTCTTCCGAAGGTATTTTGCCCGCCGCCTTCACTTCGCCATTGACCACCAAAGCCGGTGTTGTCATGACGCCATAGGCCATGATCTTTTTGAAGTCTTCCACCTTGGAAATATCAGCGCTGATGCCTTCTTTTTTCGCAATATCGCGAACCAGTTCTTCCAACTTATGGCACTTTGCGCAACCGACACCTAAAATTTCAATCTTCATACAGCTAAAATCCTCCCAATAAAATAATCAGATTTCATAAGCTTACCTTATGCGTTCTCAACAACAGCCTTTCTCTCGCCGCGGACGCTTGATCATTTGCAGCATTTCAACACGGCTTTTTGTTCTTTAACATTGGCTGAAATCACGTCCTCCACGCACCCTATGAACTGCAGGATACAGGGAACACGCAAACTATAAAAGATGGAATTACCCCGCTTGTCATCGCTCACCAGACCGGCATTTTTCAACACACTCAAATGCTTGGACACGGTAGAAGCATCATCTCCGATCATTTCGGTGAGTTCTCCTACGCAGTGCTCCCTTTTATTGAGTTCTTCAATAATCAGAAGCCGACTGGGGTGCGCCATCGCCTTGATGATTTTCGCCCGCGCCTCATACCGCGTCTTTAGATTATTTTTCATTTTTGCCCTCCGGTATATTTCTATTTGGCAATTTAGCCATATATCACTTCCTTGTCAAGCAATATTTCCCTAATAATTTAAAGGCGCCAGGTTGTATTGCCTGACACCTTTAAATATCTCCTTCCATTGCATGTATTCTTGATGGTCCCTGCACGAGAGACGATTACACCGATCAGGTCCCGCCAAAAAGAGGGATACCGCCCCGCAGGCTTGTATCTCCCAGGAAACCGACCGTCACCTTGTCGCCATCGATGATTACAGGCACCTGTCTTTTTCCACCGGAAAGCGTGAGCATTTCTTTGAGCTTTTCAGAATCTTTCTCTACGTCAACAAATGTGGCTCTGTCTTTGTATGCATCCCGCGCCTGAACGCAGAAAGGGCAAGTAGCCGTACCGTAAATCAATATTTTCCCCTCCATTTTTGCTGTCCCTCCTTATCATCCTTTTTTTGATTGTTCACTGGACTGGAATCAACTGTTTGGGTGCAATCAACTTTACCCGCATTTCCGCCTCCAAGCATCCTGTAGGCTTTTTTAGACCGGGAATTTGCAATGGCTTTCTGCCTCAGATATTCCAGGTGGTCTGTGATGACTGCCAGCACCGCTGCGGGAAACCCCAAAACTGTTTCCGATGAAAGGATATCCGTTGCGTCGCGGCAGCCTTAACAACCGTAACTGAGGTTCAATCGTTGCTCCGGATAGCGAATCACCGTGGCATCGACACAGGTTGCCTGCAAAATCGCCGTGGAACTCTCAACCCGACTGCCCTTTTGCCTGTGCAGATCAGCAAGCGCAATCCACATCGGGTTCGACGTCGTCTTCAACGATGACCACATCGGGTTCGACGTCAGCCTGTGCCAGCGGAAAAAGGTAAAGGCCGCGTCCCCTTCGTGAATATTACCCCGACCGGTTCGGATTCCAGGCCGAGAATTTTTTCATTTTTCGGGCATGTTCGCGGATATCATGCCCCGGCTCTTTTATGGCTTCCTGCATAACAATACCCAACGATAAATCCTTTTTAATCAGCCCTGTTTCTGAAAATACTTGGTCTGAAATTTCAATGCCACTGTCACCAGTGCGATCATCACCGGTACTTCCACCAGCGGCCCGATGACAGCTGCAAACGCGGCACCGGAGTGAATCCCGAAAACTGCGATAGCCACAGCGATAGCCAATTCAAAATTATTGCTGGCCGCTGTAAATGCCAAAGTCGTCGTTTTAGAATAATCCGCTCCCAATTTTCTGCCCATATAAAACGACACCAGAAACATAACCACAAAATAGATCAACAAGGGAATGGCAATGCGCACGACATCGAGCGGGAGCGTTATGATCAGATTACCTTTCAGACTGAACATCACCATGATGGTGAATAAAAGCGCTATCAGCGTAAGCGGGCTGATCAAAGGCACAAATCGCTGATGATAGCGCTCCTTCCCCATCACCTTAACGCCGATGAGCCTAGTCAGCGCACCAGCGATGCAGGGAATGCCCAGATAGATGAAAACGCTTTCGGCAATCTGGCCGATGCTGACATTCACAACAACACCGGAGAGCCCGAAATAAGGGGGCAGCACCGTGATAAAAAACCAGGCAAACACACTATAAAATAAAACCTGAAAAATGCTATTAAACGCCACCAGACCAGCCGCGTATTCAGTGCTTCCTTTGGCCAGTTCGTTCCAGACGATGACCATCGCGATACAGCGCGCCAGCCCGATCATAATCAGCCCCACCATGTAGTCAGGCTTGTCCGGCAAAAAGATAACGGCCAGGGCAAACATCAGAATCGGCCCGATAATCCAGTTTTGCACCAAAGACAGGCCCAGAATTTTGACATTGCGAAAGACCAGCGGCAAATCCTCATACTTCACCTTCGCAAACGGCGGATACATCATCAAGATAAGCCCCGCCGCGATGGGAATATTGGTTGCCCCCACCTGAAAGCGGTTGATGAAGGCTTCAATCCCCTCGATGAAATATCCCAGCCCCACACCCAGAATCATGGCCGCAAAAATCCACACCGTAAGAAAACGATCTAAAAAAGACAACTTACTGGCGATATGCTCCGACATAATTACCCTTTCTTTTTAACTTATATTTTGAGCAGTTTCCGAAAGCCACTGCCGGATTTTTTTCTTTTCCGGAACACTGCCCACGGCAACCACTTTCCCGTTGAGGATCAGCGCAGGCGTTCCCATGACACAGTATTGACCGCTTTCTTTTGCGTCAGTAACATGCTGCAAATTGCCCTTGTTTTCCATCATTCCTCATCCCCCAAATATTCTTTTACCGGAATACATCATGATCTTTTGCAGCTGATCTGACGCTGAATATCCGGCAGTCGTTTCTCCATTTGATTGACCTGTGCGTCGTCGGAGAGCCAGTGCCGGAGATTTCCCAGGAGCGCTGCCGCATAGGGATTTTCACTTCCGTAATCCACCGAATAATAAACCCACAGACCGTCCTTTGCACCTCTGACCAACCCTGCCTTTTCCAGCACCTTCATATGCTTGGAAACAGCCGGTTGCGGAATTGACAAAAGCTCCTGAAGCTCGCAGACGCACAAAACCTTGTTCTGTAGTATTTTTATAATCTTTACCCGGTTCGGATCAGATAATGCTTTCATTACGCTGATAAAGATATCCATTTGGATTCCTCATATATTCTTTTTTTTGAATATAAAAATTAATGTTTTTACTGTCAAGCTCAAAATTATGAGCTGTAAGAAGCGGACAAATAACTTTTTATTGCTTATTCGCATTGTTTTATATAATTTACATGATCAATCAATTAAAACGTTGGGACATCAATGATTGGAAATATAACTGACATTCTGGACCATGTTGGTTCTTGGTCAGCTCTTAAATGGGTTGTGATTGTGCTTGTCGCTGGCTTTATCGGCCAGTTCGGCAAGATGCTGGCTTCGGCCATTGTAAGGAAAATAAATCTGGCGCGGTCAAAAAACCGTACAGATTCAATTGTTAAGCCGCAAGTCTCAGACGAAAATCGTCCAATGCCGGCAGTGGATATGCAAAAAACCATATCAACACCCTCCGGCAATCAGGAATATCCGGATAAAAAAGCTTTAAAAACGATGACTAAAGCAAGTAAGAAAGCGGCCAAAAATAGCAGATAGGATGAGGAATAACGAGCTAAATCCTGTGCACGCCGGGTAATATCTCAAAAAATATTCAATATGCTCTTATCTTCTTTGCCGATCACCTGCCGTGCGCCTTTATCTCCCGGCAAAGGCATTGCAGTTTAGTAAAGGGAGAGTAATCAGAGGAGAATATCATGAATCAATCCAACACTCTGCGGTCTGTTTATCGTACCTGCCCGCTTTGTGAAGCCACCTGCGGCCTGGAAATTATCCTGAAGGACGGCCGGGTGGAGCAAATCCGGGGAGACAAGGAAGATGTTTTGTCGGCAGGATTCTTCTGCGCGAAAGGCGCAGCCCTGGGCGAACTCCACGATGACCCGAACCGGCTGCGGCGCCCCCTGGCGCGGCATGCGGGCCGCCTGAAGGAGGTTTCCTGGGAGGAAGCCTTTGATCTGGCGGAAAAAGGCCTGACACCGGTTATCAATAAATATGGCCGGGATGCCGTGGCGCTCTTTTTCGGCAATCCCTGCGCACATACGCTGTCCGGTCAACTATATCTTCGGCCTCTGCTGAACGCTTTCAAGAGCAGGAACCTTTATTCAGCCAGCACTACCGACCAGATGCCCCGGCATGTCGCCTCCGGGCTGATGTTCGGCGCTCCGGGGCTGATCACCGTGCCGGATCTCGACCGCACGCACTACCTGCTTATCCTGGGAGCAAATCCCTTCGTTTCCGGCGGGAGCATGTGCACGGCGCCCGGCTGGCCAAGACGGCTCCAGGCCATCCGTGAACGTGGGGGAAAGGTCGTGGTCGTCGATCCCGTAAAAACTAAGACCGCCCAGGCGGCTGATGAACATCATTTCATCCGCCCCGGAACCGATCCCTGGTTCCTGCTCGGCATTATCCATACTCTCTTTGCGGAAAATCTTCTTTCCCTGGGTCGGGCTCAAGGTCATGTCAACGGATTGGAGGAGTTGCGGGCGCTTGTCGAACCTTTCGGGCCGGAGGCAGCAGCCCGGGTCTGCGGAATTGCGGCGCCGGAAATCCGCCGGCTGGCCCGGGAAATTGCCGCAGCACCGGCAGGGGCTGTGTATGGCCGCATCGGCACCAATACAGTCGCTTTCGGGTCATTGAATGCCTGGCTCATCGACATGGCCAATATCCTGACCGGCAATCTCGACCGCCCGGGCGGCGTAATGTTCGCCCAGCCGGGGCATGCCGGGAATTTTACCGGGCCGGGCGGCAAAGGGTGGCGACCCGGCCGGTGGCAAAGCCGGGTCAAAAGGCTCCCCGAAGTCATGGGTGAATTTCCCGCAGCCACGTTGGCCGACGAAATCGAAACACCGGGTGAAGGCCAGGTGCGCGCTCTCGTTGTTATAGCCGGCAACCCCGTCGTGTCCGCACCGGACGCCCGGCGGTTGGATAAGGCTCTTGCGGCGCTCGATTTTATGGTCAGCGTGGATTTTTATCTCAATGAGACTTCGCGCCATGCCCATGTAATCCTGCCGCCGCCGGGGCCGCTGAATGTTACTCACTCCGACATCATGCTCTACGCTAACGCTGTTCGCAATGTTGCTCATTTCTCCAAGGCTGTGCTGCCGCCGGATTTCGGTCATCCGGACAAATGGGAAATTCTCCTGAAACTGGCGTTGATTGCCGGCGGCCAGGGGTCGAAGGCCGATCCGGCCGCACTGGACGACTTCATCATCAGCACGGCTGTTTCGGGAGCGGTGAAGGATGAACGTTCACCGGTGCATGGCCGCGATCCCGGCGAACTGCTGAAGGAACTAAGCCCGCGCAAAGGCCCGGATCGGATGCTGGACTTCATGCTCCGCACCGGCAAATACGGCGACGGCTTCGGGAAAAATCAGGACGGTCTATCCCTGGACAAGCTCACGGCTAATCCCCACGGGATTGATCTCGGGCCGCTGCAGCCCTCGCTGCCCGCGCCGATCCGCACACCTTCCGGCAAGATTGAACTTGTCCCGCTGGTTTTTGCCGCCGACCTGGCGCGCCTGCAAGCGGTTTCCGAAAGTACCGCCGGAGGGCATGTCCTGATCGGCAGGAGGCATATCCGCTCCTGTAATTCCTGGCTGCACAATATTCCTTCCCTGGTAAAGGGAAGCAACCGCTGCACCATTCTGCTTCATCCGCTGGATGCCGAAAGTCTTGGCTTGAGCGAGGGCCGTCTCGCCCGAATTTCCACTGGCGCCGGCGCAGTCGAGGCCCCGGTTGAAATCAGCGCTGACATTATGCCGGGTGTGGTGAGCCTGCCTCACGGCTGGGGACACAGCCATGAGGAACTCCGGATGTCCGTGGCCAAAACCCATGCGGGCGTAAACAGCAACATTCTGGCGGAGGGTACAATCGACCCGCTGTCCGGCAATGCCGTACTTAATGGCATTCCCGTGATCATTGCAGCAGCTGATTGAACGGCAATAATCTGTGGCAGCTATCAGGCTGTTTCAGAATAGCCATGGCGTATATTTTCTTTGCAGCACCGGTAAATTATGGTAGGAGACACGCCTTATATCATTAGAAATTTTGCAATTTTTATGAATACACACAAGAAATCAATATCCCGATTTACGAAGATCTCTGATCAGAACTGGCAGAACTGGCGGTGGCAATTTAAAAACCGCATTACCCGACCGGACACGCCGGGCTTTTTTTTAAGCAAGTCAATGGCGGAACTGGAAATAATTAAACTAATCACAAACATTTATCCCCTGTCCATAACTCCTTATTATTTTTCATTAATTAATCAGAACCAGGAAAATGACCCGATTCAAAGGCAATGTTTTCCTGATCCCCGGGAAATTCTTCCGACCGCAAGTACGGATGACCCGCTGGAGGAAAACTCCCATATGCCCGTGCCCAAGCTGGTTCACCGCTATCCCGATCGCTGTCTGGCTATGGTCACCGAACTGTGCGCCACTAACTGCCGGCACTGCAACAGGAAACGCTACTGGAAAGCCGGACAAAAGTTACCCTTAAAAACCAGGCTGGCAAAAATGATCCGCTATATTGCCGAATCCCCGGAAATCCGCGAGGTCATTCTTTCGGGCGGCGATCCTTTAACTCTGGAAGATCATGTTTTGGAGGAATTGCTGACATCCCTGCGCGCTATCGGGCATGTAGAAGTATTAAGGATCGGGAGCCGCGCTCCGGTGGTCATGCCGATGCGCATTACGCGGGATCTCTGCCGCATGCTTAAACGCTTCCGGCCCCTCTGGTTTAATACGCAATTCAATCATCCTCAGGAAATCACTCCTGAATCCGCCCGTGCCTGCAATATGCTGCTCGAAGCCGGCATCCCTGTTTCCAATCAATCGGTTTTGCTCAAAGGCATCAACGATTCAGCAGCAACCATGAAGGATTTGCTTTACGGCCTGCAAAAGATATCTGTCCGTCCTTATTACCTTTTTCATTGCGATCCCGTAAAGGGCTGCGATCATTTTCGCACTGATGTAAAAACCAGCCTGGCCATGATGGAAAATATCTGGCGGCAATGTTCGGGCTTGAGCCTGCCGCAATACGTCCTGGATGTTCCGGGGAGTACGGGCAAGATTCCGCTTAACGCCATGTCCCGGGCAATCCAAAAAGACCTGCAAAAACATCAACATTTTTTTGACAAGTTACCGTAAATAGATTAGTAAAGGCAAAGTAAACAACACATAAGTTCCTGGAAACAGGAAAACAACGGGAGAGGAAGTTTTATGTACACAGCAAGCGAGTTAAAAAAAGGGTTAAGGATTAAAATCGATAATGATCCTTACATCATCACCGAATTCAATTTTGTTAAACCGGGCAAGGGACAGGCTCTATATCGCTGTAAACTGAAGAACATGCTCAACGGCAATCAGTTCGAGCGTACTTTCCGTTCTGTGGATATGTTTGATTCTGCCGATTTGCGGGAAAAAAAGATGCAGTATTTATACAAGGAAGAAGGGAAATACTGCTTCATGGATAATGAAAATTTTGAGCAGATTTATCTGACGGAAGCGCAGATGGACGAAGCAAAAAATTTTCTGATTGATAATATTGAAGCGGAAATTCTGCTCTTTGAAGATAAGGCGATCGGCATCAGCCTCCCCAATTTTGTTGACCTTGTTGTCACGGAAGCCGAACCCTGGGCCAAGGGCGATACGGTATCCGGCGCCACCAAACCGGTCAAAGTGCAAACAGGCTATACTATCCTGGTGCCGACCTTTGTCAACGAAGGGGAAAAAATCCGGGTTGACACCAGGACGGGCGAGTATATGACCCGCGTAAAAGGTTAGTCTCCGTTGGATAAATCAATGCCGGATGACAAATTTATCCTGGCGCGCAAGCGGAATGCTTTAAAGCTTCGCGCCAGCCTGATTCAAAACATCCGCCTCTATTTCATCAATAATAATTTTCTGGAAATTGAAACACCTGTTCGAATACCCGCGCCGGCGCCGGAAGAACACATCGAAGCAATGCCTGCCGGCGATTGGTTTTTGCAGACTTCGCCGGAGCTATGCATGAAAAGAATGCTGGCTGCAGGCTATGACCGGATATTCCAAATCTGCAAATGTTTCCGATGCGCAGAAAGAGGAAGATTGCACCTGCCGGAATTTACCATGCTCGAGTGGTATGTCGCCGGCTTTGATTATTCCCGGTTAATGGATCAGTGCGCCGAGATGATCATCAGCGTGGCCAATAATCTGGGTTGCGCCGGCAGCCTTGCGGGGCGGGGAACGCCGATAAACCTGGCTTTGCCCTGGGAAAGAATTACGGTTCAGGAGGCCTTTGAAAAATATGCGCCGGTAACCATGGCCGAAGCTCTGGGCAAAAACAAGTTTGATGAAATCTTGGTCGATCTTATCGAGCCTAATTTAGGCATTGCCCGCCCGGCATTTCTCTGCGATTATCCCGCCGAGCTGGGCGCTCTGGCCAGGCTGAAACAAGACGATAAATCCGTGGCGGAAAGATTTGAACTATACATCGGCGGGCTCGAGCTGGCCAACGGTTTTTCGGAATTGACTGATGCCGTGGAGCAGCGGCAGCGTTTTATTCAGGCGCAAAAACTCCGGGCAAAACAAAACTATGCGGCATATCCCCTGCCGGAAAAGTTTTTAACCTCAATGGCGGATCTCCCCGCGAGCGCCGGTATCGCCCTGGGCATTGACCGCCTGGCCATGCTCTTTGCCGGTGTGTCCGGCATTGACGACATCATCACCTTCACCCCGGAATCTCTTTAATCGACTTCGTTCGGCAGATACGCAGCCGGCAATTATTAGCACCACCACTGATTGCAATTATGGAGCAATGTGATATATTGCAGTAAAAGCAAATAAGAGGAAAGGGAGGGATAAGATTATGTCGGCAGCATCAGTATTAAAGGAGATGGAGAAATTTATCGGCAAAGAAATATTTCTTTCTGACTGGACAGAAGTAACGCAAAGTCAGATTAATCAGTTTGCCGACAGTACCAAAGATCATCAGTGGATTCATGTTGATGAGAAAAAAGCCGCCCAGGGCCCTTTTGGCAGAACGATCGCCCATGGATTTTTAACTCTTTCTCATTTGCCTTTTTTCAGCTATCAGGTACCGCTGAAAATGGAAGGCTCGCAGATGTTGATCAATTACGGTCTGGATAAAGTGAGGTTTATCAATCCCGTCATGTCCGGTGCCCGAATCCGTGATCGCATTGTTCTTGCCGCGCTGGAAGAAAAACCCGGCAACCGGATTCTGATGACACAAACACATACCATTGAAATTGAAGGACAGGAAAAGCCCGCCTGCGTTGCCGAAATGCTGACCATGACTTTCTTTTAGAATTGCCGAAGAAGGCTGGTTTTGCTATATCGCCCGCAGCGCATCCACAATATTCATGCGGGAGGCTCGAATGGCCGGAAGAAAGCCGCCAACCAGGCCCATGAGACTGGAGAAAATGAGCGATTCCATGACAATCTTTGCGTTCAACTGAAATTTGAAAGCAAGGGTAGAAAAGGATTGAAAACTCATAAAAGTAGATACGGTAAGGTTCTGCAAAAAAGAGGCAAACACCAGGCCGATGCAGCCACCGACAAAACCCAGCAGCAAGGACTCCAGCAGGAAGGCCGCCAGAATATTACGGCGGCGGAAGCCTATCGCCCGCAGCGTGCCGATTTCATTTGTCCGATTGGCTACGGCGGCATACATGGTTATCATGGCTCCGATCATCGCCCCCAAAGAAAATATTATGGTGATCGTCATCCCGAGAATACGGACAAACTTGGCCATGGCCTCGGATTGTTCCTGATAATATTTCACTTCCCGCTTTACTTCCAGCGTCATCCGCGGATCGGATTCTATCCGGGCTTTCAAGGCCGTAAAGCTGCCGGCATCCTGCAGGCGGAAAGTTACTGAAGAATAAATCGGTCTGCGGAATGCCGACATCACCTGATGGACATCGCCCCATATTTCCGAACTGAAACCGGTATTGCCGGCATCGAAAATGCCCACGACGATCCATTCGCGAACTGCAAAACGCAGCACATTATTAATTTCGCAGTTCTGAAACTGATGCGCTATGCCGTTGCCGACGATCACTTCACCGGTTCCCGGCCGCGCCATCCTCCCGGCGACAATTCTGAGCTGAGGCCTCAGGGCCAGAGAGTTTTCTGAAATGCCCCGGATTATTACATTGGAAGATTTGTTGCTGTCCTTTTTCGTCAGGTTGATCAGGACAACAGATTCTTTTGTCACAAGCTTCGTTCCATTGGCGCCGACAGCTATTTCCGGATACGATTCAATCAGCGAAGCATCGCTCTTGAGAACATAGCTTTGCATCTCCGCACCGGAACCTTTCCGGCTGATAATGACGTTGTCATATGAACCGGTATCGACCAGTGTCTTCTGGAATCCGTCGGCAAACATGAGCACGGCGGCAAAAACAAAGACCACCAGCGCCATACCACAAGCCGTTAATACGGTTGTCAGCCGGCGTGTCCAGAGATTGCGAAAGCTGTAGGAAAAGGGTATCGCCATTTGCTTATTGTATCCTCCTTAAGCCGTCGGCAATGCGAATATTTATGGCCTGCCAGGTGGGAAACAGGGCGGCGATGAAGGCGATGATCAATGCCGCGCCTATATCGAGATAAATGGTTTTAGGCTGGATGATAAAATCCGGGAAGGATGATCCGACAGTCCGGGAAAAAGCACTGGCTGCAGGAAAGGTCAGAGCGATACCCAGAATACAGCCCAAAGCGCTGATAACAAATGATTCGCCGAAGATTATTGCCGCGATGTGGCGCCCGCCGAATCCCATGGTTTTCATCACGGCATATTCACCGATTCTCTCCCTTGTCGTCATGGCCATAGTATTCGCCATCACCGCCATAATAATGATGATTATTATATAGGACACTATTTCAATGGCAACAAGAATAGCCTCCATCATAGAGATAAAGTGCAAAGCAAATAACTTTTCCGATTCGGTAAGAGTCTCGGCATAAGAGTTTTTAAAGAGTTTATCGATGGCCATGGCCACTTCTGATGCCGAATCAGGATCTTTGACGGAAATGAAAAAAAAGCCCACCAGATCGGCACGCTGCCGGACCGTTTTTTTCATTCTTTCATTAAGATAATCATATTGAAAGAAGAGCTGGGTTTCATCCGTATTCTTATCCCGGCCTTTATAAATGCCGCGAATGGTAAAATCCCACTTGCCGGTAAAAATTGTTCCATCCAGTGTAACGGTATCACCGACTTTCCAGCCGAAGCGGGCGGCTGTTTTCCGGCCGACCACGCAACCCTTGCGGTCCTTGATAAAAGCCAATTTTTCATCCGGAGTTAATAAGAATTCCGGGCACATTTCGAGAAAGCTTACCGGTTCATAAGCAAAATTGGGGAAGAAATTCTTTCTGTCTTTATAGATGCCCCCGAACCACCAGCCGGGTGAAACTGCTTTTACTCCATCGATCATCCGGATTTTCTCTTTATAGGAAAGCGGCATCGGGTGGGCCAGCGAGATGGCGTTGCGGGTTACCAGGCGGCTGGCCGACGAGGCGTCAATGCCGGAATACCAGACGGTGAGGACTGTCCGCAAAAGCCCGAAGGCCAGGATGGCAATGGTTATTCCCAGAATAGTCAGGAAGCTGCGCAGTTTATGGCGGAAAGCATTTCTAAAGAGCAGCTTGATTATCAGCATCGTATAAGATTCCCTTGTCCAGATGCGAGATTATATGGGCGCGACCTGCCGCACGGGGATCGTGGGTAACCATGATGATGGTCATTTTTGATTCCGCATTGAGGCGCTCCAGCAGATCCAGTATTTCCTGGGCGGATACGCGATCGAGATCACCGGTAGGTTCGTCGGCAACTAAAATTGTGGGATCGGTCACCAGTGCCCGGGCGATAGCCACCCGCTGCTGCTCGCCACCGGATAATTGATTGGGATAATGATCGGCCCTATGTGTAAGATTGACTACCCGCAGCGCCATTTCGACATGCGCGCGCCAGGCCTTGCGGGGAAGACTGGTGACATGAAGTGGAAGCTCCACATTTTCATAAGCGGTCAGCACGGGAATCAGGTTGTAAAACTGGAAGATAAACCCCACGGAAGAAGCCCGCCACAAGGCCAGCTCTGTCTCCGACAGCGTAGTTATCTCCGTATCTCCTATACGGATCGTTCCGCTGTCGGCCTTATCGATACCGGCAATCAAATTCAGCAAGGTGCTCTTGCCCGATCCGGAAGGGCCCATAAGGGCCATAAATTCACCATCCTTAATATCAAGAGTTATGTCCTGCAAAACAGGTATGGTATAATTGCCCCGCTTGTAGCTTTTTCTGACGTTACGAATCTCAACAATCGGGCCGTTCATCAGCGTTCCCCTATTTCCACTTTGGAGCGATTTTTCAACTTACTGAGCGGATTGACGGCCACTTTATCCCCTGGTTTCAGCCCATCCAGAAGCTCGACCATATCTCCCCAATCGCGACCGGTTTTGATCGGTGTTTCAAGAACTTGTTTTCCCTGGACAAGAAAAGCCGCTTTGTTTTTTCCCCGATTAATTATCGCCGCTTTATTAATGGCAATGAACGGTTTCTGATCGTCCGGTGTAATCGGCCGCGACAGGAAAGCGACTTTTGCGCTCATTTCCGGCAGGATACGCGCGTCTTTTTCCAGAAACTTTACTTTGACCATAACCGATGCTTTGCTGCGATCAGCGGTCGGAACTATCGTCTGGACAATGCCGCGAAAACGTTTATCGGGAATAGCATCAATCTGAATTTCACAAGGCTGCGCGACTTTAACGGAGGACAGATTGGCTTCGGAAACATCCGTTTCCACTTCCAGCGAACCCATGTCGGCAATGGTAATGACTGCCGCCTTGGAGTTTGCCGCCGCGCCCAGGGGTGTTATGATATCCCCGATATCGGCATTTTTTGTCAAGACGACACCGTCAAAGGGCACCTTGATAAAACTGTTTTCATGGGCAACCCTTGCCGCTTCGGCCATCGCGGCGGCGGCTTTAATTGCTGCCGCCGAAGAATTCACAGCAAACTGCGCCCGCTTATAGCGGGACTCGGCGTTATCGAATTCCGCTTTGGATACTGAACCTTTGTCGAACAGGGCCTTGTATCGGCCATAAGAGATGACGGCCAGATCCAGTTCCTCTTTCACCTGTTCGTAATTGGCCGCTGTCATGTTCAGATTAGCCTGGGCCTGGCTGACGTTGGCCTGGGTGTCTTCGTTTTCGAGTCTCGCCACTACCTGCCCCTTGCGCACAAGATTGCCTTCACCAACAGTTAGAGAAACCAGCCTGCCGGTAATTTTTGCCGCCAGCGCAGCCTTGCGCTGGGCAACCACATAGCCGCTGGAATTGAGAATCGTAAAAGTCTGGGATGGATGCATTTCGGTTACCGTGACCACGTCAATCGTTTCTGCCGGCGTCAGATAACCCTGAACGTAAAGCACACCCAGAATTGCCAAAACAAGCACGACCGAAATAATATAGAAAAGCCGCTTGCCCCTTTTGGGGCCGTAAGCCTTTGCCGACTTGTCAATTTTCAGCTTACTCAAATCTTCAGTGGACATTAATATTCTCCTTCGAGTCATTGCGAGCAAAGCGAAGCAATCCTGCCACCCCATAGCGCATTCTCTGATATCGCGATTGCACTATTCATCATTGTCGGAATTGATCAGCAATGTAAGTTTTTCAATTGTCTCCTGCATAATTTCTTTGGGTGCCGACGCAATATACTTCACCTGCCTTTCTCTCCAGTCCAGGCTCTTGAGTTGGTCGGAAAGAATCACGCCATCGATTTTATTTTTTATCACAATTCTGACTTCGAACGGATAATCCTTAATCCTTGACGTAATCGGACAGCATAGCGCCAATCCAACTGTTTCGTTGTACTCTTTCGGCGATACGACGATTCCCGGCCGACGACCTGATTGTTCGTGGCCGCTTTGAGGATTGAATGAGAGCCAAACGATGTCGCCGCGAGAGGGGACATATTTACCAGATTTCTTTACCAACCGCACCTCCTGCAAATTCCTCTTTGTGCATATTTTCCGCAGTTACTTTGTTCAGCAGATTTTTCAATTTAAGACCGGTCTTCTTCGGTATGATTACCAGTTTATCCGTTTCTTTGAGTAAATCCACCTCTGTGCCCTGCTGGAGATTAATGTCCTTGGCGTAGCTTCCCGGAATTCTGATCGCCAGGCTATTGCCCCATTTTTGTATCGTGACTTGCATTGTCTTTCCTCCATGTTTAAACAAAGTATAT
This sequence comes from Deltaproteobacteria bacterium HGW-Deltaproteobacteria-12, assembly GCA_002840565.1. Lineage (GTDB taxonomy): Bacteria > Desulfobacterota > Syntrophia > Syntrophales > Smithellaceae > MVRV01. Next base: position 31,888 of record PHBK01000020.1, on the reverse strand, counting down.
ACATTCCCCCGGCGTGAGTCAAGAAAAAGAGTAGTCTATTGAACATCATTTCCAATGACGCATGTTGTAGGGCCCGTTTCCCCGGCATGCGGACTGTGTCGTAATGATAAATGAAGCTTGTATCCTCTCCCCCGCACGCGTGACTTTTAGGTTAGCCGTGGGATTAAAGGGGGTGGCTGTGTTTGATGTAGCCTTAAGTTTAATCAGGTGCCGGTTGGCTGTCTCTGCTCCACCAGCGGCATGGATCTCGCCCGGCGCTGGACAACTGTGTTGAACTGGCAAAAGCATTATGCCTATCCTACGATATTGGGGAATTTATTGAAGGAGTCGCCATGGCCAGCAGTTTAAGTTTTTATTCAAGTATGCGTTGTTAATCTGCCGCGGTTATTAGCAAGACTCTAAGTTCAATATCTCTTTGCCAAACCTTCTATTGTCATGTTCTCAGCGATCTCGTCATGCGGTATGAGCAGATAACGCCAAGGTTTTCCTCCATTACTTACGGTGTGGTTTGATGCGTTGGCGCACCATTTCAACGCCGCTTCTCTTTTCGCCATAACGATTTCATCAGCCATCTCGTTTCTGGCTTTCGGCTCCAGCATGAAAATCATATCTTTAGTTTCGGCCACGAAATCTGGCTGATATTCCAGATGATCAGCGCCTTGACGATAAAAAATCTGAAACTGGCCTTTGGCGGGTTTAAACCACTTGATCGTATCCCGATCAAGGATCACGGCAAGCTTGCGTTCGGCATCCGAAGCAAATTTTTGCACCGAATACAGACAGCGGGAAAAACCATTGAAGAGATATTTGGCCATATTGCTCTTGTCTGAAGGCGACACGTGGTAATCAAGAGGCGGCTCTCCAACGCCTTGCGTATAAGCGCTTTCCTTCAATTCTGTATAGCCTTTGCTGATGACCACATCATATCCGGTGGCTTCCTCCCAATAATGATCTTGCATTTGTGCGTGAATGAATCGCGCAATGTCACGCTGGTAGCATTTGAGCACCTTGCGCGTATCTTCTTCGGAAAGATAGGTTTTGAAATGCTGCACCGTCTGCGTGGCCAGATCGTAGAGTAGATCGGCATGGTCGTCGTAGGAAATATCATCAAAATCAACCAAGCCGCTTACCAGATAGTCTTCCAGACGTGACTCCTCAATGCCGCTAAGATTTAAAGCCAGCACCTCCAATTGATTAGTCCGGAGATACTGAACCCATAGTTCATCGGAGGGTGCCTGATAATTCAGCGCCGACAACAAAAGCGTGAAAAGCCGGAATCCCGATTTCACTTCGCCTTGAGGCGTTACAAGAATACGCGGGATGTTGATAGTCTGCTCCGTGATGAGCTCCACGGTCCTGGCCACAACGGCGGCAATGTCCGGCTTTGCCGTCACGCCGTCTAGTTCCAATTGGGCAGGCTGACGTTTTGCTTCCACCGCCTGAACGATTGCGGCTTGAATTTCCGGCTTCTTCAGATGGTTGATGTCCGGTATTTTTTTCGGCTGGTTTTCGAGTTTACGAATGACCTCCCAGGCAATTTGCGCCGCCTGCTGTTCTTCCGGCTGGGAAAAAACCGGCGGTTGAGCCGACCCGGCAACAGCGGTGGTGGCGGTTGTCTGGGGTGGTTTGAAACCCAGCTTTGCCGCCAGATTCGGCTGCGATACCACCGTGACCGTCTTTTTTGCCAGCGCCGCCTCATCCAGGACAACCGTTTGCAAATGAATGGCCGAATCTGGGCGATTGGCCTCATCGATGATTTCCTGAAACTTGTCATGGGCCACGATATTCAACCGATCCACGGCCGTAACGCCGGTTCTTTTGCCGTAGGGAAGGCGAAGCCCCCGGCCGATGGATTGCTCGATCAGGATGCGGGCATTGGCGGCGCGCAGCGGCACAATGGTGTAGAGATTGGTCACGTCCCATCCTTCCTTGAGCATATTCACATGAATGACGATTTCCGTCGGTTCGGAAGTCGATTCGACTTGAAGCAGGCGTTCGATCATCTCTTCTTCTTCCCTGCCCGTGCGGCTGGAGTCCACCTGAATCACTTTGTCGCGATAATTGCCCTCAAAGAATTTTTCCGAACGGATTAATTGAATTAACGCACCGGCATGGGTTGTGTCACGGGCAATCACCAGCAGGAAGGGCTTGACGATCGGATTGCCGCTTTCCCGTGCGTAGGTTTCCAGCTCCACCTTAACGCTCTCATGCAAGCGTACGCCATCTTCCAGCTTCATGCGCTCAATTTCTTCCGGGGACATGCCAGAGGGGTTGAAATTCTTCCGCGTTACAACGGCCGGTTCTTTGACAAAACCGTCGGCCATAGCTCGTCCCAGGGGGTAATCATAGATCACATTCTTAAATGGCACAGGACCGCGGCCGGTTTCCACAAAGGGGGTGGCGGTTAACTCCAGACCCAGAATGGGCTTGAGTTCATTGATGGCCCGCACCCCGGCGCTGGCCCGGTAACGGTGCGACTCGTCCATGATCAGCACAAGATCCGGCAACCCCGCAAGGTAATCAAAATAACTCTGGCCAATGTATTCGGACAGACGTTTGATACGCGGCGATTTTCCGCCGCGCACTTCTGAATTGATTTTGGAGATATTGAAAATGTTGATCTTGCAGCGCAGAAATGCGTCAAACAGCGTCACCGCCATACTGTCGTAGTTATCCCCGGTAATAACAGACGGGGCGTCCGTCGCAAATTCCGCAATACCCTTGAAGACGTATTTGGGCGTGTTGGGAGTGAAATCAGCAATCAGCTTATTGTAGATCGTCAGGTTCGGCGCCAGGACAAAGAAATTGTTGATGCCATAAGCCAAATGCAGATAACTGATGAAGGCACCCATGAGCCTTGTCTTCCCCACGCCGGTGGCCAGGGCAAAGCATAAAGAAGGAAAATCCCGCTCAAAATCCGCAACAGAGGGGTATTCGCTTTGAATGGCCGAAAGCTTTTCCGCCGCATCGGCATTTTTACCCGGCGGGGCGATCTCCATAATCCGGTCAAGAATTTCCAGAGAGCGGCGTTGCGGGGCGCGCAGGCTCAACCGTCCGGCGATGGCGTTAACGTGTCGGTTCATAATCCCCTTTCATTTCAATCCTGTTTTGAAATTGTTTCCTGGCATGCTCGATCGCTTTGTGAAGCTTTTCCTCCAGCACTTTGCGAGGCGGCAACTCTGTCACGTATTCAGCAACCCGAATGCCGCTCTTCTCCAATTCCAGCAGTTCAATGGTTTCTCTTTTTTTGCCGGCGCACAGGATCAGTCCGATAGGCGCGTTTTCGTCATCCTGGCGCTCATAGCGATCCAGCCAGCGAAGATAAAGTTCCATTTGACCCTTGTCCGCCGGTTTGAAATCACCGAGTTTCAGATCAACGGCAATCAGTCGCTTCAGCCGGCGATTGAAGAACAGGAGATCAATATAGTAATCGTCGCTGTCAACCTGGATTCTTTTCTGCCTTGCAATAAATGAAAATCCCGCCCCCATTTCCAAAAGAAATTGTTCCAGTTCACGCAAGATGGCATCTTCCAGATCCTTTTCCAGGTAGTGATCGCGAAAACCCAGAAAATCGAGAACATAGGGATCTTTAAAGACCAGATCGGGCGTCAGTTTGTCTTCATGCCGCAACGTGTCGATTTCATGCCGGATGACCTTATCGGGTTTTCTGGAAATAGCGGTGCGTTCATAAAGCATGGAAGCGATTTTTTCCCTGAGGGCCCGAACGCTCCATCTTTCGATCCGGCACATTTCAACATAAAAATCGCGCCGGAACTCATCTTTTTGATAGATAATTTCCTTGAAATGGGACCAGCTCAATTGTCTCCACAATGTAGAGACAATTGATTCATCGGGGAAGACCTCGGCAAATCTGATCATATGGCGGATGTTTTTGGCGGAAAAGCCGGGGCCATATTCATCTTCCAATTGTCTCGACACGGTAGAGACAATTTGTTCTCCATACCCGGCGCGTCCGCCTTTGAGGATTTCTTGTTGTATGCGCCCGCCGATTTGCCAGTAAAGCATGGTAATCCCCATGTTCACGGCCTGGGAAACGGATTCACGCGCCTCTTTGATGATCTGACGAATGTCGTTAATCAAAGCATCGCCCGTAATCGATATGTTTTTAGCGCGTGTCATGTTGATGCTCCATCCGGAAAAACGATCCGCATCCTGAGAAATTCACCACGCACTGCGTGGCAAATCAGACCCAAAGACGCTATACGATTGCCGACAGACGGGCTTGCCGACAACCAATTCCCCGAAGTCGCTGTTTTCATGATTCCTCCTCGGTAAAAAGGCTCTGCTGGCCGGCCTTGGGCGGCGCTTGGGGCAGATTCTCCACTTGCAGGCTGTAGTCGTCATGCCCCCATTCGCAGCGAGACAAAACCTGGCGAGGAATCTTTTTGACCGTCAGATTGGGGTAATCGCCCCGGCCGCGGAAGGCCGTGCAAAGCACCAGAAGCGTGCGGTCCAGCCCGACCTCGTCTGCGAGTTGCAGGAGCTGCTCGTGCGTCAGGCCGGCGGTTGTCACATACAGAAAATCCCGTTCCGTCGAGAAGCCCTGCTGCCAATAGACGGTATCGCTGGGCGCGTAGGTGAAGCCTTCCAGCTTGCACAGCGCCTCGGCCAGCATTGCGGCGTTGTACGTTTTGTTGATGATCCAGTTGTCCCACTTGTCTTTTTCCAAAAGCGACGGCGCAAGGCGGTAATAGCGGAAACCGCCTCCGCCTTTCCAGTTGACCGCCTTGGTGATGCCACCTGAATCTTCACCGTCGATGACTTTTTTCAGACGAGGGATAATATGCGTATGGCAATGCTCACCCAGTTCCACCATGATCCAGCGCCGCCCCATCTTGTGAGCCACTGCACCGGTCGTACCGGAACCGGCGAAAGAGTCAAGGATGAGGTCACCGGGATTAGTTGCTACTTCCAAGATGCGCCTTATAAGTCGCTCAGGTTTTGGCGTAATGAACATCTCGGTATCTTCCGGACCTGCTAATAAACTTCTAAGCTCGGTCTTCGCTTCAGCATTCGTCCCACAGTCTGAATGCAACCACATAGTCGCTGGAACCACCCCTTGCTTTGCTTCTGACAAGAATTTCTTGATCCTTGGAATGCTGTCGCTGGTCTTCCCCCACCAGATACGCCCGTCTGAATTTAGTTCATCGAATGTAGTTTGGGACACTCGCCAATATGTTCCCTTGGGCGGTTTGAATACCTTACCAGAGGGCGACTGAATACCATAGGTTCCTTGACTGTAATAATTTCTGGCCTGCACTGCGTTAGTCGTCCAAGGACCACGTGGATCAGCGTCGGGATTGGTGTAGGTCTCATCAAGTTCGACGCTCCTTGGTAACAGATTACGCTCCCACAAACACGCATCCTTCGCGAAAACAAGAATGTAGTCGTGCATGTCCGAGAAGTGCCTTGCAGAGTTCTTTACCGTGAACAGCTTCTGCCAAATGATGCTTGCAACAAAGTTCTGCCGTCCGAATATCTCGTCCATCATGACGCGGAAGTAATGGCACTCATTATCGTCGATCGATACCCATAAACTACCGTGATTGGAAAGAAGCCGGCGCAGACACTCCATTCGATCTCGCATAAGCGACAGCCATACAGAATGCTCGATACCATCGTCGTAATGTTCAAAGGCAGATCCGGTATTGTATGGCGGATCAATATAAATGCACTTCACCTTTCCGGCATATTCCGACTCCAGCGCTTTGAGCGCCAGCAGGTTGTCGCCGAAGATCAACTGATTGTCGAAAATATCCTTGCCGGTCACCCGGTGTTTTGCGTGATACGATTGTTCCGGGTCTTCCAGTAAAATCCGCGGCTCCAGCCGCGGCCGGTTTTCCTTCCCGATCCACGTCAATTCCAGTTTTTGTTTCTTAGTATTTCCGTTAACCATATTAATCCCCAACTTTATATTTTGCACCACGGACGCCAAAAGCCCACCGTGTACCTTCCAGTACATCAGTAACATGCTTGCTTATTGCAGGATTTTCCAAGGCACCCGATGTATAAGTTATTTCATTCCCATTCGTCTTATCCATACTGGCATGGATAACTTGGTCAGCATCACATACGACGGCCAAGTTTGGGTTGTGTGTTACAATGAACACTTGTCTCCTTTTCCGTGCTTCTCTTATACAATCTACTAAGACTTTGGCAACAGTGTGATTGTCAAGATTCCCCTCAGGTTGATCGATCACCAAAGGCATGTCACCTTTATCGATAAGGAGATAAAATACTAGCAGCAGTGTTCCACGCTCACCAGGCGATAGCATGGCGAGATCTTTGCCTTCCCAACGTAAAATATATCGTGGTTGGACATATTCCAGACCATAAAGTAAATCAAATACCTCCTCGATCTTTTTCTTTCCACTCAGCTGATCATAAAGTGATACCTGCGGCGCAGGACTATCACGCTGATCCTCATGCAAAGCACGGTCGATATCTTCAAGAAAGCTTCGAACTGATTCTGGATTTTCCCAGTTCGTTGCTTGCGTGAAGGTCTCTGCCTTGGCTCGACCTTCGTTAATTCCCATGAAGCTTCCCTTTCGGTTCAAGGCAAGTAATCCAAGAAGCCGATCCGCAAAGTCTTCAGGTGTCAACTCAGCTCTAAACTCCAGTTTCAATTTGTCTTTTGCAAGAGTATGGTTATCGATAAACTGTTGCACAGGTCCATAGAGGGTTCGGTAAACAGCAGCCTGCGCACACTTCTCTGCGTGGATTTCAAGACTGATTCTGATCTGCTCTGATTTCGAGACTGTAATTTCCCGGGGTATGCTGTCAAGAGCAGCAAGTGAAGCCTTAAGACCTATGAGTGATTCAGGCTCACTTGAATTTCCTTCAAGCTTTGTTCGTTTTTCCTGCCAATCAGCAAGATTCTTCAGATATGACTGGTAGGTTCGATTAGGGGCATCAAGCGTAATTTGAATTTCAGACAATCGGGTTTTATGCTCTGTAAGTTGCTTTGGTAGTCCGGTTGGATTTGTTTCATCGAGTAAATTTTTGGCGTCCGTAATTAATGATGCTGACTGGTTGCGTATCTTTTCAACATCTGATTTATTGATAGTTAGCAAGACAAGTTCAGCGGCTTTCAATCCAAGTTCAGTCGCGTCTTGGACTAAAGAAGTGGTAAATACATCATAATCCTTTTTGAAATTTTCTATCTTTTCAATCAACCTTTTAGCCACTGCATGAGACCGTTCCGCAGTTCGCTGGGTTTCCAAGGTTTGTGCAATCTGATTTTCAATTGTTTTCCTTGCCTCATCAGCGGTGTTAAAATCCTTAATTAAGGCTAAATCAGGCGTTGCAATGCTGTTACTTGGTATTGGGTTAGGTATTTCTATAGGTTTGGATTTCTCATGTGCCTCAATCTCGATCTCGCGTCTTCTGATTTTTTCTTCAAGTTCTCGCTTAACTTTCGGCTCTGCCCGTGCTTCAAGAAGCGCCCGAGACCTGCTTGATTCGCGGAATTGCTTTATAAGAGAATCGATACGTTTCTGCTTCTCACCAGTTTGAAAACGCACAAGATCATCAAGGGTAGCCTGTCCCAATCGTTGCGCTTCAGGAACATGCGAGAAAATAACGCTTTTAAGTTCACGCTCAAATCCGCTTTCACCAATTCCAATAAGTTCATTACAGACTTTCTCGACATGGTCTTGAGGAAGATATTTAAGACGTTCGACTTCCTCAGCCGGAACGTTATCGTCCAAACCGCGGGTTATTTTCTCACCAGATTCCCACTCGATAATCGCCGCGAAATACGCTGCATACCCTGCAGTTGGGTGACGAAATCTTTTTTTGCTAAGAAACGAAAATGCGTCTGAGTTCTTGCTCGCACCGAGCAAACCAATCGTATCCGACAGGGCGCTTTTACCGCTACCTTTGTTCCCTACAATTGCAACAAGCCCTGGATTGAACATAATATTATTCCCGAACCAGCGTTCTGCAGCAGGTGCGGTCTCTTTACGTGAGAAGGAAATACCGCGGATGTACTTGGTCGGGTTTTGCTCGATGCGGATTTGTTCTGTGGGGCGTTCTCCGATAAAAACACGCCCACGAGGCTCACGCAATACCATTAGTAGCCCGCGAAACGTCGGATCAGCCCGTAACCAAAGCGGTGCCTTTATTGAGTAATTATTAACTTGATGGTTATCGGAGCAAAGAATCAAGGGTTTGTCCAAACCTGTTGCAGGGAAGATTGTATTAAGATGGACATCGACATCTTTAATCTGGCCTATCTCCATCAGGTCCACCCAATTATTTGTTATATCGCATTTAATACGCTGCTGGAATTGCTCCTTGTTTTTTATACATTCGATGGAATTTGACTTCGCTCCAGCATGGATCGAAACTACGCCACCCAGCTTTCTGGCCTCTTCAGCACCCCTTTCAAGTGGCACATAGACACACAGATCACCACCTTTTGTAGAAATTGCTTGCGTTGTCAACCCGAGACTACCTTGAAGTGTCGTCCAGACGTGGTTAAGATCGCAATCCTCTGGGAAAATACAAATATAATGAATAGGCGCTCCACCTTGGTCACTCCTCAGTTCAATCCCCGGTAAAACTGTTATCCTACCCTTTCCAAGCGCCTGTAACTCTCGAATACGTTCGATATCAATGTTGTGATGATCGGTGATTGCCACAACACGGACATTATTTTTAAGCAGGATTTCAACAATATCATTGTTCGTGACACTCTTGTTTTCGTAATCAAAGGAGCTAGGCGTATGAAAATGCAAGTCCCACCTGTGCCAAAGTGATCCTCGTTGTGAATATGTGCTCATATTAATCTCCTTCATGCCTGCCCCCTGTGTTCTTTCGGCACCATTTTGTTGACGTCAACAAAATGGTCTTTCTTGCATTTACGATAAATTCCATCTTACAGAAAATAACGAAAGCAATGAAGACTTCTGCCGTAATTTGCCTTCAATCTTTTCGATCAGCCCTTCCCGCTGCCGGTCAATATCATCCTGGGCATCAAATAATGACCGGCGCTTCTGATTGCGTTGCGCTTCCAAATCTTTGATCTGCTTTTGCCCGATGAGTTTTTCCTCCAGTGTCAGGGCTGCGGTTGCAGCACGACGCGCCTCTTTGATCTGACGGTCCAATTCCTTGATTTCGCGCTCCAGTCCGACTTTCAAATCATCGGCCCACCCGTCGAGTTTTTCCGCTTCGACCTCGAAAAAACGGGCATTACGCGCGGAAATCTCTGTTTGAATATTGAACTGGCGCTGTTTAGCGTAGTCCATCAATGTATCGACCTGTGATGGCGCTGTGGCAGTACCGGTAACTTCCGCCGGCAGACTGAGGAGGCGCACAGCGGCTTCATCAGTGAGCATATCCTCCTGGTCGGTCATGGCCATAACGATCAGATGGTCTTCGGCCTGGTCAAGCGATTCAATGGTGAGCACAGATGCCGCAAGCCAACCGGTCTGGCTGATGAATGGCTCCAATATGCTGATTTTCCCATCATGCTTACCGTAGTCAAAATGGATTTCGGCCGCCGCTAAATCGCGGCCTTTGGCCTGCGCCATCATCGCTTGGGCCAGGGGGTGGCTTCGGCGATAGAGATGGGCATCGCCTATGCGTCGTGGTAATTCATAAAGTCCCAACGGTATATGACCGGCTAGATCGGGAAAGGGCTGACTGTTCAGACGAAAGGACGATTCATTGAGAAAATCGGCATGTTTTTTCAACTCATAGCGGGTGAGCTGCATGAGCAGACGTTCATATCGATTCAAGCAGGCTTTGGACGCTTCGTCGCGGATTCGAAGTTTTTCCCTGACCTCGTCGTCAAAATTTTCCAGCAATTGATTCCGTGTGAGGGTCATCGCCGCGTTGATCTCCAGGCTCAGTTCAAGCTGAAGTTGATCGAAAGCGTTTTGAATGTCATCGGGCTTGCGGCAACGCTGATAAATGTCGGCTATCCTTTTTTCAAAATCCACGCCGGATTCAATGGCACCCAGCACCTCATCACTGGCGCCGAACACGCCTTCAAAAAGCTGGAATTTTTCGGACAAAAGCTCAAATACCCGCTGATCGGCGGCATTTTTGCGATTAAGGAAGTTGACGACGACCACGTCATGTTGCTGCCCGTAACGGTGACAGCGGCCAATACGCTGTTCAATGCGTTGGGGGTTCCAGGGCAGATCGTAGTTGACAACCAGGGAACTGAACTGGAGGTTGATGCCTTCTGCGCCTGCCTCCGTGGCAATCATGATTCTGCCCTTTTCACGAAAATAATCCACCAATGCCGACCGCATATCGGCGGTGCGAGATCCACTGACGAGATCGGTGCCCTGATGGCGCTCAAGCCATTCAGAGTAAATCTGTTTTGATCTTTCATCGGTATTGGACCCGTTGAAAAGGACAATTCCTTCAGCAAAGGGACTGTCGGCCAAAAGGCGCAACAAGTAATTTTGTGTGCGGCGTGATTCAGTAAAGATGACGGCTTTTTGCGCAGCGCCGATCTGTTGTGCTTTAGCAAAGGCAATTTCCAAAGCCTTTAAAAGGGCTTTACCTTTGGCATTATGTTCGATCGACGTAGCAAGACCAACAAATGCATCGAGATCTTTTATTTCCTTTTCGATGGCTGCACGATCTTCCTGGGTGAGGAACTGCGTGGTTTCATCCTGCCCCCATTCTTCGGCTGTCTCATCCAAAGTCTCGTAATCCTGTTCCAGCACATCCGCCAGTGGTTCGGCAGAATCCTCCTGGCGAAGTTTGGCTTTCAAACGGTTGGAAATGGAGACAAGAGCGCCCGCTATAGCAAAGGTGGATGAGGCCAGCAATTTGCGCAAAACCAGCGTCATGAGCGATCGTTGAGACGCCGGAAGCGCTTGCAGATTATCGCGCTGCAGATATTCCGAAACCACGCAGTAAAGGCGGTCTTCGCTTTCTTCCGGTGTAAACTCCTGAACCAACGGCAAGCGTTTGGTATATTTGATATAGGGCAGCACCTGACGGCGTAAGGTGCGATGGCATACAGGCTTCAGCCGCGCCTTGAGGGCATGGAATACCTGTTCCTGATTCAGATTGACAAACTGCTCACGGAAACTCTTCAGGTCGCCGAAAGTGTGTTCGTCGATGAAACTCACCAGGCCAAAGAGCTCCAGCAAAGAATTCTGTAAAGGCGTTGCCGTCAGAAGAAGCTTGTCTTTTCCGGCCAGGGCCAACTTGAGTGTATTGGCAATAACGTTGGATGGTTTATAGACGTTGCGCAGGCGGTGCGCTTCATCAATGACAACCAAATCCCAGGGTATAGTATGGATGTCGCTCGCCTTGCCTTTCGCAAAATGGTACGAGCAGATAATGATCTCTGGCGTATTAAACGGCTGCAAATGACCATTTTTTATCGCATTATTATAAGACTTCGTTTCCAGAAGGCGACAAGGTAGAAAGAATTTATCAGTCAGTTCCTGACACCACTGCTTCCGCAAATTAGATGGCGTAATGATGAGAATGCATCGCTTATGTTCGGCCCATTTTTGCGAAAGCACAAGCCCCGCTTCGATGGTTTTACCTAAACCCACTTCATCGGCCAGCAACGCTCCCCTGGAAAGCGGCGATTTGAACGCAAACAGGGCAGCATCGATTTGATGGGGATTAAGATCAACCTGCGCATCGACAAGGGCGGCTGTAAGTTTTTCTGTACTGTCCGATGGGAAGCGGCGGGTTAGTTCATAAGCTGTGTACTTTGCCTGGTAGTCGGTGCGAATCAAAACCCGTGTTTCCCTCTTTTATGAATTAATGCAAACTGAGACTGTTATTATCAATGTGCTATGAAACTTATAGAAATGTTAATTGTGCCTTATATTACAACTATTTCAACGCATTGCAAGGGGAAAGTATCGTAGGATTTTGGACACAAGATATAGGGTGCGAACAAATTGCATACTTTTGGAACATAGTCAATCCACGATTTGTCTTCCAAAGTGTTTTACTATAAACTTCGACAACAAATGGATAATATGGTAAATAAGATAACGGGGAAAGGAGAATTGCTTATGAAACAATATACGGCAGTGATTGAAAGGTGTCCTGAGACAGGTTTATATGTTGGTTTTGTTCCCGGGTTTCCCGGGGCACACTCTCAAGCTCAAACACTGGATGAACTGCAAAAGAACCTGCGAGAAGTTATAGAAATGCTGTTGGAAGATGGAGAACCAAAATTGGAGGCGGAATTTATCGGCACTCAGGCTGTAATGGTGAATTGATATGGGCAGTATTCCAATCCTCAAGCCCAAAGAAGTCATAGCAATGCTGGAAAAATTAGGATTCAAAGAAGTTCGTCAAAAGGGTTCCCATAAACAATTCCGTCATGCAGATAGCAGGATTACCACAGTTCCCTTTCATCAGGGACGGGATATTTCCCCTATTTTATTAAGACAGATTGTCAAAGATATTCGTCTGACTATTGATGAATTCTTAACTTATAAATAGCTGTCAGAGCAACTAGACAAAACACCGGTCTAAGTAATCATCCGGCATGTCCCTCGGTAACAGTCGGTTGAGGGTTCACCGCGTCTTTGCATTGAGTTTGCCGGCAGTTGAGACCAGGGGATAGTGCTTTTTGACGTGATCAGGTGGAAAAGTCCGTTGTTCATCAGAACGGTGATGTTGTAGAAATCAGCCTGGTGCGGGGCCAGGTAGGCGCGAGATTTTGTTTCTTGCCCGGTAAGCAGGGCGACACGGGCCAGAGCCATTTCAGCCATGCTGATACTGGAAGGGATGGGATGATCGAACCAGGATGCCCATACCGTTTGAAAATCAGCCGCTCTGGACTCCACCCATTTTTCGCCGTCGCGAAATGATTCCACAGAAGCGGCCATTGCCGTCATGATCTTGCCCCAGGCTAAGTCATTTTCATAGAGCATGCTGATTGCGGTGAGCGTTGCCGCAGCATCAAACAAAAAACTCTGAGCTTGCTTTACTCCTTTGTAATAAGAGTGCCCCAGGGCATGTCCATCCCAGAATAAATCAATCAACCGCCGGATTGTCCGGGCCGCCTTTTCCTCCAGCTCCGTCATGTCCATGCTCCGCCCTGCCTGGATGAGAGCAATGGCGGCCAGGGCATTTGTTCCGCAAATAATTTTATTGTCCGGCGCCGGCTGCGGCCGCTTTTTCCGCAGGGCCAGAAGCTTTTCTTCAATCTCCCGCAGAGGGATATCGTTTTTCCTGATCAGGTGAATGCGGCCCTCGAAGTTGCCCTGCTCATCAATATAATACGAATCAGAGAGTCGATGAAATTCATCAACTGTAAGGGATGCCTGAAGTTCGGCATGGCTCCAGACATAAGTCGCGCCCTCGACATGTTCCGTATCCGCATCATGCGCCGCAAGGAATAATTCCTTGTCCGCAAAACTCTCCTTCAGGCAGCGGAGAATGCCCTCGGCCATTTTTCTATACTCGGTCTTTTTCATGACTTTATAGGCGAGGGAGAAACACCAGAGAGCCATGGCCTGGTCATAAAGCATTTTTTCGAAATGCGGAATTGTCCAGCGGCGATCCACACAATAGCGGAAAATTCCGCCCTGCAAATGATCGTTGAGCCCCCGTAAACGCATGGCATCAAGAGTTTTGCTGCATAATGTCTCAACATCAGAATTCTTCTCCACACAAAGGAAAAACAAAAGATACAGCAGCGTGGAATGGGGCGGAAATTTTTGACCCATACCAAAACCGCCATGAACGGAGTCATGATAAGATAATAGATTCTTAACCAGGGAGTCTGCTCCGGCGGTCGCCGGCTTTTCTTCCCGGGCGATAAACAGCGGAATATCGTCGGCATTTTTTTATAATGATCATAAACCATTTCCGCTATGTTTAAAAACGAATGCTGCGTTTGACTGGAGCGCACCGGCGCATAGGTCAGCGCATAGATGGGGCGGAGATCGGCGGTCAGAAATACGTTGAGAGGCCAGCCGCCGCTGCCGCTCTGCGCATGCAGAAAATTCATCAGAAATTGATCAATGTCCGGCCTTTGTTCCCGATCAACCTTGATGCAGATATAATGACTGTTAAGATAGTTGGCTGTATCGCTGTCCGAGAAAGCCTCGGCAGCCATGACGTGACACCAATGACAGGTTGCGTAGCCTACGGAAACAAAAAGCGGTTTTCCCTCGGCAACTGCGCCGGCAATTATTTCCGGGCTCCATTCCTGCCACCATACGGGATTGGCAATATGCTGGAGAAGATAAGGGGATAATGATTTATCAAGATTGTTGCGCTTAAGGTCAGGCATGCATGTCCCTCAGGCCTTATTGCACGAGCTCCCCGGTCATCCTGATTCCGTTGATCTCAGCGGAACATAGATTTGCTGGTCAGACGCTGAATTTCCTTCTCATCCGTCCAGATGATTTCCCCGGTCTGGATGCTAACCAGCTGCAATGTGATGTTATAGTAAATAATATCTTTTCTTTCTGTTTTTTTGCGGATGCTGGAAATGGTGCCTCGAAGGATCAGCTTGGCGCCGACTAATTTCCCTACCTGGGCGACAGTTTTATTGTCAAACAATCCCGACTGCTGCAATTTCATCTGATTCAAGATGTCTTCGACGGCCTGATCGTCAATGAAACTGGCGATACCTCCGTTGATCAGTCTGGTGCGGATTTTCTCCATAATGGTCCTTGTATTGACGTGTTCGTCCGTCTCATTCTTCATATCGCGGGCCAACATCCAACGCGGCCTTTCACTGGCGTATTGCGGGCTGGAGATAAAAGCAGCCTGCCTGACAGAACCAGCCATGTAATCACTGACATCTTTTAAGTCTTTGGCCGACCAGTCTGAGCCGGTTACCGTTTCTTCATCTTTTATCTCATATTTGATTGTAGGCGCACAACCGGCAGCAAAGCTGATGAGAATAATTAATATAAATAAGCTGAATCCTGTTTTCATTGTTCCCTCCGCAGGTTAATTCTACTTAGCAAACGAAAAATAGGCAATCCCTATTTTATCCTTTTCCAGTTTAACTGTTTTTTCCTGCACGCCGCTGCCATAATCGATCTTAATCCTATGCTCGCCGGGATCAAGACCGTTGATCCGCAAATAATTAATCTTTCCGGGCAGTGTCGACCAGCTGCGCAAATCAGCCTGCTCGACTGCAATCCAGACCGCGCTGCCGATATTCACGAGCGATTTTAATAAAAATCCGGCCAGGGGATTATCTTTGGCTACCCGGTCGGCGGCTGCATGGGCGGAGACTTGAGTTGCCGCCTTGGCCGTCATGCGGGAAACCATTTTGGTGATTATTGCCGCTTTATCTTTTTCATACTGAGCAAGAACCGTATTTTCCAGATCGTAGAGAAGCCCTGCAGCTCCCGCAGGATTTCCGTCCAGGCTTACGGCAACTTGCGATACTGCGGAAACCGTCGGCGCATAAGAAGCGTAGGCAAAACCTAACTGGATGGTGGTATCTTTCGATACTACCGGCAGCGGTCCCCATTTCACCTGATATTTATGCGGCGCCAGTCCGGTATCAATCAGGATCGCCAGATCAGTTGACTGCCGCTTCTGCTCCAGTCTCGCCGATTCGGCGTCCCATTTCATTTTGCGGTATTCGATTCTCGCGTCGTCCGGTTTGTTCTCCATTTCATACAGAATGGCGGCAAGCAGCCGGGCAAAGGGATTCTCCAGATAACTGCGCTCTTCTTTTACTTCGATATACTGGTTGATTTTGTTTATTGTCCTGTTGCGTTCAACTATAGCTCCCGCGAAATCGCCCTTGCCTAGATAAGCCAAAACCAGATAGGGGCTGATCATTATTTTCTCGTGCATTTCCGCTTCATATTCCTGTGCCGTATCATCCGTTAGAATCGAGCCGAATCCTTCCGTCAAAGAAATCGTCCCTTCAATCGTGAGAAATCGTTTTTCGGCTTCCTGCAGGTCGGCAATGCATTGATCGTAACGCCCGGCGGCAAGGGCGATCTTTCCGCGCTCCAGCAGGGCCAGATATTTATTTTGTTTTGTTTTACCGGAAGTCAGAGTCCGCAAGACGAAAGAATCGGCGTATTCCAGCGCCGCTTCGACATTATCATTCCTCAGCGCCTGCATAAAAGAGCGGGTTTCATCCGTATAAAGATTCGCCGCTATACAGAAAGATGCCTGACAGCATATCAATGCTAAAATCAAAAATATTGAGATACGCTTAACAGTTACCATAGATTCAAATTATCCTGATGCTGCATTATAATCCGAATTTGCCTAAACCGGCCAGTGATAGTTTCAATATAAATCTCGTATCGGTAACTACCGTGGAATCCAATCCCACCGTATCAGACCGGGTGACCTCCAGCCCCACCGCCCAGCATTGCTTATGGTAAGTCAAACCAACTGTATTTTCAACATTTCTCGAATTGAACTGATCCCGCCGCAGAATCACTGTGCCGTTAATCTTATCCGTAATAACGGCTTTCAGATTAACATTGATTTCTTCAATCGAATTTAAAGTATAACGGTAACCGACCGAAATATTATCGCCGCGCCAATCGCTGATATTCATGTCATAATTCATCACCGTCCAGCCGTTATAGATGCTGTATTGATTCCGTGCCGCAAACGATAAATATTGATGAGGCCGGAAATCGACTTCCATTCCCATATCGGACAAAGAACGTCTTTCGGCGGTGCCTTCAATGTTTCTTTTCGCCTCATTGATATCATAAGTCTGAAAAAGTTTTATGCGCAGGAATTCCAGATAACTATATGTGCCTTTGGCCTCTTTCTTTTTAGCGGTAAATGTGTTCGTCAGCCCCCAGGCAACGGCATTTTGTTCCATTACGGCGTTTGTTGTGGCCGACGCAACAGGCGTAATTATGGGCGCGATGATGGGCGCATAATCAGGAAGATTGCTTTGCGCAAAATATGGAGTGTAGGCATAGGTTATCTCCGGCTTGATTTCATGCCGGATTTTCTCCCACGACTGAACATTGACATCAAAAACACGGGACACCTGGCTGCTCAAGGCAAGGGAGAAGTTATAAATGCTGCGGGTGCCGCTTTTACTGTCGCCCTGGGCCTGTTCATCATCCCGGCTCCAGAATGTCTCTCTGAAGGCAATTTGCGGGATTACTTTGGCATAGCGGGAAATATTGAAGGGCAGAGAAAAAGTGGGGTTAAGTTCAACAAAATGTCCTTTTTGCCCGGCACCGCGATAGTAATAATCATAAACCGCCGTGAACTCATAATAGAGAGGCGATTTAAATAGCGGCTGTTTAATTCCTGTAAAGGTTATTTCCGGATATTTCTGCAGAGTGCTGTCATTATTGGTAAGAGCAAGATTATCCGTTGAACTCATCAATGCCGTTAAATTGTAATTGGACCACCCTTTGTAAAACCGAACGGTCGATTCTAAAGCGGCCAAGGATTCATCGCCCAGAAAAGGAACTTTTTTAAACGGATCCTGCTCTGTTGTCGAATAGTTATCACGGTAATAATTTTTGGCCGAGAAATCGTGAAAATACCAGTTATCCGATACTCTGCGCAAGTCCGTCCTCAAGTAGGACTGGGAATCGAAGTTTGTCTGATGATTCAGATAATATGACCAGCGATTGCTTGTAGCGTTACTTATATTTGTAGATGTATCCACAGGATACGTTTTGTCGTGCAGATAATCGCCGTAGAAGGTACCGTAAGATTTTTCTCCGGCATAATAGCGGAATTCCACTCCTTCTTTCAATCCTCTTTTTTCGATATAACGCGAATAAAGCGTCGCATCCATCTGCGGCGAAATAACCCAGAAATAAGGGACTTCTATATCAACGCCGTCCTTATCTTTGGAGTAAGAAAGATAGGGAAAAAGAAATCCGGATTGGCGTTTGGTCTTGGCCGGAAAAGGCAGGTATGGTGAATACAAGACCGGAACTTTGTTGGCAATCACCCGGGCATTCTTCATTAAACCGTAGCCCTCAATGGTCAGTTTCATTTCACTGCCGGCAATTTCCCAATCAGGATCTTCACCGTCACAAGTTGTTGCTACCGGTTGTATTATTTTGTAGGTCAGTTCCCCGGTTTTTTCGATTTCATCGCCCCGGATGTAAAAATGATTCCTCGCGTAAAACGCCCGGCCTTTATAGGCAACGCCTGTTTTATTCTCGACATTAAAAACGATCTTATCTCCGGCCAAGGTATCGTTGCCCATTTTAAGCAAAGCATTGCCCTGGGCGGTTACGATATTGTTGCGTTTGTCAAACTCTACATCATCGGCGGTTAAAACGCCTCCTTCGTAGGTTATAATGACTGATCCCTGAGCATGATAAACATCGCTGGCATTATCATAATCCAGAGTGTCGGCATCAATATTGACAGGCCTGTCACTGGCTGTGGCCGCAGCTGCCATTGCCGGAGGGCATAAAATACAGACTATCACTAAAGACAGAATTTTAATTATTAAGTTGTTTTTTAGCTGCCTAGCCACTGACATGTGCCCTTTTTTATTCAATTTGAAGCTTCTTATCATAAGATACCAGCTCAGGGAAAGCTTGTTTTAGTTCTCCTATCAAATACAGCGATCCTGCCGCACAAATCATATCCCCTGCCCGGGCCAGTTCCAGCGCACGCGCAATCGACATTCTCACATTTTTTGTAATTATGGCCTTATAGCCTATCTTTTTTAAATAATTGCCCATATCTGCCACCTTTACGGCCCGCCCGGTTTGCAGTTGTGTTAAAATTATCCGATCGGCCAGTGGTGCTATTTTTTTGATCATCTTACGATAATCCTTATCGGCCAGAGCGCTGAAGATGAGAATTAGCCGGCCATAACTGAAATCTTTTTTCAGCGACCGGTATAAAACACTGATGCCCGCGGGATTGTGCGCTCCATCCACAACGAAAAGAGGCTGACGAGAAATAATTTCCAACCGCGCCGGCCATTTAGTATTTCTCAGTCCGTCTGCAATTGCCGCCGCATCCACCGGAAATCCTTTTAACCCTGCTATTTCCAGTGCCGCTAAAGCCATCGCCGCATTCTCCAGTTGGTGCGAGCCGAGCAGAGGAATAATTAAGTTATCGAAGGTGTTGTAAAGTCCGGTATAAGTCACCAACCCCTCTTTGCGCTGCTGAATCCTGATATCTTTGCCTAACCGGTAGAGGCTGGCCTTATTGCGCAGGCAGATCTTCTCCAGCACCTCGATTACTTTTTTCTGTTTCACGGCGGTAACACAAACACCGCGCTGCTTGATGATACCTGCTTTTTCCCCGGCAATGGCTGTTAAGGAGTTGCCCAAATAAGCCTTGTGGTCGAAACCGATATTTGTGATCACTGAAACCAGCGGGCGGCAAACATTGGTTGCATCCAGCCTGCCGCCCAGGCCTACTTCCAGCACAGCTATATCGATTTCCCGGCGCTGAAAATAAACGAAGGCCGCCGCCGTTAATACTTCAAAATAAGTTGCCGGCGCGTTGATCGTATTTTTTACAGTGGAGATAACCCGGCTGAAATCATTTGCGGATATTTCTTTTTTGTTGACGGCAATTCTCTCCCGCACATTGACCAGATGCGGCGACGTGTAAAGACCGGTTTTGTAGCCGGCGCATTGCAGGACGGAAGCTATCATGGCCGCAGTAGACCCTTTTCCGTTGGTCCCGGCAACTACGATTGACTTATAGGAGTTCTGGGGATTGCCCAGGCTAAGCAAAAGATTCTTGATTGCCGTGAGGCCCAGGCGCATGGAGTCAATGTTTAAGCTGGCAATATAGGCAGCGGGATCTAATTTCTTCATTATTTCAAAGGGATTAAATGCGGATAATCTGACCGTCTTCGATTATGTGGATTTTCCTGTCTTTTATCGCCACAACTTCTTTACGGATCGTCTCACGGTAATTTGGCTTCATGTGATAGAGGTAAATTCTCGGATTTACTTCTGTTAATTTTTTTAGCTCCTCCGCGAGTGTGAGCGGCGTTAGATGACCGGAGATATCGGCGATATCCTTCAGCCCATCGGGCAGAGATGTCTCCACAAATATTGCTTTTAGCCGTTCGGTTTTCCCGGCTATTTTCCATGCTTCTTCGGTCGGTCCTGTATCTCCCAGAAAAATTACCGCGTTTTCCTTCTCTTCCAGGACATAACCGATAGTTTCCACGACATGATGAAGATCAATAGCCCTTACCTGTAAATCGCCTATTTTTTGCCTCCTGCCCGGCTTGATAATCTGAAATTTTATCACCGGCGCCCGGGGGTTTGGTATTTTAGAAAAATCAGGCCAGATAACATTGTTAAATAAATGCCGGTGAATTGCATCAATAATGCCCTTTGTACTGACAATTACCAGCGGTTTTTTCCGGTGCTGATGACAGATGTTATCAGCCAGAAAGGCAATATCACGGACATGATCCAAATGAGCGTGGGTAATAAAAATGTAATCTATCATCAGTTGCTCTTTTAAACTCAGAACAGCAGTAATAGTGCCGGCATCAACCAGCACATTCTGCCCGATAAGGAAGCTTGTCGTATTGAAATTGGGAAGCTGCGAGCCATGACAACCCAGAACTCGAATGTTCATTGATAGCTCCTGAAAGATAATTTCCTTTGTAAAATAGCATAGCTTGATTCTTCAGGCAATAAATTTGTAATTAAATATCTACATTAATTGTACCTCGATATTGAAGACAGAAATGAATATGGATAATTAAATTCGCTCCGGCTATACTGCGGTGTAAATATATTCTTTATGAAAATATAAAACTGGAGCTAAAATTAAAGCTCATAATTTTTTATAGAAGTAATTTTCATTGACATTAGGTCTGAAGATCTACTGTAGAACTTTCTTCCTCGTTGTTTTTACTATTTTCCAAGTCATAAAACAATTCACTCGGAAACAATCAAAAATTACTGAATTCTAACTTAATATGTGGTAAAAATTACATAGTGTAGATAAAGGCTTTATAATCTGATAAATTCATTCATATAAATGAGGCTATTTTTTATGCGTGAGCCAAATACCATTTTCCAAAACATATCCCTTCATAGGCAAGTCATTGTTTCCATAGGGATACTTACGGTGTTGAACATTGCCATCGGATTATACAGTTTTGTTGTTATCCTGGCATCAAATCAGCAATTTCACAAAAGTATTCTTGAGGGTCGAACGATGGCCAATGCCATTGATACAGCGCGTCTTTCCCAAGTCCATTTCAAAAAGCAGGTTCAGGAATGGAAAAATATTCTCCTGCGCGGTAATGATAAAGACCTGTTTGATAAACATTTAAGAGCCTTTAATGAAGAAGATCAAAAAGTAAATGAATACCTGAAATCGCTGTCCCAAATAGCATCAAGTTCAGGGATGTCTGTTCCCCAGATTGCTGGTGTAATAAAAGTTCATGAAAAATTAGGGCATCATTATCGAGAAGCTCTTAAAAAATATAAACAGACTGATATCAAAAGTGCTGTGTTGGTCGATAAAAGCATACGAGGCATTGATCGGCAAATGACGGATGATATAGACACTATGGTGCTTATTATTAAAAACATAAGTGAAAAAAGACTGAAGGAAATGCAATCGACAGTAAAAACAGAGCTGGAAGCCTATCAAATATTATCCTTCATTATGATTTTTCTTGTTATTGCCAGTGTGGGTTTTGGCATCTATAACGCTAGGTCCATTACCAAGGATCTGCCTCCAGAAGAAAATAGAAACAATGCTAAGACGGAATAAGTGGAAAGAAAATTTTGAACGGACTGAGAATCAATTGATGTTTTTAATGTGCATATTTTTATACATGATTTTTTCAGCGAAAGCCTTATTAACAGCTTCCTGAAGCCAATGAAAATGATGTAGCCTCCGATATACAAGCTTTCGATTGTTAATCCGCAGAGAAACAGCAATCATTTAATCAAACCTTAACAGATAAATCATAGTGCCGTAACAAACATCTGATATTGATCTACTGCATTTTGGAACGGAGTGTCAATCATCCCCTGCCACCCAGTTTCGGACGGGCACTTTGTTGACACAAACAAATCATGAACCAAAAAGCCCGGATTGGGAGATTATTTCCCGATCCGGCCAGGTCAAAATGACTTTGCTCTATCACCGCTCGACCAGTGCTCTCAAAACCAAGATCACTAAGAAGCTTGGTGTGTTTACATTGAATGGCAAGGCCAACAATGCAGCGGAAAGGGATCTCGCCGCCAAATTCGCCAGTGACGTCAATGGGGTGAAAAGAGTAAATAGCAAGATGACCATCTAGCAGTGGAATCCAGAAAAAGAAAAAGGAGGAAAAATGAAATCAACAGACAAAACGAAGAAAGAACTTTTCGCTGAGCTGGAAGCCTTGCGCATGCGGGTTTGCATACTGGAGAAGCAGAAAATTAATTCCCGGCTGGCCCCGGGGAATTTTGGAGAGAAACCGGAGCGCTACTTCCCGCAAAAGGCAGATTTGCTCGAGGCCATTTATGTCGTTTTCGACGGAAAGTTTGAATTCGCCAATGACAGATTTGCCGAACTGTTTGGCGTATCGCCGGAAGAGGTCTGCAGTGCCAGCTTTGATCCCATGACCCTGATCGCTCCGGAGAGCCGCCCTTTCGTGCAGGAACAATACCGGGAAGGCTGCCGCGGCGCCTTTACGACAAAGCAGATTAATTACACCGGCTTGTCCAAGGACGGCCTTAAAATAGACTGTGATACCTTTCTGATGTTTATTCCATATAAATGGGGCGTCGCCATTCAAGGCATGTTGCGCAGCAGCTCCGCGAGCATGCGGCAAGTCGATGAGGCCTTACCGATGCGTCACAGCGATTTATCATCTGGATTAAACGCCGTCCCGCGAGACGTCCTTTACACCGGCAGAGATCACCAACTTATGCAGGTAAACGAAACGTGCGGCACCCCCCCCGCGTAGATTATCGGGTCCAGAAGGCAATTGGTAAATGAACGTGGGGTGGTTGTAGAAAAATAGTGGGACGGAAAAATGTTTCGTGTTTCTTAAAAATGGATCACTCTGTGAAGAATAAAAATGCTTACCGGCTTCAATAATGATATTGGCGGCAATACCGATAGTGTCCCAGAGACCATGTCTCTTCCCCTAACCCAGCAAACTATTACCAGCTAGGCACAATTGCTATTTTTTTTGGCTGCGCGTCTTGCGGCGGAGCGGTCTGAGGCAGCGTCAATGGATTTGCTGTTTCTTTAATCAGCTGGGCCATCTTTGCTTGCGCAGACACCGACTCGATGATGACGATATGGGGCGCATTGAGATACATGCGGTTGGGGCCGTGCCACTCATTACCCTTTTTGACTATAATATTGACAATCTGCTCACCGTCCGGGGAGGTTTGCCGTCTTATATAATACACATCCTTGAGGAGGGGATAAGCCGAACCGTCGTTTTCCATCTTCCCGAAGAAGACCTGTCCATTGTCCATGAAGACCGCCTGGTACTCTGTGTCAAGATCCAGGTCTTTTTTTGCCTCAGCCGCCGATACACAGGGTAAAAATAACTGCCAGAAATAAAATTATATATGGAAAACGTATTTGCTGAGAAATGATTTAATATTGGCTCCGTTTTCGCGGCGCTCAGCGTTATAAGGGCTATATGCCGCAGAGTGCATAATATATTAAGCACAAGCTTGAACAACGTCAAAAAACCCCGGAAGAAGGAGTCGGCCGACCCTTCTTCCGGGATTTTAACAACATTGGATCTAAAATATGGGGATGGCCCTCACTGCCTGTCAGGCTGCTTACTTACATCGGAAAGCGGCAAGGCCTGCCATGCCTAAACCGAACAACAAAATAACGGAAGGTTCCGGTACGGCAGTGTTTTGGGCTGCACTCATCACCTTGAAGATGTCGGTGTTGTCGATGTAGCTGTTGAATGCCAGATCAATGCCGTACTTGTTATCCATTTCGGGATCGCTGCCTGTCAGGTAAGTATTGAACAAACCGGCATCGGTGCCCTTCGCGAAGAAAGGCACCAGCGTGTTGGTGTGGTTGCCAGAATTGTAGACTGCACCGGGGAGGTTACCAATACCATTATCGGAAATCTGATTGAAGGTCCCGGCGGTCGGTCCCCAGAGTGCGCCCGTTTCATGGTCAGCCGTGACGATTAGCAGGGTGTTGTTCCAGTTGTTGCCGTTGGACCCGGCATTGAGGTAATCTACAACATATTGAACTGAATTGTTGAAGTCGATTTGCTCGTCGATGGAGCGCTTCAGACCGTTGGCGTGGTTTGCCCAGTCGACGGCACCTCCCTCGATCATGATGGCAAAACCGTTAACATTGTTGTCCAAGACGTTCAGGGCCGCCTTGGTCATGGTGAGCAGGTTGGGAACGTTTGTATTCATGGCGGCGCCCGGTGCCCCTGCCCGCGAATCCTGGATTGTGTCGCGGACTTGGGCGACGCCGAAGACCTTGTTAGCCAGGAGAGTGCCATTGGCCAGAGCTTCGAAATCGCTCTTGGTCTCGATGAAGGTCCGTCCGTTGGCGTTGCCCGTGATGCTGTTCCAGTTAGTCTCATTGCCGACGATGCTGTAATTGGCGGTGACAGCCTGGCCGCTGTTGTTGTAGAAGGGATGACCGGCACCCATGATGACGTCGAGGCCGCTGGCGATCATTTGACTGGTAATTGTCGCGTAATCATTTCGGTTGGTCGTTTTAGCAACAACGGTCGCCGGTGTCGCGTGGTCGAAGTTGACGGTAGAAACGGCCCCCGTCGCCTTCCCCTGTAATGATGCGGTTTCGAAGAACGTGGTCAGATTCGCGCCGTTTGTCGTTTTGTTGATCTGGTTATCGTAATTCTTTACGCCCGTATACATAGCTGTGGCGGCGGAGGCAGAGTCTGTATAGCCCGATTTTTGATAATTAAAATTTGACCACATCTGGGCGGGGTTATAGGGCACACCCACATATCCGCCGGAGGCGCCGGCGGAACTGGTATTCATGGAACCTTTGACGGAAAATGATTCGTACACGGCAGGTGCGCCGGTATAATAATCGGTGGCCTTCATCGTGTTAAACCCCATGCCGTCGCTGATCATCAGAATGACATTCTTGGCCTGCTCGGCAGCGAGGACGTGTGAGGCAGCCATGAGCATTGTGCCAACGATCAAACCACCGATGATTTTTTTTATTCTTTTCATATTTCTATCCTTTCCCTGTTGTAATGTTGCACGGAGATCAAGAGGATCTCTCGTCTTGTTTATTTTGAGATAACCCGTCTTATGAAGAAAATGACTTACAATATACCGCACCTGCTTGAGCCGCACGGGCGATAATGGCTCGGTATTGCTTGGATAAATTATCCACCCCCTTTCCCTCGTGCTGTCTAAAAAAAGAATAATCCTGCGCGGATTTTCCTTTAAGAAGCCGTAGAATCCCCGATCATCTGTGGAAGACAATAAATCATAGTTTTGTTACACAATCTTTAAAGCCTTGTTAAGTTTTTGTTAATATCATGAAAATATGTCTGGGCAATGCAATGGAGGCGTATCCCCGGCTGAAGGCCGTGCAAAATGGTTCCGGATTGGAGATTAATGCTTCTTTAAGGTAAACGATAGTCCTGTGATTCCAAAATTTGCCGCCTGTGAGGAATATGTGAGTAATTAACGTTTATGTTCAGCAAGCTGGAAGAAAATGCATTGAAAAAGGTGCGAGGAATTGTTACAGATCCAGACGAGTTCAACGAAGTATAATATTTTTTTCAGCCGTTAAAACTGTACTATTTATCCGTATACGTCAAGACGGAAGGCCGCGGCAAAAGAGGACGGTGTCGGGCAGGCCACCTTAAATACTTTAGGGAGTAGTCTTATGAAAAGTTTTCCTTTTAAAAAAATTGATGCTTTTACCAAAGGGAAATCCTGCGGCAATCCTTGCGCCGTTATTTATTTAAGCGGCACTAATGATATATCAGATCAGCAAATGCAGCTGATCGCCCGGGAGCTCAAAGGTTTTGTCAATGAAGTCGTCTATGTATTCCCGGAAGAAAAAAGATTTTTCCTGAAATATTATTCAGCGGAATGTGAAGTTGATTTTTGCGGCCACGGCACCATCGGCACTATGTATGACCTGATCGGCAGCCGCGAGGATTTATTAAATCAGGAAAGCATCGAGATTAGAGTGAAAGACACTCATCTCAGCGTTTATAACAGGATCAAAAAAAGCGATTCTGTTTTTATTACAGCCCCGCCGCCCGTATATAATGATTTACAACTTCACCCGGAAGCAATTGCCGGTGCTCTTCATATCTCAGTGGACGATATTAATAAAAATTTCCAACTGGCCCTGATTAATGCCGGTTTGAACACCCTGCTTGTGCCGGTAAAAGATCTAAAATTGTGTCTGACCATGCAACCACACCAGATGGAATTGAAAAAATTCTGCCTCGAACAGGGAATTGATATTATTCTGGTCTTTACCGCTGAGGTTGCCGAAAAGAAAAATAAATTTCGCACCAGAGTTTTTGCACCTAAGTTTGGCTACCTGGAAGACCCGGCAACGGGATCAGGAAATTCCGCCTTCGGCAACTATTTGCTGCAAAACAACTTATGGGACGGCTCTTTGCTCAGCATTGAGCAAAACAACAGCTATGATTTCCATAATATTATCAAACTGGATACTGTAATAAAGAAAGAAAGCAAAAATGTAATTTTTGGCGGCGCCGCCATGGTTAAAATTGATGGCCTCTATAAAATCAATTGAGGCAGTAACAAGATATGAAAACGTTAATGAACTAAATATTTCTTGAGATATCAAAGGGGCTAGAGCCTATTATTTTCTATGATTTGAATGCTTATTGCAGAGTACGTCACACTGCTTTTGCCCGCATAAACAAAAGCAATTACCCATAAAATCCCTAAAAAGATAACTAGACCGGGATTCCAGAGAGAATTGATACCCGTGAACAAATTCGGCACAATGTGCTCGCTTCCTGCAAAAAATATTACCATGACGATGGTATAAATAATTGCAAACAAAGCCATAATCTGGTAAGCGGAGATACGACCCCGCCCCCGATAATCAGCCCGCAAAAATTCAGAAATAAATCGCCATCCTTGAGTCATGACCAGGGTGATTAGTAACGCGGCGGGGGCTTTGCCTTTTAAAAATAAGTAAACGTTCAAAAGCCCGGTACCGGTATATATAATGGCCGTCAGGGCTTGAACAGGGACAACAGCTTGACCATCAAGATGCGTGGCATAGGCAATTTTTTTCGTTTTACCCTGAAAGGTAAAATTCCAATGCTGGAAGATTCTTTTAATTAAAGGATTACAAGCGGAAAGTGGCTTTCCATAGCAACAGCCAAAACTGATGCAGGCCAGCCGGCCTATTCCTTCACCAAAGGCATAGGCAATAAATATCGCACCCAGAGTTTCTAATATTGGCATACGAAACTGCAGCCATTTACCTAATGTGATGTTAACCAGCAAAATAATCCATGGTGCAATCAAGATACCGGTAAAGGAAGCAGCACCTACGGAAAACGTGTGCTGCTTCTTTTCCACCCAGCGGGCAATTAAGCGAGCAGCCGGCATGCAAATCGACAACACCAGTATGACAACTGATAACGTGCCGACAAACGCAATGGAAATCGATCCCATCATGATCAGTAGCATTACAACGGCAAACAGATAGGCTGAAGCATTAAAAAAACCATAATAGGTGAAATTGATGCCCTCCCAGACTCCATCTATCCCTTTTCTTTGGGGCACACAGGCAAGAATCTGCCAATCTTCTTTGGGCAGTGTTTTGAAAGCCCAGGAAAATAATACGGCTATCCCCCCTGCAAGGATCAATGTGAAAATTTCATCATACATAATTATAAGACATTTCCCGCACAGCCAATCTTCTCTTCTTTTGTTTTTTATCAATCTCTCGTTGCTCCTGGCATGCCATACAAAGTCTGCTCATTGGTTCAATTAACAGTCTTTTTTCATGGATAACTCTGCCGCAATGGTCACAAATACCAAACAAGCCCCTGTCAATACGCATAATCGTTTCCTTGATATCGAGAATTAATTCTCTTTCTCTATCCCGGCAGGCCAATTCAACATACTTGTTCGACTCGATTGCCGCCTGATCAAAGGGATCGGCATAATTGCCATCAGCGGTTTTCATTTTAGAAATTGTCCTGTCCGCACTTGACCATAGCTCTTCCATTTTTTTCACCAAGGCCTGTCTGATAACCTGTATTTTTTCCTGCTTCATAATTATTACCTCCATTTGATGATTAAGAAAAAAATAATCTTACTTATTACGGGAACT
This sequence comes from Deltaproteobacteria bacterium HGW-Deltaproteobacteria-12, assembly GCA_002840565.1. Taxonomy (GTDB): domain Bacteria; phylum Desulfobacterota; class Syntrophia; order Syntrophales; family Smithellaceae; genus MVRV01. The sequence goes on along the minus strand of PHBK01000020.1, from coordinate 3,670 downwards.
GGCAATAAATGATCTAACCTTAATATCAGTTTCGATCAGAGATTTACCAAAATCACGGCTATAGATACTTTCGGCGGCAGGATTCGACATATTGGCTACAATATCATCTGCAAATCGCACTCTGTTTTTTTGAAATATGAGAACCACTGTAGAACTCCCGGGACGGAAAAGACTCTTAGGAGCACCTTTTTTGACAAACATTCCTGTCCCAATGGACAGAGGACTATCATATTTATTTTTGCTGTAGCATTGAACTATATCACCAATCATTAAGGCAACTACTTCAATCATGGCCACTAAACCGGCTTTTGTTCCTTCTTCAACGTCCGTGTCAATAATGCTGACAATACGCTTATTTTTGGAGTAAGGCGTTACAACTGAAACAACGGCATGGGGATTACAGGCGTGATAGGTGCCCTGAATTGAATAAAAGTCGATAATTTTTCCGGCAACAGGCGTATGGTTGTAATGGTATTTTTCCGGTGTCAGCCGAAAAACAGCAAAATCGCCATCCCGAAAAGCTGTAAGCCAAGTATTTTTTTCAGGACCAAACATCTCTTCGTAATCAAAAAACTTATCCTTGATGAATAAACCTGATTCTTCCTGAAATGATCCACACAGCATCCGTGAATCGGCAGGCGATACGATAGCGCAGGGATCATTGGGCATTGACCGGCATTCCCAATAACGAATTTTCCTTTCGAATATTTTTCTCAATGAATCCAAATTCTCCGGAGCATCGAAGCATTCTTTATAGTCAATATTCAATTGCTTATGAATATCCAGATAATTTTTCATCCTGTTGGAAAGGATGCCATCATAGTTCACATAACTAAGCATACGGGAAATTCTAGCGCTGGTCAGTTTATGAAAGAGCCAGGATGATTGTTCCCGAACGCGGGAATACAGAAATTGTACAGCCTGATCGCTGTAAAACTGTTCTGTTTTTATTTGGCGAGTGTCACGCTCTACATAATGATGCTGCATAATTTATTTCCTGTTCGTTAATCCCTTGAAATTTACGATGGAGTTCGGTCTTATAATGGATATGGACCAAAATTATCCTGACAAGCTTCTCCAGTGTCTCTTTTGACGCAGTTTCCCCTATGATCTCTTGTTCGGCGCCATCCAGGAATTGGGTGATATTCGTTTCTTTTAAAACACTATGGAGCAAACTTCTGATGTCCTGTCTCAGGCCACCGGATGAATGATCCAGTTTAGCTATATCTTCGCCCAGAAGCCCAAATGCTTCTCTAATATGCCTGTTGCGTAAATCGGTACGATAATATTTCTCTGCGACCTGGTTAAATTCATCAGCACTTAAATCAAACGGTGACTTGGCGTTAGCCATATCAAGAATACCGCGGGTCAGCTTACCGCACATGGAGTAATGTTCCGGATCGTTAAGCCGAGATTTCAGCTCGTCGACAGATTCTCTCATCCCGAACATTTCAAGAAGGTCCGCTGCATCTTCGTGCAGAATCTTCAGCAGTGCCCTTCTGTATTCAATGTTGTAAATACGCAAGTATCCCGGATAACGCCGACTCGGGCGTACCCGTTCAGTCTTACCGATAATCTTTTTTATTAAGGTATTGCCTGTGTTGCTATGCACAAAGAAAGTCGGAATACCGATGGCAGAACCAAAAATTATTTGCCTTCTTTCACTTTCAACAGAAGGATCGTCGGGAATATTCTCATGAATGACTGCACCTGTGATGATATATTTAAAGGCTAAAAGGTAGAGAAGATTTTGCATACTTACGGCTGGACCCATATCCTGAGTGAAGCTTTCAAAAAGGCTATAATGCCGTCCTTCAAACCCGGAGAAGCCAAACATTTCATATTCACGAGGCTTCTCCAGCAGGTAAAGTGACATCTTGGTATCAAACACACCGAGATCGGCGAGGTCCTCTTTTAAACGCTGACTATTGAATAGTTCACCGTTTAAGGCGGGATTTTTGTCCGTGCTCATCAATACGACAAGATAATCAATCAACCGGAAGTCGGGAATGAAATCACCTTTTAACCGTAAAGCCTTACTGAGCAAGTTGTCTATCCACCTGGGGCCAAATGGTGTGATGGACTTGCCTAATATACTCAGATTAGCTTTCTTCCGCCAGCGCCGCCAAAGCATCCGTAAATGAGTGTAGTCCAACTCATGGGGAAGAAACCCCAAAGCTTTCTCCGGATGGAAATCGTTGAAATCAAGACGGTAGGGAGCCGCGCTGTATGTACCAACAAAAAGCGGCAAAAAATGCTCCACAATCTTAACAACCAGATCGCCGATGTATTTTTCTTCTCTTCGAGTATAGCCGGAAGTTGGATCCTGGAGCATCCGGCTTAGTTTGCGGCTTCCCAAACTCACATGCGTACCATTATTGGCCAGGCTGATATTGGATAAATTGGGTAGCGCTACCAGATTACTGGTAATGATTCCTGCTTCTCTCAGTTTCAAAACGGCGTTGAATTGGCTGCGGCTCAAAACACGATGACAAAGATGCATATATTCATGCTTTTCTTCTCCTTTATCCCAGCCGGAAAGGCAGGGGTTCATGAATAATTCACGATAAAAAGCATCGGATACACAATTACTTAAAATTTTCTGTCTCGCCGGCGGGTGCGGCGAGGAAAACATCATTGCCTTTTGTCCGGTATCGGCCAGGAAGTATTTATGATTGGCGTACATTATAAGCAACTGGCTGATAAGAAAGCGTATGGACATTTCCCTGGATACAGACAGGCCTATGCCGTTTTCCGATTGCGGTGAGATAATATAAAACGATGATGTTTCCGGCGAAGTATTGTCATTGAGGTAGTATTGCATGATGTTCAAGCCGGTCTTACGGATTAGTGGATGCACTTTCTGCTGTGGATCAACTATTTCGGCCAGAGATAATTTTAAGAGATAACTTATCGGAACACGAATATATTCAGAACCATCTTTTTGAAAAAGGAAATTGTTCAAATCCTCCCGGATGCCGGCAGACGGATTTCTCTTATCCGCAAGGATATCCTGCTGAAATATTCTTTCCGCGAGACCCCCCATTATATCCCGGGGAAAACGAACCCAGCTGCTTTCCCAGACACCTTCATCATTGGTATCCAAATATTTTTCCAAGTCGGTCATTACCTTCCGGGAAGTATCGCCCGCCTTTGCTCGTCTTCTGGTGTTGGCAAAATAATTGGATTGTTCTATGAAAAGGGGGAGGTCTACATTGTCCTTGCTTCCCACCACAACTGTCTGCAATTCAACTTCGCTGCCGGCGGTAGTATCGGAAGGTGCAAAAGGCAGTGATCCGGTATTTAAGCCTAAACGATCATATTTGACACCGATTAGTTCCGATATCTCCCTAATAGACTTGGGAAACATGTTTTGCAGTCGTGCCTCATAATTTATCATGGCAGTTTTTGCTTGACTCAAGGTTATCTCCTTCCAAAATATTTTTACTTTGGTGAAATATGATAACTTTTTAATGTTACATTATGATGAAGGATTAAAGAAACCTTGATTAAAAAAAGGCACCCCGGGAATTAATTCTCCGGGGTGCTTATATTGCGGTTATACTTTGGGCTGTTTTAGAAGGTCAATGTTAACTTGTTGATGACCATAAAATCATTCTGCACGGCGTTATTGGCGCTGGTTCCTTTAAAATAGTCGCCCGTCCAGAGA
>PHBK01000019.1 GCA_002840565.1 Deltaproteobacteria bacterium HGW-Deltaproteobacteria-12 | reverse complement strand
CGGCTTTACCGCGATGCCCGGGTTACCACCATCTATGAAGGGACTTCCGAAGTGCAGCGGATTGTTGTCGCCCGGGAAATAATGTAACAGCATTGCTAAATCAAGTTACTCATGGAGAAAAAAAGATGACAAAATAAGGAGCAGTAATTTCTAATGGAAATATCTTCAATATTTAATTAAGTTTCTATTTCTTTGTTTGCCCAATAATATAATTGATTCCGCGCAGGAGCCGTACGATTTCATTTTGACCCCGTAGATGGAAGTGCGCCCGGCTGCCATTTTTTCTGCCTACCCGTACGCTAAAAATATTTTTATCCCTTAAACGAAACACGTCTTCATCCGTTTCATCATCTCCGGCGAAAAATGCTTTCTGGCGCTTTGCATGATGCATAAGGAGCATGAGAGCAACACCCTTGTCCGGAGCACCATCCGGAATCAGGTTTTCGATATATTTACCACTGATGCGCCTTGGTTGCGGAATCAGTTGGTTAACGGCACTAAGGATCAAGGCATGGGCTGTTTTAACATTGTCAGCTTTTCGATAGTGAATGGACAGTGTTGCGCCCTTGTTCTCGATTGAAATGCCGGTAGTTTCTTTAGACGAAAATATCAATTCTAAATGATTTTGCCACTTTATGACCGTACGGATAAAATCCCTCTCTCGTTTCTCCCACCCCGGGAGCCCTTCCGCGCCATGATTTCCAATTAGGTAGCTAGGTGTAATCGGCATATATTGCATGGCGTCCAAGCGGGACCGGCCGGTAATGACCGCAACAACAGCCTGGTGGTTCAGTATCGTGATTTCTTTTCGAACAGAGTCCGGAATCCCTATCTTTCCTGGATTCGATACTATGGGAGCCAAAGTGCCATCGAGATCAAAGGCAAACAGGGTTGTCCGGTCAATGAAACTTTTCATGATGGAACAGGGTTTTTCATTTAAAAGATATGTAGATTGCTCATTCATTCTCATGACTACATACCAATTTTTTCCGACAGTTTTTGGCGCTGCCGAATACGTGCCGCATCCAGAAGCATCCGGGCCGCCCATCTGTAAACATTGAAATCGCGCACCATGGACCGCATGCTGCGCATTCGTGCCTGCTGCTCGAATTCAGGCATGGTCAGGGCCTGATAAAGGGCATCGGCCGTCTGTTCAATATGATAAGGATTAACAATCAGGGCTTCGTACAACTCATGGGCCGCTCCGGTAAACCGGCTGAGGATGAGGACACCCCGTTCGTCATCGCGGGCAGCCACATATTCCTTGGCTACCAGGTTCATACCGTCATGCAGGCTCGTTACCATGCAGACATCGGCGGCGCGGTAATAGCGATTGACGTCTACCGGTTCGTGGTGCTCAACTTTAAGATGAACAGGCAGATAGCTTTCTTTTGAAAAGCGCAGGTTGATCTGCGTGGTCAGGGCGCGAACACTGGCATCAAAATTCTGATATTCTTCGAGGGCCGAACGTGACGGAGCGGCAATCTGAATAAAACAAAAACGTCCGATCATCTCGGGGTGACTTTCCAGCAGGCATTCCACTGCCCGCAGACGCTCGAGAATCCCTTTTGTATAATCCAGGCGGTCTACCCCCAGGCCAATCAGACAATCTTTATCAATTTTCAGCAATTGGCGGATTTCGGTCCGGCATGTTGTGATCGATGGCTGACTGTCCTGCCACGGTGTAGGCCACTGAATGGAAATCGGATAGTCTGCCACCAAAGTCAGATTCCCGCCGTGGTAGATCGTTGACGACGCTTGTTCAATCCGTGTTTCCAGATACCGGTCCACAGTTTCCAGAAAATTCTTGCAATGAAAAGGTGTGTGGAAGCCGAGAATGGTGCTTCCCAGCATTCCTCTGAGCAGTTCTTCCCGCCAGGGACAGATGCCGAATGATTCCGGATTAGGCCAAGGAATGTGCCAGAACATGATAATTGTAGCCTTGGGCAAAGCCTTGCGGAGCATTCTCGGCAGCAGAGCAAAGTGGTAGTCCTGTACGAGAACGACAGGATCTTCTCTATCTGATTCCTGGACAACCGCGTCTGCAAAGCGTTGATTGATCGCCACATATTGCTTCCAGTCGCTGGTCCGGAAGATGGGGCGTACATGGGCTATATGGCAAAGCGGCCATAATCCTTCGTTGGCAAAACCATAATAATAACCTTGTTCCTCTTCACGTGTCAGCCAGATACGCCTAAGCATGTATTCCGGATGCTCTGGTGGTACAGCAAAATGATCATTTTTATCTACAACATCGTGGTCGGCTGTGCCACCGCCGTGAGCGATCCATATGCCGGAACAGGCCCGCATGACCGCCTCCACCGCCGTCACAAGTCCGCTTGCCGGACGCTGAATTTGAATACCATCTTTGCCTTTTACATGAATATAAGGCTCGCGGTTGGAGACAACGATAATTTGTTCTCCTGCGAATTGTTTATATAGGAGGTTCCGGAGTGTCTCTGGATTCCAGGAAAGGGTAACATCATCGGCAATACGTCTTTCTGCGTCAATGGTGCGCAGCAGGGCGCGCAGATCGCTTACCAGCGGTTGCAGTTCGGAGCCGGAAGACTTTGATTTCGTCAGACCATCACCGCGCAGGAGGGCGCGAACACCCTTCATCCAGCCGCGCCAACTCCAATGGGCAATGAACACTGTAATAAAAGACGTAACCAGACAAAGAACGGCAAATAAAATTAGTATATACTTACGCGTATCAGAACTGCGGCGTTCAACAAAACTCATGTCATGGACTAAGACGAGCGATCCAGACTGTACTCCCTCAATAAGCAAGGGATTAACAGCGACATGAACCAGGCCCTGGGGCAGTTGTATAAGTGCCGGCGATTCGAGGATTGATGACTTGGGTAGAGAGCATCCGATGCTATTGGGAAATGTCGGTGTGTTGTAGAGTAATTTATTTTGGTCGTCGCAGTAACCAAGCGCAAGGAGGCGTTCATCCTGAATGGCCCGTCTGAACAAAGTATTGATCTTCATTCTGTTTCCCTGGACCAAAAGATCGCCGAAAGGTTCCTGCAGAGTATTGGTTATCATCTTTGAGCGCATATCTAAATCGCGGATAGACCACCGGAGGGTCAGTTTATCTACTAAGGGCACCACCACGTAAGCCAGCAAAATCATGAATACAACAAGGGGAATGACAAAGCGCAGAGTCAGGCTCAAAGAACGGGAAGACCATAGTTTTCGAAGGTTCATAAATGCTTCTCCTTTCTAAAACGCGCTGTCCCAACGCTTGCTGAGTCGAATAGCCGCATTGATCAGACCCACCATACTATACGTCTGAACAAAATTCCCCCACTGATCGCCATTGCGCGGATCGATATGTTCGGCAAGCAGTCCATGGCGGTTGCGCCGGGAGAGAAGATTGACAAAGAGGTCGCGGGCTTCGTCCCCGCGGTTGAGGGCAGCAAGGGCGTAAATGTACCAGAAGGTACAGACGACAAATGCGTTTTCCGGAACGCCGAAATCATCGGTTTCAACATAACGGTAAATATAACTGCCATGCCGGAGTTCCTGTTCAATGGCGCATACTGTTTGGGCAAACCGCGGGTCATCAGCGGATAGGAATCCCAAGTCATGGAGCAGAAGAAGAGCGGCATCAAGAGAATCTCCATCAAACACTGCTGTGAAAGATTGTTTTTTTTCATTCCACGCTCGCCGACAGATAGTTTCGTGGATGCGATCAGCCTGGTCTCGCCAGTAAACACCGCGGTCTGTAAGACCCAGATGGGCGGATATTCTGGATAGGCGATCGCATGCTGCCCAGCACATAACACTGGAAAAGGTGTGAACGCGCAAATTGTTCCGTGTCTCCCATGGGCCTGAATCCGGCTGGTTATGAACGGTGACGGCCATTTCTCCCAGAGGTTCCAGTCGTCTAAAAAGGGCTTCGCCTCCCCGGTGTGCCAAGCGCTGATCAAAGAACACATGAGCCACGGCCAGAATGGCCCATCCATAAACGTCATGCTGAATTTGCTCACAGGCCTGGTTGCCGACGCGGACTGGTCCCATCCCCCGGTAACCGGGCAGGCTCTCCAACTCACATTCATCCAATCGTGCTCTGCCGTCGATGCCATAGACAGGCTGTATGTGGGCGTGAGGTGTTCCTGCTACTACATTGATCAGATAGTTTAAATACCGTTCCATGGTATTGGTTGTGCTGAGGCGATTTAAGGCGTTAACGACGAAATAGGAATCCCTAAGCCAGCAGTAACGGTAATCCCAGTTCCGTCCCGAATCCGGCGCCTCGGGTATCGAAGTAGTCATAGCTGCAATGATGGCACCCGTATCCTGGAAAGTGTTCAGTTTCAGGGTAATCGCCGCGCGGATAACCTCTTCCTGCCACTCAAAGGGAATGGACAGATTTCTGACCCAGTCACGCCATCTGGCAGTCGTTTCATCCAGAAAGCGGCGACAAAGATCATTGATGGCGACGGGGATTGTTTCATCCGGTCCCAGAATAAGTGTGGCATTCGTTTCGAGGAAAAAAGGAGTTTCCTCCAGCACCGCGGTTACCGATATATCTGTTGTCAGCCGCAAAGTCCAGGAAGGCGCTACATAGCGGACATGATGGCTGCCATGGGTAATGGTGCAGCTCTGAGATCCGTATTCGCACAAAGGCCGGACACGCACGCAGATGCGAGGGGTTCCCTGGATACGGTGAATCCGCCGGATAATCATCAGGGGCATGAACATGCGACCGTACTGATGAAAGCGGGGTGCGAAGTCCGTTATTTCGATGACGGCGCCATGCTTGTCTGTCAGACGTGTGACCAGGACAGCCGTATTGGCCAGATAGGACTGCTCGGTCGCTACCCGATCCAACAGTTCTACCGAGCAATAGCCTGCACCCTCTCCTGCGGGATGTTCACGAAGAAGAGAACAAAAAATCGGATCGCCATCAAAGCGCGGCAGGCAGCTCCAGACAATTTCGCCGTATTCGTCAATCAAGGCGCTGATATGGCAGTTGCCGATTAAACCGAGTTCCAGAGAATTTTTCATATGGTTTTTACCTTGCTGCTGATTCGGATATTTATAACTGTTTAAGCTCGTGCCAGATAAGCGCCGCTGCTCCAAGAATGGCGCTTACGCCTGTCTGCAATCCTGACGGAAGCAGATTTACTGTTCCCCGATAGGCGCTGAACATAAAATCGTTCATATATCGCCGCGTTGGTGCAAGCAGGAGATCTCCCGCCGAAGCTAATCCTCCGGCGAGAAAGATGGCCTCCGGACTTAAGTGCGCCGCGGCATCGGCCAACTTCATTCCCAAAATCCGCGCCGTCCTATCGAAAGCTTCCAAGGCAAGGGGGTCTCCTTCTACAGCTAAATTAAATATTTGCTTTGCCGTCATTTTATAATAACTGGTTGCTCTTAGCGGACTCGGATCACGCCGTTCCGCAAGCAGTGCTGCGGCAGTTCTCCGCAGTCCTGCGGCCGATACATATGTTTCCAGACATCCCCGCTTTCCGCATCCGCACTGTCGCCCGTCCGGGTCGACAACTGTATGGCCCAATTCCCCGGCAAAACCACTGGCTCCATAAAGGAGACGACTATCGGTTATGATACCGCATCCCAGGCCGGTTCCCAATGTAATAACAAGGAAGTGCTTCATTCCGCGGGCGTTACCAAAAAGCATCTCTCCGATAGCTGCGGCGTTGGCGTCATTGGTAATGACTACGGGAAGATTGTAATGCCGCTTAATTAAGGAAACTAAATCGACAGACTCCCCCCAGTTTAGATTAACGGCATTTTCGATAGTTCCCCGATAGTGATGGGCATTGGGAGCGCCGATTCCTATACCGCACAAGCAATGGGAGAACGGCAGGTCTGCTCTGATTTTTTCAATTTGGTGATTAAGCCGGGATATAAAGTTATCTACGGATTCTTTTGCCTGGGTTGGCATGGACGTAGCGTTAAAGATGGAACCTGTAAGATCAACAAATCCGCAGGAGGTTTTCGTTCCACCGATATCGATGCCAAGCACTAGATCCCTGTCTTGCATTCGGACCATCCCCAACTGATGCCCAATTCTGGGCGGTTTGATGGGACATCGCTTCTGCAGGTGTGTAAACTATAAGAAACTCTGTCTTGCATGTCAATTAAAAGTTATTGCAACTCATCAATTTATAATAATATTTTCGTAAAATAAATTTATATATTTCCTTCTCCCCACAAACCATTTTTCTTCGATTTCTTTTTTATCAGAAGCGTTAATGCTTATGGTAAAAATGTGATTTAACATAAAATCAATAATTGCGTTTTCACCTCGTAATTTGTTTGGCGCGTTACTAATTTTTTAATGAAGTAACGTTTCGTTGACTGCTGATTTGCGGGCGCTAATGTAAAGCCAGATGAGGCCCATAATTGCAGCAATTACAGATGCCAAGATAATTCCAAGCCTTGCTTCTTCAAAAAGCGCGGGGCTAGAGGTAAAAGCTAATTGCGCGATAAAGAGAGACATCGTAAAGCCAATTCCCCCAAGCCAGGCCGCGCCCAGTATGTGACGCCATTGGACGCCGCCGGGGAGTCTTGCTAAATTAAGTCTTACGGCCAGCCAGGCAAAGCCGGATATTCCGAGGAACTTTCCCAAAACCAATCCCAACATGATCCCCAATGTTACAGGCTGAACGATAACATCCCGGAAAGGGATTGCAAACAGATCCAGCCCAGTATTGGCCATAGCAAACAGTGGGATCACACCGAATGTAACCCAGGGGGAAAGATGATGCTCCATCCGTTGCTGTGGTGACTGCACAGCAATGGATGCCTTTTCAATATTCTCGGCAATGGCATACGTTAGGGAGGCGTCAAGTGGTGCATCAACTTCCTCAGAAGTGATGGTCTCCCCGCGGAAGGCATTTTTTATTTCATCAAGGTGTTTGTCAAACTGGTGTGGCGTATCTGAAGGGCGTGCGGGAATCGTGAAGGCCAGCAGCACGCCGGACAAAGTGGCGTGTATCCCCGATTTCAGGAACGCCAGCCACAGGAGAATCCCCAGGATTGCATAGGGCAACGGGTGACGTATGCCTCCCTGGTTGCAAAGCAGCAGGATGCCCAGCAGGCCGGCTGCGCCGCCCAGGAAAGCCATATCGATGGACTGTGTGTAAAAGATCGCGATGATTAGCACCGCGCCCAAGTCGTCCGCAATGGCCAGGGCGGTTAAAAAAATGATAAGATTCTTGGGAATGCGCCAGGCCAGAAGAACAAGGATGCCTATGGCGAAGGCAATGTCTGTGGCCATTGGGATGCCCCAGCCAGATGCAGTCGGACCGGAAGGATTGAACAGAAAGTAGATGACCGCAGGCACAAGCATCCCCCCGATTGCCCCCGCAACCGGAAGGGCGGCAATGCGCAGGGAAGCAAGTTCGCCCACCATTATTTGGCGTTTTAGTTCGAGACCGACGAGCAAAAAGAACAAGGCCATGAGACCTTCATTTACCCATACGTGAAGCGACATTTCCATGTTCTGAAGACCTATTCCGATGCGGAAAGGCGTCTCCCATAAATGCCGATAGGTGTCGCCCAATGGCGAGCTGGCCACTATCAAAGTCAGCAACGTCATACCCATGAGAACGATCCCACCGGCAGTGGTTTGACGAAGAAACCTCTCAAATGGACCGATGATTTTCCCCAAAAGGGGTTCCAGGGGATATTGATGGTTCGCCACGGATCTCTCCTTCGTCCAACGGATCTGAGACTTCTCAGATCACAGTGATATTATAAGAATTTAACGTGAAATAAAACCGCGAATCAACAAATTAGATATGTTGTTCCACTCTAGGCCGCAAGACAGCCAGGTCCCGGGCAGCTGACATCGGCATAACGCATCCGCTTAATATCCCAAGTGTCATGTTTTATCCTTATCTTTTTGGTTGTCTGTCTTCTTTTTCTTTGCCAATATAGAAAGTATAACTGGTGTTAAAACTATTGCAATAAGCACAATAAGAAAGATCACTTGTTTTACATCTGCCCTTGGTATCAACCCCTCCTTCAAAATAAGACATAAAAAGCCGCCTACTGACATTTAAGTCAGATGGCGGCCCGACCATCAAAATCCTCCAGAAACATGGAAGTTTCTGAACCCAAAATAATGTTACTATAAAGAATACAATTATTTACTAACGGATTATTCTGAATAAATCAACCCATTATCATCAGAGGGACTAAATTAATTGATCCAAAAGACTTAGAAAACATACTTCCCCGTGTTCTGATGGTATAAATTTTTTCCTAAGGAAGCCCGAGAAGTAATGTTAGCGGTTGCTTATGGCTTCTCGGTAAATTTGCCAAAGACTGGAGTATTTATTGATTAGTTTAAAGCTGCCGTCGTTAAGTGCCCACATGTTCACTAGTCCATGGATAAGAGTAAAGAGCAATGTTGCTGAGGCCTCCAGGTCGATGTCTTTGCGTATAGCCCCATCCTTGACACCGGTGGAGAGGAGTTCAACCAGACTGGAAATGTATTTGTCGATAGTCTGAGCTGCCTTTTTATTAAGCTTGCGATCACCGAGGCTGACTATCTCAGCGATGACCTGAAAGGAAAGCCCCTTACGCATGTCAATCATGGAAAAATGCCTGAGGATGATTTTATCGATTGTGTCGAGGGTCACCAATTCCGTGCCCTTTCTTTCCTCCGCGATGTCGTTGAGAAGAATATTTTCTATATAGGTGAGAAGGAAGGAAAGAATGCTTTTTTTGCTCTTGAAGTGACGATATATTGCTGCTTCGGAAATGCCGACCATATCAGCGATTCGTTTGACCGTGAGATGCTCACTCCCGTGTTTAAAGATTATCTTCTGAGCTGCTTCGATAATTTGCTGTTGCCTGACTTCCGTAGATTCTCTTTTCATTTTTTTTGCCATAGTACTTTAAATATCCTCAAAATAAACATTTAAGTAAAAATATGATTTCGTAACAATTCAAATCAATTCAGATAATTATTTACTTTACTAACATAATGAATTTTAGATGAGAAAGCAATTGAAAAGACAAGATTATTGTAAGAATTAATATATATGAAGAAAATGTTCAGCAGTGATTTAAAAACGCTTTTAATCAACTTGTTCCATGGTAAAAAAACTCCAAGTTTTCTTTGTAGAGCATCTCTACAAGAGAATACAAAAAGCAGTACCCAAGCAAATTTAGGCCCACGTTGCCGGTGATTTACAATTAGCAAAACAGCTATGTTTATTGTTTACGCTGCTTCTTCTTTTATTGAATTCTTTTTGGTAAAGTCTATGGCTAAAACTAAAATCATTGCGAATACAATAGCAAGTACCAGTATAACAGTGATTACAGTCGGCAAACCCGCCTCTTTAATGCCGATAATTCCGGCAACAGCGCAAATTAGAGATAAGAATTTAATCAGTATGTCTTTCATTGTGAACATCACTCCTTGAATATTTGAGGTGGTTAATTTAATCTTATACAGATTATTAATATGTTAGTTATTGTTAACTTAATAGTAAATGATAACTAATTTGTCAAGAAATATATTGCCGCAATATACAGTTTTAAAGCAAGTAAAGAATCTATTAATACGGACACTTCCGCCGTTACCCATAAATATTCGTTGACCAGAAATCGAGATCGTCCCGTAAAGACAAGAGTTTTTCTATTGCCTTGAGTTGAATATAATGCCATTGACAAGTTAGTAATAATTTACTACGATGTAAGTAATTACTAACTAAAATGTTACTCACGGGAGGCATAATTTAACAATAATAAATACAACTATAGGGAGGGTATTCCAATGATTGTTTTGACATTGAAAAACCAGAAAGGCTTTACACTTATTGAAATCATCGCCGTTCTGGTCATTCTGGGCATTCTCGCCGCCGTTGCCGTTCCCAAATACCTGAGCATGGCTGAAGAGGCCCGGATCAAAGCCGCCCAGGGAGCAGTAGCCGAAATCAAGGGTCGTTTGTCCTCCGCACAGGGTAAATACATGATGGCCAATGCCGGGACCGCTCCGACCAATGCCCAGTTGTATACCTATGCGACCAGCGGAAATGGATACGGCAGCATGGCCAATCTGGCCAACGTCGGCTCTGATTTTGTTGCTACCGTTGCCACCGGAAGTCCTATAAGAATTTCAGTGACCAGTGTGGGCGGCACCGCTCTGGCGACTGCCGTGACGGGTAACTACACCGCCGCTCAGTAAGACCAAAGCAATTACTTTAAGGGGTTAAATTATGAAAGGAATAGCCATAAGTATCTTTTCACTAATTTGTGCCATTGCAGTGATTATGGGTATCAAGATGATGAACTTACCTGCATTGATCACTGCTTTACTTGTAGTTGTTGTGGTCATGTTACAACTTCTTTCCATGGCAAAGGGTTTCTCAAAAAATGAATCAACCAAACGACAATCTACCGAGACACGGACAAACGACGCACTTAATCAGAAAAGCCCTGAAAATTGACAAAATAATTGATTTACAAATTGTTTAGCCTTGATCTCCGAATCAAGGCCGCCTCCGGTGGCAAAGAACAACCCCCGGATTCTTAAAAGGAGTTAGGTCTTTTAGTAATCTTTTGCCATCCTATCGCCTCTTCCGGAGAAGAGGCGATAGGTGCATATTTGCTCAAGACGGCTGTTTGCACCGGATTAATGATTTACCATTATTTCCCGGCAATTTTAGGATTCAGAAAAGACGGCTCCAGGAATTCCGGATTCGGATAAGTATAGAATCCTTTACCGCTCTTCACTCCCAGTTCTCCGCGCTTGATCATTTGCAAAAGCGCATCCGGAGGAAAATCTTTCGGGTCTTTGGAATCATTATAATAAGACATTTCGATGTCATAAACAACATCCAGACCTACTTTATCCATCAGCGCAAAAGGCCCTTCTTTCATTTTGGTGAAGATGCACCAGCCGCGGTCGGCATCGCGGAAATCAATAAATCCGTTGCCCCAGGTATAAAGCACCTGCCTTTTAATGGCCCGCCAGATGTTGTTAAAGCAGAAGCCCAGAATTTCTTTGTTAACTTTCAGCGGCACGCAACCCAGGGAGATGATCCAATCATACCCTGCCTGCATAACTTCGGGAGTGGTCTTGGTGCCGCCCATAATATCCACCATGTTGACACCCTGCAGAGGGAAATAGAAATGGATGTTCAGGCATTTTTCCGGCCGGCCGCTGCTTGCTTCCATTTTGGAAATGGGCAGAGACGAGCTGTTGGAAGCTAGAATCGCATCGGCAGGAGTTTTTTTGCCCAGTTCAGCAAATACTTTATTTTTCAATTCGACATTTTCCGGAACGGCTTCAATGACCAGGTCGGCATTTTTTAAAGCCTCCCCTAAATCCGTTTCCTGCTTAACTGCATCGCGGCATGCCTCCCAGCGCTCCCAGGGGATTAAAGGATGATTGAAGCCTTTCGCCTTCAAATCTGCATAAAGCTTGTCATAGGTCGCTACAAACGCATTCGGAATGGGATCGTAGGCAATTGCTTTATAACCCGCATGTACCGCTACCATAGCTATTTGGGCGCCCAGGATACCGGTCCCTACCACTGTGACATTTTCAATTTTTTTTGCCATAACTGCTCCTCCTCTCCGGAATTAAATTCAGACAAACTTACTTTAATAACCACTGATATTTTCCCATAAACAATGTGCTTCTGTTTAGTGTAGAAGGTTGATAATGTAAAGTAAATTATCGCTGACAGCAGCGCCGAGGTGAAGACGGATGACCCGGCGGTTCAGTTCCAGGAGTGCCTGCCTGTCGCCTGCGGCCTGCGCTGCCTTCAATGCGCCAAAGGTAAGGGTGGAGCCGGAAGCACCCGGGAGGTCAGGAATGGCGATATCCGTCAGATCATCCGCAGTCAGTTGAAGAAATAAACCCTGCCCGGCATCGCCTTTATGGAGCTGGCCTGTGGAGTGAAGATAGCGCGGTCCGTAGCCGATGGCCACCGCAATCCGATATTTCTCACGAATTGCCGCACACAGCTGCCGCAGGCGGGCATCGATCTGCGGCGTAGGGCTCAGATAAACCTGCAGGCAGACATAATCTTTGCCTTTTGCTCCGGCCAGAAAGGCGGTTAAATCTTCCGCCGGGGTCTGCGCCGCCGCGCTGCCATTCACGCTCCATTCTTTTGCGAGCGGAGCAGCCTCTTCCGGCAGCCGTTCTTTTCCCCTCCGCGCAAGGTCGATAATCCGGCGGGTGATGGCTTTGGTCGCCTCCACATCCGGTTGATCGAAAGGATTAATGCCCATTATGTGTCCGGCTACGGCGGTCGCCATTTCCCAGAGAAACATCTGGGAAGCCAGCTGAAATTTATTTTGCAGCCGGACAGTGATTACCGGATGACCGGCGGCAACCAAGGCGGAAACTTTTGCGGATTTTGCTTTCCCGGCGGTGCTGAAAACAACAAATAAACGATCATTAGAATAAACTGCAGGCTCCTGCAAAGGCTCTGCACAGAGGGGTAAAATTCCGTTGCCTTCTTTGCCGGTGCTCTCGGCAATGAGCTGCTCCAGCCAGCCCCCGAAAGGCATCCAGGACGGCGGGGAAAAGAAAGTGAGCTTGTTGCGGCCCTTCTGCGCCAGCGTGCCTAAGACAGCGCCTAAGACACTGCCGCTGGAATTCAGATCACCTTGCAAAAATAGACCTTCCTCTTTTTCCGCGCTGGCCGCTGCATTTTTCAGAAGGCGTTTGACGTCAATGCCCAGAATGGCTGCGGGAACTAACCCGGTAAAGGAGAGCGCCGAATAGCGGCCGCCGATATCCGGGTCATTTAAAAAGACATGCCGTAATGACAACCGGGCGGCCTGCTCTTCCAGGGGGCTCGCGGGGTCGGTAATAATTAAGAAATTACGGCCCGCCAGCTTGCCCAGTTTTTGCAGGGCGCAATTATAAAAGTAATTAAACAGCGAAACGGTTTCCAGGGTTGTGCCCGATTTGGAAGACACAAGAAAAATGGTCTTTTCCCAATCCAGTCCCTGTGCAATCCGGGAGATGGTAACCGGGTCGGTGGTGTCCAGGATCTGTAAATCCGGATGTCCGGTGCGGCGGCCGAGTATCCCGGCAAATACTTCCGCCGCCAGACTGGAACCGCCCATGCCCATAAGGACGCAATTTTTGTAACCTTCAGATATAAAGGGATCTATTACCTGGCGAATGTAAGGCAGTTGCTTTAGTGTGTCGGCGGGAGCATGAAGCCAGCCCAGGCGGTTGCTGATTTCGTCCGGTTTTGCTTTCCAGACAGTATAGTCGTGCTCCCGGATGCGCTGAATGATTTTGCTTTGCTGCAGGTTTTTTAGCGCCTGGAGCACCGCGTCTTCGTATCGGCCCAGGGCATAGTCAATGTTTGCACCAGCCATCGCTTTCTCCTATGCCCGGGAATTGAGCAATTCTCTGGCGGCAGTTACGATGGAAGCTGCCGTAAAACCGAATTTTTCATACAGCACCGGTCCGGGGGCGCTGGCGCCGAAACTATCCATGCCGATAATTTTTCCGGAAAGCCCGGTATAATGCTCCCAGCCCAGCCTGATTCCGGCTTCTATTGCCAGGCGGGCAGTAATGTGCGGCGGCAGAACCTTGTTGCGGTATTCCTGCGGCTGGCGGTCAAAAACATTCCAGCAGGGCAGGGAAACAACCCGGACTTTTATGCCTGCCGCGGCCAGTTGCTGCGCCGCATCCAGGGTGATGGGCACCTCCGAACCGGTGGCAATCAGTATAATGTCGGGATCTGCTGCCGCTTCCCATAAGATATAACCGCCACACTGAGCATTTGCCGCGGGAGCGCAGCTGGTGCGGTCCTGCACCGGCAAGTTCTGCCGGCTGAAGACAAGCACCGTCGGCCCGGCGGTATTAGATAAAGCCATTCGCCACGCCTCAACCGTTTCGTTGGCATCTGCCGGCCGGATAACGGTGAGATTGGGAACCTGGCGCATGTTCATGATTTGCTCGATCGGCTGATGGGTAGGACCGTCCTCGCCGACACCGAGACTGTCGTGGGTAAAGACAAATATCACCCGCAAGCCCATTAGGGCGGCCAGGCGCATCGGCGGACGCATGTAATCGGCAAAAGCAAGGAATGTCGCGGTATAGGGAACAAACCCGCCGTGCAGGGCGAGGCCGACGGCAATTGAACCCATGGCATGCTCCCGTACACCAAAGTGAATATTGCGTCCCAGATAGCTCCAGACACCTCCGACCATGCCGTGCATGCCCGCGGAGGAAGTGGCCGGGTTTTGAAAATCACCGAGGCCCTTGAGCCAGGTAAATGTAGAGGGGTTGAGATCAGCGGAACCGCCGATCAGTTCGGGAATTTTGGCGGCGATCGACTGGATTATCGCTTCGCCGGCTTTACGCGTTGCTATGCCGGCGCCGGCGGGAAATTCGGTAAAGGCTGTTTCCCAGTCGGCAGGGAGTTCACCGCGAACAGCGCGTTCAAATTCGACAGCCTTTGCTGCATCTTTCTGCCGGTAGTTGAGAAAGTCTTCCTGCCATTGCTTTTGTGCTTTTTTGCCGCGGCTGATTGCTTTGCGGAAAAATTTAAGGGCATCTTCGGGAATAAAAAAATCCGGTTGGGCAGGCCAGCCGAGCGCGGCCTTGGCGCCTCGGAGCTCCTCGGCCCCCAGCGGAGCTCCATGAGCTTCGCAGCTTCCCTGTTTGCAGGGAGCACCGAAGCCGATGATTGACTGCACACAGATAAGCGACGGCCGGTCCCTGTCTTTGCGGGCTTTTTTAATGGCGCGGTCAATGGCCCCGACATCGTCGCCGGCGGTGACTTTTTGCACCTGCCAACCGTAAGACTTGAAACGCATTTCGATATTCTCGGTGAAGGCAAGTTCCGTGGAGCCGGCAAGCGTTACCTGATTATCATCATAAAGGACAATCAATTTCCCCAGGTGCAAATGTCCGGCCAGCGCACAGGCTTCCGCGGCCACTCCCTCCATCATGTCGCCGTCGCCGGCCATGACGTAAGTGAAGTGATCGACCGGTTTGCCGGCATCCGTGTTAAAACGGGCAGCCAGGTGAGCTTCAGCAATGGCCATGCCCACGGCATTGGCCAAGCCCTGTCCCAGCGGTCCGGTGGTCACTTCCACGCCGGGGACGTGTCGATGTTCGGGATGTCCGGGCGTGCGGCTGCCCCACTGGCGGAAATTTTTAATTTCTTCCAGCGGCAGATCGTAACCGGTCAGATGCAAAAGCGCATACAGGAGCATGGAGGCATGGCCGGAAGAAAGAACGAAGCGGTCGCGGTCCGGCCACTGCGGATCTTTCGGGTTGTGTTTTAAATGTTTCGTCCATAAAGTGAAGGCGGCGGCTGCGGCCCCCAGGGGCATGCCGGGATGTCCGGATTTGGCCTTTTCAATGGCATCGGCGGCCAGAAAGCGGATTGCATTTATACATTTTTTTTCCACTTCACTTTTGCTCGACATGTATTCTCCTTAAAATATGAGATTGTTAATTTAGGATGATATTTGTACTAACATATTTGGAACTATTCTTGAAATATATTTTCGCGATCATTCTCAAACGTCACGACCTCGTAAAAAGTCGGAAAAGCCTCAGAATCGTCACTCCGGCGAAAGCCGGAATCCAGATATTTCAAAGACTTACAAAGCGCTGGACACCGATTTTCACCGGTGTGCCGGACTTTTTACGAGACCATCAAAACGTAAAGAAGAAAAAATTATTGTAAAATAAACGTCAAAAGATTATCAATTAAAAACAGCAGTTTATTGGTATAAGGAGGCATTGCCTTGATCAGTCTAATGCCAACAATTTTCTTCGGACATGGCAATCCGATGAACGCGTTGGTGAAGAATAGCTGCCCTGAGGGCTGAGCTTCTATCTTCTAATCAGTTCCAGGCCCCAAGGCCGTGCTCACCTTACATACGTAATGTATTAGAGGAGAACCATATGAAAAAAATAATTCTGCAAGGACATTCCACTTATGACGGAGCCGGAGTTAAGTTGAAGCGTATTTTTGCGCATGACCACACAAAACTTACCGATCCTTTCCTGCTACTAGATCATTTTGGTTCAGACAATCCCGATGATTATGTAAAAGGCTTCCCCTGGCACCCTCATCGCGGGATTGAAACAGTGACCTATATGCTCGGTGGAAAGGTTGAGCATGGCGACAATATCGGTAACTCGGGCACGATTGGGCCGGGTGATATTCAGTGGATGACCGCTGGTGGCGGTGTAATTCACCAGGAGATGCCGAAACCTTTCCAAGGAATGATGCACGGTTTGCAGCTGTGGGTAAATTTACCTGCGAAAAATAAAATGATGGGGCCGCGCTACCGGGGTATCCTCGATCATGAGGTGCCAGTCGTTAAGATGCCAGGGGGAGAAGTGCGGGTCATAGCCGGCGCTTACAAAAATGTAAACGGGCCAGTGCAGGAACTGATGGTAGATATCGAGTATCTGGATGTCCGGTTGAAGAAGGGTATGCCTATATCCCATGCGGTTAAGAATGGCTACACCAGCTTTTGTTACTTGATCTCCGGAACAGGCGAGTTTGCTGAAACGAAACTGGAACAAGCACAACTGATACTCTTCACGGAAGCCGGCAGCATTGCCGTAAAAGCGATTGAAGATATTCATTACATATTTGTTACCGGCAAGCAGCTCAACGAACCGATTGCCTGGGGCGGCCCAATAGTTATGAATACCCAGGAAGAGCTGGAAACTGCTTTCAGAGAGCTTGACGAAGGTACATTTATCAAGAAAAAATCGAAAACAACCGGCAGGTAAGTTCATTAACGGTCAAGAATTAATGGAAGTAATGGAAGTAATGGGTTCAACGGCTCTCTATCAAAAAATTTGACAAAGCGAAGTAAAAAGAATATATTATATTCAAATCAACATTGAAGGTGAGCATATGCCAAAAGTAGTTACTCTACGACTTAGCGATGATGTGTACCATCTTTTTAGCCACTATGCGAAAGATGATAATAGAACTCTATCCAATTTTATTGAAACTGCGGCGAAAAAATATATTGAGCAGAATATTGAGTATGCAGATGAATATGAGATGCATGAAATTAAGAATAACACTGGATTAAATGAAAGCCTTAAGCGCGGATATAAAGATGCCAAAAACAAAAAAGGGCATTACATTGTCTGACTATAAAATATTTGAGACTAATGAATTTATGAAGTGCATTGAGGTATTACCGCGCAAAGATAATGAATTAATAAAAAAGAAACTATTGGGCTATGTATACCCGCAATTAAAACAAGAGCCTCATTTTGGTACAAACATAAAAAAGTTGCATGGCTATGAGCCGGACACATGGCGTTACAGAATTGGTAAGTATCGGATATTCTATATTATCGAAAAACAAGTAGTAAGTATGATTTCATTGGATCATAGAAAAGATGCTTACAAATGAATAAAAAAGGGCGGAGGACAGTCTTTTGGAGCGTATTACAGTCTAAACATTCACCCCTTAGCCTTCAGTATTCAGCCTTTAGTCCTTTAGTCCTATTCCCCGTCTCTTCGTGAATCCACTGCAAATATTCCTTGCTGCCTTTAACGATCGGCACAGCAATAATTTCCGGTATTTCGTAAGAATGCATTTTTTTAATTGCCGCTTCCGCTTTGTCAAACAAATCCGCCTGCGTTTTGATAAGACAAAGCCATTCCTGGGCGGTTTCCACCTTACCCTTCCAGCGGTATATGCTGGTAATCGGTTCCAATATCTGGACGCAGGCCGCCAGTTTTTTGCCTACCAGATGCTGGGCGATGATCATTGCCTGTTCCCGGGATCCCGTCGTCGTTTTTATTTCAATGTAAGAAGTCATAATATCTCATTTCGCAATTTTCCGCTTGATCCATTTTACCGCTTCTGTAAATGCCAGGAGTGTCAAGGGCATGATCGTAACCAGCAGCCAGTCGGAATTGACAAGATATGTCAGGCCGAATATGGTCTGCAGTGCCGGCAGATTAATCATGCCTATCACCATTATTAGAGTAATCAGTATGCTGGCAATAAGAGCCCGGTTGGAAAATGGATGCATCAAGAAGAGGCTCTGATGCAGGGAGCGGCAGGCAAAGCCGTTTACCAGCCGCGCAAATACCAGTGCCGTGAAAAAAAGCGTCCCGGCTTTCAGATCACCGGCGCCGGTATGAAGTGCATATGCGTAAACAGCCATTGTCAGGAGCCCAATCCATATCCCGACCAGAAGTATTTCCGACAACGCCGCAGTATTTAATATGCCTTCCTTAACTGTTCGCGGTTTCTTATCCATTATCCCCGGTTCCGGCGCTTCAACACCCAGTGCAATAGCAACCAGTCCATCCATGACAAAATTAATGAATAATATCTGTACCGCCGTCAGCGGCAGAGGAAGACCGGCAGCCATCGCGATTATAATCCCCAGCACCGTTCCCATATTTCCACTGAGCAGATAGACAAGATATTTCCGAATATTCTCAAATATCGTTCGCCCCTCTTCCACCGCGGAGACGATGGAGGCAAAATTATCATCCGTAAGAATCATATCACTTGCCTCTTTGCTCACATCGGTTCCGGTGATGCCCATGGCAATGCCGATATTAGCTTTCTTGAGAGTCGGTGCGTCGTTAACGCCGTCGCCAGTCATTGCTACGATATTGCCCTGCGCCATCAGCGCTTCGACAATGCTGTACTTGTGCGCCGGGGAGATGCGGGCAAAAACATTGGCGCTGGTGACGGCGCGGTTAAGATCATCGTCACTCATTGATTCGATCTCTTCGCCGGAATAGGCAGCACCGTCTTTCAATATGCCGATTTCCCGCGCAATGGCAATAGCGGTGATCTTGTGATCGCCGGTGATCATTACCGGACGGATTCCGGCGTTTTCACAGCGCCTGATCGCCGCAAAGACCTCGGGACGGGGCGGATCGATCATTCCGACAAAGCCGACAAATATCATCTCTTCTTCGGGCTGCGCTTTCAAGAAAGAATCTATCTTCTTATAAGCAAAGCCAATCACGCGCAGGGAATCTTCGGCAAACTGCCTGATTGTTTGCTGTAAATTCATTCTCGTTTCATCGGTGAGCGCAATAACCCCCTGTGCTGTCATGATCTGCGTCGAGCAGCCGAGCATTACTTCGCCGGCGCCCTTGCTGTAGGCAAAAGTCTCATTATTAATCGAGTGATAGGTGGTCATGCGCTTTTTTTCGGAGCTGAACGGATCCTCGGCAATACGCGTGATGCGGCCCCGCAGTTCATCACTGTTCAAACCGGCTTTCGCTGCCAGCACTACCAGCGCTCCTTCAGTGGGATCGCCCGTAATGAGCCATTTATCTTTCTTCACCAGATGCGAATCGTTGCACAGCGAACCTATGTGCACGAGCTGCGCAAACACAGCATTGCCGGTGTCCAATGCCTCTCCATTGACTTTCAGCTCACCTGCCGGCTCATACCCTGCGCCTGTAACCGATACAATCGCGCCGTCAATATAGAGCTTCCGCACCGTCATTTGATCTTCGGTGAGCGTGCCGGTTTTGTCACTGCAGATAATATTAACCGCACCGAGCGTCTCCACGGCCGGAAGTTTTCGCACCAGAGCACGGCGTTTCACCATACGGCGTACACCCAAAGCCAGCGAGATAGTCACCACCGCCGGTAATGCTTCGGGAATAACCGCAACCGCCAGAGCAACGCCCCAGATAAACATTTTTACCAGTTCGTATCCTTTTAATATTCCTGCAGCGCTCATCAGAACCGCAATTACCAGCGCAAAGACGCCGATACGACTGCCGAGCGCATCGAGATTCTGCTGCAAAGGGGTTTTCTTCTCCGGTTCTTTCTGAAGCATATCGGCAATTTTGCCGAATTCGGTGTGCGAACCGGTCGCGCAAATCAGTGCCTTGCCGCGCCCGTTGGATATCGATGTTCCTGCATACACCATATTGAGGCGGTCGCCCACCGAACAATTTTCGGGGAAGGTCATTTCGGCATTTTTCATAACGCCCTGAGATTCACCGGTCAGCGCCGCTTCTTCAAGAGTGAGGTTGGCTGCTTCGATCAATCGCGCATCAGCAGGAATCGTGTCGCCGGTTTTCAGCACAACAACATCTCCCGGCACCAGCAACCGCGCTTCAATCAGGTGTTCTATACCATTGCGCACTACCAGAGCTTTGTGCGCCGCCATTTTCTTGAGTGATTCGATTGCCTTCTGAGCCTGATACTCCTGGATGAAACCCAGTATTCCGGCCAGGAGGACAATGACGACAATAGAGATGGCTTCAATGATATCGCCCATCAGAGCAGAGATGATGGACGCTATGATCAGAATCAAAATCAACAAATTGGCAAATTGTCCCAGAAGCTTCTTCCAGGCCGGTTCTTTTTCTGTTTCGGTAATTTCATTAAAACCCGCACTTTCAATCAGGGCGACGGCTTTTTCTTCCGGCAATCCTGCCTGTGTCGAGCCGAGCCGGGTAAACGCTTCAGCGACACTAAAACTGTGAAACTTCATATTGTGAATTTCCTGCATGCGGGCTCCTGATTTATTGTATGCTTTAACGCTATTTGCAGAATGCTTGTTCCAGCGCAGTAATCATGTTTCGCTCTTCAGCAGAGATTTTACCGAACCCGATAAAACCGCCGGCCGCCTCAGCGACTATAATAACATGCTCCATAATTTCTTTTTTAAAATTATTGACTTCCTCGTCCGTCATCTTCCGGCATAGCGCCTCCACATAGTGTTTCCATGCCTTTAAAAGTGATGCTTCCGGCTTTTTCTTCAGCCACTGATCGATCAACTCATAATTGACACTATCCGGTGTCCAGCCGAATTTGCCTACTGCACTAAGAATAGCTTCCTTTTCCTTTTGATCAATCGTGCCGTCAGCCCAGGCAACCTCAATAAGGGGTACCAGTGAAATCGAGGCAATAGTTTCCGGACGAATTTCCAGGGCAATTAATTTTTCCAGCACTTGATCATCGGCAATTCCCGACGCTGCCGCGAGTGCTTCCTTGGTTTCCTTTAACTGCTGCATTGCCCGGTGCTTCTCCTTTAACTTCAGGTTTTCCTTTAAAAAAAACTGTTCCTCAAGGTCATTGGTTCTTCCTAAATCAGACATATATGTTTCCCTCCTTTGCATTTGTTTTTAAATTTGTGCGCATATTATGCCATAAGTATTATTAAGGCAATAGTTATCAATAGTTGCTTTCTAAATAGCAGAAATATTAGTACAAAAGGCCTGCTGATGAAAAAGGAAATCGGGGTATTGCCCGAGGTCGTTTTTACTGTTTTGTGCTTTCGTACATCATTATTGCTGCAGCCTGCGGCAGGCTCAGGGATTCGGCTTTGCCGCTGCCGGGAATACTCCATTGTTCATCAACTATTGCCAGCAAATCATCCGGCAGGCCGTGGCTTTCGCTGCCGAGCAGCAGGGCAGTCTTTTTTTGCTGCCGATGGGGAGCAATACCCCGGCGCACATCGCTGCCGACCAGATGATGTGATTTTTTTATTTCGGGGAGGGCCTTTTGCAGATAAATATCGGCAATAATATTCAGATGAAACATGCTGCCCATGGAAGACCGCACAGCCTTGGGATGAGTGTGTTCCGCTGATCCGGCGCTCAAGATGATGTTGTTAAAGCCAAACCACAGGGCACTGCGCGTGAGCGCGCCGAGATTGTCCGGATTGCTGATCTCATGAAGAATTAAAATATTGCCGGATGCGGAAATTAAATAGTCAGCGAGAGACGGCTCCCGCTGCATGGCAACTAAAGCCATTATCCCTTCCGGCTCTTTATCCTGACTGATTTTCTGCCATTGAGCGCGGCTCAGTTCATAGGCTGGCACAGCCGGCACAGCCGGCAATATTTTTTCCCAGTATTTCCTTTTTTCCGGCAGCAACAGGATTGCCTGGGCCTGCCAGCTGCTGACCAGCAGTTCCGCGACAACCTTGACGCCTTCGGCTGGAAATAATCCCTCTTCCCGGCGGAATTTATTGTCGGTCAATCGCGTCCATTTTTTTATCTGGGCCTGCGAGGGGAGAAGAAAATTATTTTTCATTTTATAAGTTAAATTGCCCGGCGTAAGGCCTGGGCGGCGTTGTGAATAATATCCCATGCTCCGCCGTAGGGAGGAGAATAAGCCAGATCCAGATAGCCGATTTCGTCGATATTCATTTCCGACCAGAGCGCCACCGATAGGGCGTTAATCCGGCTGACCGCTCCGGAGAATCCTACTGCTTGTGCTCCCAGAAGTTTTCCGGAGGATTTGTCGGCAATCAGCTTCAAACCGATTCTCTGCTGGCCCATTGATCCGGCCAGGGCATTCCCCCAGACTAAAGTGCTGACCGGGGAAAAGTTGCCGGCAATCGCCTCTTTCTCGTCAATGCCGGTTGCTGCCGCCTCCAGATTAAAAAGCCGGAAGGATTGTGCCCCCACTATTCCGGGGAAATCCAGCGGCCTGCCGCCGATATTGCGGCCGGCGACGCGACCCTGCTTATTGGCGATATCGCCGAGCGGAATATTTACCTGGCGCCTGCTCACGCGGTGAAAAGTTTCGCAGCAATCTCCTGCGGCATAAACATTATCCTTTGCCGTTTGCTGCCGCGGGTTGACGGCAATGGCGCCGGTTGGCCCGATAGCCAAGCCCATCGCTCTGGCCAGTTCGACATTGGGCCGGACACCGACGGCAAACAAAATCAAATCAGCTTCCCATTTGCCCTGATTGGTCACAGCGCAGAGAGGGAAATCCTTTCCTTCTTCGATGGCTGCCGTTTCCGCATTCGGTACAAATTCCACGCCATTGGCTTTTAACTCCTCCAGCATCATTTGCGATAATTCCGGGTCCCAGCGGTTTGCCGGGAGACTTCCCCGGTGAAAAACAGCCGTCTGGATGCCTGCTCTTTGCAGCGATTCACTCATCTCCATGGCGATAAAACCGGCACCGACTATAATTGCCCGGCGGCATTTATTTTCCTGCCGGTAATTCTTGATCTTAATTGCATCTTCCAGATTCTTTAAGGTGAAGATACCCGGCTTTTGCGCGCCCGGCAGATCCGGGCTGATGACTTTAGCCCCTGTGGCTATAACTAATATGTCAAAGGGGATTTTTTTGTTGTCCCTCAGTTCCAGTGTTTGGCCTGCGTAGTTTACTTTTAAGACCTCTGTCTCTAGCTGGACATCAATCCCGGTCTGACGAAATTTTTCCGGCGTCCGGGCAATCAGTTTTTCTTCGCTTTTTATTACATCGCCGATGTAATAAGGCGTTGGTCAGGACGCAGAAGAAACAAATTTCCCGCGTTCCAGAATGGTTATATTTAAAGAAGGATCATTGCGTTTGGCTTCCGCCGCTGTTGATGGACCGGCTGCTCCGCCGCCGATTATAACGAGATTTTTTCCCATAGTTTCCTCCTTAACTTCATAAAAAACCGCCCGGCTATCTTCCGGCAGACACTTTTTGACGCCAGAAAAGAATAGCCAGGCCGAAGGCAATCATCAGCAGGCACAATACCTGCCCCATGCTTAAAGATCCTAAAACAAAACCAAGCTGGGAATCCGGTTCGCGGAAGAATTCAATAATAAAGCGGACAAAGCCATACCCGCAAATATAAATTCCCAGGAGAAATCCTTCAAAGCGTGTCTTTTTACGAATTAACCACAGCAAACCGAATAAGACGATTCCCTCCAGGAAGGCTTCATAAAGTTGCGAAGGATGCCGTAATTGCCGTGTCGGATCAAGCGGGAAGTACATCCCCCAGGGCACCGTGGTAGCCCGGCCATAAAGTTCACCGTTGATAAAATTGCCGATCCGTCCGAAAGTGTAGCCCAATGGTATCGCCGGGGAGAAGAGATCGGCAAAGCGCCAGAAATTAATCTTGTTTCTAATACAAAAGTAAGCGGAAGCGGCCGCAACACCTATGGCGCCGCCATGGTAAGACATGCCGGAAAGTCCGATGAATCTAACACCATCGGTAAAATCGAACGGTAAAATTATTTCCAGCGGGTGTTGCCAGTAATAGCTGAAGTTATAAAACAAAGCGTATCCAAGCCTTCCGCCGACAATGACGCCGATCATTGCCCATACCATATAGTCCTGAATGATTTCAGGCTTGTATTCATACTTTTCGTCTTTAATCCGATAGCGCACGGTGATATAAACGAGGGCAAAAGCGACAATATACATCAGACTGTAATAGCGCAGCTGGAATGATCCGATGCTGAACAGATACGGAATGATTTGCGCGGGCAGGTTTTGCCAGAAGTTGATAAACTGGTCCATTTAGTAAGCTTCGCCTTTTAAATTTCCAATATACAATTCTGCGCTGAAAGCGGCGTTGGCGCCGTCACCGGCGGCCGTCACCACCTGCCGGAAAAGTTTAGCCCGGCAGTCGCCGGCGGCAAAAATTCCGGCGGCGGATGTTTTCATGGCATCATCGGTAATGATATAGCCGGCTTTATCCAGCTGTACGATATTATTAAATACACTCGTATGCGGCAGCCGGCCGACAAAGATAAAAACGCCTTCGGCATTGATTGTTTTGGTTTCTCCGGAGCCGACATCGGAAATCTTCACACCGGTGACGAAATCCGCGCCCAGAACTTCGGCCAGCGTCGCGTTCCAGGCAAACTCAATTTTCTTCTCGGCAAATGCCCTTTTCTGCAAAATTCCGGCCGCCCGGAGCCGGTCACGGCGATGGATGACGGTTACACGGCTGGCAAAATGGGTCAGAAAGAGAGCTTCCTGAATTGCCGAATCGCCGCCGCCGACAACAACCACATCCCTGTTGCGGTAGAAGGGCCCGTCACAGGTGGCGCAATAAGAAACTCCTTTTCCTGCAAATTCCGTTTCGCCGGGGACTCCCAGTTTGCGCCACTGCGCGCCCGTGGCCGCGATCACGCTGAGCGCCCGAAATGATTTTTCGCCCGTATTGACTATCCAAAAAGCCGGATCTGTATCGCTTCGGGATAGGGAAAGAGTATCTTTGGGCAATATTTCCAGACCGAATTTCAGTGCCTGATTTTTAAAAAGCTGCATCAGATCAAGGCCATTGATGCCGTCAGGAATTCCCGGATAGTTTTCGATCAAATCCGTTATAGTTATTTGACTGACAGTTGATGCTCCTTCGAGGAGCAGTGTTCGCAGCCCGGCCCGGGCGGTATAAATACCGGCCGTGAAACCGGCCGGTCCGCCGCCGATGATAATTACATCATAGTCATATTCAGGTAATTTAATGCCACCCATAACCACCCCCATATCTTCTTAACGGGAGTTTAATCAGGATCGCTGTGTTTTGTAAAGGCCAAATTGCGGTTGGCGGCCGTCATTTTTTCGATAGGAAAAGTGTTTATTTTACTTTAACTTCCGGCTATAATTAAAAAAATAAAGGGGACGGTTCTATTAAAAATAAAAGGGACGGTTCTATTTAATTCTGACAGAGGGATCTTATGGGAAAAACATTTTTGGTTATCGTCGTCCTTATTCTGGCCGGCTGCGCTTCACAGAGCCCTGTACTCTATCCGAACGAGCATCTGAAAGGTGTCGGTGAAACGAGAGCGCAAATTGATATTGAAGAGTGTTCACGTCTGGCGGAATCATACGTCCGGGCCAATCCGGGAGCAGAAGTTGTGGGCGGAACGATAGTCGGCGGCGCCGGGGGCGCAATTGTAGGCGGCGCGGTAGGCGCCGTGACCGGTAGTATTGGCCGAGGCGCGCTGGTCGGGGGAGTGGCCGGCGCGGCAACCGGACTGGTGCGGGGAATCTATAAGTCCTCTCAACCCAGCCCCGTTTATAAGGCGTTTGTCAACCGCTGTCTGCGGGATAAAGGTTATGATCCGATCGGCTGGGAATAGTGCCGGAACAGGTGTAAAAAAAAATAATTTCAGGAGCAGATCAATGACTTATGAAACTATCATCTATCGGAAAGCATCAGGAATGGCCACGATTACTATGAACAGGCCGCAGGCCATGAACGCAATTACGCCTGATATGCTCGGGGAGCTGAAAACAGCCGTATTGGAGGCAGGTCAAGATCAGGATGTAAAAATAATAGTGCTTACCGGAGCAGGCAAGGCTTTTTGCGCGGGGGTTGATCTGAAATCCCTGGGCAATCGTAAACTCATAAATGGTAAAGTAGGCGATATTCTTGATATTCCGGCCCGCGAATTGATTCAGGCGATTTGTTCGGTGCCGAAGGTCGTAATTGCCCTGGTTAATGGTTTCTGCTTTACAGGGGCTCTCGAGATCATTCTCGGCTGCGATATAGTGATCGCTTCGGAGGACGCGAAAATCGGTGATACTCATGCCAAGTGGTCTTTGCGGCCCACATGGGGAATGAGTGCCAGGCTTCCCCGCAGAGTGGGATTTCTCAAAGCCAAGGAACTTTCCTTTACCGCCGAATCAATCAGTGCCAGGGAGGCCGAAAGGATCGGGCTCGTCAATATGGCTGTGCCTGCTGACGGACTTTTGACCGCGCTGGAGACGATGGCTAAAAAAATTCTGTCCAACAGCGAGCAGTCGATTGTTGCCTACAAGCATCTCTATAATACAAATGTTAGCCTGACGCTGGAGAAGAGTCTGGAACTGGAGTTTGGCAGCGAGTTTGTAATCAGCGACACCGAAGAAAGGCTGGCCCAGTTTAGGAAATAAATCCTCAATATAATTTTTGAAGAAACAACTTGCCGAACACAACGCGTTTAAATTGGCAGGAATCACAAATTAACAGCGCTCCCCCTTGAACGTTGAAAAACGGGATCAGGAGGGTGTACTTTCCTTTAAGAAAGATTAACCCGCCTGACCCCGCTTCTTGAGACATGCTGGGATGGCACCCTTGATTTCAACCCATAAGCCCCGCCACCTTCGGCGCCCATAACAGAACTTCGGGGAAAATGGCAAATATGGCCACAGCCACCAGCATCAGCAGGATAAAAGGAACAACCCCCTTATAAATATCATTCAGCGTTATTTCAGGAGGCGCAACCCCCTTGAGATAGAAAATGGTATAGGCAAATGGAGGCGTCAAAAAAGACGTCTGCAGCACAACGATATTCATCAGGGCAAACCAGATCGGGTCAAAGCCGAGCTTAAGTGCAATGGGCGAAAAGAGCGGCACGACAATCATCACGATGCCGATCCAGTCGAGGAAGCAGCCCATAATGACAATAATTGTCCACATCGCAATCATAATGCCCCACTTGCCGAAAGGCAGCGCCAGAACCATTTCCTCAACGATGTCGCCGCAGCCCAGCCGCATGAAAACGCTCGTAAAAAACGAGGCGCCGATGAAGACCATGTAAACCATGGCGGATGCCTTCGCGGTGGAGAATGACGCATCTTTAATTACCTGCCAGTTCAACGCTTTGTAGGCGGCAGCCATAATGACGGCGGCAAAGGCGCCAAAAGCGGCGGCTTCCGTCGGTGCAGCTATACCGAAGAAGATTGCGCCTAAAACGGCCAGGATAAGGATACACACGGGCAACACCGACGAAACGAGCATCTGCATTTTTTTCGCCAACGGCACCCGGAGGTCTTCATGGATGGCCGGTCCCATTGCGGGCCTCAGAAAACACATAATCCCGATGTACAGCAGGTACAAACCCGATAGAATCAGACCCGGCAGAAAAGCGCCGATCAGCAAAGCGCCAACGGAAACACCGGCGGTGGGTGCATAGACCAGGATCAGGATACTGGGCGGAATCAAAATGCCCAGGGCGCCGCCCGCGCAAATGGCACCGCAGGCCATAGGTTTGTCGTATTTATATTTCAACATCGCCGGCATCGCTATGATGCCCATTGTGGTGACGGTGGCTCCGACAACGCCCGTTGCCGCCGCAAAGATTGTGGAAGCGGCAACCGTGGCCATAGCAAGCCCGCCTCTCAATCCTCCCAGCATAACGTACATGGCATCAAAGAGCCTTGTGGCGATTCCCGATTTTTCGATGACGATTCCCATGAAAATGAACAGCGGAATGGCAATCAGGGTGCTGTCGGAAAAGGCCACATGCATGCGCAGCATGAAAACGTTGCTGATCTGAGGCCCCACAAAAATTATGCCGAAAACCGTCGCGACGCCGGCCAGCGAAAAACCGATCGGGAAACCCATCATGATCACCCCGATCAGAATGGTCAACATCAGAAAAGTGGTCATTTCAATACTCATGAGATTTTCAGCTCCTTTCCGTTAATCAGCCGGTACAGCTCCGAGATAAACACATTGAACCCCTGGAGAACCAGCATGATGGTGCCGATCAGTATCCAGGTCTTGTAAGGATAGATGGGGGGGAAATAACCGATGGAGGATCTCTCCAGAATCCGCCAGGATTCTATCGCCGTGGGCACCATCGCCCAGACAATCAGGAACCAGCACAAAAAGAACATGCTCAGCATAAAAAATACATTCAAAAAAGCCTGTACCTTGACCGGTAACTTGACCAGAATCATGTCCACGCTGACATGTCCTCCTACCTGCCAGGTATAGGCCAGGGTCAAGACCAGGACGAGGCTGGAAAGAAAATATGTTGCATCCGAGCTCCAGGTCGTGGGCGCGTCGAATACATAGCGGGCAACAACTTCATAGATAAGCGAAAGAATCAGCAAGGGCATACAGAAAGAAGCAATCCTGGCGATCTTCTCATTGAAGAGATTGATAATCTTCATAATTGCAATAATGGTTTTCATCATAACGCTCCTGAGTTTCTTGTTCCTCAAAATAGGACCTGGCGCTCTTCAGCCACGCGCCCGGTCGGAAGCAGAAGTTCCGACCGGGCAACGCGGGAAAAGAGCGGCATTAGGCTAGGCATAAGAAAACGAACTTTACTTGCGAACGGGCACCATAAAATGCTCGTAGTCGGAAAATTCCGTCCACATTTTATTTGCGGAAGCCCATGTTTTGGTCGTATGGGGCCTGTTGATCTTTTTCACTTCTTTATCAATAAATGCCCAGGCAACTTTACGGAACTCGCGCTGGTCTTTGTCTTCAACACGGGTTAACTTCAAGCCTTTGCCTTTGTAGAATTTCAGGGTGTCGATACCCATCGTGATATCCTTCGTCCACATGTCGATATTCATCGCCATGACGGCACTCTGGAGAATTGCTTTGTATTCGGGGGGCAGTGCGTTATACTTGTCTTTATTGAAACCAATCTCAAAATAACAGGTCGGCTGATGCATGCCGGGACCGGCTACATACTTGACGACTTCATGGAAATTTTGCGATTTGTTGACGATCGGAGTGGAAAATTCCAGGGCATCAATAACGCCTTTTTGCAGCGAGGGGTACAGATCCACACCGGCTACCATCGTAACGGAAACGCCCATCGATTTAAGAATTTCCGCCCACCAGCCCGGGGTTCTGTATTTCAGACCTTTAAAATCTTTGACATTCTTCAAGGGTTTGTTGGACATGGCCAGCAATTCCGGGTGAGTCAAACCACCGGGAAAGACGACGACGTTCATTTTCATTTCATTGTACATCTCCTGCATGAGTTCCTTGCCGCCACCTTGATACATCCAAGTGATGTACATGGTCGGTTCCAGATGCATGGGAATGGAAGCAAAGAAATTGGCCGACGGATGCTTGCCCTGCCAGTAGCCGGTCCAGCTGTGCCAGCCGTCTAGCGTGCCTTTGGAAGTCGCTTCCATGTTTTCCATGGCTCCGACAATGGCGCCTGCGGGAAGAACTTTGATGACAAAGTTGCCGCCG
This sequence comes from Deltaproteobacteria bacterium HGW-Deltaproteobacteria-12, assembly GCA_002840565.1. GTDB lineage: Bacteria > Desulfobacterota > Syntrophia > Syntrophales > Smithellaceae > MVRV01. Next base: position 50,154 of record PHBK01000019.1, on the reverse strand, counting down.
GTCATGTCACTGACACGTTTGGCCATAACTTCCACTTCATCATGGATCAGCATTCCCTTTGCCCAGGTGGTTTGCACAGTCCATCTTACTTTGGGCAGTTCAGCGGCGTAGCTGAAGCCTGCCAACATAAAAGAACACACCATCATTATGACAACGATAAAAGCCAATTTTCCGTTCTTCATCTCTTCCTCCTTCTTTTTTTAGTTTTTTAGTCTTTTAGGTTATCGCTTACACGACAATTCTTCATAAATCAATAAGGAAAACGTCGTAATCCGTTGAAAATCCTTCCTGCAGCGGTTTCGACCTTATTTGGCGATCATGCTGTTTTTATTAAAAATATTATTTTCTGCCTCCTTTCCATAAAAAGTTTCTACTTTTTCAGCGCCTGATGCGCTTCTTCAGGGCTTGCATAAATATACGGAGCGAGGTGGCGTTTTTCCAGCTCGTCCCCCATTTTCATCCGCAAGAAGGCCCTCGTCGTGTAGCGTGTGACTCCTTCATAATATTGCAGGGCGTCATTGATCAGATCCGTGTAGTCATCCACCAGATCCGGCAGGATGTTGAAATTGTCATAGTTGATGATCGCCTGGACTTTCTTGTGCAGCGGTCCCAGGATCTGCGTGATCAGGCTTCTGATTTTTTCAATTTCCCCGCGCGAGCGGATGCACATATTTTCGAAATTGACGAAAAAGATGTTCTCCTGTGCGTTGTATATGAGGCGCTCCTCCAGCGGAACGGTCAACAGTTCGTTTTTGAGCCCCATGGGCTCGGTGGCGAAGATCCGTGCATCCATCAGTTTCGGCTTTCCCTTGATAATGGGCCGGAAAGCCATCTGGTCGAGGATATTTTTTTGCAGGTCGATCCCCGGAGCAATTTCGATCAATTCCATTCCCTCTTGTGTCAGATTGAACACGCATCGCTCAGTTACATAGAGAACCGGCTTGTGATTCTGTGCCGCATATCGTCCGCTGAAGGTTTTTTGCTCGACCTGCTTGATGAATTTCTTTTCTTTCCCCTCCTGATCTATGGAGAGCATTCCTTTGGTGATGGATACCTGCAGATTTCCGGCTGTGAAGGTTCCGACGAACACAACCTTTTTGGCGTTCTGGCTGATGTTGATGAATCCGCCCGGGCCGACGAACCTCGGGCCGAACTTGCTGACATTGACGTTGCCCTCCTCATCCACCTCGGCCGCTCCGAGAAAGGCGGTATCCAGGCCGCCCCCGTCATAGAAATCGAACTGGTAGGGCTGATCAATCAGGCAGTCCATATTTGTCGCTGTGCCGAAATTCAACCCGCCATTCGGCATGCCGCCGATTGTACCCGGCTCCGTCGTCAGGGTTAAGTATTCGATAACCTTTTCTTCATTGGCCACACTGGCCACGCCTTCCGGCATACCGATGCCGAGATTGACGACACTGTTGGGTGTGAGCTCGAAAGCCGCCCGGCGGGCGATAATTTTTCTGGGACTCAGTTCCATGGGTGCAATAGACTGCATGGGGATTTTGACTTCTCCGCTGAAGGAGGGGTTGTATCTATCAGCAAACGTTTGCCAATGGTGCTCGGGCGGCGCCAAAACGATGCAATCCACCAGTATCCCCGGAATCTTCACCTGGCGGCTGTTGAGTGTTCCCCTGTCCGCAATTCGCTCCACCTGAACAATAACGAAGCCGCCGGAATTCTTTGCCGCCATAGCCATAGCCAGGGCTTCCAGCGTCAGGGGCTCTTTTTCCATGGAAACATTTCCGTCTGTGTCCGCCGTTGTTCCCCGGATAATGGCGACGTGGATGGGAAAGGTTTTGTAGAGGAGATACTCCTGGCCGCCGATCTGCATCAGTTCAATGATGTCCTTTCCTTCCTTAAATGTTTTTTGATTGAGCTTTCCGCCGTCATTCCGGGGATCGATGAAGGTTCCCAAGCCCACCCGTGTGATGGTTCCCGGCTTGCCGGCGGCGACGTCCCGGAAGAGATGAGCTACAACCCCTTGGGGCATATTGTAGCCGAAGATGAGATTTTCCCGGATCAAACGCTGCAGTTTCGGCGCCAGACCGATATGGCCGCCGATGACGGTTCCAATCAGACCTTCGTGGCCCAGATGATTCAGTCCTCTGTCCTTTCCGTCTCCCTGACCGGCGGCATAAACAAGGGTTAGATTTCGAGGCGAACCTGTGGCGAGAAAATGATTTTCCAGGGCGATGGCGATCTCTTCGGCAAAACAGGCTCCGACAAAGCCGTCCGTGGCGATCGTGTCACCGCTGCGGATGATGCGTACAGCCTCCTCGGCGGAAACGACTTTGCCTTTTCTTGCATGGTTGGAGGGTTGCGGCAGCATGGGGTGAATGATCCTGGAGTATTCTTGATTCATATGGGTGCTCTTTTCTCAGGTTGTTATGATACAGTCGGCAATGGAACAACTTTGTCGCGTTGATACTTCTGTGCCTGCATAAAAAGCAACGAATGAAAGAACGGTAAAAGCTTTTCGGCCGTGCAGTGATGCTCCGTCTTTTGCAAAAATGGAGCCATTGCCATCATTGGGAAGGCAAAAACCGCAAATAAAATTATTTTCAAAATAATTTCAATTACTTATGCAATCAAAAATTTGCAATATTTTTTCTCGACAAACCGTTGCAGATGTTATAGAAAAAATCGAAATATGTATCATCTATTATACATGTATCCATAACTCTACAGAGTCGGCATGAAAAAAAGCATAAATATTTCTTTGCATACGCGCCCGCCGAAAAGCAACAGGGAGAACTCTGCTGTCCGGGAGACCGAAGCTTTGCGGAAACGGCTCGAAATGTATGAGCTGATTTTCGAAAGCATCCACTACGGCAGCGTTGTTACCGACGCCGCGGGCTATATCACCCACTTCAACAAACCATACGGCGTTTATCTGAATTTAGATCCGGAAGCCCAGATCGGCAAGCATTGCACCGAGGTGGTCGAAAACTCGCGTATGCATATTGTGGCGAAGACAGGCAAACCGGAGTTCAGCGAGAGCCAGCGCATCAGAGGCCAGAACATGGTCGTGCACCGCATTCCGATCAAGAAAGACGGCAAAGTGATCGCTGTTTTTGGTCAGGTCCTCTTCAAGGACGTGCGCGATGTGAGCAAACTCGCTAAAGAGCTCTCCCTTCTCGAATCCAAAGTCAAACTTTATGAAGCCGAACTGCTGGCCCTGCGCTCCACGCGCTATACCCTGGACAGTATCATCGGCGTGAGCGACGCCATTACCTCTTTGAAAGCGCAGGCCATGAAGGCCGCCGCGAGTCATTTCCCCGTATTGATCTCCGGTGAAAGCGGTACAGGGAAAGAACTGTTCGCGCAGGCCATCCACCAGGCCGGCCCGCGCAAAATTTATCCTTTCGTGCGCATCAATTGCGCCACCATCCCCAAAGACCTTTTCGAGTCGGAACTGTTCGGTTATGAAAAAGGCGCTTTTACAGGCGCAAAAACGGAAGGAAAGCCCGGTAAGTTTGAACTGGCCCATCGGGGGACCATATTCCTCGATGAAATAGGGGAACTGCCCGCTGCAATGCAGCCGAAACTGCTGCGCGTTCTTGAAGAAAAGGAATTCGAGCGCGTAGGCGGCACCCGGGTGATTCGTTCCAATTTCCGCCTGATCGCGGCGACCAATCAGAACCTGGATGGCATGGTCCGGGACGGACGCTTCCGCAATGATCTTTTTTACCGGTTGAATGTTTTTCCCATCACGATTCCGCCCATACGCGAACACAGGGAAGATATCATTCCTGTTTTTATGCACCTCTTGCGAAAACTCTCGGAGGAAGCCGATCTATTCGACATCCGACTCGACAAGAGCGCCCAGAAAGTTCTTCTGGAGCATGGCTGGCCGGGCAATGTCAGGGAACTGTCCAATGTGCTGGAATGGACCCTGTCCTCTCTGGAAGGCAATGTCATCCGGGACAAAGACCTGCCATTTTACCTGAAACACAGACAAGACATGCTGCCCCCCGAGAAGCACTCTCCCATGCGGGAGGTTCATGCCCACGCCGAGGCTCAGGCCATAAGGCGCGCCTTGAAGGAATCTGATCAAAACAAAGCCCGGGCGGCCCGTATCCTGGGCATCCACCGCACCCTGCTTTATAAAAAAATAAAAAAATACGGTTTGGAGACATAAAGCCATGTCTGAAATCATTAAGACCATTCTGTTTATTCTCGTCGTGATCGGATTACTCTTGCTCACATTGCGCATTGCCGGATGGAAGATGAAAAAAGCCAGCGACTTTATCATCCGGGATCTGCGGGAGAAAAAGGCGCTCGACCCGGCTTCGGCGGTGGCGCTGCCTTACACAAAAAGCCAGCTGCTTCATATTGGTTTGAAGGACTATCGGCCCCAGGCACTGCAGGAACTCATCAAGCATGATGTGGTGGGCACCATAGAGGGGGAAAGATACTACCTAAATGAAACAGCATCCCCTTGAATGGAGGGCCAGTTGATGCGCCGGTATATCTATCTTTTTCTTATTGCCGCCCTGTTCCTGATGCTGGCGCGCATCGGCTATCTGTACGTCGAAGTCGGAAAGGGGATTGCCGGGTCAGCCGGAGAAACCCCATCCGTCTTTTACGGACGTCCTGCGGAAATCCGCAAGGGAGACCATCTCGGGAATTTCCGCTTTGCCGAGCGGCTGCAGAGGCTCTCTTATAAAAAGGTATCGGGAGCGCCAACCGCAGCCGGCACTTATTCCGCAGGGCAGGGGAGTATCCGGATATTCCTCCGGAAGGAAGGAAGCGGGAAAATTTACCCGGCGCGAGGCCCCGTGGAAATCAAGGTAAATGACGGGAGGGTTGCTGCACTGGTCTCCGACGGGGGGCAACTGGCTTCGATCCGCCTGGAACCGGAAGAGATCGGCCGCATCTCCGGCCCGGAGAAGGAATCCCGGCGCCGGGTTTCCCTCTCCGCAGTCTCCCCTTATCTGCAAAACGCCGTAATAGCGTCTGAAGATAAACGCTTTTATTCCCATCTCGGGATCGACATTCTCGCCATGGGGAGGGCATTATTTGTTAACATCAGGGAGCGGCGTTTTGTTCAGGGCGGCTCCACCATCACTCAGCAACTGGCCAGAAACCTGTTTCTGCTCCCGCAGAAGACTATCCGCCATAAGCTGCGCGAGGCCGAGATGGCGCTGATTCTGGAGCTGCGGTTATCGAAAAAACAGATCCTGGAGATGTACCTCAACAAGATTAATTTCGGGCAGGATGGCCTCCGGGGAATTTACGGCGTAGAGGAAGCGGCAGGGTTCCATTTTTCGAAGCCGGCAAAAGATCTTTCGCTGGAGGAGTCGGCGCTGCTGGCGGCGATTATCCGCTCTCCCCGGCGCTCTGCCCGTCTCCGGAACGGCGAGCCGGTTAAAGAGAGCCGCAATGCGGTACTTAGGCGCATGCTCCGGTTGGGGATGATCCGGGAGGACGAGTTTCAGAAGTCGTCGGGCGCAACGGTTAAACTGCCGGCGCGCAGTGCGCCTGTCCGCATTTCGTCGTACTTTCTGGATTACATTCAGAGGATCACGGCGGAAGAGCTGGGGGGTGAAAAACTCTACCGTGCAGGTTACCGCTACAACACTACTCTTGATTCTACCTGGCAGGCCGCCGCCGAAGAGGCGGTTACCCGGGGCATCGAGGAAATAGAAAAGGCGGCTTTTCCTGCCGGCGAACCGCTACAGGCCGCGCTGGTTGTTGTTGATCCCGCAACCGGAGCGATGGCGGCCATGGTCGGAGGGCGCTCCTATAAGCAGAGCCGTTTCAACAGGGCTGTGGACGCAAAGCGTCAGCCGGGAAGTGCTTTCAAGGCTTTCGTCCTTCTCGCGGCGCTGGCAGAGGCGGCGCCGGGAAAGGAAGGCAGAACGCTTTCCGGACTCGTGTCCGGCGAACCTGTTTCCATTCCAACGCCCGAAGGGATATGGACCCCGTCGAATTTCGAGAATAAAAAATACGGCAATATTACGATCCGGAAAACAATCGAAGATTCCGTAAATACGGCTACCGTCAGACTGGCGCATGAAATCGGATTAACAGAAGTGCTTAAAGCCGCCCGCCTGGCAGGTATCACCAGCCCTCTTTTGCCCGTTCCTTCGATGGCGCTGGGCAGCTTCGAGGTTACACCCGTGGAGCTCGCCTATGCCTACACAACTCTTGCCTCCGGGGGTGTCCGTTTTGAACCATTTCCCCTTTATTCAGTGACCACGGCAGGCGGGGATGCCGTCATGGACAAGACGGTTCACGGGAAAAAGGCCATCGATCCGAGAGTGGCCTACCTTACCAGTTATGGGCTGCAGGGAGTGCTGGAACGCGGTACGGCAAAAGAGGCCAGGGCGATGGAAATTTACTTCCCGGCGTCGGGGAAGACCGGGACTACCAACGGCAACCGGGATTCCTGGTTTGTGGGTTATACCCCGGAGGTGGTCTGCGCCGTGTGGGTGGGGTACGATTCCGGAGGTGATACGGGGCTGACCGGGGCGCAGGGAGCTCTACACATTTGGGCTCGGTTTCTGCGGGCTTTCTATTCTCAATCCGGGCCGCCGGCGGTAACAAAGCCCGAGGGAATCGAAACCGCCGTAATTGATCCCAGATCCGGCTATCTTGCCACAGCCTTATGCCCCCAGAGGTTGCGAGAATCCTATCTGCAGGGGACGGTGCCCAGGGAAACATGTCCTGATCACCCTGTTCAGCCCGGTGGGGATAATCTCCCCGTTAAACTGCGCGGCATCGGTAGTTGCTTACGCAGCCTTTTCCCGTAAGCGCCTCGGCGGAACAGATGCCGGACCGCATATTTTCTGCTTCACATTTCGGGGGCCTGCGGCGGTACAAGGCACACAACCTTGAGAAGCGTGCTGCCGGTGTTTTTTATCTGATGTTCATTATTGGCCGGGACAAAAACAGCATGGCCCGGCAATACCTCAGTCCACCGGCCGTCACAGTATATTTCTCCATTGCCCGCATGGATAAACATTTCATGTTCCCAGGTGTGTGAATGTCTGGGAGTATGGCCTCCCGGCGCAATTTCAAACAGGCGCATGCAAAAATTATTCGCGCCGTCATTTTTGCCGATAAGAACCCGTCCGTCAACCCCTTTGACCATTTCATTGTCAAAATGCACCGGCGAAACATCGGTATAAGGTATGATTTTCATATCATCGCTCCTTACTGCTTTTTTTACACAACCCTTTTGCCTGCGGCGCGCCGCCGCTTGAGACTGTGTCGTAATAGCAGATAAACCATCAACACCGTCATGCCGGTGAAACCCGGCATCCAGAACTTATTGAAAATACTGGATTCCCCCGTATCAAGTACGGGGCAGGCTCTTCGTCGTGCTGCGCTTGCGCGGAATGACAAGAAAGGGGATTGCAACGCAGTCTCGCTTGTCAATATCCATGACCGGCTTAACGCTTTTTGCCGGATTTTTTCAGCAGGTCGCCGAAAGTGCCCATTGTCTTGGGGGCTTTCGGCAGGTAGCCGCGGTAATCTTCTCCGCCGTCTTCACCGGCTGAAGCATTGCCATTGGTGTTGAGATCAAGGGAAATCCGCTTGTTTTCGCGGTCTATCTTCTCAATTTTTACCTCGAGTTCTGCACCCGAAGTCAGTACGTCGCGCGCATGTTTTATTTTTTTGCCTTTGGCCAGCTTGGAAATATGCAAAAGACCGTCCACGCCTGATTCCAGTGTGATGAAGGCGCCAAAATCAGTCAGACGGGATACTTTCCCCTGATAAATGCCGCCTTCCCGGTACCTGGCAATCACATCATTCCAGGGATCCGGCAGGGTGTCTTTGTAGGACAGGGTGATGCGGTCTTTTTCCCAGTCCAGGTTGATGATGATCGCTTCAATGACTGCACCGGGGGCGTAAAGTGATTTCGGGGCATCCACCCGACCCCAGGACATTTCCGATACCGGCAGCAGTGCCTGTACCCCCCCGATATCGACAAAAGCTCCGAAATCGAGAACGCTGGTAACCACACCGCGGACGGTCATACCCTTTTGCAGGGTTTCTTTCAGCGCTTTAATTTTTTCCTGTTCGATTGCTTCCAGCAGCGGCCGCCGGGAAAGAACTATTTTACGGCCGTTCTCTCCGTATTCGATAACGATGAAATCCAGCTTCTTGCCGATAAAAGCTGCGGCGTCGTCAATTTTCTTGATATCCATTTGGGAATAGGGGCAAAAGCCGCTGGCGCTGGCGCTGATTTTTACCGAGAAGCCGCCCTTGATTTCCTTTTCTACCGTCGCTTCCAGCGGGATTTGATTTTCGTAGGCATTCACTAAATATTCGTCAACACTCTTGCGGGCCAGTAATTTAGTTGTAAAGAGTTTTTCACTGTGCCGCGAGGAAAGAAAATAGGCGGTTATCGTGTCGCCTTCTTTGACGGTAAGGTTGCCGTTTTCATCGATAAACTCTTTCCTGTCCACATAACCTTCGCTTTTCGCTCCCAGGTCCAGAAAAATCCATTCGGGAGATATCTTAACAATTACCGCTTCCACCTTTTCGCCCACTGAAAAATGCCGGGGTGTTGCATATGATTCATCCAGCATTTGGGCAAAGCTTTTAGTTTCTTCCATTATTCGCCTCGTTTAATTGGTAATTATACGCCCCGACTTAGAGCGCATCAATTTGATCCCTGATAGCATGAAAAATATATTTTGTCTTTCAGAAAATCATTATGCATTATCAACCACGGGCAGGAACCGCAAAGTAACCTGTGAGGTTCTTACCCTCCGCTGCTGCGGGATTGTTCAACTTACCAATTCGAATGCACTTTGCTTTTGGAATTGGAGTTTCACAATAAAATTCGGCAACTTAAAAAACAATGGATAATTCAGCGAAAATGTATTATGAAACAGCCACAATTTTTAAGGAGTTAGATGATTTATGAGATTCGAGATTGCCAAAGGTGGCAGCGGCCTTACTTACGACATCCGCGGTATTGTGCCGTTAGCCAACAAAATAAGGAGTTACGGTTTAGAGATCATTCGGGAGAACATCGGCGATCCTATTGAAAAAGGGGAGCATATACCCGATTGGATGAAGGACATTGTCGTAGATATTATTCGAGATGATCGTTCTTTCGCTTATTCTCCGACCAGGGGCGTTGATGAAACCAGAGAATTTCTTGCCGGGTTGGTAAATTCGCGGGGGAAAACGCAAATTTCGCCGGATGACATAATTTTCTTTAACGGTCTGGGTGATGCCATTGCCCATTCGTATGGATCTATTCAATTAGATGCCCGCGTAATTATGCCGCAGCCGACATATTCCACGCATTTTATGGCGGAAGTTCTGCATGCTTCCTTTCCGCCCAGCACCTATCGCATGAATCCGGAAAAAAACTGGTGTCCGGATGTTACCGAGATCGAACAGCAGGTGAAAAGCCACAAATCCATCGTCGGCATTTTGCTGATTAATCCGGACAACCCGACAGGTTTTGTTTATCCGGTAGAAACATTAAAGAAAGTTGTGCAGATTGCCAAGGAGCATGATCTTTTCCTCATGGTCGATGAAACTTATGTTAATATTGTTTATAACGGGCAAAAGACCTTGCCCATTTCTGATCTCATTGATGGTGTTCCGGCAATCAGCATGAAGGGCATTTCCAAGGAATTTCCCTGGCCCGGTTCACGCTGCGGGTGGATCGAAGTCTATAATGCGGATAAGGATCCTGCTTTTGGCCGGTTAATTAATACGATTTATAACCAGAAGATGTCGGAAGTCTGCTCGACGACTTTGCCGCAAATGTCCATTCCGCGCATTATGACTCATCCGGAATATCAGAATTATTTACAGGAACGCATTCGGCATTATGAAAAGCTTTCCAATATCGCCTGCGACATCTTAAAGAAAGTGCCTTATTTGACGGTGAACCGCACCAACGGTGCTTTTTACATGTCGGCAGTATTCAAAGAAAACGTTCTCAACAGCCGCCAGACGATGTCCATTCAGCATAAAGATATTCGGGCGTGCATCGAAAAGGAAGTCAGCGCACAAATCGAAGATGATAAAAGATTCGTTTATTATCTTCTGGGGGCTACGGGAATTTGCGTGGTGCCGCTGACTTCATTCTTTACTCCTCTGCCCGGCTTCCGGATGACGCTGCTGGACAAAGACGAAACTGAGTATGAGCGCATTGTTAAAACCATTGCCGAAAAAATTGTCGAATACGTTGAGTCTGCGGGATAAAAAAATCGCAGATGGGTTTTACGGAACACGCCCATCTGCGATTTGCAGTTCAATATCCCGGCGACGCAAGTAAGTTAATGAATATCCCCGAGGGTTCGCTGAGGGGAATCAGACCTCTGGATCCCGAATGGCTTTGCCTTCGGGATCAATTCCACTAACGCTTCAAACTTCGCTGCGCTTATTTTCAGCGGGTATCATTGATTTAGTATCTGCCGCCGCGGTTTCCACCGCCACCGCCGCGATTCCCACCGCCACGGAAACCACCGCCGCCGCCGCGGTTTCCACCACCTGCGCCGTATTCTTTCTTTGGCCTGGCTTCATTGACGGTGATTGCTTTTCCATCCAGCATTCCGCCGTGGAATTTTTTCACAGCTTCGGCCGCGCCTTCTTCTGTTTTCATTTCGACAAAGCCAAAACCTTTGGATTGCCCTGTGAATTTATCCTTGATGATTGCTGCCGAGGCCACTTCACCGGCCTCGGAGAAGTTAGACCGCAGATCATCATCAGTTACTTTAAAGGACAAATTGCCGACATACAAGTTTTTGTTCATTTTAAATCCCTCTCTTTTGAATAAATTTTATTAAACCTTCACTCCCCGATGGGGTATTACAAAGCATCAAAATCACCCCCATCCGGCTCCTGATTGAGAAGGAAGGAAAAAGTGAGGGGCTTGCATGCCTTACCTCGCAGCCTTTAGATAAAATTTCTTTCTGAACATGCAAAGCTGCCAATTATGATTACAAGATAAAGGTAATCCAATTGCCGCCCTGCGGAAAGAAAAAACCACCGACATTCGTGTGGTGGTTATGCGGCCAATATTAAACTTGGCCTCATTATTCTAAAGAACTGAGTGCAAAGGCTCATACTATTGAATAATAGTCAAGGACGATTTTGCCCCAGGCGACAGAAATTGTTTGATTAAATTCAATCATTTTATTATGGTGGAGCCGAGGATAGTATGTAAAAGGATGAGATGCATTTTGTAAAAAATTAGGATTAATTAAGGCGGTAAATGCCGGCACAAAATGCAGAGCTTGAATAAATTAACCAAAAGGAGGAGAACTAATGGCTAAATCAAAAGACGTGAAGAAGGATGCAAAGAAGAAACCGACAAAGACGGTAAAAGAAAAAAAAGAAGCCAAGAAAATGAAAAAGGCGACGAAAGCCGGCCTATAAAATTTTCTGTAAATCTTGTTTTAGATGGTGCTGTTTGTCTGTTACTGGCGCCGGGAATAGCCTGCTTTAAGTTGCGGTTTTGCTCAAAGCACCGGAAGCACGCATAAATGGTAGAAAGTATGTTATGAAAATTACATTTCTGGGGGCGGCAAGGACAGTCACCGGCTCCTGTTACATTATTGAAGCCGGGAAAACGAGGTTTGCTGTAGATTGCGGCATGTTTCAGGGTGCGGCGGAAATAGAAAAGCGCAATTGGGAGACACACGTTTACGATCCGGCCAATATAGATTTTTTTATTATTACCCATGCCCATATCGACCATACGGGACTGCTGCCGCTGATGGCGCAGAAAGGCTTTCGCGGGCCTGTTTATGCAACCGAGCCTACGGGAGATCTGCTGAAAATATTATTGCTGGACAGCGCTCATATTCAGGAAGTTGAAGCCGGCTGGAAAAACAAGAAGATGCAGCGCAACGGGCGTAAGCCCGATGTTTTGCCGCTATATTATTTGAAAGATGCCGAAGCGATAGGTCCACTGGTTAAAGTCAAAGCTTATGACGACGTCTTCAGCCCGGCGCCTGGTGTAAAGGTGAAATTTCAGGATGCCGGGCATATTTTGGGCGCGGCTATCCTTGAAGTGTTTATCGAAGAAAACGGCGCATCCACAAAGCTGGTTTTCTCCGGCGACATAGGCCGCCGCCACCAGTTATTAATGAAAGACCCCAGTGCAATTAGCGCTGCCGACTTCCTTTTTATGGAGTCGACCTATGGCAACCGCAATCACAAGGGCGAAGAAGACAGTCTGGCCGAACTGGCCGACGCGATAAACTACAGCTACTCCCGGCGGGAAAAAGTCATCATTCCCGCTTTTGCCGTGGAGCGCACGCAGGAGATTCTTTATTCGCTTTATCTTCTGCATCAAAGAGGCCAATTGCCTGCAGACATGCCCGTCTTTCTGGACAGCCCCCTGGCGATTCAGGTAACGGAAATATTCCGCCGCTACCGCTCCTACCTGGACGGGGAAACACAAAGCCTTTTAAAAAACGGTGAGGATCCTCTGGATCTGCCGCAGCTGAAGTTTTCCGAGACCACGGCGCAGTCCATGGAAATTAATGAACTGCAGGGTCCGGCGGTCGTCATTTCCGCAAGCGGCATGGCGAACGCCGGCAGGATCAAGCATCATTTGCGGCATAATTTATGGCGTCCGGGCGCCAGCATCGTTTTCGTCGGTTTTCAGGCGGAGGGTACGCCCGGCCGAAAGATGGTGGACGGTGCAAAGAAAATCCGCATCTTCAATGAAGACATCGCCATCAGCGCCAAAATCTTTACAATCGGCGGCTTTTCCGCGCATGCCGGGCAGGATCAGCTTCTGGACTGGCTGGGGAATTTCCAAAATAAAAAAATGCAAATATTTTTAGTGCACGGTGAATTGACTGCGCAGGAATATCTGGCCGCCGCCATCAGGAATAAGTATGGCTTTGCGGTGGAGATACCGGAATATCTGGAAGAAGTTCAATTAAGCGTGGATCGCCGGATAGAAGCGGTGAAAAAGCCGGAGATTCTGCCGCCGCAGGTTGACTTAAATACAACATTGGACGCCCTGAAAACAAAAATTGAGTACCTCAATGCGATAAGACAAAATATCCAGCAATTGCCTTCTGCCCGGAAGGCGGAAATCAATGAATTGCTGAAAGAAGCAGACCGGAACATTGCTGAAATCAAGGCGCGCTTATAAAAGAGCCAATTGTGTCTAGGGAGTTATTTTTATTTCCGGATGGAAAATGAGCGCCATTTTCTCCAGCGCATCGATTATTCGCGGTGACGCCCGGCTGATCAAATCGGTTTCCACAGGATATATCTTATTGTTTTTTACCGCCGGTACTTCCTTGAATTTCTGCCAGTAATTTTTAACTGCCGCAAATTCCCGGTCCTGGGCCATCGGGGCAAAAAGAATTATGTCCGGAGCTCCCGCCAGAATTCCTTCAGCGCTGTAACGGGGATAGCGCGCCGCGTCGGAACCCGCGATGTTAACACCGCCGGCCAGACCGATTACTTCATTGATTAGAGTCCCTTTGCCTGCGGTTATTACCGGATCAAGACCGATCTGGAAAAAAATGCGGGGTTTTATTTTTTCCCGCGTCTGCGCTGTAACATTGGCCAAACGTTTGCGGAGCCTTCCGACAAGTGACCGGGCATTCTTTTCCTCCGCCGTGATTTCACCGATATGGAGAATGCTGGTGAGTATTTCCTCGGTATTCGAAGGGTTTGTCACATAGACCGCCAGGCCGACTCTCTCCAGTTGCTGCACAGTATCTTTTCTGTTGCCGTCAGCCGTGGCAATAACTAAATCGGGCTGCAGTGAGACGATTTTCTCGATGGAAGGATTGACGAATCCGCCAACCTGTGGTTTTTGCCGGGCCGGGGCCGGCCAATCGCAAAAACTGGTAACACCGACTACCTTGTTCCCAAGATTCAGGGCGAAAAGAGTTTCCGTTATTCCGGGGGCGAGCGAAACAATCCTCTGGGGAATCTTCTTGATAGTCAGCCTGCGGCCGATTTCGTCTTGCACATCTTTGGCCAATGATAAACAGGGAAAAGAAGAGATCAACAGGGCAAGAACAAATATTATTAATGATTTTCTAATCATGGTCTGGATAACTCTCAGGCGTTGCCTAAATAAAACGGGAATATCATTCTATAAGCTTGTAGCGAAAAGAGGCAAGTATATGCAGACGTGCCAGGCCATAGTTATTCGGCAACGGCTCATAAGGAGCCGCGGCTCTGACGATGCCGAGTGCGCCTTCGTCAAGTAATGTCGAACCGGAAGAAGATATGAGATTCGTCGCGACAAGGTTGCCCCTGGCATCAAGAGATAACTTCACGACGACCACGCCTTCTTCATTTTTTTCATAAGCTTTCTCGGGGTATTCCCAAATCTGCAGGATCCTTCTTTTAATTTTGACCAGATAGGAGACATACTTAACGTCACTGCTGCCCAGATTGACGGTCTCTTCTCTGACTCCATCGGTGCTGACGGCTTTTTCTTCTCCGGCCGCCTCGGCAGCGGGGGGATCTTTTACTTTTTTGTCTTCCTCTTGGGGAGATAATTTATCCGGCTCCATCCCCCTGATATCGACGGTGAATATTTCTGCCGCCCGCACATTATCGCGCAAATCAATCATTCCGGAGGCGGTAATCAGGGCAAGATGCCCGACAAGAGATATAATAACGGGCCAATAGATAACTTTCTTCATAAAAATAATGGGGACGGTTCTATTTATTTTTCGATTGCCCCTTTTCTAGGTCGGCCCCTTCTTTTGAGAACAGCGTCTATCTTGAACTTTTTGTTCACACGCTGGATAAAATCGCCGCCGCCATATATTGTTCTTCGTTCCATTTCCCCGCACATCGAATCATTCTTCTGCAGCATCAGCAAAACAAATTTGCGGTATTCTTTCCGGACAGTCTCATCACTGGAAAGATTGTCATATATTAAATGCTTGTCAACTAAATCGTCTGTCTTGCCATAAGCATTGGCTCCATGACTGCTCCAGGGATATTCCTTGGGGTCTTTTACAATCCCCGCCCGGACAGGATTCAGCTCCACATAGCTGCCACAGGCCAAGAGATATTCATCTTTGGATATAATGATGCTTTTGAATCTGTCCTGCCAAAAATGACCGATATATTTATATTTGTTTTTAAAATGCTGGGCGTAGGATAGATTAATGCCTTTCATGATCTGGGCTAATTCTCCGCCTGCTTCTGTAGTTTCTATAACCAGATGAACGTGATTAGTCATCAAAACATAATAATAAAGCTTAAAGAGATATTTTTCCTTGTATCCCTTCAGGATGTCCATGTATCGGAGAAAGTCTTCTTCATCTTTAAAGACATCCTGCTTATTGTTGCCCCTTGTCAGAACATGATAAACAAATTCCTTCGGGGCTATTCTGGCTGTTCTAGGCATAGCTGATTTATACCAAAACACTCCGATGATGTCAATTAAATAGAACCGTCCCCTTTAATTTTGAATAATAGCGGCGAGATAAACAGCAAATAACACCAGCAGCAAAACACCCCGCCAACGTTCAATGAAGCCATTGCGCGGGGGATAAGTGAACGCCAAAGCAACCAACCCAAATATCAATGCAATGGCAACCTCGTGCCATGCAACGGTAATGGGATGAATAATAGCCGCAACCGCAACAATTAAAATGCCGTTATATATATTGCTGCCAAGAATGGTTCCTAAACTCACTTCGTCGTGTCCCCGAAGCTTGGCTATAATAGTTGTCGCGAGTTCGGGTACGGACGTGCCGACAGCCACAATCGTCGCCCCGATAATGAATTCATCTATGCCAAAGGTAATGGCAATGCCTCTTGCACCCGCCACAATAAGATTTCCGGCGGCGACGAGAAAGGCGAGACCGGCAACACAAGCAAGAACAATCAACCATCGACGATGTTCTCCAAGCACCTCTACTGCGGCGCTGCGCTGTTTGCGCGCCTCGATAACCGCTGCCACAAGCCAGGCGAAAAATATTCCCAACATCAAAAAACCGTCGAATCGGGAAAGCTCACCGTCGAGAAACAGAACTCCCGTGATTATGGGGATCAGCATCGCCACGGGAAAATCACGTTTTACGCTGTCACGAGGGCTCTGGATTCCAGAAATTACTAAAGCAAGACCGAGAATCAAAGCAACGTTCATAACATTACTGCCAAGGGCGTCGCCGAGGGCGATTTGAGGCTTTCCGGCAAGAGCCGCATTTATGGAGACAGATAATTCCGGGCTTGATGTGGCAAATGCGGCTACGGTTGCCCCGATGATACCCGGAGAAATCCTTGCCCAATGGGCAAGGCCAACTGCACCGCGAACAAAAAGCTCACCGCCGATACCGGCACACAAAACGCCAAGAATCAGAGCCATGTAATCGTTCATTGCACCCCGGATTATTTAACAAGTCGTAACAACATGATCAGCATTGGCCGCAAGACGTCAACTGCATATAACAGTTGGGCAAGATTTTGCATTTATTCCTGTCCTTTGTCAATGGCTTACTCCTTCCGGTCAATGACCATGGGCGGCTTCCGATTCCTCGAAAGTTTTGTGCATTGTTCCGGCGGGGTGCTCGGGTGGAGCGTAAATAACGTAAACCTTGAGCGGCTTATCCCCTTCGTTGATAATATTGTGCCAGAAACCGGCCGGGATAAAGATGGCCCAGTCATTGGAAATTGTCTTGTCGAAAGTCATTTTTCCCTTCGACGCACCCATCACAACGCGGGCATTACCTTTTTCAACACGTATGAACTGATCGCCCCCATCATGCTTCTCGAGACCTATCTCCCCACCAGGCTTAACCGACATGACGGTCATCTGAAGGTTCCGACCCGTCCACTTCGTGGTTCGGAAATTTTCATTTTTTACTGTCAGATCTTCTATGTTGACCACCCACGGCTTTTTCCCGTAATCCTTACCGACGGTTCCTCCCGCCATCGATAAGCCTGTGGAAGTCATAACCAACAAAACGACCATAGCGACTTTTTTCAGCATATTCTTCCTCCTGTATAAAATAGATTATCCATTGCCGCTGCCTAATGGATTTTATGTTAAATATTCATGTCTGGGAAGGTAAGGGGACACGATCGTTTCTATTTACTTTTTAAAGAACGCTCCCTTATCTATTTATGTTTTCGATGATGTGTTTCCGGACTATCGGGCTGATAGCCGCTTGCTCAACAACCATCAAGAGGTGCCCTCCTCTCTCAAAGCGGGATAGCCCGGCACCAGGAATTGTAGAGGCTGCAAACTCCGCGTTATGGTAGAGCTGCAGCATATCGTCAGTGGCATGGACTATTAATGTCGGAGTTTGAATCGCCGCAATCCTCTCGTTGGGCATCTTCGCTGTGTTATCTATGGTGACTCCGGCAGAGCGCGGAGAAACCGGGTTCATATAGTCAATAACCTGTTCAGACAATTTTCGTTGCTGCGGTATGAGGCTATCGACAACTGCATCTGTGGCCCCCATCAAACCCATGAACTGCTTTTTAAAAAGCTTTGTGGTTGTCCAGTAAAGCAGATCATACTGGAAGATCATCTTGAGCATATCACCTTTCTTGTTTGCCTGGGCCTGATCGGAGGTTACCGAAGATGCAACACCGCAGGAAATAAGAGTCAGTGAGGACACCCTTTCAGGGTATAGGACTGCGAAGAGCAGTGCCGAGGGACCACCCTGTGACAAGGCGACAACGGCAACTTTCTTCAGGCCCAACCGGTCGAGAAGAACTGCATATGCATGCGCCTGGTCATCCCATGTCGCACCGGTATGAAAGGTCGAACGCAGATAACCAAAACGCGATGGCGTAATCCAACGGAATTCATCACTGAGCAATGCCTGTACAATTAGCTCACCATGATCGTATCCGCCTCCGGCTCCGTGGATCACCAGTACATCAGGACCAGATCCGCCTGAGGTATATTCGATCTCACCGTAGGGCGTTGGAATGACCGTGCCCCTTGCCTGAACCCGTTTGTAGGATTGGTTTATGTCCCATAAATAAACCGATGCGAAGGCGGCGATTATGAAAACCAACCCTATTGCAATCCAGCTGCGAAGTCTTCGCGGCATTTCCCGCTCCTTTTCTAATCTGGCTGTTCCAGCGGTCGGTAATCCTCATTCAATATAAGTCTTTTCACAGCTATGGCCATCATCCCGGGATGAGCCGCGAGTGCAAGGAGTCGGCTCCATCAAGTGGTGCGGCCTACATTTTTCTGCTGTCGTAAGCCCAGTTTAACAGCACCTGCCTCTGCTTCGGGCGGCAGTCGATATCTCCCGGTTTGCAGTGCTTCTCAATTTGGGCGATGTGCCTTCTCATTGCTCTCCATCTCTTTATCTGGCGTTCATCATCCGGGCACCTTCTGCCCATGTAATACCTGCAATACCATTGAAACCATCCTCTGGGATCTTCATCATAGATCCAGCCCTTTCTCCTCCAGACAGACAATGGCTGGGAAGCATTCCAGCCAAAGTAATTCAGTTTGGGATCATGCTTTTCAGGACACAGTTTCGCTTCAATGAACCAACTTTCGGGAAACTCGTCTCTGCAGTCGGTCATGTATTTGCCGCCGAAAACACCCATTTCAAGCATTTCCTGCGGTGTCAATTCAGGCGTGAATTCCGGAGCAAAATTTTTTCCCATAGGCTCTGTAAGATAATAACTATAATCTTGCTGCATAAGATCATTTACAATTACTTTTCGTGTTTTCATTTCCTACCTGCCATAACCGTCAAGGCTGCCGGGGAAGGTGCGTGCAGACGTTAATCCCGTGTATCGCTATGTTCAATACTTTTGATCCGGGTTTCCATTGCCGAGTTGTCTATCCTTTTATAGATTGGTACTTCAAACGAGGCAGCATAGTCAACACCTTTTACTGAAGATGTAATGTGCAGCCTCCATAATGTGCGATCATCTTCAGGATTCAATTCACTGGGAGGCAGATCGGGAGGGATGTCAATATCAACAGAGATCTGAAACGCGGCGCCTGCTGCGGAAATGCTGCCAAAAGCAGTTTGTTTCTGACTCCACAGAGTATTTTCCGAAACGCGGTCATCACTATCCTGATCAATAACGGTTGTGCGCCGGACACAATTAAGTTGAATGAAGAATTCTTTTGCGGGCTGTTTTTTAACGGGTACGCCAGTCTGGACGGTTCCCTGCAGGCGTTCCCCCAGATAAAACGGCATTGTTGCACAATGCAGAATGCTGATGCCGAATTTCCGTTTGCGAATCCATGTCCGGACAGTCATGATCATCAAACCGATGCCGACTGCCGGGAAAAGGAGAAGAAACCATGGTATTTCCGTGGAGTCCGCTTCGCTCAGTATTCCGAATGAAGCAATGCCCCAGCCGATGATGTTCCAGATGACAGTAAAGGCGGTAAGGAGGCGCATGTCGAATGTACCTTCCTGAATGACCATCCCTTCCGCCCAATCATTCCTCTGTGTCCAGGGTTTTGCCGCCCAGTCTTTTTGCATTCTCGCAATTTCGGTATCCGTTGTTTTCTCATCAAAATAAATATAGGTTCCACCGGTGAGCTCTCCTGACTGACCTGATACTCCATCAATGGATTTTGTTCCCTGGCCCACCAGGATTCGCTTTATCCCTCCGGGAATGGCGAAAACACGTGAAGCCATGTAACCGGCACCGCAGAAGACGAGTCCGAAAATCAACATTGCTATTGCGCCCTGAAAATCATCATCAAAAAACAAGGCAATGCTTCCGATCAGCATCATCAAACCGGCGCCGCCAAATATAACCCCGATCACGAGACTGATCGGCGGGCGCGGTTTCCCGCTTTCATCGCGTGAAAGTATTCGCTTGCCCGCCCAGCTCAGTCCCATAAAACCGAGGCTTACTGTCAAGGCACCGAAAAAGGCGCCCCAATCGCCGGTAATGCCCATAATCAGGGCAAAAATTCCCACGAAAAAGCCGGTGCCAAACATTATTTTAAGGCCTGTTTCTTTATTCATGTCTCTGTCCCGGCTTTGCATTGACTTGCCTAAATCCATGAAACGCTTTTCAGCTCTCTTTTGATTCCTCTCTGATAACGGTATTTGGGATACCCCAGTATCATTGAACCTACCACCATATTCCCTTCGGGAATGGAGAACATCCTTTTCAGCTCTCGGTTATTCTGTATGGCGGGTGGAATGAGATCCATTGCCGACCCCCCCAGGCCCAAAACATGTGCAGCCAGGAATCCGTAAGTCAAAGCAATGTGAATATCTGTTTCATGGTTTTCTTCGTTTCTATCGGCATGGAAAAGTATCATGGCAGGAGCATATCGGGTAATGGTATCCTCCACACCAAGTTTCAATTCGGGTAACCGGCTTTTCATAAGCGGTACCACATGATTTTTAATGGTCTTGTATTTTGCCGAGCCGACGTTCTGTCGAATAAAAAGCCGGGCAATGGGATTATTCATGGCTTTAACCAATCCATCATAAACTTTTATCATGTAAGGCAGTGCTTTACGAATGATTTCGGTATCCTGAATGACGGTGATTTCGGTTTTGATGGGGGTAAAGCCCGGCGGTGCAAAGGTCATCGCCTGCACGATTTTTTCCAGCAGCTCTTTGGGTACCGGCCTGTCTTTAAAATTCCTTATTGCTCGCCGCGTGGCAATCAGGTTGAAAAAGACGATGTCGGGTGCAATCGGATCTGACATCTCAAAAAAGTCTTTGGCATACGACAGTCCTTTTACAATAAAGGATTGTGTCGGGCAGATTGCCATGCTTTGGCCGCATTTCATACAAAGCGGTAATCTATCCTGTCGAAATGATATTCCGCCAGCACCTTTTTTGATCATGATTTTCATGGGGCATACTTCAGCACACAAGCCGCACAGCTTACAGGTTTCCTGATTAATGCTATTGGTATCATTCAAAAAAATGCTCCCCCAGGTCAAATGATGTCCTGCAGCGCAGCTCCAGGCACAGCCGGCCGGCGACGAGCAAAGCGTTTTCAGGGCGTTGCTGGGCGGCGTTGTTTATTTATACAACTTTCTCAAAGATGGCGGTATTGTCACGCAAGTCACACCATCTTTTTTAAATCGAAAATCGCACTTTGCACCACCATCGGCCAGAGTTATTGTTCGGCGCAATCCCCATCCCATTAACTCGCTGGCGATCTTGTCGATGGCACAAAGATAAGGAACCAATTCGGCCGCACCTTGCTGCCGGAAAAAATTATAAACCGCACACTCGATATAGTCGAATTCATAGTCAAACTCTTCCCCGTCCCCCTGCCGATAAGCAACAACATAACCGCCTGGATACTTGCGCTCCCGGGATAGTGCCGCTCGTTTTTGTAATCGTGCAGTGAACCATCGAGAAAACCACATAATGCTGACAGCTCGACGCACCAAGCCTGGAATTGCTTTGATTTCCGCTTCACCAATTTCATAAGCCAGCTGTCCTGTTTCTTCAACCGTCTTACCATGTTCTAGAAATGCTTTGTATATTGCCAGGTGCCTGCTTGCCGGCAGATAGAACGTGTTAACCAGGGGATTGTTTTCACCGATATAAGGAATTTGAGGGATGAGGTCGGAGTATTTTTGACGTGACGCCTGTATCAAAGCATCAGCTTCTTCTCCGTAGCGTGCAACCAGGATTGGCTTAACCAGAGAAATTGCCCGGTCCAAACTTTTCAATAACTGGGATGCGCGGAAGCTATAGTTTTCATGCGACATCTGCCATCATCCTTCTTGCATGACAGTTTGTGTTGAACCGCCCAACTGACCGGGTTCACTTGCCAAAAGGGGTGACGCCGAGCTATTCGAAAAAGACTAAAAACGAAAACAGTTTGAGATGCTGCAAAAAACCACGCCCTTTTTAAGTTAAGCGGACACAGTTAATTAACAATTTTGTTGAAAAGTCGTTTATCCTCAATGTATTTTGTCCTTTGAGGACTTCCTCCTGCTATATAAACTCTATTATTAGAAATATCAAACACCGATGACCAAATAGTTTCAAAATTTAATGCTTTATTGTATTGACACATAAATCCATGTTTTCCGCTGAGTATAGCTTTAGCATGTTCGACTCCATCTAAATAATCAGTATTTTTCAAAGCATTATAAGCTGTTTGATATCTGGTTTCAGAGAAATAAACATTCCGATCACTGGCATCGTGGCGCCACATCTCTCTTGATGAAAAATGGTTTACTGTAATAATAAAGCTTTCGTCCTTTTTGTTTTTTTCCGGATATCGTATGTGTATTTTCAGCGGATTACATTCCACTACGGCCATTTCCCCGCTTTTATCCGTTAAAAGTATGTTACAGCTTGAAGCTATTGGTAATTTTTTCAAAGCTTCAGTCCCCTCGTTAACTGTTTTACAGTTTTCCAGAAGATAGCGAACTAAAAATACTGAATTCAATCCAGGTTTGATTTCTTGCAATTTGGGCATAACAAATGTCATGGCTGCAACCAATCCGTATTGATTTATGCCTTCCTCTCCATTGATAAACGATGATGTATTCAGGATAAAACTGATTTTATTTTCCGGTTGGTAATATATGCTTTTACTTATCTTCCTTAAAAACGGCGGCAAATCATTATCTCTTGCAGAATAAACCTGACCATTATGCACAAAACTGAATGCCGTACATCCTCTAACCTCCACAGAATCCTCATCATGTATATCAAGGCAGCATCCCATACACATCATCCAGGAAGTAAATAATTCATTGTCATGTCCTATGACATCGGTAACGCCTTTAATTTCTGCTGCCGCTTCGGGGAAATACTGACCTAATAACATGCCGCTTTCTTTGCCAAATTTATTTTGGAAAGAATCAAGATTAATAGGAAACTGGACATTGTTTTTTTTGAATATGTTTCCCATTTTTAATCCCATTGCATAATGATCGCCTTTTAATCGCGGGTGATACATTTTGACTCCAAATTTCTGTGGATAAATCTTTCAAAGATTCTTAATAAAAAAGTTTAAGTTGCTGCGATTATAACATTGTGAAAAGGCCTAAAGCCTCAAATCACCGTCTCTGCGCTTCTTTATCGCGCCGTGTCCGGGAGATTAATTTGGTGGCTTTATTTGCCCTAGCGCACCACCCAGCCGCCGCAGACAGGGAACACCTGCCCGACAAAGCAGTTCGCCGCCTCACTGCACAGATAGGCAGCAAATTCAGCGTCTTCTCTGGCACCCACGAGGCGTCCCAGAGGAACCTCTCGCTTCAGGCGCTCCTGGAACTTTGGATTGCTCTGAACGTCTGGCGGAAAGTATGTCGGATTGTCAACAAAGTTCTGTGCAATTGCATTCACCTGAACATTGTGGGGCGCAACCTCTGCGCCGACGGCTTGGACGTATGCAAGTTGAGCACCTCGTGCGGCACTGTAAGTTGACGTGCGCTTCATACCGCGAAGTGCTGATGCGCTGCCCATGACGAGAATCTTGCCCGAGCGGCGCTCAATCATGGAGGGCAGGACGGCACGGAACAATCGCGGCAGCGGATGCACGAGGGCGGCGAATGTGTCATTCCACTCTTCTTCCGACACTTCTGTGGCCGCCGTGGATGGTGCTGATATTGCCAGGTTGGCAACAAGGATGTCGACGTTCCCTGCCTCAGCGACTATAGCGCCGGGTGCATCTGCGCTAATGAGAGGGTCGGTACTCGGGATAACCGTGGCTCCGTGATTGGCGAATACTTCGCAAAGAACCGGGCCCATGAACGCGACGGCGTGGGTGACCAGCACGCGCTTGCCCAGAAGGATCTGATTTGACATAAACTCTCCTTTCAGTAACGAAACAAAACGTAGAGTTCACAGGCGAGCTTCAGTTAGCCCGGTGTGACGACTGGGTAGATATCTAATACCGTATCGGATGTTCATTAAATTTATTAAACCTTTTTCCCGATATAGAAAACATAGCCATAGTACTCTTTGAATTTATAATATAGCTCCGCTTCATGCCGTTGGTTTCTTACGAGCTCTTCGGCCGTTTCGTTACCTGCATACTTTTTTAGAAAGTTCTCTTGTGCAGAAACTTGCGGAACATAAAAATGCTCAATCCAGCAATTTTCTGGCAAAACAAAAGTAGCAATCGGTATGTATCCGGCCTTTTGCATTTGGTAGACTTTATGTGAAATGGTGTCAATTTCCGGATAAGCATCTTTCCAAAATCTATCAATTTCTACAGGCCGCTTTTCGGTGAACCATGACGCCTCTGAAACAGCAATAAAGCCTCCTGTTCTCAAGAATTTATACCATTCATTTATGCCTCGCTCAAAACCGATATTATAGATAGCCCCTTCTGACCATATCAGATCCAATTCTTCTTTTTGAAAAGCAAGATTATCCATTGAACCAACAACGCCTTCCACTCTGTCATGGAGATTCTTCTTCCGGCTATTAGCATTGAAGATAGCTATAAAGTCGGCAAACAAATCAATGCCTGTAATATGCCCCGACGTATGATTGGCCAGCACCATCGTCTGGCCGCCTGTTCCACAACCTATATCGGCAATTATTGACTCTTTTTTCAGGTTGTCAATAAAACTCAAAGCTTTAACAGTTACTTCGGGGCTACCAGGCCCTTGCCGTTCAATGCTCGAGTAATATTCGCATATTAATTTAAAATCAAACTCATGAATTGACTTATTTTCCTCACTCATTATTTCTCCTATCTTCTTTATCCGACAAATAGCTCAGCCGGAGTGCAGCAATTGGCTTGATTGGGCTAAGCTTATACTCATGTGCTAATTTACTAATTTAAATAGAACCGTCCCCTTATTTCCGGGAGACCTCAGGTTATGACGAACCTGGATAAAGGCATGCGCAGACTCACAGGGTCCGGGTATGAGTTCAGGTAGCCTATCCTCAATATCCACTGGACCTCTCCGGCCAAGCCCAGTTCCTTGGCTAATGCGTCTCTGGAGGGATTTTCTTCCAGCATCTGAGTCATGGGGTGAATTGCTATCTTCCTTTCCCTGATCAGGAGAAGCATTTCTTCGAACATCCTTCCATACTCGAGCAATGTTTCAATTCGCGAATCCTGACTGGTGACAACCAGCCATCCGCCGCAAGTCTTTACTTGCTTTGATACGGTATCCACTGTGGTTTCACGGAAGCTCTTGGAAAGAACAGATTTACGATCATAGAAGTTCCGCACGTAGAAACCTGCTGCGCCGCCTATCTCCATGCTGTCGGGCGTCAGTCCGTTTCGCTGTGCTTCGGCATCCTTGTTTGACCATCTAATCCAATTGGCGAGTTCCTCTTGCGCAGGGTCTCGAAATGCCTGTTTCCTGTTGGCCTCGATCGTTCCTTCCCGGAGTTGCTTACCCTGGGGAGAATTGTTGGGAAAATAGAAGCCATGGGGCATCATGACTTCGATAAGGTGAGGTCGTTTATGATGAATGGTTATGTACTTCAAATCGTCGGCAGTGATCTCACGATCGGAGAAGTTATTCCTGACTGTTCGCCTTGTCTTGATTCTTTCTAGGGGAAAATCTCGTGTCTGGCCCTTCTTCAACCGAATGTCGACAATCTCCTTATCTAACGAACTCTTGGCAATAACCTGCAAGTCTATCAGATACCCATGGACTTCGGCAGCAATTATAAGGTTCTCCAGAAAGGCACCCAGAGAAAGCAGAACTTCACGGTTGTGGGGATCTACGGCGGGCAGCCAGCGCTCTTTGGCCGATCCGATGATCCAGTGCTGCGGTTCGACGATCCTTACCGTCCAGGGCTGGGTATTGTGACCACTCGGCGCAAGTGATGCCAAATAGAGGATATCCATTTCTTGCTCTGTAAGGCCTGCGATCTGTCGTTGCTTCCGATCCCTTGCAAGCAGCTGGTCCCGGTCCACCCCGCCACAGGAGCTCATTACACTCAGACCCCCAAGCAGGATTACTCCCTGTCCTGCATAACGTAAGAAACTCCTTCGATCTACTTTCATTTTCGTATCCTCCATAAACGTTTGATTTGACTGCAGCCCAACGATTGCATCAGCCTTAGTGCAGCGATCGGTTTGATCGCGTTAGGCTTATGCCCATGTGCAAATTTTCTAAATTAAATAGAACCGTCCCCTTATTTTCCTTATTTATTTTCATTCTTAACCAACAGAAGAGGAGGAAGGAACAGAAAGAGAAAACTGACATTGAGAAGTACGTTCCCGGGAAGTTCGGCAAGGAAAGACCCGGTGCTGTCGACGACAAACCAAGCCACGATGCTAATTAGTATCAACCTTCTCACAAGGGCAAAATCATTGTTGAGGAAATTGCGTACAAGAAGAAACATTAAGATCCCCCATCCAACCATGACACCACCAAGAACAGCATTTACAGCCCGCGTAGGAAGATCAAATTGCGAGGGGTTGCCATCGATGGGCCACTTGAGCAGGTCAAATAAAAACAACCAGGGTCCAGCGGTTGCAGGAAAACTTGCGGCAGCAGAGACCAAACCTGTTGCAACAGCGATTACACACGCAACCTGCAACCAAATTGCAGAAATCTTCTTATCCATAATATTCTCTTTCCCCCAAAAGGTTCAGCGGTCGTGGAGCTAAGGGACTGCGGGCTTTTGCGCCCTCCCGGTTCAGTTCAGAATTATACATGGTTGTTTGATCGGCTGCATCAAGTATACTGCCCCCTGCCCCTGAATCACAAATAGGATTCAATGAATAATCATATATTTATTTGGGAGTCATCTTTGCGGACCGGCACCAATCTTGAATTTCCCTTTGAAATACCTTGCCCTTATTTCCGCCGTTTCAGAAGCCCACTTTTCCAGTCCCTTGTTTTTAATGGTTATTAAGTTATAAACCTTTAAATTGTGAGGGTATCTCTCGGCGCCCTCTGCCAATGGTTGTAATTTTGAACAGGGAAAGTCACTGCACTCAAAGCAGAAGTCCAAATTTTTCAGTTTTACACATTCGAGGGTTTCACATTTACCGGCGATCATAGTGCAGCCTGATGTTCGACAACCTTTACAAAGCAATTTATCTTTTGTCATTCCACGGGAAGCAAATCCGGCTTTCCTGTCTTCGGACATGTTTTCAAAGAAAGAATCAATATTCGTGTAATAAAATTCGCAGTTAAAGCAATCAATTCCACAAACCGCCGTACTTAATTTAAGATCGTCCATTTCATTCTCCTTGGTTTCGTTGTTTCAGTTCATTTTGCCTTCGCCTAATGAGAAATCGGCCGGCGTGCAGCGGTCGGCTGTATTTCCAGGTTAAAACTTTTATATTTTTTATGATTCATTCAGTTATCTCTTTTATTTTCTGCCAGGTCAGATCCCATACTTTCTGCCTGGCTGCTTTAGAATAAGTAAGAGTGTGCGACCTTTTTTCCTTAAAGCGATTAAAATAAAGGCCGGATTTACCAGTCAGCGCGGCAGATAATGCAAGATGCACTACCGGAGCGGCGCCACTGGCCGGGGAACGCATTATCGGACGTAAAACAGACATAAAGAAACTATAAAGCTTTCCGTTGTTTTCAGAAAAGGAGGTTCCAACCACGCCCGGATGCAGAGATAAAAACTGTATCTCATTTCCGGGATATTGACTGGTGAACTCATAAAATCCCATGATGGCTGCCATCTTGGAGCGGGCATATGCTTTTACACCACTAAAATCCAGCTCAAAATTGAAATCTTCCAGATCTACAGGACTGAGCCAATGAGCACCCGCGGAAACATTTATTACCCTGCAGGGTCTGCTTTCTTGAAGTAATGGCAGCAGTTCGCCGGTCAAATGAATCGGTGCAAAATGATTCACCGCCATCGACCTTTCAATACCTTCGGCAGTTACAGCCCGGTTCTTGAAAACTGCGCCGGCATTTAAGATTAAAATATCCAGCCTTTGCATTTTTTCTTTTATTCTCTGAGCCAAATCTGGAATTCTCCTTTGGCATTCCAGATCACCGATAAAATAAGCAGGACGGTTTCCAGTCTTTTCCTCTATTTCTTTTGCAGTTGTTCCGGCTTTGCCTTCATCTCTGGCCACAATAAACACATTCAGTCTTCGTTGGGCTAGATCCAGGGCAATTGCCTTTCCTATGCCAGATGTGGCTCCGGTAATAAGCGCATTTTTATCACCCTTATCCATAGGCATATCTCTTCAAAATTCTTTCTGCAACGCTGCGCATGGGCTGCGTCGCCTGCAAGCCGTTGTTAGGCGCGCCTATGATAGTATTAGATAATGATTAAATCTACCCGTCCCCTTTTATTTCCCGGGAATCAGGAAGAAAACGTATATTGCAAGACCTGACGCCATCTTCTCCATCACGGTTCATTCACGGTTTTCCGACCGGTGCAATGTACAACGTGAATTCCTCATCTCCATCAAGGCCAAGCAGCCGGTCACATGCGGCCTGGTCGTAGGCAGCGATCGCGCAGGTTCCCGCCCCAAGTGCTGTGCACGCCAGATAGAGATTTTGGCAGACGTGGCCGGCGTCGATGGCAATGACCTTGTGAGACGCCAAACCGTAACGCCATTCCATGCGTGAGGGTATCACGGTCCAGAAGAAGATCGCGGCGGCTTCAGCCACAAACTCCTGTCCTAAACACGCGGTTGCAGCCTTTTGTCCGATCTGCATATCAACGCGCAATTGCACCAACTGACCGTCAACGGGCAAGAATCGATATAGTCCGGATGGAATCCCCTCAACCCGGCTGACGGCTATATAGGTTTCAAAAGCATGGCGGGCACCAGCAGAGGGCACGGTGCGAAGCGCACTGGTTGGGCCAAATACTTTGCGGACGCCCTGTACTGCCCAGAGAAGAGCGGAAAGTTCGTCTACGGTTAGCGGTGCCTCGCAGTAGTCACGCACACTTTCCCGTCTGGTGATCGCCTCGCCAATCGACATACGACCCAATCGGGCGAGCGCTGAGGCACCATCGGGAAGACTCATAAGCACGCTGTCCGGCGCATAAG
Source organism: Deltaproteobacteria bacterium HGW-Deltaproteobacteria-12 (assembly GCA_002840565.1). Classification (GTDB taxonomy): domain Bacteria; phylum Desulfobacterota; class Syntrophia; order Syntrophales; family Smithellaceae; genus MVRV01. The sequence continues at coordinate 21,333 of PHBK01000019.1, read as the reverse complement.
GTTTCTGGAGGGGCGGAGCTGGCAATTGCCGGCTCTGTGCGGTGCGTGAGAAATCAACCTGTTGGCGGATGGTGTCCTTGAGGAAATATCGCCCTTCCTCAAAGCGTTTGTCGCTTTTTGAATTGAGACTCATTGTAAAACCCCTTTGTGAGAGCGTTTTCGCCAACGTGGAGATCACCAGCCCTTGGTTCGAAAACCCGGTGTATTGTTTGGTGGCAGCCAATTAATCTGTAAGATTGAACATCAGGATGTCCTTCATGAGTCTGAAGTGGTTGTCATGTGAAAATATTTCAGCACCATTCTGCATCGCATTTTGCGCAACAATAAGATGAGGAATGCCGATACCGTTTAAGCCAATTTTCAGGCATTTGAATTGGAAATCGATAATTTCATCTCAATTAATCGATAATTTAACTTCTTAATATTATGCAATAAATCAATTACCCTTCTTTGTTTGTGAACTTTTAAAAAAGGAACTAACTCTGCAAGAATAACGCCGCAATAATAACTCTTGTTTTTGTGGTAATGTTGGTAGCCTTCATAGCGTCGTTAATTAAGTCCTCAGGTCAATCGAGTGTTGTTCTCATTTCTGACCTCCATATGCATCAAATTATCATATCATGCATATGGTATCAAGCTATAAGCTGGAACGATAAATCACCAGGAGCGGAGCGATCGGCTTGATGGGGTTAAATTTATACTCCTGTGCTAATTTACTAATTTAAATGGAACCTTTGTTCGATTGTTTTTACCAACACATATTTATTTTGCGATTGGCTGAATTAAGTTCTCTGTCCGCTCTGGATTTCTAATATTTAATCATGTCAATCTTTGTCAGCACTGACTGATTCGAGACACGTGGAGCATTCCCCATATTCCAGGCAACGTACTGTTCAGCGTAGGTGCTTTCTGCAGACATGCCGTCCACGGGCACGATGACTTGCATTCCGCGAAACGCAGCCGCGCTGGCTGTATACAAAACCGCCCCATGTGCCGCCGTTCCGGTCACAATGACTGTTTTTATGCCTCTTTCCTTCAGTAATTTCTCCAAATCTGTCCCAAGGAATTTATCGGGCCCCGATGTCACCACGGGTTCCTGTCCAAGAGGCGCCAACTCTTTGGCAATATCGGCAACAGAAGCACCGGCAGAGAGACTGTACAACACATAAACACCATGGCTACGCGCCTCCGTGAGAAGCTTTTGAACTTTGGGGATGGATGCGATACAGCGGGGGCGCCTATCTGCATTGCATGTCTGCTTATTAAAATCGAGCAGCAGGAGCGCTGTCACCTTCGGGTCGACAGTTACATATTTTAATACCGGAGCAGGGGGAGCCTTAACAGTGCTCCATTCGTCAACGATATTCTGTGCTGAAGCAGGTGAGTAAAAAAGACCGATTACAAAAAAGCAACAGATTAAAAGTTCGGCATGACGACATAATGCTTTTTGTATTGCTTTCATTTTTCTCTCCTTTCCAATTGACAAATTTAAATAGAACCGTCCCCTTTTATTTTTGTTATTATTTTACCATTATTTTAATTTATTTAAAAAACATAATACTGTTGTTTATCGGCAAGTGTCAGGTTACCATACTCCAGGGATCAGGCGGTACTTAGTGATTTGGGTATACTCCTGATATCCCTCAAGCTCGTTCATAAGATGCTGCTCTTCGTTCCTGATCCTGACAACCATGACAGCCACCAGCGGCAATGCGGCGATCAACGCCCACCAGGATCCCAATGCCACTGGCGTGAAAAGGTACATGACAAGCGCTGCGAGGTACATCGGATGCCGGACAATCGAATAGGGGCCCGTCGTGACCACTCGCTGTCCCCGCTCTACCTCGACGACGCGGGATGCATAGCTGTTCTCCCTGAGCACCAGTATAAACAACAAATAGCCGAGAAGAACGAAGACATCCGCCAAGATCACTGTGGCATCGGGCACGTGGGACAATCCAAAGCGCCGGTCGAATCCTGGGACCAGAAAGGTTAGCAAATAGAAAATCGCTCCTGTCTTGATGATGAGGTTTTGTTTTTCATCCTTCTCCCTTGTCCGCATCCTTCGCTCCAGCAGTTCAGGGTCGTTCACCAGCAGGTAAACCAGGGCGAGAATCATCGGTACGAAGAGCACCACCATGTAGGTCCAAGCCTCCCAGTAAGCCATAGTGCCCGCGGACAAAAGAAGCATGGCTAACAGGATGGCGAAACCCAACAGAAGCCTTATCAAGGCCCTGGCCGCCAGTTGGCTCCGCGAAAGCTGATGACTGGTCATATAACCTTATCCTTCAACGGATTCGATCCGCTTAACGACGTAATTACCCGGAGCGTTGAGGTCTTCTTTATTGCTCTCAGTAAACAAGAAATACTTTTCTTTCGGATAATTCAAGAACTTCTTAAAGTATATTTACCACGACCAAATGAATGACGATGACAATTAAATAGAAACGTTGCCCCATTATTACTGCTTACCCAAATTACCTTGCACCCGTATTATGGATGTGCTACCAGTGCACCGCTTTTGCATCGCGTGCCCTTTAGGGTATTGGAACAGCCAGCAAAGCAAATATCAACCAACTATTGACAAGGAGTTCAGTTTATATGATTCATTTCAATGGCATTGCCAAACAGCACGGCCCGCAAATCCTGTTTCGGGATGCCAGTTTTCAGATACTGCCCGGCTCACGTACCGGTCTGGTCGGGCCTAACGGCGCCGGCAAAACAAGCATTTTTCGTCTGATCATGGGCGAGGAAGAGTTCGATGCCGGAGAAATCACCAAAGCACATAATACCGTTTGCGGCTATTTTTCTCAGGATGTCGGCGCCATGTCGGGCCGCTCGGCGCTCGAAGAAGTCATGTCCGCCTCCGAATCCGTAACAAAACTGGGCTTGCAGATTAAAGAGATGGAAGCAGCCATGTGCGAACCGCTGGAGGAAGATGCGCTGGCTGATCTGCTGGAACGTTACGGCAACATTCAGTCCGAGTTCGAGCATCGCGACGGCTATAATCTGGAAAGCCGCGCGCAAATTATCCTGACAGGTTTGGGTATCGGGCCGGATGATTATCATCACGCCGTGGAGTCATTCAGCGGCGGCTGGAAAATGCGCATTGCGCTCGCTAAAATTCTGTCGATCAATCCAGATGTGCTCTTATTGGATGAACCCACCAACCATCTTGATGTGGAATCTATCATCTGGCTGGAAGAGTGGCTTTCCGGCTCGTTTAAAGGCGCACTTTTAATGACGAGCCATGACCGTGAATTCATGAACAGGGTGGTAACCCGCATTATCGAAGTGGCTAACCGTACAATCACCACCTACAGCGGCAACTATGATTTCTATCTGCGGGAAAGGGAAATCCGGCGGGAACAACTGCTGGCCTCGCATCGCCGCCAGCAGGAAATGCTTTCCAAGGAAGAGGACTTCATCGCCCGTTTTGCGGCGCGGGCATCACACGCGTCGCAGGTACAGTCGCGCGTCAAAAAGATCGATAAAATCGAGCGCATCGAAATTCCGGTCGAACAGCGCACCATCAAGTTCGAGTTTGCCGAACCGCCGCGCAGCGGTGATGACGTTGTCAAACTGGACAACTTAAGCAAAGTCTGGCCCCGTCCCGACGGATCAGTCAAATCAGTTTTCGGCGGCATCAGCGGCATTATCCGGCGGCAGGAAAAGATTGCCGTGGTTGGTGTCAACGGCGCCGGCAAATCAACATTTCTAAAGATGCTCGCAGGGGAGGTTGAACCCACCACCGGCAGCATGAATGTGGGTGTCAATGTTTATCCCGGCTATTTCAGCCAGCATGCGATGGATATTCTCGAACCGCGCAAGACAGTGCTGGATACTTTGCAGGATGTCATGCCGCAGGCGCATATGGGCACTTTGCGTAATCTCTGCGCCGCTTTTCTTTTTCAGGGCGATGATATTTACAAGCGGATTGATAAATTATCCGGCGGTGAAAAAAGCAGAGTGGTTCTGGCGAAAATGCTGGTGCAGCCGTTAAACCTGCTGATCCTTGATGAACCTACCAACCATTTGGACATCCAGTCACGGGAAATTCTGCTCAACGCTTTAAAGAAATTTCCCGGCACGGTTGTGCTGGTGAGCCATGACCGCCACTTCCTGCGCTCGCTCATTAATCGCGTCTTTGAAATTGATCATGGTCAGATGCGTATTTACAATGGTAATTACGAATATTACCTGGAAGCATCCGGCCGCGAACATCGTGCCGCCTGATCCAATAATTACTTTTCCATCCTTTGTCGTTGCGCCCAGCATGCCCAGGCATTCGCCGGAGTTCCCTGCCGGAATATATTCCAGTGCAAAAGGACCAGGAATCCAGAAAAATATTTAACCTTTGGGCAGTCAGGAATGATCACGGAGACCGCAAGTTGTTAATTAAATAGAACCGTCCCCAATATTTCCCTTATCTATACTAGTGCTCTTGCAAGTATAATGCGCGCTCGACTTTTTTTAAAAAACAGCTTATAATTCAAGTTAATCTTTATCATTAAATGATTTAGGAGGAGGGGCTATGAATAAAAAAGTTATTGATCTGTTGAATCAGGCGAGGGCAAGGGAGTTAACAGCGATTATCCAGTACATGGCCCAGCACTATGAACTGGAAGATCAGGATTTCGGAAAACTGGCCACCAAACTGAAGGAGACGGGTATTGCCGAGATGAAGCATGCCGAGAAGCTGGCGGAGCGGATTCTCTTCCTCGGTGGGGAGCCGACCTCGAAACCGGACGCTTTGGCCAAGAAGGGGCAGGAGATCACGGAGATGCTGAAGACCGACATCGGCCTCGAAGCCGAAGCCATCAAGATGTACAACGAGGCGGCCGGCATTTGTGCAGCCGAAAAAGATCAGATTTCCAAGCAGCTCTTTGAGGAGCTTCTTAAAGACGAGGAAGAACACCTTGATATGTTTGAAAACATCAAGGATCACATCGATAAACTGGGTGCTTCCTACCTGGCGACCCTCGCCGGTTGAAACCCCAAATTGGAAGAGAGTGAAAAGAATGGGGGCGCTCTTAAGTTTTAAGTTGTCAAAGCAGATATCCGTTTAAAACGGATTAATATGATAATTTCTGACAACTATTAAAACAGATATTTAATAACTTAAGGGCGCCCCTTTAGACCTAACCAAGATTTGACCCTCTTTTTTCCCGAAATCTCCTTTTTCCCCTTGACAAAACTTATCATGGACATCCCCGATATTTCACATTGTCAATTCATTTTTGGCATAACGGAAATATCAGCCGGAGCGTTGCGATCGCCTTTATGTTCTTGGGCAATTATTGAATAACATCGTTTTCATTTATTCGTGCTCATCAAATGTCAAGAGTAAAAGATTTGACCCTATTTTCTCCTAAAGTTTTGATGTTTATTTAATTGACATTCAAGATTTTCTGTAGCATTTATTTAAAGAAACCACTAGATTCGAGGCGATATGAAATTTCTGTTTAAGGTATCCGGCCTGATTGACGCTTTCAACGGATGCGTCGGACAGGGCATCAAGTGGCTGATTCTTGCGGCGGTACTCCTCAGTGCCGGTAACGCCATTGCGCGCAAGGCCTTTCATACGGGATCCACTGCTTTCACCGAAATGCAGTGGTACCTCTTCTCCGGTGTGTTCCTGCTCGGCGCGGGATATGCCTTCCTGAAGAACGTCCACGTGCGTATTGATTTCGTTTCCAGCCGCTTATCGGCGCGCTCCCGGTCTTGGATTGACATCGCTGGTATCGTTGTTTTTCTGGCGCCTCTATGCCTGCTTTTAATCCAGTTATCCTGGCCGCTCTTTGTCAAGGCCCTTTATAGCGGAGAAATGTCATCAAGTGCAGGGGGGCTCATCCGCTGGCCGGTTTTTCTTCTTCTGCCGCTGGGTCTGGCTCTGCTGCTTCTGCAAAGCGCCTCCGAACTGATCAAGCGTATCGCCTTCCTGCGCGGCCTGATTTCCGATCCGCTCGCCAACAGCCAAGAGGGAAAAGCCTCGCCGGAAAAAATACAAGCCGATAATAGTCCGTCAGAGGTGCGCTAAATGGAATTCATCGTCCACAATTTCGTTCCCCTGCTTTTTGCAGGTTTGCTGCTTTTCCTGCTCACCGGCTTTCCGGTCGCCTTCAGTCTTGCGGCCACCGGTCTCACCTTCGGTCTCATCGGCATGGAAGCAGGACTGTTTCACCCGACACTGTTCCAGGCTCTGCCGCTCAGGATATTCGGTATCATGCAGAACGAAACCCTGCTGGCCGTTCCCTTCTTCACCTTCATGGGCATCATCCTCGAACGCAGCGGCATGGCCGAGGATCTGCTGGAAACCGTTGGACAAGTATTCGGACCGGTACGCGGCGGTCTTGCCTTGGCAACAATTTTCGTCGGCGCGCTGCTGGCAGCGACCACCGGCGTGATGGCGGCAGCGGTGATCTCAATGGGCCTCATCTCTTTGCCCATCATGCTGCGTTATGGATACAACCGGAGCATCGCCACCGGCGTCATCACAGCCTCGGGTACCCTGGCCCAGATAATCCCACCTTCTCTGGTGCTGATTGTCCTGGCCGACCAACTGGGGCGTTCCGTAGGCGACATGTATGCCGGCGCTGTGGTGCCCGGCCTGTTGCTGGTGGGTCTGTTCGCCCTTTATATTATTGCCCTGGCCATCTTCCGGCCGAGCTGGGTGCCTGCCCTGCCGCCGGAGGCATGCATCTACTGTGAAGCCAACGGTGCCAGCGGCCATAAATCCCTGTTGGTGATAATGATAATCGCGGCAGCAGCCGCCCTCGCCTGGGCCTACATGCACAACAGCATCGTCAACCTGCTGGTGGGCCAAAAAGACAAGGCACCGCTGGATGAGGTTATCACGGTGTCGATAACTGCTGCAGCCTTTTTCCTGCTGGCGCTCGCACTGGTCAACCGCTGGCTGCGCCTCAAACTGCTGTCGCAACTTACCGAACGTGTAGTGTTCGTGCTGCTTCCCCCCCTGGTGCTGATCTTCCTCGTGCTGGGCACCATCTTCCTCGGCATCGCAACACCGACGGAAGGCGGAGCGATGGGCGCAACTGGCGCCCTGATCATGGCCGTCTCCCGCCGCCAGCTGAGTTTCAGCCTGCTCAAGCAGTCGTTGGACAACACGGCGAAACTGACCTGCTTTGTCATCTTCATCCTGATCGGAGCTACCGTGTTCAGTTTCACTTTCAATGCCGCCGACGGCCATATCTGGGTTGGGCACCTGTTTGACAAGTTACCGGGCGGCCAACTGGGCTTCCTGCTCGCAGTGAACGCCCTGGTTTTTGGTCTCGGCTGTTTTATCGACTTCTTCGAAATCGCTTTCATTGTCATCCCTTTATTGGTCCCCGTGGCCGACAAAATGGGCATTGACCTGGTCTGGTTTGGTGTAATCATCGCCATGAACCTCCAGACCTCGTTTTTGTCGCCGCCCTTCGGTTTCGCCCTGTTCTACCTCCGAAGCGTGGCCGCCAGGCACGACTACAAAGACCGGGTCACAAACAAGATTATCCCGGCGGTAACGACAGCGCAGATTTACAAGGGGTCGATGCTGTTCATTTGCCTTCAGATCATTATGCTGGCCGTGGTTATCGCTTTCCCGGCTCTCGTCACCAACAGTATTGACAAAACCCCGGCGGTGAATCTCGAAACCATGAAGCTTGAGGCCGAAAAAGGGGACTACGGCGCCAAGGACGAGGATCCGGTGAAAATGTCAACGCCGCAGCCGGTGAAGGACAAGAACGTACCGGAAGCCGAGAGCGTCAGCAATGAGGAAGAAGATCCAATGGAGGCGGTCAAACGGGCGCTGGAAAAGGACGCCAAGAAGAAGTAGACCGGGCCAATTCCGCTTACGAAAACTGAGGCAAAGTCAAAAAAACCCGCGCAGCTCTGACCGCGCGGGGTTTTTTTGATAAAGTGCGAAATAGTTTAAAGCTTTTGAGCCTGCATAAAGTCGTCGAAGCCGGCTTCGGCGAAGCGGAACCACATGTTTTGTTCAGCACGGAACTTGATGTAATCATCGTATATCTTTTTCCAGCGGGGATTCTTCGCGGATATCTCGGCATAAAGTGCATTTGATTCCTTGAAAGCGGCATTCATGACGTCCTTCGGGAAGCGGTGTAATTTGGCGCCGGCCGCTACCAATTGTTTCAGGGCGATTGGGTTCCTGGCGTCGTATTGGGCATGCATGAGAACTTGCGAGCGTGTCGCCGCCGCCTCGATCATGGCCTTGTACTCGGCCGGCAGCGCCTCATAGGCCTTGATGTTCACATAGAGGTCGGTCTGCGCGCTGCCCTCCCACCAGCCGGGATAGTAGTAGTGGGGGGCTACCTTGTATAAACCCAGTTTCAGATCGTCGTAGGGACCAACAAATTCGGCGGCATCGATCGTTCCCTTCTCCAGCGCTGTATAGACCTCCCCGCCGGGCGTGCTTACCGTTACCGCACCGAGCCTCTCCTGCACCTTCCCGGCAATCCCGGCGGTGCGCATCTTGAGGCCCTTCATGTCGGCCAGCGACTTAATTTCCTTGCGGTACCAGCCGCCCATCTGGGCGCCGGTGTTGCCCATCGGAAAGTTGATGATGTTATAGCTCTTATAGAACTCGCGAAATAGAGTCAGCCCGTTGCCCGCGAACAGCCAGGATTGCATCTGGCGCGAGTTGAGGCCGAAGGGAATTGCGGTCCCCAGGGCAAAGGTGTCGTCCTTGCCGAAAAAATAGTAGGGCGCGGTGTGGGCGCACTCCACGGTGCCGTTCTGCGCCGCGTCGAGCACACCGAAGGCGGGAACAATTTCGCCGGCCGGGTGCACTGTAATGGTAAACTTGCCGCCGGACATGGCGCCCACTATCTTGGCAAACGCCTCTGAGGGACCGATGAGCGTATCCAGCGACTTGGGAAAGCTGGAAACGAGGCGCCAACGAAGCGTGGGCTGGGCATGAACTTTCGGTGCCGCGATGCCCATGCCGGCCGCGATGCCTGCACCGGCAGCGAGACCGACACCGGCCTTCTTCAGAAATGATCGTCTGGGTAGAGAAATATCCTGGGAAGCTTTTTTCATTTTTGTCCCTCCTTTGTTAAAAGTTGATGCTTCTTTATCTCTTTTTCCGGGTTCTCTCTGGCGCACCCACTGCCTTCGAATTACAATAGCATGTATTTATATATTTTATGCGGCTGGAAAGTCAAACAAATATTCCCCGAAAATTCAGGGCGTTATTCATAAAGCGTGAAAAATACGAAATACGATTCATTATCCACGAGACATCGCCAATGAATTCATCTGATCGAATCAGCGAAAACTGTATTGAAGATTGGGTTTAACAAACTATTGTTTTCATATTTGTCAGCGAACTCTGCCTATGCTAACCAGGCGGATAGCCGAAGCGGAATAATATTTTGACATTCTATATATGCATGAGCACATTATAATATAATGAATGCCGAATGCAGTTTCGATTCGACAAGGAGGCACTGATGAGACGAATTCAAGTTGTCATATTACTGGTTGTTATACCGATAGCTGCAGTTCTGTTTTTAACAGCCATGAGTCCCAGCCCGGATCCTAAAAAGAATACTGACACTGTTACCAGGCCAGGTTCTGAACTCCCGATCTTTGATACCCATGTCCACTATAAAAAAGAAGCCTGGACTTTATTCTCACCGAAGGAAGTCCTCGAATTATTCAAGAGATCTGGAGTAACTAAAGCTCTGGTATCAAGCTCGCCGGATGAGGGGACAAGAATGCTCTACAAACTGGCACCAGACATGATTGTACCCTTTTTACGGCCTTACCATGATGATGTAAACTCTAGTAACTGGTTTAAGAAACAGTCAATTTTGGATTACTTCAAGAAAAGGCTGGAGTTGCCAATATACAAGGGCATAGGCGAGTTTCATATTCATAATGAAATCGATGCAGATTCTCCGGTCATACTGGAAACGCTGCGGTTGGCGGTAAAAGAAGATCTTTATATTCACGTGCATACCGGTCATGAAGCGGTAGAAGCTATGTTTAAACATGAACCAAAGATAAAAGTTCTATGGGCTCATGCCGGCATGTCGGATCCTCCGCAAGTAGTATCCGCTATGTTTGATAGGTATAAGAACCTCTGGGTGGATATCTCTATAAGAGAAAACGACATTGCTCCAGGGGGAGTGTTGAGTCCTGAGTGGAAGGCTCTGTTTCTAAAGCATCCCGACCGTATTACCGTAGGGTCTGATACCTGGGTGAATTCCAGATGGCAGGAGTACGAAGAGATTATCAAATTCGATCGAGGATGGCTGGCACAGCTTCCAAGCGACGTGGCTCGGAAAATCGCATACGATAACGCCGGGCGCCTTTTTGGTAATGGTGACTCAGGAAAAAGGTAAGCCTGAACCGTCCGCTGGATTTGCGGGTTTGGTGCTTGTGTTTCAGTCCTTCATTTGTTTTTTGGCCGATTTGATGAATCGTCCGAAGGCCTTTTCTTTCTTGCGTTTGTCCAGATACGACATCTCGTAGTATTCGGATTCCTTCTTGAGCTTGATGTAGCTGGCATAACGGTCTTCATTCAATACACCGTCTTTTACTGCCGCCCGGACGGCACAAGCGGATTCGTGTTCATGGCTGCAATTCGCATAGCGACAGCTTTCGGAAAGGAGGGCAATATCTTCAAAGCCCTGGTTGAATCCTTCGCCTGTGCCAAGAAGGCCTAGCTCTCGCATTCCGGGGGTATCAATCAACATGGCGCCTTGACCAAGTACGATGAGCTGCCTGCGCGTCGTCGTATGGGTGCCTTCTCCCGTTCCACTTACAGCTTTTGTGTCAAAAGCGTCCTGACCGATCAAGCGGTTGATGAGTGTCGTCTTCCCGACGCCAGATGAACCCAGCAGACAGTAGGTCTTTCCCGGTACGAGCATCTCTTTAAACGCATCAAACCCGGCGCCGCTTACGTTGCTCAACGCAACGACTCTGGCTGTAATCGCGGTTGATTTGGTGATCGCCAGCTTCAGGTCCAGTTCATCCGGACTGATCAAGTCTGTCTTCGTCAAGATAACAATCGGATCAACTTTTCCGTCAGCTGCCATGACCAGGTGCCGATCCATTCGGCGCGGGTTGAAGTCAAAATGGCATGACTGTACAATGAAAGAACCATCAATGTTGGCTGCAATCATCTGGAAGTCGACGTTTTCACCGGCGGTCTTGCGGCGCAGGAAAGTTTTTCTTGGAAACACGCCATGAATGATTGCCGCCGTGTCATCATTATAATATTGCGCCGTCACCCAATCACCGACACAGGGCAGCTCAACCGGGCTTTCAATCTGGTAAGAAAACTTACCGGCGAGTTCAGCCGGAACTTCTCTGGTTTCATTTCTGATAAGGTAGGCGCCTCGGTCAACCGCCGATATGCGGGCAATGCTGCGACCCACCTGATGCAAATTACTTATCTGCTTCTCAAAAAATGGGCCGAAACCCAGATCGCTCAATTTCATAAAATCATATCACCGAACGAAAAATCAGCCGGAGCGCAGCGATCGGCTGGATTGCCTTTGGTCTAATCAGGGGACATAACACAGATTTATTTTGCGAATTGGCTGAATTAAGTGTTATGTCCCCCGAATATACCAAGTGTTGTGTCCCCCGAATATGCCATGCCCCAAAATTAACGGCCGCCAGAAACATCTAATAACGCACCTGTAACATAACTAGCCGATTCACTTAATAGCCACATGATAGCGTTTGCAACTTCATTTGGTGTTCCCGCACGTTTAATAGGAATGAAGTTTTTTAATTTTTCCGGACGCTCAGCGTCACCTGCATGTGAATGCAATTCCGTTTGAATTAGGCCTGGCCTTACGGCATTCACTCGAATACCATATTCTGCAACCTCCTTAGATAAACCAATTGTAAATGTATCTATTGCACCTTTAGAAGCGGCATAGTCAATGAATTCATTTGGCGACCCTAGTCTAGAAGCAGCCGATGATAAATTCACTATTGCACCACCGACACCACCATTTTTAGTACTCATTCGCTTGACCGCTTCACGAGCGCATAGAAAGCTGCCATAAACATTTATTGAAAATATTTCTTGTAGTTTTTCTAATGAGGTTTCTTCAAACTTTTTAATTGGAGCTATAACTCCTGCATTGTTCACCAAATGAGTTAATCTGCCCAAATTCGAATCAATTTCTTTAAACAAATGAAGCACGCCAGATTCCTTGCTAATATCGGCTTTAACCGCGATTACACGCGAACCATAACTCCTTATGGATTCTTTTAATTCTTCTGCCTTTTGATTGCTGTTTCGATAATTGATACAAACAGAATACCCAGAGGCTGCCGCCATTTCGACAACTGCAGCTCCTATTCCTGAGCTGGAACCAGTAACCAACAAAACTTTTCCCATATGATTATCTCCGATGCTTGCCGCGCATAACGAAAAGCTGAGCCGGAGCGGCGCATGGCGCCGCGATCGGCTCAAGCGGGTGGTTAGCAATTCTTTTCAATTCGTTCAGGTGAAATATGGCACTGATCCCAATCCCCCATCATATTATCCCGATGTTATTTTTTAAAATTATTTTCTTTGTTACGGGAGTACGAGATTTTCTTTGTGCCACCTTCACAAGAACCAACTATCTTTTGATCTTTAACCTGATCTGCCGGTAAAATCAAAAGGGTATATCCTTTTACACCTTTCGCTATTAACTTTGCATCAATTTCTGCCTCTAACTCCTCACAAGCTTTGATTGCAGCAAAAGCTGTTGTGCTGAATAATACTATTACCGATACGAGAAATATAATGATCCGTTTCATACCTGCCCTCCTTAGTTTTTATGATAACGAAACTCAGCCGGAGCGTAGCGATCGGCTGTATTGATTTCGTTGTGCAATAATTTGTGTTTATCACCTATTTGGGTGTTAATCGGGGACATAACACATATTTATTTTTACGAATTGGCTGCATTAAGTGTTATGTCCCCCGAATATCCCCTCCCCCGAATATCCCCAGACTCTTTTATTCCGGTACTGCCTATCGTTTCGTTTCTTTTGACCATTAGATTATTGGACTCCGTTATCCACATAGTATTGTACTCGCAAACATCGGTTGCAACGGTCGATACTTCTTCGTTTGCTTCACATATTCGTTGAGATGGTCAGAAAGGTGGTCCAGATCCTGAAAAATGCTCAATGTATCTATACCGAAGAATTCTAGCGATTCTCTAATGTCTGAAAGTCCATCAGCTGTGATGGTAAATTTATAGAGTCTGTCCTTTAATATCTTGTCAAGAGGATGATGTGGTTCATTGCTGATCGTAAAAAGACCGCGTTGACTCATAATTCTAGCACTAAGACCTTTTGGAAAGTAAACATGAAGGCGCGTTATCTCGAAAGGGCTAGTATCCTCTCTAGACGTCTCTCTATTGGAGATTTGAAAAGCAAAGATTGCTGCATCTTGCTTTTCACATTTATCGACTGCGAAATACGCTGCCACTAACGGGTTCTTTGTCCAGTCAAGCAAGCGAGTAGCTAGGCCATGATGCTGAGCTAGAGCCATCCAGTCCCAGTCATCTACTGGTTCTTTAGATAGAAAATGGGAAGCATATCGTTTCCACGCCTCAAAAATGTCTTTTTCTTCAAGACTTTTTTTGTAGCTTTTATGATATTCTGGGCGTCCAGATTTGGGAAGGAGTTTCCATGCTGCATCTTCTTGTCCACGAAATATAAACGCTCTACTGGATTTAAGCTCCGTCAAAGCGGTCATGAGTTCAGAAAATGTATTTACCTTTCGTTCAATCATATTGTACCCTCTCATCATGCCCAACGAAAAGCTCACCCGGAGCAGCCCAGCGGGCTGCGATCGGGTGGAGCGGGTGGTTGGGTTGTCTTTGACATGTAATGCACGGTCGGAATTCTCTGCTTAATATGCTTATGAAAATCCTCAGCGAACTGTTCCAATATAGCAAAAAGCGAATAAAGCTCATCGTCAAAGATGGTAATTGGTTTCCAAACATCAATATAATAAACGTCTCTGTCTTTCTTCATTGGAATTTTATCTTTACCGAGTTGATTGAGTGAATCCCTATCCAATCGCCCCTCGTGGTGCTGCATGCAGTTTCTAATTATGACATGCTTTTTAATTTCATCAAAAAGGGCGGTGGCTATCACGTAGTCCGTGCTCTTAAATAACATGTCAGTTCTGTTCTTGAATGGTTCCCATTTGTAGGCTATCCACATGTCACGAATAAACCCTCTAATCGTTAACCATGTAGCGCCCTCATCACTTACATCATCGTCCTCAGGCAAGTAAGACGCGTTATCTACCTTAATCTGAGATTTACGTAACTTAATCTTGTGGGGATTTCCGTCTTCTATTGTTTCGATCAAGATACGCAGATAACACTCATCAAGAAACTCTTGAAAATACCTTACAACGATACCTTGGCAGTACAGTGTTAAGTTTCTTATGATTTTCCCTTTGATCTTGTCAGATGGCATCTGCGACAAAAAATGTAAAGAACTTGCGTAGTCTGCCTTTACTTCTTGGACTGATTTGAGAAACCATTGAACGTCTGTCTCAATGATGCTAATCGGTATGAGATTCCTTGTTGATGTGCGCGATGTGAGGTCAATCTGATCTTGCAGTCGCTTTGAGTCTAAGGGCACACAAGAGGCGAGAAATGATATACCGTCATTTCTCTGTTTTACGTGCCAAACATAAGTACCCCATGTGTCCTCAACGCCTACATCTAGAAAAGGGGGTATCCAAACAATCCCTATTCGCCCATCACCTTCCCAGCCACACTCCCTGAATCTTTCACCCACCAATCGAACAGCATCGTCAATTTTATATTTATCTTCGTCAGCAAACTGATCGTATGGGTCCTTGATGTATGAAAGATCATCAAGAAACGTATAGGCATAAACATGATAACTCTTTATAGACGTCTGATCAGGTAACATTCACATTCTCTCTTCGTTTCAGCCGAACGTGCAGATCAGCGGGGCGCCTAGCGAGTCGGCTGTATTAGCTTGTTAGCGCTTTACAACTTAGTAACTCGAACATTCCTTTTGCTTTTCTTTGATTCTCTCCACACTTCTACTCTTAAATGCTGAGATTGAGGCGGTGGCGCCTTAGGTTGCGGTGGTTTTTGTTGGCGCGGCATTTGTGTAGAAGGTGGTAATTCCATGTCTTCTGTCACTTCTAGGTCAATCGACAACTGAATTTGTTGCGGCAAGATAGGTGTTTGTTTCAGGGCATCATGAAGCTGTTCCATGAACCCTGGTTCTGATTTTGCTTCTTCCCCGAACATTTTCCCGGCTTCTTGCATTGCTTGCTCTGCTGTTAACTCACCTTCTTGAACTTTAACAAAGAGATTTTTTAAACGCGATAAAGACTCACCATATTTCTTTATCCGCGGTTTTACCTGATCTGAGTCAAAAGGCTTTGCCGCTCTATCTACAAAGTAATTACTAACTGTACGAACTTGGTTATGTATTGTGTTTAATCCTGATATAAAGGAGCCATACTGTCCAATACCGATATATATAACACCCAGTGTTGCTGCAATTTTACCTATAGCTTTTATTGAACCTTCTTCAACATCAAGTGCTAAAGAGTAGTCCGACAATCTCAATACTTCTGATACGTAGGCTTCCCACTCATCAAATAACTTTGTGGAATATTCCTCGAAATATTCATCCGATAACGCTGGAATATCAAAATATAAATCAGTTCTACCTATGCTTATCATAATTTTATCAGTGTTCCTTTAAAGCGCTAACGAAAAAATCAGCCGGAGCGCAGCGGCGATCGTCTTGAGCGGATTGTTGGGCTTTTTTGTTTTTAATATTATGCATCATTCTCTACGGGCTTAATTTTGACTTTAATTGACGCTGCCCCGCCAACGCCAAAACCGAGAAACTTACCATCGGCGCTAAAACTTACTGAAAACTCTATTTCAGAAATTTCAAAGTCCATGGTCATTAACGTTGCAATTTCTTGCAAGCTTTGCCTTATTTCATTTTTGGCCTTCGTAATGCCATCGCGTAGTTTTGATGCAGGTGTGATTGAAGGATATTTTGAAGATGAAGGCACTAGCAACAGGCCGTCGGCGCTTATACTGTACCCCGAAGGTGGAACTCCAATCATTTTTTTAGCCGCTATCTTTGCACCGGACATCTTTCTAATTGATGGCTTAGCAGCAGCAAATGCTACAACAGATCTTTTTGAAGCTCGTTTTACAGTAGGTTTTGTCTCGGATTTCTTTGATGCAGATTTAATAATACGTTTTGCAGTCATATTTAGCTCCCTTAAGGAGGATTATTATGAGCCCAACAGAGTAATAAGTGGAAAATATTCCAACATAACAGATGATATAGATGGAATGATTTTCTACTTATTGACATATTTGTTTAATCAGTGTTTAAATAGTTGACATAACAAATATTTATTTTGCGAAGTGGCTGAATTAAGTGTTATGTCCCCCGAATATACCCAATTTAGTGCAGGGTAACCCTGTTTTTCCTATGCTAAGGTTTGCCCCTTGCATTTCAAATAGTTTGTTAGCGGTTTCTATGAAACTTTCGCAAACCATTTTTGTTAGACCCGACATATCCGCCTTGTGTAGTATTTTGTTACGATTATCAAAAAGGATGTGAAGACCACCTTTGATTTTTTTGAAATCTTTTCGCTCCGTGTCATTCAGAACCTCTGGTATGAATTTTTCCATAACTTGTCGAATATTGGCATCGTCTATATATGTCACGACAGCAGGCTGAAGGTTTGGAGGAAGAGCTCTGGCTAAAATCGTTCGGAGAAAAGTTTCACACGCTATTGCTATGTCGACAGTTGCCCGCTGTAGGTCGGCCATTTTGATGTGCTCATTAGCGTCCATCATCAGATCAATGTAGACCGGTGAAGTACACCCTTGCTTAAGCGAATTTTCCACATCGGCCCACATTTGTACTGTAACCATCTTTAAGCCTCGTGCTACAATTACCTGAGGCGCAATCCATACTCGTTTGTCTTGTGGTTTTGCGATAAGATAGGTAGACCAACCGCTTTCACAGCCGCTGATTTCAGGCCTTCCAATGGCGCTGTTGTTGCATTTCCACCGTAAGGTTTTTATCCACAAATCAAAGGCTCTCTCTGCGGTAGAACCGTAGATTGCTACCAAATGGTTCAGATACTCCTGCTGCTCTTTTGAAATGATGTTATATGCACAAGGTGCGACATTCAATACCTCGCATGGCAATAGGATCTCCTCCTTAGTCGCAACTTCTATATCTACAGAGTTGACGGTGTATTGGATAGGTAACTTCTTCCCATTCTGTTCTCGCCACCCATTGAAGGAAAGCGGTCCTTCTTGATTGGGTTCAGTTGGCAAATGTTTGATAGACGGAAGTATGATCTTTATTTCGGTTTCTTCAAATCCGAAGCGATGCTCAGCTCCAACAAGATTAGGGTGAATTGACAGATTCCGGGGAACAAATCTATTCCATGTGGCAATCGTTACTTCCACTTTTCCCATTTTGCCTCTTCTCGTTTGGCCCAACGAAAATATAAAACCGGAGCCGCGCCCCTGGCGCGGCTCCGGCTTTAGCGGATTGTTGAGTCTTTTTTATTTATAGTTTGCAAATGTTTAGCCTGCACGTTGAACCTCGTTTGTGGCCGCCTGCAATGCGTTGGCCTGACGAATGATCTCAGCGGCTTGTTCGAGACTTGCCTTATCAATTTCTGAGCCAGAAAGCATACTTTGTAGTTCAATAAGTAAGCGTGCTTCTAATGCCTCCAGCACATAGTAGTATACCGCCGGGCCGTTCTTTTCTAAGTAATCTGCATAGTGGGGTAGCGCCGCGACCACCAACTTCTCTATTGCTTTGTGATCAGTAAAATCCTCCGCCCCTAGACCACCTTTCAATACTTGTAAGCGAATGGCGCTGTGCATCGTGACAGCTAGGAATGCTGAGAAAACAGCCCAGGCCATTGGGCTAATGAAGGGCCGCGCCTTTGCTGCGCCACTTAAGTCTATCGATCTTGGATCAAAGCCGCCGCCAATCATTTCGAAGAACTGACGAACCTTTGGATCACGTTCTGCCTTCTGTGCTGCCGATTCAAATTTGATAAATGCCATACTTGCAGCAATGGCTCGTGCTGGTGCAAGGGCATTGAAGGCGCTCCAAAGTTGATCAACTGCCTCTAGACGGCGCTTGTCTAGTGCAGCTTGACGGCTGGCAAGCACTGAGAGAGCTCCACTGCGAAGCGCGTCAATTTCGGCTTCCTTCTCACGCAACTGTGCCTTAAAGCTTTCTTCACTTTTGCGCAGTTCAGCGCGGATGGCCTCAATTTTCTTATTAAACTCATGCTGAACACTTTTCGTGAGTCGTATTAAGATGAGCTTACGCCCAAACCAAAGCGCGGCAGAAAGCAGTCCCGTAGTGGTAAGTGATGGTAACCAAGATACTAATTCCATGGAACTCCTCCAGTATGTAATACGACACAACGTAGGCTTCAGCGGGAGCGGCCGCTTTTTGGCCGCGATCCGCTGAAAGCCAAGGTTAGCCCTTGTAATTCCTATATGCTAAAGGTAGCATATCTACGAAAAACTTCGTTCTCTCTGCTTGCTTATATCCTAATGAAAGTTTTTCTTTATCTATTTTAGGCATTTCAGTGAAGAAATTAAGGTGGTTCATCATGAACCAACCTCGAAATATATGAAGCAGGGGTGTTATTTCCCCTGTTAAACGCTGATAGACCTCAACAGCTTCCCAGAGCATTATTTCAGTTTGACTTGGGTAAAATGTATGAGTTTCTTCGGAGTCCCTGTCAGCATGTTTGAAAAAATTCTCGGCCTTGTTAACAAGCTTTCTATATTCATCTCGCATTTCAGGTTTAACCATATTTATAACAAACCATTCCTTTAAAAGGAGCGGATCATTACCCCTGCTCTTATTTATATCTCTTAATATATTATATGCTGCGGCAGTTAAGGTATGAATGGACACTGGGTCGTCAAAATGAAAGTACAGTTTTATAGCAACCTCAATCTGCCTTTTAGCACAGTCAAGTTTTGATAGTATTAACTCTTCCACTTGTTACTCCCAAGGCTAACGAAAAAATCACCCGGAGCGCAGCGATCGGGTGTATTGCTTTTGTTATCCAAATAATTTTACGAGTAACCCTAAAACGGCAATAGCAATCCCAATAAACCAGAACCAAAACTTCTGCTCCTCATAAATAGTATTCAGTGTTTTTCTCTTTTTAGGTGCAAGTGCAAGCTCGGCATCCATCCTTTCTAAGACAAATGCTTCGGACGTTTCTATTTCTGATCTTGGGTTATACTTGGGGACGGAGTTAGGAAAGCCAAGTCCTCGTAAGCCTCTATCAATGTCCGACATTCTTTCATAAATCCTATTAATACCAGCCTTGAGCAGACGTGCAGTTTCTTCAATTGGCTGTTTCATTTCAATTTCACGTGTAATGCAAAATTCTCTCGTCTCTGTAAAACTTCGGGATGTTATGTCTTGCAGAAATGGTTGAATAAAACCTTTCCAAAATACCTCTCGAGGTGAGCCCTCGAACTCTATGCCAAAATAATATACCTGTTTCCCAAAAAAATCTGTAAGTTTCAGTTCTTTTCCGGATAAGAAAAAAGCCCAAGGTGTTACTTTATCCTTCTCAAGCTTTTGGAATTCAAATTCTATACGTTCCTTTATGAAACTGTATGTAGGTGATCCACTCATCTATTTTTCTATCCTGGATAACAGAGTAATAAGTGGAAAAGATTCCACCATAACAGATGATATAGATGGAACGATTTTCCAATTATTGACATATTAAAGTAAAGCATAAAACATGGGAAATTGGCTGATGGATTTTCCACTTATTACAATTCCGGTTGCCAAATTCCACTTAGTACGCTATTCAAGGGGCAAACATGGGAAATTACTATTGTAAGCCCCACTGCCACCGCTTTTGACGGCAAATACTACATATATGTTTAATATTATTTATTTTAAGCTATGAAACCGGAAAATCAACTAAAGTTCCATCCCAATCCGAAGCTAAAATTTATGGAACAGGTTAGAGAAGTCCTTCGATATTGCCGTTATATTTATTGCACGGAACATAGATGTTGTCAATGGATTCTTCGTTAAATCGGCTACTTCGGAGGAAAAACCCATCCTGATCCTACCCGGTCATCTGAAAAAGGAATGAAAGTGTTCACTGATAACGATTACATGAAAATGGCGCTGGAAGAAGCGCAAAAAGCTCTGGAAAAGGATGAAGTGCCGGTGGGCGCGGTGGTGGTGCTGGATGGGCGGATAATCGGAACCGGGCACAACATGCCGATCAGCCGCAAGGATCCTTCGGCGCATGCGGAGATGCTGGCTTTACGCCAGGCTGCTGAAACAATGAGCAATTACCGGCTGACCGGCGCCGAGCTCTATGTGACCCTGGAGCCGTGCATTATGTGCGCCGGGGCGATTATTCAGGCGCGGCTGGCCCGGGTGATTTTCGGCGCGAATGATCCCAAATGCGGTGCAGTGGCCTCATTATACAAGGTTTTAACTGATGACAGGCTCAATCATCAGGTCGCTGTAACCGTGGGAATATTAAAAGAAGAATGCGGGGAAATTATCAGTAGATTTTTCCGGGAAAAAAGAGTATATCCGCCGCCATTGCGGTAGAGTTATACCACTTTGCTTTCTGTGGCTAACTTTGTTGGCATCGTCGTCGGCTTCCTCAACGTATTTTCATATACGCCTGCGGAGCCTCCTTCTTGCCGCCTCGTTATCCTGTGAAATCAAAGCGGTATAAGAATAAGGAGAGGTACCGAAGTGGTCGTAACGGGATCGACTCGCCCGGGCATTCGCCGGGCGTCCGGCGTATGTCGGACGAAATCCAATCCGGATTAGTATATGTATTATGTTTACGTACTTCAGAGTGAACGTGACAAAGAATTTTATATTGGAAGAACGGGAGACCTTAGAAGAAGATATTCGGAACACCAGTCAGGACGAGTAGAATCAACAAAGAATAGAACACCACTTAAGTTGTTGTGTTATGAAGCATATAACACAAAAGAAGAAGCAACCAGGCGAGAAGAATATCTTAAAACGAGTGATGGTAGAAAAGATATCCGGAAACGGATCATAGAAAGTATGATTATGTAGCGGAGAGGTACCGAAGTGGTCGTAACGGGATCGACTCGAAATCGATTTGGGGGCCACAAGCTCCCACGGGGGTTCGAATCCCCCTCTCTCCGCCAGCAGTAACGAAGAATAATATGGACGAGAAGTGGAATAGGGTTCGTCCGGCATGCGCCGGACGCCCGGCGGCTGCCGGGCGAA
>PHBK01000001.1 GCA_002840565.1 Deltaproteobacteria bacterium HGW-Deltaproteobacteria-12 | reverse complement strand
TCCTGCTTCCATTCTATTTGAAAAACGGTACTTGTCAATCAGCTTCTCATATTATTGCTTACAGAATTTTGGCTTAGACCCAGTCGCCGGCATATCTGCTCGGACGAGTCGTGACAGCGGATCAGGCAATCTGCTCAGTGTTGACGATTACCGAGTCTAAGGTAGTACAAGATAGGAAAGTGCGAGGGCAAAGACTTCAGGAAGCTTTCAACGGAAATAATAGTAAGTTTCTACGAGGGGTTTTTGCTTATCCCATCCGGTGCCGATAGGCAATAATTTGTCCTTCCTCTCATTTTTTCAAACGACTCGAAGTTATCATAAAGGATGCATAACCTTTGGCAATGAGTTTTTCGTTCTCATTGGTGATGACTGCTTCAGCTCTGGCTAATTGCCTGCCTCTATGAATCATCCTGCCCCGACCAAAAAGATCACCATCTATTGTTGCTGCTATGTAATCAATATGTAATGAGATTGTCGCCGTTATTTCTCCCTCCTTCAAATAGGGGGCTAGTGATGCCCCACAGCTGGAGTCCACGAGTGCTGCTATTACACCACCATGCATGATTCCC
This sequence comes from Deltaproteobacteria bacterium HGW-Deltaproteobacteria-12, assembly GCA_002840565.1. Lineage (GTDB taxonomy): Bacteria > Desulfobacterota > Syntrophia > Syntrophales > Smithellaceae > MVRV01. The sequence goes on along the minus strand of PHBK01000001.1, from coordinate 354,199 downwards.
CTATAATTATGGTGTTTATTAATATCCGATTTTATTTTGAAGAGTGAACCATCCTTATTAATCTCCAACAACGTCATTGAAATCGTCTTGTAGAATGGCGATTTGTTCACCATAGGAATGATCTCTTCGATGTTGATCTTCTCGATTTGCTTCTTCATGTATGGCTCCTTGGGGATAGTTAGTTAATCAACATTCAGAGTGGCTGTCATATTTTACTAGTTAAGAAATCAATCAGCGGCTCATAGAAGCCACCCCAATATGTCAGAGCAATTAAGATAATTGTCGCAATAAAGCTTGCCGTAGAATTACGGTCCCTATCAAGCAGTGAGGAGAGAAAATTTATCACGACTACAGCTAAGAATATTATTTGAGGCAGTGCTTCAAACATCAGCGGGGGTAATAATTCTTTCATATTCCTCCTTATAATGTCAGTTAAATATGACAGAATATTATTTTTGCAGCATTATTTATAATGCACGGCTAGCCAGACTGTTTCCTCGTCCGTCCATTCAACCCGGTGTTTTAAGTGCCGGGGGATCTGGATATAATCACCAGGATGCAAAACAATCAACTCTTCTTTTTCCTCAAAACGTATACCGGCGCTTCCTTTCAGCAGGATTACCCATTCATTTTCATCCTGGTCATACCAAAAGCCCTCCGGGGAACAATGACCTTGGGAAACAATCCTTTCCATACGAAAATTGGATGTCTGGAGAACAGTTTCAATAAGTTCAGCTTTTTGATTTTCCGGTATATCGGAAAAGATGTTTGTCATGGAATCAATCACCGTTTTTGCTCATCAAAACAGATAATTTATATTCATTGTTTAACACTCTCCGCATCTTCCTGCCATAAAAATATACATGTATTTATATTCTTCCTCTGGGTGTACTCATTTAACTGTAAGTATATCATCCCTTGTCAAATTTTATTCCTTCCCGGGTATATGAAGTGGCATGCGACCAATGGGGAAGACCCTCCGGTTCTCAGCAATCATTGTTACATTGACAGGCCAATTAATTTCTCTTATATGTTCCCCCAAAAGGAAACCATTCCATGACCCACACGGCTGAAGAAAACAGGGGACAGAGCACCGATGATGGATCTCCCTGGCGTTCCACACTCGCTGTCATGTGTATTGCCCAGTTTCTTTCGATAGTCGGTTTCGCCTTTGTCCTGCCCTTCATCCCCTTCTACGTCCGCGAAATCGGCGTGACCGACGAGAATTTAGTGCCGCTCTGGGCCGGAATCCTGGGAGCAGCGCCGAACCTTACCATGGCAATTTTCGCCCCCCTCTGGGGCTGGCTTTCCGACCGCTATGGTCGAAAACTCATGGTCGAACGCGCCATGTTTGCCGGCGCTGTTCTTACCATCGCCATGGGAATGGTCGGCAACGTCTACCAACTGCTCATCCTGCGGCTGCTGGGCGGCGCTTTTACGGGAACTATTTCCGCCTCCATATCGCTGGTCGCCTCTGTGTTACCCGGCACAAAACTGGGGTTTGGACTGGGTCTGATGCAGGTTGCTGTTTTCCTGGGGATGTCCCTGGGACCATGGATTGGAGGTATTATTGCTGATCTCGTCGGCTATCGTTTAACCTTCATTGCCGGGGGTGTTATCCTGCTTGTAGGGGGCATGCTTGTTCTGACCGGAGCCAGAGAAAAATTTATCCGCCCTTCCGCCGTAACCTTGAAAGAAAGCGGGAGCATGCGGACGCTCTTTGGCCTTCCCGGCTTCATCTCTTTGCTGGCCATGTTTTTCATTTTCCATTTTTCAATCAATATAGCGATACCCATTCTGCCGCTCTTCATTGAAGAAGTGGGGAACTTGAAAACACAAGTCGCTTCCACCACGGGTCTGCTGCTGGGTGTCAGCGGCGCTACTGCGGCCATTTCCGCCGCTGCCATCGGTTATTGGAGCGACCGCCAGGGACACAAAAAAGTTCTTGTTGTCAACCTGTTCATCACCAGCCTGATGTGGCTTGCCCATGCCTTTTCGCGGAGCATCAGCCAGCTGCTCGTTGTCCGGATATTGTTCGGGTTTGCTGCCGGCGGGAACCTCCCGACCATGAATGCACTGGTGGGAAAAATGACCCCGAAGGAAAGTTATGGCAAGGCCTACGGGGTGATATCTTCTGTGACTTCAATCGGCATGATGCTGGGACCGCTGACCGGCGGGATCATGGCTTCTTCAATAGGTCTGCGCTGGCCTTTCATCCTCGTCAGCCTGCTTTTGAGCCTGGTCTTGATTCCTCTTATCTTAAGCTTAAAAACTCGTTAACTACTTTCCGGAATCAGAACATTTTTGTTTTATAGTTTTCAAAACGAACAAATATGTATGATTGTAAAATTGTCCGCACTGCACAAAGTCTTGAATATCAAATGATTTTATAACGAAATAGTATAATGGCAGGATAATTGCTGTAAGCTCCTTATTTAATTCACTCCGGGAGGACATACGGCATGGTCAGTCAAATCAATACGGGGGATACCGCCTGGATTCTGGTATGCTGTTCACTGGTATTATTAATGACGCCAGCTCTGGCGCTTTTTTACGGGGGTATGGTGCGCAAGAAGAATCTTCTTTCCACCTTAACCTTAAGTTATACTTTCATGGCTCTGATCGGAGTTCAGTGGATGCTGTACGGTTATTCTCTGTCCTTCGGCGCCGACATCAAAGGGTTCATCGGCGGGCTTAATTATCTCGGATTCACAGGTGTTGATGGACAGCCCAATGCAGAATACAGCAAGACCATCCCCCATAATCTTTTTGCGGCTTTTCAGATGATGTTCGCGGTTATCACACCGGCCCTGATCACCGGTGCTTTCGTGGAACGGGTTAAATTCAAGAGTTTTCTGTTATTCAGCCTTCTCTGGGCGACGCTGGTGTATGATCCTTTGTGCCACTGGGTCTGGGGAGCAGGCGGCTGGTTGAAACAAATGGGCGTCCTGGATTTTGCCGGGGGTACCGTCGTGCATATCTCCGCCGGTTTTTCGGCACTGGCCTTTGCTCTGGTAATCGGACCGCGCAAGGGGTACGGCAAATATCCCCTGGAACCGAGTAATATTCCTTTGACTGTTTTAGGCGCCGGTTTACTTTGGGTGGGCTGGTTTGGGTTCAATGCCGGCAGCGCTCTGGCGGCCAATGGGGTGGCCGTCAATGCCCTGCTGACCACCAACACTTCCGCCGCCACAGCAGGCCTGGTCTGGATGCTGCTTTCCTGGCTTGATGGAAGGCCCAGCACACTGGGCATCGCCACTGGTATGGTTGTCGGCCTTGCGGCTGTTACACCAGCTTCCGGTTACGTTACGCCATTGACAGCTATGGTGATAGGTGCGGTTGCCGCACCGCTGTCCTATTATGCCATGCGCTTCCGGGACAGATACAAACTGGATGAATCGCTGGATGTCTGGGCCTGTCACGGCCTCTCCAGCACATGGGGCATGATTGCCACCGGTTTATTTGCCACCGTCACGGTAAACAGCGATGGCGCCAACGGCCTGTTTTTCGGGAATCCCCAGCAGGTAATTATTCAGCTTGTGGCCGTAGTTGTAACTATTGTCTTTTGCTTCGTGGTTACATATGTATTAGCCAAGTTGTTGGACTGGAGTATCGGCCTGAGAGTTAGCCCTATGGAGGAGGAGGTGGGGCTGGATATAAGTTCCCACGGGGAAAGATCCTATTCCTAAATCCGGTCTAACCCTTTTTTATGTCGGAGGTTATGTAGTATGCTGAAAAAGATAGAAGCCATAATTCGTGAAGATAAGGTCAACGATGTCAAAGATGCTTTAGTCGACATCGGCATTTTGGGAATGAACATGTTTGAGGTCCGCGGTCATGGACGCCAGGGAGGCATCCAGCTGGTGGGACGAGCCGGCACCTACCAGATAACGGTGCTGCCCAAAATTCAGATCAATATTATACTGAGCGACCATAATCTGGAAGCTGCGATTGAAGCCATCCTGAAGTCGGCCTATACCGGAGAACAGGGCGACGGCATTATTTTTATTTATCCCGTGGAAGATGTTATCCGCATCCGGACCCGTGAACGGGGACAAGGTGCTATGATGTACCCCGGTGATATCGATTCAAAAAGGGGCAACCCAAAGGATAATAAACAATAAACCATTTTTTTTGCGATGCTGGAATGCTTATTCACAATAAAAGGCCTATGACTTTGCGGCGGTTGTAATTCCATTTCCAAATCAATGATGATACCGCGGCGGCTAGGAGGAAGCGACGAGACGTATTATACATACGTTGAGGAAGCCGACGACGACGCCAACAAAGGTAGCGCTTGATTTGGAATTGGAATAATTCCTGCACTGAGGGGTCGTCTAACGGTAGGACATCAGACTCTGGCTCTGATTATTGAGGTTCGAATCCTCGCCCCTCAGCCAGATAATTCCTTGACGGCATGTTGATCGTCGTCTCAGTTATTTCTTGATCAGGAAATACAGCTCTCCTTTTTCCTTGAGGCTGCCGGCAATAGTTTCGGCGGTTTCTCCGAAGCCGCAAAAAAGGTCAACCCGGCCGGGTCCCTTGATTGCTGATCCTTTATCCTGGTTGAGGACAAAGCGGGAAAAAGCAGCTCTCTTGCCGGCATTGCCTTCAATTCCGGAAACGGGTTTACTCAGGCGAATGAAAGCCAGAGCTCCTGCCGGGAAAAAATCCGGGTCTGTCGCAATTGATCGGGAAGGTGTCACCGGCTCGCCCAATGATCCTATCGGCTCTTTATCGACAAACCGGAAGAAAATATATCTCTCATAATAGTTGAGAATCTCATAAAGTTCATCAATGCTTTTATTCTTCAGCCAGGCTTTGACGTTTTTGTAGGAAGCGTTACCCTTGTCCAGCCTGACTTGATCAAGCACGCTGCCGGGTGTCGGACGATAAGGGCGGCCATTGGTATTATCGACGCCGACCGTCAACAGTTTTCCATTCTCCAGTTTGATCTTCCCGGAACCCTGAATGTGAAGAAAGAATAAATCCACGGGATCGGCCACCCAGGCGATTTCCAGATTCTGGCCGCGCAGGATTCCCCCGGCATCAATTTCCCTGCGGCTGTAGTAAGGAACGGATTTGGTATTTTTTATTTGAGCCAGATCCGGGGGCGTCCGGTAAAGGGGATATTTATATTGTTGTGTTGGCGTCAGTGATCCCGTAAGCAGCGGTTCGTAATAGCCGGTGAACAATACTCCGCCGTTTCCGTCCTGACCTGCCGCCCGGTAAGCATCAAAATCTCTGCTTATCCGGTTTTTCATATCATCAGGACTGCTGCTGTCTTTGATGATTTGACGAAAACTCTGCAGTGATTCTTTCATCTGCCCGGCGGTGATTAATCTGCCGGCCAGCCGGTAAACGTCATTCCGGCCAGCGCCATTATAATAGTGCAGGCTCCGTTCAATGGCCAAGTCCAGAGAATCAGTTTCGAGATCATCGGTCAAATCAATATCGGCAATATTAACACGAAAGACCGCTTCCGACTGCGGCGGCGCAATCACCGGAACTTTACCCGCACATCCGGCAGCTGCCACCACGATTACTATTAATAAAAAAAGATTAAGGCGGAATCTCATAGCTCCACAATCATGGCCGTTTCATCGCAGTAATCAGGATATTTGGAGCAATGGAAACAATCCGACCAGATTTTTTGCGGCAACGTCGTGCGGTCAACTTCCTTGAAGCCCAGTTTGGCAAAAAATTCCTTTTTATAGGTCATGGAAAAAATTCTAAAGAGCTCCAGGGTAATCGCCTCCGCAATGCAGGCATCTACAAGCTGTTTGCCAATGCCTTTTTTCCGGTAATTTTCGGCAACAAAGAGAGAGCGGACTTCGGCAAGGTTTTCCCAGATAATATTCATGGCGCAAATGCCGATTACGGCAGATTTATCCTCATCGTAATAAACAAAAAAATCGCGCAATGAATTGTAGATATCCATCAGGGAGCGTGGAAGCATTTCACCTTTTTTTGCCGATAGATTGATCAGGCGATGTATGGTCTTCACATCACCGATGCGCGCTTTTCTTAGCATTTTTATCCTCCTCGCTTTCCAGACATGACAAACCGGCGCCGGCCAGCATTTCCCGGGCATGATCCCGCGTCATCTCGGTTAAATCCACACCGCCCAGCATGCGGCTGATTTCTTCTATTTTTTCTTCATCGTCAAGTTCATCCACCTCAGTCGTCGTCCTGCCGCCGGCAACTTTTTTAACTACACGTAAATGACTGTCGCCATAGCAGGCAATCTGCGGCAGATGGGTAATGCAAATAACCTGATGATGGGCGGCAACGTTTTTTAATTTACGCCCGACAATCTCCGCCGTCGCCCCGCCAATTCCGCTGTCCACTTCATCAAAGACAATCGTTTCCACGGAACCGGCATGTGACAAAACATTCTTCAGAGCCAGCACAATCCGGGAAAGCTCACCGCCGGAGGCAATTTTATTCAATGCTTTCGGTTCTTCGCCGATATTGGCCGTCAGATAAAATTCCAGTTCGTCACCGCCCCGGGCATTATAAGTCTCCGGGCTCGCTGAGGCGGCATTTCTTTGAAAATGCACCTCCAAGGCTGCGTGCGGCATATTCAGCGCGGAAATTTCCTTATCCACGGCGCCTTTCAATTCCGCGGCGGCCTTTGCCCTTAGTTGCGACAGCTCAAGTGCTCTTTGCTGCATCCGGGCTTTAACGATCAGCTCTTCCTGCGAAAGCTTTTGTAGTTCTCCGGCCACATTGGAGACCAGGAGCAGCTCTTTTTCCATCTCCTGCTTTTTTTGCAGCACGCTTTCCAGGGAACCGCCATGCTTGCGTTTCAGACGGTTGATCATTTCCAGGCGCTCCTCTATGGCGGCAAGCCGCGCCGGATCGAAGAAAAGATTTTTGCTGTAGTTCCTCAGGGACAGAGCCGCATCCTGCAGGGTAAAGAAGCTGTTTTCCACATCAGTTTCCGACAGGGTTAATTTGGCATCAATTTTCTTAATTTCTTTTATCTGACCCTGAACTTCTTTTAATTTTTCAATAACGGAACTTGCTTCGCCGTAGAGCAAATCATAGGCGCGGGCGGCGGCGGCGAGCAGTTTCTGCACATTGACCAGCACCTTTTTTTCTTCGATTAAAGAATTGTCTTCGGCAATCTGCGGCGCAACATCTTCTATTTCTTTCAACTGAAATCTTATTAATTCGGTTTTTTCTTCTCTGGCTAGGCGTTGATTCTCCAGTTTATCCTGCTGCGCTTTAATCTGCTGAAATTGATTATACGATTCTTCATAAGCGGCTCTTGCCGGCAGACAGCCGCCAAAATCATCCAGAATGTCGATATGATTTTCGGCATTAAGAATCATCTGATGCTCATGCTGACCACAGATATTAATCAGGAACTCGCTCACGGCAGCCAGATTGGCCAATGTGGCCATCTGCCCGTTGATCAGCGCCCTGTTTTTGCCTGTACGCGAAACTACCCGGCGGATAACCAGATCGTTTCCCGCCTCAAAACCCATCTGGCTGATTTTTTTTTGCAGTGCTTTATTCCGGCTGATATCAAAAAGCGCTTCCACCGTCGCCGCATCCGCCTTTGTTCTGATCATTTCGGTAGCTGCTCTTTCGCCCAGTAGCAGATTGACGGCACCGATAATGATCGACTTGCCGGCGCCCGTCTCCCCGGAAATAATGTTCAAACCCTTATTGAAGGAAACCCGGAGTTCATCAATAATGGCAAAGTTTTTAATGCTCAAGTCATTAAGCATTTTTTCGTCTTTTAGCTCCCGAAGGTAAACCGCCCCAACCGAGTTTGGAACGCAGAATTTCCCAGTAACTGCGGTGCGGTGAAAGAACCAGACTGGTTACAAAATTTGATTTTTTCACGTCGATGGCGTCGCCTGATCTTAAACGGTATGATTCCTGTCCGTCCAGCGTTAGAGTCGCCCCTCTTTCCTTGGACCAGAGAGTTATCTGCAAACTGGAATTTTCCGGGATAATTATGGGTCGATTGGTCAGTGTATGCGGACAAATAGGATTGATAATAATCAAATCTTTTTCCGGATAGACAATCGGCCCGCCGGCGGAAAGCGAATAAGCGGTAGAACCCGTAGGTGTCGAAATAATAAGGCCGTCGGCCTTATAGGTAGTCAGATATATATCATCTATCGTTATTTCCAGCTCAACAATCCGAGAGAGGTTGCCCCTGTTGATAACGACGTCATTCAAAACTCTGCCGTCGGCAGTAATCGTCTTACCGCGGCTGACGGCCACGTCCAGCATCATCCTTTTTTCGGCGACATAATTACCATCTAAAATTAATTCCAGCGCCGAATGCATTTCGTTGAGATTAACCTCAGTCAGATATCCGAAGCTGCCCATGTTGATGCCGACAATGGCAATATCATGTTTGGCCATGCCGCGTGCCGTCCGCAGCATTGTCCCGTCGCCACCCAATACGGCAATAAGTTCCGTTTTCCGGGCGAGATTGTCCCAGGACAGACCGCCCCGGACACCGATTTTAGCGGCAATTTCCGCTTCCACGAAGACTTCAATGCCGCGGCTCTCCAGCCACTCTTTTAAGAGTTTTGCATACTCGGCTGTTTTTTCTTTTTCTGTGTTGGCGACAATGCCGACTTTCTTGATTTTCATAGCTTTATACCCCAAAAAACATGGAATTCAGTAACATAAAAAAAAGCTACTGTCTATGGATAATTAATTTGCCCGACAAACAAGAAACTCTTTGATATTTAAGGATAATTTTAGCGCATAAACTCTTGACAGAATACTCGCGAATAATATACGGTACCGGCCGTGAGGTGCTGATTATGGGTTTACTTAAGGGCAATTTTTCTTTTGCGCGATTTCAGGTGGAAGGCCAGCTGCCGCAGGCTTTTTTTAACTTCGTCAACAACAGGATTAAAGCCAATTCCTTCCGGGAATCAGCCAAATCAACCGAAGAAAAAAGATTGGGCTGGGTTTCCGTAACTGATATACTCGATGCCGATTTTAAAGAGGCCAATTATGCGCTGGGGGATTATCTTATTTTTTCTCTGCGCATCGACCGTAAAACAGTTCCCCCTAAACTGATGAAAATCAGGATTATGGAAGAAGAAAGGCAGTTTCTTGCCCAGAGCGGAAAAACCCGGGTCAACAAGCAAATTGCCGGCGGAATTAAAGATAAAGTAAAATCAGAAATTCTGGCCAGACTTGATCCGGTGCCATCCTTTTACGATGTTTGCTGGGCTCTGAGCCAGAATACCGTTTACTTTTCATCTCTTACCGACAAGGTGGCGGACGACTTTATTGAGTTGTTTAAAAAAACCTTTTCTTTGGGCCTGATAAGACTTTTGCCCGGTGATAATCAACAGATCGCCGAAAAGATTGCCGGGGCAGCCCTGAAAAAAGAAGATGCATCTCTGATCGGCCGCGAATTCATGACCTGGCTCTGGTTTAAGTCCGAAGAGCGCAATGGTCGAATCAGCTTATCTCCAGGCGATGAAGTGGAGCTTCATTTCTTAAAAAGAATTGCTCTGGAGGCAGGAGAAGGAGAATATTCGCAGGGTGTAGTCTGTTCAGGGATACACGCTGAATTAAAAGAAGGCAAAGAGGCGATTCGTCAGGGCAAGAAAGTTAAAGAGGCCGGAATCAGGCTCATTTCCAATCAAAATGAATGGGAGTTTACGCTGAAAGCCGATAATTTCCATTTCCAATCACTGAAGCTGCCGGTTGCCGAATGGGACGAAACGGGAGAAGATCCTTCCGGCAAAATACTGGAACGGATTTATCTTATTGAGAATGCAGCCAAGGCCATTGATCAGCTTTACAATTTTTTCCTGAAAATCCGGTATTCAGCACATTGGGAGGACCGGGAAGCTAAATTGCTGGCGAAATGGCTGAATTAATCGGAATTTCTTTATCCTATGGTAAAAGAGCTGTATTTTTTTCGATATTTCTTATAAAATGCAGGGTAATTAGTCTGGTTGTTATCGGGAGACCTTGACATACAACAACTGCCATAACTGTTTATCAGAATGTATTTATCAAAATGTTGGAAAAGATGAATAACCATTAACAATGCTTGGAAAGGAGGCCACACCATGGACCAGAAACAAATTGCCAAACAAATGATGGAATTCAACAAGACTGCGTTTGATAACACTTTCAACGCCATGACGGTTTTACAGGACCAAACTGAAAAGCTTATTTTTCGCTTTTTAGAAAAAGCCCCGTGGTTCCCGGAAGAAGGGAAAAAGGCTGTTAACGAATGGGTTAACACCTACAAGAAGGGACGCGAAGAATTTAAAAAGACAACTGATGAGAGCTATAAAAAATTGACCGATTATTTTGCCCAGGCCGAGAAAGAACAGGTTAAGAAAGCCGGGAAGAAATAGTTTATTCATTAAAATTTTATTCTGGAGGTCATTATGGATCCCAAACAAATCGCCAAGCAAATGATCGCTTTCAATAAAGCCGCTTTTGACAATAATTTTAATGCCATGTATGCCTTGCACGAGCAGAATGAAAGGATCATCAGCAAGTTCTGGGAGAAGGCACCCATGTTCCCGGAAGAAGGCAAAAAAGCAGTCGCCGAATGGATGAAAACTTACAAAAAAGGGTGTGAAGATTTCAAAAAAACGGTCGATGAGAATTTTAAAAAGGTGGAAGATTTTTTTGTCCAGCAGAAATAAATTCGAGCTTTCAGCCTTCAATCGGCTGCGTCCGCAACTTATGACGGAGTCGTAAAAAGTCGAAAAAGCCTCATAATCGTCATTCCGGTCTTGTGACCTCGCGTGACCTTCAGGTTATCAGGTTACGAAAGCCGGAATCCGGAAATCTCAACGACTTACAAAAAACCAATGAGCGAAGCAATCTCGTAAGCCATTAATAATATATGGATTGCCACACGCACTATCGTGCGTTCGCAATGACAATTTTCTATTGCGACACAGCCTCTTTCACCGGTGTGACGGACTTTTTACGAGATCATCACTATTAAACGTAATTTGCCAAAATACTTCTACCTGGCAAGGTGAGGCTGCATAATTTTCTGTATCATTAATCTTTGACTCTCAAAATCAGCCTCTCCTTGCAGCGGCGGCAGTTTAATTTTTTCCCCAAAAGTCATGGTCACCCGGGAAAACGGTTTAGGAAGCATAAATTTATCCCAGCTGTTAAAGTACCAGGCCTTCAGTAATCCCACAGCACAAGAACGAATTTAGTGAACCACCCCCAAAGGAAGCAGGGGAAGTATAAACCAAGGGATCCCGAATAGCTCTGCCTTAACTGGCGCGCTTTCGGGATCAATTCCACTTGTGCTTCCATCTTCACTGCATTCGTTTTCAGCGAGTGTCATTGATTTTTGTCTTGATAATCTGCCGATGATTGATTAGTAAGTTAGAAATTATCCCGCTGACCGGGATTAGATTCCTTAATATTTTTTAGAATATTTTTGCCGTGCTCAGGAGCTTCTGCTATGACCCAGCCAACTCTTTTAGAATCAATGACAAATCCTGCTTTTTATCCGCATAAGCCGACCGCCGTCGAGATGGTGCAAACCCACATCTCTTATGTTTTCATCGCCGGAGATTTTGTTTATAAGATCAAGAAACCGGTTAATTTCGGCTTTCTCGATTTTACAGACCTGGCCAAAAGGAAATTTTATTGTGATGAAGAGCTGCGCTTAAACAAGCGCCTGGCATCGAGCATCTATCTTGATGTCGTAGCTTTATCTGAGGATGCCAAAGGCAATATCATTCTCGGCTCCGAAGGCACAGTCATTGATTATGCCGTCCGGATGAAGAAACTGCCGCAGGATAAAATGCTGAAAATATTGCTGGCTGAAGGCAAGGTTGATGACAAAGTAATCGATAGAGTCGCCGATAAAATAGCTGCCTTTCATCAGGTGGCCGAAACAGGTGGTCGTATCGACGAGATGGGCAGCATGGCTGTAATCCGCCAGAACCATGAAGAAAACTTTACGCAGACGCTGAACTACGTAAATGTAACCATCCCCGAATATCAATATAAGTTTATTCAAGATTACGTGGAAAGTTTCCTTCAGGAAAAGAAAGCATTAATGGAAAAAAGGGTGGTGCACCGTAAAATTCGCGATTGCCATGGCGATTTGCATCTGGAACATATCTGCATTGCCGACGAAGTAATTGTTTTTGACTGCATCGAATTCAATGAGCGTTTTCGTTTTGGCGATGTCGCCGCTGAAGTCGCTTTTTTAACAATGGATCTTGATTTTAATGGATATCCGCAGCAGGCCGAATCTTTTACAAAAGCCTATATCAGGCACTCCGGCGATACCGACATGCTCATTTTGCTCAACTTTTACCGCTGCTATTACGCCTACGTCCGGGGCAAGGTAATCAGTTTCCGGCTTGATCAAAAAGAGATTCCCGCAGATGAACGCTCCCTGATCGCCAAAACGGCGCAGCGCTATTTTGATTTGGCCTATACATATGCCGCGACCCTGGAAAAACCTGTTTTGATTTTAACTGCCGGTCTGATGGGCTGCGGAAAAAGCTATCAGGCGCGCCATTTAGCCGCAAGGCTGGGCGCAAGGACTATTCGCACCGATGTGCTGCGCAAAGAACTGCTCAAGATTAATCCGGCCCAGAAGCATTACGTGAAATTCGGCCAGGGTATCTATTCCGATGAAATTTCCCGCAGGACCTATGACAGGGCTTATGAAATAGCGGATGCAGCAATAAAATCCGGCCAGGCAGTCATTATTGATGCGTCATTTAAAAAACGCTCGGAACGTCAAAAAGCCATGCAGCTGGCACAAAAGCTGACTGTTCCTTTTTATATGATTGAATGTACCTGCCGTGATGAGATTGTTAAAATACGGCTGGATAAAAGAGCACAGGAAAAAGACAATGCTTCTGACGGACGCTGGGAAATTTTCCAGGAACAGAAAAAAGACTTCGACGAGGTCACTGAAGTTCCGGCCGCTAATTATTTCAAAATTGATACATCAGACAATCCGGAGAGAATAAGACAAAATATTATTCGAAGAATCAAACAGGGACAATAATCAGCCTTGGCCTATGCTTCGCTTCCCACAGGGTGTCCAGTTAAGTCGTATCTCGGTAACTGTTTCACGAAAGTGTTAGGGAGATGCGAGAGTAAAAAGTGATGATTACCAAAAGGACTAAGCGAAAAAAGCAAAGCCCCCTGTCTTGCCGATCATGCGGCAAAGGTCATCTTTGTTCCGGACATATTAAGGATGAACTTATCCGGCATAACCCTCTCAAATTCCATTATCGCTTTGCGTCCCGTGCAGTGACAGGGAATTATGTGGTCGGGATTTATCTTTTTCATTTCTTCAACTGTAGCGCCGATGATACCCTCGAAGTAAATACCCGAGAGATGAAATCCCCCCATAACGGCGTGGACCTTGTCTATTCCCGTGATCTCCCGGGCGTAATTTACCGTGTTCACGATCCCCGCATGGGCGCAGCCCGAGAGGACTACCAGCCCTCTGTTTTTCAGATTCATGACTATCGAGGTGTCGTCTTCGATGGGATCCCACTTTTCCTCGCCACCCTCCTGATAATGGGCGATGGGAAAACCTTTTTCAAAAGCGGTTTTATGGGGGATCTCGCCGAGAAAGAGGACAGTATCTTCAAGGATGGTGACAGGAGATATGGATTCGATGAGTTTCAGCCCTGCGGCGGCGATCTGCTCCCTGTTCAGGGGCGAGAAGTGGATCTTCATGTCCCTTACAGGCACTTTCAGGTAACGGGAATGACGGAAGACCGCCGGGTGGACCACAAAGGGGATGCTTCTCTTCCCGAGCATCTCCGTCAACCTGACGAAGCCGCCGGTATGATCGTTATGTCCATGGGAGAGGACGACCGCTTCCACCGAGGATAAGTCGGCCCCCAAAACCCCGGCGTTGCCGGCGGCGCCATCCTCGGAAAAACCGAAATCGAAGAGGAGACTGCTGGTCTTCCCATTGACAACCGTCTTCACGACAGCGGAAAAACCGTGCTCTGCGAGCACCGACTGGCGGAAATATCCCTCTTTCAAGGGAATGGCCCTGGTCACGACAGCGTTGTTGTCCGTGGCCGTCATCTCAATATAGTTATCCTGCAAGGACAGGATTTCAATTTTTTCGACGGCTTTAAGATTTGTCGAGATCATTTGTTTTTCCTCCGTAGATTAATGCCTTTTTCTGCCTCATGATTTGCACATACCTTGACGCTTCGCTGCTTGCAAACCTTTCCTCATGGTCCGCAATCCGCGCCTTCTTGATACCTTGGAAACAGCGGTCAATGGAGATTGTGGTTGGATTTAATCCGTTCCCCTTTGATCAGGTGCTGCCGCCCTTATGCCGGTTTGTCTTCCGGCAGGGTTTCACCGATGGCCAGGCGGCAAATGTCGCTGATCATGTAGTTGACCATCCCCGCGCTCTTTGTCTTCTTGCTCAGGGTCCGGTAGCACATGGGGCATAAATAGACCATTGCCTCCGCGCCGTTGTCTTTGGCGTCCTGAATGTTTTTGTCCCGGAAGGGCTCGAAGTTCTTTCCCCGGGGAAATAGTTTAAGGTTCGGTCCGGCCAGTTCCACACCGCAGCAGATGGCGTTGATTCCGTCGTACCGGCGGGTGACGCGCTCTACGCCGATGAGGTTGAATATCTCATCTACGTAATGATCCTTCTCCGGCGTATAGCGGGAGGCGCAGGGGCGCTGATAGGCGACCTTCATGTTAAGCTTATTGATCCGCTCCGGATGATTCTTCAGATAACCTGCCAGGTATTCGAGAATGGAGACGGGGCGAAAAGGCAGGATGATCCCGAATTCCGGGGCCATGCCTTTGAGGAGGGCGTAGCAATCTTCATGAACAAAGACAATTTCTTTCGCCCCTGATTTGGCCAAGTTGTCCACGAGTCCTTGCAGACGGTCCCTCATGATGGATTCATCCCCCATGTGGGCAAACAGTACGTTGCAGAAATAATGGCGACCTTTGAGCAGCGGCAGGTCCTGAAAGAGACTTCCCTGGATCGCCCAGGGCATGCTCCCGTCCATAACGCAAATCGACATGACCCGGTCATTCGGTTGTAAGGCTTTCGGTTCTCCTTCCGCCTTGAAACGGTCGGCCATTTGGTTTCTGAGGGCCACGTCGGTGAAATCTCCCGCCTCCTCCATCCTGCTAAGTATCAGGTCAAATGGCCGGGCGTTCTTGGGACAGAATTCGTTACAGGCAATACAGGTCACGCAATTGTAGAGCCAGTCGACCTTTTCCCCCTGTACCAGCCTCCGGAAGGCCTGCCCGCCGGTTTCTGCATTGAAATCGAGGTAATGGCACTTCGCTAAACACTCACCGCAAAAATCGCACTTTTCCTCATGAAACATAACTGCCTCCCTTATTTTATTCCGTAGAATGAAATTTATCTGTATTACGAACAGCAGTTTCCCCGTCTCCCACAGGTGTTGGGAGCGCCGCAGCATTCGTCGGGAAGAGGTGCCTAACTGTTTAGGAAAGTCGTCAGCGAACTGTCTGCAGACATCAGTTTTCCCGGGTTCTCTCCGCCCCATTTTTTGCACGTTATGGGGTCCTTGTCCCTCATCACAAGGAACTCACTGTCTTCTCCGCATTTCCTGCAGCGGTATTTCAATCGGCATTTCTTTGGTCTGACGATGGGTGCATTATAATCATATGCCCATAACCGTGTCAAGTCTGATTATCCCGACAAATTAGAAATGGTCTTCTGAGGAATACTTTTTGAAGGGAAGCAGGTGTGCTAAAATGGATGACCCCTAATCTCTCCCCTGATTATACAGCATTTGAGGTTTCATATAGACGTATGAGGCAAATCAGGGAATTCCTGACTTCTTAAACTTGCCCAGAACCGCGACGATATTCAACGTTAGGCCGAATAAGTTAATGGCCACCGCAGCTGCCCAGGCCGCAATTGAACTGTACACCTGGGGTTGGGTAAAGATATTGATGATGTGTGTGACCACTCCACCATAGCCCATCACGATAATGGCAACCCCCATCAGTATCCGGTAAAGCGTGATCCTGCGCAGGTAGCCGGGGAGAAGGAATAGCGCGTAAACTATCATCGAAACGGCTCCCAGCAAGGGTTTAGTGGGTGCCAGCGCCGGCATACCTATGGAGGTGAGGTAAAAGCTCAGTCCGTTGTAGAGCATGCCCAGCACGAAATAAATTGCCTGCAAACGTAACAGCGTTGTCAGGTTCATATCTCCTCCCACACACTTATTTGGCTATCAATGTTTCATGCCGGACCCTGGCCATATCCGCCGGGTAGGTACGGGCGGCCAGCCAGAGCAACAATGCCGCGATGAAACCGGCGATGGTAGTGAACAGCATGGCTGTCATAAGGCCATCGGCGCCCCCTCCCATTGCGTCGGATATGGCACCCACTACAGAGGGCCCCCAGGCGCCGCCGAACATGTATGCGGAGAACACGGCCATGCCCATGGAGAGACCCTTGTGTGCTGCCGGCACCACGTCCTGTGAGACGGCGTTAAGTGCCGGTGAGCCGATCACCGACAGGAAGCCGTAGACGAAGCCGAGGGCTATACCGATGGGGCCGAACCTCAGTATCACCATAATGATCAGTACGATGGCAGCCAAGACAGAGGCCAGGGCAGGCAGGTAGAGCCGGCCCTTGCCGGACTTCTTCTGCCAGAGGTCGGCCAGCCACCCGCCCAGCGGGGCGGCAATAATGGCCATCAGCGCCCATCCACCCACGATCATACCGGCCGATTTCTCGGAAATGTTCATCAGGCGCATCAAAAGCGCCGGCGACCAGACCAGAACGGACACCGTCATAAAGCAGAAAATACCGTAGCCGAAGAAATACAGGACCAGGCTGCGGATGCGGAATAATGCAGCAATGGACTTTCCGAAATTGAGCCTGGCGCCGGCCGTGCCCGGTTGGATCGGCGTCCTGTAATCCTTCATGAAAAAGGCCAGGATGCCCAGGATGATGCCGGGAACGGCGAAGATATAAAATGCCCAGCGCCAGCCCATGGAGGCGGAGATGGCACCGCCTGCTATCGTACCGATGGCGGCGCCCAGCGGTATGCCGATGTTGAAGATGCCCAGCATGCGGGCGCGCTTTTCCGGCGGGTAGGCGGCACTGACCATGGCCACGCCGCCGGCGGTGAAACCAGATTCACCAACTCCCACCATGGTGCGCGGGATGATCAGGGTTGTAAAACTCTTGGCGAAGCCGGTCAGGAGGGTGAAAAGGCTCCAGAGCAGGGCC
This sequence comes from Deltaproteobacteria bacterium HGW-Deltaproteobacteria-12, assembly GCA_002840565.1. Taxonomy (GTDB): domain Bacteria; phylum Desulfobacterota; class Syntrophia; order Syntrophales; family Smithellaceae; genus MVRV01. The sequence goes on along the minus strand of PHBK01000001.1, from coordinate 336,969 downwards.
ATGATGCCAATGGTCCGGCTGCGGCTCCAGCGGTCGACCAGGTAGGCCACCGGGAAGGAGAAAAACGCCATGCCCAGGATGAAGAGCGTCTGTGCCAGGCCGCACTGAGTGTCGGTCAGCCCCAGTTCCACCTTCATGGGCTGCAGAACCACCGAGAAGACCTGCCGGTCAATATAGTTGATGGCATACAGCAGGGTGCAAACGACCAGGATATACATCGCGCTGCCGCCGCCAGTTTTGTATTCCTGGGGTTGAGTGCCAACCGGTTCTTTCATATTTATAATCCCCTTATTTCCTGAAGAGCAGTTCTTCCATTTGATCGGGTGCGTGCGTAAGTTTAAGATTGCCGTTCTCCGTGATCAGCACGGTATCGGAGTGGCGGTAGCCCCCCTTCCCCTTGAAATAAATCCCGGGTTCGATGCTTATTATCATGCCCGGGGCCAGTTTGCGCTTATCGCCCAGTGCCAGGAAGGGGTCCTCGTGCCCGGTGATGCCGAAGCCGTGTCCCGTGCGGTGGATGATGTTCTTCTCATAGCCGGCGTCGATGAAGACCTGCCTTACCTGCCTGTCGATCTCTTCCAATACCATACCAGGCTGCGCCAGATTGTAGGCCCGCTCGCGGGCCTTCATCATGGTGTCGAAGAGCTTCCTGGCGTGTTCCGGTATATACTCCAGGAAAAGCGTCCTCTCTATCTCCACTCCATAGCCGTCCACTATGGCGCCGACGATGGAGCATGAGGGACCGCCCTCTTCCATAATCATGAAGGGAGTGGGTATTATATGGGGGTCATGCGATATCGAGGGCGGCCAGACTGCGCCCTGGAACTTGCTGGCGATGAGGTTGAGGTCGGCCACTTCGAAGAGAGCTTTGGCCATCATGGCCTGCACCAACCCGCTGTAGATGGTGATGAGCGGCACACCCGCCCGTGTGGTCTCAAGAAGCTTTTTCATGCCTTCGTCCACGACCTGGCAGGCGTGCACGTGGCGGCCTATCTCGTAGTCGGTCTTGATGACGCGCACCTCCTCGATGATGTTGGTCATTACCTTGGTGCCGCGCGTCTCCTTGAGTATGCCGGCCGGCATGGCCGTCTCGTGGCCCACGCGGTCGCTGTCCTTGAAGAGCGGGCGGTAGACGTCGTACCAGTTCTGCCCTTCCGGCGCCGGGAATTCGTAGTAAATTACATACTCCAGGTCGCATCGCGCCCTGTTCTGGACATGCGTGGACTCCAGCAGGGGGCAGACCATCTTCATCGGCCCCTTCTTGCCTATCACCAGTATGAAGGGCCGCTCGTGTACCAGGTTGGCGAAATTGGTCAGGTAGTAAACATTGGTCGGGGAGAATGAGACGTAATAGTCCAGTTTCTCCTTATCCATCAGCGTCCGGATCTTTTCCAGGCGCCCATTAAGCTCCTCCTTGTCTGGCTTGGCGGTAACAGGCTCTATTTTCATGGCCAACCTCATTTTATTTGGGATTTGCCGCTATAATATCGATTTAAGTCGAGTATAACGGTTTCTTATAATGTTTAGGTCGATATTTGTTTTCTCCATTTACCGCCTGTTTTCCCGGCGATGCCGCACTATCGGGGAACTCGGGGTCAAATCTTTACTCTTGACTTTTCAGATTGAATATGTGGCAATCCCTTGCCATTAAGATCTTTTCGGCGGTTGTAGAATTTTCCTCAACCTTTTTTACGTGGTACGGTTTGTCTCGATGTTTTATGCGGCTGTAATTCCCCGCTCTTAGTATGAAGCATCTTTGAAGACTTGAAGTGGCAATCCTCACTCTAATTCCATACTTTAAAGCATGTATTTATAGGTGCTATGATTGTCAAGACAAGACTTCATTGGACACCATCTGTCAAGTATAGGTCAGGACAAATAAAACTGTCATTTCATGGCCCGGCGCTGGGCTTTTCCGAAAGAGGGCCAACTAATCGTAAAACCTGGCCACTTTCTCCAGTGGTTCCCGCATCGCCTGGAATTCATTGACGGGACTACTTGAGTCTATGTACCCCAGGGGTATACCCAGTATTATTAACTTGGAATCCGGAATATTCAATATCTTGCGGAGAAGGTCAGGATAAAGCACAGGCTGGATGGCCGGAATGGATCCCAATCCACTCGCGGTGGCCAACAGGAGAATATTCTGAGTGATTAGGCCGCAGTCAAATAAATTCCAGACATTTGTGCCACCATCAGCAGAATAAAAAGAGCGTTCCAGCAAAATATAAATACAGCTGGGGGCACCCCAAAGTCTGAAAGCATTTAACGCCCATTCAATGCGTTTCTGTTTATCTTCGCGTGCTACTCCCATCGTACCGAGAACTCCCGCCATAACTGCCGCCTGTCTTGAGTTCCAGGGTTCAGGATATTTAAATGGGATGGGCACATCAAAGCTGGGTTTACTTTGAGCATTATCCAGGTAGGCCTGCTTAATCTCCTCCAACTTAGTCCCGCTGACTACTGCAAACTCCCAGGGCTGGCTGTTGGATGCTGATGGTGAACGTAAAGCCCCCTCGACTATTTTCTTTAACACATCTGGTGGCACAGGATCAGGCTTAAAGCTTCTGATTGATTTTCGTTTATTGATGGTTTCAATAACGTCCATTGCACTCTCTCCAAATTATTTTTTACGTTTTCTAAGCATAACCATACTTATAAAATCCGACATGATATTGCTTGTCCCGGGCAAACTATAAGAAACTCGGTCTTGTCTGTCAAGGGAATCCTGGCCATAAAGAACTGGTCACAGGATGTTTTTTGTGCAGATGACTGTCGGCGTGAATTGTTTTTATTATGGACGGTTCGTCCGGATCAGGCGTGGCGGCCACAAGCACTATGCCGCCGTCACGAAAGATCGACGAGGCGTGAGAGACGTGCAATAGAATCCTGAACGATCCGGTCATTTTCGTATGTGATTTCTATGGCGCTGGAGGTACAGACAGTTGCGCAGTGGCCGCATCCCCGGCATGCTTGCGTGTGAACGACGCGGCTTTCAACCAGATGAATGGCATCTACAAAGCACACGCCATCCAGGCAGCTGCCGCAACCGGTGCACCGGTCACTGACTGTCACGGTCACGCCGGGCATTCTCGCAACTTTGCCGCTGATCCTTTCGGTCAGATAGGGAAGCATTCGCCAGAGACAACAGCAGGGACAGCAATTGCAGATTGTCAGCAGTTTATGGCCGGGACCAACGCCCAGCCAGACGGTATCAATCTTGTTGCGCCCGACCAGATGCGTCAACCCCGCCTGCCGGCACCGATGGATATGCTCTCTGGCTTCCTCCTTGGTTACACGGCGTCCCAGTTCGGGGTGGATTCCGATGACCGCTTCCCCCAGAAACAGGCATCCCAGGTCGTGGGGATAATCCCTGCAGTTCGTCGCGGCCCGACAAATGCATTCATTCATCACCCAGTGGTAACTGGCCGTTTCGATGAAGTGATCCACGACGGCAGAAGGCAGCACCGTCTGACCGGGCGCCGGGACGTCCTCATTCACGGCAATGGCCTTGCTCTTGGGCAGGTAGATGATGTCGTCGCCCTCAAAGAGCAGTTGATCCATAATGCTTCCAAGGAACGGCAGTTTACTGAGCCGGGCATAGAAGAACCGCTGCGAAAAAGTTTTCTTGAGTAGCCGAACAAACAAAAGAGATCGTGCCATGATTTCAGCCCCGCCGGTCTTTTGAATCCCGTATTGCAGTTTTTATACAACGCAGGGAGTTGAACATTAAACTGATCCTTCCTCTGCGCTCCATCCGTAAGTTGACCCCCGCAGCGGCGTAAATTCTTTTCCGTACTGAATGTTTCCAAATGGATGTAAGAGAGCTTCTTGACAGGATTCTAAAACGAGAGGGCTGATATGTCAATTGGATAACGGCCAGAATATGAGAATATTTTCCTGATCTCATTTTCTGCCCGGGTGCGGGTGATAAGATCTCAAATTTTGCCGTCGCAGTGTGAAGTAAGAGATATTTTATGGCAATGGTTAACAGGCAATGATTATGTTTTGTTATTATTAATCTGACTGATCCGAACTGGTAGTGCGGCTCATCTTGCTTTGCTATTTTTTTGTCGCCTTCTGCTTTAGCTTCTCGGCAGCGGCCTGTTTTAGTTTTTCTTCCTCGGCTAACTTTCTCTTCGTTTCACCGATATAGTATTCTATCTTGTAATCAAGGCCAAGGTTGGCATAATTACGTGCAATGGTCTCAAACCGGTTTAAAGCAGCCGAATATTTTTTCTGCCGGAAATAGAATTGGCCTACATAAAATTCCTGTTCGGCCAGATCCTGTTTGCATTCCCGCAAGTATTTACCCGCTGCCAGGGAAAATTTATTTTCCGGAAAACGGGCAATCAGTCTTTCAAATTCCTTGCTTGCTTTGATTGTTTCTGTCTGATCGCGGTCAATTGTCCCCTTTAAACTGTAGTGGCACATACCCAACTGATAAAGGACATAAGGAATATGCTCGTTAGTCGGGTGCATATTAAGGAATTCCCTATAAGCATTTTCTGCTTCGGGGTATTCTTTATCGGTAAAAAAAGAGTCGGCGATACCCAGTTCGGCCAGTATGGCCAGATTATGCAGGGGATATTCATCCTTGAGACGAATAAAAAATTCCCGCGCCTTTTTGTAACTGCCATCTTGAAACTCAGCGGAACCACGGATGTAAAGTGCCTCCGGCGAATTTCTTACCATCTGGTCCTTTTTAAAAAAAGAACAGCCGGCAGCGCAGCACAAAAGAAAGACTGCAAAAATAATTAAGCCCGCTCTTAATGTTTTATTGGCCATCGCGCTATTTATAAACCCTTCTTGATGAAATCTTCCAGCTTCTCTTTGGGAACAAGACCGATTATTGTATCCAGTATCTTCCCGTCTTTAAAAAGAATAATGGTGGGAATGCTGCGCACTCCATAATTCAGTGCCGTTTTCTGACCTTCATCGACATTCAGCTTCATAACTTTGATGCTGTCCGCATACTGCTGGGCCAGTTCTTCCACAAACGGGCCGACAGCTTTACAGGGACCGCACCAGGGCGCCCAAAAGTCAACCAGTACCGGTTTGCTGCACTTGAGCACTTCTGCTTCAAAATTATCGTCGGTGGCGGCGGTTACATACTCATTGGTCATTACAGACATCCTCCTTTTTTACTATCCGGTTTTATGTCATAATGCCTTAAGAAATGTCAATTGCTATTTGAAGAGACTTTCTGATTGCTAAATGGCCATTTGTTTTATATAAATCGCCAGGAGGAAATTATGGGTATTCTGGGAGTTATCTCCGGTACAATAATCATGGAAAGAAGCGATCTGTTGAAGGATTGCCGTAAAGTAACAGTGAAGAATGATTATGGAACATCAACTGCCATGGTTACCGATAAAATAGTCCTAATTCCGCGGCACGGCAATGACCCGCAAGAGCATATTCTCCCGCACTGCATCAATCACCGTGCCAATTTAAAGTCTCTCCGCGACCTGGGAGCGTCGGAAGTGGTGGGAATTAATTCCACGGGCTCGCTGAAAAAGGATTTATGCCCCGGCAATATTGTAATTCCGGATGATTTCTTAACACTAACGGCTACGCCCGCTCTTCATCAAAATAAAGCCATTCATATTACTCCTGCCTTGGATGAAAAAGTAAGGCGCAAGCTGATCGCAGCGGCAAATAATTGCGGAATTTCCGTCATCGAAGAAGGCATTTACTGGCAGACGCCTGGTCCGCGGCTGGAGACAAAAGCAGAAATCCGTATGATGGCAAATTTCGCCGATATCGTCGGAATGACTATGGCCAGTGAGGCGGTAATTGCGCAGGAATTGGATTTGCCATACGCATCGGCATGTTCCATTGATAATTATGGCAATGGGATTGTGGAAAAGCCGTTAAGTATGGAGGCAATTATCGCCGGCGCCCGAAAAAACGCCGATTTAATGATCCGCCTTCTGGAGAGCTACCATCAACTTTATTATTGATAACCTCGTAAAAAGCTTCAGAGGCAAGGCGCGCAAATCCCGAGGAGTGAGGCGTACTTTTAGCGTACGCCGCAACGACAAGGGATGCCGCGCAACACAGCATATGGACTCGCGTGACCTTCAGGTTATTTTACGGGGTTATTACGATTAGAAAGCGCCCAACTGACAAGGCTTAACCTTAATTTGCAATGCCTCGCAGGCAGCAGAAACTTTCATTCGCGGCAGGTTCAATTTTCGGGCAATTTCCCAGGCAGCTGCACACGGGAGATGCCCGCCGATAAGCGCTTGCAAAATTTCATCTTTTAATCCCGGAACAACATCTTTTACCGGCTGAACAATTTTCTTTTGCGGGCTATAGCCAAAAAGCCCCAGCTGGCAGGCAACGATATTGATATTCAAGAGGTCAAGAGCAACGCCTGTTTCCTCCAGGGTGACCTGACCTGCCCGGGCAATTTCTTCCGCCAGGACACAACTCAAGTTGTTATCTGTTACTTTCTGCAGAATTTTCTGCTTTAAGACGTCATCAACTTTTGTCCGGCCGGGATGCTTTTGATAATATTTATTTTTATCTGCATGCGTCATGACCTGCCTCCCCTTCTTTCTTGAACCTGAAATTTCTATTTCTGTTTTCCCCAGACAAAAGCCTCCCCAGGCCATCCATATTTACTGTTTAGCGCTGAGCAATGGTTCAATTGCCGAAAGCGCCGCCGTATCCAGCGTCTGAAATCCATGCTCTTCCAGCAGTTTTTCTGTTTTTTCCATCTGGTCCACATCAACCACAAAAACCGCTTTTTGGGAAGCTTCCAGAACAAAGCCGTAGGCGTTGTTGATATTGACAGCCTCTTTATAGAGCAGTTGAGTGAGTTGATCGAGCCCGCCTGGTTTGTCCGGGATCAGGACAGCCAGCACCCCCCGCAGATGAACAGTCATGCCCGCTTTGGTCAGAGCAGCTTCCGCCCGTTCGGGGGCATCTACAATCAAACTGATGACGCCGAAAGTATCCGATGTCGATATTGTGGTTGCCCGGATGCTGATATTCTCTGCGGCCAGCACCGAGGTCACTTGTGCCAGTTTGCCCGGTTTATTTTCGGCAAAAATGGAAAGCTGATAGGCAATCATATTCCTTCTCCTGAATTGAAAATCATTGAATTTTTGATGTTGACTAAAATGTCTCAGAGGCAGGGCGCGCGAGTATCGCGGAGTGAGGCCTACTTTTTCGTAGGTCGCAGCGACGCTAAACGAAGCGCAACGACGCATATGGGCATTTTAGCGCATCATCACCTTAGTCTTTGCGGTTGTCGATAACCCGCACCGCCTTCCCTTCTCCTTTGGGCAGAATGTCCAACCCGACCAAATCAACTTTAGGTGTAATCAGAATTTCACTTTTCAATTCTTCGATTATTTTCTTGCGCAGCATCTCCAGTTGCTTTAAGTCACCGGAAAAGTATTCCTTACTCACTTCCACCTTGACGGTCATGGAATCATTAAACTCCTGACGATCCAGAATAATCAGGAAGTTAGTTCCTACTCCCGGTATATCCATAAGTCTTTTTTCAATCTGCATGGGGAAGATATTGACTCCCTTGAGAATCAACATGTCGTCAGTCCGGCCCTTGATCCGCTCTATGCGGCGATGAGTACGCCCGCAGGGGCAAGGTTCGGGAATAATGCGGGTCAAATCCTTGGTGCGATAACGTAAAATAGGCATTCCTTCGCGCTGTAGTGTAGTCATCACCAGCTCGCCTTCTGCGCCGTCCGCAACAGGCTGCAGCGTTTCGGGATCTATTATTTCCACCAGAAAACTGTCTTCCCAGATATGCAAACCATCCTGACGGGGACATTCGAACGCGACCCCCGGACCGTTCATTTCCGATAGTCCATAAGAATTGAAAGCTTTATAGCCGTAAATATCTTCGATTTTCCTGCGCATTTTTTCCGTGTGCGGTTCCGCTCCGACAAAGGCTATTTTAACGTTAGTGTCTTTGCGCGGATCCAGGTTAAGCTCCGCAAAAACCGTGGAGAGATGCAAAGCGTAGCTGGGAATTACGTGAACCACGGTTGTGGCAAAATCCATCATCAGCTGAATCTGGCGTTTGGAGTTCCCCGCACCGGCCGGAATAACCATCGCGCCGATTTTTTCCGCACCATAATGAAAACCCAGTCCTCCGGTAAAAAGACCGTAAGTCATCATGTTCTGGAAGACATCGCTTTTGCGCATTCCGGCCATGTACATGCAGCGAGCCAGCAGGTTTGTCCACACGGCCAGATCATTGGCAGTATGGAAGATGACTGTCGCCCGGCCTGTAGTGCCGGAAGAAGAATGCATGCGGACAAGTTCGTCTTTGTTCACGCTGATAAAGCCATACGGCCAGTTTTCGCGCAAATCGTCTTTCGTGGTAAAGGGAATTTTTTGAATGTCGGATAGCGATTTGATTAAATCCGCCTGAATTCCTTTCTCCTTATATGTTTTCCCGTAATAATAAGAGTTCCCGGCATGTGCTATGGTATCTTTAAGCCTGGATAATTGAAGTTCCTCCAGGTTTTTCCGATCAATTGTTTCCACATCTTTTTCCCAATACACTTCATCCCTCCGCTTCCGTCTGTTTTTGTCCTTTTTTACAACCATGATGCTATTTTATCAAGTCAATTCTCAGAAAAGTCATATTGCTTTTGCAATTATCTTACTTAATCATAACATACTTATTTTTATCGAGAATAATCCTGTTTTGTTTTTCCAGGCGTTGCAGATGTTTTGTAACCAGCGATCGTTCACCAAATTCATAGAAGAAAAGCGGTTCGCGCGCCCTGCCGTAAATCAGCCAGGCAGCAAGTATTTCTTCGAGAGTCCTGGGCTGTTTTAAATATTCCATGACTTTATTGTCGCGCTCATAGATAATGTTCTCGTAGTTGTGCCAGAATTCACCGGGATTTTCTTCAAAAAAACCTTTCTCATGGCTGGTAATCCAGATATCTGCGGGTATTTTTTGGAGACGGCGCACCGATTTAATGGTCTCGTCAATGTCCGAATAAACATCACCATACCACGGCCCAAAGGAGGTCAAATCGTAGTCTCCCAGAAAGAGAATTTTTTCTTCAGGGAAAAAGAAAGATAAATGACCCGGTGTGTGACCCGGAGTGGCAATTACTTCGACTGTAACCGAGCCGCAATCAACAATTTCCCCATCCCGGAAAAAATTGGCATTATTGATCGGGGCATAGCGGAATTGATTCAACATCATTTCACGCCAGCTCTCGCGGTTACTGCCCTCCTCCACGCCATACCAGTCCAGGAAAATATTAAGGTCTGACAGCGGCGGATAATCCCTCATAGGCACCCGCACAGGACAATTCTCAAAAAGATATAAAAAGGCGAAATGATCTTCATGGCTGTGCGAAAGCCAGACAGTATCAACACCTTCATTTTGCTGCAATAATTTCAGCTTATCGAGGCTGGAGGCGGGATCGATGATAATACGCTCTTTTTCTCCGGCAATATATACTGAATGGCAGAAAGGATATCGGCCCTTATTTTCCCCGTTAATAAAACGGACCCGGCCCAGCTGACGATCTTTCATAAAAAAACCTCCTTCAATTCAAGGTAATTAAGCCTCAATTTTTTTCGCTGACAATTGAGGTGCGAAATAAAATCTGAACGGAAATCGATGAATGTATGGCAGGAATGCGAAAAATATCACCGGGGTGACTATTAAGAGGCTGTAGCCGTTACCCTGTGTGTCCGGTGGGCTTTTTCTTTTTTCTGCTTGTACATCAAGGTGTCGGCCCGGGACAACAGTTCGTCGAGCGTGCATGGCGTCGAAGGATCATAGATGACCGTTCCGATGCTCATGGAGATTTGATAGCGCCGATCCGGCAGATCGTTGTAACTCCTTATTCTCTCGTTGAGACGCTTCAGGGCTATTTCCGTAGTCTCGGCAATTTCAGCGGCCAGCACGGTAAATTCATCTCCGCCCAGACGGGCGATAATATCCGATTCCCGGAATGTCTGCTTCAGAATTTTTGCTGAATTCACCAGAAGATGATCACCTTCTTCATGCCCCCAGCGGTCATTGACAGCCTTCATGCCGTCCAGGTCGATATAAAACAAAACCAGTTTCTTTTGGATACGGTTTGCCGTTTTAATCTGCTGCTCGGCAAGAGCGATAAATCCCCGTCTGTTGAATAATCCGGTCAATGCATCCGTAATCGAAAGCATCCGGATTTCCTCCTCCATCTTTTTCCTCTCTGTGACATCGTCATAGATGGTCACCAGTTCGCCGGCTGGAAGCTTGTATACGTAGTTTTCCCGCCATCCGTCGATGCGCTTATCCTTGTAGTGACTGACCGGAAAGTGCCGGGGAATTCCGCTTTTCCAGACACTTTGAAAGAGGTCAAAGAGACCAAATTCCTTAACTGCGGGGAAAACTTCCAGAACGGACCTTCCGATGACCATCTCCTTCGTAACTCCTTCCATAAGTTCCGCGGCCCGGTTGAAATCCCGTAATACGAAATCATTGCCGTCATTGATGGCCTCGTAAACGGCAACCCCGCTTTTCATTTTATCGAAGAGTTCGCGAAAACGAAATTCGCTCTCCCGCAGTGCTTTTTCCGCCATCTTGCGGTCGGTAATATCTATGACAAAACTCAACGAGGCCGGCGCACCATTCCAGGGTATGACCTGAGAATTAATATGCAACCATCTCTCCTGCCCGGCACTGGTAATAATTCTGAAATCATAGCCCGTCTCTACATCTTCACCACGCATTCTTCGAATGTGATGATCGAGAACCTTTGCCCGGTCATCAGGATGGAGAAAGGAAACGAATGGTTTGAATTTAATGATTTCTATCGATTGTCCCAGTATTTTTGCCAGAGCAGGATTGGCAAACTCGACCAACTCGCCTCGGACAATCAGGATTCCTTCACCCGCATTTTCAAACAGCAGCCGGTATTTCTCCTCGCTCTCCCGCAGCGCTTCCTCCACACGCTGGCGCTCGGTGATGTCACTCAAAAAATTCAGGGTGGCTGGTTTCCCTTCCCAGGAAATAATCGCCGCATTGAGCTCGACCCATCTGATTCTCCCATCCTGGCGGACGACCCGAAAAGTATAAACAGGGGGAACTTCCTCACCCATCAATCTTTTCAAGTGATGACCGGCCACAATATTCCGATCATCGGGATGGATAAAGTCTGTAAAGGGAACAGACAAAAATTTTTCCTCGGAATAGCCCGTCAAAGCTAAAGCGGCACGATTGACAAAGACCAGCTTCACATCCTGGGCAATGAGGATAGCCTCCTGGGCATTCTCTACAACATTGCGATATTTAGCCTCGCTCTCCCGCAGTGCTTCCTCCGCCTGCCGGCCTTTGATTGATTCTTCTTCGAGAACGCTGATTCTTTTTTCCAGGTCCTGGTAGGTAGGTTTTTCGGTCACAGGTGATTGTTCCTTCCTAAATTAGAAAGTAAGCCTCCAGCATAACGGCATATCCTGATATTAAAATTGGTGCATTGTTCTCTATATGCTGTTTTCCTAATTACTTTCGTTACCACAATATGTCATTGATTATCAATGGTAATCTTGCATAATGTCGAAATTATTTGACCGCAGAATAAAGACAGCTTTCAGAAATTAACCGGAGATGACAGGTCATTGGCGGCAACAGGGCGCTTTGCGGAATAAGTGCAACTGCTTCATACTTCTCTGCGCTCATTTTCAGCAAGTTTCACTAACCACGGGGATACCCCTCCGCTGCGCGGGATAAGTGAAACTATTGCCTCATAATTCTCTGCGCTCATTTTCAGCAAGTTTCACTAACAGTGCCGCCCGGCTGATAAAAATTCGGGGTCTTTTCCCAAGAGTGAATCCTGTTTTTAAGGCCAAAGTTACCGTTTCTGCAAAGCCGGTTTTTGTAACATGCATTAACGGTTCAACCAGCAAAAAAGTCCCGTTTTCTTTCAGAGCACCGAAAAGTTCATTTAAAAATCGATGTTTATCGGGCACTTCATGCAGCATCCAAAAAGCCAGGATAAAATCCACCTTTTCCCTGACATCTAATAAATCCGATGAGCACAAATGCAAAATAATGCGTTCATTAACGCCTGCCCGCTCCGCCCGCTTTTTCAGAGCAAGCAGCATCTTTTCCTGGATGTCTGCCGCAATTACCTGTCCCTTGGAGCCTGTCAGTCGGGCCAGGGGAATTGTGAAATAACCCATGCCGGGCCCGACATCGAGAATCTTATCTCCTTCTTTGATGTAAGGTTGAATAATTTCCACCGGGTCTTGAAGAATTTTGCGGAAAACGTTGTCAAATGTAAAGCACAGCCACCAGGGGCACACATGCTTGTTTCGAGCAAAGATAAAATCTGCTATTCTGCCCATATTGAGATCCTTTTACGCTAACGACGCAATCACCCGGAGCGCAGTGATCGGATGGATTAACCTTGTTGTGCTTTTATTTCTTGGGAAAATATTTGACCTTGCTTATATCTTTAAAGTCCATATCTTGAGTCCATATAGTAGCTTTGAATTCTTGGGCCGTTGCCAGAATGATACTGTCTGCCATTGGAAGCTGATATTCCAGACTCAGCTTTGCAGCTGTCAGTGCCAATGATGTATTTAAATCTATGACTTTCCCTTTTTGCATGGCCACAACAGCCTGAAATGCCTCATTCTCACTGGATTCCCGAAGAATGACCTTAAATACTTCGTATATGGTTATTGCAGGAACTATAAGCGTGGCTGGATCAGTCAATGGTGTCATAAAATGCTTTGCATTTATTTCATCAGCAAAATAAGCCAGCCAGCCGGAAGAATCCACAATATTCATAACCTGTCTGCCTCGCGCTTGAATTCTGTGTTGATGCCTTTGAGAAATCCACGGAGCTCCTTGATCTCACGTTCAGGAATAAGTTCAATCCTTCCGGCATATTCTACGACTTGCATTTTTTGTCCTGGCCGAAGATTTAATGATTCTCTGACGCTTTTGGGTATTACCACCTGATATTTCGGCGACACAGTAACTGATTGCATACCAATACCTCCATCGATGCATTATGGTATTACAATATCACAATCGATACTATTATGCCAGTTATTCCAAAACGAAGCCACTGAAACTCAGTAAATAAAGAAAGTGCACCCCGGGGAGGATGCACTGGATAGACAAAGAACTTTCCTTGATGGCAATTGACGCTTGAAAAGTGATAATTACTTCAGCTTGGTATTATTTTTTCGACAAATATTCGTGAATTGCTGTGGCCGCTTTACGTCCGGCGCCCATGGCCAGGATTACCGTGGCCGAACCCGTGACAATGTCGCCGCCGGCATAAATGCCATCCCGGCTGGTCAAACCTGATTCATCCCGGGTAACAATATAGCCCTTTCTGTTCGTCTCCAGGCCGGGTGTGGTTACAGGAATGATCGGATTGGCCATCGTGCCCACAGCTACGACGACGGTGTCAACATCAATTATATATTCGGAACCTTTAATGGGCACCGGGCTTCTGCGGCCGGAAGCATCGGCTTCCCCCAGTTCCATTTTAAGGCATTTCATACCGGTTACCCATCCGGCATCATTGCCGATATATTCCACCGGCGCGGTCAGCATCAGGAATTCCACGCCCTCTTCCTGCGCATGATGGACTTCTTCTTTCCGGGCGGGCATTTCCACTTCGGTGCGGCGGTAAATGATCATTGCCCTCTCCGCGCCCAGCCGCAGGGCAGTCCGCACTGAATCCATGGCCACATTGCCGCCGCCGATAACGGCAACGCGCTTGCCGCGGACAATCGGCGTGTCATACTCGGGGAACAGATAAGCTTTCATCAGATTGGAACGAGTCAGATACTCATTGGCGGAATAAATGCCGCTTAAATTTTCGCCGGGTATATCCATAAAAACGGGAGCGCCCGCACCGACACCGATAAACATGGCATGGAAACCTTCCGCAAAAAGCTCATCGATGGTTTTGGTGCGGCCGATGACGAAATTGGTTTCGATCTTTACACCAAGCTGGCGCAAATATTCAACTTCCGCTTCCACGATTGCCTTCGGCAGGCGGAACTCCGGGATGCCGTACACCAAAACACCGCCGGCTTTATGCAAAGCCTCAAAAATTGTCACCTCATAACCCAGTTTCACCAGATCGCCGGCAATTGTCAGTCCTGAAGGGCCGGCGCCCGCGATCGCTATTTTTTTGCCGTTTGATTTAACGGGCGGCGGAATTTCGATGTTGCCGCCGTTGCGCTCAAAATCAGCGGCAAAACGCTCCAGACGTCCAATAGCTACCGGCTCGCCCTTTTTGCCTAAGATACAGAATTTTTCGCATTGGTCTTCCTGCGGGCAGACACGGCCGCAAACTGCGGGCAGGCCGTTTGTTTCTTTTAATTTCCATGCCGCCTCGATAAAACGGCCTTCGGCAATATCCTTGATAAACTCGGGGATCTTCACATCCACCGGGCAGCCCGCAATACATCCGGGCTTTTTGCACTGGATACAGCGCTTGGCTTCTATAATTGCGGTCTCGGCCGAATAACCAAAGGGAACTTCTTCAAAATTACGGATTCTTTTCCCGGGTTCCTGCTCGGGCATTTTCTGCCGCGGCACTTTTTCCTTTTTTTCTTTAATCTCTTTAGTTTCCATCACACCCACACTTATGATTTTCATACGCCTCGCGTTCAGGATCGCAATACATCTTCAGGCGGTTAGCTAATAATTTAAAATCAACGTCATGCCCGTCAAATTCGGGGCCGTCAACGCAAGTGAACTTTGTTTTACCGGCTACGGAAACGCGGCATGCTCCGCACATTCCCGTGGCATCAACCATTATGGAATTGAGGCTGACAATCGTCTTGATACCGGGGGCTCTCGTTACATCACAGAGCACTTTCATCATCGGCACCGGGCCAATGGCAAAAACACGATCGATCTTTTCACCTTTTTCAATAAGCTGCTGCAAAACCACACTGACAAAACCATGAAAACCATAGCTGCCGTCATCGGTGGCAACAATCAGCTTATCGGAGACTTTTTCCATTTCCTTTTCCAGAATTATCAAATCTTTGGTGCGCGCTCCGATAATGGAAATAACTTCATTCCCGGCTTTTTTCAAGGCAACCGCCAGCGGATAGACAACTCCAACGCCGACGCCACCGCCTATGCAAACGACTTTGCCGTAATTTTCAATCTCGGTCGGATTGCCCAGGGGCCCCTGCAGATCCTGCAAAGCATCGCCTGCTTTCATCCGGGCCAGCAAGGACGTGGTTTTGCCCACAACCTGATAGATGATGGTGATTGTTCCGGCCTGGCTGTCGGAATCGACTATGGTCAGCGGAATTCGTTCACCCTTTTCATCAATTTTCAAAATGATGAACTGACCGGCCTTTCTCTTTTGAGCAATGACCGGCGCTTCCAGCACCATTTTGACTACGCTTTCGGATAATTTAGTGTTTTCAATAATCTTGTTCAAAGCTTCTTCTCTCCTGATATTATCAATCCGTTTTACATATTATCAATTTATTATTCCATCTCTCCAAAAATGTACTGATTTACGCGCTGCTTCCTAGCACATCAGAGGGAAAATCACAAATTCAATTTGAACAATATCCAAAATAATATGGCCGGGCAGGCAGAAACTGCGGCATAATGGACTGACGCGCAATGGCAAAATTTATGAATCTTTCGTCCTGAATACCGCTGCGATTCCCCTGCAGAAAGAAATCAGATAAAAATATCTCCAGAGTTAAGAAAATCAATTGACATAAAAAACCAATCGCATTATATACACCCCGCTCGTCAGCTTTTTCCCGTAGCATGGACCTGGACGGGCGAAACCAGGGGTATTTCCTGCTGGGGAATCGTTCAATGGTAGGACAGCGGACTCTGACTCCGTCAATCAAGGTTCGAATCCTTGTTCCCCAGCCAAAATCAAGCACTTAGCCATTTATAGTAAAGCCAATTTCTTTATCTGTGATTGCAATAGAATTAAGAAAGTATGCCTTATAATAGAGCTATCATGGAGTTTTATCTCTTCAAAAAACGTTTGAATAGAGCCAGAGTTTCTTCGCTTTTTACCCGCCGCATGAATGTCTTACATTCGTCTTCAAGATGCGTACTCAATACCTCCGGAGCCTTGCGGGTAAGTCTTTTCGTTTCATATACGCATTCGGCAGAAAGTGCCGCCAGTTTTTGGGCGGCATTTAACGCGGTTTCGTGGAGTTCATCTATGGGAACTATTGCATTGACAAGACCGCAGGCCAAAGCTTCCTTTGCATCGACAACTTTGCCCAGGAGGAATACTTCCATTGCCCGGCGATGGCCGATTACGGCAGTCAGAAGCTGACTCGAACCGAGCTCGGGCACCAAACCGAAGCGGCCGAACGGTGTCGACAAACGGATGTCATCTGTAGCAAAAACAAGATCGCAGTGCGGCAGGAGAGTAAATCCGATTCCGATTGCCGCTCCTTGAACGGCGGCAACCAGAGGCTTGGTCAACTTTATTAATCCATTTAAAAAACGGCCCAGCGGCTCAGCCGCCGCCATGCTGTAGTTGTTCAGAAAAAAGGTGATGTCATTTCCCGCGCAAAAAGTATCCCCATTGGCTTTAATAAGCATGCAGCGGAGGGCTTCATCCCGACCGAGTTTATCAAAGGCATCAGCGAAAACACCATACATATCCCGATCAAGGGCATTTTTTTTACTGACCCGATTGAGTGTTAAGATCAGTACACCTTTCTCAGTCTTCACTTCTATATCTCCAGCCATCTGCAGACCTCCTTCAATCTCTCATGTTTAGATCAAGAACTAATTGCCCGATCAGAAACCCTTTGTTTGAAACAACTATTTCCATATTATTCTCAGATTGATCGGCAGGTCGACAAATGCCTTCATTATTGTGTCCTCTGTCTCTTGTTTATTCATAACTTCGCTGCCGGAATTAACGGCTACGGTAGCATTAGTCGTTCCATTTTTGAGAGTTTCCGTTGTGATATCGGCAATAGCCCCGTTATCTATATATTTCGCAAAAAGCTGGCGAATCTTTTCCTGTACTGCCAATTCGCGTAGACGGGGTTTAAATATTTTACCAACGGTAGTTGTCGGCAACTCCGCTATCGCAAGTATTTTTTTTGGTTTTGCCGGCGGCTCGGAAATATTCTCCGTCAAATATTTCTGGAGATCTTCAACATCGAGGTCTTGACCCGGCTTCCGAACAACAAAAATAACCGGCACCTCACCAGCATACTCATCAGGCATGCCGACGGCGGCGCTCATACTTACCGCCGGATAGGCGTTAGCCACTTCTTCAATAGCGGCCGGATCGATATTGTGTCCGCCGCGGATGATGAGATCTTTTTCCCGGCCGGTTAAAAACAGCCTGTTTTCAGCATTCATGTATCCCAAATCTCCGGTCACCAGCCAGCCGTCCGTGAGCAGCGCCCCGGCATTGTGCTGCGGGTCTTTGTATCCAGGAAATACTTGTGGTCCCCGAAGCAGGACTGAGCCAACCTCCCCGACAGCGCATTGCACCACAATTTCTTTTTCAATTTCCTCCTGCCTTGCAACTATCAGATCGGAAAAAGGAACCCTCAGGCCTGCCGATCCCAGGATCCTTTTACCCATAAAAGGATTGCTCGAAATCATGGCGCCGGTCTCCGTCATCCCGTACTGCTCAATGAGAGGCTTGTTTATCTTCTTTTCAAAACGCTCCCCGACAGGAACAGGGCACAGGGCGCCGCCTGTGAACCCCATCCGGATGGAAGAGATGTCGGCATCGCCAACCGGGACGTCGGAAATGGCGACGATGGCCGTGGGCACGCCGCCGACAATTGTCGCTTTATACCGTTCAACAATCCGCCAATAATTCCGAACTATATCCTGATTCCGCAAGCCATAGGGTGACAGAACCACCTCATGGGCGCCGGCGCCCATTCCCGACATGCCCAGTGATATCGTCCCTCCGACATGAAACATCGGCAGGCAATTCAGGACTACATCCGTTTCGTCAATATGCCACATTTGCGCAAAGGCCCAGGCGCCGTGTATCTGATTGCCATGGGTCAGTTGCGTCAGCTTAGGAACTCCTGTTGTCCCGCCGGTATGAAACAATGCGGCAATCGTATTTCTTTCTATCTCCCGGGAAAAGGTAAGGCGGTCATTGGGATAGTTCTGGACTGTTTCATCAAAATCATACATCCGGTCCTCTTTTGCGGGCGGCCCGCCGATAACCAGGATCTTCTTGATCATATCGGCCTGAGCTATAACTGCCAGGGCTTTTTCCCAGATGTTCGGGTCGACACTCGGGCCGGGAACAACAAGAATTTCCGCATTTTCCGCGCGCAGTAAATCTACAATTACTTCGGGGCTGAGGAGATAGTTAATGCTGCTTACAATGCCCGCCGTCTGCGTCCCCCAAATGGTTGCCGGAATCTGGTCGTAGGTCGGTGAAAAAATGGCGACGGCGCCGTCCTTCCTCGTGATCAGATCGTGCATCATATTGGCGACGCGGGTAATCTCCTTCCAGAGCTCGAGATTGCTGCGCGTATGGACAACATCATCCAGATTCCCCGAAGGGAGAACCGTTAACCCCGGCCTGTCCGGAAACAGAGTGGCAGTAGCGGTAAAAAGATCATAGATGCTCCTGGCCGGCACCAATTCTTCATAAGGTTGTTGCTCCAGTAATTCCATATCCTCGATGTCTTTTATGGGGATAGTATATTTTGTCGTTCGCATGTTCATCCTCCGCCTTTCAATATTTTATATGGGTATGACAAGACGATTCTTTCTTAATGGACTGCCGCATACATTATCATTGTCTCAGTTGCCTGGGCGGCATTGAACTCCTCAACGATGCGCCCCTGACGGGCAACAAGAATGCGGTCTGACAAATGTAGAACTTCCGGCAAGTACGAAGAAATGACTACTACCGGCAGGCCGTCATCGGCAAGTTTGTTGATAATCTGATGAATTTCCGCTATTGCTCCGACGTCCACTCCGCGGGTCGGTTCATCGAAAATGATCAGCTTCGGACGCTGGGCCAGCGCCTTGGCAATCACCACCTTCTGCTGATTCCCCCCTGATAACTCGATAACCCGGGCATTGCTGTCCGTTGCCCTGATGTTGAGTGTCTTCGTCCAATATTCCGCCAATAGGCGCATTTCCGCCATATTGACGAGAGAGCTCTTTGTCAATCCGGCAGTTATCGCGCCTATGTAAATGTTCCGGGCAATCGACATCGTTTCAAAGAAACCTTCGAGCTTTCTGTCTTCGGTGACATAGATAATCCCGTCTTTAACTGCCGGCTTCGGCACTTTGTACCGGACTGATCTTCCATCTAATTTTACTTCCCCGCCGTGAACAAGGTCTCGCTTCACGACACCGGCAATAATTTTTGCCGTCTCGGTTCTGCCGGAACCAACCAGACCGAAAATTCCGGTGATTTGTCCCGCAAAGACCGAAAATGAATTATTACGGACAATGTTCTGCATCGACAAATTTTGGACACTGAGCACCAGGCGGCCGGCTTTTCTTCTTTTCCTGTCTTTCGATCCCTCGGCATAGATTTCTCCAGCAAGTGA
Source organism: Deltaproteobacteria bacterium HGW-Deltaproteobacteria-12 (assembly GCA_002840565.1). GTDB lineage: Bacteria > Desulfobacterota > Syntrophia > Syntrophales > Smithellaceae > MVRV01. Next base: position 317,436 of record PHBK01000001.1, on the reverse strand, counting down.
TCGTCCGACCATGGCTTTAACTATTTTATCTCTGGTAAAATTAGACGCAGCATCGGTTACAATTAATTCGCCATCGCGGAGCACCGTAATACGGTCCGCCGCCTGCAATGCTTCCTCCAGTACATGCGTTATAAATATAGTCGTAACGCCCGCTTTTCGTAATCGAGTAAGCAGCGCAAAAAAATGGTGCTTTTCTTCCGGGGTCAGAGTGGCGGTTGGTTCGTCAAAAATGATTATACGGGCATTATAATACACGGCCCGCGCGATCTCGACCATTTGCTTTTGCGCTGCGCCAAGTCTGGCCACCGTTGCCGATGGATCAACCGAAAAATTAAGAGACTGAAGAAATTGTTGTGCGGCAATGTAAATCGTCCGCAGACGATTATAAAATTTTTCTTTTCCCAGAAACAGATTCTGAGCAACCGTCAGCGACGGCACGAGACTCGTCTCCTGATACACCATGGCAATGCCGTGGGCCACGCCATCGGTGGGATGATTTATTTTAATGGATTTCCCATCGAGGATGATTTCTCCCCGAGTCGGTGTAACGGCTCCTGCCAGCATCTTGGTCAACGTTGATTTACCGGCGCCGTTTTCCCCGACCAGCGCATGAATTTCCGATTGCTCCAGGTCGAAATCCACATTCTTGAGAACCTCAACCCCTTTGTATTCCTTTGTTATATTTTTCATCCGGAGAATTACTGCCATATTATTTATCCCTTTTCAATCCGGTCAATTGGATACGATGCGACCATACCGTCGCCTTTAACGGCCATCAGCAATCTTCCGTTATGTTCCAGACAACTCGTGATTCCATGTCTTTTCCCGTCCGCTCTGCTATGTAAGCTTAAGACCGGCTGGAAATCACAGTCATCCAGGCGGATAACCATGCCGTAAGATCTGGCCGGTGACCAAGGCTTCAGTATTCCTAAGTGCTTGACGCCGCCAGCCTGAAGCGGTTCACGAAACGATTTATTGCTTCGCAATGTCGGAGCCACCCAGAATTGGGGTTCGATCTGACGCATCATTAATTTGCGGTATCTGTTTTCCCGCAGCACAAACTCAATCAATTGACTGCGCGGAGCAAATACGGCGAGCCAAATGCCATTGCCTTGAGCCGGGGCAAGCCGGGAGACATAGCCGGGCAGATGCCCCAGCACTTCTTCCGGCGGCTTACTTTTATCTAAAGATATTTTGACAAGCCGGCTGCGCCAGCTCTCGGCAACAATAAATGTTTTGCCGTCATAGTAAATACCGTAGGGAAATGCTAAGCCGCCGCAGATTTTTTTCTGTTCACCCGTGGAAACTTCGATGCGCCATAAGGATCCGGATGAATTCTTTTCCATAAGATCTTTCTTCCAGTCGTTGTAAAGGTTGGAAGATGATCCGTGGGTAACGAATAAGTGATTACCGGAATCGGCCAGCATCGCCGTGGGGCATTTGGTTTCTTCATTAGGTTCAATGACTTTGCCGTTGTATGGTCCGTTGACTATGGCTATCCGGCCATCAGCCAATCCCACGGCGAGCCCTCCCTCCGGCAATCCCGCCATACAGGATATCTCCGCATCAAACCGGGCGACCTCTTTGCCACCGTTATCAATTTCCAGGATCTGGGAATGACTGGATACGACCGGCGCGCCATTCATCAGCGCCAGGCAATCCGGAGCATCAACAATTAATAACTTTTCCGTTTCCTCCAGTAATTCATTCGGCATTAACGCTCCATCCAATGGCGGAACGGTAATCGAATACTCACCGCGGCCTAAATATTCATCTATCAGCTTTATCATGCGCGGTCTCCCCAATACGATTTCATGCCTGTCCAGGATGCATCCGCTCCGGGGATACGAATCCGGCCAATGCGATTGTTATGAAGCCCGCCTAAGTATAAGTAACCCCGATGTTCCCGCATGGAGGTAACCATGGGATGATTCTCTCCGCGATCCCAAAATGAGTCGAGGACTTCACCCTGATCATTAAACTTCACCACACAACCTGTGTTAATGTTCGGGAACAGCCATTCGTCACTTGCTACTCGGCGCGACATTCTTTTCCGGAAACCGGGCATTGTCATTGCCAGATCAAGTGACGGCGTTCGCACACCAACGAGCGCCAGCCAGTAATTGCCGTCGGAGGCTCGATTAATATTATCCGGATAGCCCGGTATGTTTGGCAGAATTCTTTCTATCTTTCCCGCCTTCGGACCGGCAAGCCAATAACGGCTGATCCGGCATCCCCAAGTCTCGGCAAAGAAAAATGAATTATTATCATGAGCCATACAGATGCCATTGGGAAACACGAGGTTCCGAATGATCGTTTTTGTTTTCCTTGTGGAGGGATCATAGCAAAGAATGCGTCCGTTGCCCCTGCTTTCCAGACAATCTACAGACCAGTCGTTCATTTCATAACGTTTTGTGGCTTCGCTGAAAAATACTCTTCCATCAGGCGCCACATCCAAATCATCGGCAAGACTAAGACGGGAATCGTCGATTATCGACCAGGGAGTCCTGTTTGTTTCATCCGTCAGTTTAGTAATTGATCTGTCTTTACCAATGCTGTAAAGCCCCATGCCTCCGATGCAAACCAGAATATTGCCCTTTTTGTCAAAGGCGAGCCCCAGCGGCCTGCCGCCGCAATGAGCGAATATTTCGTGCCGTTTGTAATCGGGGGCTTGGAAACGAATAATATCGCCTATTCTGTTGCCCGTATAAAGATCGTCATTATTGTCCAGAATAACGTCTTCCGGTCCATCGATTTCGCCTAGCCCGATCAACTCGACGTCACGCAGACGATCATTCGCGGCATAAGGTGTTCCTGACCCCGCCTCCGCGGACTGTGCCTGTGGAAGAGGGAAAAAGGTTGGAGAAACATAGACTTTAGATAATATTTTATAACGGTTTTTGACGAACCGGATGTCAACAATTACGGCAAATAGAAGCATTGCTCCGAGAAATACCTGAGTGGCGCCGCTTTGCAGTCCAAGGCGAATCAAGCCGTTGGTCAGAAGAAGAACCGTGAGGGCGCCCATAACCGCCTTTGCCGCCGAACCTCGGCCTCCACCCAAACTATTACCGCCGACAACCGCACCGGTGAGCACCATGAGTTCCAGCCCCACGCCGGTATCGGCGCCGACGCTGGATAGTCTTGTTGCATACAGGAAGCCCGCAATAGCGACGAGAACGCCTGATGCGACATAAGTAAGACAAATATCCCGTTTAACGAAAATGCCGACGTTATAAGCCGAGCGGCGTGCGCCGCCTATCGCCATGATGCGCCAGCCGGGCTTCATTCTGCTGATAATTAAATGTACGACAACAGCGACAATTATGAGCGCACAAAAACTGACGGGAATTTGCAGCAGAGTCCCTGCTCCCAGAAAATCCCATGCAGGGGAATCCGGAAATTTACCCGCCATGTCCGTGGCATAGCGCAAATAAACCAAATCCACAATCGACCGGACAATGACCAGAGTGACCAGCGTTGTAAGGAAGGCGCGCAGCCGCATGTAGCCGATCAGCAAACCGTTGACAAGGCCAACAAGCGCCCCGATCAGCAGAGCCGCCGGAAATACTACTCCTATCGGCCAGCCCGCAATGGATGTCAGCCCGAGCGCTGCCATATTTACCAGGGCGAAGGTGGAGGCGACGCTAAGATCAATGCCGCCGGAGACCATGACGATCATCATGGCAATTACAATTATACCGAATTCGCCTAATTGCCGGGTGGTGTCGCTGAGGCTGCCTATCGTGAAAAAATCCGGGATTATTGTGCCGAATGTTGCAATTACGCTAATTAACACCAGAAATGGAATTAAGTTATCAGCCCAACGCTTTGTCAGGATTTCGCCGATCAGATGCGCCGGGAGGTAGTCATAACGAAACCTTATCAATCTATCGTAAAAAGACATTTTTTATACCTTTTATAATATTAAAAATCCCTGAGGCCGGGCCATTGAGGCCCGGCACTCCGGCAAATAATTTATTTTACTTCTTTTTTAATTCAGCGGGATCCCAGCAGGAATCGGAGGCTATGGTTTGTTTATTAACCAGGGTCAATGGTGAAATTATAGAAACCTTGTACATTCCCGGCTTAACTTTAGACTGCAGCAGGTACGAAATCATGGCAAAAATATCGCGGCCCTGGCCGGGAACATTATAAGAGACAACTTCGGAAAAAGTCCCATCCTTGACTTTGTCACAGGAAAACTTGGCGCCGCCGCCGGATGTAATCAAGTATACGGGCTTTGCCCGTTTGGCGCGTTTATTAAATTCCTGAACTGCCGCAGCGGTGCCTGTGTCCATGACATCCCACCCTCCGATAACACCACAGATGTCCGGATTGGCTTGCAGAATAGTAGATGTAATGTTGCGGGCTTTCGTCGCATCCCAATCCGCAGCCTGGTCGGCAACTATTTTTATTTCGGGATGTTTGGAAAGGACATTATCGATGCCTTTACGATTAAAGCCGCTGGCTCCCGACGTAATAACACCCTGCACGATTGCCACCTTGCCGCTCGTGCCTGATCCTTTGCCGCAGAACTTGACGATTCTTTCTCCCTGTACTTCACCGACACGTGTATAGTCGACACCTACAAATGCAGAACTTTCACTGCTCGACCTCATATTAACCGAGATTATGTAAATACCGGCTTGCTCAGCCCTCTGGATAAGCTTGGCATAAGAATTCACATCGGGATTATGGACAACGATGACGTCCGGTTTCTGCGAAATCAGGGAGGTAAGAGCCTGCGCTCCGGCATCGATATTCCAGTTCGGATCACGTATCGTAAATTCCATTCCCACTGAAGTTGCCATGCTTTTAATGGTGGCAGCCCAGCCTTCCGTCAGGTCAAACCCCATGGCACAGGGGATAAACGCAATCTTCTTTCCTTTGAGCGCTTTATAATAATCGAGACGCGCCGGATCATCAATGCCCACGGCCATGGCGCTCTGAAGCATAGCTGCGCTGATGATAAATGAAACTATAAGAGCTAAAACTACCCGTATGCTTTTCATTTTCTTCCCTCCTTTTGTTTATTGTTTTGTTAAATATTTCGCTTCCATACAAAGAAACGCTCACCCAATTTTCAAATTTAACCGATCTTTTATATGCGACCTCCGGCAATACGCCTTTCGGCGGCAAAATAAGCCTTAGATATCTCCCTGTTGCGCTGTTTGCTCATCGCGCGGATTCAACAGGCTGTCTATGATGAGGGCAAGCAGTAGGATGCTGCTCTTAATGACATTTTGCAGAGTATATTGGATATCCATGATGGTCATGCCATTCAAAAGAACTCCGATCAGGAGCGTCCCGACAATAACATTGCGGATGCCGCCCCGCCCGCCCGACAGACTTATGCCCCCGATGACGACGACGAGAAGGACGTCATAGATGAATGTTCCCGTAGCCTGGCGGGTATTAACGGAAACCACTGTCATGGCCGCAATAATTCCCGCTATGTAACCAAGAAAAGAAGACAGCGTATACTGCAGCACTATTATCGGACGCACCGGTATTCCAACTATACGAGATGCCTCCAGGTTATCGCCGATTGAGTAGATTTGTTGGCCTGGTCTTGTGAACTTCAGAAAAAGAGTGGCTAAGGCCAAAACACTGATAAAAAATATCACCGGCATGGGTATAAAACCGAAAACATATTTGTTTGCTATCCAGGTAATCCCGGAAGCATTTGTCGGCATATAAACAACTTCAAAATCGATCAGATTGAGCCTGACGAAACCAAAAACAAAGATTCCCATTGCCAGGGTGCAAAAGATTGCCGGAATCTCCGCATAGGCAATAATCAATCCATTGATCAGGCCAAACAGCAGCGCAAAACAAAGCCCCATAATCAAAGCGGTTTCAATGGAAAAACCATGTCCGGCAAGATAAAAAGCCCAGGCAGTGGACATCGCCATCGTAGAAACAATCGAAAGGTCAATTCCCCGGCCGAGAACCACAAGGGCCATGGCCGTGGCGAGAATCCCCAGTGTTGAAACATTCCGAACAAGCGCAAACAGATTCTCGGATACAAAAAAACCCTTCAGCGTAACTGAGAATGCTATAAAAAGCGCCGCCGCAATCCCCATAACGATTTTCTCTTGTGAAAGTTTATTCAATATCATGATTTCCTAACTCTCTGACTTTGTTCCAATTAGGTTTCGCAAGCAGTCGCTTGCCCGGGTGCCTGTGACAATTGAATTATTATGCGGTTATATATACCAGCGTCGAACATGTTTCTTGACTTACTGTGCATAAACTTTTGTCTTTTAGTGCAGGGGGCGGAAAGTTGGAAAAGCCATTCGTAATTGATTTATGTTGATCTGCGGAATTGCGGCAGTAGAGAAGATCTGATGTACAAATTAATGAACCGCCTTGCGGGCTCGCTGTCGAGGTATGAAATGGACGTCATTATAGCGCGAGCAAGCTCGCGGAGAATTAACACTCGTCTCGCACGGGATCAGATATTGCGGATCATTGAAGATATCGAAGGGCGAAGGGAATGGCGGCATAACATGAAATATGAAATTTCAATTATCCTTGTCTTGACTTTCAGACATGCAAATTGATGAATTCATTCATTTTGCTCAATTATATGCCGGGCGAATCGCGGTGTCATGCCGAATTTTTGCTTAAACAACCGGGTGAAATGAGAAGAACTATTGAATCCCAAAGAGAAGGCAATAGCTGTGATTGACTCTCCTTCAAATTTAGCGCTGGTGAGCTTTTGGTGACATCTCTTCAATCTCTGCTCACGAATCCACTCCGAAACTGATGTACCGCCAACTTTGAATAAGTAATGCAGATAGCGCAGCGAAATTCCGTTCTCCCTGGCAATAATACCGGGAGTTAAATCAGGATCATCAAGTCTGCTGATTATATATGTTTTCAGGGACTGAAGACGGAATTTGCAGGATAGCTTTTCGTCAACCGGCTTGCGGGCAGATTCGGAATCTATATATAAAGCCAGAAGATCAGCAATTTCACTGACCACGTGCGTCGCTATTCCGGGAGCCAATGACTCGGAATCGGCGGCAATTAAGCCGCAGAATGTTGATAAAGCCCACCCCAAGCCATCGGCAAAATTCAAAGCGAGGACTTTCGATAGTTTATCCGCCGGACATCTATCGATTAACATTGACCGCGGCATTTCAACATACATCGCCTGATGAAAATCGCGGCACCGCAATCGGTAGGGCAGCGTCGTATCGAATAGCACCGCCGTGCCCAGCGTGGAAACCTGTCTTTGGCCGTTTTGCTCCACAACAATTGATCCGCTGGAGGGGAATGTAACATAGAAGCAATCTTTATCCAAATGGGCAATGTGTTGGCGATTTCTCACGATATCCTGAGGTGATAGAAAAACATCACTCACCGCAGCAGGCCCAACAACTGATTTGCTGATAAAGCCCTCATAATTATCTCGATCGGGACTGTTGACATCAACTTTTAAGTAGTGTTCACATATAGCTTCCTGCCATGCGGAAAAACGCTTTTTTGGCTCTAAATTCATGGTGGAAAAAACGGTTTTCATTATGTGCACCTCTTTTCTTCAGCATAAATAGATTAATGGCAAAAAAAATCACAAACACCAAAAGTAGAGAAACTCTATAAATTAAAAAACTACGGCCAGTCATTATTATAGATTGATATGGATTATGATCCGCAAGATTATATGAGCCAGCAAACGCTCTTAACCAGAATATCTAAAAACAATAAGCACTTCTGAATATCGCATTGCCTGTCAGTATTTTACCACCTTTACAAAAAAAGGTAAATTATTTTATGTCACATTTAAGCATCATTCTTGACATACAGTGCACATATTTTTGTTCTATAGCGCACAGAAGAGTGGTCGTCAATAATAGTAAAACTACCAATTAAGCTTATAATACAATCCTTGCAATATTCAGCAGTCGCTCGGAGATTATGCCGAACAGCAAAAGCAGCAATGCACAGACCATAAGAACTGCCTGGGCAATGCTGAACCCTTGTCTGCGAATAAACAAACGATCTTCATTTTCGCTCATATACATATACACAATTATCCGGAAATAATAGTACACGGAAACTACCGTGGCAATAATGGCCACAATTACGACCCAGAGATAGCCGGCTTCCAAGCCAAGCTGGAAAACATAAAACTTGGCAAAAAATCCTCCCGTCGGAGGAACGCCCGCCAGTGAAATCAGGAAAACGGACATGGCAAAAGCGAGCAGCGGCCTCTTGGAAGCAAGGCCAACCAAATCATCAATGCTGACTTTGCCGCCTTTTTCTCTGGTGAGTAAAACTGCAATTCCGAATGCACCCATGTTCATGAAGATATAAACAAAAAGATAAAACAGCATTGCTCTGCCGCCCTGGGGCAGCGCTGTAAGACTGATTAAAATATAGCCGACTTGAGCGATGCCGGAATAGGCAAGCATCCGGATTAAATTTGATTGTTTCAAAGCGGCAAAATTGCCTATGATCATACTGGCAACCGACATGGTTATTATTACGGCAATAAATGCGTCGGGTGTAAAAAGATTCAGCACCATGCCTATGTTGTAAATTACCGCCAAAGCGGCAATTTTGGGCGCAACGGACAGTAGCGCGGCAATGCTGGCCGGCGCACCTTCGTAAATATCCGGCGCCCACATATGAAAGGGAGCGGCAGCGATCTTGAAACCTAAACCGGTGATTATCAGGATTACTCCGACATAAAGAAGCGGCAGTTTGTCCAGGGATGTCTTGATCGCCGGGTGAAGGAAATCAAGATGTGTTTGTCCCGTTGCTCCGTACATAAAAGCAAGCCCTAAAAGGAAAACCGCGGAGGAAAATGAGCCAAGAAGAAAATATTTTATCGCAGCCTCCATACCTTCCCGAATTTTACGGAAAAAGCCGGTCAGGATGTATAGAGCAAGTGAAAGAATCTCCATGCCCAAGAAAACAATCAATAAATTACGGGAAATTACCATCAGACTCATACCGGCAATACAAACGAGAATCAGAAAGTAATATTCACCCGGATTCTCATTGTCGACCGGAAAATCAGCTGAAAAAATCAGGGCTAATAACGCCGCCAGCAGAATAATAAATTGAAAAACAAGAGCCGGGTTGCTCCGGTAAATAGCCCCGGAAAAACCAATAATTTCCCTATTCCAGAAAAGTGGAAGAAAGATCAGCAGCACTAAGATCGTCAGAATTGATAATGAAGACAGCAGCCGGGGCAGCTTCGGGGTATTTTTTTTCAGGAATAAAAAAACCGTTCCGAATACAAGCAAAGCAATTTCCGGCAGAACGCTGATAGTATTAATGTCGGAGGGGAGATAGTTGGCCATCTTTATTTTTCACCTGCAGATATTGTGTGCACAATTGCGCCTCTGTTCATGTCCGCCAGAAGTGTTGAAGATATTTTATTCATCCGGTCGAGGAAAAAGGAAGGATAAAAACCGATAAATAAAAACATGATGATTACGGGAACCATCACAATATTTTCGCGCCGGGAAAAATCACCGAAAGTCTTTTCGGCAGCAGCGCGTGATTTTTCAAACATGACTCTCTGGTACATCCACAGCATATAAATGGCTCCCAATACCATCGTTGTCGCGCTTAGAGCTCCCAGCCACCACTGGAATTGGAAGGCTGCCAGAAGCAGGAAGAACTCTCCGATAAATCCGTTGAGCCCCGGCAAACCAATGGAAGAAAGAGTAACTATCATGAAGAAGGCCGCCAGAACAGGCACTCGCCGGGCCAGTCCTCCCATTAGTTCCATGTTGCGCGTCCCTGTTCTTTCATAGAGCGCGCCAACGAGGATAAAGAGGGCACCGGTGCTCAGTCCGTGATTGATCATCTGGAGGATTCCTCCTTTGATCCCGGTCGCATTTGCGGCAAAAATGCCGATTACTATCAACCCCATGTGGGAGACGCTGGAATAGGCGACAAGTTTTTTTAAATCCGTTTGGGCAAAGGCCACAAAAGCCGCATAAATGACCCCGATTAAACCGAGAATCATAATTAACGGAGTAAAATAACGTACAGCTTCGGGGAATAGGGGAAAACAAAGCCGCAGGATGCCGTAAACTCCCATCTTCAGCAGAACGCCCGCCAGCAGAACGCTGCCTGCCGTCGGCGCTTCCACATGAGCGTCGGGCAACCAGGTGTGGAAGGGAAAAATCGGCACTTTAATGGCAAAAGCAATAAAGAAGGCGGCAAAAAGCCAGTATTGAATATTTTCCGGCAACTTCAGCTGCGTCCAGACGGTAATGTCAAAACTCAGATGGCCGCCGTACTGTTTAGTGTAAATAGCCATGACAATCATGGCCACAAGCATGAAAATGCTTCCCGCCATTGTGTAAATCAGAAATTTTATGGCGGCATAGCGGCGGTTGGCGCTGCCCCAGATGCCGATAATCAGAAACATCGGAATCAGCATTGCTTCCCAGAAAACATAAAATAAAATGGTGTCCAGAGAAACGAAGACGCCCAGCATGCCCGTTTCCAGAATCAGGAAGGAAAAAAAGTAGGCCCGTTCTTTAACTGCTATGCGCTTCCAGGAAACAAGCACGGCCAGCACACTTAAAAATCCGGTTAACGGAAGAAGAAAGAGACTGAGTCCGTCAATTCCCAGATGATAGGAAATTCCCCAGGCGGGAATCCAGGGGACATATTCTTCCAGCTGAAAACCTGCCAATTCGGAATTGAAGTAAAAGATGGGAACAAGGCTGAAGGCAAAAGTTACCAGCGTGGTGACTAAAGCCGCATAATGCATGGTTGTTCTATTGCGGGAACCAAGCACAAAAAGGCTGCCGATTAAAGGCAGGAAAACAATTATTGATAATAACGGAATATGCATTTGCATAGCGACTATCCTTTAAGAAACCAGATAACAATACCCGTAAAAATAAATATGCCCAGAACAATCGAGCCGGCATAAGAACGCAAATAACCGGTCTGTAATTTGGCAACGCTGAGACCGGCACTCAGCGAAACATTACCGAGGCCATTAACAATGCCGTCCACCAGCTTCTGGTCAATGAATACGGCACACCACCGGCAGAGAAAGGCAAATGGCCGGACAAAGATAATATCGTAGAGCTTATCCATCCAGAAGCCGTTAGCCAGAAAAGCCACCGCCTGAGGATGAGCTTGTTCGCGGGAGACTGTTTCCGCTCTGTTTCTGGCGAACAGCAGGGCTGAGCGCCGGATAACCAGGATGACACTGATCCCGGCAATCAACATCAGGATCAGTTCCTGCATATGCGCCGTGAAGCCTGCCTCCTCAAGGATATTTTCAACACCGGCAAAAGACGGCTGGAGAAAATCAGCAAAATAAGTCATCTTGGTCAAAAGGGGCAATCCCAGTATTCCCAGAAAGACGGCGCAAAAGGCCAGAATAATCAAAGGATAGGTCATTATTCTCCCCGGCAGATGCAGCTTTTCGGAGGAAGTGCTCTCGCCGGAAAAAGCCAGGCCGTATAATTTGCCGCAGTAGATTGCCGTAACCAGTGCTCCGCCAAATCCGATCAGCCATGGTAACGATCCATAGGTGTCAAATATTCCCCAGAGAATGGCATCTTTGCTGAAAAAACCGGAGAGAGGGAAAATTCCGCCCAGTGCCAAAAGACCAATAAGGAATGTTTTCGACACGACCGGCAGACGAAAATTAAGTCCGCCCATCTTATTCATATCCTGTTCCCCGTGCAGAGCGTGGATAACCGCCCCGGCGCCCAGAAAGAGCAGGCCTTTAAATATTCCATGCGCCGTCAGGTGGAATATTCCCGCCATATATATACCGCAACCGACAGCGACAAACATGAACCCTATCTGGCTTATTGTGGAATAGGCCAGAACACGTTTGATATCCTTCTGCTGAAAAGCGCAAAGAGCCGCATAAACAGCCGTCGTCAAGCCGACGGCGGCAATAATCGGCAGCACAAAAGGCGCCTGCTGAAGAAAGGGACTGATACGGCACAAAAGATAAACACCGGCATTAACCATCGTCGCGGCGTGAATCAGAGCGGAGACCGGTGTCGGTCCTTCCATAGCATCGGGCAGCCAGACATGAAGGGGAAACTGAGCTGACTTGCCCATGGCGCCGATCAACAGAAGGATTGATATTGTTCCGATTACACCGACCGTAACTCCGTGCTGCCCCGCCAGCAATGATTTGAGCTCCAGATAATTGACTGTCCCGAAAGTTACGATAATCAGCAATATGCCCAGAATAAAACCGGCGTCACCGATACGGTTGACGATAAATGCCTTGCGTCCGGCGTCGGCAGCCGATTTTTTTTCATGCCAGAAGCCAATGAGCAGATAGGAACATAAACCCACTCCTTCCCATCCGACGAAAGCCAAAAGCAGATTATCGGCCAGCACCAGAATCAGCATAAAGAAGATAAACAGATTCAGGTAGATAAAATACCTGTTAAATCCGGGATCGCCCTTCATATAGCCTGCGGAATAAATATGGATAAGAAAGCCGATAAACAGAATTACCAGGACCATAACCATGGACAACGGATCGAGCAGAAATCCAACATTTACCTGCAACGCGTCGGCGGCAAACCATTGATATAAAGAAGAAGTATATATCTGCTGGGCAGGTGGTAACGAAAGCATCCGGTAAAAAAGGACCAGCGCATAGAGAAGCGAAATCCCGACAAAACCGCAGGCGACTGTCGCGGTAATCTTTTCGCGGAAATGTTTTATTCCGGCAGTGTTGATTAAAGCACCCAGCAGAGGCAGGGCGATAAGTAAAAATATTAATTGCATATCATCTCTTCAATAATTTCATTTTGCTTATGTCCAGTGATCCGAAAAGCCGGAATAAGGAAACAACAATGGCCAGCCCTACAGCAACTTCCGCCGCGGCGATGGCCATAATGAAAAACACGTAGATCTGGCCTTCCATACCGTAGAGATAACGGGAAAAGGCCACAAACACCAGATTGACCGCGTTAAGCATCAGTTCTACCGACATTAAAAGAACAATGATGTTATTCCGGACAAAAAAACCAATTGCGCCAATCGCGAATATTATAAGTGCAAAACCCAAAAAATGATAAAGACCCATCAAACAATTACCCCCTTAATTTCCGACTGATGAGCAGCGCGCCTACTGCTCCCACCAGCAGAAGAACTGAAGTCAGCTCCAGAGCCAGCAAATGCCTGCTGAAAATATCCAGAGCCAGCGCTTTCAGTGTTGCCGGGGCTTGCAGCGCGTACACGCCTGCTGCGTCAACTCTTATCTGCAGCGCAAACCAGAACAGGCAGACAGTACCGGCAATGACGATAATAGCCGCTGCGCTCAAGATTAACGTGCGTAAATCGCGCACCAGCATCTGCCGGATATCTTTTATATTCAGCAGCATTACCACAAACAGAAACAAAACAATGATCGCCCCGATATAAACAATTATCTGAAAGAGCGCGACGACATGTGCTCCCATTAAAACATAAAATGAGGCCAGGGCAAACATAGCCACCAGCAGGGAAATGACGCTGTTGACCGGGTTTTTCATGGCGACGACGCCCACGGCCGCGGCGATCAGCACAAACCCGGTAATCCAGAAAATTATTTGTTCAAGCATGATGAATCTCCGGTATTCGAATAATTCAACAACAGACTGTTTTCCTGCAGAATCAAAGCTTGTTTACTGCTTTGGGCCAACTCATAGCCTTTCCCCATGCGAATGGCGTCAACGGGGCAGGCTTCCACGCACAGCCCGCAGAAACTGCACCGCAGAAGATTGATCTGATAATGCTCCATCCGGCGAATTCCGTCAGCAGCAGAGGCGGGAGAAACTTCTATACAGGAGCAGGGACAGATTTTTTCACACAAGCCGCACGCGACACAAAGAGGTTCTCCCTTTTCATTTTTGATCAGCACTGTCTGTCCCCGGAATCTCTCGGGGAAATCCCATTTTTCTTCCGGGTAACTCATTGTAATCGGCTTCGTAAAAAACTGCCGCAAAGTTAGCTTTAATCCCTTGAGCAGCGCCATAATTTTAAACATTTTCTTCCTCTCACGACAAAGCTACGGCAACGACAGCCGTCACGAACAAATTCACAAAAGCCAGCGGCAAGAGAACTTTCCAGGCCAGCGTCATCAACTGGTCATAACGCAGACGAGGAAAGGTAGCCCGAACCCAGACAAACACAAACAGCACTAAGAACACTTTGATGACAAACCAGAGGAGCGGCGGCAGCAAAGGACCATTCCAGCCGCCCAGATAAAAAACAGTAATCAGGCAGGAAGCCAGCAGCATGTGGGCATATTCCGTCATATAGAATAAGCCGAATTTCATCGAAGAATATTCGGTAAAATAGCCGGCAACAAGCTCATTTTCGCATTCATAAAAATCAAATGGTGTGCGATTTGTTTCCGCAAAAGTGCAGACAACAAAGATGATAAATCCCAGAGGCTGCTGGAATATGTACCATAATCCATTCTGGTTGTTGACAATATCCACCAGGCTCATTGTGCCGCCCAGAATCAGTACTCCAGCCAGAGATAAAGCCAGCGGCACTTCATAGCTGACCATTTGCGCCGCCGCCCGGTATCCGCCCAACGCGGAATATTTGTTATTGGAAGCCCATCCGGCCAGCAAAAATCCATAAACACCCATGGAGGAAAAGGCCATTAAAAAAAGGACGGCAACGGAAATATCGGCGACGTATACATTACCGGCAAACGGAACAACGGCAAAGCAGGTCAGCACTGCGGCAACTGATATGACAGGTGCCGCGATGAAATAAAATTTGTGGGCATGAGAAACTGTTATATCTTCCTTGAAAAACAGTTTTATGACATCGGCTATCGGCTGAAATAACCCGAAAGGCCCGACACGGTTTGGCCCCAGACGGAGCTGGAAAAAACCGAGAAAACGCCTCTCTAAAAGAGTTGTATAAGCAATAGCGGTCAATATTACCGCAAAGATTATAATTATTTTGAGGACAGCCAATTCCACTTGTCTATCTTGCCTCCATCTTCCGGATATTCGCCGGGATGGCGGCATTCCTGCCGTCAAACAAAGATAAAGCCGCCAAATTTCCCGTTATGTTCATGATCAGCACGTTTCCGCGCCGGAGATTAAAGGAAGTTTCCACATGGCCGGACGCCTTGCCAAAAGGCGACATAACTGCCACAGCATCGTTTTCCACCAGATCAAGTCTTTCCAAATCATCGTTGTGCATAATTATTTTCAGGCCGCCCTTAATCTGCGAAAGTTCCGGACTTTGCCGGGAAATAATTCCATCACCATAAACGGAAGCCACCGCTGTCATGGTGAAGGGGAAATGAGTTTTGTCCAAGTCCGGCAGATCAGTATGTTTTGCTGTTGTTTCCGCTGCAGAAGCGGGCATTTTGCCGACAGCCTTATACTTTTCTCCTTCATCGGCTGGCCCGCATTTTTTCAGGGCATCTTCCAGTTTCGTCAGAATATTCAGATCCGTCATCGCACCTGACGGAATATCCAATGCCGGATGAAGAATGTGTTCCCTGCCCCAGAGATCGACAATCGTCCCGGATTTTTCCGGAAGTGCGGCCGAAGGCAGGTTGATATGAGCATAGGATGACACAGATGTGCGATAGGGACTTTGGCAGATAATTAAATCCAGCTTGTTCAGTAATTTTTTGATTCTTTCCGGATCAGCCATATTCTCCAGAGGATCTTCACCCAGTATATATAACGCCCGAACCGTTCCCGCTTCTATTCCGCGGAAAACATCTTCTCCGGAATAAAAAGGAGCGGGTATGCTTTCTGATGCAGTTGCCTCTGGGACGGAAGAAGCTGCAAATCCCGCCCGCAGAACAGCCCCCCTGCTGTTGCAGGCGGCGCCGAGCGGAATAACAGCCTTCAATCTTTCATGCAAAACAATTGCCAGTCGTCCCGGAATATCGCTGCTGCATAAAATGTCCGGCGCAGTCAGCAATGTAATTTCCTGTTTGCCTCGAATTAGGGAGATAAACCTGGCCAGTGTTGCCGCTGGTATGCCGAAGCTGGAAATATCCGATGACGAATTGGACTTGCGCCCTTCCATAGCCTCTGAAAACTCCAGCAACAGCTTGTCATAATGTTCAGGATTAATATAAACGGGAAGAGTTGCCCGCGAGAAACAATAATCCGGCCATGATGAAATAACTACCAGTTCTCTGCCCTCCTTTTTGAGGAAGTTGCTGATTACAGTTTTCAGCACCGGATGCAATTCCGCCGCACCGCCTCCGATAATAAGCAAAACGTCGCTGTTTTCAATGTCTTCCAGGGAACCGATTTTACAGGACAGTCCCTTTTTATGCATAAGTGTTTCCAGAACATTGCGATAACCGGAGGAGCTTATCGAAGCCATTTTATTAGTGCCCAAAGTATTGCCAAAGAATTTCGAATAAGAACCTGCCTCTTCAATGGTGAGAGAATCTCCGGAAATAGCGGCAATTGCCTCACCGCCGGATTGCCGGCGAATTGAATCCAGTTGTTTCGCCGCGGCAGCAATTGCTTCCGGCCATTCCACCTGTTTGTCTGAGCCGTTTATGCGGACACTCGGTTTTAGAGGGTGATTTTCCGATTCGTAAGCCTTCCAGCCGAAACGCCCGCGGGCGCAGAGATTTTGCAGTGCACCGCCATCGGCAAAAGGAGCAATAACTCTTCTGATTTTTCCCCGCTCCGTATTTAAAACAATCTCGCAGCCCATGCCGCAGTGGCTGCAGACTGTTTTCTTTCTTTGCAATTTCCATGATCGTGTTGTATTTTTAAACACATTGTCGGTCAGAGCTCCCACGGGACAAGTCGAGACGCACTGTCCGCAAAAATCGCAGTTAAGCGGCCTCATGCCGTCAGTGCCGATAATGGTTTTGATTCCCCTGTTGATGAAATCTATTTCATGACGCCCCTGCAACTCGCCGCAGATGCGAACGCATCTGCCGCAGAGGATGCAGCGATTCATGTCTCTTTCAATCAGAGAAGACATTCTGTCCACCGGTTTCGCTCGCAATTCAAGTTTATAAGGCGCTTCAGTAATTCCGTAACGGATAGTCAGATTCTGGAGAGCGCATTCACCCGCTTTATCACAGACGGGGCAATCCAGCGGATGATTGATGAGAATAAGCTGAAGTTGTTTTTTTATGCTTTTTAAAATTTCTGAATTATCCGTGACAATGTCCATCCTATCGCGGGCCGGTGTAAAACAGGAAGGGATCAGTCTGGCCGGCTTTTTTCTTTCCGCGACCATACACAAACGGCAGGCGCCGTAGGGAGTAAGCCTTTCGTCGTGGCAAAGTGTCGGAACAAAGACACCAGCTTTTTTTGCCGCGGCTAAAATCGTGCTTCCTTTTTTTACTTCCACTTCCTTGTTGTTAATCTTAAGTTTTATCATAGCTCAACCAACATAATCAGTATATTGCTCCTTGCTTGCACGCCCGGATGCAGGACTTGCAGCGAGTGCATTTAATTTTCTCTATCACCGGTATTTCGCTTTTATTCCAATAGATCGCTCCCACCGGGCAGACTTTGGCACAAAGTCCGCATCTTTTACAATTAGCTGCTTCTATCTCAAAATGGATTAAATCTGTGCAAACCAGCGCCGGACACCGTTTGTCATAAATGTGTGCTTCATATTCATCCCGGAAATATCTCAATGTGCTTAAAACAGGGTTGGGAGCAGCCTGCCCCAATCCGCAATGCGATGTGTTTTTTATATGATGAGCAAGTATTTCCAGTTCATGTAAATCTTCGGGTAAGCCATTACCTATAATAATTTTTTCTAAAATACCCAACATAACACTCAAGCCGGTTCTACATGGGACACATTTACCGCACGATTCGTCCACGCTGAACTGAGTGAAAAACCGCGCAACGTCAACCATGCAATTGGTATCGTCCATTACGACGACACCACCGGAACCCATCATCGAGCCGACATTCTGCAAGGAATCGAACGTTACGGGAATATCGAGATGCTCTTCAGTAAGACAGCCGCCGGATGGCCCGCCCAGCTGCACTGCTTTGAATTTGCCATTCCCTTTAATACCGCCGCCGATTTCGAATATCAGACTGCGCAGGGTTATTCCCATTGGTACTTCCACCAGTCCGACGTTTCTTAGCGCACCGGACATGGAAAATACTTTTGTTCCGGTGCTTTCTTCCGTGCCGAATGACTTAAACCAGTCCGCGCCCCGCCTGATTATTTGCGGCACGTTGGAAAATGTTTCGACATTATTAAGACAGGTAGGTTTACCCCAGAGGCCTGCTTCCGATGAACGGGGCGGCTTGATGCGCGGCATGCCGCGTTTGCCCTCAATAGAAAACATAAGCGCCGTTGATTCGCCGCAGACAAATGCACCGGCACCGGGATAGATATCAATATTGAAATTGAAGCCGGATTTTAGAATATTCTTCCCCAGCAGATTTTTCTCTTTAGCTTTGTCAATTGCAGTTTGCAGCAACTTGACCGAGAGCGGATATTCTGCCCGGACATAAATGTAGCCCTGCTGTGCGCCAATGGCATAACCGCAGATAGCCATGCCTTCCAGAATGGCATGCGGATCGGATTCCATCAAACTCCTGTCCATAAAAGCGCCGGGATCTCCTTCATCGCCGTTACAAATAACAAATTTCGGAAAAGTCTTGTATCCTCTGGTCTCTTCCCATTTGAGACCGGTGGGAAAACCGGCGCCGCCGCGCCCTCTCAAGCCTGAAGCTTTAATTTCTTTAATAACGTCCTCAGGGTTCAGGGCGGTAAGAACTTTGTAAAGAGCCATATAACCGTCGTGCGCAATGTATTCTTCGAGATTTTCCGCGTCAATGTGGCCGCGGTTACGCATAACCACCAGCTCCTGCTTGCTGAAGAAATCCATTTGGTCGATGGGGGTAACTTCCGCGTCACCGCGCAACGATATCGAAGGACGATGGGGCGAGTGATAAAGCGCTGCAATATTAGCAATAAGCCATTGGGTAAAATTGTGTTCGGGATTAACCTGTGCGACCCGCCCCGACGGAAGCAGCATTATCGAAGGCCCTTCGTGGCAGGAAATCAGGCATTCCGTTTCCACCAGATCGACTTTATCGGCCAGCGATAACTGATAAAGCGCCTTCATCAGCATTGTACGTACGTCAATATCGCGGCGATAGGGACATTGCTTGTTTGTACAGTAAGCTATTTTGGTAATATTGGATATCAAATTACTTACCTGTCTACCTTATTTGCGGTTTTTCCAATCCTTGACTAATGGCGTAATCAGTTTTCACGTGTCCGCCTAAAACATGACTGTAGAATATCTCTAAAGCTTTTTTTGTGTTGAGATTTCCATACTTCACGGGAGGCTGTTTTGGAAAATATACCGTAATCATTGGTTCCATGCTGCAAAATCCGGCGCAACCCGTTCCCCGCACTTTAACATTATCCGTTTCGAGTTTTTCCATTTCATTTTGAAGTGTGTCTAATATTTTCTGCGCGCCGGCGGCAATGCCGCAAGTTCCCATGTGAACATCAACCGTGACGAAACCGCTTCTGGCCTGGTTTCGGATTTTATTAGCATACTCATTTTTAATTTTTATCAGATCCGGTCCTGTCATTGGAATTCTCCTTATATTGTTTGAAAATATCTTCCGGCTTTTCGGGATCAACCAAACCAAAAGCCTGCTCATCGATAATAACCAGCGGCGCGAGTCCGCAAACGCCGGGGCAAAGAACCTCTTCCACGGAATACTCACCATCCGGAGTTACTTCGCCTTCTTTGATACCCAAATATTCTCTGGTATTCTTCAGGATCTGACCGGCGCCTTTCATGTAGCAGGCAGTGCCGGTGCAAACCTTGACGACACTTTTTCCTTTGGGAACCGTCGAAAAATAAGAATAAAATGTAACCACGCCGTGAACCTGACTGGGTGCTACATTCATTCTTTGTGCTATATATCTTTGGAGCGGCAGCGGCATATAGCGGCAAATGTCATGTGACTTTTCCAGAACGATAAGCAGGCTGCCCTTGCTATCCTTGTATTGCTCTATTACTTCATCGATCCGTCCTAATTGCTCTGCACTAAATAATTTCAGCAGCTCTTTTTTCATAATTCCTATCCATTATTTTTTTCAGCGATCTACTTCGGCTAAAACAAAGTCGATCGAGCTGATTATTGCCACTGCATCAGAAAGCATTCTGCCCTGCACCATCCGGGAGAGCCCTTGTAAGTTGACAAAAGAAGGCGGCCGCACTTTTAATCTCAATGGCTTTGGACTGCCGTCGCTGACAATATAAAAACCAAGCTCGCCGCGCGGTGATTCAATGCTGTGATAAACCTCCCCTGCCGGCGGCCGGATTCCGTCCATCACCAGATTGAAATGATGAATCATTGACGCTATATTTTCCCGCACATTTTTTTTCTCGGGAAATACGGCTGGAGAATCGAAACAGGCGTATTTCCCTTCGGGAAGGCCATCAACGGCCTGATTGATAATTCTTGCGCTTTCCCGCATCTCACGAATCCGCACAAGATAGCGGTCATACACATCCCCGTTCTCACCTTGCGGTACGGCAAAGTCAAAATCCGCGTAAGAAGAATAAGGATTGGATTTCCGGATGTCCCAGTTGATGCCCGCCGCCCGGACAAGGGGGCCGGAAATGCCGAGATTGATATATTCCTCCTTAAGCATCGTGCCGACACCTTTTGTCCGCGCCTGCCAGATGGGGCTTTCCGTAAGCAGAGTTTCATATTGATCGACACGACCGGAAAAGTCAGACGCAAACAGGCGAACGCGATTAATGAAACTGCCGTCTATATCGGCGGCCAGTCCGCCGATGCGCATAAAGGAAGGGGTAAGACGGGAACCGGCAACACTGTCAAATATATCCAGAATCTTCTCTCTTTCCCGAAGACAGTAGAATAGCGGCGTCATCGCGCCCAGGTCATGCGCATGAGTTCCCAGCCAGAAAAGATGGCTGGCAATCCTCTGCAGTTCAGCCAGAATAACCCGCACATATTGAGCACGTTTGGGGATATCAACAGAGAGAAGTTTTTCGACTGTCAGAACGTAAGCAAGATTGTTGCTCATTGCCGCAAGGTAATCAAGCCTGTCGGTTAAAACAATAATCTGATGATAAGTGCTATGCTCGGAAAGTTTTTCAATGCCGCGGTGCAGAAACCCGATATCTGGTTTAGCCCGCAAGACTATTTCGCCTTCCAGTTCCAGAATGACTCTCAGAACGCCGTGAGTGCTGGGATGCTGAGGCCCTAAATTAATTACCGTCGTATTTGCGGTCATCGGATTCATCTTCCCTCCAGAGGGAAGTCCTTTCTCAGAGGATGTCCCGCAAAATCTTCCGGCAGCAGAATCCGCCGCAAATCCGGATGATGGCTGAACTGAATGCCCAACAAATCAAAGCACTCGCGCTCATGCCAGTTGGCAGTGCTCCAGATCGGCGTTACTGAGTCAATTGCGGCGTTATCTTCAGGAAGAAATACTTTAAGACGAAGTCTATGGCCGTGCCGCAATGAATAAAGGTGGTAAACAACGCAAAAGCGCGGTGTCCGGGGAAACAAATCAACTCCACAACAATCGGAAAGGATGTCAAAAGAGCATTGGTCATCGTCTTTTAAAATCCGGCCGATATTAAGCAGGTTTTCTTTGTCAATAACGACTGTGGTTTCACCGCGAAACACATCAATTTCTTTGATCATGCCGCCTAATTTCTGCTGCAAGCAATCGCTGTTCATGTTCGATCTCCCGCAGTTATTAAATTCTGCAGCTTAATCAGTCCGTCAATCAGTGCCTCCGGCCTTACCGGGCATCCCGGAATATAAATGTCAACCGGAACAATTTTCTCTACTCCCTGCACAACGGCATAAGTATTGAAAAGTCCGCCGGAGCAGGCACAGGCACCCATCGCAATAACCCACTTCGGTTCCGGCATCTGATCATAAAGGCGACGTACGGCAGGAGCCATTTTTTTAGTCACAGTACCCGCGATGATCATAACATCTGCCTGCCGCGGTGAAGCCCGGAATATTTCCATGCCGAAACGGGAAAGATCATAACGCGCCGCGACTGAAGAAATCATTTCAATGGCGCAACAGGCCAATCCAAAGGCCATCGGCCAGAGTGAATTTTTTTGCGCCCAGCGGACCAGGCCATCGAGGCTCGCCAGCATCACGGGTGAATTTTTTTCCTGTATTATTCCCACTTTAAATCTCCTTCACGCCAGGCATAAAAAAGTGGAACTAATAAAATGACAATAAATATGAATATTTGAATAAGACCTAAGCCTCCCATTTCCTTAGCGACGACCGCCCATAAATAAATAAATACCGTTTCCACATCAAATATTACGAAAATCAGGGCGATTTTGTAAAATTTCACTGGGAATAGACTGGTTGGCTGAGTTATCGGATCCATTCCGCATTCATAAGGCACCGATTTTTCGGGGGTAAGAGGACGGTTGCCGAGAAAATATGATAACAAAAGGATACCCAGAGAAACAGCAACAACAATGGCGATAAAAATGAATAAGGCCAGATTAGCAGTCACTTTTTAATTCTTTCCCGAATAGCTCTGCCTGCTGGGCTTCGCTTTCGGGATCAATTCCACTTACGCTTCAAACTGCACTCCGCTTGTTTTCAGCGAGTGTCATTGATTTAACAGTTACCTTTTCTATACAGCAAATACAATGCCAATTGTTTTTCAAAATGAAATATTACAGAAAAACAATGTAAATCATGATAAGTATTTGTAATAATAAGCAAAATATTTTTTACTGATTATTATGAATACCCGCTATTCCAATTGTTTTTTAATCAGACGATCAATGGCAGTAATATCATTCCATAATGAAATAATGTTTATATCAACTTGAAATAATTATAATTTGATTTATATATTGAGACGTTAGCAACTTAATTTTAAAATATGTCTTTATTTTTCAGGAGATAGCAAATTCCGATAGCGTCATAATAAATAATTAAATTATTCACTTGCTAAAATAGTCGAATATGTCATATGGGTAAATTTCATTTTGAAATTTAGGTTTCAGAGGTTTTTTCAGGATGCGGAATTTAAAAAATATTTTACTCATTGATCACGACGAAAAATATAGAAGTCTGCTTAAAGCCCGCCTTCAGGAAGAAGGTTATAGCGTCAGCGAAGCAAAGGATGAACCAGAAGGGATTACGCTTCTGGAAAAAAAGCATTATCATCTGGTAATCAGTGATCTCTGCGTCGATCAATGCGGTTGTGTCGGCATTGTACAATGGGTCAAAGATCATTCCCCGAAAACAAAAGTAATAATTCTGACGTTGTATGGTTCTGTTGATTGTATTGTTCAGACAATGAAAATTGGCGCCTTCAATTATATTCTCAAACCAATATCACCGGACGAGATCATGGATATAATAGAAGACGCGATGAGTAATGCAGATAAAGCCGCATATCTAAAAGATGTAAAAAAATCGAGCGAGTTCGAAGATATAATCGGCGTTTCGGACAGCATAAAACAGACGATTCAAACTGCTGTGAAAGTTGCTGACACTGACGGCAATGTTTTGCTTACCGGTGAAAGCGGAACCGGCAAGGAACTTATTGCGGAAGCAATCCATAACAGTTGCACAAATCGCAAAAACAATCCTTACATAGCCATTAATTGTGCAGCTATTCCGGACAGTATTCTGGAAAGTGAATTATTTGGCTATGTCAAAGGTGCGTTTACCGGCGCCGGACGTGATAAAAAAGGTCTCTTTGAAGCTGCCGATAGAGGGACTCTTTTTATGGACGAAATCGGAGATACCACCGCACAATTTCAATCCAAGCTATTAAGAGTTATCGAGACGAAAGAAATCAGGCGAGTAGGTGACACGACATTTCGTAAAGTTGATGTCCGGTTTATCGCCGCGACCAATAAGGATATTGGCAAAATGGCGGCGGAGGGGAATTTCCGTGCCGATTTGTTTTATCGTTTAAGCGTCGTTGATATAAAAATAGCTCCGTTGAGGGAAAGGAAGGAAGATATCCCCCTGTTGATCGATTATTTCCTGAGAGACTTCCTTCGTCAGATGGGAAAGAATATCACCGGAATTTCGGCGGAAGCAAAGAAAATTCTCGCTGCTTATAATTGGCCGGGAAATGTGCGCGAGCTTAAAAATAGTATCGAAAGGGCTGTTGTGCTGACAAACAACGTTGTTCTTACACCGGAGGATTTCCCTCTTGCTCACGATCACGTAAGAAGGAATGACACCAGGAAAGGCGAACAACAAATAATGGCCGAGCAGGACATAGTTCCATTAAAAGAGGTGGAGAAGCAGTATCTTCTGAAAGCCCTGGAAAAACACGGAAATGATCATAAATTAGTCGCCAAAAAATTGGGGATTGGCTACACAACCCTATGGCGAAAGCTGAAGGAATTGCAAAACGATAGGGATTAGTAAAAAAAATCCCATATTAAGCAATTATCAAATAATGAGGAAAAACAGGCGTACCGATGAAAAAACGATCCTACATTTGCCGTCTATCGTCATCATCAGGTTTTCGAAGAATCCGATTCTGGTAAATTATTATTGCAAAAACAAAATACAGGGGGTATAATTCCATAAAATATGATTATTTTATGGAGTATTTATGACAGAATTAATTAATCGATTCCTGAAGATTGATTCTTTTCTTGTCCCCGGCAAGGCACTGATCTTATACGGACCTCGCCGGGCCGGCAAAACAACTCTACTCAAATCATATCTGGATTCCTGTGGTCTGCGATACCGTTTGGAAACTGGTGACGATGTCCGCATCCGCAATCTGCTTGGTTCGGCCGATGTGAAGCAGATTCTTGCCTTTGCCGAGGGATTCGAATTAGTGGCAATTGACGAAGCACAGCAAATTCCGGACATCGGTATGGGATTAAAAATCCTGGTCGATCATCTTCCCGCTCTCCGGATCATCGCCACCGGTTCTTCATCCTTCGACCTGGCCGGGGCAATCGGAGAACCACTCACCGGGCGAAAGCGAATCCTTACGCTTTTCCCAATCAGCCAGATGGAGTTGAAGCAGAAATTCAACAGTTACGATCTACGCCAGCGGTTGGAGGAATATCTTGTTTACGGCTCCTATCCGGAAACGGTTATGGCAGACGGAAGAAAAGAAAAGATCGAACTGCTGGAAGAACTGGTCGGTTCCTATCTGTTGAAAGATGTATTGGCAATGGACCGTGTTCGCTCATCCCGTACGCTTCTGGATCTCCTGAAACTGATCGCCTTTCAGGTAGGGAGCGAAGTATCCCTGAACGAATTGGCTACCCAGGTCAAACTGGATGTGAAAACCGTCGGTAGGTATCTGGATATCCTGGAAAAGGCTTTCGTCATTTTGCGGCTGGGTGGGTTAAGCCGCAATCTGCGCAATGAGGTGACCAGCAAGGCAAAATACTACTTCCTGGATAACGGGATTCGCAACGCTGTCATTGGCCAGTACAACCTGCTTGATTCCCGCAATGATATTGGTGCGCTGTGGGAGAACTTCATCGTAACCGAGCGATTGAAAAAACGATCTTATGCCGGGATATACGGCAACATTTACTTTTGGCGCACATACGATGGTAAAGAGATTGACTATGTCGAAGAGCGCGATGGTGGTTTATTCGGTTTCGAGTGCAAATGGACAAGCAAAAAGAAGAACAAGCCGCCGAAAAAATGGCTGGAGTCCTATCCTGGTGCTACGTTTGAGCTGGTTACAACGGATAACTATCTCGATTTCGTAGGATAGAGAACAGAGTAACACACAGATCAAAGGCGCTCTGCTGATTGCCCGAATGTTCCCCAGCCATCTTTTAATCTTTGGCTATCTTCGCCCATGAATCCCGCAGCGGCACGATACGATTAAAAACAGGCTTGCCTGCCTTTGAATCCTTTTCATCAAAACAAAAATATCCCAGCCTCTCAAACTGATATTTGCTCCCCGGTTCTGCATTTTTAAGGGTTAACTCAGCATAGCAGGTCGTCAGTATCTCCACAGAATCCGGATTCAGATATTTTGTAAAGTCTTCTTCGCTTCCCGGATCCTCTATGCTGAACAGCCGGTCATATAACCGCACCTCGGCATCCACACACTGCCCGGCGGCGACCCAGTGAATAACTCCCTGAACCTTGCGTCCATCCGCCGGCGGTGCATTGCGGGTGTGGGGATCATAGGTGCAGTGCAATTCAGCTACTTCGCCTGTTTTTTCGTCTTGCACCATGCTTTCACATTTTATAACGTAGGCATTGCGCAGGCGGACTTCCCGCCCCGGACCGAGGCGATGATATTTTTTGGGTGGATTTTCCATAAAATCGTCATGCTCTATATAGAGCACCCGGGAAAAGGGAATCTCTCTTATCCCCATCTCGGGACGCTGCGGATGATTGGCGCACTCGAATTGCTCCAGCTGGCCTTCCGGATAATTATCGATGACTACCCGCAGGGGACGCAGGACGCACATCGCTCTGGGCGCGCGGTCATTCAGATCATCACGAACGCAATGCTCCAGCAGGGATACGTCAATCAGGTTGTCGTTTTTGGCCACACCGATTGCGGCGCAGAATTGTCGAATGGCCTCCGGCGTGAAACCCCGCCGCCGCATTCCGGTCACGGTGGGCATGCGCGGATCATCCCATCCCTGCACATAATTCTTCTGCACCAATTCAATGAGCCGGCGTTTGCTTAGAACAGTATAACTCAAATTGAGACGGGCAAATTCGATCTGCTGCGGCCGGGGACCTTCGATCAGCCTCTCCACGATCCAGTCATACAAGGGACGATTGTTTTCGAACTCCAGGGTACAGATGGAGTGGGTGATTCCTTCCAGGGCGTCGGAAAGGCAGTGGGCAAAATCGTACATCGGATAAATCACCCATGAATTTCCGGTCCGGTAGTGTGGTTCCCGCTTGATACGGTAGATGATGGGGTCGCGCATGACAATATTGGGCGCAGCCATGTCGATCTTGGCCCGCAGAACATGGGCGCCATCCTCGAACTCCCCTTGCCGCATGCGCGCAAAAAGATCAAGGTTTTCTTCCACCGGGCGGTTCCGATAGGGGCTTTCCTTGCCCGGTTGAGTAAATGTTCCGCGGTGCTCCCTTATTTCATCGGCGCTTAAACTGCATACATAGGCTTCGCCTTTTTTGATGAGTTCAACGGCGAAAGAATAAATCTTTTCGAAATAATCAGAGGCATAAAACAGACGGTTTTCCCAGTCAAATCCCAGCCAGCGGATATCACGAATAATTGATTCCACGTATTCCATGGACTCGCCCAGCGGATCCGTATCATCCATCCGGAGGTTACAGGTCCCCTGATACTGCCTGGCAATTCCGAAATTGAGGCAAACCGACTTGGCATGCCCGATATGAATATACCCGTTGGGTTCGGGTGGAAAACGCGTGGCAACGCGTCCTTCATGTTTGCCGAGGCGTTGTCCTTCTTCAATGATATCACGGATAAAATCGGTGCAGGGTGATTCTATTGGTTGTGTCATACATTAAACTCCTCGATCCTTTTTATAGCTAAACAGAAAAGGGAGCGCGCAGGCTCCCTTTGGATACAGATAACTTTTTATAGGCGTTAATATTCCGGAGTCAGCTTATCGAGCTCCGCCAGTGAAAATACGGGGCCGTCCTTGCAGACATATTTACTGCCGACGTTGCAGCGGCCGCACTTGCCGATGCCGCACTTCATGCGCATTTCCAGGGATGTAATAATATTCTCTTTGGAGAAACCAAGGTCAAAAAACACCGGTAAAGTGAAACGAATCATGATCGGCGGACCGCAGATGACCGCCACAGCGTTTTCCTTGCTGGGAGCTACTTCCTTACAGACGGCGGGCACAAATCCTTCCTTGCCCTTCCAGGTCGCATCGCCCTTGTCGACCGTGACATTCAGGTTTAAATCGTCCCTTTTGCCCCATTCGATCAATTCATCTTTATAAAGCAGCAGGCCGGGGTTTCTTGCCCCGTAAATAATCGTGATATTGCCGAAGCGTTTACGGTTGTCGCCGAAAATCATGTAATTGATCAGAGACCGCAAAGTGGTAAAGGCAAATCCGCCGCCGACAATGACAATGTTCTTTCCTTCGAGAAATTCCAGCGGCCAGGAGTTACCGAGCGGCCCGCGGAGGCCCATCACTTCTCCTTCTTCCATTTCATGAAGCGCCGAAGTAACCACGCCGGCTTTCTGGACGGTAAACTCGACATAGCCTTTTTGTGTCGGTGAAGAAGCGATACCGATAGGCGATTCGCCTTTGCCGTAAATGGATAATTCGCCGAACTGGCCGGGGATATAAGCATACTTGGCTTCATCTTCCGGGTTGATAAACTTGAAGCGGAACGTTTTAATGTCTTTGGTATCGACTTCAGTAATGATTTTATCCACTACAACCGGATAAGGTATATACGGGTTTTGCATTACTAACTCCCTATCTATAGTTTTGAAATATCTTCTACAACTTTACGGATATCAATATTCACGGGGCAATACATGACGCAGCGCCCGCATCCCACGCAGGCAATCGCGTTGAAATTGTCCACATAATACTTGAACTTGTGCATCGCGCGCTGCCGCCATCTTTCTTTCTGGGAAGAACGCGGGTTGTGACCTGATGTTTCCTTGGTAAACATCGGGAACATGCAGGAATCCCACGACCGGAGGCGCACACCGTCGGAGCCTTTTACTTCATCGCTGATGTCGAAGCAGTGACAGGTCGGGCACAGATACGTGCAGGTGCCGCAGGCCAGGCATTTGCCGTGGATTGTGTTCCAGAAGGGATTATCGAAATTCTTGTCCAGAATCGGCTTGACTTCATGCGCCGGAATCCTGGATTTGATCGCCTCTCTGGCTTTTGCCGCCACTTCACTTTTCTTTGCTTCCGCCGCCGCATCAGCTTTAGTTTCGCCAAAATACCGAACCAGCTTCTCTCCCTTGGAAGTAACAAACTCTACGAGATAGTCACTTCCGATATCCACGAGCAGAATATCCACGCCTTTATCGTCAACCGGCTCGCCGTCCACCGACGTGCAAAAGCACGTGGCATAAGGCGGCTTTACGCAGGCCAGCGCGATTACCGTTGTGTTGTTCCTTTTGTTTATATAATACTGATCCTTATATTTTTCCTGATCGAAAAGCATATCCAAAAGCGCGAAGCTGTGTGCATCACAGGGGCGCACGCCGAATAGCACCGACTGATCAGCCTTGTTTTCTTCTGACGAAAAAACCATACCCTTTTCCGTGCGGGTAAATTTCATCATGGTTTCAGTATGCGGGAAGAAAACATTTTTCGGTGCATTTTTGGAATTCAAATACGCGAAGAATGGCTCGTCATTCTTCTGCAGGGGCTCAAAAAGAACGTTATCCTCTTTTTTTACCGGCGCCCAAACCAGCAAATCCCCGGCCATTTTCTTCGCAATACCCGCTAGTGCATCTTTTTTAATCAAACGTTTTTCCATAATTGTCCCTAATTCAGAATTTTCTCCAACCTTTGAACTTCAAAAGCGCAAAGTATAATCATCTTATCGATGCAATTAAATCAACCGCAATTGTCTCAGCAGCGGTTGAGGATCGAACATGTGCGACTTAAATGTTTCCTTAGACCCGTCAAGCCCCATAGCCAGGGAAATCAATTCCGTAAAATAAAATACCGGCAGTTTCAAGCCGCTCGAGGGCCTCATATCCAGATTAGCCATGCACAGCGGACAAGCTGTTACAACGCAATTGGCGCCTGCTTCTTTGGCGGCACTCATCAGTTTGTCGCACATATCAACAACAATGGCTGTTTTGCTGATGGACAATGATCCACCGCAGCAATCAGTTTTATACGACCAGTTGCGGACATCAGCCCCCAGAGTGCCCAGTATCTTATCGAGCATATAAGGATTTTCGTAATTTTCAAATTCGCAGACTTCCGGCGGACGCAGCAGGAGGCAACCGTAATAGGATACAGGCTTGAGTCCCGCCAATGGTTTTACAACCTTTGCCGACAGCACATCAATGCCGATTTCATTGTAAATGATGTCGATCGGATTGCGAATAGCAATGCCGCCCTGATATTTTGCGCCAACTACGCCTTCGATCTTCACTTTCAGATCTTTATCGGCTTTCAGATGATGTTCGGCCATTTTGAAACGATTGAAACAG
This sequence comes from Deltaproteobacteria bacterium HGW-Deltaproteobacteria-12, assembly GCA_002840565.1. Taxonomy (GTDB): domain Bacteria; phylum Desulfobacterota; class Syntrophia; order Syntrophales; family Smithellaceae; genus MVRV01. The sequence continues at coordinate 287,322 of PHBK01000001.1, read as the reverse complement.
GCGGCACAGGGCACCATGACATCCATCGCATCTTTTTCCGCGGCAATGAGATTGCGAGCCGAAAGCGCGATGGACAAATCGAAATTGGTGCTGTGCGCGGATGATGCTCCGCAGCAGGACCAATCGTCAACTTCTTTGAGTTCGATGTTGAGGGCACGACTGACGGCCTTCATGGACTGATCATATTCTTTTCCCGTCGCATGCAGCGAGCAGCCCGGATAATATGAAACTTTCAAGAGAGTAGCCTCCTTTTATACTTGTAACTTCCTCGCATCAGGCCGCTTGCGGCTCGACACGAGACAATAATGCCATTAAATATTTTTTGTTTTCTCAAAAATATCTTTAACCGATTTCATATCCTTTGTGCGGGGAGACATCAGCGACAGTTTTCCTTTCAGGAACATACCCGGAGCCATCATAACATCCGAGAACAAATCTCCCGACGTAAGTTTATACTGGGCCATCATCATGGGTTCGTTGATACGGCCGCCACGTTTTATTCCGGCAAGAAAGGCCTGATGGAACTTTAAAATATTTTTCTCCCGTGCGCCGATGCCTTCTTCAATAGCCATCTGCCTTAAAACATCCATCATTCGCGCAATATCCACTTTATTGGGGCAGCGGGTAATACACGTTTCGCAGGACAGGCAAAGCCAGATAGTGGAGCTGTTCAAAACCTTCTCCTTCTGGCCGTATTGAATCATTTTAACAACCTTGTTGGGGTTATATTCCATGTGTGCCGCGGTAGGACATCCGGCCGTGCACTTCCGGCAGTGATAACAGGCCTGCAGAGGCACACCGTGTATCCTTTTGTTTACTTCTTCCAGAAAAGTTTCCATGTAAACTCCATCATACCAAACTTATTATGGGTTGTAGATAAAATCTTGTTTATCGTGATGCTCGTCGAATTTACCCAGAGGCGGCACATCTTCCATACCGGACCCCGCGCGGCTGCCGAATAATTCCCAGCAGTCCTTGTCAATCTTCTTGAGGAATTTGCGCAGATCAACGCCCATCGGGCAAACGGCGACACAGGAGCCGCAATCCACACAGCGCCCGACCATATGATACAGGCGCATAAACTGGAACACCTGCGTATCGCTCTTATCTTCGCCTATACCCACCCACTGCGGCTGACTCTGTTCAACAAAACAAGTCGGGCAGTAGCAGGAAGGACAGGCCTGACGGCAGGCGTTGCAACGTATGCACTTTTCCATTTCCTTGACGAAATAAGCCCATCGTTCTTCAATCGATTTGGCTTCAAATTCTTTCACGTCGTTGTATTCGGCATCGGGATTCATCGCCGGTGCGGGTGATCCGATCATGGTGTCGGAAATGATGGGATTATTAAAACGGCAGGTTATGCAGCTTTCCGCCAGCACATCCTTGAGTGCGACTGTTTTGTCGCCGTCAGACGTCTTCATTTTGATCTGGCCGCTCTCGATGCCGCCATCTTCAATATCCGCACCGTTAATCTTTACTTTCAGCGCCTTGCCGTCAATATAGCCGTCGCAGGGAACACCGATAATTAATACTTCATCGCGTTCATACTGTCGTTCCTGCAGGTGAAGAATAAGCGATCTTGTCGTGCAGCCGCGGGCCACAACGCCTATTACTTTTTTCTTGCGGTCTTCCGGCTTGACGCGCTTTTGCGAGTTCTTATGCGCCGTGATCTGATCGTGCACAAACTTGGCCAGATTCTGCGTGCAGAGATTATTCCAGACCAGTTTGTCGGCTTCTTCCGGTGACGTGATAAAACAAGGTGTTGCCGTTAACGGAAGCGTGCCTTTTTCATACCCGATTATAACCGCGGCTTTCTTTTCCAAAAGCAGCCTTTTTGCTTCTTCCCGCAATTTTGCTTCTATGTTTTCCACAGTGATGATTTCCCCGTTTATTTATTATTATCTTTAATTCGACTAACCAATCTTCTTCATCATCTTGCTGGCCGGTCCCAGTGCCCTTATTTTCTCTGTAGCACCTTTGATGACCTGTGCCCATCTGTCGCCTTCGGATGCGGAAACCCATGTAAATATGGTTCTGTCACCTTCCACACCAATGTAATTCAGGAAACTTTTTAACGCCGCAAACTTGCGCCGTGCCACCAGATTTCCCGAGATATAGTGGCATTCACCCGGGTGTCAACCCGAAACCAGAACGCCGTCGGCACCCGTCTGCAGGGCCTTAACTATATAAAAAGGATTTATTCTTCCCGTGCAGGGTACGCGGATGATGCGTACATTTGTCGGATACTGAATTCTGCTGATACCAGCCAGATCGGCTCCCGCGTAAGTGCACCAGTTGCAGACAATGGCAACGAATTTCGGTTCCCATTCCTTTTTTGCTAAACTTTCAGCCATATATTCTCCTTCAATCGGCACTGCGGCTTTATCGGCCGCTTGCTTTAGTTTAAATTATATATCTGTGCCAGCACTTCTTCGTTGTTGAATCCGTTCAAGTCGACCGCATTCATACGGCAGGATGCCGTGCAGATACCGCAACCCTTGCAAAGCACCGCATTGACTTCGGCTACACCTTCCGCCACATTCACCCGAATTGCGCTGTAGGGACAATTGATTTCACACAGGCCGCAAGCCGAGCATCTTTCTTTATTCACATATGCCGTTTTGCCTTCCGCTTCAATGAAGTCAAGGCTCAGAACCAAACAGGCGCGGGAAACGGCAGCATAAGCCTGCGTAATCGATTCGTCGCTGAACTTGGGAGAATGCGACATGCCGCACATGAATACACCATCGGTCGCGAAATCAACCGGCCGCAATTTGACGTGTGCTTCCAGGAAGAAACCGTCCTGATTGGTCGGTATTTTCAACATCTGGCCGATGGCCGCGTTTTCCGGATTCGGTACAACTCCAATGCTCAGAGCAACAACATCAGCGGGCAGGCTGACCGATTCGTTGAGTATCGGGTCAAAAACTTTGACTTCCACTTTATCGCCTGCCGCCACCACTTCCGGTTTGCGGTCTTCTTCGTAGGAGATGAATTTGATATTGGCTTCTCTGGCTTTCTTATAATAATCTTCCTTGAAAGCAAAGGTGCGGATGTCACGATAAATGATCGTAATATCGCGGGACGGATCGGCGGCCTTGAGCTCGAGCGCGTTCTTGATCGCTTCGGAGCAGCAGTAGCGGCTGCAATATGGTCTTTCTTTGTCGCGGCTGCCTACGCACTGAATCATGACAATATCTTTCACCGCGGCGAGCCTGGCGTCTTTTTCATAAATCAGTGTTTCCAGCTCTCTTTGTGTTTTTACATTGGCGTTTTTGCCGTACAGGTATTCTTTCGGTTTGTTTTCATAAGCGCCTGTGGCCACCAGGACCACTCCATGCTCGAAGACCTTCTCGCCGTCTTTAGATTTTACCGTGGTTTTGTAATTACCGATAAACCCTTCAATCTTTTCAATATGGGCCGAGGTAACAACAGTGATCAAAGGATTCTTGTAAATCTTTTCCAGAAGCCCGTTCAGGTGTGCGCGGGTATCCAAGCCTTCGAGTGTCTTATACAGATGATTATAATTACCGCCCAGGCGGTCTTCCTTTTCAACGACAAACGAAGCAAAACCTTGATCAGCCAGTGACAGAGCCGCGGACATACCGGCCAAGCCGCCGCCGATAATCAACGCCTGATGATTGACGGATAACTGTCCGGGTTTTAACGGTTTGAGGTATTGCGCTTTAGCGACAGCCATTCTCAGCAAGTCTTTTGCTTTCTCCGTAGCCGCCTGGGGTTCGTGCATATGAACCCATGAATTCTGGTCGCGGATATTGGCCATCTCGAACAGATATCGGTTCATACCGGCCTTTTCGCAGTTTTCCTGGAAAAGCCCTTCATGCGTGCGGGGTGAACAGGAAGCTACAACCACGCGGGTGAGATTTTTTTCTTTGATAACTTCCGCCATCTTCACTGCCGTGTCCTGTGAGCAGGTGAAGAGGTTATCGGCCGTATAAACTACCGTGGGCAAGGTCGCTGCATAGTCCCGAACTTCGGGAACATTAACAACACCGCCAATATTGATGCCGCAGTGGCAGACAAACACGCCGGTGCGTATGCCCTGGCCGCGCAGATCTATTTCTTCCGGATTTTCCGCCGGTGTAATCATCGTGCCGCGCTTCGAAGCAAGCATCCCTTCCGCACAGGCAGCTGCTGCTGAGGCCTCCATGACTGTTTCCGGAATATCCTTCGGTCCGCCGAAGGCGCCGCAGACAAAAACGCCGGGACGCGATGTCTCCACGGGATTTTCCAGCTTAGTCCTGCAAAATCCGTGTTCCTCCAGCTCAATACCGAGACTGGCGGAAAGCTTTTTGGCATCTTTTGGCGGCATAAGACCAACGGACAGAACAACCATGTCAAATTCTTCTTCCGTGAAGCTGCCGTCGGCATTGACATATTTAATCAGCAGATTGTTGGTCTGCTGCATTTCTTTAATAACAGAGGGCATGGAGCGGATATAACGAATGCCGTATTCATCCTTGGCACGGTTGACAAAACGGTCGAAGTCCTTGCCATGAGCGCGAATGTCCATATAAAAAATGGTGGGCTCCAGTCCCTTGGCATGTTCCTTGCCGATAATGGCTTCCTTGGTCGCGTACATACAGCAAACAGACGAACACCAGCTGTTTTCACAGGAAACATCACGGGAACCGACGCACTGGATGAAGGCAACCTTCTTTGGTTCCTTGCCGTCGGAAATTCTCTGCACATGGCCGAAAAACGGACCGGACGCCGAGAGAATTCTTTCGAACTGAATAGCTGAAACCACATTCTTGTAAAGGCCGTAGCCGTATTCACCGCGCAGGCGGGCATCAAATATTTCAAAACCGGGTGATGCGATCACGGCACCGACTTCAATGGTCTCTTCTTCCACCTTCATGTCATGGTCGACAGCCTTGGCCAGACAGACTTCCACGCACTGATAGCATTCGGAACAGATGCCGCAAGCCAGACAGCGGTTCGCTTCTGCTATCGCCTGGGCTTCGGCAAAGCCGATGCCGACTTCCTTGAAGTTTGTTTTGCGTTCCTCCGGTTTCATCAGCGGATATTTTTCGCGGGAGACCTTGGGAACATCGGAAACGTCGGCTTTATCCGCCAGATCAGCGGTCCAGTCTTTTTCTCGGCCGGCTTTCATATCCTCACCGCTCAAATAGCGGTCGATGGACTTGGCGGCTTCCTTGCCGGCAAAGACTGCTTTGACAACGGTCTGCGGACCGGTAACAACATCACCGCCGGAGAAAACGCCGGGAATGTTTGTCGCGTAAGTTATTTTATCGTAATCAACGTTGTTCCATTTGTTGATCGAAACGCCGCTTTCCTTTGTAATAAAGGATAAATCCGCTTCCTGGCCGATCGCCGGCAGAATCGCATCACATTCGACGATAAATTCCGAGCCTTTGATCTCGACCGGACGGCGGCGGCCGCTGGCATCCGGTTCGCCCAGTTCCATGCGTGTACACTCGATGCCGGTTACTTTTCCGTCCTTGCCCACTACGCGCTTCGGGGCAACGAGGAACTTCATTTCAATTCCTTCTTCAATGGCTTCTTCGATTTCTTCGGGAGAAGCCGGCATTTCGGCACGGGTACGGCGATAGAGAATGAATACATCTTTGGAGCCGGTGCGCACAGCCGTGCGGACAGCATCCATGGCCACGTTACCGCCGCCAATAACTGCTACTTTATCTCCCAGGGTGACTTTCTTGCCCAGATTGATCTGCATCAGGTAATCCACGCCGTGAATGACACCCTGCATATCTTCACCGGGTATATTAAGCTTGCTGCTCTTCATCGTACCGCAACCGATAAATACGGCGCTGTAGTCACTCTTCAACTTATCGAAAGAAATATCTTTACCTATCTTTGTATTGAGGTGGATCTTAACTCCCAAATCCTCGATAACTTTGATTTCCGCATTGAGAACTTTCTTGGGGAGACGGTATTCGGGAATGCCGACAGCCATCCAGCCGCCCGCAACCGGAAGCGCCTCGAATACTTCTACATCATAGCCTTCGACAGCCAGGTAGTAAGCACAGGTCAGACCGGAAGGACCGGCGCCGACAACGGCAACTTTCTTGCCCTTGCTTTCTTTCTTTTCCGGAAGATATCGGGTGTCGCTGTTGAGATCCAGATCGGCGACGAATTGTTTCAGATGCATGATATCAATGGGTTCATCCACTTTACCGCGCATACAGGCAGTCTCGCAGGGATGGTTACAAACACGGCCGCAGACGATGGGGAACGGATTGTCCTGCTTGATAAGTTTAAGAGCTTCCTTGAATTTTCCGTCAGCAATAAGCGCCACATATCCCTGGACGCTGATGTGCGTGGGACAGCCCGCTTTACAGGGCGATGTTCCCAGTTTGTCAATGGCAAAACCGCTGGGGATGGCCTGAGGGAAATGCCGATAGATTGCTTTTCTTTCGCTCAATTCACCGTTGAAGGCGGCTTTGACGGTGATCGGGCAGACATTCGCGCAGTCTCCGCAGCCGGTGCACTTGTCGAGGTTCACGTAGCGGGGGGCGGAAGTAAGTTTGACTTTGAATTTCCCCGGTTCTCCTTCCACGGATTCAACTGTACGTCTTGTTTTAATTGTAACATTCGGATGGCGGCCGACTTCGACCAGTTTCGGGGAAAGGATACAGGCAGAGCAGTCATTTGTGGGAAATGTTTTATCCAACTGGGCCATGACGCCGCCGATGCTGATCCCGTTTTCAACTAGGTAGACTTTCATTCCGGAATTGGCCAAATCCAGGGATGCCTGAATACCGGCAATTCCCGCACCAACCACCATTACTGCACCAACTTTTTCGTTATCTTTTATCACCTGATTACACCCCTATGTTCTAAGTGAAAACTTTTAAAAATACTTCCTGAACGTCAGTCAGATAAGCTTGCGACCGCTAACATAATTTAAAAATCCTGTCAAGAGCAGATACTTTCTTTTGTCCAATTTTTTTCTAACTTTTTAATATTTTAAAAAAATTGCCTCTGATTCCGGACAAATCATTCTCGCCATTATTTTGAAAAGCAGGAATTATTTCACGGTTAACGATTGCAAATGAGCATCCAGCGCCTGCCAGATTTCACTTTTGCCCTTTTGCGTTACAGCGGAAAAGAGGATGGGCTTGACACCGGCAGATATGTGGAGATTTTTTTCAATAATGCGCCGGCGGTTAATCGCCTGATTATTGGACAACTTATCGGCTTTCGTTAAAATATACAGGTAAGGTATACGGTAGCCCTCCAGCCAGTCCCTCAGGGATAAATCATCATCGCTGGGATCACGGCGGATATCTAATATTAAAACGACCAGCGCGAGACTGGACCGCTCTTTTAAATAAGTAGCGATCATATCTCCCCAGTCTTTCTTTACGGACTGGGAAACTTTGGCAAAACCGTAGCCGGGCAAATCGACAAATGATAAGGTTTCGTTAATAGAGAAAAAATTTATCAGTTGCGTACGCCCGGGTGTGTTGCTGGTCTTGGCCAGATTCTTTTTCCCGACAATTGTATTGATGAGCGATGATTTCCCGACATTGGAACGCCCGACAAAAGCAATTTCCGGCATCGTCGCCGGCGGATACTGATCAGGCCAGACCGCACTTTTTACAAATTGAGCAGTGGCAATTTTCATAACTCTTTTATACTGTCATCAAACGAAGGTTGATTTTTCATTGTTTTTCATTACCCGGCTCGCACGACCTCGCGTCACCTTCAGGTGATCCTGTAATGGCCGGGTAATCCAGTTTTTGGACATCGTAAAATAGAACCGTCCCCTTTTTTTACTAATCGCGCTCAAAGGTAATGCTGTATTTCTCCAACTTCCTCTCAAAGGTAGGCCGGGAGATTCCCAGGACTTCGCAAATCTCCCCCTTGTTTTTATCGGTCTCTTTAATTACTTTGCGGATGTAGCGCTCTTCCACTTCATCCAGAGTCAACAATTTCCCCGGTTCAGAAGGCTTGAATATTGCCGCCGTTTCATCAAGATCAGCTCTTGCTCCCTTCATGATACTGGCCGTCTCATCTTTTCCCAATTCGGGGAAATCACTCTTACCCAAAACCTGGCCTTTGGCAACAACACAGGCCCGCACCAGCAAGTTCTCCAGTTCACGGATATTGCCCGGCCAGTGATATTGCATAAAGATCTCCATCATTTCATCGGAAACCCCGATAATCTTCTTATGCAAATCCAGATTGATCTTGGTCAGCAGATAATCAATCAAGGGAGGTATATCCTGCCTGCGCGTCCGCAGGGGAGGGATGATGATGGCGACAATATTCAACCGGTAATACAAGTCATCGCGGAATTTCCCTTCATTGACCATCGTTTTCAAATCTTTATTGGTCGCCGTCATAATGCGGGCATTAACCTTGACCTTATCCTTGCCGCCAACCCTTTCGAATTCCATTTCCTGCAAAACACGCAGCAGCTTCGCCTGCAGATTAATCGACATTTCGCTGATCTCATCGAGAAAGACAGTCCCGTAACGGGCGAGTTCAAACTTGCCGAGCTTGCGGGCGATCGCACCCGTAAAAGAGCCTTTTTCATGGCCGAACAATTCCGACTCCAGTAATGTCTCGACAATTGCCGAACAATTAACCGCGATAAAAGGTTCATCCGGTGAGGTATTATGATGAATGACCTTGGCAATCAATTCCTTACCGGTGCCGCTTTCACCCTGGATAAGAACAGTCGTGCGGCTTTGCGACACCGTACCGATAGTCTTAAATATCTCCCGCATTTCGTTGCCGGTGCCGATTATATCGCCTACCCGAAAGCTGCGCGATGGCTCGGTTAAAAGGCCTTCAATCTTTTTTTCCATCTCCTGCGATTTCAGCGCCTTCTTGATCGCCATGTCCAGCTCGTCAACATTGACCGGCTTGTGAATATAATCGAATGCCCCGCCCTTCATGGCGTTGATTGTTGTTTCCATGTCATGAAAGGCCGTAATCATTATGACTTTGACGTTTTCGTTTTCTTCCCGGAGGTCTTCCAGAACGGCGAAGCCGTCAACATCCGGCAGACGAATATCGAGAATCACCACGTCGGCCGGCTTCTGCACATATTTATTCAACCCTTCGGTGCCGGTTTGAGCCGTATCCACAATGTACCCTTCTTCCTCCAGATACAACTCCAGTGTTTGGCAAATCGAAACATCATCATCAATAACAAGAATACTCGGCATAATAAATTACCTTCATTTACAGCACAAAGCGTTTAATCGCGGTTTTACCATTTACGCAGATTGAAGCAATCGCCTACCTGTTCGTCTTTCATTGCACTGCAATGTCACTCTTACTAATGTTCCTTTGTCTTTTTCACTTGTAATATCGATCGTACCGTTATTAAGATCAATTATTCTTTTCACCTGAGAAAGTCCCAAACCCGTACCATAGTTTTTTCGGGTAAAGAAGGGATTAAAAAGGTGGGGCATATCGGCGGCATCAATGCCGCAGCCATTATCTTTAACCTGTATGACCACCGCCTCCCGGCTTCCCTCAAGATTGCTCAAAGAAATAATAATACTGCCTTTTTCTTCGACAGCTTCTATTGCATTGCGAATTATGTTTATGAAGGCATCAACCAGCATCGCTGAATCTGCTATAACCGGGGGAATGCTTTCGTATTGTGTCTGGATGTCGATATGCTTATCGGCAATACCTTTTTCGGCCATAGCCAGGGCTTGTTCCAGAACCCTGGTTAGGTTCACCGGCGCCATTTTAGGTTCCAGCGGCTTGGCAAAAATCAGTATATTATTGACTAACTCCTCCAGATGCTCAACTTCTTTTTCGGCAATTTTAAATCGCTTGAGATCGTTGCCGGCCGGATTCATCCGTTTTTCCAGAATATTCAGACTCATTTTAATTGAAGACAACGGATTGCGCACCTCATGGGCGATCCCCGCCGATAATTGTCCCAGAGCAGCCAGTTTCTGGCTTTCGTAAAGCTTTTTTTCCAGATTCTTGACTTCCGTGATATCTCGCTGCACAACCAGGTAGTGGCTTGTCCCGATAATTGGTGAAGTCGTCACAAAAAGATTCACTTTGCACCCATCCTTCTTTGTTCTTTCAATCTCATAAGGTTTGTATATGCCCTGCTTTCCTTCCTCCCATTTCGCCAGAACATAATCTTTATTTTCGGGTGCAACAAATTCCAGGAAATGTTTGCCCTTGAATTCACGCGAATTCTTTTCACCGTCCCTATTTGTTCCGCGACTGATATAATTGATGATGCCATTTTCATCCAACTCATAAATCTTATCGGGCAGACTCTGTAAAATTGACTGCATATAATTGTAAAGTTCCTGAATTTCGTGCTGCAATTCAATATTCTGAGAAAGTTCGTTTTGCAGGCTTTCTGCATATTCACGCAGACTTCTGGCTACTTCCTCTTCGTGGGAAACATCCTGCAATGTTTCAATCGCGGCGATAATTTCTCCTTTTTCATCATAAATAGGAGCCGCTAAAAAATACAAATGCCGGCTGTGGCCACCGAGATTCTCGAAGTAATCGGTCGCTTCATAAGCATTAACGACTTTCAGCGATTTTTTTACTTTCTTGTTGCCGTAATATTTATCCAGTCCCGCCAAATCATGATCAACTATCAAATCGACGATGAGCGGCCTCTTTACTGAATAAAAAGGTATATAATGTTTGTCGGTATTGACCATCTCGCTTGCCGGATAACCGGTCAATTCCATACATGCCCGATTCCATAAAATTACTTTGTGCTCCCTATTGATAACAAAAGCCGGAATAGGTGAACCTTCAACAATTCCTTCGATTGTTTTCTTTTCCAACAGCAGTTTTTCCTGCCAGTCCTCACGCTCTTTCACCCTTTTTCGTTCTTCTTCAATCCGCACCATCCTGCCCTCGCGATAAGCAAAAGAAATACTCGCGATTACTACAACCAGAATAAGCAAAAAGGCGCTGAAAAGTGTGTAAACAAAAGTCTTGCGCACAGGTAAAACAACCTGATTGTAAGGAGCAGCGACAAAAACAATCCATTTCTTATTTCCGGTTTGCATTGGGAAATACGCAATGACGCTGCGCTGTGGTTCTTGATCTGCCTTGCGCACCAGCGCCTCCATATAGTGCCCGCGACCAGTTGAAAAATCTACCGGGATTTCAGAGCCTCTTTGCAGCAGGTCTTTTACGTTTTTCCCGATAATGTTCGCATCAGGATGAATAAATATTCTCCCGCTATCATCAGTCAGCCAGAGATTGCCCAAACTGTTTTCTCTCGTCTGTTTTTGGAAATCTTCGATCATTGACGCCACTTTGAAGGAAGCTATCCAGGCACCGGCAAAATTATTATTCCGCCAGATGGGACAACCGATAATCATATACCAGTTGATGCTTTGCTTGTGATCCGCGGCACTGGATTTTTCCGGCAGCGTCAGCTCATAATACAGATTTGTTTTTTTCTTCAAAACATTGAAATGGGATGCTAAATTGACGTCAGGAGAGGCATTCTTTGGAAAAATCATTTTTATCTTTCCTCCGGCATCGAACAGGCTGACGGCGTCAATTGATTTTTCCCAGCCGGAAGAGAGAATTTTATAAACACTATTAATTTCTTCGGCAGATATTTTCTGCTGAGGGTCGAAGTGGGAAAACAGGGCTAGATTTTTTCCGGCCTGCGCAAAGATATCGGCAATTCTTATTGCTGTGTTTTGGGCGTGCGCGAGCTGCTGACGGCTGAAGACTTCAACCATATCCTTTTCCCGGGCATGATTAACTGTCAAGGCGAGCAGCAAAATTAAGGTTATTACAATAGCACTGGCAAAAAAGATGCGCATTTTCATATTGCTTATGGAGATGATTTATCTGTCTTTGATAATTTCATTTCCCTTTCTTATCATTTTCCCCCTGTGCAGAGCTTTTTATTCCGATTAATACATAGACCAGGATTGCGGCTGTCAGCGAAATAAGGAGCTTTGCCAGGCCGCTTTCTATTTTCAAGACATAGGAACAAACAAGCCAGACAATCGGGTAAGTAACTGCGGTCAGCAATTCCTGCATAGCAATCCTCGCAATAAAAAATCCTGGATATCCTGAAGAATCTGATGAATTTTTTTTATACTAACGGCCTTAGTACAAAATTTCAATAAAAAACATAATTAAAAATAACTGGCGGCTCTAAATGTCCACCCCCTAATTTATGGCGAATGCAGCAAAGCGACCTCAAGAGCCGCATTTTGTTGGCATCAATAAATTGTTTCATCATGCCTGCGGGGCGGTATTCTTCGCAATGACATTATGGATATTTTCCCGCAGCCGTCAGTCCGGATCAGCAATTTTTATTTTCGCGCCTTTGAATGTTTTATATCAACCAATTTAACAAAACTTTAAATTGGCACAAAAAAATGGAAATCGTATAAGCAGCAGGAATAAAAAATGAGCACTTATTTACCCGGCAGACCGTTACCCGCTCCTGACAAACGAATTGAAGCAATCTCAATAAATTAGAAGCATGTTCTCTTTTAAAATCCCGCCGTTTTGGCCGGCTAATTTCGAAATTTATTTTACTTCCTGCGAGGATGGCATGCATCATGCAAAAGTTCACCGCAGTTTTAGATTTGGAATTTTTTCTCTTTGATATGACCAGATCCCTATGTTATATTAAAAAGAAATAATCAATTCAATATTGTGAAAGGAAATAAATGATGGCACACAAATTAGGTAAAGGAATTTTAACAGCGTTGGCAGCAGTGGTTATTTTGCTTGTATCGAGCCCACTGGTTTTTGCCGCAGATGCAATACCTGCGGGTGAATCTTATGTAAAAGTCATATTTGCTTTTGGTGCAATGCTGGGTGCAGGCCTGGCAATTGGTCTGGGAGCAATCGGGGCCGGTGCCGGCATTGGTAATGCTGCCAATGGCGCCTGCCAGGCAGTTGGAAGAAATCCTGGGGTTCAGGGAAAAATCATGACCGTTATGCTTGTAGGCATGGCCATGGCAGAGTCCGTAGCTATTTACGCATTGGTCGTCGCACTCGTACTGCTGTATGCTAACCCCTACGTCCGTTACTTTTTGGGTTAATGACAAACAAGTTAACTACAAAATTAACCTAGGTCAGGGGGGAAATAGTAATGGCAGAAACAACCAAGAAAAAGCATTTTTTTACTATAGGAAGCGTATTCTTCCTGCTTATAGTAATCCCCTTATCACTGATGGCATTCTTGATAGCCAATGGCATGTTTAAAATGGGGGTTAGTATAAAAGAAAGAACTGTTAATGTTCTCGACAATAAAGTTCAGGAAGATATAAAAGCAAGAGCCGTCAACACAGCAAACGAAGTTGCCAGTTTCCTCATGGGATGCAATAAGGATTTACAAGTCGCAACAATCATTCCCCCATCAGAAACCGTATACAAACAGTTTGTTTTTGAAAATAAAAAACCGGTCTGGGTCAAGCGTGACGGTAAAATACAACAGGTCTTGATCCCGCTATACAAAGAAATTGCTCTGATTGACAAAACCGGTAACGAACAAATTAAAATCGTTGACGGACAAGTGGCGAAAAAACTGGTTAACGTGAGCAATCCCGCCAATACTGCATATAAAAATGAAGATTACTTTGCCAAAACAAAAAATCTCAATAAAGGCGAAATTTATGTTTCCCCGATAACAGGGTTGTATGTGAATAAGGCGGCGTTTGAAAAAGGGCAAAGATTTTCCGGAGTCGTCCGTTTTGCAACGCCAATATTCAATCAAAGCGGCTTTGCGGGGATAATTGTACTGTCTTTGGATTATCGCCATCTGGCCGAGTTTACTGATCAACTTGTTCCTACGCAGGCCGAAAGAGTATTTGAAACACAGGCTGCTACCGGTAATTACGCTTATATGGTCGACAATCGAGGCTTCGTCATTTCCCATCCTGACGATTTCCACATTGTGGGACTCACGCCGGAAGGGAAAAGCGTTCCGACTCTGACGGCTCAGAATGCAGCAGAAATGGCAAAGAAAGGAACTGAAGCGTTGAATATGTTCCAGCTTGGTTTTCTGGATCACAATATATTTAATATCACAAAAGAGGCTGCACAAGGTAAATCAGGCATATTGATGTACAAATTTGGCGGGATCAACAAATTTGTCGCCTATGCACCGATCAAATTTTATGCATCAAATCTTGCGGCACCTGCGGGCTTTGGCTGGATAGGACTGGGACTGGAAGTCGAGAAATATAATGAAGCGGCAATAAAGGTCGTTAAAAATATTGAGAAGGAATCAAAGGCATGGACAGCAACGATCATCTTTATTCTAATCTTGGCCATGATTATTCTATTCTTCATTATGTGGCTCCTGGTTCGCGGAGTTACCCGTTCTTTGCAACAAGAGGTTCCGAGAGGTTCGGAAGGATCATCATTTGACGATGATGACGATTGATGGGGACAAATAGTTAATTGAAGATAATTTAAACACAAGGCCGAATTTCGATTCGGCCTTTTTTTCGGCTCTTTTCCCTTGACATGCATATAGGCTTCGTATTTCATGAAACGCGAATAAGTCGTTCCCAAATGCAAATTAAGGGAAGCCTCCTCCGGCAGGAGCCGGAGGTTCGCAAGTCGCGGGATTCAAAATTATTATGAACAAAAAAAGGAGATCGCTATGAAGATGTTTCCTTTTGCACATTTGCTTGCATTGATTCTTGGCGGTATTATTCTTTTCCTGCTGAAAAGAAAATATCCCAAAATAAGCAGTCTGGAATTAATCATCATATCCATTCTCTATGTCATCCTGGTAGGCCTGTTTACAGCTCCGGCACAAGACTTTTTTAGAAAGCTTATCGGCCTGATCCAATTACAGTAAGATTGTCATGTGTAATCAATATGCGTTAAAATTAGCATAGCCCAGAAAAGAAAGAACAGACCACCATGCCGGCAGAAAAACGTAAAAGAAACCTTCAATATTTCAACTCCTTCGGCGGCATATTGATGTTATCGGCCTGGGCCTTCGCGATGGTAGCATCTTCTTTCCTGTTTCTCTATCTCGGGTACCTTGTGGATGAAATACTGGAAACATCGCCGAATTTTATGCTGGGCTCATTCTTTACGGCTATTTGTCTATGCATCTGGAGGCTTTATCGGGAAGCCTGGAAACAAAGGAAAGATGTATAACAAAGTATATTTTTTAAGGCCTGCCCGACTAATCGATATATGCGTAATTATTAACAATAAGGATCAGCTATTTTCATTTGACTTAGACTATTAAAACTGGTAGATACGCGCAACTTCAGAACACCAAAATTTGTAATTGGTCCCCCAGGAGGATTTAAATGAAAGACAATAAGTTGATCTTGTGGTTCGATACAATCGAGCTTGCTGATCTTGCTCAAGTGGGCGGCAAGAATGCGTCTCTCGGCGAAATGCGCAAAGAACTGATTTCTCAAGGCGTTAATATTCCTGATGGCTTCGCCATTACAGCTTACGCTTATCGGCATCTGCTGGCACAGTCCGGCGTCACCGAAGAAATAACGAAACTACTTTCCGACCTGAATACTCACGATATGAAGAACCTGTCGGAACGAGGCAAAAAAATTCGTTCGCTGATCTACAACGCCAAGCTCCCCGATGACCTGCGTCAGGAAATAATTAAAGCTTATAGAACGCTTTGTGACGAGTATGGCCCGGAAACTGATGTCGCCGTGCGCAGCTCCGCAACGGCTGAAGATCTGCCTAACGCCAGCTTTGCCGGACAGCAGGAAACCTACCTCAATATCCGCGGCGAAGATGTTTTAATCGATGCCTGCAAAAAATGCTTTGCTTCGCTTTTCACCGATCGAGCCATGTCTTATCGTGTGGACAAAGGATTCGATCATATGTCCGTTGCCCTTTCCATCGGTGTGCAGAAAATGGTTCGTTCGGACATGGCCTCTTCCGGTGTTATTTTTTCCATCGATACCGAAACCGGTTTCAAGGATGCCATTTTAATCACCGGCGCTTACGGTCTGGGCGAAACCGTTGTTCAGGGAACCGTCAACCCCGATGAGTTTTATGTCTTTAAGCCAACTTTAAAAACCGGTTACCGGCCAATCATCCAGAGGAAGTTGGGAACGAAAGAAATAAAAATGATTTATGCCTCCGAGACCGACCACGAATCAACGGTAATCAATCCTGTGCCGCTGGAAGACCGTAATCGTTTTTGCCTGAATGATGACGAGATACTTACACTGGCCAAGTGGACAATGATTATCGAAAATCATTATTCGCAAAAAGCCGGCTATTTCAAGCCCATGGACATTGAATGGGGAAAAGACGGTAAAACCGGCGAACTTTTCATTCTGCAGGCGCGGCCGGAAACAGTGCAGTCGCAAAAAGATATAAATGTTCTGGAAAGCTATGTGCTGCTGGATAAAAAAGAACCGATTGCCAAAGGCACGAGCGTCGGTTCCAAAATCGGCGCGGGGCCGGTACATGTCATTGATTCGGTCAGCGACATCAAGAAATTCCGCAAAGGTGAGGTGCTTGTTTCCGATATGACCGATCCGGACTGGGAACCGATTATGAAAATTGCTGCGGCCATCGTCACCAATAAAGGCGGACGCACCTGTCATGCGGCTATTGTCAGCCGGGAACTGGGCGTACCCTGCATTGTCGGTACGGGCAACGGTACTGAAATCCTGCAAAATATTCCCGAAGCTACGGTTTCCTGTGCCGAAGGTGAAGAAGGCAATGTCTACAGCGGCATTCTCAAATATGATATCCACAGGATAGATGTGCAGGAAACGGAACGTCCGCGAACAAAAATAATGATGAATGTGGGCAATCCCGACAATGCCTTTAAACTTTCCTCAATACCCAATGACGGCATAGGTTTGGCGCGCCTGGAGTTTATTATTACGCATTTCATCGCCATTCACCCGATGGCATTGATTCACCCGGAGAAAGTTACCGATGAGAAAGTTCGAAAAGACATTGACAGAATCACTCAGGGATATGCAAACAAAAGTGACTTCTTTGTGGACAAGCTGGCGCAGGGAGTAGCGAAAATAGCCGCCGCTTTTTATCCCAATGATGTCATCGTCCGCATGAGTGATTTCAAAAGCAATGAATATGCGGGTTTGATGGGTGGCTCCTTCTTTGAGCTGGATGAAGAAAACCCGATGATCGGATTCCGCGGAGCGTCACGTTATTATGACCCCCGTTACCGCGAGGCTTTTTCGCTGGAATGTGAGGCCATGTTGAAAGTCCGTGACGAAATGGGGCTGACCAATGTTAAACTGATGATTCCTTTCTGCCGAACAATAGATGAAGGCAAGAACGTTATCAACCTGATGGCAAGCAAAGGTCTGGTGCAGGGAAAAAACAGCCTGGAAATTTACATGATGGTGGAAATACCCAGCAACGTTGTTCTCATCAAAGAGTTCGGCAAAATATTTGACGGCTTCTCCATCGGCTCCAATGACCTCACTCAGCTTACTTTAGGTTTGGACAGGGACTCCGCTCAGATTTCTCACATCTTCGATGAAAGGAATGCCGCGGTGCAAGAACTTATCCGCCAGGCGATTACTGAATCCAATAATATGGGCAAGAAAATCGGAATCTGCGGCCAGGCGCCGAGCGATTATCCGGAATTTGCCAGATTCCTGGTGCAATGCGGCATAGACAGCATCTCGCTCAATTCGGATACTGTAATTAAAACGACCATCGATATCTTAAAAACGGAACAGGATTTGGGCATAAAGAAATAAGCTCATTTCCTCAGACGAACAAAAAAGCCCGCTGCAGGATTCCCTGCAGCGGGCTTTTTGTTTTCATAAAGGCTGGAAAGAAGAGCGTAAGCCGGGTTTTGTCCCGCGCTTTGGTTACCCGGGGCGCGGTGATGATCATTCATCTGGGACAGCAGTTGCCTGCGGCCTCAAGCGACACTACCCGAGAACTTCAGGCGGGCCGCCCTTAAACGTTCTCCTATTTGGTCTTGCTCCGGATGGGGTTTACCATGCCTTTTCTGTCGCCAGAAAAGCGGTGAGCTCTTGCCTCGCCATTTCACCCTTACCCCGCCCAAAAGCGGGGCGGTATATTTTCTGTGGCACTTTCCCTGGGGTCGCCCCCGGTCGCCGTTAGCGACCATCCCGCCCTGCGGAGCCCGGACTTTCCTCCGGCAGATAAATTCCGCCGGCGATCATCTGCTCTTCTCTCGCCTTAATTAAGCTTACACTTAATTGATTTTTCTATCAAGCTCTGTTCAACAGGTATTGGTATTACCTATGAGTATCTATCGCCAGATTGGCCAGTCTGTCGGCCTGGGCGTTGTGGCAGCGCAAAACATGCTTGACTTCAACGGAGTCAAAAGAGGCCAGCAGGCCCCGCACATCCTGCATTAAAACTTTTAAATTTTCATTTTTGACCCGGTAGGACCCGTTGATCTGGCGGGCGAGCAGTTCCGAATCCAGGTAAACATCCAATGTTTTAAAACCGGAAGCCATTGCTCCCCGCAAACCTAGGATAAGCGCTTTATATTCAGCAATATTATTAGTACAGTGTCCGAGATATTCCCTGCCTTCCCAGACAACATTCCCTGCGGCATCGGTGATGACTGCTCCTGCTCCGCCCTCACCGGGATTGCCGCGGCACGCGCCGTCACTATAGAGCCGGTAGTTTTGCTTTTCCATATAATCTAGGCGGACTTGTCCATATTCTGAAAATACATAATCCGATGGCAATTGGGACATGAAATAAGTTCTGAAGTTTTTTGCAGCTCGTTATAAAGCTGCGGCGGAATGTTCATATGGCAACCATTACAAACCGCTTTCCAGACCGAAATAACACCGATGCCGTTGTTGCTCTTCTTAATCTTCTCATATTTCGCCAGAAGATCGGCAGGAGTTTTACCCTGCAATTCAGCCCGTTTTTGCTCCCAGCTTATAAAATCAGCGTCGACAGAATCCAAATCGGCCTCGATCAACCTTCTTTCTCCCTCATATTTTTGCTTGTGTTCATTCAAGGTTGCCTGATCTTGTTTGACCAGGACTGATAATTTCTCCAATTCATCCAATATCGCC
This sequence comes from Deltaproteobacteria bacterium HGW-Deltaproteobacteria-12, assembly GCA_002840565.1. GTDB lineage: Bacteria > Desulfobacterota > Syntrophia > Syntrophales > Smithellaceae > MVRV01. The sequence continues at coordinate 268,312 of PHBK01000001.1, read as the reverse complement.
AGGATTTCCGTTTCAACATCACTGCGCGTAACCTCGGCTGTTTCGTTTTCCTTGAGCATCGCCTGGTATTCTTTATTATTCTTGACTTCCAGAAGCCGTTCCTTCGTTTTAACAATCCCTTCATTTATTTTCTTGATCTTGTTTTCACATTCGCCATGACGCGCTTTGGCCTCATCATATTTTCTTTTGTTCCGTTCTGTTTCATTCTGAAAAGTGCGAAAGGCCTCATCCAGTTTCTCCATCTTTTCCGGCAGGGTTTTTTTCTTACCCGCAATCTTCACCAGCTGCGAATCGCATTCCTGAAGCTCGACCAATAACAATAATTGCTCTTTCAACAATTTTCTCCTTTTTTTTAGGATAAAAAAAATGCACCTTTTAAGGGTGCATTTTCAAACAAACCGTTTATTTACTGCTGTATCCGCGCCATGGATGGATGCCTTTTGCTGACCACCCACAGCATCCACCGCAATAGCCGATGGGCGCTCATTCTGATGGAAAATAAATTGCGTTTTTATGATCATTTTTCTTCTTTATAAATAGTTTTGGTGGGCCCACCTGGAATCGAACCAGGGACCTACCGGTTATGAGCCGGTGGCTCTACCAATTGAGCTATAGGCCCTGCCACATCCTTTACCAACTTGCATCAGGGGTTGTTTTGATATACCCAAACCAATTGTTTGTCAACACTATTTTGCCGCCCGCTTCTTCGCTGTCTTCCTCGTCTTCTTAACTTCCAAGACCTCCATAACCTCAGAATCCAGCGTCAATGCTTCCATTAATCCGGTTGGCACACTGCTCTCATCTTCATCGGGAGCACCTGCTCTGTCGCTGATGCCAAAACGCATACGCAATACTTTTTCTTCCCGCGGAGTAAGCGTGGTGAGTATCTTCCGCGTTTGATCCGCCAGATCCATGTTGATGGTAGCTTCCGAGGGAGACATAATTTTCTTATCTTCGATAAAATCACCCAGATGACTGTCTTCTTCCTCCCCAATCGGTGTTTCCAGAGAAATGGGCTCCTTGGCAATTTTCAAAACCTTACGAACCTTCTCCAACGGATATTCCATCTTGTTGGCGATTTCTTCCGGGGTCGGTTCACGCCCCAGTTCCTGCACCAGATAGCGTGATGTCCGGATCAGTTTATTGATGGTCTCAATCATATGAACAGGAATTCTGATTGTTCGCGCCTGATCGGCAATCGCCCTTGTAATTGCCTGCCTGATCCACCAGGTCGCATAAGTCGAAAACTTGTAACCGCGCTGATACTCAAATTTATCTACGGCCTTCATCAGGCCGATGTTTCCTTCCTGGATCAGATCCAGGAATTGTAAGCCGCGGTTGGTGTACTTTTTCGCAATGCTGACCACCAGGCGCAAATTTGCTTCCACCAGCTTTCTTTTTGCTATTTCCGCCTTGCCCTCTCCGTCTTCAATGGAATCGACAATAGTCTTCAGGGCGGCCGGGGGGATGCCCACTTCCCGGGCAATATGCTTTATCTTCTTTTGCGCATCGCCGACTGCTCCCTGACTTTTCTTCAGCAAGTCAATGGATACGCGTGCTTCTTTAGCTGCACGTTTTTCGTCCTGCTTGGATTTCTTCATTTTTGCCCATGTCTTTTCCATCTGGGCAAGCGTTAAACCCGTTTCTCTTTTATACTGATTAATGACTTTTTCCGCTTTTTCTATTTCGTCGGCATGATAACGCAAACGGGCGACAAAACGATGAATCTGCTTTTTACTGAAACGAATTTTCCGGCAAAGGGTTATAATGTTTTTGGAGTTTTTTTCGAGCTCGGCTGTCATCAATTCGCGTTGTTTGGGACGCATCGTTTTTGACTTAAGTTTCTCCTGCAGGACTTTATTGCGGTCATCAAACAGTTTAATCCTGCTGATCAGTTTTAGAACCCTTTCCTTGTGTTCGTCTTCCTCCACAAAGCCTTCTTCATCCTCAATATTATCAACAACATTCTTAACTCTGATCTCTCCGGTGACTAATTTATTGCCGATATTGAGAACCTCGTTAATGGAAACGGAAAGCCGGAAAATTGCCGACATTGTTTCGCGGGCGCCTTCTTCTATTTTCTTGGCAATCTCCACTTCCCCTTCCCTGCTCAGAAGAGAAACCATGCCCATTTCCCGCAAATACATTTTCACCGGATCACCGGTTTTTCCTGTACCCGGAGTCAGGGCTAACGTTTCGGAAAACTTTACAGGCGTAAGATCTTCCGGCGTCTTCTTCATGATCAGTTTTTCGCCCTGCTCGGTATCAATTATGTCTATATTTTTTTCCCCGAAAAGCATGATGATATCATCGATCTGATCGGAAGAAGTTACATCGGGGGGCAGCATATCGTTGACGTCATCGTATGTTAAAAAGCCCTTTTCCTCGCCCAATGAAATTAACTTCTTAAATTCGTCTGATTGTATCTCTTTAGCCATTCGGTATCTCCCAAATAATAATATATTAACTCAATCGCGTTAATGTAATTCTCTTTCTCGAATAAGCAAATTTTCTTTTTCCTGTACCAGCTTATTGAGAAGCTCCTGATTTCCTTTTTCCTGCGCCTGTGCCAATTTAAATTTGATCTGTCGATGCTGATCTTTATACCACTTTTTTTTGATCTGCCTTATATTATCGCTGAATATCTTCTCCAGCATTGCGTCATCGGCGGGCATTGCCTCCATCATCAGGTGAAATATTTTTTCACGCAATGGAGCCTCTTCATCTGCAGAGATAATTATACCCAGATCAACAAACCCCAGAAGCTTATAGGTCTCGATAATTTTCTTCCCCAAGTCCTTCAATTGTGGTTGCAGAAAAAAATCCATAATATTGTCGTTTTCCACCTGATCAGTTTTTTGCGGATACTCCAGCATAATACGGATCAAGTTTATCTCGACCGGATCTATAGAAGACACCGGATGCTTCTTTGGATTTGCTGCCTTCGGTTTTATAGAAGTATCGCTTTTATGACTTTCATTTTTCAACATGCCCTGATCAATGCCCGTCTTCTCGGCAATGCGTTTAATAAACAGATTTTTCTCTATGGTGTCTTCAATCTTATTTATAAATACCAAGGCCGTTTTAACCATCTCTCTTTTATCTTCAAAGGTTTTACCGCTGCCTAAAACATTTTCAATATAATAATCACTAAGCGGCTGAGCATTGTCGATCAACTCAGCAAGTTTTTCCCGGCCGAATTTCTTCACATAATCATCGGGATCAAGACCTCCCGGCAAAATCAGTGCCCGAGCCCGCATATTCATAGCCAGAAAAAGCTCCAGGCTGCGGTCCAATGCTTTTTTACCTGCTTCATCCGGATCAAAAAGAGCAACAACTTCGACCGTATACCGGCGCAATAATTCGAGATGTTCTCTGGTCAGGGCAGTCCCCAGGGATGCAACAACATTGCCAATACCTGCATTCCACAGAGAAATCAAATCAAAATATCCTTCAACGATCAGAGCAAAACCTTTTTTGCGGATTTCCTCTCTGGTCTTATTCAGGCCATATAAATTTTTGCCTTTAATGTAAACGGGCGACTCCGGCGAATTAAGATACTTCGGTTCACCTTTATCCAAAATTCTGCCGCCGAAGGCAACAATCTCGCCGGAAACATTTTCAATGGGGAAAATAAGCCTTCCGCGAAAACGGTCGTAGAAACTGCCTTCTTTGCCGGCAATGACCAGACCTGCCTGCTCGGCCATTTTCAGGGACAGACCGTTTTCTTCCAGGTAATCCGTTAAAGAACGCCACGTGTCCGGGGCAAAACCCAAACGAAATTGTTTTACTGTCTCCTGTGTAATTCCCCTTGCCTTTAAATAGTCCTGGGCTGTTTTACCTGCCGGGGAATTTAAATTGCGCGCGTATTGCTGCGCTGCCCGTAAATTTAAATCGGTGATGCTTTCCCGTAAAGAATTGCTCTGGCGTCCTTCTTTTGTTGTCAACGGCGACGGTAAAATAACCCCCGTTTTATCAGCCAGATCTTTTATTGCTTCAGGAAATGTTTTACCGGTAATTTTCATCAGGAAGGTGATGACATTGCCTCCCTCGCCGCAGCCAAAACAATAGAATATCTGCTTTTCCCGGTTGACTGTAAAAGAAGGAGTTTTCTCCTGATGAAAAGGGCACAGTCCCAAATAATTCCGGCCGGCTTTTTTCAAAGTCAGGTATTCGGCCGCCAGTTCGACTATATCCGCCCTGCTTTTGATTTCTTCGATCTTACCGTTATCAAAACGCACTTTTAGTATTATTACCTGCTCTGAATTTTTATGCAGCTTCCTTTTTCGCCGGCAAAGCCCCCTTTACTTCAGGACAACAGCGCTTTAACTTTTTCGCCAACAGTCTTGCCGTCGGCTTTGCCCGTCAATTGCGGCATCAGTAATTTCATCACCTTGCCCATATCCTTGACTGATGCGGCGCCGCATTCCGCAATCGTTTTTTTAATAATGGCTTCCACCTCTTCATCCGACATTTGGGCGGGCAGGAAATCCTGAATAACTTTTAATTCGGCGGTTTCCTTTTCCACCAGGTCAGTTCTGCCGCCCTGGGTGAACTGCTCGATGGAATCTTTCCTTTGCTTGACTATCGCCGAGAGCACCTGCAATGTTTCAGCTTCATTTAACGGCCGCATCAAATCAATTTCCTTATTATGCAATGCCGTTTTTAACATCCGGAGCGCCGAAAGCCGGACTTTATCTTTGGCTTTGGCAGCAGCAATCATTTCCGCGCTTAATTTTCCATTTATGTCCATAACTCTCATCCTCCAGTACGAACTAACCTAATTGGTCCTGCAGTATCCTGCCGCCAAGAACATGCATATGTAAATGAAACACCACCTGTCCTCCTTCGGCATTGCAGTTAATTACCGTGCGAAACCCTTTCGCGGCAATTCCTTTAATTTCAGCAATTTTTTGCGCAGCAGAAATTAAATCACCGGCAATAGCAATGTTTTGGGAATCGACCTCCAACAGTGTCGAAAAATGCCTTTTGGGAACCAGGACAACATGCACCGGGGCCATTGGATGAATGTCGTCAAACGCTAATACTCTTTCATCTTCATAAACTTTGGTGCAGGGTATCTCCCCCCGGACAATTTTACAAAACAAACAGTCAGACATAATCATAATCTCCATAAATATTTAAAATTATAAATCTTTCCTGCTTAGGAGCCGTTACGAAATATCCTGTTTTTTATCTATTTCGTTACGGCTCCTTATGCCGTTTGCAATAATGTTTTGATCAGGTTCTTTTTTAACAACGGCTTTTTCGAATCGCCTCTTCCAGCGCAATCGCTCCCGTATAAAGCGCACGGCCGATAATAACACCGTAAACGGGAAATTCCGGAATGGCCATTAGCTTTTCTATATCAGCAATCCCCGCGACGCCGCCGGAGGCAATAACCGGTATGCTCACTTCTCTGGCCAATTCGCAGGTTGCTTCAATATTAACACCTGTTTCCATGCCGTCGCGTTTAATATCGGTGTAAACAATTGCCTTGAGGCCGCAGCCTTCATAATGCCGCGCCAGATCAATAGCAGTCTCCTCTGTTTTCTGCGTCCAGCCGCGAATAGCTACTTTACCTTCGAGAGCATCAATGCCTAAAATTATTTTTCCCGGATAATCACTGCCCGCGTCGCGAACAAGCTGTTCATTCTTCAGGGCAGACGTACCCAGAATAACGCTCGCTACGCCATGGCTTAAATAATAATCAATTGTCTCTCTGCTTCGAATACCGCCGCCTACCTGAATCGGAACCTGCACTTGTCTGCTTATTTCCAGAATCTTTCCGGAGTTGCGGGGTTCTCCGGCGACAGAACCATCAAGATCGACTACATGAATACGCTCCGCGCCCTGCTGCGCCCAAAGGATTGCCATGTCGACCGGATTTTCGGCATATACCGTCGCGCGGTCAAAATCACCCTGAGCCAGCCGTACGCATTTACCATCTTTAATATCAATTGCCGGAATAATGACCAAAATAAAGCTCCGTATAGAAATAATTCCGGAATTTTGATTTATGATTAATTCCGGTAGATAAAATATTCAGAATGATAGGTAATATTATTAGTGTTCGAATCCGGAGAATGTTTTAAAAGCCTCATTCATACCCTGTTTTGTCAGCTCACGGGCAGTCAGCCATTTGCCCTTCCCCTTATAAAAAGAAGCTATCTGGAAAACATCCTCCATTAATGATTTCTGTGTTTTATCGAAAACACCCCGCCATATTATACTGCCGTCTTTAGGATTGACAAAATTGATTTCAAAAGCCACCGAGGCTGATTTTTCGGCTGAGTAATCATATCCGATCCTTTCCATATACCGGAAAACGTAGCCCACAGCGATTAACCCGGCATCCAATTCCAGGCCAGTCTTTTTAACAATATCCAATACAGGTATCTTCAGCGATTCAGCGCTGATGCGTTTATAAATACCTTCCACTTTTTCCTGCGGAATTAATTCCATTTCTTTTAAGTTTTTCAACTTTTCCAGTAATAATTCTTCAACAACTTTTTCTCCGCCCTCGGCAATACTTCCGCCAAAGTAAACTGCACCGCAAAGCGGGCAAATGGCGCTGTTGCCTGACTGCTCATGGGGCGGGATTGCCTGAAAAGGAATTACGGCCATGCGCAGCGGAGGCCTGGTTCGATCAGCTTCCTTTTCTGAACCGCAGGATGCCATGACCGGAATCAGGAGCAAAACCAGCACCAAAGCTAAAATACAACCATTTCTTTCCCGGAAAGGATTATGCAATGCTTCAACCTTCCTTTTTAGAGACTCCCTTTCGTCGAAAGCACTCCCTGAATTTTTTTATTTATGGTGACAGCATCTCTCAACGCGCGGGCAAATGCTTTAAAAACAGCTTCAATAATATGGTGACTGTTGCTTCCATAGGCCATATTGATATGTAAAGTTATTCCGCTATGATCGGTAAAGGCCTTAAAAAATTCTTTAACCAGAGCCGGATCAAAACCTCCGATCTTCCGGCGCTCAAACTTAACCCGGTAAATTAGATACGGCCTGCCGGAAATATCCAGATCCACCCGGCACAGACATTCATCCATCGGCACGGATGCCGTCCCATAGCGGTTAATACCGATTTTATCCCCCAGGGCTTGACCTACAGCCATACCCAGACATATCCCCAGGTCTTCCACCAGATGGTGATCATCAATTTGGGTATCGCCCTTGCTTTGGACAAAAAGCTTTACAAAGCCGTGCCGGGCGAAAAGCTCGAGCATATGGTCAAGAAAGGGGATTGATGTGGCAATTTTACTCGCTGCAGTATTATCTAAATCAATTTCGAGCGTAATGTCTGTTTCTCTCGTTTTGCGGACGATCTTCGCTTTTCTAGCCATGGATGTCTCCCTTAATTAAATAACTTTGTTCAGGGGATATTCGATTATGCCTTCGGCACCTGCTTCTAAAAGCACCGGAATTAAATCCCGGACAACTTCCGCATCAGCTACCGTCTCTATTGCAAACCATTCCCCCGAAAATAAATTGGAAACGGTCGGCTCCTTGAGCGAGGGAAGCAGCGACATTACTCTTGCCAAATTTTCTTTGGCAACATTCATTTTGAGACCAACTTTACCCATTGCCAGCAAAGAACCCATCAGTAGCGTTCTTATCTGCTCGATTTTCTTACGCTTCCAGGGGTCATTCCAGGCAGCCCGGTTGGCGATTAACTGCGTATTTGTTTTCATTAAGTCGTGAATAATCCGCAATTTATTCGCGCGAATCGTGGAGCCTGTTTCCGTGACTTCCACAACGGCGTCAACCAATCCCTCCACTACCTTGGCTTCCGTTGCCCCCCAGGAAAATTCTACATGAACATTGATATTTCTATCGGCAAAATATTTTTTTGTAAAATTTACCAGTTCAGTTGATATTCTCTTCCCTTCCATATCTTCGATTGATCTGTATGGAGAATCATCGCGCACAACCAGCACCCAGCGTGCCTGGCGTGTCGATACTTTGGAATAAACCAAATCCTGAACGGCAACAACATCGGATGAATTTTCCAGAATCCAGTCGATTCCGGTAAGACCCATATCAAGGTGGCCGTCTTCAACATAGCGCGACATTTCCTGCGCCCGCACCAGCGAACAGGTTATTTCCGGATCGTCAATATCAGGGAAATAACTGCGGCTGTCATAAGAAATACGCCAGCCGGCCCTTTTAAACAGATCTACGGTATTAGTTTCCAGGCTTCCTTTGGGAATACCTATTTTCAAAACATTCATTTATACACTTCCTGGGGATTAAAAATCTTTTGTCCAACCACAACACAATCGCCGTCTTTTAATTTCCGGTAAAAACAGGATCTATACCCGGTGTGACAAGCTGCTTCTCCTATTTGCGAGACCATCAACAAAATCGTGTCATCATCACAATCAATAAAGATATCTTTTACCAACTGCACGTGCCCCGACGTTTCACCCTTTAACCACAGAGAATTACGGGACCTGCTCCAGTAAGTAGCTTTACCTGTTTGCACGGTGGCCTCCCAAGCCTGCTCGTTCATGTATGCCAGCATTAGAACTTCTTTAGTATCAGCATCTTGAGCAATAACCGGGATAAGTCCGTCGCCTTTAGCAAAATTGGGCTTGATCATTTTTATCCTTAATATATTGGGATTTAGTTAAGTTTTAATGTTTAATTGATGACTTCTTTTAAATCAAGGAATATTTTTATTTCTGCGTCCTGATAATCAGCCATTTCCAACTTGCCTAAACACACCTTTCGTGATAAAAATCAAATTAATACAATATTATCATATTCTAACCGATTTTTATTTATTCAGGAGGTCGATTATGTCTTTATTAATTGGAGGAGTCATATTTGCTGTTCTGGGATTGATCAGCCTGATCTTCTGGTGGGCGGATTTTATGATTATTATCCGGGGAGCATTTCCGATCAGCCTGTTCCTGGGTGGTGCCCTGGCTGTTTATGTGGGAATCGATGAAATACAGGATAAAGTGCGCGAAGAAAGGCACCGGCAGGACGAAAAACTGGAAAAGGCTAAAGAGGAAATTGAAGTGGAAAAAGCCCGGGCAGAACGCTACAAAGAAGAATTGGATAAACTAAAGGATACGAAAAACTAGCTCTAACAGCTATTAAACAAGATTCCGGCAAAGAAGACTTCAAAATCAATTCCAAATAATTATTTTATTTTCCGGATGTCCACCTCTTTCCCGATAACGACCAGGACTTCACCGTCTTTAATAACAAAATCGGCCTGAGGCACCATTTGGACGCTGTCGGAGATAACATCGCGTACGGCAATTACTTCGATATGGTATTTGGCACGAAGTCCCAACTCCCGAATTGTTTTGCCTAAAAAACTATTGGGCGGCGCAATTTCCGAAATTATATAGTCTTCGGAAAGCGGTATATAATCCAGGACATTAGGCGAAATCAGGCTCTTCGCAATTTTCTTGGCGACATCCATCTCCGGAATAATAACATCTGTTGCTCCTACTTTTTCCAATATCAACTTGTGCTCTTCATTAGGAGCTTTGACAATAATATTCTTAACTTTCTGTTGCCGCAAATGCAGCGTTATTAGAGTGCTGGCCGCCAAATCTTCACCAAAGGAAATTATGGCAATATCGTCATCATGAATGCCTATTTCTTCCATTACCTCTTTATCCGTGCCGTCGGCGAGAACTGCCTTGCTCGAATAATCCCGTATTCTTTGCACGGCTTCCTTATTTTTATCAATGGCGACTACTTCAAACCCGTTTTCAAACAAAGTACGGGCGATATGATAACCAAATATTCCCAATCCTATTACAACGGCTCTTCTCATCGTTTCCTCCTTTTAACTAACCCACCATCACCGTTTCTTCTGCATAAGTCAAACCCTTCCTCCGCGAGGAGTACAAGGCAAAAGCCAGTGTCAGCGGCCCTACCCGTCCGGCAAACATCATAAAGATAATGGCATATTTTTGAACATCACTTAGCTTCGGTGTTAGGTTCATCGATAGTCCCACTGTGCCGAAAGCGGAAACAGTTTCAAATAAATATTCAACAAACTGCGCGCGGTTTGCCGAAGGTGAAACGGAGCTGTCACCGAAAAGAAGCAGGATTGAAGTTATCAGACAAACGCAAAAAGCCGAAGCAAAAATGATGTAAATGGTTTTTTCGACTAACTCCGGCGGGATTGTGCGATTACCAATATTAACATTGGCATTCCCCTTAATGCGGTTGTAAATAAACAGTAACAGCAGACTGAAACTCGTTGTTTTAATACCGCCACCCGTTGATCCCGGCGAAGCACCGATAAACATCAAAATCATAATTATCAGAAGTGTGGAGTTGGTCAAAGCGCCGATATCAACCGTATTGAATCCGGCCGTCCGCGGAGTAACTGATTGAAAAAGGGAAGATAAAAGCGCCGTTTTAAAAGCAGCTCCTTTTAAGACATTGTTCATCTCCATAAAATAGAAGCACACGGCACCAACGACAATTAATGCAGCTGTCGTTACTAAAACGATCTTCGTATGCAGTGAGAATCGTTTTTCCTGCCCGCGCAATCTGGCCAGCACTTCATGCTGCACAATAAAACCGATACCGCCCAGAATAATAAGTCCCATGACGGTAAGATTTACAGTAATATCACTCTGGTAGGACATCAAATTGTCGGAGAAAAGAGAAAAACCGGCATTATTAAAGGCGGAAACAGCGTTGAAAATCGCATAATAAAAAGCTTTGCCCGCCGGAAAATCCTGAACAAAACGCAAGAAAAGCAGAATTGCTCCGCTTGCTTCGATTACAAAAGAATAAAGGATAACTTTTTTTAGAATCACATAAAAATCATGCCGCGGTGTATGCAAAAATATGGATTGGGCAATCTCCCGTCCCTTGAATGATATACCGCGTCCCATCACAGCAAACAGGATGATCGAAAATGTAATGATTCCCAACCCGCCTACCTGAAAAAGCACCATTGTAATCAGTTGTCCGGCCAGGGACAATTCTGTTCCCACATCGAGGGGACTGAGTCCCGTAACACAAACAGCGGATGTGGCGGTGAAGAGCGCATCCACAAATTTCAGATCACGTTGCGCTGCGGAAAAAGGCATCCACAAGCATAACGCTCCCAGCATTATGAAGGCCGCAAAACTGAAGACAAAAATTCTCGTGGGAGTAAGATGACGGGAGAAATAATTCGAAATCAGCAAATAAAGCTTGATCATCATCTTGTTTTCACACTGAAAATCAATACTTGCTTCGTGAGATATTGCGCTTTTTGGTATTAATGATCATTTCCCAGATCATTAATACAGCCCCGACTGATATTGCGGAGTCAGCCACATTAAATGCCGGCCAATGCCAGGTACCCAGATAAAAATCGAGAAAGTCCACGACTGCACCGAAGCGAATCCGGTCAATCAGATTTCCGACAGCTCCGGCAAAAATCAAGGTAAGAGAAATGACGCTGACTATGTTGCCGGGCTTACTTTTTACCAGATAATAAATGATCAGGGAGATAGCTACAACAGTTACTCCGATAAAGAAAAAATAGCGGAAAGCCTCCGAGGCCGAGGCGAGAAATCCAAAAGCCGCACCGGGATTCGTCACATAAACCAGGTTAAAAAAACCATGAATCACTTCATGAGATTCATGCATCGCGAATCGGGACAAAATGGCGTTCTTGGTTATTTGATCAAGGACGATAACCGCTGCCGCGCCCAGCACAAAAAAAATGATGTTTCTTTTCACTAAAACTCCCTTACGATCCCGAATAGCTTCGCCCCGCATCCGCCGGGCTCGCTTTCGGGATCAATTCCACTAACGCTTCCAACGGCGCTGAGCTCGTTTTCAGCGAGTGTCATTGATTTACAAGTTATTTAAACAGCGGTCACAGATCGACGGGTGCTCTTTGTCGCTGCCTACTGATGGAGCATAAATCCAGCAGCGTTCGCATTTAACTCCCGGTGCCTTATCCACACCGACGGTTAATCCCTTGAATTCTTCACTCGAATAAGGACTTGCAACTTCCTGCTTCTCGACCAGCCGCAATTGGGAAACGATGAGCAGGGCGCGCAAATCTTCCAGATGGCTGGCGAGAAAATCACGCAGGCTTGACTCCGGTAGAAGACTGACACGGGCATCGAGGGAATGGCCGATCACCTTTTCTTTTCTGGCCTGTTCGATTGCCTTGGTTATTTCCGCTTTGGCCTCAATCATCGTCTTCCAGCGCTCACCCAACTCAGCATTAAAGTATTGATTATTCAGCTGCGGAAACTGCGTCATATGTACACTTACTTCTTTGTCTTTCCACCCGGGCAGAGCAGCCCATACTTCTTCGGCGGTAAAGGTCAGGATTGGAGCCAGTAATTGAGTCATCGCCTTTAAAATGGTGAACATGGCTGTTTGTCCCGAACGGCGGGTCGGAGAAGCTGCTTTATTGGTATACAGCCTGTCTTTTAAAACATCCAGGTACATCGCACTTAAATCCACCGTACAATAATTGTAAAGCGTATAATAAACTACATGGAATTGATGCTTGTCGTACGCTTCAGTAACGCGCTTGATGACTTCCTGCAAACGGTGCAGCGCCCATTGATCCATTTCCGCCATTTGCCCGTATTCCACCATGTCGGAATCGACAGAGAAATCGTAGAGGTTGCCGAGGATAAAACGGCTGGTATTACGAATCCGGCGATAAGCTTCCACGAGACGTTTCAGGATTTCATCGGATATTCTAATATCATCGGTATAATCTTCCGCTGCCACCCAAAGGCGCAGGATTTCCGCGCCGTATTTTTCAATGACTTCCGCAGCGTCAATTGTATTGCCCACGGACTTGGACATTTTTTTTCCATCTCCGTCAACGACAAAGCCATGGGTAAGCACACTCAGGTAAGGCGCAAATCCGCGTGTACCCACTGATTCGAGCAGTGAGGAATGGAACCAGCCCCGGTGTTGATCGGACCCTTCCAGATACATATCGGCCGGTGATTGCAAATCCCGTCGTTTTTCCAGAACGGCGGCATGACTGACACCGGAATCAAACCAGACATCCAGAATATTCACTTCTTTTATGAATTCAGAACTCTGGCAATGGGGACAAATCGTTCCCTGGGGCATCAAGTCCCGGGCTTCTTTTTCAAACCAGATATCAGCGCCGCTGACTTCGACCAATGCCACCAGGTAATCGAGCATTTCTTTAGTCAGCATTTCTTTCTTACAGCCTGCGCAGTAGAAAATGGTAATGGGAACACCCCAAAGTCTCTGCCGTGATATACACCAGTCCGGACGGTTCTCGACCATCCCGTAAATGCGGTCATGCCCCCACGAAGGAATCCACTGTACCGAATCTATAGAACTCAATGCTTTTTTGCGTAAATCGTTCTTTTCCATCGAGATGAACCACTGCTCGGTCGAACGGAAAATAATCGGCTGCTTGCACCGCCAGCAATGCGGATAGGAATGCTCCATAGGCACATGTCCCAGCAGTGAGCCTACTTCCGCTAATTTTTTAATTACATTATCGTTGGCATCAAAAACAAACTGGCCGGCAAAATACTCCACATCTTCCGTGAATTTTCCGGCATCATCAACCGGCGCATAGTTATCCAGGCCATACGCAAGGCCGATTTCATAATCTTCCTGCCCGTGGCCGGGAGCTATATGCACGGCGCCGGTACCGGCATCAAGAGTCACAAAGGGCGCCAGAATCAGGACACTGTCTTTTTTAATCAGGGGATGGACACATTTCTGCCCTTCGAGAACCCGGCCGGCAAATTCATCCAGAATTTCATAATTTTTATTTTTGTAGCCGAAAGCATCCAGGCAATAATCAAGCAGATCCTTGGCCAGAATCAGTACTTCATCATCGATTTTCACGGCAACGTAGATAAAATCATCTTTCAGGGCAATGGCCAGATTGGCCGGAATTGTCCAGGGAGTTGTTGTCCAGATGACCATGTGAACTTTTTGTCCCGCCAGTTTCGGCAAGATCTGGCCCACGTCAGAAGTAAAGGCAAATTTTACATAGATGGATGGCGTGGAATGGTCGGCATATTCGACTTCCGCTTCCGCCAGGGCTGTTTTACAGGTAGCACACCAGTAAACCGGCTTCTTGCCCTTGTAAACGCTGCCATTGAGATACAGCTTGCCGAATTCCGCAACTGTGGCCGCTTCATAAGGATAAGCCATTGTTAAATAAGGATTGGCCCATTCACCGAAAACACCGAGTCTTTTAAACTGTTCGCGCTGGATGTCGACATACTTACCTGCATAAACACGGCAAGCGCGTCGTTTATCCGCCTGCGTCATTTTGCTTTTTTTCTCTCCCAGCTCCTTATCGACCTGATGTTCAATAGGCAAACCGTGGCAATCCCAACCCGGCACATAAACGCCATCAAAACCGGTCATGTTTTTGGTTTTAATTACCAGGTCTTTGAGTATCTTGTTGAGGGCTGTTCCCAAATGTATATTGCCGTTGGCATAAGGAGGGCCGTCATGCAGAATATACGGTTTTTTCCCCTTGGCCGCCTGGCGGATTTTATCGTAGATATTCACTTCTTCCCATTTTTTCAGCATTTCCGGCTCGCGCGCGGCCAGATTGGCCTTCATCGGAAAATCGGTCTGGGGAAGATTCAAACTCTTTTTGTAGTCCATCTAATACTCCTGTAATCTATTTAATTATTAGCGTAATTCCGCATTTGTTCTTTCTTTATCGTTCGTCGCAGTGCACTATCACAGAAACAAAGGAGTTTCAAGCACAACCATATAAGCACCTCTACTGGATATTAGGAATTGTTTTTCTTCTGATGTGTGTTAGGATTCGTATTAAGAAAGGCTGGAATAAAGTGCCGGATGATGAAAAGAAAAAAGTTCAGTTGTCATATCCCTGCCGCTGGGTTTACAAAATCATCGGACCTGATTCCGATGAGATGAAGCGGGCCGTAGCAGAAATCATCGGGGACAGCGAATATAAGCTGTCACTTTCCCGCAGCAGTAATACTGCCAAATATCATAGTCTTAACGTTGAGTTGTCCGTAAATAGCGAGGAACAGCGCATGGCTCTTTATGATGCCCTGAAATCCCACCGGGCTGTCAAACTGGTTTTATAACTTACCGCTAAATTGCGCCGACATTTTCCTGCCTGGGATGAGGCAATTAAATATTCCATTTAATTTTTTCAACAGCATTTAACAATCCTTTCAATAAAAAGCATCTGAAATTGAATAGCCCCGGAGAAACGAATCATCCAAATATCGCTAAATACTGTTACGTTTCAATATCTTAACTACATACCTTCAATTAATGTTCCTATTTGGCACGTTTATTTCATGTTAAAAAGAAAAAGATTTGGTATTTGTGATCAAGGAGGATCAGGATTATGAAAAAGACAATTCAAACTATGCTTTTGGTGGCGTTTGTGATCTTAACAACGGCATCATTCAGCTTTGCTCAATTCAATGCAGCAGATGGCGGCACTTTCCCCTATTTTCACCTGGGTTGCCTGATTGTCGGCGGTTTGATAATTGTTTCTATAAAGCAGAAATACTCCAAATTATATTTGAGTGAAGCGATCGGATCATTCGCCCTGTACACTTTTCTCATTGCCCTTTTCACCGCGCCGGTAGTTGACGCTCTGAAAACTTTAATTAATTAACCCTCCCCCTTTATATAGTTGCAGTTGTAAGAAACCCCGCCCGGCAATTTACCGGACGGGGTTTTTTAGTGAGACTCAAATTTAAAAAGCGCAGCGCATAACCTAAAGGTCACAAGTTGGAATTTGCTAGTCGAACTATCCCGCATAAGCGGTGGTATTGGATTTTATGCTTCCTCAGCCAGTTTCCTGGCTGCTTCTTTTATTAAATCAAGAACTGCGGGGTCATCAATAGTTGAAGGCACTACATAATCCTGCAGATTAACGATCTTGCGCATCGTGCTGCGCAGCGTCTTGCCGGAACGGGTTTTCGGCAAGGCTTTGACAATAGCGCATTGCTTAAAACAGGCAAGAGCGCCGATATCATTACGTACCATTTGCACCAGTTCCTTGACAATTTCGGCAGGGTCTCGCGTCACACCGGCCTTGAGAACGGCGAATCCCACCGGCACTTCGCCTTTGAGCTGGTCGTTCATGCCAAAGACGGCGCATTCAGCAATATCCTTATGTTTGGAGATAACTTCTTCCATAGAACCGGTGGACAGCCTGTGGCCGGCAACGTTAATAACATCGTCAATACGCCCCATGATAAAGAGATAACCTTCTTTATCGTAAAAACCGCCGTCGCCGGTTACATAGTAGCCGGGAACCTCCGTGACATAATCCAGATAACGTTTATCATCGTTCCACAACGTGGGCAGGCAACCGGGAGGAAGCGGCAATTTAATGGCTACAGAACCTTCCTGGCCATTGGGAAGTTCTTGTCCATTGTTGTCCAGAATTTCCACTTTATAGCCGGGCACAGCCCGAGTCGGCGAACCGGCTTTAATGGGGAACGGCTCAATCCCCATGCAGTTGGCGGCAATCGGCCAACCGGTTTCTGTCTGCCACCAGTGGTCAATCACCGGAATTTTCAACATATTACTCGCCCAGAGGTAGGTATCAGGATCGAGCCGCTCACCGGCCAGGAAGAGATATTTCAATGTCTTGATATCATATTTTTTCAGATAATCGCCATTGGGATCTTCCTTTTTAATGGCACGGAAAGCTGTCGGAGCGGTAAACAGAACTTTCACCCCATGCTGAGAAATCACCCGCCAGAAAGCGCCGGGATCGGGCGTGCCGACTGGTTTTCCTTCATACAAAATGGTAGTGCATCCATAAAGCAGCGGCGCATATATAATGTAAGAATGACCGACAACCCAGCCGACATCGGACGCCGCCCAGTAAACATCGCCCGGCTGCACGTCATAAATATGCTTCAGCGACCATTTCAGGGCGACTGCATGCCCGCCGTTGTCGCGCATAACGCCTTTGGGCTTGCCGGTTGTTCCTGAGGTATAAAGAATATAAAGCGGATCGGTTGCGGCAACTGTTACACAATCCGCTCTCCGGGCAGTTTTCATCAGATCTTCCCAGTCATAATCAAAGCCGGCAGTCAATTCTGCCAACACCTGCGGACGCTGGAAAATTATCGCTTTTTGAGGCTTATGCTCCGCAAGACGGATGGCTTCTTCCAACAGCGGCTTGTAGGGGATAACCTTTTTCCCTTCGATACCGCAGGATGCGGAAACCATTACCTTGGGCATGGCATCGTTAATGCGTATAGCCAATTCATTGGGAGCAAATCCACCGAAAACGACGGAATGAATTGCACCCAAGCGGGCGCAAGCCAAAACCGCAACTACTGCCTGCGGAATCATGGGCATGTAAATAATAACCGTATCGCCTTTTCCTACACTCATTGACTGAAGTACGCCGGCAAACTTCGCCACCTGTTCGAGCAAGTCTTTGTAGGTTATTTTGGTAACGGAATCGGTTACCGGGCTGTCGTGAATAATGGCAACCTGATCACCGCGGCCATTTTCCACATGATAGTCCAGTGCATTGTAACAAGTGTTTAACTCGCCCCCGGCAAACCAGCGATAAAAAGGCTTTTTGCTGTCGTCGATGACTTTTTCCCATTTTTTAACCCATTTAACGTCTTCCCCGGCTTTACCCCAAAACACGTCGGGCTGAGTTACCGATTCTTTGTAAACGTCCGCAAAATTCAATTTTTCCGCCATAAATCCCCCTTTTGATTAAATGTGATGATATCAACTGATTTCAACATAGCGCTTCTATCAGCTACTTATCGAGCACTACCTTGAATATGTATTTGTTCTCGACAAAATAAGTCCAGGCTATTTCAACGGGTTGATGGTTCTGATCATAAACCGATGTCTTTACGGCAAGTACCGGATCGAGAGGTGCAATGCCCAGATTAATGGAGATAATCCTATTGGCCCGGTTGATTTCCACTTCATGCTCGACAACTCCCAGTTCCAGACCAACAACATTTTCCAGTGCCTCCATCATTATCATTTCCCGCAAATGCTTCTTCAAGATTTTCTCACCGAATTTTTTCGGCATATAATTGATCGTAAAGCTGAAGGGCTCATTATTCAGACAACGCAGCCGCCGGAACTTATAAACCCTGGTGCCTTTATCCAGTCCCAGAAATTCAGCTACGGTAGCGGGAGCCTTTTCCAGTTCCCTGTCAATAAATTTGACCGTTATGTTTTCACCGATCTGAAATATATTCCGATTGATGCCCGACTGTTTTTCTTTGCGTAAGTGATAGGAGGCGGTGGTCCAAAAATTACCCTTGCCCTGCTTCTTAACTATCATCCCCTTGCTGGAGAGATGGTCGAGCGCATGCCTCACTGTGGCGCGGCTGACACCGAATAAATCTTTCAATTTTTCTTCGGACATCAATCTGCCATCAATTGGCGTTTCACTTTGTGTCATCGTATTCAGAAGATAATCCGCAATCTGATAATGCAGCAACATCCTCTTATTATTCAGAATTATTTTCCCCGTATCCAAATCAACAGCTCCTCCCAACCAAGTCGTATAGTTGTACGTAATACTATACAAGCTTGAATGATTAGTCAACAAGTATATTAAAATGATGGTGGGGCGGGATATTACGCGATCATCTGCCGGCTTTTCCTAAAGTCCTTTATTGCCGGATACGAGCTCGGTCAGGCGTAAGGAAACTTTTTGACCCAGCTTTTGCAACAGCGCGGTATCCATATCCGGCATGTAGCGATCGCTCAAGACATCACCGTTATTCCAGCTGCCGGCAATTTCATCATTAACTTTAAATGGTATGACGGCCAGAGACTTGATAAAAAATTTATTGGCGGGGGGCAGCAGTTTATAATAGGGCTGCAATTCTTTATTGGCTAAAACCGGTTGTACTCCGGCAGGAAGGATGAGTTCAAATAAAGCCGGCCCAATCACATTGAGCCTGTTTTTCAGCGCACCGGAAGATTTTACGGCGGCAATAACGGGGGCGGTATTTTCGCTATCCACCAGCGTAAGCCAGACAAAGGGCACGGCAAATTCTTTCTCAATGCCGGCAAAAAGCGTTTCGAAAAGCCCTGCTATACTTTTCGCCCGGGAAAGATGAACCTCGATGTTACTGAACTTCAGCGATATTTCCAGATTAATGCGCCGAATTTCATCCGTTTTATCCAAAGGCAATACCCCCTTAAAAGTCGGCCGACAAAATTACATGATCGGAAGGCTTTTCTCCAAGCCGGGACGACAAATCGATCAGACAATTTTTCGAACCGGCCGCCACCGATCCCGTGGCCAGAATATGATCAACCCGCCAGCCCAGTTTCCGATTGACTGCATCCGGCACCCGGTAATCAAAAAATGTATACTGACCGCTCTCCGCCGGATGATGCTTGCGGAACACATCGACGAAGCCCCAAGATTTGACATCTTCATAAGCCTTCCAGACTTCCTCGTTAAAGCAGACATGCCCGAGAATTCTTTTGGGATCATGGACGTCAATGTTTTCGGGCGCCACATTCAAATCACCGCACCAGATGAGCGGATCTTGCGGCTGAAAATGTTTTTTCAGATATTTTCTCAAACGTCCGAACCAGGCCAGCTTATATGTATAATGCGGACTGTCCTTGTCCTGCCCCTGCGGTACATAGGTATTGATTATAGTGAGATCATCGAAAGTGGCGGTAATTATGCGTTCGGCGTCTTTGGGTTCATCGTCCAGGCCGAAAATAACTTTTTGCGGTTTGCGCCTGGAAGCAATGGCCACACCGCTGTATTGCTTATGACCCTTAAAAATTACCGCGTAACCAAGATCGGCAAATTCCGCTTGCGGAAATTTATCATCGGAAACTTTTGTTTCCTGCAGACAAAAATAATCAGGACTGTTCCTTTGCAGCCAGGGCAAAACAATATGCAGCCGGGACCGGATAGAATTTACATTATAGGTGGCAATCTTCAAGTTGTTTATCGCCTTTTTCAACAGACTGCCTGATTAAATACCACGGTCTTGGCTGCCGCTCAAGATTTTTTGCGCCGGTGCGCAAAATCGTGTATAAATAAGAAATGGAGAGTGCAGACATCACGATAATCGGCGCCGGAGTGATTGGTTTGGCCGTTGCGGCCGAAATTGCCCGCCCCGATAGAAATATTTTTATTCTGGAAAAAAACCCGACTCACGGCAGCGGCATCAGTTCCCGCAACAGCGAAGTAATTCATGGCGGCATATATTATCCGCAAGATTCGCTGAAAGCCGCTCTTTGCGTTGAAGGGCGTCACCGGCTCTATGAGATTGCCGAAAAAAACAAAATCCTTTACAAAAGAATCGGCAAGCTGATTGTTGCCGCAAAAACATCGGAAACTGAAGAACTCGAATACCTGCACGAAAACGCCCGGAAAAACGGTGTTAATTCCACTGAACTCCTCAGTGCGCGGGAGGTTGCCCGGATGGAACCGAATATCAAGGCCTGTTCGGCCCTTTATTCACCGGAAACAGGCATTATCAGCGCTCATGATTTAATGAATTATTTTCTGCTGCGGGCACGCCAAAATAAAGCCGAGCTGATTAACTATACCAAAGTTACGGGAATCGAAAAGGAAGGCCGCAGCTACAGAATTTTTACACAAAACGGAAAAGGCGATACCTTTGACTTTTCCTCAGCTTGCGTGATTAATGCTGCGGGACTGGAATCCGATACCATTGCCGGCTTGGTTGGCGGCAGCTATCGGCTGCATTACTGCAAAGGTGATTACTGCAGCATATCGCATGTAAAACCGGGGACGGTGAATAGATTAATCTATCCGGCGCCGGCAAAAAAGCAGGTGGGCCTGGGTGTTCATTTGACCATTGATTTAAGCGGACGGCTAAAACTGGGACCGGACGCTACTTACATTTCCCGGGCTGAAGACTATACTGTCGAAGACCGGAAAGCATCCCTGTTTTATTCCCGCACGAAAGCTTTCCTTCCCTTCCTGAAGGAAGAAAATGTCAGCCCGGATATGGCCGGCATTCGCCCCAAACTGCAGGGCATTGGTGATGATTTTCAGGATTTTGTCATCCGGGAAGATTGGCCGGGATTCATCAATCTGGTCGGCATTGAATCACCCGGACTGACTGCCTCGCCGGCAATAGCCCGGCTCGTAAATAAAATGCTGACCGGAAAACATTCAGACTAATGCAGGGAAGGAAAATCTTCCGAAAACATAAACAAACCAGCAAAAGGAGAAATGTCATGGCAGCCCAAAAAGTTCTCAAAGTCGGCACAAAAGTTCGGGATTTCAGCCTGAAAGACCAGAATTCACAGATTTTTCAACTAAGCGGATGCAAAGACAAAAAAGTCCTCTTATCGTTTCATCCCCTCGCCTGGACCCCTGTCTGCGCTCAACAAATGAAGTCGCTGGAAAAAAACAATAAAGTATTCCAAAAGCTGAACACCGTTGCTGTCGGCATCAGTGTGGACAGCGTCCCGAGCAAAAGCGCCTGGGCTAAATCACTGAAAATTTCTCAGACCCGGCTGCTGGCTGATTTCTGGCCGCATGGAGGCGTTGCCAAAGCTTATGGCATCTTTCGGGAAGAAGGCTTTTCAGAGCGGGCGAATATCATCGTCGACCGGAATGGCCGCATCGCCCTGGCAAAAACATACCCCATTGGGCAGCTGCCGGATATTGACAAGATAATCGAGCATCTGAAGCTGCTATAAAAGACGGAAGCCAGGAAATGAATATGCAGAAGGCTGATTGGGACATTCTGATTACCGGTGGAACTCTTCTGACCATGTCGGAAAAGATGGAGGTTATCGAAAACCCTTTGATCGGCATTAAGGACGGCATTATCGTTGCCATCGGGAAAAATAATCATCAAGAAATCCCCAGCACTGACAGACTGTTCAAAAATGTTCAGATGCAAGGCATCGCAAAAACTGAATCGCGAGGCGTATACAGAAATACGTTGAGCGGTTCGGTTTGCAGCGTAACGCAGCAGATGAGCGTTTTTCAACAGTCTGCCCAAGAAATAATCGATGCTGCCGGTTGTATAATCATGCCCGGATTAGTCAACACCCATACTCATCTTCCCATGGTCTGCTTCCGGGGAATGGCGGACGACCTTCCTTTGATGGATTGGCTGCATAACCACATTTTCCCGGCGGAGGCACGCTTCGTCAACAAGAAAATGGTTTACGACGGAGCGCTGCTGGCAATGGCGGAAATGATTCTTTCGGGTACAACTACTTTTTGCGACGGCTATTTTTTCGAGGATAAAGTCGGGCAGGCGGCACTGCAGGCCGGCATGCGCGCGGTCATCGCTCAGGGATTTATTGATTTTCCCACACCGGACAATCCCGACGCTTCCCGAAAAATGCTTGCCGCCGAAAATTTTGTGGCCCGCTGGAAGAACGTTTCGCCTCTTGTCGGAACTGCTTTCTTCTGTCATTCCCCTTATACCTGTTCTCCCGAAACAATCACCGCCGTTAAGGAAGCAGCCCGCCGGGCAGGTATCCCCTTTTTAATGCACTTAATGGAAAACAAAGATGAAATAGAAATCATTAAACAGCGTTACGGTCGGAAACCGGTGCAGCATCTGCGTGAACTTCGTGTTCTGGATGAGCAGACCATCGCCGTTCACTGCAACTGGGTAGATGAGGCCGATATGGCCATTTTCGCCGATCTGGGCGTGAAAGTCTCTCATAATCCGGAAAGCAGCATGAAACTGGCTGCCGGTATTGCGCCCATTCCGGAGATGCTGAGCCGGGGAATAACCTGCGGGCTGGGCACAGACGGCCAGGCCAGCAACAACGACCTCGATATGTTCCGGGAAATGTCCATGGCAGCCAAGGTTCATAAGGCGATAACTTGCAATCCGACGGTAATGAGCGCCCCAACCGTTTTGCAGCTGGCGACCAGCGGCGGCGCCAAAGTCCTCGGCCTGGAAAACCGGATCGGCTCCCTGGAAGTCGGTAAAGATGCCGACATCATCCTGCTGGATATGAATAAGCCCCACCTTACCCCCCTTTACAACTGTTATTCGCAACTTGTTTATGCCGCCTCCGGCGCCGATACCAAAACCAGCATTATCGGCGGCAAAATCGTCATGAAGGACAGAAAACTGCTGACAATTGATCTGGACAGCGCCATGGAGAATGTCCGCGCCATCGCTACACTTATTATCAAAGACAATCTCCGGCCATAAAGATGACAGGCCATCTCTATCAAAAATTGCCAATTATTATTTCAAGACTCCTGCCTGCGAAAATGACAGAATTGAAAATTTCAATAAGCCAAGTTATTTGACAAACTTCCCTGCATTATATATCGTCCAATACATCTTATGAAAAAATATATCATTTTAATCGCAGCAGTCCTGATGATGCTTTTCGTTGGTATTCATTTAGCGTGGAGCACATTCGTCCCCGTCTTGAAACAGAACTATGGGTTCTCTGTCGCCCAGACGCAAACTGTCTTTGGTACCGCAATTCTGGTTTTAACTTGTTTTATGTTCGTCGGCAGCCAACTGGAGGCCCGTATCGGTCCACGTTTTACATCTTTTATCGGCGGGATCATTTACGGTACAAGTTATATCCTTGCCGGTTATTCCGATGGATCATATACTTCTCTGTTAGTGTTTATTGGAATCTGCAGTGCCATTGCTTCAGGGCTATGCTACATGAGCTCTCTTTCCTGTGCGACAAAATGGTTTCCTCAACACAGAAGCATTGTAATCGGCATAGTGGTCGCCGGATTTGGTTGCAGTGCCATCTTTGTTTCCCGCCTCGGTGAATACCTGCTGGCTCAGCAAGTTGATGTTCTAACTATTTTCAAATATCTGGGCATTTGCTCCCTCATTATCATCACAATAGCCTCTTTATTTTTACAGAATCCTCCTGTTGGAAAAAGCACCATAACGGGCCAATCTCACATGAAAATTAGAACTATTCTCAGAGATCGCAACTTCTGGGGGCTTTTCTGCGGATTTTTTCCGGGGTCGTGTGTCGGCTTAATGTGCATCGGAAACATTAAACCTTTCGGCCTGTCTTTGGATTTAAGTAGCGTTGTTGCCGGAGCGGCAGTAACCGTAGTTGCCCTTTTCAACACATTGGGAAGGATCGGCTGGGGCCTGATCGGCAGTCTGATCGATGGAAAGAAAACCATCCTCATTTCGCTTATCAGCACCAGCATTGTATGCCTGGCAGCACCGCTTGCCATAACGGGCAGTATCTCTTTTCAGATCTTCGCAATCCTTGCCGGATTTAACTACGCCTCCTGTATGGTGCTTTATGCTGCCGAGATTGCTCGTATCTATGGTGCGGAAAGGATGGGGAGAATTTATTCCATACTTATAGTATTCAACGGTCTTGCTGGATTTATCGCTCCTCCCTTTGCTGGAAAAATATTTGACACAATGGGCACTTATACGCCGGCCTTTTTAATTTTTGGTTCGCTGTCGCTTATCTCAATTTTTTTATTTCACTTTATTTACCAGCCTGACCGGATCGATAAATTAAAACGATTATGAAAAATACGAGCTTATACTATATAAAACACCATGGGGAGGCGGTTTACTGTGCCGCACCTCTCCGTAAGCTCAAGCGTTATTATGTCGGGAGATAATTAAAAAAATATTTTATTGAAACACCCTTTCCAAATCACGGATGATAACGGGGCGGCCAGCAGGAGGCGACGGAAGTCACGCCTAAGCGTGATTGAGGAAGCCATCGACAACGCCAACAATGGTAGCGCTTGATTTCGAAAGAGAACAAGGGGTTGTTATGGACGAAAAGATTCGCGAAGCCATCATCAGACAAGTGGGAAAAGAACCTTTTGCCCGGAAATTTGGCCTGAAATTAATTGATTTGCAGGCAGGCTATGCCAAAGTGGGTATGGTCTTCACGGAAGATATGGAAAACATCTTCGGTATGGCTCATGGCGGGGCCATATTTGCGCTGATTGATGAATCCTTCGAAATCGCATCCAACTCGCACGGCACAATGGCCGTTGCCTTGAATATGAATATCAACTACATGGCGTCTCCGGTTAAAGGTTCGTTTCTGACCGCGGAGGCCAAAGAGCAAAACAGAACAAAAAAAACGGCCACTTATGATATACGCGTAACTGATGACCAAAAAAATCTCATTGCCGCCTGCCAGGCTCTCGTTTATCGCAAGGATAAGCCGCTGCCGTTTTTGGAGAAAGAAGGAGCATAAGCGGTAATTTTTTGCATTCATGCAATAAGTCTGTTATGGTGACATCACTTTTTTGATTCGAATGCACAGTTTTTTTCATCTAAGGAAGGAAAAATGTATAAGCAATTTCTCAGCAAAAGAAACATAATGGTTTTTGCAATGATTATAGCTCTTGGCGGCTGTACGGCAGCAACAAGCAATTTAAACCCCGATTTAAACTTTTATACAGTTCCCTTGTATTTAGTCGAATATACGCCAAAAATTGATGCCGCAAAATATGCGCAATTCAGCGGAAAAAAGATCTGCCTCTCCAATATCCGCAATGACGCCGGCAATACGACTAATTTCGGTTATTACAGCAAAGACAAAAGAATCCAATATGAACTTTCCAATAAAGCCAATACAATTGTCATGCTTGCCCAAAATTATTTCTGGTATGCTTACCAGAAGGCTTTCTTAAAGGTTGGTCTGGAAGCTTCAACCGATTGTTCACCGAAAAACACGCCGGAATTATGGATAATTTTTCAATCATTGAACGACGAAGAATTGAAAATGAAAATTACCGTCCTGAAAAATCGCGAAACACTGTATGAAAAAGACCTCGCGGTCACCATGCCCCCGGTTGAATACCGCAGTATTCCGGGATTACAAAAACGCGCCTACGAGATGATTGATCTCACCGTCAGCGCCATCCTCGACGATCCGGGTTTGCAGGACATGCTTCTGAAATAGCTGTTTTTATTCCCTTCCTGAAAAGCGGCAGCTCATTATCTTTAACCTTGACAAACAATGGCTACTATGATTTACGCATTGCCTTATTACTTAAAGGGGTTTTAACCAATGAAAAAGACATTGACCAATAAAACAAATACCAAAAGAAAGAGAGCCCACGGCTTCCTCGTCCGCATGGCTTCCAAATCAGGCCGCCAGGTATTGAGCCGCCGCAGAGCCAAAGGCAGAAAACGTTTGGCAGTATAAATTTCGGGCACTAATACCTCAAGGATGGTCAGACAGTCGTCGGTATGCATGAAAGAGCAATCTTACCGGAAATCGGAAAGGGTCACTAATCGAAGCGATTATAAAGCTATATATAACAATGGGGTGTGGAGCAGCTCGCGACACTTTACACGGATAGTATGCAGCAATAAGCAGGGGACTAAACGGCTGGGAATTACCGTAACCAAAAAAGCAGGCAATGCCGTAAAAAGAAACCGGATAAAACGCCTGATTAGAGAATTTTTCCGCCTGAACAAGGCTTTGTTTCCCGCCGGACAAGATACCGTCTTAATGGCTAAAAGAAATATGCCGCCCCTTACTTATCAGGAAACATGCAGGGAATTAACGGAACTCTTCTCGCGGAAAGCCAAAATATAGCTATGTTTCGGAAAATTTCGGTGAAAATTTTTATTTCTCTTATCCGTGTCTATCAAGCCAGCATATCACCATTCTTTTTTGCTTCATGTTGCCGTTTTTATCCGTCATGCTCTGAATATGCCGTTGAGGCAATTGAGCTTTACGGCCCGGCAAAAGGCATCTTCCTGGGCATGAAAAGAATTCTGCGCTGCAATCCACTGCACCCCGGTGGTTACGATCCAGTCAAGTAAAATAAACAGGGAGGTTTTCCATGGACAAAAGGACAATTCTGGCCATAGTCCTATCACTGGCAGTACTTTTAACATATCAGATGTTTTTTGCCAAACCGCAGACTCCACCGGCAAAGCCAGTTGCAGCCACCAGCTCGCCGGCGGCTCCAACAGCGAAGGAAACGGCACAAAATCCGTCTCTCACCTCCGGAAAAGTAAAAGCCGGCGCAAAAAGTCCCAAAAGTATGGCCTCACCCAAAGACATTTCGGTGGAAACAGCTCAATATACCGCAATTTTTTCCACTCGCGGCGGCGCCCTGAAATCATTCCAGCTCAAAGGATACCAGAAAGACTGCGCCCAATGTGTTGACGATATTTATCCGCGTATAAAAAATTTATTTACCGGCAGCAAAGAACAACTGCCGCCAAAAAGCAAAGGGTTGGTTGAACTTGTGGACCTGAAAGAAGGTATGCCCTATCCTCTGGCCATCACTTTTCCCGAATCCAGCATCGATATTGCACCGGATGCCTTCTTTGAAACAAATGTCAAAAAATTGGACCTGATTAATGCCAAAGAAAAGCAGAGTTTAGTTTTTTTCCACAAAGATGATAACAAAATCAAAGTGGAAAAGACTTTCACTTTTAATCCTGACAACTTCACGATTACTTTGGATGTAAAAATATCGAACCTGACCAATTCCCCTTTAAACCAGATACCGAAACTCAGCTGGCAACAGTATGCTGATCCCAACATGGAAGAAGACAGTTACGGCCACGACGGACCGATCGCTTCAGTTGCCAAAAGTATTGAGCTGCAGTCGCTCAAAGAACTGAATAAAGAAAAACTATACGGCCCCAATATATTATGGGGTGGATATGAAAGTAAATACTTTATTGCGTCTTTTATCCCGCAAAATCCCTCCTTAACGAGCTTAATAATGGACCGCGATGCAGCCAACATGGTCTCGGTAAGCATTAAAGGACCAAAAGAAATCATCCCCGGCAATCAGAGCGGCAGTTTTAGCTACACACTTTATCTCGGCCCCAAAGAACACAGCCTGCTTAAGTCACAAAATGTCGGTTTGGAAGATGCCATTGATTTTGGCTGGTTCTACTGGCTGGCCATGCCGCTTCTCTGGGTCTTAAATTTTCTTCATAATTACATTGCCAACTACGGTCTAGCGATTATTATTCTGACCCTGCTGATCAAAATAATTTTCTGGCCGCTGGGGAACTTAAGCTATAAATCAATGAAGGAAATGCAGAATCTTCAGCCGAAGATTGCCGAGTTGAAGGAAAAACACAAAAACGATCAGGCCAAGATCAGCCAGGAGACAATGGCTCTCTATAAGACCCATAAAGTCAATCCTTTCGGCGGGTGCCTGCCGATGGTAATTCAAATTCCCATATTTTTCGGCCTTTACAAAGCCCTGCTCTATTCTATCGAATTGCGTCACTCGCCGCTCTTTTGGTGGATTCAGGATCTTTCGGCAAAGGACCCGTATTACATTACCCCGATTATTATGGGAGCAACTCAATTCATTCAACAAAAGATGACTCCGACGATGGGTGATCCGATGCAGGCAAAAATAATGCTTTTCATGCCCATTATTTTCACATTCTTTTTCCTGAATTTCCCTTCCGGATTGGTTATTTACTGGTTATTTAACAATGTTTTGAGTATTGGCCAACAATATTACATCAATAAAAAGCTGGCAAATTGATTTACGAGGTTAGCAGATGAGCAATAAAACACTGGAAATAGAAGAAAAAACAATTGACGCCGCAATTGAAACTGCCTGCTGTGAATTTGGTGTGCCCCGGGAAAAATTAAATATTGAAATAATTTCCGAAGGTAATGGTGGCTTTTGGGGAATGCTTTCCAAAAAAGCGAAAATCCGGGCTTCGCTGCTTTCTTTGGATGTTTCCCTTGATCTGAAAGTTAATGATAATCCTCCCGCAACGGTCGAATCACAGCTGAAAATTACGGCAAGAGCCATCCCCGAAAAACCAGACGAACAGACAGCGCCGCCGGCAGTTGCCGATTCTCTCATCGCTCCACGGGCAAAAGAAATCCTGGAAGGCATCTTACAGAGAATGTCGTTCGAATGCCAGGTTGCAGTTAAGGAAACACCGGAGAAAATAATTTTCAATATTGAAGGCGACGGCAGTGGATTGCTTATCGGCAAACGCGGACAGAATCTTGATGCAATTCAGTATATTCTCAGCAAAGCAATAAACAGGGCCGATAATGAACGCAAAATGATTATGGTGGATTCGGAAGCTTATCGGAAAAGGCGGGAAGAGTCTCTTTTAGTTTTAGCCCAAAGAATCAGGGAAAAAGTAAAGAAAACCAAAAAACCGGTATCGCTCTCGAACATGAATGCCCATGACCGGCGTATTATTCACCTCGCCCTGCAAGAGGATGAAACACTCACGACAAAAAGCCGTGGTGAAGGGGAATATCGCAAGATCGTGATCCTCCCGGCCAGAAGAAACCATGGACAAACAAAAGCAAGCAGGGAGGAATAGGGAAAAAAGCAAGGCTGAAGTCCTTTAGACTGAAGACTGAAGGTGGAAGAAATAAATAGTTTCCTTCAGTCTATTTACCTTCAGCCTAAACCCCTTCAGGCTACTGATTTAAGGAAGTGCCATACTGTGCTTCTCCACGATACCATTGCAGCAATTGCCACGCCTTCCGGCAGGGGAGGTGTAGGGATAATTCGTGTCAGCGGCCCTGCTGCCGAATCTATCGCCCGCCGAATCTTTGTACCGAAGCAGCAAAATTGTTCCTGGCAAAGCCACCAGTTGTATCACGGTGACATCATCTCTCCGGACAGCAAAAACATTCTGGATGAAGTTCTGGTTGCGCTCATGCGCGGCCCGCATTCGTTTACCGGAGAGGATGTTCTGGAGATCAATTGCCATGGAAGCCCGCTGATCATGCAGGCCATTTTATCTCAACTTGTGCAATTCGGTTGCCGTCTCGCCAAGCCCGGTGAATTTTCCCAGCGTGCTTTTCTCAACGGGAGGATGGATTTATCACAGGCGGAAGCCCTGGCGGCTCTTGTTGCCGCGCAATCAGAAAAGGCCTGCGCGATCAGTCTTGCCCATTTAAAAGGAGACCTCGGTACGGAAATTGAAAAACTGCGGCTGACATTGATCGATATCCTTGCCCTGACGGAGGCGGCGATTGACTTTACGGAAGATATCTCCGCCCTGGATACTCCCGGGATCCTGCCCGAGATTGAAAACACAATCGAACGTTTGCAATTATTATTAGATTCTTACAGGAAAGCAAAAATTTACACAGAAGGACTTAATGTCGTTATTACGGGCAAACCCAATGTCGGCAAGTCCAGCTTGCTCAACACTCTCACCGGGAAGAAAAGGGCAATTGTTACGGATATTCCCGGCACGACCCGTGATTTCGTTACCGGCCGGATCGATATTCTCGGCATACCGGTTAATCTGGTGGACACCGCCGGAATTCGCCAACCACAGGACATAATTGAAAAGGCAGGCATTGATCTGGTCTGGGAAAATCTCGCCTCTGCCGATTTGGCGATTATTATCTTCGACGGCAGTAAACCGCTGACGTCCGAAGACTTAGCAATTTTTTCCGGCATAGTCACAAAAAAACGCCTTGTCGCGATTAATAAAACTGATCTGCCCCCCGCCTGGGGAATAAACGATCTCGGGCAGTTGCCGCAGGATTGTAAAATATTAAAAATATCGGCCAAGTTCGGCATGGGTATTGACGAATTAAAAGAAGCCATTGTGGACAATACCGACGGGGATAAAGAGGAAAATGCCGCTGCTGTCATGATCACCAGCTTGCGCCACAAAGTAGCGCTGGAAAAAGCCCTCGGCAACATTCAAAGCGCCCGAGAAAGTATAGCCGGCGGTATATCGCCGGAATTTCCTGCTTTCGAACTTCGTCAAGCCCTGGACGATCTTGATGAAATAACCGGTAAAAAGATTGACGACGCCATTCTGGATAAAATTTTTTCCAGTTTTTGCATAGGCAAGTAATTTGAATCTCTCTGCGATCTATGCTAGCATATCTCCAGTTTTCGGCCTTAACTTATAAATTGTAGGATGAAGACAAATCCATCGAGGTTGGCTATGAAAAAAATTTATTTTCTGCTGTGTCTGTCGATTGCGCTCGGCTTGGGAACAAGCGAAGCGATAAGTGCGGAAAAATGCGTTAATGCCGAGGCGGAAGCTGCCATTGTGAATAACGACATCCCCTCAGCCAGGCTCGAAGCAATTGCGCGAGCCAAGTGGTCGGCAATTGAACAGGTTGTCGGAACGGAAATCAAAGCGCAAAGCTTTGTGCAAAACTTCACTCTGGTGGAAGATGTTATCAAGACCAAAGCCGGCGGAGTCGTTAAAAGTTATAAAGTTGTCAAACAGGAAAACCGCCAGGAAATTGTTAATGTTATGATCAACGCCTGCGTGGAGCCGGCAGGAGCAAAAGAAGCGGTTTCGCAGTTGGCGTTGAATAATTCCGTCGCCATTTTCATCCCGGCGCGCAAGCCCGGACGCAGCGGCGATGAATTTGAAGAAACAAACATCCTTTCGGAAACACTTATCGGAAAAATCACCGAACAGAACTACACTGTTGTGGATGTCGCGCCGACCGGCACAGTTGATGCCAGAGAGATAGAGAATTCCATGAAAAGCGGCAGCACTCTTGCCGTCCGCAGCATGATGTACAAATTCTTATCCAACCTGATCATTATCGGCAAAGTGGATTACACAATTTCCACGAAAAAGGGCGAAAATATCGGCTATGGGATCGCCATGCCTTTCAATAATGTAACCGTGCGTCTGACTTACCGGATGATTGCCAAAAACAACAAAACCGGCAACATGGAAATATTGACCGCCGGCACTGAACAGGCCAAGGGGTTAGCCAACAATGTGGAAGACGCTGCTGCGGAGGCCATGAAAGAATTGTCCCAGAATCTGGCGCCGGTCATTCTGGATAAAATAGCAACCTACATCAAAGGCAATACGAAGAAAGTCGCTGTCCGGATCAACGGCGTAACCGACGTGGACACGGTCCTGGAAATGAAAGGTCTTTTACAGAGTATTGTCTGGGTCTCTGAAGTTGAAGAAAAGCAAATGGGCGATTTTATCGTCAGCTATCCGGAAAATACACTTTATCTGGCCAACAGCATCAAACAAAAAGTCGGATTTAAAATTATCAATTTTTCACCATATTCTCTTACTCTGGACTATCAGCAAGGAAGAGAATAAAACTTTAAGGAGACAGTATCGTTTTGCCCGCTAGGAGAAATAGTATAAATAAATTAGTTGTTGTTATTCTTGGTTGTCTT
Source organism: Deltaproteobacteria bacterium HGW-Deltaproteobacteria-12 (assembly GCA_002840565.1). Taxonomy (GTDB): domain Bacteria; phylum Desulfobacterota; class Syntrophia; order Syntrophales; family Smithellaceae; genus MVRV01. The sequence continues at coordinate 236,226 of PHBK01000001.1, read as the reverse complement.
ATTTTGTGCAGTGCGTCCAGTGTTTTTGCCCTGGAAAAGCCGCGTATCGGCGTTTTACGGTTCACCAACAACACACATTCCTACTGGTGGTCACCCACCACCGCCTCAGAACTTCAGGAAATGTTGGTTAATGAACTGGTTTCCACTAAATCCTTTCAGGTATTGGAACGTCCGGAACTATACGCTTTCCTGGAACAGAAATTCACCGAAACCATGACAGTTGAAGGCAGGACGAAACCCAAAACAGCAAAAACTAAAACGGCAAAGTATTTAATTTTGGCCACTGTTGCTGCTTTTGAAGAAAACACCAGCGGTAGCGGCAGTTCTATTAAATTTCCCGGTCTTTCTTCCGACGATGAACAAAATAAAGTTTATCTGGTCGTTGATCTCAAAGTGATCGATGCGGAAACAGCGGCTGTCATCGATTCCCGTTCCATTGAAACCAATTCTTTCGGCAGTTCTTTACCGGGACAAACAGGCAATGTTGTCAAGTTTCCCGGCAGTTTAAGCAAACGGGAGAAAACTCCGGTTGGTTGCGCCATCCGGGATTCAATCATTAATCTTGCAGAATACCTGGAGTGCTCTCTAATAACAAAAGAGGAAGAATGTCTGAAAAAATATACGCCCATGAGCACAAAAAGAAAGGAAAAAAACAACAACATTACTTGGTAGGATAATTGGGAAGCATTGTTATCTATAAACCGATTTCCAGCGCAGAGGCCTGTAAATGAATATAAAAGGAATATTTAAGTCCGTCCGGTTTCCTTTCATGGTTGCTTTTGTCCTTATTGTTTTATTTTCGGGATGTGCGCCGAAAATCAAGATCAATATGCTGCAGCCGGCTCAGTATCATGAAGCATCGCTGACCAAAACCATTGCCGTATTGCCTTTCAGCGGTCCGGACGGCAAAGCATTTGCGGCGGAGCTGGAAGGTGTATTGGCGGGCATCGGCATCGACGATCATCGTTTTTTCACGCTTGTTGATCGCGCGACTCTGGATAAAACAATCAGTGAGATGCAGCTCTCCCAGAGCGGCTTAGTCGATCAGAAAACAGCGGCAAAACTGGGCAGGCTCATTGGAGCCCAGGGCATTTACACGGGAATCGTTGCGCAGAACAGCTGCAATGACAGTCGTTATTTCGAAAAGCGCAGCACCTGCGTACAGTACGAAAAAAGGCGCGACAAAGACGGCAATATTTATCAGGGCGCCTGCATTAACTGGCGCCACTATAATGTCCATTGCACCAAAAGAACCGCCATTTTCGCTGTCTCGCCCAAATTAGTGGATGTATCTACGGGTAAAATTCTTTATTCCCGCAATCTTTCGGCAACCGCGGAATCCAGCGGCTGTGATGATACAAAACCGGTACAGAGTGAGCATGTCTTAATCGAAAAGGCCAAAGAAGCGGTAAAGAGAGACTTCCGCCGTGATATTGCGCCTTACTACGTAACTAGGGAAATTAAGCTCCTGGACTCCAATGAAAGCATCGAGTCGCCGGAAGCCAAAGACAAACTGAAGCGCGGTCTGGAATACGCAAACAAGGGAAGAATGGATAATGCCTGCGAACTCTGGGGCGAAGCACGTAATCTGGCCGGTAATTCTTACGCCCTGCTTTATAATTTAGGCGTCTGTGCGGAAAGCCGCGGGGATATTGACGCCGCCTTGCTGCTTTACAGGCAAGCTGATAAAAAATTGGGCAAGCCCGATGACGACATCAGTCTGGCTTTAAGCCGGGCTTCTGAGGCTGTTAAAAATAAGAACAAATTGAAAGAGCAGTTGGGCGGCAAATAATATTCGTCGCCTTCTTTGCCTGACTCTGCCGGAAGAACTTGTCCGTTGCGGCAACGGAGTTCCAACTTCTGCCTCCCGGTTGCTTTTCCAGATATTCTCTCACAGCAGCAAAAAATCTTCAGGCCGTGAGATGGCGGGCCAGCCTGCGGGCGAGGGCAATCAGGGTAATAATGATCGGTGCAGCCAACGCTCCGGGAAGAACCGAAGCGTCGCAGACGTAAAGATTTTCGATCCGTGTTTGCAGGTTTTCATCCACCACATCGCCGATCCGGCAGCTTCCCCCCGGATGAGCCCCGCGGACTTTCATATCCCAGATTGATTTATCGGGACATCCTGTTGCCCGCAGGACGCGCCGGGATGCGTCTTGGCCTTTTTTCAGAGTGGCAAGGTCCTTTTCCAGCAGAGGCTTGGAAAAAGTGCCGTCAGACCTGATTTCTCCGGCAAGCGCATCCCGGGCCTTTGTCATAATAGCCATGTTACGCGGGTAAAGGCCCCAGGACGGAAGTCTTGCCGGTGCCGCCTTCATAATTTCCAGACCGAAAGAAATCCAGGGGTCCATGACGGGAGAAAGGATGAATCCTTCATCCTGCCAGAAATCTTTTGTACCCACCGTCATGGGGGGATCGAAAGCACCGCGCAGTGCAGGATGAACGCCGACTGTCAAAACCAGTGGATCCACGAAGAAAGAGCGGCCGGCCTCCTTGATGCCCGCTTTCCGCAGAAGCATCGGTGATCCCAATCCGCCGGCACAGACGACAATTCTGTCCGCCTCGACTAAACATTCCTTCCCCCGGAGGAGAAACCGGGCGCCGGTCACCCTGCCTGTTGCAGTCTGAATTTCCACTCCCCGAACGGAGGAAAGAATCTGCACCCCCAAACGTCTTGCTTCATCAATATGGTTTCGTGATGTCCATTTCGCATCATGCGGACAGCCCAGCATGCAATTGCAGAAACCGGGTCTGCATTTTCCGGTGTCGATGAATTTGGGAAGCTTTTCCCAATGCATTCCTTCCCGGTTTCCCGCCTCCATTATTCGCAGCGTTGCCTCCCCGATAATGTCGTCGGGAAGCACCTTTACGGCCAGTTCGCGCTCCACTGCCTCCAGATCGTCTGCAATGTCGATGCCCAACCGTTCCAAAAGGCCGACCGGCGGACGCAAGGCCGTCCCGCAGGATAAAACTGTTGAGCCTCCGGTAATTACTGCCCGGGCAACGCCCATGCCTTCCGCTGAAGAAAGAAAGCCGTGGCCGTCAAGAGCCAGAAAAGCAAACAAATGATTCCCCGGAAAAGGGAGGTCCGGCCCCGTCTCCAGCAGCAGAACTTCCTGGCGGCACCGGGCCAATTCCACCGCCGTAGCCGCACCGCCGGCGCCCGATCCGATGACCAGAAACCGGCTCTTCATCTTTTTCATTACGTCTCCTTCGCCTTCATGCTAAGATTGCTTTGACTCTTCGATATCCAGCGGCGCCTGGCGACACAGGTCGAGGTCCAAAGGCATGCCTTTGCCCCTGTCCCAGTGCAGATTTATCGCACCCTTTGGACATTTTTCCACACAAAGGCCGCAGCCCATGCAGGCTTCACGGTCATAAACACGCCCCTGCCCTTCCACAAAAACCGTTCCCGCGAAAAAACACCGGTTGGCACAAGTACCGCAGGAACAGCAAAGACCATTGTCGGCCTGAACTATATAACCAGACGGGATTATGTTGGATATGTGCGCAGCGCCGGGAAGATGTTTTGCCAATCGCATTCCCTCTATTCCCCCGCAGCAGCAGGAACAGCACGAACAGATGACTCCCGTCCTCCCTCCTGTCGCCACCTTGAACCATGCCGTGGTGATGCACCCCCGGTCTCTGGCCTCCCTGATGATTTGCAGAGCCTGATCGGCATTAATCCGTTCCGCAGAATACTTTTCCCCGTGATCCATCCAGAACTCCGCCGTTGTCCGGCCAACGGCCAGGCATACTCGCGTCGGCAAACAGGGATTTTCCCGGGAAAGGCGGCAGGGGCAATCCATGACGGCGATAAACTGCGGCTCGGACAGAATTATTTTGTTGGCGTAGGGAAAAGGGATGATCTGCGTCGCCGCCGCGGGATCGGCAAAAAAATCGTTCTGCAGGTGCAGGATTTTCTGTACATCGGGCACTGTTATCACTTTGGCATGGTATCGCCGATAGGCAGCTTTAAAAACAAGGGGCATTAAAGGCAAGCGGACAAGGTGCTTGATCATCCAGCGTCCGGTTTTCAGTGTCAGAGCTACATAGCGGTCGTAGAACATAAAATAGATATAATTATGTATGGCCCTGTCGATACGCCATCCATGCATCCGGAATATTCTTTTTGTCGATGGTTTCATTATTATTTTGCTCTAAACGGATATATTATCGAATCACGAAAATTTATTGATAATCGTTCGCGTCAGCCTGCCGCCCAGTGTTTCCCGGGAATGCAGCGCGGCATAAGGGCAAACTTCAAGGCAGCAATAACAGCGGATGCATTTGCCGTAATCGAATTCGATTGACGCTTCCTTTTCGTCAATCGCACCCGCGGGACAAATGGTCCGGCACTTGCCGCATAACTTGCATAAGGGCTGATCACAGACAGGCCTGGCCAGTGTATGGCGGCGCAGAAAATTCTGCAGGAAAGCAGGTCCGAAAATCGGCTGCCCGGTTTCCGGCAACTGGAAATTCTCTACCCGCGGCATTGTTCCCTCGATTTCCACCTCGGGGAGCAACTGCCTGTCCCCGGCAACTTTCAACATCGGCATTTTGCTCTGCGGCACACCGATCATTGCACATACTGCCATATCCAGCGCAAAGGAATTATCGCTTCCCATCAGAACACCGATTTTTCGGGGAATCCCCCGTTTGCCCGGTCCCTCGCCTTCCAACGCCAGAATGCCGTCCAGAATGGACACGGTGGGTTGAACCGCCTGGTGAATCGCCACCAGCAGACTGGCAAAAAACATTGTGTCTGTGCCGGCCCGCATGTGCCACTGAGATTTTTTAAATCCGATAATGCAACCGAACATGTTTTTTGCAGCCAGAGTCAGCAGCATCTGGCTGTGCGTCTTGAGCTTGGGCAGATTGATGATGACATCGGCCTCCACGGCATCGCGGGCCACCTCAATCCGGCCGTATGGCTTTCCGATATCGACTTCGACTGCATCTTGGAAAGGCGCGCAGATTACATCAAGTCCTTGCAGCGCATCTTTAGCGCCGTTTTGCTTCAGAATCTTTTCAAATGAACCAATTGCCGGAGAGTCGGAAACCTGCGCCCTGGCGCCTTTTTCCAAGACGTACTCCACGGCTGCCCGGAGCACCTGAGGATGCGTGAGCACAGCGTCTTCGGGATGGGCGGAGGAGAGCATATTGGGCTTGATCAGCACCCGGCTGCCCGGCTTGATTTTGTCGCCGGCCAGCTTTTCGATCATTTCAAAGAATATCGGCCGGAGCAGATCGTATTGATAGGTTGCATTTCGGACAATAACGTTGGCCATATTTTTTTCCCCGAGCAGCAATTTTTTATACAGTATTAAATCACTTATATCACGCTGACCATTGGCCGCACAAGAGTAATAAGTGCGGCAGGCGGGCAGGATATATCTTCTCATCTATTTGTATTTAATGAATAATTATTGATATTGACTGATAATTTGAATTAATGTTATTCTTCACAAACAGTCATGCTGTGCCATCCTGCTTTCGGGAAGACCTCATATGACAAATACGGAACCTGTTGTAATCCGCCGCCGGGGCAGCAGACAACAGAGAAACGTTGTTCCTGTTTATTCAGGGAATGTCATCATTATTCCAAAGAGGGGGTGCCTGTCCATGAAAGCCAATATGATGCGAATTATAATAGTTTCATTTCTTTTAATCATCCTGATTCCAAATTTTTCATTTGCCGAAACGAAAACATTCATCAAGGAATATAACTATCAGGCCAGTGAAGTGGACAGCAAACTTACTTCCCGATCTGTTGCCCTGGCCCAGGTCAAAAGGCTGCTCCTGGAGGAACTGGGAACCTACCTCATCAGCGAGTCTACTGTAAAAAATTTCGAATTGACCAAAGATCAGGTTTCGTCGCTGACGGCGGGTGTTGTTATGACCGTAATCATCGATGAAAAATGGGACGGAAAAACCTATTATCTCAAGGCAAAAATTACAACAGATACAGACGACCTGGTTAAATCTATCGACAATGTACGAAAAAATCACGAACAAAACAAGAGTTTAGAAGAAGTCAGGGCAAAAACTGAAGAAGCTTTGAAGAGGATTGAAACACTAAGAAAAGAAATGGAAGCCGGTAAAGGATCAAAAGCCGGCGAAGAAAAATATACTAAAGCAGTAAATGAATTGAGTTCAATTGACTGGTTCAGAAAAGGGCTGGCGTTGAAGAACATCGAGAAGAATAATGCAGAAGCCATGAAAGCCTTTGACAAAGCGATTGAAGTCGATCGGGAAAATGCCAAGGCTTATGCCGGAAGAGCCGCAATTTATAATGATTGGGGGCAGCATCAAAAAGCCCTGAAAGAAAGTGAACTGGCGATTAAACATGATCCGAAATTAGCCTGGGGCTATAACAATTTAGGTTGGGCTCATATCAGGCTGAGCCATCATCAGCTGGCAATCGAAAACTTTAACAGAGCCCTGGAGCTTGATTCAAAGTACGCCCGGGCTTACGTGAACCGCAGCTGGGCATATTTTAATATGAAAGAATATAACAAAGCCCTGGACGATGCCAATAAAGCAATTGATTTAGCCCCCGGGCTGGCACAAGGATATTTGAGAAAAGGGAGGGCCCTTGCTTCTTTGGGCGATGTTAAAAACGCTCTGAATAATCTTAATAAAGCAATCGAATTAGATCCGGATTTCTCCTGGGCTTTCCTGCATCGCGGACATGTATTATTGAAAAATGGCGAAACACAACCGGCCATGGAAGATTTTAAAAAAGCTGCAAAACTGGGCAATGAGGAAGCAAGGGCCTTTCTGAGAAAAAAAGGAGTGCAGTGGTAATATTCCATTACTATGAGCGGATATAGACTTTTTTGACATCATGGCCATGCATTTTCGTCCAAGATGTGCTATGGGTGACGCCATGATAACGAAGATCATTCCACGCCCAGAACATGCGATCTCCCGCAAGCAGTTGAACCGCAGCGCGCTGCAGACCCTATACAGGCTCCAAGACCACGGATTTACCGCCTACCTGGTCGGGGGCTGTGTACGCGATCTGATACTGGGACGCATCCCCAAGGATTTCGACATCTGCACCAACGCCACGCCGGGACAGATCAAGAAAATGTTCCGCAACTGCCGGCTCGTCGGCCGCCGTTTTCGCCTCGCCCACCTGCACTTCCGGGACGAAATTATCGAGGTTGCCACCTTCCGGGCCACGGCAGCAAACGATGATGGATCTGCCGACGAGGCAAACCGACCGGACAGTCCGCCCCGCCACCTGAAGAACGAAGACGGGATGATCATCCGCGACAACATCTTCGGAACTCCTGAGGAAGATGCACTTCGCCGCGACTTCACCATTAATGCACTCGCCTACAATATCGCCGATTATTCCGTGATTGATTTCACCGGTGGCCTGACTGACCTCGAGCAGAGGCTTATTCGCCCCATCGGCGATCCCCTGGTCCGTTTCACGGAAGACCCGGTAAGGATGATTCGCGCTATCCGCTTTGCCGCCACCCTGGATTTTGCCATCGAACAAGAAACCTGGAATATTATCCGCAATCAGGCCTCGACCATTAAACGCGCTGCTCCTGCCCGCCTGTACGAGGAAATACTGAAGCTCTTTCTCCTGGGATCGGCCGGCCGGGTTTTCGTTCTTCTGGAAGAAAGCGGCCTCCTGAAGGCGCTCTTCCCCTGGCTAAATCGGTGGCTCCAAGGGGGCGGCGGCCGCAGCGAACTTATCAATAAGACGCTCCAATGGCTCGACAACATGGTGCACGAGGGAACACCGCCATCTGTCGGGCTGATGCTGGCGGCTCTTTTCGGCCCCAGCCTGGAAGATCAGGCCCTGGTCCGACACCGCGCCGGCATACCCTATCAGCAGGCATTGCATGCCTGCTGCAGCTCCCTTTATGAAGAACTCCGTGAGACTTTAAGCTTCCCGGCTAAGGTCGGCAATCAATTGCGCAACATTCTTTCCCTGCAGCCTTCCCTGCGCAAATTCCCTCCCCGGCGGCCTGGTTCTCTGGTCAACCGGCAGGATTTTGCAGCGGCAAGGAACTACCTGAGGATCATGGCGGATGCTAAAGGAGAGACTCTTCCGGCCCGCGATTGGTGGGATGCCTATATCGAAGGAAGGGTCATCGAAAGCTCCGCTGAAGCTGTTCCAGCAGCCCCCGCGGCTAAGCGCGCCCGAAAGAAACGGCGCCGCAGACGCTCCCCGCCCCCAAAGATCAGTAACCAGCTATTGTAGTGCGTCTAACACTTCTTGAAAAAATTGTGGTGCTGCAAACAGTTTAATCGGGCTGATTGCCCTGATTACTGGCCAAGTTTATCGTAAATCATCATGATCGTGTTGACATAAATCCGGCTGCGGTTGTAGAACCAAACGGCTTGTCTTTTCTGATCGATCGGGGCGTCCTCTGCCCAGCCGAATATCTGAAGATAATGTCCGATGCTGAATTTTGCGTCGGCCAGATTGAAGGGGTCGGCGATGCCGTCGCCGTCACCATCAACTCCGAAAAGACAGAAAGAAGAAGGCAGAAATTGCGCCGGTCCCAGCGCCCCGGCAAATGAACCGTTTATTGTCAAAGGATCGATATGCAATTCATTGGCCAGTTGAACGAGGTGAGAAAGCTCATATAAAGCCCACTTCGCTTTGCGCTTGGCTCTGGCGATCGTGGCTTCGTCGTTAAACTGCGGATAGTCATTCGCATAAAAAGTCTGAACTTCCTTCAGATAGTCGGGGTTCAACAAAAGGGCCAGGTTGACATAGGCGTTGACCACATTAGAGGACATCGGATAGGTTGCCAGCCGGGATTCTATGATCAAAATGGCGGTAATGATCCGGGGTGATGTTCCGAAACGTTTTTCCACGGCGGACAAACTGGCGGCATGCGTTTTCATAAAAGCTCTGCCCTGTGCGATTTGCCGGGAAGACACTTCCATGACATCCGGCTTCTGTGCCGCCGGCCGGGGATTGGAATAAAAAAGGTTTTTCACGACAAAATCCGGACGGACGGATATGCGGGGGTCATGGACGAGGCGCTGCGCCTCAGACTCATCAAGCCCTTCAGCTATTAGCAGGTCTTGAAGAAAACTTCTGGAGAAATCAGTCAAGGACCAGGCGGATAGCGGCATCAGCAAAATGAAACTGAGGAGCAAGAAATATAAAAATGATTTTCTCACACTGCCTCCCTGTCGCTGAAATCCTTTAATTCCCGCCAATAATACACAGCCTCATATTACCGTTCACCATCTCTTTAGGCAAGTTTATTTGCTCGGTTGACTCGAAAGGGAATAAATTTCTATTCATGTCTCACGAAAAAATTACTGAATTGTCCCGGAAATGCTTGCCGGAAGCGTAAATTATTGGTAAAAAGATCAATCCAATGATGATTAACCGGAAGGGAAACATAATATATGCTGACTGCAAAAAATCTGGAGAAATATGCCGATGTTCTCCTCTGGGCGCTGAAGACAGCCCGGAAAATATCGATGAAGAAAAATGAAATCGTCCTTATCCAGTATGACCTGCCGGCGCTCCCGCTGGCCGAAATTCTCTACGGGCGAATCCTCGATGGTGGTATGCGTCCGGTGCAGCGCCTGGCCGCCACCTGCGGCATGGAACTCAGTTTCTATCAAAAGGCCAATCCCGGACAGCTTACCTTTATCGCCCCCGGCGACAAAGAACTCTACAAAAATATCAATGGCAGGATATACCTGCATGCGCCTCAGTCGCTGACTCACCTCAAAGACATTGATTCGGCTAAAATCGGCAAGGCCATCGTCTCCCGCAAGCCACTCAAAGACATTCTCGATAAGCGTGAGGAATTGAGCCAATACGCCTGGACGCTCTGCATTCTCCCCACGGACGAATTGGCCCGCCAGGCAAAAATGTCGCTCCAACAATACACGACACAGGTAATCAAGGGGTGTTACCTGGACGCGCCTGATCCGGTGGCTGAATGGAAAAAGATCCACAAAGAGATAAATGTCATCAAAAAACAGCTCAGTTCGCTGAAAGTTAAGCACTTTCATCTGGAGTCGGCAAAGATGGATTTGCGGATAACGCCCGGCGAGCAGCGCAAGTGGGCGGGCGTCTCCGGCCATAACGTACCCAGTTTCGAGGTGTTTGTTTCTCCCGACTGGCGCGGTACGGAAGGCGTCTATTTTGCCAATCTCCCCTCCTTCCGCAGTGGTAACTACATCGAAGATGTCCGCATTAGGTTTGCCAAGGGGCAGGCAGTCTCGATCGAGGCCAAACAGGGAGAGGAGTTTGTGAAAAAGCAGTTGGCCATGGATGAAGGCGCGCGGCGGCTGGGGGAATTCTCCCTGACGGACAAACGGTTTTCCCGGATCGATCGCTTCATGGCCGATACCCTCTTTGATGAAAATTTTGGCGGCAATGAAGGGAACTGTCATATAGCGCTCGGTTCCTCATACAGTGATACCTATAGCGGCAATTCGGCCCGGCTGACAGCGGCGCTGAAGAAAAAACTGGGATTTAATGACTCCGCTCTCCACTGGGATCTTGTCAATACTGAACAAAAGACGGTGACGGCTCATCTCCTGAACGGCAGGAAGGTCATAATATACGACAGGGGAGTCTTCAAAATCTGAGTTTCCGGATTATTTGGCAGCAATTGAAAAAAAGTATCCATTATTTTTTTAAGGAGGATGTCATGGAGATAGCAAAACGTACTGCTTTAATTACAGGAGGCGCTTCCGGTCTGGGGGAGGCGGCGGTAAGGCAAATAGTCAAAGACGGAGGCAATGCAGTCATTTTTGATGTCCAGCAAGACAAGGGTAAAGCGCTGGCTGCCGAGTTGGGAAAGAGCGTCCTCTTCTGCATGACGGATGTTACCAAAGAAGAAAGCGTGAATGACAGCATCGCCAAAGCTAAAGATCAATTTGGCGGCATTCATTTCTGTATCAATGCCGCCGGAACCGGATGGGTCGAACGAACCGTCTCGAAAAACGGCCCCCACTCCCTGCCTATCTTTGAACAGATCATTCGCCTCAATCTTCTGGGCACTTTCAACGTCGCCAGCAAAGCCGCTTTTGCCATGAGCACAAACGAAGCGAATGAACATGGTGAAAGAGGGGTAATCGTCAATGTATCCAGCACGGCCGCCTTTGACGGCCAGATTGGCCAGGTCGCCTATGCCGCCTCCAAAAGCGCCGTTGTGGGCATGACGCTTCCGATGGCCCGGGATCTTTCCGGCCTCGGGATTCGTGTCGTCACTATCGCGCCGGGACTTTTCAACACGCCGCTTTTGGCCATGCTGCCTAAGGAGGCTCTACAGGCACTCAACAATTCGGTGCCTTTCCCGAAAAGAATCGGTGAGCCGGAGGAATTTGCCCTGCTCGTACAGCAGATAATTTTGAATCCTTATTTAAACGGCGAGGTCATCCGACTGGACGGGGCGCTCCGCATGGCCCCTAAATAGAGGTTCATGGATAAAATACATCCAAATGATTTTTAATGGCGGCGATGCTGCAGCTTATTCCGGCGGGTTAAATTGGGAACTGATCGGGTTGATGCTCATGGGGCATATAGCCTTCGGCGGCAATCAATTAGTGCCGATAGGCAAGGTTCATTATTTTTCCCACTGGCTCTATGGCAAATATGAACCGCAGATTTTGCGGCTGGTTGATTGGTTTTTGCGCCGGAAGTTCATCACGGAGACGGCCATCGGCCGGGCTCTTTTGACGGGAATCGCCCTGTCGGGCCATTACCTGCCGCACGGTCTTGTGGTAACGACAAAGGCGGCTACCAATCTCATCCGCTACATCGACACCCTCCAAAGCCGGGAGAATTCTCCCCGGCTGGCCGTGGGGCCTTGCGTTTGTCAGAAGGCGTTGGATCGCTGGCAAGAGCCTTGCTGTAAGGATATTGTCGTTCTCTACGGGGCGGATATTTATCTTAGTCTTAATCTTGGATACAAAATTATTAACGCCGATGAAGCCGTGGCCATCCTCGAGCAGTGCCGGGATGCCGGGCTGGTCCACTCTCTGGATTTTTGCCTGCAGTCCGGCAAGTGGCATTTTGTCGTTTGTAACTGCGACCAGGACATCTGCGTTTTAGTGCGCACTTTCCAGATAACCGGGAAAATGCTCTATGCCGGCCCGGAGATAGTGAGACAGGATCCCGGGCATTGCCTTAGCCCGGAGAAATGCGGCGAGTGCGTGAGGATCTGTATGTTCAGCGCGAATTCCATCAAGAAAGGCAAAATCAGCGTGGACTACAGGAAGTGCTTCGGGTGCGGGCAATGCGTCCGGGTTTGTCCGGGCAAAACCCGCACCATGATCAAAAGACCAGAATTTACCCATGATCATATTATTCCGGCAGAGGTGCTGTTAGGAAAACAACCTGGACAGAATATCTGATACCAAGTCGCATTCAAACGCTAACTTTGTTGGCAGCGTCGTCGCGTTATCATTTTGAATGCAAATTGGTCTGATAAGCGCAATACATTTCAACTTCGAATAAATCAGCTTTTTAATTTTCTTTCGGCTTCCGCTTCCCGTTCAAAAGCGCCGGCCTCGGTTGCTGACGCTTGAGCAATGGCCACGTCCACAAAATCGGTAAATACTTCAATGATTTTTTCATAAGGAACGTCGGCAAAAGAACCGTGATCGGCAATATATTCCATGTGGCGTCTGCCCTCCATATCGAAGGGATGAAACACGGCGTCGTTTAAACCGTCGAAATCAAGAGACTTGACCTTAAACCGCTCGCACAGAGATGAATTGAATGTCGGCGTCACCTTGATCCAGCGCCCTTCCAGAAAGAGATCGTTATAGCCATGATAGGTGAAAATGTCCGTTTGCATAATTTTCTTTAAACGCTCAGTTGTCAGATGATTGCGAACATCGGCAAAATGGAGACGGCAGGCAATGCCCTGCGCCCGGCATGCGGCGGCCAGGACAATGGCCTTGGCCACACAATAACCGTATCCCTTGCCCAGAATAACGCTGGCCTTGAATGCCTCCCGCGTGGTTTCGATCCGGTAAGGGTCATAATAAATACCGTCCCGGACGGCATAGTACAGTTTAATTGCCTTCTCCACATCCGTCCTTGCTCCCTGCACTGCTTCTTTGGCAAAGGATTGAACAGCGGGCGATTCGCTGTCGATAAACTCCGTTGGTCTTAGATATTCCTCATGCATAAATTGCCTTTCTTATCTTTCTGCCTATTGAATTTGTAAGTTTTCGTCTGCCGCAAATTAATATTATGCCGCCTGGTGAATTAATCTGGCCCCGGAAGAAGGAACTTCAAAGCAGGGAATGTTTGTACCGCCCAGGCTGCCGATAAAAGCGGTCTTCCTGTCCTTTCCCCCAAAGCATATATTGGCCGGAGCCCGCAGTATCTTCCCCGCCGGATCTTCCAGATACATATCCAGTTTCCCGGCCGGATCGATAAAACCGATGGCATTGGCCATGGGAAATGCTATCCAGAGATTCCCGGCTTCATCAAATGCAATGCCGTCGGGGAAACCCTTGGCGCCAAGAAATTCCGGCCCGTATACTTCTCTTGCCCCCAGGGAACTATCCTCTTTGATCGGAAAGCGCAGAATCCGTCTCTTCATTGTTTCCGCCACATAAACATATTTTTCCGCCTGATCCACAGCGACTCCATTGGCAAAGCAAATGGCGTCGGCGACAATCTGCGGTTCTCTGTGTTCAGCAATAAGAATCAGACACCCATCGGGAACAGGCGAGCGCAGAGAGGAATCAATATTGGGATCATCAGTGGAATTGGATACCCAGAGGCGCCCGGAAAAATCAAGAAAGGGGAAATTGGGTGTGTACATCCTTTTGCCCTGCGCCTCAGTCAGCAAAACTAAATGACGTCCGTCGCCGGACAATAGTTGCACTTCACCATTGCCGATATTGGCAATTATGCAGTTGCCTTTTTTATCAATACAAATCCCGTTTGGCGTTCCGCCCAGTGCACCGAAAAAGGATGTGCCCCCATCGCGGCTAATCCGGGAACAGCACCCGCGGGCGTCAGCCGTGTAAACATGGCCGTCATCTGCCGCCATGACCCCTTCCGGCCGCAGCAATCCGGCACCGATTGTTCCGACCTGTTCAATATTTATTCTCATGGAAGCCTTCCCAGGCCTTGAATGAAAGCCAGAACATTCTTGCCTAAAACGGCATGGTTATAGCCGCCTTCCAGAATGCCGAAACAGCCGCCGTTGTTGCGTTGTGCAGCTTCCCGCACGAGATTTCCCATAAATGTATAGTCTTCAGTTTTTAAAAGGCCGCCCCAATCCTGCTCATGATTATCAAAACCGGCGGAAACGGCAATCATATCCGCATCGGTCTGCGCCAGCTTCGCTTCAACACTTTTTAAATATTCATTACGGTTCGCCCCGGACGGATTAAGAATCGTTACATATCCCTTGCCCTCCAGAATATTTACATTGCCGTCGCCGTAATGCAGATCAAAATCGAGGACAAAAGCTTTTTTAATCTTTCCTTCGTGCTGCAGTTTCTGCAAAGCGATGGACATGTTATTAAAATAGCAAAAGCCCCAGGCGCTGCCCGCCGATGCGTGATGGCCGGGAGGGCGAATGACGGCAAAGCAGGGTTCGGCGAGGGCTATCCGGGCGGCCATAATTGCTCCACCGGCAGCCAGAGCTGCAATATCATAAACGCCTTCACGCTCGACATCCCTTACATGATGAGGAGTATGCACCTTCAGGATATCTTCTTCCGATGCGGGCGCCGGCTCCACAAAAGTCACTTTCCCGCGCAACGCAATTTCTATTGCTTCAATTCTACCGGGGGCAGAGGCAGGGTCAGTTGTATAAACCTGCTTGTAATCTTCGGAATAAACAACTTTCATACAGACCTCCTTTGAAAAGAATGAAGGCTGAAGGCTGAAGGCCGGATAGTGCAATTGCCTTGTGCCTTGTGCCTTGAACCTTTGTCCTTCAGTCTTCAGTCTTTATTCTATAAACCCGATTTCCTTCAATGCCGCGATAGTTTTTTTTGACACCGGCAGCTTATTTAATTCTTCAGGCTTCAACCAGCGGGCCTCTTCGGCATCATCCGCTCCTTTGGGCTGACCTGATATATATTCTCCGGCAAAATCAACAACAACAAAATGAAACTTAATTTTCCCGCTGTCATCATATTCAAAGAAATCAAAAACGTAAAGGCATTTACCTACTTTTATATTTATGCCTGTTTCTTCCAAAATCTCCCGGGCGGCACATTCCTGCAATGTCTCGCCCAATTTAAGAGTTCCGCCTGGTATCGCCCATAAGCCGCGGCTCGGTTCTGTGCCGCGCTTTACCAGCAATATCCGGCCTTGGTGGATCGTAATCGCCCCCACACCGACACGGGGAACCACGGGATAAATATTATTGCCCCTCTCCTTTTCCATCTATATACTTACCTCTTTTCCAGGCGGAAGGAAAACCGGCTTTCGATCCAGGGTTCGGGCTTTCCGTCGAATACTTTTTCCACGAGTTTTACCCATTTATTTTTCCCCAGCAGGAGCACTGTCGAGGAGCGGGTGCCGTAAACGGGGCTTTCAATGAACGTTGCTGATAAAAGCCTTTCCCATTCCAATCCGACACCGGTGGAGGGAAGTTTGTTGTCCGGCGCAATCCGGCGATCAGCCAGGAGAGCAAAGAGCGCCGCTTCCAATTCAGCACCTTTTTTATGCATTGCTGCAGACAAGTTTTTCCGGCCCTGCAAAACCTTCGGCCAGGGGCTGTTTAAGAGACGATTACTCAGGCCATAAATTCCGGGTGGCAGTTTTTGCATCTGGGCGTGGTTGGAGTAAAAGAAAAGTCCTGTACTGTCCGCACAAATTAAATTAAAACCGTTGTAAAGACCAGCCTGCCGGGAAATCTTTTCCATATAAACTGCTGCGTCGGATGAACTTCGCAGGAAATTTTTAACCAGTTTGCCGCGTGATGGTGCTCCGGTTTTAAGGGACGCCGGATCGCGGTAATTAGTAATGGCGGCGAACCTTCCTTCCCGGGTAATTCCCAGCCAGGTACCTTTTTCTTTTAAATCACGGCCGGCAAGGATTTGCGGGTCCTCCTCCCAAAATTCAACAGGCGAAGACGGCCGCTCATAAAATTCGTCGCGATTGGCGGCCACAATTAACGGGTAGGCTGGATGAACTTTATAAGCAAACAGAATCAGGCACATGATCGACCTCGTATCTCGTTACTCGTATCTCGTGAAGCGCGGAGGACAAGATACGCTTCACGCTCTTACCCTTTCCATAATCTTGGTCATTATTTCCCCGGCGGAATGGTCAATAATCACATCGGCAAGTTCATCCTGTTCGGTCGGACCAATATTGATGATGACGACTGCGGCCCTGGCCCGTTTGGCGTACTGAGGCATATATGCGGCGGGATAAACAACCAGGGAAGAACCGATAATAATAAACAAATCACATTCCTGAGCTGAATAAGTCGCCTGCCTTAAGGCTTTCTCGGGCAGGGCCTCGCCGAAAAAAATAACATCCGGTTTTAATATGCCGCCGCATCTCCTGCATGCCGGAACATGATCATCGGACTGGCTTTTCCGAATCATTATTTCCACAGAATATCTTTCCCCGCAATCAAGGCAGACCAGCCATTGCATGTTGCCGTGCAATTCATGCACCAGGGTCGGAGTGTTACCGGCTTTCTGGTGCAGATTATCAACATTCTGGGTAATGACGGAGCTCAGTTTCCCCATTTTCTCCAGTTCCGCAATCGCATAGTGGGCGGCATTGGGCTGCGCATCAGCCAGTAAGCCGCCTTCCAGAAGAATCTTCCACATCTTCCGGCGCGTTTCTGCGGATTGCAAAAATTTATCAATGGTAAAATCATCGGGATCAAACCTTGTCCAGAGGCCTCCCGGGCTGCGGAAATCGGGAATACCGGATTCCGTGCTCACACCGGCGCCGGTGAAAAACACGATCTTTTTAGCCCGGGCGATCATTGCCGCTACTTCCTTAATTTTATCTTCCATAAGTGCGTTCCCTTTGATGTTTGCCCGCTAAAATACACCATGTCATTTCAAAAGCAAAATAAAAAATGCACTTATTTTGCAAGGTTTAACAAACTGGCGTAAATTAAACAGAATAGTAAAAGATGTCTTGAAAATTGCCAATACAGGATAGTTAACATTGACAAAGTTCTTCTTGACAATGATAAACAATATGGTTACTAATAAGGCATGATAAAATCGTTCCGTTGCCGCGAAACAGAGAAGATTTTTCGTCGGGAATTTTCGCGAAAATTCCCTTCTGATATTCAGCAGCGTGCGTTTATGAGAATTAATGCTTTGGATGCGGCAATCAGTATTGAAGATTTGCGACTGCCGCCATCGAACCGGTTGGAAACGCTAAAAGGCAAAAGGCTGGGACAATGGAGCATTCGAATTAATGATCAATGGCGAATATGTTTTGTCTGGCGCGACGGCAATGCCCACCAGGTAGAAATTGTTGATTACCATTGAGGAGGAATAATATGATGAAAAAGCGCATTGAACCAATCCATCCGGGTGTTTATTTAAAAGAATTGCTTGATGAATTAAAGCTGTCTCAGTACCGCTTGGCAAAGGAACTAGGCGTTCCTGCCATGCGCATTAATTATGTAATTAACGGAAAAAGGCCAATCAACGCTGAACTTGCCATCCGTCTGGGTCGATATTTTAATCAGGAGGCGCGTTATTGGATCAATCTCCAAAGCCGTTATGATATGGATATAACTGAAGATGCGATATACGAGCAGATTGCGCGTGAAGTTCATCCATTAATTATAGCCGGATGATTATGATATTAAAAAGAACAAGTTGTTGTTCATCAATTAAATTAGAGTGATATTGCTCCCGTCATACCAGCGCAGGCTGGCATCCAGGGCTCTATTGTAATCAGGAGGTTCTATTGATGATTAAATCAACACCCTTCAAATTAACCTGCCCACTTTTAATCACATTTTTTTCTTTCCTTTTATTTACCAATTCCGCACTGGCCGAAACAAAAACCTTCGTCCGGGAATACACCTACCAGGCAAGCGATGAAGACAGCAAAAACTCCAGCCGGACAATTTCTCTACGTGAAGTAAAAAGGCTTCTTCTGGAAGAATTGGGAACCTATCTGGAAAGCATAACAGAGGTTCAAAACTTCCATCTCACCAAAGACCAGATTACCATGCTTACAGCTGGTATCGTCCAGACAGAAATTGTTGATGAGAAATGGGATGGCCACACTTACTGGCTTAAATCAAAGATAAAAGCCGATTCCGGTGATGTTATCAAAGCCATTGATGCCATGCGCAAAGACCGTCAGAAGACCAAGGAACTGGAGCAGGTAAAGAAAAGAACTGATGAACTGTTGCGGGAAGTTGAAAGACTGAGGAAGGAATTGTCAGATGTCAAGGATGTAAATCGTGAGGATAAAAAAGCTGCCTATGATGATGTCATAAATGGCCTTACGGCAATTGAATGGTTTGAAAAAGGAAAAAAGACAAAAGTATATGAAAGCGATGCTGGCATCAATGCTTATACAAAAGCAATAGAGCTGAGCCCAGACTTTGCAGAGGCTTATAGTAGTCGTGGTTTTGCCTATCTCTTCCTCGGCAACTACGCTCAGGCAATTAAAGATTCAACCAAAGCTATAGATTTATATGCGAACTTTTCAGGTGCGTATTTCGTCCGTGCTGGAGCCTATTTTTGCCTCGGTAACTTCATACAAGCAATTGAAGATTTAGACAAAGCCATAGAGCTCAACCCAGAATGCCAGCATTGCTATAATGACCGTGGTGCAGCCTATGCCGCCATGGGTAATTATAGACAAGCAATTGGCGATTTTGACAGGGCTATAGATTTAGACCCAAATAGTTCCTATTACTATTATGGCCGAGGTACTGCCTATAACAGCCTCGGCAATTTCAATCAAGCGATAAAGGATTACAGCAAGGCAATTAAGTTCAACCCGAAATCTGCAATGGCTTATAATAATCGTGGAGTTTCTTACGGTAATCGGGGCGAGGTGAAGCAGGCAATTAAAGATTATGGCAAGGCCATAGAATTGAGCCCGAAATACGCACTTGCTTATTTTAACCGTGGTAACGCCTATTTCAAATTGCGCAAGACTAAGCAAGCATTCAACGATTACAAGATAGCTGCAAGATTAGGTCATCAAAAGGCACAGGAGTTATTAAGAACAGAAGGAATGGTTCTGGAAGAACCCAAAAAGCAGCCTAATATGGAACGCAGCCTGTTTATCCCTGCGGCCCCTGAAATTAAAAGAGATGGTCATTTCATTGCTTATAACAACGGAACGGTTCTGGACACGAGGACTAACCTGATGTGGGCCGCCAAAGACAACGGCTCAGATATTAACTGGCAAGGCGCCAAGTCCTATTGCGAGAATTATCGTGGTGGCGGTTACTCAGACTGGAGAATGCCGACACAGGACGAGCTGGCAGGGTTGTATGATGTAGATACAGTTTATACACCGGTCTGCTCTATTATTAGCGGCGGTAATGCCACAGTACATTCGACTAGTTTAATCACTTTGAGTTGTTTGTGGGTGTGGGCATCTGAGACACGCGGTTCCGAGGCCGCCCTCTTCAATTTCGACAATGGCTATAGAGGTTGGCTTTACCAATCAATGGACGTCATTTTTCGCGCACTTCCGGTGCGTTACGCCAAATAGGTTATTTGTTTTGTCTGTTGCATCATGAGAAATCGATCTATTTGAATCGAATTAATATAAAAGGTGTATTCATGAATTATGAACAGGTATTAAGCGCAAATACTCTTTTTCATTTTACGAAAAATGTAGATAATCTTGAAAGTATTCTAAGAAACGAGTTTTATCCGAGGTATTGTTTGGAGGATTGGACCGTTGTTTTTCCAGAAGTACCAGAAATACAAGAAATTGCGATACCGATGGTCTCATTTTGCGATATACCTCTATCCCAGATAAAAAATCATGTTAAACATTATGGTCCTTACGCATTAGGATTAACAAAAGATTGGGGTATTAAAAAAGGCATTTGTCCAGTTCTCTATACACATAAAAAAGCAAAATCAGCAGCTCACTTCAAGGAAATTATAATAAATACATTAGGCGGCATGAGAAAACATAGTAAACCAGAATTTAAGAATATTTCCGATGATTGGTCTAAATTTATGCAATTTTTAAAAATCTATAAAGGTCGTTTATGGAGAGATGGAAAGTATGTTAAGAACAAAATAACGTTTTATGATGAGAGAGAATGGCGTTTCTGTCCAAATATCCCAATATCCAATAAACCCATAAATAATCGCCCTAAGAAATTTCTAAGAAAGGATCTTTTTATACAACCTGATGTAATAAAAAGAGAAAACATTATACTGGAAGAATATAAATTATCCTTTGAGCCAAAAGATATTAAATACATTATTGTAGAAAGAGAAGATGAAATATTAGAAATGGCTAATAAAGTAGTCGAAATAAAACAGAGTAAATATTTGCCAGAGGACCTTAATGTTCTGACGACTAGAATTATTTCTATGGAACATATAGCGGAAGATTTTTAAATCATGCAGGAATTCCGGAGACATCCATGATAAGAAATGACAAGAAAAAAAACGGAGAGTTCCCTTAACGTGACCGGATGACACCAGTGGTTAATTGGGAATTCCTGAGACAGCATAATTAGTTACATCCAAGCCGGACAAAATATACAAACCAGAAAGTATTTATCGTAAGAGTGGGAGATAAGCGATGAGAAAAAAGACATATTTAGATAACGACGAAAAATTGATAGCGGAATCGCTTGAAAAAGAAGAATGGGTTTCCGATCTGACAAAAAAGGAAAAACAAAAATTCGAGGAATATGCGCGTTATAGCTTGAGCAAGCAAAAACGAATTAATATCCGGATGACTGATAGGAATTTAAAGAAAATTCGGACCAAAGCTATTGAAGAAGGGTAATCAGAATAGTTTCTTTGCAGCCTGCTCCATCGCCTCCTTCAACTGCGTTCCATCTCCTGAATTCACAAGCGCGCGGATATCGGCGAGAGCCTTTTCATAGAGATCCAGCATATTCATTGCGGCGGGATTTTGTGCGATGATATCGGTGTAAAGTCCGGGATTTTCGGTGAATACTTTTTTAACTATTTCCATCTTTGTCTGGAAAATCGGTGTCGATAATTTATTGATTTCGGTAAGATCAATTCCTGCTGCGGCCAGCGCCAGACCAAAAGAAATCGTATTGAGATGATTGAGCACCTGAACTATCGCCATCATTTCATCATGCTCTTCCGGCGCTTTCTCGATCACGATCAAGCCTTTTCTCTCCAGAATCACTTTCAACCAGGACAGCCATTTATCGCCCCGCGCCGGACAAAGAACAACGTTTTGCCCCCGGACATCCGAAAGCTGCGGACCAAAAAGCGGATGACAGCCGATAATCTCTGCTCGCGAACAAGACAGCATCAATTCTACCGGCTCTTTTTTGAGCGAAGTTAAATCCATCAACAGCGAATCGGCGGACATCAGCGGCCCCACCTGCCTGATCACTTCCGCTGTGGCGGCAATCGGCACAGCGACGACAATGACATTGCACGATCCGGCCAGATCGCTGATTTTTAATCGTGTTTTTCGCCCGCAGACATGGACTTTATAACCCTCTTTGCGCAGCAACCGTGCAAACCAGCGCCCCATGCCGCCGGTGCCGCCGATAATGCCAATGACAGCGTCTTTCATATTCTTGCCGCCCTTTGCCTCAGCCAGTGATCAGCCAGGACAATGCCCACCATTGCTTCACAAACCGGAATAATCCGCGGGAGCACGCACACATCATGTCTGCCCTGGATTTTAATATTCCTTGCTTTACCTTCAGTATCCAGTGTCTGCTGCTCTTTGCCGATCGAGGGAACCGGCTTGCAATAAGCGCGCAGAACCAGATTCTCGCCGTTGGTTATACCGGCCATGATGCCCCCGGCATGATTAGACTGAAATCCTTTCTTGACCATTTGGTCGTTAAATTCCGAACCTTTCATTTGCGCCGCGGCAAAGCCGTCGCCGATTTCCACCGCCTTTACGGAACCGATGCTCATCAGGGCGGCAGCCAGAGCAGCATCTATCTTGTCAAATACCGGTTCACCAAGTCCTGCGGGACACCCGCACACAATGATTTCTACAACACCACCTAATGTGTCACCTGCACAATGTGCGGCCGCCAGTATTTCCTCCATAGCGGCGGCAGCCTCGCGATCAGGGCAAAAAAGGATATTCCCGCGCACCAGACGGCGCAGATCTCTGCCTGCGGGCATTTTACCGCGATTGATGGCAATTCCGCCGATAGCCTGCGTGTAAGCC
Source organism: Deltaproteobacteria bacterium HGW-Deltaproteobacteria-12 (assembly GCA_002840565.1). Lineage (GTDB taxonomy): Bacteria > Desulfobacterota > Syntrophia > Syntrophales > Smithellaceae > MVRV01. The sequence continues at coordinate 213,905 of PHBK01000001.1, read as the reverse complement.
AGCACTTCCATACCTGCCGTGGCAATCAGCTTTTCGGCGATGGCGCCCGCAGCCACCCGCGCGGCCGTTTCCCGGCCGGAAGCCCGTCCGCCGCCTCGCCAGTCGCGGCTGCCGTATTTTTGCTGATAGGTAAAATCGCCGTGCCCGGGACGAAAAATATCTTTTAATTTCTCATAGTCGGATGACCGGACGTCGGAATTTCGAATTAAAAGTGAAATCGGTGTACCTGTGGTTTTGCCGGCAAATACTCCGGATAGAATCTCCACGCGATCACCTTCTTGCCTTGCCGTCGCAGCTACAGTTTTTGCCGGCCTTCTTCTATCGAGAGCCTGCTGAATATCGGACTCATTGATTTCCAAACCGGCCGGACAACCGTCGACAATTGCTCCCAACGCCGCGCCATGTGATTCTCCCCAGGTTGTCACCCGGAAAATATCGCCTGTTGTATTTCCCGCCATAATCACTTTCCTCTAAACGGATTCTTAAACTTTTCCTCTTTTCCAATGCCGAGAATCTCTTCGGCCACCTGTTCTGCGCTTTTGCCGCCGATATAAACCTTAAAATCGGCGGCTTTTTCATACAAAGGAATACGCTCTCTCAGTACATCAACCGTTTCTTGAACAAGATTTCCATCCGTAAATTGCGGGCGCCGGGCATCAGTCTGGGGATCATTTTGCAGCCGGTCAACAATATCCGCAAGCGGCGCATCGAGCCAAAACACAACACCCATCAGCTTCAGCGAATCCATATTTTCCGACGCCAGAACAATTCCGCCTCCGGTGGCAATGACGCCCGCAGCTTCATTTACCAGCTTTTGCAGTGCTTCCTTTTCTCTGGCACGGAAAAATTCCCAGCCGTGGAGAGCTACAATTTCCTTTATGGGCACCCCCAGGCTCTCTTCGACCAGCAAATCGGTATCCCAGAAAGGAATTTTTAGTTTAGCGGCCAATAACCTCCCGACCGTTGATTTTCCGGTGGCGCGATAGCCGACGAGAACTATCTTCATATCTTTTTTAGCTCCTCCCAAAAACCGGGGAAGGATTTATCCACAGTCCTTTTATCGGCAATTTCAATGCCGGGAACAGCCAAGCCGGCAACGGCGAAACTCATGGCAATCCGATGATCGTTGTAGGTTTCAATCCGGGCCGGCTGAGGACTGCCGCCCTGGATAATAAGACCATCCGCGGTTTCCCGAGCCGCAATGCCCATGCGGTTTAATTCGCAAGCCAGCGCAGCCAGACGATTGCTTTCCTTTAAGCGCAGATGAGCAACATTATTTATAGTTGTTTTGCCCCGGCGAAAAGCCGCCAGCACCGCCAGCGTCGGCACCATATCCGGCATATCATGCAAATCGAACTTAAAATCGCCGCTGGGCAAACCGTTGCCGGCAACTTCTATCCAGTCGTCTCCGGAATTAATACTGCAGCCGAGTTCTTCCATAATCTTCAGCAAACGCAAATCGCCCTGTCTGCTCGTGATACCGATGCCTTCAACTCTGACCAGTTTTTGCAGAATGGCGGCCGCCGCAAAGAAATAGGAAGCGCTGGAGGCATCGCCTTCGACAAGATAATCGCATCCTTTGTAAGTTGTCCCGGCGGCGACAGAATAGTTCTGTTTTCCTGTTGAGCTGATTTGGGCGCTAAAATCGCGCATCACATCAACCGTCAAATCGATGTAGGGCGCCGAAACAATTCCCCCCTGCAAAGAAAGATCAATTCCCTTTTTTGTGTAGGGAGCGCAAAGAAGCAGCGCGGAAACATACTGTGAACTCTCTACGTCTTTCAGAATAATTTTTCCACCCGTCAGACCGGCGGCTTTCAGAGTTACCGGCGGACAATTATTGAGACAGGAAATATCCACGTTCATGCTCCGCAGCGCCTCGACCAATGCGCCGACGGGGCGTTCACAGAGTCTTTTCCCTCCTGTCAGAATATACTTACCGCTGCCCAATGTTACCACCGCAATCAGAAAACGCAGCGCCGTCCCGTTATTTCCCAAAAATATTTCCTGCCCGTTGTTCTGAATTTTTCCCGCCACCCCGGAAACAGAAACACCACCATCAGCGACAACAATCTTTGAGCCCAAGGCGCGCAATGCTTCCATAAGATAGGACGTGTCTTCCGCAATGAGGGCATTGCCGATAAAGGAATTGCCCTCAGCAAGCGCCGCTGCCACCAGCGCCCGCTGGCTCAGGCTTTTGGAACCGGGAATCCGGACAACCGGGCATGTGAATTCGATATTTGCTTCTTTGTTCAATCTAGGCCAACCTTTCCATTATTTCATTTCTAAATCAATGATGATATCGCGGCGGCGAGTCCGAGGCGACGAGGCGTATTGTCTGCATACGTTGAGGAAGCCGACGACGACGCCTACAAAGATAGCGCTTGATTGAGAGATGAAATCACTACTTTTGTCATCAATGCCCGATCAGGCTCCCTACCTGTCCATAATTTGATTTGCTCGGCACCCTGGTGGACAAACATATTTAATCCCGGCAGAACATGGCAGCCCTGTTGGAAGGCTTCCTGCAACAGCCTCGTCTTCTGCGGATTGTAAATAACATCCATTACGTATCTATATCCGGCAAGCATCGCAGCATCCACCGGAGATTGATCAATATAAGGATACATGCCAACCGGTGTTGTGTTAATCAGACAATCAGCCTCTATTTTGGCGATGTCGTCCCATGCATAATAAGGACAGTGGAGCTGACCGGCCAGAAGTTTCCCGTTCTCCGCTGTGCGGTTAACAATGACAGGGAAGCCACCTTCCTGCATTATTCCGTAAGCCGCCGCCCGGGCTGTGCCTCCGGCGCCGATAATCACAAACTTTTTCCCGTTAATCGTCATTGCTTCCCGGAGAGTGAAAACCAATCCCAGCCAGTCCGTATTGGCGCCCGTGAGAATACCATTGGTGCTGATAATCGTATTCACCGCGCCGATCTTCAATGCATCATCGGTAATATCATCCAGATATTCCATCACGGCAGACTTAAAAGGTATCGTCACACTCGCGCCGCGGATATCCATTCCTCTTATGCCCTGCACTGCTGCCGCCAGATCAGATACACAAAAAGCATTATAGCGCCCTGCAATACCAAGACCATCCAGCGCTGCATTGTGCATCAATGGCGAAAGACTTTGCGCTACCGGATTGCCCAATAAAACATAATTCCCTCCCGGATCTGTCGTTGAAAAACCGCTTCCCGGCCTTTGCTGCTCGGCAGAGCTACTTACGATGGCATTAATTTGCTTCATCTCGGATACTGTAAGCTGTCCCGGAGCCGATTGTGCGCCTTCAGGGAGCGTCGCAAAATCGATAAAATTACCCAGAGAGGGCGCCATCATACGGCTGATCCGGCCCTGATGCCCCATGCATAGAGCAATTATTTCCTGCGAATGTTTGCGGGCATAAGGTATCAAACTGAGCACCGGAAAATTATCTTCGGGCTTCCGGGCGTAAGTAACTATTTTCACTACGGCAGGTTCAAACTCCCGGCAGGAATGAAATATTGTCTTCAACCTGGTCAGCGACGGAGTTCTTTCAAAATCATGATAAGAAATTATGATATTTGTGGAGCTGCCCAGTTGTTCGCAGCGGAATTTCAACTCCTCTATTGCCTTGCTGCCCGCGGACAGTTCAATGTCTATATAGTCAGCACCCAGTTCCACGGCCTGGTTAAGTGTCGCCATTTTTTTGTCTTTTTGCTCTCCTGCCTCATCTGCCCCGGCGAGGGATTTCCCGGTTCGTCCCGCTTCCGCTTTTTCCCGGCAGGTGACAATTATCCGCACCTTTCCGGAGCTGGACCGTGCGGTGGAAATGAGTTCGGCCAGAGATCCATCGGCAATCAGATCCATCCTCAACTCAATGGCATCAGCGATGCGGCAACTGTGTTCGATCTCACGCACTGCTTCCTTATTGGACTTAGCTGTAATGGGTATACAAATCATAGCCCGCCTTCCGCCCTCGGATAGGAACCAAGAATTTTCAAAAACGTTGTTTTCTCTTTCAATTCAGCCAGACAATTTTCTACCTCTCTCTCGGCAGTATGGCCGACAATATCGACAAAAAAGAGATACTCCCACATTCTTTCTTTAACAGGATGCGATTCAATTTTGATTAAATTGATCCTCCGTTGGGCAAATGGAGAGAGCGCACAATGCAGTGAACCCGGGGAATGGGCTGTGGCAAAAATCAGGGAAGTCTTATCTTTTGCCGTGGCCGCGCTTGTTCCTTTACCCACAACCAAAAAGCGTGTGGTGTTGGAAGGATTATCTTCAATTCCTTCCGCCAGAATATTGAGCCCGCTTGCGGCAGCGGCAAGAGAGCTGCCTATCGCTGCGGCAGTCTTGCTGCCTCTCACTCTTTGCGCGGCGCCGGCTGTGCTTTCCGCCTCACAGAGCGCGCATTTGGGCAGATTGGACTTGAGCCAGAAACGGCACTGAGCTAAGGCCTGCGGGTGTGAGTATATTTTTTTAATGCTCCGCAGATCCCGGGCGGAAGAAATCAGGCATTGGCTGATCCGCAGATATATTTCCGCCCGAATCTTCAAGGGCGTTAAAACCAAACGGTCCAGTGTAATATTAACCGAACCTTCCTGTGAATTTTCCACCGGGACTACACCCCAATCAATGGCGCCTCTTTCCAATTCATCAAAAACACAGTCAATCCCCGGCTGCGGTATAAAATTGCAGGACTTACCAAAATGCTGCTCGGCGGCCAGATGAGAAAACGAAGCTTCCGGTCCCAGAAAGGCAACTATTGTCGGTTTCTGTAAATCGCGGGAAGCCGAAATAATCTCCCGAAAAATTGCCCTGACGGCTGCCGGCGGCAGCGGCCCGCAATTAAGCTCCTGCAAGTAGCCGTAAACTCTTGCCTCCTGCGAGGGGTCATATACATCAATGTACTCCCGTCCTTTAACTTCACCGATGCGGACCGAAATCTCTGATCGTTCATTTAAAAGACGGATAATTTCCCCGTCTTTCTCTTTCATGCGCTCTCTTAGTTTTTCCAGCCGGGATTTCATCATCTCATTCCTGTAATTACGGGTGCGATAATTTTCTCATTGATGCCGCCGTTGACAAACGGCAGGCCGATTTTCTTGAGCAAAACAAAATGGATAATATTCCCTTCTTTCTTCTTATCCATTTTCAGCCGGGAAATTATTCCTTTCGGAGAAATATTCTCCGGTATCCGGCAGGGTAATCCCGCTTTCTGAATAAGTTTTTCTATGCGCTCGCGGCCGGCCGATTCGAGATAACCGGAATTTTCGGAAATTCGCGCGGCGGCAATCATCCCCAGAGCAACACCTTCGCCATGCGAGATGGTGAAATTGGATTGCGCTTCGAGAGCATGTCCCAGCGTGTGGCCGAAGTTGAGAATCCGCCGCAAGCCCTGTTCTTTTTCATCAATTTCCACAATTGTTTTCTTGACGCGGCAGCAGGATTCCACAAGCTTTAACAATAATGCCGGATCTTTTCTCTTTACCGCTTCCATATTATCTTCCAGCAGGCGAAACATTTTTTCATCGTCGATAATGCCGTATTTGATAATTTCCGCAAGCCCATTATTAAATTCTTTTTCCGGCAGAGTTGCCAGGTAGCTCAGATCCGTAAAGACGGCCCGCGGCTGATAAAAAGTCCCCAGCAAATTTTTCCCCTGGGGAAGGTCAATCGCTGTTTTTCCGCCGATGCTGCTGTCCACCTGTGCCAGCAGGGTAGTCGGAATTTGAATATAAGGGATGGAGCGCATAAACACGGAAGCGACGAATCCCACCATGTCACCGACCACGCCGCCACCAAAGGCTATAAGCAGCGAATTTCTGTCGGCCCCCAAATCGAGCAGTCTTCCCGCCAGATCAACAGCAGTGGAAATATTTTTCGAAGCTTCACCGGCCGGAAATTCAATCAGATCCACTTTCAGACCGATGTCCTTCAGCGCAGCCAGGAGTTTGGGGCCGTGCAGTCTGCCGACATTGGTGTCGGTAATAACAATATGATGGACGGCTGGATGGTTTTTGGCAATAAGCAGCGCCGTCCGGTCAAGAATTGCCTGGCCGAGGCTGATTTCGTAAGACGACAATGACTTTTTATTGAGATTGACTTTTATTGACCGCATAAGGCTACTCCCGTTATTTCCTTATTGCCGAAGCAACAGCTCGCAATTCATCCATTAATTGATAGAATTTTTCCGGTTTTAAAGACTGCATACCGTCGGAAACCGCCGTCTCCGGACGCGGATGTACTTCCACAATCAGGCCGTCGGCCCCCACAGCAACGGCAGCACGGCTCAGGGGAATAACCAGTCTCCAGTGACCGGCGGCGTGGCTGGGATCAACAACAACCGGCAAATGCGTCAAGCTTTTTAAAACGGGAACAGCGCTTAAATCCAGTGTGTTGCGAGTCGCCGTTTCGAATGTGCGGATACCGCGTTCACAGAGGATGACGTTGGGGTTGCCCGACGACAGGATGTATTCTGCCGACATCAGCAATTCTTCAATCGTCGTCATCATCCCTCTTTTTAAAAGCACCGGCTTTTGCGACTGGCCGACTTTCTTGAGCAGGGCAAAATTTTGCACATTGCGCGCCCCTATCTGCAGCATATCGGCATATGATTCGACAAGGTCAACATCAGCAGGATTAACTACTTCCGTAACAACCGGCATACTTGTCCGCAAGCGCACCTGCTCCAAGAGCTTCAGACCTTCTTCTTCCATCCCCTGAAAGCTGTAGGGGGAAGTACGCGGTTTATAAGCTCCTCCGCGCAAAATCTGGGCGCCGCCCTTTTTCACAATATAGGCGCTTTCCAGTAATTGCTCTTCACTTTCAATGGAACAGGGTCCGGCCATCACAATGAATTCGGGGCCGCCGATGGAAATTTGCCCCACAGAAACAATTGTATTGCCTTCATGTGATTCCCGGCTGGCTAATTTATAAGGTTTTAAAATAGGCATGGTTTTTTCTACCCCCGGTAAAGATTCTGCATATTTCAGGATTGACTTATCGCGGACGTCGCCTACTGCTCCGATGATCGTTCTTTCCACGCCGCGCGACGGATGCGCTTTGCAACCGACAGATTCAATCCAGTTAATCACATTCTCAATTTGCTGATCTGTGGCCTGATTCTTCATTACAATAATCATGTTTTTCCTCCTGAATAAAAAAAGGCCATGGCTTTTGCCGCCATGGCCTTTAAAAACAGAAAAGCCATGGGCAGCTTGTTTTCGCTCTGCCCATGGCTGTGTTGGTTTTAAATTACCTTAACAAGTCCTCAACAACGGGCAGACCGATGCAAAATAGGTATAAAACCAATAGCCGTAGAAACTGATATTTGCATTTAATTGTCTGTCCATCGTGAAAAACCTTACCCTTAGTTTGATTGCCTTATAAAGAAACTTAAAATTATTGTCAAGAAATAATTTCTGCCGGGAAATATTTTATTCCTGTGAGATGCGCTGTTATTTTGCCAAACAAAAGCAAATTCGGCATCACGCCCCTGATTTTAATGCTTTTTTTATTCCTTGCACGTAATCGGCAACCGTTTTCAGCAAATGCCGGCTGTTTTTATTTTCCGCAATCAGCCGCACAACGGCACTGCCGATAACAATGCCGTCGGCAAATTGGGCGATTTCGCGCGCCTGCTGTGGCTGCGAGATGCCAAAGCCAACGGCTATGGGCAGTTTGGTGCTTTTGCGGATCTTTCCTGCTGCGGTTGCTATGTCGGAAATCAAAGGCTGCGCCATACCGGTAATGCCGGTAATGGAAACATAATAAAGAAATCCCGCCGCTGCGGCCGTAATAGTGCGTGTTCTTTCTTTGTCCGTTGTCGGCGCAATCAGATAAATGAAATCGATGCCGGCGGCATCGGTATGCTCTCTTAATTCCTGCGCTTCTTCGGGCGGCAGATCAACCACCAGAACGCCGTCAACTCCCGATCTTTTAGCTTTATAAGCAAACTTTTTTACACCGTAGGCAAATATCGGGTTAAAATAACCGAAGAGGACAATGGGAATTTCCGATAACCGTCTCACCTCTTCGACTAATTTTAAAACTCCTTCCAAGGTTGTTCCGGTTTTCAAGGCTTGTTGTGCTGCGGCTTGTATAACAGGTCCATCGGCTGTCGGATCGGAAAAGGGAAAGCCGATTTCCAGAATATCCGCGCCTGCTTTTTCCAGGGCAAATATTAAATTCTTTGTCATGGCCAAAGAAGGGTCGCCCGCCGTCAAATAGATAATCAGCGCTTTTTCTTTCTTTTCGCGCAAAGAGATAAATTTTTCCGTAATGCGTCCCATTATCTACAGTCCTTTCTCAATAATTGTCTGTGCATCTTTATCTCCCCGGCCGGAAAGACAAATTACGATGATCTTATTTTTTCCCATTTTCGGCGCTATTTTCATCGCGTAGGCCACCGCGTGAGCGCTTTCCAGTGCGGGAATTATTCCTTCCTGGAGGGACAAAAACGAAAAAGCATCTATGGCTTCCCGATCGGTTACTGTGACATATTTCACCGTTTTTGTTGTGTGAAAGTAGGCGTGCTCCGGTCCGACCCCCGGATAATCCAGCCCCGCGGCAATCGAGTAGGCATCGCGCACCTGACCGCAGGCATCCTGCAGCAGATATGTTTTGTTGCCATGCAGGACACCCACTTTGCCCGCGTTGATGCTCGCTGAATGTGCAGAAGTATTCAAGCCCTGTCCGGCAGCCTCCACACCGCACATGGCAACATTTTTTTCATTGCGGAAGGGATAGAACATCCCCAGAGCATTGCTGCCGCCGCCGACACAGGCGATAAGAACATCCGGACACCGGCGAACGGCTTTTCTGATTTGCTTTTTCGTTTCCCGGCCGATTACCGACTGAAAATTACGCACCATCAGCGGGTACGGATGCGGCCCGGCGGTTGTACCGATAATATAAAAAGTATCACGGACGCTCGAAACCCAGTAACGCATCGCTTCATTCATGGCGTCTTTCAGTGTCGCCGTGCCGTTCTGCACAGGAACAACTTCCGCACCTAAAATTTTCATTCTGAATACGTTGGGCGCCTGGCGGCGGATATCCTCCTCTCCCATGAATATCCTGCACGCCATTCCGAATAGGGCCGCTACCGTGGCCGTGGCCACACCGTGCTGACCGGCGCCGGTCTCGGCAATAACCTTTTTTTTGCCCATGCGCCTGGCCAAAAGCGCCTGTCCCAGTGTATTATTTATTTTATGGGAGCCGGTATGATTCAAGTCCTCGCGCTTCAAATATATTTTTGCTCCGCCTAATGCCTGCGTCATCCTTTGAGCAAAATACAGCGGCGTTTCCCTCCCGGCGTAGTCGCGCTGATAATCGGCAAATTCTTTGTGAAAGGATTTATCCTTTTGCGCCGCTCTGTAGGCTTTTTCCAGATCAATCAGGGCGGGCATTAATGTCTCGGCGGCATAGCGGCCGCCAAAAATGCCGAAATGTCCGTTTTTATCCGGTAATATCTTCATCTGTTTCCCCTCACTGTAAAAATAAATGGCGTATTGTCGGGCTGGAAATCCACCGACTGCACAATTTTGCATAGGCGGGCAATCTTTTTATGATCTTTCCGGCCGGGTTTTATCTCGACACCACTGTTGATATCCAACGCCTGCGGTGCAACCTTTTCTAAAGCCGCTTTAATGTTTTCTTCATTAAGACCGCCCGAAAGAATCAGCGGCTTTTTATTTTTTATCCGCAAAGCCAAATCCCAATTGGCCTTCCTGCCCGTACCGCCGTAAAGCCCGCCACGGCGGCTATCAACCAGCAGGGCAGCGACATGATAATTTAAGGATTTTTGTAAATCATGCTCCTCGTGGAGCGCAACGGCCTTAATAAGCATCTCCGGTGCAAAACATGAGCAATATTCAGCTGATTCATCGCCATGGAGTTGAATAAAATCGAGATTGCATAACTCGTATATCCTCTTTACCTCCGCAGCCGATTCATTGACAAAAACGCCGATTCTGGCAATGCCGGCAGGTAGTTTTCTGATAATTTGCCGTGCCTGTATCGGTGAAATATAGCGGGGCGATTTCCGATAAAATATAAACCCCAGAGCGTCAGCGCCGCATCCGGCAGCGCAGAGAGCATCTTCTGCATTGGTTATGCCGCATATTTTGATCTGCGTCATTCCTTCAATCTCCCCTGAGCTCTCGTAATTTTTTCCCAATATCGCCGGCTGTAACCAGCGCTTCGCCTATTAAGAAAGTCGAAATCCCCGCCTGCATAATATTTTCAATATCCGCTCTGCAGGTAATGGCGCTTTCCGCCACAATTATCTTTCCGTCCGGTACAAGATGCGCCAGTTTTTTGCAGGTACCTATATCCGTAATGAACGTATCGAGGTTTCTGTTATTAATCCCGATTATATCAGCTCCGGCAGCCAGCGCAATTTGCAGCTCCGCGGCGGTGTGGACTTCCGTAAGCGCGGCAAGTCCGAGTTCCCGACTGAGCGTGATAAATTCGCCGAGCCTCTCGCCCGCAATGCGAACAATGAGCAGCACTGCATCGGCGCCGATAATCCTGCTTTCATAGATTTGATAAGGATCAATAATAAAATCTTTACGTAAAAGCGGCAGCATGACTTCGCTTCTGATTTTTGTCAGAAATTCTTTATGTCCGGAAAAATATTTTTCATCCGTGAGAACGGAAATTGCCGCCGCACCGTTTTTTTCATATTCTGTGGCAATCAGCAACGGATCGAAATTATCTACAATTCTGCCACGAGAGGGCGAAGCACCTTTAACTTCGGCGATTATTGCACACGACTTGCCGCTGATCGCCGTCCTGAAATTCCGGCAGGGACCTAGTCCGTATGCCGCCGCTTGCAACTCCGCCAACGGCATATCTTTCTTTAACTGCGCCACTTCTTCTTTTTTTGTTTTAACGATCCTGTCTAAAATCATCAGTCTTTCCCTTCAGCCTTCGGTCGCAAATTAACTGTTGCTGTGTTCAATTAGTGACTGTAATTTTCGTATGGCGGCGCCGTTGTCAATGCAGTCTGCCGCTATGGTAATTCCTTCTTTAATATCCCCGGCCTTTTCTCCCGCGACAATCGCCAGGGCGGCATTAATAATGACAACATCACGGCAGGCTCCTGTCTTTCCGGTAAGAACGTCTTTGGTTATCTGGGCATTGAATACAGGGTCACCGCCGCGAATGTTCTCCAGTGGATAGGTTTTCCCGAAGTAATCAATGGGGTTAATATTGTAAGTTCGAATAATGCCGTCTTTGAGCTCAGCTACTCTCGTTTCTCCTGCTACCGTAACTTCATCCAGTCCATCGGAACCGTACACAACAAAAGCTCTTTTCGTTCCCATATTTTTCAGCACCCCGGCAAACATTTCCGTTAGTTTCGGATCATAAACACCCAGAAGCTGCGCTGTGGCCGATGCGGGGTTGGTCAGGGGACCGAGCATATTGAATATCGTGCGGATACCGATTTCCCGGCGCGGGCCGATGGCATATTTCATCGCTCCGTGCAGTTTAGGCGCAAACAAAAACCCGATGCCGGTTTGCTGGATACATTCCTCCACTATTTCCTGACTGGCGCTGACATTAATACCGAGAGCTTCCAGGACATCGGCGCTGCCACAGGCGCTGGATACGGCACGATTGCCGTGTTTGGCAACGGTGATGCCCGCTGCCGCCACCACAAATGCCGCCGTCGTCGAAATATTAAACGTATTTAAGCGATCACCGCCGGTGCCGCAGGTATCCACGACCGTCGAAGCGCAGGCATTCACATGCGTCGCCTTCTGGCGCATGATGCGCGCTGCGCCCGTAACTTCTTCCACCGTTTCTCCCTTCATTCGGAGCGCTGTGATCAGCGACCCTATCTGCGCCGGCGTGGCATTGCCTTCCATTATTTCATCCATCGCCGCCATCATTTCCGCTTCGCGTAAATCTATTTTGTTTACTGCCTTTTCAATTGCTTCTTTAATCATGGTTATTGATCCTTTCGTCCGGTATATTGCAAAAAGTTTCTGATAATTCTTTTGCCCTGCGGAGTAAGCACTGATTCCGGGTGGAATTGAATGCCTTCCACCGGGTATTGCTTATGCCGCAAACCCATAATTTCACCTTCCGCGGTTTGCGCGCTTATTCCCAGGCAGGCGGGAAGGGTTTCCTTTTTCACTATCAGGGAATGATAACGCCCCGCAGAAAAAGGATTTGGTAATCCTGCAAAAATTGTTTTGCCGTCGTTGAAAATCATTGATGTCTTGCCGTGCATGATGTTCCCGGCACGGACAACATCGCCGCCAAAAGCGTAACCGATAGACTGATGCCCCAAGCAGATGCCCATGATCGGAATTGCTGCATAAAAGTTGCGGACAACTTCCACGGTGATCCCCGCTTGCAGCGGCGAGCATGGTCCCGGCGAGAGAAAGATAGCCCGCGGTTGCATTTTCTTTATTTCTTCCAGTGTAATCCGGTCATTGCGGAACACCTGCACTTCTTCGCCCATTTGTCCCAGATACTGGACAATATTGAACGTAAACGAATCATAGTTATCAATCATCAAAATCATAATAGTTCCTATTGTTTACCACTGCGAATAACAAACCCGCCGGCCGCCATACGCACTGCCTGCAGCATGGCGCGGGCCTTGTTCACCGATTCCTGATACTCCAGCGCGGGCTCGGAATCGTGGACAATACCGGCGCCGGCTTGAATATAAATTTCCCCGTTTTTCAAAAGCATCGTCCGGATGGTAATGCATAAATCCATATTGCCGCTGAAACTGAAATAACCGACCGCTCCGCCGTAAGCACCGCGCTTTACCGGCTCCAGTTCATCGATAATTTCCATCGCCCGGATTTTAGGAGCACCGGTAAGAGTGCCGGCGGGAAAGGTTGCCGCCAGAACATCAAAGGCGTCCCTGCCTTTAGCTAACTGAGCACGGATATTGGATACCAGATGCATAACATGGGAATATTTCTCCACGACCATATATTGAGTGACCTGAACGCTGCCGGTTTGGGCAATGCGGCCCAGATCATTGCGGCCTAGATCAACCAGCATTACATGCTCGGCTCGTTCCTTTTCATCGGAAAGCAGTTCATCGGATAGTTGCCGGTCTTCCTGCTCGGTCCGGCCTCGTTTCCTTGTTCCGGCAATCGGCCTTAATTCCATTGTTTGTTCTTCCAGACGCACCATAACCTCCGGCGAAGAGCCGATTAGAGTTATATCTTCCAGCTTGAGAAAAAACAAATAGGGTGAAGGATTGATAAAGCGCAACGCCCGGTAAAGATCAACCGGTTTGGAATGACAGGCGGTTTGAAAACGCTGGGAAAGCACCACCTGAATAATATCACCGCCGGCGATATAGTTCCTGGCCTTTTGCACAATGGCCTCAAATTCGGCCTCTGTCATATTGGAAGAAAAGGATACTTCGCGGACATCGGTGGCATCTTTTTCCCGATGAGCGGCAGGCGCGGCCAGTGTTTCGATCATGGCTTCGATCTTCCGATAGGAAGCTGCGTATGCTTCTTCCAGCGAATCGGCATCTCCGGTAAGCGCACAGGCAACAACTTTAATCGTATGCCGCACATTGTCGAAAATCATGAGCGAGTCGCTGATAACAAAGGTGGCTTCATCAATCGCCAAATCGTCTTGGGGGCCGCAGGGCAGCTTTTCGTAATAGCGCACCATTTCATGACCCAGGTAACCGACGGCTCCACCGTAAAACCGCGGCAGGCCGGGAACAGATACAGGCTGGTAACGACCAAGCAGGTCACGCAGAAATTGCATAGGGTTGCCATTGTGCGGGCGCGCGGCAACATTACCTTTTTCTTCAATAATAACATCGGTGCCGCGGACTTTAAAAACTACACCGGCATCAGTGCCAAGAAATGAATATCTTCCCCATTTTTCTCCGCCTTCCACACTTTCCAGCAGATAGACGTGATTCTTAGCCTGCAGTTTCATCAAAATAGAAACCGGTGTTTCAATATCAGCCAATATTTCGCGATAGACAGGAATCAGATTTCCTTGTTGCGCCAACTTTTCAAATTCGGCAAAACTTGGTTCGTACATAAATTACTCCTTAAACTAAAAAAGGCCGTGAGTCTTCTCACGGCCTGGAAATATAAACAAATTAAAAAGCCGTGAAGATCCTGGAGGTTCTCCACGGCTTTGACTTTTATTTAAAAAAGATCAACGGCGGACAGACCTCCCCATGAGGCTCCACCACCAACCATTAAGCGACATTGTTGTAATTATCTTTGCCATAAACACTTTCCTCTAGCTTTGGCCGCTGTATAGCAATGTTTGAAAAAGCTGTCAACAATTTTTTCACGGTGCATTACCCCGCCTACAGGGCCGGTTAATTCACTTCTGCAGATAATCCTGCAAAGCCAGCTGCCAGGGCTGCATTGTTTTTCCGGTCACCCGGATAAATTTTTGCATACTTAAAACACTGAAATGAGGTCGTTTTGCAGGTCTGCTTAGCTGGTCGGACTTAATGGGCAGGACCTTTACCCCGGCAATGCCGGCTTCCTGCAATATTTTCTCGGTAAACTGAAACCAGCTGCAACTGCCCCGGTTGGTTATGTGGAATATACCGGTGATGTTTCTTTCTAACAGGAGATCGACTGCTGCCGCTATGTCCTTGGTATAAGTCGGGGAGCCGATCTGATCGTCAACAACTTCCAATTTATTTTTTGTCCGGGCCGCTTCCAAAATTGTCCGCACAAAATTCTTGCCGTTTTTACCATATAACCATGCTGTACGGATGAGGATGTAATTATTGGAAAGCTCCTGCAGATAAAGCTCACCGGCTAATTTCGAAGCTCCGTAAACATTGACCGGATGGCAAGGACTGTCCTCTGTATAAGGCTCCTTGCCCTTGCCGTCAAAAACATAATCCGTGCTGAAATGCACGAGGCGAATATTCTTTCCCCGGCAGGATTCGGCAATGTTCTTTACCGCCTCGGCATTGACGGCGAAACACAAGTCCCTTTCCTTCTCACAACCGTCAACATTCGTGTAAGCCGCCGCATTGATAACAACATTCGGTGTGTTTTCATCAATTGCCTTCCGGCACTGCTCCGGCGAACTAATGTCAATTTCATCCATGTCGAGTCCGGTAACTTCATATTTTCTTCCCAACTGGTAAAGAATGTCGCTTCCCAGCATACCTCTATGTCCCAACAACAATATTTTCATTTCAATATTTGACCTCCTTTAAATACAGTCCGCGGGCGGGAGCTGTGGGGCCGGCTATATTCCGGTCACATGAATCAATTATTTCCTTCATTGCTGCAGGCGGGCGTTGACCGCGGCCGATTTCGACAAGGGTGCCGACAATATTGCGCACCATATATTTTAAGAATCCCTGCGCCTCTATTGATATTTCCAGCAGTCCGTCTTCCCCGCTGTTAATGCTTATGCTTGTGACGGTCCGGGTGCGATCTTTAACTTGGGTGCCCGTGGCGCAAAAGCTGGAAAAATCATGTGTGCCGATTAAATATTGAGCGGCCTTTTCCATTAAAATCAGGTCCAGCGGATGACGAATGAACCAGAAGTAATTGCGGCCCAGAGCCGGCCGCAAGCTCTTGTTGCAAATCCTGTATACATATATTTTGCCCCGGACATCATGCTGCGCGTGGAATTCCCCCGCAACTTCCTCCAATGCTTTTAAAACAATATCATGCGGCAATAACCCGTTGAGGCCCCTGAACAAAGTTTCGGCGGGCAGTCGGGTATTGCAGCGGAAACTGGCCACCTGATTTAAGGCATGCACGCCGGCATCAGTTCTGCCGGAACCGATGACCGTGACCTTTTCCTGCGTGATGAGCTGAATGATCTCCTCCAGAACCTGCTGAATAGACAGGCCGTTTTCCTGCCGCTGCCACCCGCAGTAACCTGTGCCGTCATACTCCACAATCATTTTGAAATTGCGCATGACCTGTTGTACCTTAATCTGAACCTTGCTGTTTTTATCCCGAGAAAATAAAAGGGGAAGTTTGATCTTCCCCTTTTTGCCTTTACATTAGATTATCCCGAAGTATTGCCGGTTAATTTGCACACTTTTCCAAAGCTTCTATTGCCGGGAGTATTTTCCCTTCCAAAAGCTCCAGTGAAGCACCGCCACCGGTTGATATATAAGAGATGTTCTCGCTTTCTCCCGCCTGCTGAACAGCCACATCGGTATCGCCGCCGCCGACTATGGTTAAGGCATGGGAACCGGCCAAAGCGTGCACCATCGCTGATGTACCGCGGCTGAAGGCATCGATTTCGAAAACTCCCATTGGTCCATTCCAGATAATGGTCTTAGCGTTGGCGATAACTTCCCGAAAAAGAGTAATGGTGGCGGGACCGATATCAAGCCCCATCCAATCAGGAAATATTTCCTGCACCGGAATAATTTTTGTCACCGATTCCGCGCTTTTGCTTTGCGCAATAACACAATCAACAGGCAGAAATAATTTTACGCCAAGTTTCTGCGCCTGTTCGATAATATCCTTGGCCTGTGAGATTAAATGATCTTCAACTAATGATTTGCCTACCTCTATGCCCTGCGCTTTTAAAAACGTGAAGGCCATCCCGCCGCCGATTATCAATTTATCTACTTTTTTTATTAAATTAATCAGCGTGGATAATTTGTCGGAAACTTTAGAGCCGCCGATTATGGCCACAAAAGGACGTACCGGTTTTTCCAGTTGCGTTTGAAAATAATTAATTTCTTTTTTCATCAGGAATCCGGCGCCGCATTCTTTTACATATTTGGTGATACCGACATTGGAAGCATGAGTCCGATGCGCGTTTCCGAACGCATCGTCGATGTAAACATCGGCAAAAGAAGCTAGTTTCTTGGCAAATTCATCGTCATTGGCTTCTTCTTCTTTGTAAAAACGTAGATTTTCCAGCATCAGAACACATCCCGGGTTTAATTCCTGCACCATTTTTTCCACATCCGGGCCTAAGCAGTCACCGGCCAGGAGTACCTGCTTATCCAACAGGCGGGATAATCTTTTGGCCACCGGAGCCAGACTCATCTGCGGAACACGTTTGCCTTTCGGCCTGCCTAAATGAGAAATAATGATGATTCTGGCGCCTTCATCCAGTGCATAGTTTATAGACGGCAGAACTGCCCGAATTCTGTTATCGTCGGTAATATTCTGGCTGTTATCCAGTGGAACGTTAAAATCAAAACGAAACATCACTCTTTTGCCCTTGAGATCAATCTGATTGATATATTTCATCAATTTCTCCTTGCCAAATATTGATAAACAAGCTAATGTCACTGCGGATTTTTTTAATTATTGCATCTAAAATCAAGCACTTAGGAAGCCATAATGCCCGCTTTGCGCGGCATAATAACCTACCTGCTATTATTGGTCAAGTTAAAAACTATAATACTCAAAAGATGGCGAAATACCCATTTATGAAGACAAATTCAACAATCCTTATATTGCGGCATTGCTGGGTATCATTGAAGAAATCATCGCCCCGCATGATGCCCGGGAAAGAATAGCAGCATTACCGGATGCTCTGAAAGACAAAGAAGAAGTCCGATTGCGAAAAACGCACACAATATTCCTTGATAGGAGTATCTACTGCGGCTCTTACTTCCTGTCAATAGCCAGCGACTGAAAATTGTGTCACCTTTATGATTACTGAAATTGCCGAAAACTTCTACCGAATAACGCTGCCGATGCCCTACCGTTTGCGCCACGTCCACGCTTATGCCCTGGTTTCCGGCCGCGATGTCGCACTGTTTGATGCCGGTATGAACATGCCCGGCGCCTATGAAAAGCTGGAAGCTGATTTGGCCAGCATCGGACTATCGGTCGAATCCATCCGCGGTATTTACATTACCCATGTCCATACCGATCACTGTGGCCTGGCCGGACTTGTTCAGAAAAGATCGAAAGCCCGGCTTTATCTGTCCGAAGTCGCCAGTCAGGTCCATAAGCATTTTCGGCAGACGGATTATCTGCTTGCGCAGGCCAGGCTCTTTTATACGAGGCATGGCATGTCGTCTGCCGAAGTGGAGGCAATAGTGGAAGAGATTGAAGACATCAGCAGCCACATTCCCCCGTTTGCCGTAACCGCCTTTTTGCAGGAAAATGAAATCCGCCGGTTCGGCAGTCGTTCCTTTGAAGTTATTTTCACCCCGGGGCATGCCGCGGGACACGTCTGCTTTTTCTTCCGGGAGGAAGGACTGCTGCTGGCCGGTGATCATATCCTGCCTTATATCGCACCCAGCCTCAGCCCCAATATTTATGATGAAATCTTTCAGCCGCTGAAAAGTTATCTGGAATCTCTGGGCATCATCGAAAAATTGCCGATTACCTCCGTCCATCCGGGGCACGGCAATTCACTGACCGAAATTGACGAAAGAATAGAAGAAATCCGCACCCATCATTCCTTAAAAAAGAATGGCCTTCTGGAAAGAATCAGCGTCCGGCCTAAAACAATCTACGCCATTTGCGGCGAAATAATCGGATCAGCGGCAGTGAGAATGGACGACTGGGAGAAATTCATGATGTTCAACGAAACCTATGTATATGTGCAGGAATTAAGAAGGGATGGCGCCATCAAAGAAATCACGGGCAACGGTGTCATTTCTTTTACCGCCGCCTGAGGTCAGGATGCCTTTATTGCAGGCAAGCATAACTGACCTTGTCAGATGCGGATATCGATGCAGGGAATCTGATTACAACCGATAAATTATGAGCGAAGACCGGCATAAAAAATATTATGATGTCATTGTGGCCGGCCTCGGTCCGGCCGGCTCCAATGCTGCGTATCATCTGGTGCGCGCGGGAATTCGTACACTGGCGCTGGAGAAAAAACCAATGCCACGCCATAAAACCTGTGCGGGCGGCATTCCCGCCAAGGTTGTCGATCTCCTGGACTTTGATTTTTCCGCGGCGATCGAGCAGGAAATCAAAGGAGCCGTGGTCAGTTTTCGCCAAACTCAAAGGGTGGAAATGCCCATGGAAGACAACTTAGGCTATGTAGTGAACCGGCCGGTTTTCGACCATCTTCTTGCCTTGCGGGCAGGGAAAGCGGGGGCGGTAATTTCTGAAGCAGAAGCGCTGCGGACGGTTTCCGAACAGGGCAATATGATCGAAGTGGAAACGAACCGGAATACATATCGCTGCCGGGCTCTGATCGGCGCCGATGGTGCACAGGGAATGACTCGGCGCATTCTCGGAGGCAACGCGCGTCCGGCATCCATCGGCCTGGAGGTATATGTGCCCTATGAACACAGCCTGATCCGAAATCATATTTCCAAACTGGGCTTCTATTTTGGATACCTGCCCGGGGGCTATGGATGGATATTCCCGCGCCGGGAAGATGCCTCCATCGGCATCGGCATACCGATGAAATACGCCCGCCGCGCCCGTGTTCACCTGGCCGATTTTCTGGGCTTCCTGGGACTTTCCCGTGACCTGGCCGCCGGAGCCAGAGGCCATGCCCTCCCGCTCTTTTCACCACTGTCGCGGCGACCTTTTTGCCGCCGCAATATTCTGCTCGCCGGCGACGCCGCATCCTTCGTTGACCCGGTCACCGGCGAGGGAATCTACTGGGCTCTGAAAAGCGGCGAGGAAGCCGCCCGCGCCATAAGCGCAACGTTGCCGGCGGGCAAACAGGCAGCAGGCGTTTATTCCGCCGCGCTGAAACGCCACATTCTGCCGGAGCTCCGGTCGGCCTGGAAGGTGTCCCTGCCGCTTAATGCTTTTCCCCAGGCAAGTTTCAACTTTTTCCAGTCTCATGAACGCATTCGAAAGATGCAATTTAACGTCATCACCGGACGCAGCAGCTATACAGAGCTGATTGCAGAAATTCCCCGCATGCCGTTGCTGATGATGAAATCGCTGCTCACCAAGCTTGTAAACCGGAGGAAAACAATCTAGGCCAAAAGAGGAGATATTATGAAAAAACGCCCCGCTTTAAAACCCCGGTGGAACAAGCGGATCTGCTCGCGGCTTCCGGATTGAACCCCTTCACCCAATGGGTCGCCCGAACGTTTGTTACGCGGCCTGCGTACTTCCGGGTCATTGCCGATTACAGCGGTAACATCGTTGATGGCGGCATTTCCATCCGCATAGAGGGGGAGTCTCTCTACGAAGTCATGGGGCTGGAGTAATAGCTGCGGAAATTTATTAAAATCTCCGGCAGACTGTGACCGGTGAGAAGATATGACCTTATAGAGGCTTTCCCAACAGCAGACGCAGCATATTAACGATCATTTTTTTCTTGCCGGCTTTTTCCATCAGGATGCTTAAATATAAAATCTCGGTATTTCTTGGCGGTACGGTGATTTTGTCTTTTTTGATCAGCGAAGCCGCCTGGGGTTTGCATCCGGTCACGCATAGACCGCACCCGATGCACCGATCCAAATCCACCCGGAAGTTTTTGCCATCCTGAACAATCGCTTCCATCTGACAGCGCTGCAAACAAATCCCGCAGCCCTTGCACAAAGCCATGTCGATTCGGGCGTAATAATTGGAGGCAAAAAAGCGGGCCGGCCGCGATTGTTTCTTTGCGGTAGTCAGAACGCCGCAGCAGCAACCGCAGCAGATGCAGATGCAAGCAGGGTTGCGGGAGTTTCCGGGTTGCAGCACCATTCCTTTTTCTTCAGCCAGGTCTAAGATTCTCAGGCATTCCTCTTTGGATAGTTCTCTGGCCCGGTTGCGCGCCGCATAACCGGTTGATCCGATCAACAGGCAGACTTCAATATTATCGGTCTGCCGGCAAGGTTTCCCGATCAGGGACTCGCCCTGCTTGCAAACACAGTTGGCCACATGAATGACTTCTTTTGTATTGGTGATAAAGTGGCGCATATTATCATAGGTATCGACAATATATTCCGGAACAATTGCTTTCAGATGCGGACTTGTCCGCAACTGCGGGAGGGATGAACGGAAAAATTCAGCGCCAAAGGCTTCATCAAAATATCTGTGGATCATTTCGACCAGTTCGCGGGTGAGGTCATCCACCTGATATTCAAACATACCTATGGCCAGCATGGCAATGCCGTAGCGGGGCGCTCCGCGACTTTCCGCACGCCGGATAATGCCTTTGCGGAACATTTCGGCAAGCTGCGCTGCAAGATCATCACGGGATAACTCCATATTGAATCTTCCCTTGATCCGCCTGTGAATTTGGGAAACAGGGATACAGCGGAGTGTGAGGCAGAGGGCTATCTTCGCCTCCGGTGGTGTAAAGAAATATTTCAGGAGATCAATTTCCACACCGCTTTTTGTCGCGGGATAGCCAATCGGATACTTGTCTAATTGAATCTGGAGTTGTCTGTAAATATGATCGTCGGTCAGCATGTGAATATACTATGATCCTTTCTTAGGACATTTTAATAGCAACAGCTCCGGCCACAATAAAGATAATAGACAAACCGCGAATCCAGGTAATGCGCTCTTTCAGGATGAAGACGGAAAGTATCATGCCGAAGAGAATGGCTGTTTCGCGCAAAGCAGCCACCAGAGCCACAGGCGCCACTGTCATAGCCCAAAGAGCTATCCCGTAAGAAGCGAACGTGCAGGCGCCGCCGATGATACTTTTTTTCCAGTCCCTGACCATGGCATAAAGAACCTTATGTCCTTCGATGGCCGGTATCAAGATGAAGAAAAACAGAGCCAGTAAAAAAAGCATCCAACCCGTATAACTGAAAGCATTGCCGGAAAGCCGCGCCCCCTGCGCATCGACAAGGGTATAAACCACGATCACAATCGCATTCAGAAGGGCAAAGGCGATTGGCGCCAGTTGAAATCCTCTGGAAAAACGATAATCTGCCGAAAGCAACAAAGCTCCGCCCGAAACCATTCCAATCCCCAGCCATCCCCGCCAGGACAATGTCTCATTTAACAAAATGAAGGCGGCAACGGCGGTCAACACCGGTGGCAGGCCGCGCATGAGCGGGTAGACAAGACTCATATCGCCTTTTTTATAGGCCAGCATCAATAAAGTAAAATAAAGAATATGAATAACAACCGACGCCCCGAGATACGGCCAGCATGGCCGCAGCGGTAAAGGAACAAAGGGCAGGAAGACCACGCCAATAATAGCGCTGCCGGCTACAAGCAAGGCGGTATTTGCCGAGTTGTTCGACTCTGATTTGATCAGAACATTCCAACCGGCATGCAGCACCGCTGCAAAAAGAATAAGTAAAACGACACCCCATTGCATATTGCTTTGCGCCTCATTGCCCACGAAGCGGAATTAATATCTCCATCCCCAGAACCCAAAGGCAAGGATGTTCATTAGCAGCGGTACAGCGTATATTATCCCCACCGCCGTCAGTTTGGCCTTCATCGTTTTCAGGCTGATGACTAAAATCGCAAAGCAGAAAAAATGGAAGTAACCGATCAGGAAGATCAGCCAGATTCCCTTAAAAGACAAATACCAGATGGGGTATTCCCAGACCAGATGTCCGCCGATGTTTAAGAGACATTCGACAAAAACGCAAAAGGCAGCATAGCCAATGGCCCAGAACCATTTTTCGGGGATGCCGAATATTTTCTCTTTTTTGCTGTCCGATAGGGTGTGGTAGTAGATAATGCCCAGTAGCAGAAACATGAACATGATCTCGATATTCCAGCCGACCATTGTCCGCAGCGCTGTATCGCCCGGCGTTGTCCAGAAAGCGGAACGCCCAGTAAAATGCAGTATCCAGCCGTTCCAGGTCTCGTTAAAGAAATCGACGCCGAAAATTGTCAAACCGGCCAGTACCGCATTCCAATCTCCACTCCGGCGCGCTTCCTTAATTTCACGGGTGTAAACATAAAAGACTAGAGATAAGAGAGGAATTATATACCACTTTAACATGGTGAGATCACGTAGACCGCATAAAGCAAGTTTAGTCGCTTCTGTCATAATAACCTCCTATCTCAGGGGTCAAATCTTCTATCTCAGGGGTCTATCTCAGGGGTCAAATCTTTACTCTTGACATTTGACCTAGTTTGTTTTGAAACTGATTAAATTTCTCCCGCAATTCCGGCTCGTTCTTAATTTTTAAAAGCACTCTTTTTCGTGCCCGGCTGACCGCGCTATAGTCAATTCCGCCTAATAACCTCCCAATTTCCGGCTGAGTAGTATGGCAGAAACGATATAGCAACTCCATCAACATCGCCCGCTCCGTCGACTGAAGACCCTTCTTGGTTAACTCCTCACGTTTCATTTCTACCAGCTTTGCGAATCGGTTAATTAACTCATCCGGCGTGATTGCTTTTTCCAATTCCCTCAGCGCCGGCTGCTCTCGATATGTTTCTTTATCCTTGCCGAATAATTGTTTGATTTCCTCGACAAAATCATCTTTCCCGATGATGCCTGTCCCTCTGCCCTTCTCTAATGGGCTTTTCATATCTGCACGAAAGCCCTCCTCAACGAACTTAATGTATTCATTTGTTGATTTTCGATTATCGCCACTGAAATAATCCAGGACAATTCTGTAATTGACGAATTCTATTCTGCTGCGTGGACTGAAATAACCGGAAAGGCTGGTGTCATCGCTTAACAACAAATCCTGCCACCTTTTCTCCTGGGGTTCTTTTGATTTCATACGCAAAGGATTTAAATGGATATAGCGGGATACTTCCAGCAGGTAATTATCAGCATCAATTAAAAAAGCCTTGTATCTGCCATGATATAAATGTCCGGAGCGGAGGTATTTACGATTAAACGCGCCGGTATAGCTGATATTGAAGTGACGCATGAATTCCGAAAGGTTTGCCTTGGGTGTACAAACCAATAAATGAAAATGATTGGGCAGGCAGGCGTATGCAGCAAGCTGGATAGCAAAGATATCAATAGATCGGGCCAGCATCTTTAGAAACATATCGCGATCATCTTTATCCCGGAATATCTCCCGCTGTTCATTCCCCCTGCAGGTTACATGATAAAAAGCATCCGGGTATTGGATTCTTAATGGCCTGGTCATGATTCATCATCTATCCTCAACAAGGCGTAAAATCAAGAGTAAAGATTTGACCCCTTTTTACCTTTTTTTCCTGGATTTGCGATGAATTGCATGGTAAAAATCAACCAGGTTATCGTAAGCTTAACTGGAAGGAAAGAGGCTGCAGTATGCTCAATACTAAAGGCAAATTACAACCGACTTGCTCCCGGTGCGGAAGTGATAAAATTATTCTAAAATCCAGGACGCATGTGGGCGATACCCGGATCGATGATGTGATCAAAACGGACATGATCGGCTGTGCGGTCATTCACCGGTACCTGGCCTGCGAAGCCTGCGGACAGCATTTAACCCGGTCCGAATACGAAAGCTTTCTTCAAGCAGCAGAGGAACGCTGTTAACTTTTTAACTTTCCACCAGGCAGAGCCTTTCCTGTTCTGCAATCGTACGACCGCGGTTAACCGATTTACTGACGGCAGCGACTGATATTCCGAATCTGATCGCCAAACTGGACATGGATACGCCCAGTTCCTGTAATGCCCAGTAACAAAAAAGACTTCGGGCATTCACAATATTCCTTTGTTTACTCGTAAGCAGGATTTCTTTCGGCGCCAGTCCCATGATCTGAGAAACGCGTTTAGCAATTTTTTCCAAATCAATCCCTGCGGCGCGAAGGGCGTGGCTTTTCTTTATCTGTTCTTTTGATTGAGCCAGGACTTTCGCAACAAATTCACTGTCACCCAGCATGCGCTCATCGCTGCGCTGATAAATCCCTTCACTTCTTTTAAGCTTTAATCCTTCCCAACCCCCGGCGCTTCGAATCAAACCGCCGCCTGCAAGGTCAGGTCTTCTTCCCTGTTCTATCCCTTTTTCGACAAAGTTTCGATAGGCTTTGCTTTCCGGTACCGGTCCGCTGCCAAAACATCTGAGAATTTCATCCGTCTCCTGCCACAAATGCTTGCTTTTTCCCAAAAGAGCGCCATGGCCGGAATAGGAATAGGCATCTAATTCATCCAGGTCTCGAACCAAACCGGCGCGCAGTGGATTGAGGTGAATATAGCGGACCAGTTCCAGCAAATAAGAATCTTCCTGGCACAAAATGGACTTAAAACGATTTTGAAACAAATGGCCTTGTCGACGGCGGCTGCGATTAAACCAGACCGCATAACCCGTCAACAAACGTCTCATGACCGTCGAGATCGGGACCTTGCCGGTGCGGCAAAGCAAATGAAAATGGTTCGGCATCAGAGACCAGGCCAGGCATGTCGTGCCGGTCTCCAGAATAATTACTCCCAGACGATGAAGAAAGTTATTCCGGTCATCGTCCGATTCAAATATCTTTTTGCGCTCGATGCCCCGAACCATGATGTGCTGGACGGCATCAGCCGCATCTATTCTTGCACCTCTTGGCATGGTGTCTTTATATCCGTCATTATCGGCTCCGTCAAGAGAATGTTTAAAAGTAAACAGCGTCCCTCTATATTGCCTCTATATTGTTTGTGTTTACTTTTATGTTGATATATATACAATATCTGATATATTATATAATGATTATTTAACATTGACCTAATTCTGTCAAAAGAGTAGAGAAAAATACCGATTGCAGGGAAATGAGGAGAAGGAGGGTTTCGTGATGTCCCTATTAGAGATGGAATTTCCAGGCCTACAGGAACAGCACAAACAGTTTTAGCAGGAAAACTGAATTGCACTAAGTTAGGTTTACCAAATTGAATTAAGGATGAATATGGCAAATACATTGGGAGATATTACCAGCGAATTAACACAAAAAGTCCTCGAGCCGGCCAAGGCCGAAGCGGCCGAGATCGTACGCAGCGCCAAGGAGCAGGCGGCAGCCATTTTAGCAGAGGCGCAGGCTGCTGCGGAAAAAGCCGGAACCGCTGCCAAAACCGATGCGGAGAATGTCCGGAAGCAACTTCAGGTTGACATGGATACTGCGGCCCGAAACTTCATCATCATGGTTCAGGAAAAGCTCGAGGCTGCTGTGGTGGCGCCCGTCGTGGAAGGGGAGGTACAGAAAGCCCTCGGCGATGACGCGTTTCTCAAGCGCATGATCGAAATTCTTCTGACCGAATTTTTGAAAAACCAGAGCAAAGCGCAACCGATTGAGATCCTGCTGCCCAAGCAGAATCAGACCGAGCTCGAAGCCTGGTTCCGTGAGAAATTCAGGGATAAAGCGGCCGAGTCTCTCGTAGTAAAGTTTACCGACAAGATCACCTTTGGCTTCAACATCGGTGTGAAAGACCAGGGTGCTTATTTCAACTTCAGCTCCGGTCTCGTGGAAGCCTTCTCCAACTTCTGCTCGCCGCGCTTCCGCAAACATTTCTTTGCACGCCAGGAGCCTTAGGAGAACATGGGCCAATACTATTTTCTCATGTGCCTGCTTCCTCCCATGCCTGCTGTGCTGGGGGAAAAAATGCCGCTCGGATTTGGCGAAATCGCCGGCACGATCAAGCGAAATATCTTTCCCGAGCATCTTGAGATTGCCTTCGCCCACCTTCAGAGCGTAGATGCCTTCAATTGGGAGCAGAGGGATCAGCGCCGTGATCTCTTTCTGGAAGGGGGCATGCTTTCCCGGGATGACATGGCCGGCGCCAGGGATCTGCCCGACTTTATCCGCGCATTCCGCGAAGAAAAAGAACGGGGCATTCACCGCGCTTATATCTATGACCGGCTCTGGGAGCTGTATTACAGCTCTGTCTATGCCGTGGCCGAGCGCATCGGCTGCCGGTTTCTGATCGATTACCTTTCCTGGGAAATCGGACTGCGGTTGAGTCTGGCGGCGCTGCGGGTCCGCGAAAAAGGCGGCAATTTGGACGAGCACGCCATTCTAAGCAACTTCAATCCCCCCGATTACTCCAATTTCATTACACAGCTCAAGAGCCAGAAAAATCCGCTTCTGGCGGAACGTTATCTGGATGAAGAGCGTCTGCGGCAGATTTATCGATTTGAGGGAAGTTCGGGCTTCTCTCTCGATGCCGTAATGGCCTACCTGTCGCGTTCGGCGATATATAGCCGCTGGGAAAAAATCAGTGAGCATTTCGATATAGAGACATATTTATGGCATGGAGGTTCAATGTGAACAGTCCCACGCGTGGTCGGGTTGTGGCGGTGAATGGTCCTCTCGTCACCTGTGAAGTGGATGAGGGGCGGGAGGTTCTGCAAAATGAGGTCGCGTATGTGATGTGCGGCGGGGTGCCGTTGAAGGCCGAGGTCATCCGGATTCGCGGCCGGCAGATCGACCTCCAGGTTTTTGAGAGCACAACGGGTTTGAATGTTGGTGAGGCGGCTGAGTTTTCCGGCGAATTGCTCTCCGTGACGCTGGGTCCCGGAATGCTGGGCATGATCTACGACGGCCTGCAGAACCCGCTCAAGGAACTGGTGAACGATCAGGGCTTCTTTCTGAGGCGGGGACAGTATCTTCCCGCCCTCGATGGAAAAAGGCTATGGGATTTCGAGCCGCTGGTCAAGGCGGGGGAGCAGGTCCAACCGGGGCACTACCTCGGCCAGGTGACGGAGGGTCTCTTCCCGCACCAGATCATGGTGCCGCTCAGGCTCCTAGGGACATGGGAAGTGAAGGAAATCAAGCCCCGAGGTCAGTACACGGTCAACGATGCCATCGCGATCCTCAAAAGCGCCGACTCGCATTCGTCACAGGAAGTGACAGTGACAATGAAGCAGGAGTGGCCGGTCAAGATGCCGATGCGCAAGTACGAGGAGCGCTTGCTTCCGGATACCCAGCTTTTGACGCAATGCCGGCTCATCGATATTTTCTTCCCGATGGCCGAAGGCGGAACGGCCTGCATCCCCGGTCCCTTCGGGGCCGGGAAAACGGTTCTCCAGCAAATCATCTCGCGTTATGCCCAGACGGATATCGTGATTATCGTGGCCTGCGGGGAGCGGGCCGGCGAGGTCGTGGAAACGATCCGGGAGTTCCCGGAACTCGAAGATCCCAAGACAGGCAAGTCCCTGATGGACCGTACGGTCATCATCTGCAATACATCGTCCATGCCCGTGGCGGCCCGTGAGGCGTCGATTTATACGGGCGTGACACTCGGTGAATATTACCGGCAGCTCGGCCTCAAGGTCCTTCTGCTGGCGGACAGCACGTCCCGGTGGGCGCAGGCCCTCAGGGAATCATCGGCCAGGCTGGAGGAGATACCCGGCGAGGAGGCCTTTCCGGCATACCTGGAAAGCCGCATTGCCGCCGTTTATGAGCGCGCGGGCAAGGTGCGCCTCTTCAATGAAGACACCGGCTCGTTGACGATGATCGGCAGCGTGTCTCCGGCGGGCGGAAATTTCGAAGAGCCCGTTACACAGAATACACTCAAAGTGGTCGGCGCCTTCCACGGACTGTCGCGATCCCGATCCGATCAGCGCCGATACCCGGCCATTGATCCGCTGATTTCCTGGAGTCTCTATCTGGGGCAGATGAACGCCTCGCTCAATACGCGCCATGAAAAATGGGTCGATCTCGTGCAGGAGGCCCATAACCTGATCTTCAAAGGCAGTGAAATCCACCAGATGATGCTGGTTGTGGGTGAAGAGGGAATCGGCCTCGACGACCTCGTCCTTTATCTGAAGGCGGAAATCATCGACGCCGTCTGCCTGCAGCAGGATTCATTCGATCCGGTGGACCGGGCAAGCTCGCGGGAACGCCAGATATCCGATTTTCTGCTGCTCATGGACATGGTGCATCATCCGTTTACGTTCGAATCCAAGGAGCAGGCTAAAGGCCAGATGATTCACATGCAGAATCTTTTTTTCCAGTTAAAATATTGTCCTTTCGGAGAGGAGGCCTATAAACGGTATCGATCGGAGATAGAGGCCATTCTCGAAGGGAAAGGAGCGGGTCACTAATGATTATCGAATATTCTCGCATAATCCGTGTTCAAGGGGATATCATCTCGGTGCCGGCCGCCGGGATCAAGAATGGCGAACTGGCGACCGTGAAGAGCCGAAGCGGGACTTCTCTGGCGCAGGTCATCCGCCTGCGGGGGGGGGAAGTCTTCCTGCAGGTTTTTGCCGGATCGCGCGGCGTCTCGACGGGCGATACAGTCCGGTTCCTTGGACATCCCATGCAGGTCGCCTTTGGCGATGCTCTTCTGGGCCGTATATTCAACGGATCAGGGGAGCCCATCGACAAAGGCCCCGGGTTGCAGTCGCTGCCCCGGATCAGCATTGGCGGTCCGTCGGTCAACCCGGTCATGCGCGTTATTCCGCGGGGATTCATCGAAACGCGTGTCCCCATGGTGGATGTCTTCAACCCGCTCGTGGAGAGTCAGAAGCTCCCCATCTTCGCCGCGGCCGGCGAGCCGTACAATGAACTTCTAGCCCGCATCGGCATGCGGGCCAACGCCGACGTGGTTATCCTGGGCGGCATCGGACTCAAGTATGACGAATATTTGAAATTTCGCATCGCCTTCGAGGAGGCCGGCGTGCTCTCCCGGACGATCATGTTCATTCATACGGCCTCCGATCCAGTTGTGGAAAGGCTGCTGGTGCCCGATATGGCGCTCTCCGTCGCCGAGCAGTTCGGCGTCCAGGGCAAGCGCGTACTGGTTCTGCTGACGGACATGACGGCTTTTGCCGACGCTTTGAAAGAGATCGCCATCTCCATGGATCAGGTTCCCTCGAACCTCGGCTATCCTGGTTCGCTTTACAGCGACCTGGCGTCGCGTTACGAGAAGGCCGTTGATTTCGATGGAGCGGGCAGCATCACGATCCTGGCCGTTACATCCATGCCGGGCGACGACGTGACACATCCGGTCCCCGACAATACAGGATATATCACGGAGGGTCAGTTCTACCTGCGCAAGGGCGTTATCGAGCCTTTCGGATCCCTCTCGCGCCTCAAGCAGCTCGTGATCGGCAAGGTGACACGCGCCGACCACGGCTATATCATGAACAGCATGATCCGTCTTTTCGCGCGCAGCCGCGATGTGGAGCAGAAGCTGGCCATGGGCTTCGACAAAACGGCCGACGATGAGCGCTACCTGAAATACGGCCGTCTCTTCTATGACCGGTTCATGGATCTGCGCGTGGATCTGGGCATCAATGATGCGCTGGATCTGGGGTGGAAAACTCTGGCCGAATGCTTCCGGCCCGATGAAGTGGAAATCAAACAGGAGTTTATCGATAAATTCTGGCCGGCATAAATGACCGGGTCGATGGTGTACGATAATGGCGGAACGAATCAAGCTAAATAAGGTATCCCTGCGCACGCAGAAGCAGAAACTGGCCATGTACCGGCGTTTTCTGCCCGCGCTGGAGGCTAGGAAGCAGCAGTTCCTCATGCATCTGGCCATT
Source organism: Deltaproteobacteria bacterium HGW-Deltaproteobacteria-12 (assembly GCA_002840565.1). Lineage (GTDB taxonomy): Bacteria > Desulfobacterota > Syntrophia > Syntrophales > Smithellaceae > MVRV01. The sequence continues at coordinate 183,680 of PHBK01000001.1, read as the reverse complement.
GTACGCAAGGAGATTGCGGTTCAGGAAGCCCGGATGCAGAAAGTCCTGCAGGAGATCAAGGCCTGGTCTGCCCTCTATGGCGACTTGGGGCCGCTGCTGCGATATTTTATTGAGATCAGGGAAATAAAGACCTCCATCCGAAACGTGGCCGGACTTAAGGTGCCGCAGTTCCACGGCGTCGATTTCAGTGACCCGCCGTACAGTTTTTTTGCTACTCCTTTCAGCTTCGAAGAAGTGATGCAGCGGAGCCGCGACGCGATTGCCTGTCGCGAGGCAATCAGGATGCTGCGCGAACAGGAAGGAGTCCTTTTTGAAGGGTTCCGCAAGACTAGCCAGCGCATCAATCTTTATGAACAGCGACTGATTCCGGGCTGCCGGGAAGCGATCCGTAAAATTTCCGTCTATCTCCAGGATCAGCAGGCAGCCTCCGTAGGCGTGGCCAAGGTTGCCAAGCGCATGACGGAGGAGGCGGCGCTTCAGGATGCCCTGGCGTAAAGAAGAAATGAGCAGATCAGAGAGATTGAGCTCATAGCACGATATTAAAAGGAGTATTGCTTTGGCTATAGCCAGGATGACGAGGATATTCATTGCCGGACCTGCCGACAACCAGGAGGAAACGATGCGTTTTCTGCAGGAGTTCGGCGTGGTGCATGTAGAGCCGGCGGTGGAAATGGCCGGTGATTTCGAAGTAAAAAACTCCGCCCTGCTGATGCGCGTCAAAAAGTTGGACCAGGTCATTGCAGGAGTTCAGCGTTTCCGGGACGTCAAGACGGCAGGCCAGCACCCGCTTACGATCCAAGACGATCAACTGGTATCCTTCGCCGACGAGAGGCTCTCCGCGCTGCAGGAGATTGAGTCGCGCGTTTCATCGCTCGAACGCCTGAGGGCCGATCTCTCGCTGTGGGGGAACTTCGACCTTGCCCGAATCCGCGCGCTCGAAGAGGCTGGCGTCTGTGTCCGTCGTTACCGCATGGAGATAAAAAAGTGGAAGGAATTTGAGCATCCAGAGAACATCTGCCTCGAAGTGGTCTCAGAGCAGCAGGCGGTCTTGTTCTACACAGTCAGCATCGGGGAACCACCGGACATGCCCCAGGCCCAGATGCTGGTCTGGCCCGAGCTGGGTCTGGACGATGTCGAAGCGGAAATCCGGAGCCTCAGGCAAAGAATGGAATTGTTAACGATCGAGCTTGCCGGCGCAGCTGAGCGCGCCGAGGTCATCAAGAAACAATTGATCGCCGTCCTCAACGAGGTGGCCTACACAGGCAATATGGCGACGCTACACCGGGAACCATACCTTTTTGGCCTGCAGGGATGGATCCCGCAGGATCAGCAAGCAGACTTTGAAGAAAAGATATCGGCCAGCAAACTCCCGCTGCGCGTCGTGACGCGCAAGCCGCTCGATGAAGAAGAGCCGCCGATCCTAATCCGGAACAACTGGTTCATCCGGCGCATCGAGCCATTGCTCAAACTCTACGGCAACCCCAAGTACCGCCATCTGGACCCGTCCTATTTCTTCGCGCCCTTTATGGTCCTGTTTTTCGGGATCTGTCTGAGCGACGCCGGCTATGGACTCGCCTTCTATCTAGTCGCCCATGTCTTGGGAAAAAAATGGGGGGATAAGGTGGAGGGGCTGCCGATCGTAGTCAAGCTATGCAAGGCCTTCGCTGTCGCCTCCGTGATCGTCGGGACCATGACAGGTTCCTTCTTCGGCTATAATTTCGAGAATCGGGGCTGGATTCTCGTCGATCTGGACGTGAACGCAGGCAATCCGATGATCCTGTTCTATATATCGCTCGGTCTCGGGGTGATCCACTTGAGCCTTTCCTATCTCATGGGAATACTGCAGTCCATTTACTTCCATGAGAAAATGCAGAAACTGGGACTGATTTTTGTCCTGTGGGGCGGAGCCCTTATGATTGTCCGGAATGTCTGGTTCGCCACACCGGCTTCGGCTCTGCACATGCCCTTGTATTACTTCGGTGCAGGAGCCATCGCTAGCGGCATTCTGCTGACCCTGCTGTTTCCCAATAACAGCAAAAAATGGGCGGCAAGGTTGGGACTGGGGCTCTGGAATGTCTATGGCCTGACGGGTCTGATCGGCGACTTGCTTTCTTACGCCCGTCTTTTCGGCCTCGGCATTGCCACGTCCGCCATCGCCGCGGTCATGAACCAGCTCGCGAACATGGCGCTGACTGGCGCCGGTCCGATCCTCGGCATCCCGATAGCATTATTAATCGTGGTTATGGGGCACACCTTCAACTTGGCGCTCTCCCTACTGGGAAGCACCGTGCACTCCGCCCGTCTGCATTTTGTCGAAGCCTTCAAGAGCTTCTTCGAAGGGGGAGGAGTTGAATACAAACCATTCAAAATCGAAAGGGGTTCATTATGAGTAACAAGAGTACATGGATTGTCGGAACGGTTGCCGCGATGCTGCTGGCGGGATTTGCTTCTCCGGCCTTCGCTCAGACGACGGCGGCAGCAGCGGGGGGAACAGGACCGCTGGTCGCGAAGATCTTCATGGGACTGGGTGTATCCCTGGGTCTGGCCGGCTCGGCCATCGGTCTGTCTATCGCCTTCTCAGCCTTGCTGGGCGGGGGCGCGGAAAACTTCTTTAAAATTATACCCGTAGCCCTGATGCCTTCCTCGCAGGGGATCTACGCCATCGTGGTCCTGTTTACAAATCTGGACAAATTCGACAGCGATCCGTACACCGTAGCCGGAAAGGGCGCCATTGCGGGCCTGGCGATGTTCTTCAGCGCCTGGTATCAGGGGATCGTGTGCGCCGCGGGCATCCGCAGCATCCTTGAAGGCCGCAATACGCTAGCCAACGCGCTGGTGTCCGGCGCGATGCCCGAGACCTACGCTGTCTTCGCATTGGTTATGACCTTCATCATTAAATAAGAAATCCGGGCCAATCAGGCGACAGGAAGCGTTCCATCTGCGAATATTCGGCTGCCCATGCCAGACGGCATGGGCAGCCTGCCTGTGTTAAATATAGGTCTTTTTGTTCATGTGCGATTCAAAAGAGATGATGTATTCCACAACACCTTTGTCCACGGCTATTTCAAAATAGGACCATCCGGGTACCACGAATGTGGCGCCTGCCTCATACGTTTCCCATTGCCCCTCACCGGCTTGACGCACGCGACAGCTTCCGGCTGTTATTTCCATTCTCTCAAGGTCGTCGGTTCTGAATTTGTAAATACCCGGCCGAATAACGCCGAGCCTCTTTTGTCTTCCATCTTTAAAAAAAACATTGTGGCTGACTACCTGTCCGTCATAGTAAATATTGGCTTTGCAGATTACACTGACGTCGTCAAATCGCTCCGGAATTTTACCAGTCATTACTCACCTCCGTTTTTCATCGCTTTATTATCGAACACCTTCTGATGCCTTTCATTGCCCGTTTTTCAATTTTCAGCATGCTCTGACTCTGAGAATTAAACATCGCCAATCAAAGGTTTCAGTCTCTTTAAAGCGCCATTTCTACCCAGTACAGTAAACACTCGGTCGAGTTCCGGGCCGTGGATACGGCCGGTGAGAGCTGCGCGCAGGGGCATAAATAAATCTTTGCCTTTGACACCGGTTTTTTCTTTAACGTATTTTATGGCCGCAGGATAAATTTCCTGCACGGCATCCGCGCCGTTTTCCAGATATTCGGCAAATGTCTTTAAAACACGGCGGACGCTTTCCTTCTCCAGTATTTGAGCGGCCTCGGCGGTAATGGCAAATTTATCATCAAAGAATATATCAATATGGCTGCCAACTTCAGCAAGTGTTGTCAAATCATTTTTAATAAGATCAATAACCTGATTAAACCATAGCGGATCGAGAGCATCTGTTTTATAGCCGGCCTGCTCTATAAAAGGCTGCAGCCGCCGGACCAAATCTTCCGTAGGACAATTGCGAATGTAAATGGCATTGAGCCAGTGTAGTTTTTCTTCATCAAATATTGCGCCGCTCTTGGATGCGCGATCTAAGGAAAAAGCGGTAATCATTTCCTCCCGTGATAACACTTCGCGGCCCTCGGTAAAAGAACTGCCCAGCAACCCCAGGTAATTCATGAGCGCTTCGGGCAAAATCCCCTGCCTGCGGAATTCACCGACAGACACCGAGCCGTGACGTTTGCTCAACTTGGCGCGATCACGACCGAGAATCAGGCTGTGATGCGCAAAAATCGGCGGTGCAAAGCCGAAAGCATTGTAAAGCATGATCTGCAGCGCGGTGTTGGATAAATGATCTTCGCCACGGATGACATGCGTAACACCCATCAGGTGATCGTCAATAACTACCGCAAAATTGTAAGCGGGCATGCCGTTGGAACGGACAATGATAAAATCCCCGATAGCCGTGCCTTCGAATTTCATCGCCCCGCGGATCAAATCGGCAAACTGAAATGATCCATCGGGAACTTTAAAACGAAATGACGGTTTTCTGCCTGCGGCTTCCTTTTGCTTTCTCTCCTGCGGCGTAAGATTGCGGCACTTGCCCATATAGCGGGGCATCCGTTTGCTCAAAATCAATGCCTGCCTCTCTTCTTCGAGTTCTTCTTCCGTGCAATAGCAGGGATAAACCAAATCGGCGGCCTCTAACTGCTGCAGATGGCGGGCATAGATGTCGAGTCTTTCACTTTGTTTGTAAGGGCCGGAAGCGCCCTCTTTCTCCGGACCTTCGTCCCAATCCAGACCGAGCCAGGTCAGGTCGTTGAGCAGATTTACCTGATAAGAAAGAGCGCTGCGGGATTCGTCCGTGTCTTCGATGCGCAGGATAAAATCGCCGCCATGATGGCGGGCAAACATCCAGTTAAAAAGGGCTGTGCGCGCATTGCCGACATGCAATTCCCCCGTCGGGGACGGCGCAAATCTCACTCTGGGCCTATCAGCCATTATTTTTCCTCTCCTTTATTGTCGCGACGGCAAAGACGGCAATACCTTCATTTCTGCCCACAAAGCCCATCCCTTCATTTGTTTTAGCTTTAATATTTACATCGTCAGCAGATATATTTAAAGCTTTTGCAAGAGTTGCGGCGATCTCGCCGGCAAAGGGAGCCAGCTTCGGCCTTTCCAGAATAATTGAAGTATCAATATTGCTGATGAAAAATCCCTTCTCCCTAATCATTTCCCGCACACGTTCCAGTATCAGCAGACTGGAAATCCCCCTGTATGCCGGATCGGTATCGGGAAAATGCCGGCCGATATCACCGAGACCTGCCGCCCCTAAAAGCGCATCACAAACAGCGTGAATCAGGGCATCGGCATCGGAATGCCCTTGCAGGCCCTGATCATAGGCAATCTCAATACCTCCAAGAATCAGCTTTCTTCCCCGGGCAAAGCGATGGCTGTCATAGCCAAAGCCGGTGCGAATTTGCATTTCTCCCCCCGTTTTTCTTTTCAACAATGCTTCCGCAATGATCAAATCTTCCGGAGTTGTAATTTTAATATTTTCATAGGAACCGGCAATCATCTTTACTTTGACGCCGCTGCGTTCAACCAGGGCAGCATCGTCAGTGCCATAGAATTTGCTCCGATAGGCCGCCTCATAGGCCTTTCGCAACACCGCAGACTGGAATGCCTGCGGTGTCTGGACGAGCCATAAATTCTGTCGCGGCACTGTTTTCACTACATAATCATCAGCTTGCGTTTCTTTGATAGTATCTTTAGCGAGCACACCAAGAGCGGCCGCCTGGAACTCCCGGGCAGCTTCCGCAACCCGGTTGATCATATCCCGGGTGACAAAAGGTCGAACTCCATCATGAACCAGAATAATATCGCATTCGTCGGTAAGAGCAACGAGTGCGTTTTGCACCGAATCCTGCCGCTCGGCGCCGCCGGCAATAATCTTTGCCACTTTTTGCAAATCGTTTTTTTTGATTAATTCTTCCCGGACAAATTTTATATCACCGGCCGGAACAGCCAGAATAATTTCATCAATTGCCTCTGTCTGCTCAAACACTTTCAGGCAATGCACCAAGACCGGCAGCTCATCTAGCAGCAGATATTGTTTGGCCGTTTTGGCGTTTATTCTCCGGCCGGCGCCGCCGGCAGGTATGATTGCCACTGTTTTCATCATTGTCCTCCATAAAGCAAAAGCCCGGAAAATGTTTTTCCCGGGCTAATTTGCCAATGGTACTTTTCCTGTCCTTATCCAATTCTATGTTTTAGAATTTTGAATATTTTTCTTTTCCGCCGCGTCTTTCAATTCCGAAAAAATCATACGTCCGGCAGTTGTTTGTAATACGCTGGTGACAATTACATCCACAGTCGCATTGATCATTTTCTGGGCGCTGTCCACGATGATCATCGTGCCATCATCCAGATAACCGACGCCCTGCCCATGCTCTTTACCTTCGCGAATAATCTTAACTGTCATTTGCTCGCCGGGCAGCACAACCGGCTTCATGGCATTCGCCAGTTCATTGATGTTAAGAACACGAACACCCTGTAATTCCGCGACTTTATTCAGATTAAAATCATTTGTTAAAAGCTTGGCATTCATCTTCTGAGCTAATGCCACCAATTTGCCATCAACACCTTTAATCCGGGGAAAATCCTGTTCAACAATTTCAATGTTGATGGATGTGCTTTTTTGCATGTGATTTAATACATCCAGACCGCGTCTGCCCCGCGACCTTTTTATGGAATCAGAAGAATCAGCGACAAACTGCAATTCGTTTAACACGAAGCGAGGAACAATTAATTCTCCATCCATGAATCCACTGTCGCAAATATCAGCAATCCTTCCATCGATGATAACACTCGTATCCAGAATCCTTTGGTCGGAATTCGTTTTTAAGTTGGTGCCGCGAAAGTTGAATTCCTCAATTTTTTTTGATCCCAGCACGAGGCCAAGATAACCTAAAATCCCGGTCAGAAGCAGGTAAATCCATGGAATAATTTGCTGATTTTCTCTGATTTTACTGACCATATTCAGGCCAAAACCTAAGATTAATGCAATCAGCAGACCGACGATCATGCCGACTACCCCGCCCGTAATAATCCTCAGAGAGATTTTACGAAGGTCTTTTTCCAGCCTTATTACCAATATGGCAACTAATAATCCGATAATTAAGCCAATAATAGATTGCGCTATTAAATATGATGAATCCGGAGTTGCGATATAGTAGGCAATGGCGGATCCACTTATGGAACAGGCCAAAACCAAGAGAATTCTAATGACCAACCGTCTCACCTCCTTCTTTATATAGATAGATATTGTTTACTGTTTAGTAAATTCCGGTTTCGCTCAGAAATATAAATTTATTTTAGCACAGATGCAGCACTAATGGTTTCCTTTAAAAAAATATCAGGGAAAGACGATTTACTCGTTCTTAATTTATCAAAGAGCATGTTTCCGGATTGCCAGGGGGAAATTTATTGCACGGTAAAAATAGTCTGCAAGTCCTGTTCAACTTTATCTTCCCGCTTGTTGGTTGCTACTGATATTTCCTTAACCAGCAAATTCTTAGCCGTATCCATCATCTTTCGCTCGCCAAAGGAAAGATTTTTGTCACTTTTCAATATAAAGAGATCCCTTAGAACACTTGCGATTTCAAATACTGAGCCGGTTTTTATTTTTTCCAGGTACTCCCGGTAACGTTTATTCCAGGTCTGCTTGTCTATCGTAACATCTTTATTGCGAAGGATTTCATATACCCGCGGTATCTCTTTCTCTAAAATCACTTCACGCAAACCTACAGCCTTGGCACTCGTTGTAGGAATCATTATCTTCATGCCGTTACCCATGATTTTCATAATATAAAAGGGCTGCTTCTTCCCCATTACTTCCCTACTTTCAATAGCTTCAATGACACCAACTCCCTGAGCAGGATATACTGCCAAATCCCCTACTTTAAACATTTTTCTTTTACCTGCCTTTCATTAATAACGTAACAGGTTACCATTATTTTAATTTTTAGTCAATGATTAATACTATTTGATACCGTTCGGGGAAGAGAAGGAGATAAGTTGTCATTTGAGCATTATTATCTATCAAATCAGTGTAATAATAAATATTATTGAATACTTACTGAATATCTTTCCGGCAAGCCCGCTGCAATATTTAAGGCAGGAAAAAGAGGGGATTGCGCGCTTTACCGTGCAGGCGCACTTCAAAATTCATATAAGTATCGCCGGCTTCGTCCTTTTCACCGACGGTGGCGATGGCTTCTCCTTTTTTAATTTTTTGATCAGTTTTAACGTATCTTTTCTTCAGGTGGGTGTAAACTGTCGCGTAACTGTTTTCGTGACGCACTATAATTGTCTCTCCATAATCTTTTAACGGCCCGGAAAAAATAACTATTCCGGATGCGGCAGCCTTCACCGAAGTTCCGGCGACGGCAACAATTTTAATCCAATTGTGATAGGTTTTATTAGGCTGAATCCCAAAGCTTGTTTTCACAGTATATTTCTCTACCGGCCAAATGAATCGCTTTTTTTCAAACTGAATTTTTTCTTTTTCTTCTGCATCTGATTTGGACTTATGTTCCGATTTTTCATCCGACGGCGTTCCTGCGGCTGGTGATTCTGCCGGTGATGCATCCTCACTGGTTATTGATTTAGAAGTTTCATGAGCAACCCTGACATCTTTTCCGCGATCATTATCCGGAGACGATTTGATCCGGACGGCTTTATCAGCCCTCGTTGCCGCCTTGCTTTCGGCATCGGTTTTCCGGGCGGAAGTCATCACATCATCAATAACCTGGTTGGCATCAGGAATAAAAACTACAGAACCTTCCTTAATCAAACCGGGATTGTCGATATTGTTAACCTCGGCTAAATCCTGCATTTTGATGCGATAAGCACGGGCAATGCCCTGAAATGTTTCGCCTTTTTTTACGCGATGATAAATACCTTTTGCCGGTTCCTTTTGCAGGTAGGGAGAAGGCACTGAACAGGATGCAAGAAAAACTGAAATTACTAATAGGAAACAAATATATGTTAATGATTTGCTCAACTGATTTTTTTTAACCGGGCTGTTCAAAAATGCCCAGAGGCGAGTCGCGCAAAGCCCGAGGAGTAAGGCGTACTTTTGTGCGTACGCCGCAATGACGAGGGATGCAGCGCAACGCAACATATGGGCGTTTTTCAACAGCCCTGTCATTATTCCTTCCATCCACTCTCTCCTATCAAGCTTACAAAACGGCAGCCACCCAAATCCTCTTTTTTGATGTCGTTCACATCTTCGGAAAGGCGCGTCCATTTATACAAAGTCTGGATATCCCGTCCCCCGACAGGAACAATCAGCCTGCCGCCGACAACAAGCTGATCAACTAAATATCTGGGAACTCCCGGCGCGGCTGCGGTAGTAATTATGGCATCAAAGGGAGACTCTTCCTTCCAGCCATAAGAACCGTCACCGACTCTGATGGCCACATTATAATAATTCAGGTAATCCAAAATTTTGCGGGCCCGGGAAGCCAATGCGGCAATGCGCTCGATGGAAAAGACCCGATCGGCTAATTGGGCCAGAATTGCCGCCTGATAACCGGATCCGGTTCCAATTTCGAGCACTCGATCTTTACTTTTCAATTCCAGCGCTTGCGTCATGAGTGCAACAATGTAAGGCTGGGAAATAGTCTGCCTTTCACCAATCGGCAAAGGATTATCGCTGTATGCTTGAGCAATCAGGCCTTCGTCCACAAAAAGATGCCGGGGCACAGACTCCATCGCTTTCAGAACACCGGCATCGGTTATGCCGCGCGTCACTAACTGAGTTTCCACCATTCGCGACCGCTGTTTTTTATATCTATCCATCAAAAAGCCTGCATTTTTTTCTTTCTGGCGGGGATTATATAAGTTTCCTGAATCATATTGTGCCTCCGCAAACCCATAGCTTCGCGCGTAACAATCAGATAATAATATTTAAGTTGAGCTGTCTTCCGAACTGTGTTGAATTGATCTATGATTAAATTAATTTCTGTAATAAGCATCTGTTGTTCTTGGAGATCATCATCGTCAGGCTCCTGGATGACTAATGTTTTCAGTTGTTCTTGAATTATTTTAATTTGGTGTTCCAGTTTTGTCAATTCGGCAAGGGCATCTTCTACCGCTCTTCCCGCACGCGCCAGCACTGCTGCCCTTTCTCTTAGCAGTTCCTCACATAAAGTATCATGACTTTCTTCTCTTTGTGATCGCAGTGACTGCATAATCAATACTCTCCCGGAGCGCCTTCCCGAGTCCCTATCATTTAACAGCTTACTTTTCAACTGATTCCATTTCTTATTGCGATTAAAAGGGTTTCCGGCCGCGCTGCAACAAAAGTTTATCTTTACACTTTATTATTATTTAGCTAAATACGTCAGCCGATAATGATTTAAATATGCTTACAGGGTGTTATGATGAGTCTAGATTATGAATTTTCTATGTCGGAAGCCGTCCGCCAGGCTTACAAAGAAGGACAGGAAGACGAAACCCTCCTGCCGCTGATCTTAACAGACAAGCAAGGTGTGCCTGTCGGCCGGATTGGCAAAGATGACTGCGTTATTTTTTACAACATTCGCGGCGAGAGGGAAATAGAATTGACCCGCAGCTTAACGGAAGACAATTTCAGCGAATTTCCCGTAAATTCTGATCTTAATCTGCATTTTGCCACTATGATTGAATATCAAAAGGGGCTTAAAGTGCAGGTTGCCTTCCCCCCGGAGGAAACACTGCAAGATACTTTAAGTGACATCATTTCCCGCCATAAACTCCAACAGGTAAAAATTACTGAGGCGGAAAAAGCGGTTCACGTAGGATATTTCTTCAACGGCAAAAAGCGGGAGCTTCTCCCCGGAGAAGAAAGGATGGTTATTCCGACCCGGAAAGATGTCACTCTGTTTGATGAAGCGCCGGAAATGTCCATTGAACAGATAGCGAAGGCAACTATGGATAAAATTGACGATGATAATTGCAATTTTATCGTTGTCAATTTTCCCAACGTGGACGTTGTCGGCCATATTGAAAACGAAGCTGCCATTCTGCGCGCCGTCGAGACGGTGGATAAATACGCCGGCCTTGTTATTGAAAAAGCACGGGCAAAAGAACTGTCCATAATTATTACAGCCGATCACGGCACTGTGGAAAAGTGGCTTTATCCCGACGGTGCAGTGGATACAGGACATACTGACAGCCCCGTACCTTTTATTCTGCTGCACCGGAGCAAGGAGTTGACTCTGCGTAAAGAAGGCGAACTGACCGACATAGCCCCGACTGTTCTGGATATTCTGGGCTTACCGCCATCCGCCATGATGACCGGCACATCGCTTATTGAAGGAAATATGAAAGGCATTATAGCCGAAAAAAGATTGCTGCTGATAATTCTGGACGGCTGGGGACTAAATGACAACACCACCGCCAATCTTATTGCCCGCGCCAGAACACCGTTTATTGATAAGCTACTCGGCAGCTGCCCCTCATCCCGGCTGGCGGCAGCGGGAGTTGCAGTCGGCCTGCCGGCAGGTACCGTGGGAAATTCCGAAGCAGGACATTTGCATATCGGCGCCGGCCGCAAAATTTATTCAGACCGGCTTAAAATCGACCAGGCCATTGCCGATAAAATGTTTTACCGGAATAATGCTTTTTTGAGTGTCATGAGCAAAGCTAAAGAGTCCGGCAATGCCCTGCATCTGATCGGGATAGTTTCCTTCTTCAGTTCTCATGGATCCATCAACCACCTTTTTGCCCTGATGGAAATGGCCAAAGCACAGGGAATTGAAAAGCTTTTTATTCATTCTATGCTGGGACGGCGCGGCGAAATGCCGGAGAGCGGACCCCAGTATATAAAAAAAATTGAAGAAAAAGCATTATCGTTGAACATCGGACAGGTTGTCTCGGTAATCGGCCGCTACTGGTCGATGGACCGCGAGGAAAATTGGGATAGAATTGAGAAAACTTACCGCATGCTGGTTTACGGTGAAGGCAGCAAAGTGCGAAGGCAATAGCAACCTATGGAAGCGGAGATAAACCAAACAAAAATAACGCTTGCTTGCGGTGACATCACCGCGGAAACAACGGATGCGATAGTCAACGCCGCCAATGAACGTTTAGCCGGCGGCGCCGGTGTTGACGGCGCCATTCACCGCGCCGGGGGCCCGGCAATTATGGCTCAGTGCCGCAAAATCGGCGGCTGCCCGACGGGTCAGGCCGTCATTACCACAGGCGGCAACCTCCAGGCTAAATACGTTATTCATACCGTGGGGCCGATTTATCGCGGCGGCACAAGGAATGAGGCCATACTTCTCCAAAGCGCTTACCGTGAAAGCCTGAAACTGGCTTTGCGACATAACTTGCAAAGCATTTCTTTCCCGGCCATCAGCACCGGCGTTTATGGCTACCCCATCGATGAAGCAGCGCATCTGGCGCTAAAGACATGTATAGAGTTTGCTGAGGAAAATACCGGCATCAAGCTCATGCGCCACATTTTATTTGATCAGCGCACTTATGATATTTTTTCCGGAGAGTTTAAAAAATTACTTTTTTAGATCAGTCCAGCTGACCAATATCCGCATTAACATACTACCAAGATTTTCTTGACATAAAAGACCGAGCTTTTTATAGTTAAACCGGAAAAAGAAACAACTGTACAATTTTTGATATTTGTCGATGCAGAGGTCTACCAGATAATGGATTATCAAACCCGGAAATGGAGGAGCCTCAATGGTGAAAAAGCAGGACAGACAAGATAATCAGGAGTTTCAGGTTTCCAAGGGCTATGCATACTACGTATTTCTTCTTCTTTTTCTTCTCTACCTTTTTAATTACGTCGATCGTATGGTCATTGCTTCGCTTTTCCCGTATCTCAAAGTGGAATGGAACCTCACGGATACGGAATGCGGCTGGTTTGCCTCCATCGTGACACTTATGATGACGGTATTCGTGTTTCCTGTATCGTTTTTAATCGACCGGTGGAGCCGTAAAAAAGCCATCGCTGCGATGGCTGTGATCTGGGGCGTCGCCACCGCGGCCTGCGCTCTGACCAAAAACTTCACCCAGCTTCTCCTGATGAGGTCCGTCGTGGGCGCTGGAGAGGCCGCCTATACCTCCGGAGGCCACGCGATGATTGCCGCTTATTTCCCCGAAGAGAAACGGGCCACCATGAACGGTCTTTTCACCGCGGCCATACCGATGGGCACGGCTATCGGGGTCATCCTTGGCGGAGCAATCGCCGTAAACTGGGGATGGAGATACGCTTTCGGCCTGCTCGCTATTCCGGGCCTGATAGTGGCCATTCTCTTTTTCTGGGTGAAAGATTACAAGACAGTTCAAATCACGAAAACAGCCGGCAACGTGGAAACCAAAATGGGATGGAAAGATATTGCCTTGGAATTTCTGCACACGCCGTCGGTTCTCTTTACTTACATAGGATATGTGGGGAACACCTTCGTCACCACAGCACTCATGAACTGGCTGCCCTCGTATTTCAACAGGATCGAGGGAATCCCCATGGATCAGGCTGGTGTCAAAACATCCGTAGTGTTCCTGCTGGCGATCTTTGGCGCTCCCATCGGCGGCATGCTGACCGACAAGATCCGGAAAAAATGGTTCCATGCAAGAATGAGCGTGCCGGCGGTTACTTCCCTTTTAACGGGGATATTTCTCTTTATCGGCTTTTTCTTCCTTGAAGGAAGGGCACAGTACATTTTTCTGATACTCTTTGGATTTACGGCGCCAATGTTCGCCGCCGGTGGTTCGGCCGTCACACAAGACGTGGTGCATCCGGGACTCCGGGCAATTTCCTACAGTCTGGCACAGTTTTTCATGATGCTTCTCGGCTACAGCCTGAGCCCGATTTTTGTCGGCGCCATATCCGATAGGTATGATTTGCTCACGGCATTCAAATTCCTGCCGCTCTTTTCCCTCCTCGGGGCCATCGGGTTTTTCATCGGCTCCTTCTATTATGTGCGGGACTACAAAAAGGTGCAGAAAGTTAAGCTCGAAACATCGGATTAAAAACAGTGAGGATGTTTCAATCCCCAACCGTCACTCAAGTGAAATCCTGCCTCCGCCGTCCGAGCACACGAAGTGGCATATTTTTCAATTGTTACGCAGTTTCATTCGCCGGGCTTCGGCTTTCCGGCGAATGGAGATTCATAAAAAGAAAGGCAGGAGGAGAAAGGAGGCAAAACGAGGAAAAACTGGCATGAAGTTCTTCGTGATCAGCAACATTAAGTACAAGATAAATAAGGCGCTGTTTCTTATTGCCAGCTTCTTTCTTGACCAATTTTCCAAATTGTGCCACAAAAATTCATGCGCAGGAAAAAACACTCTACCCGATTGCAATCCATAGGCGAAATTTTGTTTGCTGCTTTTAAGCGGAGAGGCATGGCGGTAAAACTGGAAGAAAATGCCCTGTTGAAACTCTGGCCGAAGGCTGTAGGCAAACAAATTGCCCTGCAGACCCAACCGGACTGTTTGCGAAATGGAACGCTTTTTGTAAAAACAACTTCATCGGTTTGGGTTCAGCAGCTTCATTTCATGAAGGACGATATTCGCCAAAAGCTCAACGAGCTTGACGGCAAAGAATCAGTTAAAGAAATTCGCTTTTCTGTCGGCCTGGCAATCAGCAAAAAAAAGACAGTAATGGAAGCGGAAATTGCCACTGCAAAAAGATCATTTTTGAAAGACCGGGATAAAAAGATGATTGCCGAATGCACAGCGTCTCTGTCTGACCCGGAACTGGCCGCAATATTGCAGAGAGTTATGAAGTCGGAGATTAACCGTCGCCGCCGGATGCAGCTTCGGCAAGATTTCTGAAGATGCCGTTCATCTGGGAAGTATATTTTTTATCCTTCCCGTAAACTATCAATGATGATTCAATTTTTAATTCCTCACGAGAACCTGATCGACCTTCGGCTAGAACAAAGGCGGCCGCAGAATCCTCATCAGAAAAAACAAATTTCATCCTTTTTGGCTCCAGGGAATTAGCGCGGAAGCAAGACACCAGTTCCGCCAATCTTTTTGCCGGATATATAGTGAATACCTTTCCCGCCGGTTTCAGTAAATACTTTGCCGTCTGCAAAAACTCCTGCAGAGAGCCATTGATTTCATGGCGGGCAATTGCTTTTTCCGGATCCGGATTAATTCGGCCGGAATTAATTCTCCTGTAGGGAGGGTTAAACGTTACCGCATCAAATGTATGTTCCGGGAAAATAGTCTTGATTTTGCGGGCGTCACCCTGGACAATATTGATCCGGTTCTGCAAACAGTTTAATTGAACACTTTTCTGGGCCAGTTGCGCCAGTCCGGTCTGAATTTCCAGCCCGGTCCAGGCCACCTGCGGAAAATGAGTTGCCAGGATCAACGGGATGACGCCGCTGCCGGTTCCCAGATCCATAGCTTTGCTTTTTGATTTCAGAGCAACAAAATGCGCCAGTAAAATTGCATCCAGCGAAAAACGGTAACCTTTTTTTTTCTGGAAAATGCGCAAACGCCCGGCTAGAATTTCGTCCAGAGTTTCTTCGTCCATCTTGTATTAACTGATCTTATGCACAAATATCCCGCTACGCAATTTGGGTTCAAACCAGGTTGATTTCGGCGGCATGATGGCTCCGGCATCGGCAACCTGCATTACTTGTTCTATTGTCGTCGGGTAAAGAGAAAAAGCAACGGCATAGCCATCCTTGTCCACCAGTTTTTCCAGTTCGGCCATTCCCCGGATGCCGCCGATAAACTTGATGCGTTCATCGGTTCGCGGATCATTGATCCCCAGAATCGGCGCCAGCAAATGATCCTGTAGTATTGCCGCATCCAGCCTGGCGACGGGGTCACTATCCTGATATGCTCCTTTTTTGATCGTCAGTTGATACCATTGACCTTGCAGATACATACCGAAATCATGGAATCTTTGCGGAGATCGGACCGTAAAATTTTCCTTGATTATGAAGCAGGAGCTTATTTTTTCTTTAAACTCTTGCGGAGATAATCCGTTTAAGTCCTTCACCGCCCGGTTATAATCCATAACTTTTAATTGATTATGAGGAAAAAGCACCGCCAGAACCTTCTCATACGCCCGGTTTTGCGGGGATTTGTCATTCTGGCGCTTCATCCTTGCCACAGCAGATGCCGCCGCCGCACGATGATGACCATCGGCAATATAAAGGGATTCAATAGCCAAAAACTCATTTTTTATGTCTTCAATCAGCCGGACATCCTCCACAACCCAAACAGTGTGAATGACACCGTCATCGGCAGTAAAATTATATTCCGGATTTTTTGATACCGCCTTATCGACACAGTCATTCAATTGGGGACGGGATTTATAAGTTATAAATACCGGGCCTGTTTGTGCATTGACTTCATTTACATGTTTGATGCGGTCATCTTCTTTATCCTGCCTGGTAAGTTCGTGTTTCTTTATTTTACCCTCATCATATTCTCTCGCGCTTACAACACCGACAATACCGGTTTGTATTTGCTCGCCCATCTGCTGCCGATAGATATAAAAGCAGGGTGATTCCTCCTGAAACAACAACCCTTGTTCCTGCATTTGAGCAAAGTTACGTTTTGCCGTCGTGTAAATCAAAGGATCATTGCTATTGGTCTGATCGGGAACGTCAATTTCCGATTTTTCAACATGCAGAAAACTAAAAGGTGTATTGTATACAGCATTTTTTGCTTCATCACGCGTCATAACATCATAAGGCAGAGCAGCCACTTGAGCCACAAATTGACGCTGCGGCCGGACCGCTCTAAAAGGTAATACTAAAGCCATAATTAAATCTCCTCATGCCCAGTCGCATTCAAATGCTAAAACTTTGTTGGCAGCGACGTTATCATTTTGAATTCGAATCGGTATAAATTTCTTGCGGAAGTCCTAACATACTGTCATAATCGAGGCAATAAAAATTGACGGAATGATTATCTCAAGGATAAATATGGATATTACTCGCGTTTTCATCCATGGCCTGGAAAGCACGTCGCAGGGGGCGAAAGGACAATTTTTCCGGAAACATTTCCCGGAAATGATTATTGAAGACTTTGCCGGCGACTTTGCCGAACGGATGAGGAAACTTTCGGGATTGATGGCCGGAAAGAATCATCTGATGCTGGTGGGATCAAGTTACGGCGGTCTGATGGCGGCCCAATTTGCCGTACAAAACGAAAGTCGCGTGCAAAAAATGATCTTGCTCGCCCCGGCTTTAAATCTTCCCGAATTCAGTTTCGGCATTAAACAGCAGCTGGATATCCCTGTTATCATTTATCATGGGTTGGACGATAATATAGTCGATCCTTATACAGTAAAAAACATCGCCGGAAAAGTCTTCCGTCAGCTGGAATATCATCTGGTTGATGATGATCATTCTCTGCACAAAACTTTCTCATCTCTGGCCTGGGCTGAAATATTGCAAACAGAGCTATTTAATAAATAAAGATCAACTCAACAGGTATTTTCCCAAAATAGCCGGTGCTAAGAGCGATAAAAAGCTGTAACCGCCTCGAGGTATTCCGCTAAATGTTTACGGCTGACCACGAAGATATGGCCGATGTTCTTATCGATTGTCCGGTTTAAATTAGCTCTCATTATTCTGACATTACCGCTTCCTACCCGCCCCCAGGTTTCACCGGCAACGCAGGAACCCGCAGGAGCAATAGGATCTCTTGTCCCCCGATAATCAAAGATGGTCACTCCCGCTTCCCTGAGGGCATCCATATTGACCGGTTGATTATCAAAGTCCGGATTAATCGAAGGCAGGCAATAGTTGCCTTCATAAATTGAATTGTCGATAAAAACATTCTGAATCCACTGCAAATGAGCCTTTACCGGGAACTTCGTCCCATGCGTCAACCAAAACAGAAAAGGCGCGGCATCTTCAATGTCAGCTGAAATCTCTGCGCGGCCATAGAAACCGCTTACAACCGTATATTGCACGCCCGGTTGGATCTCGTTCATGCCAAATTCAATTGTCTGTGGAGGAATATTAACTTCTCCAAAAAGCTCTTCCATCAGCAGAGGATCATAATTGGCCCGAATCAGCGAACGCATCGCTTTATGACCACTGCCTTCATCATCAAATTTTACCGGAGAGGCCATCAGTGCCACTTTCTTTATATCCATGGGCTGACCTGCAGCCATCAGCTCCTGAGCCCGGCGCGCAAGATAAGGTAAAATCAATGTGCCACCCATGCAATATGACATTACGTATATTCCTTTACGAGGGCTCCTTTTCTTGATTATTTTCAAGAAATGGTCATGTAAAGTTTTGCCGTAGAAGTCCAGCCCCAACTCTGTTTCTTCCCATCCGGGATCACCATGATCAACAAGGTAAACTTCGTAACCTTCCTTATGAACACCTTCAATAACTGATTTGCCTCGCGCCAAATCAAAGAGCTCCGGTTTGTTAATCAGCGGTGTAGGCAAGTAAATTATTTTGCCATTGGGTTTAGTCCCATGTGGCAATGCATAATGGCGCAGTTTAACCCGGTGCAGCTCAGATCCTGCAACATATTCATATGCAGAGCAGCCGATCTTTCCACCGGTTGCCCTTTCCGAAAATTCTTTTATGTCAAAAGCATTTTCCCGAAAGAGGTTTTCCAGGCGGGTGCGGTTTTCGGCTAGATACTCATCAAATGACGTTGCGAAAGTTCCGTCCGGCTTCTTTTTAGCAAAAGGGAGTTCACCATTAGCAAAGGGAGTTTCTGTAATTAAAACCATCAGGCATTTCAAAAGCTCCTTCATTGCCTTGAGGCGGGTAAGGCCGACATTGTTGTAATTATGTTCAATCTGGGCAAATTCTTCCATATAATTGAGCAGAAAATTCTTACCATTCGGGGTGGTTGATATCTTCAGCGATTTTTCCCGGTCAAATTTACCATCTTTAATAAAAAATCCGGTCAAGGTATAAAGCAGACGGGTGTAACCTTTGTAAATCCAACCGTTCATATCAGCAATAAGATCAGGATTTCTTCCCGCTCCTACTGCCATACGTGCCTGTGCTTTAATTGGTCCGGTGATGAATGTATCCATGAAGCTCCTCTGCCAGGCGGCGGCCAAGGCCCAAGGGCCAAAAGCAGAAGCGTCTTTACTGATGGTATCCAACAATTTTTGATAGCCGAACAGCCCTCTTACCTGCAGACCGGCAAGTTTGCTTTTCCAGGAAATTGCTGTAGAAAATCCCTGTAAGTTATCTGCCGGAGATGTGCCGATTACGGACAGAAGTTTATCGGGAGTTATCCTTTCTTCCCTGGTAATTTTATTTTTTTTCATAAAATCCTCCCTTAATTTCAAAGATAGCTTCTTTGCATTAATTGACGAATTTATTTATTAAAATCGCAAATTTTTATGCTTCTGTCCAGTACTGATTTTTCCCTGATTTTTCCCCAATCCCGGCCAACCTGATAAGCATTGACAACAAAATTATTCTATATTATAAAATCTAATAATTACATCGGGCAAGCATTTCTGACAAAGACTAATGGAAAACCCATGTTATGATTATGCATGTATCCCATCAATTGTCTTCAGTATCCGTTCTATCGTCCGGTTTTGCACTTTTCTTGAAATTTTTTAATTCTAAGGCGTTTTTTCCAACTGAAATGAATTAAGAGGTAAATTATGCCCCAGAATAATCATTCCAATAAAGAATCTGATTTACTTTTTCCACCCTGGCTGAAAGCGTCATTCGATATCTGGTCTAATTTAGCTCAGGCAAAACCTGACGCTGAAGGGCAGAAATCTCAAACCAGCGCTGGTAATCGCTTTGTGGAACAATGGCAAAAAAACATGAAGCTGGCGCAATCTTTTTCACAAACAATGCTTGAGCCTGAATCGGCTGCCGCTGCCATTAAAGCTATCAATACATTGCCGGAAATGATTTTCAAGATGGCCAAATCCGGTTGGGAGGCAAGCTTTCAAACACAGCAGCATATAATGGAAAAAGCCGGGAACATCGGTAAAAGGGCAGAAGCCTATAACTTCGACAACATCGACCAGGAAGTATTCAAAGCATTAACCGATATATACGAAAAAGAACTTCGGCAATACTTCCACATACCGCAACTGGGACTCACCAGGTTTTATCAGGAAAGATTTAATGAACTGCTGGATAAAAAAAATCTCTTTGAGACAACATTAGCTGAATTTTTCTCGATAATCTACCTGCCCATAGAAAAGTCATTTAAAGTTCTCCAGGAAAAACTGCAAACTATGGCTCAGGAAGGGATGCTGCCAAAAGAAGCAAAAGAAAATTATGCCATGTGGATTAAGATTCTGGAAGGACACTATATGAGTCTTTTCAAATCGAAAGAATACACCGATGCCTTACATAACACCATTGAAAAAATGGAAGACTATATTCTGTCCAAAAACCTGTGTACACAGGACTTCCTGCAATTTTTCCCTGTACCGACAACAAAAGAGATGGATGAGCTCTACAAAGAATTGCATCAGTTGAAAAAACGCGTAAAGGAACTCGAAAAAAAGGTCAAATCGCTTGATTGAGGTTTCGCTTTCAGGAGGCTATTCATGACGCAGACAAAAATTCCCGTTGACCTTATATTGGAGAGTCTGGCACAGAGCGCCGAAGAGACCCAAAAACGCATTACCAGAGCTTCCGATGTTCTGCTGAGCCCATTAAATACCGATCTGGCAGGAACTCCTCATGAAATCGTGTATGAAGAAGACAGGGTCAAACTAAAGCACTATTCCCGTGATGCCTCTGATGAAAATAAGCTGAAAACTCCATTATTGGTCGTTTATGCGCTTATAAATCGCGAGACGATGCTGGATCTGCAGCCGGATAGAAGCGTTGTGCAAAGTTTTCTGTCCGACGGTATTGATTTGTATATGGTGGACTGGGGCTACCCGACACGCAAGGATCGCTTCCTGACTATCGACGACCATGTAAATGGCTATCTTAACAACGCTGTAGACTTTATCCGCGAAAAATACGGGATTCCTAAAATCAATCTGATGGGCATTTGTATGGGCGGAAGCTTTTGTACAATGTACTCGGCTCTGCATCCGGAAAAAATAAAAAATCTGATTACCACAGTTACCCCTACCAATTTCGACACGGATAAAGGACTCCTGCATATCTGGATGAAAAATCTGAACGTGGATAAAATGATCAGAAGCTTCGGCAATATACCGGGAGATCTCATGAATTTCGCGTTTCTACTCCTTAACCCGGCACGCTTAATGATTGATAAATACGTAGGTTTTGCGGAAAATATGGATAAGAAAGATTTTGTGGAAAACTTTATCCGTATGGAAAGATGGATTTTTGACAGCCCGGATGTGCCCGGTGAAACATTCCGCCAATTCATCGAAGATTGTTATCAGAATAATCTTCTCATCCAAAGTAAAATGCATCTGAACGGCAAACGTGTGGACTTAAAAAAACTCACAATGCCGCTTTTGAATTTTTATGGAAAATTCGATCACCTTGTCCCCCCGGAAGCCTGTGAGCAATTGACCAGCATGGTAGGCAGCAAAGATGTCGAAGATGTCTGTCTGGAAACCGGACATATCGGAATTTATGTCAGTTCCAAATTTCAAAAACAATTTGCTCCCAAGATTGCTCAATGGTTGAAAAAACGCGATCAGGAAGATGCTCCTTTACAAAAAGCACCGACTGGAAACAAGCGCAAAATTGACAATCAAGGGAAAATTGCGAAATCGCCAGTACCGAAAACCGCGGTAAAGAGATCACAACCCGCCCCTAAAACTGCAGATCCAGCAGACAAGCGAGCAGTATCAAAAGGAAAATCGTTATTAATGCAAAAAATTGCAGAAGCAATCTAAAAAGGGAGATTAACAATGACTACAAAGACAGATTATTTTCGCTCCTTAAGCAAATTGAGCAGAGAACTCGGCACCAATAAAGATCAGAATAAATTGCCGGACTTAATTGTTGACAGTGCCGTTAAAACTATGAAGGCGAAGGCGGCAGCCATTTTTCTCGTAGATGAAGAATCTGATTCTGCAGAGAAAAATGCCGCAGTGGCGCAAGTAGGCCTCTCTGATAAATATTTGCATGCCGGGTCGGGTCATGCCGTAAGAATTACTCCCCAATTACTCAAAGACGGGTACATTTACTTCCGCGATGCAACAACCGATCCCCGTCTGATGAATCATGAAATAAAAAAAGCGGAAGGCATCGGCTCTATTCTCACAGTCCCTGTTCTGGTTAAAGGGGAAATGCTGGGAATTCTCAGTTTGTATACAAGTAATATTAGAAAATTCACCAAAGATGAAATTGAATTCCTTTCCATTTTGGCTGAACAAGGCGGTATTGCCATCAAACATGCGCGTTTATTGCAAAGACTAAGGGACAATACACAAATATTTTTGAAATTTGCCATCAGTGTTTCGTCCAGTCTTGATATTAAGAAAATTCTTCAGACACTTACTGAAGATATCGCAAAATATCTTGACGTCAAAGCCGCATCGGTAAGGTTGCTGGATGATGACAAGCAATCATTAAAACTTGTAGCCAGTTTCGGATTAAGTGAAAAATATTTAAACAAAGGACCGATCTCTGCAGAAAAAAGCATTGCCATGGCACTAAAAGGCAAACCCGTGGTTGTCAAAAATGCTTTCACTGATGATGGAGTCCAATATAAAAAGGAGAAAAAAGAAGAGGGTATAGTATCCATTTTGTGTGTCCCGATTAAATCTCAGGATGATGTTATAGGAGTGTTGCGACTTTACAGCAACAGGCAAAGAGAATTCTTGGAAGATGAAATTAATTTGGTCACTGCTCTGGCTTACCAGGGTGGACTGGCGATTCATAATGCGGGACTTTATCTCATGGCGCAGGACGCTGTAAAGGATTTAAAGGATAATATCTGGAGCCACAAATGCTGGTTCTAGCTGCCGGCATGAAGCTCAAAGCAAGTTACTTCTTTTTTGTCGTTGCCGTTTTTTTATAGTGTTGGTTTAACTGTTTCATTAAGTCCTGGAAATGTTGTGCCTGATTTTTCATAATTTTCGTCAAATTGTCCACAACCTGTTCCTGATCAAAGTTATTTTTAACGGATGAATTTTTATAGCCTATTATGCTTTTTTCCAGCTCCGCAATTTTTGTTTTCAGTTCCTCGTTTTCCTTGGACAGTTTAAGGTATTCCTCTCGGGGAATATAGTTGAACAGCGTTAAATATGATTTGACAAATTCTTTATATAAATCAGACATTATTAGGGATAAATCACCGGCATCCGAGGTGTCCATTTGCTGTGCTTTGCGCCAGCCAAAAGCTTTGAAGAATGGTTGCCAGAATGGATTGTCAGCGCCGGCATTTGATCCAATAAGTTTATTAATGTCCTCCAATTGCTGCTGACTGCGGGCTGCATTCAACAATGCCTGACCCCAAAATTCGAGTATGTTCTTATCCATCATTAATTACCTCCGATGAAATTATGCCAACCTGCCCCTTTTATTCACAGGGGCAGGTCATTTCGGCATTTTGTGAAGAATTACTTGGCAGCAAAGAAGGATTCGACCTTTTTAAAACTTTCATCGGCCGCTACTTTGAGGTCATTACGGCCTTTCTTGTAACTCTTAATCCAGTCAGCGACTGCTTTTTTGCCCTCTTCCGGCATCAGACTGTTTTGTTCTATCATTGCTGTTACCATTTTTTCCGTTTGATCTTGCAACACTGCCATAGCTTCAAAAGAATTATCAAACGCTGTCTTACTGAAATCAATCATCTGTTTTGCAATTTGCTTTGGTTCCATTTTATTCCTCCACTTTGTTATTTTTTATTTTTAACGGTTTTAGCCGCTCTGCGTAAGGTAATGGCCGAACCATTACCTGGTTTGCCCTTTTCAACTGCCTGCTTTTTTTCGATCGCCGTTTGTTTCCTTCTCTTGTCTTCTATGATTCCTATTGTCTGAACGGACTTATCGACAATCTCTATGGAAGCCTTATTAAGTTTATTGATTATTTCTTTAAAAGATTGATCTGTTTTTTCTATCAGGGTATAAATCGAATAACCCATTACATTGGCCGAATTCAAAAAATAATATTCTATAGGATTAAAAATACAGCCAACAGACTCTTTTAAATCTTTCTTACCTTTCTTGCCTGCTTCCATCCATTGCGTAATAACTTTTTTCCCTTCGTCAGGAACAAGGCTTACACTGTCTAGGAGAAACCCCAGCATTTTTTCTGAATGATCTTGCAAAGCTGAAATAGTATCAAAGGTATTGTCAAAAATAGCTTTATTAACATCAATTATTTGTTTGGTAATCATTTGCGGATGCATTGGGCAGCTCCATTACTTTCTTTTTGACTTTTTGGTTGCGTCAGCAACTTCACTGGCAGTGAAAAATGCTTCCACCTTTTTATAATTTTTATCTGCCGTCTCTTTAAAACTTAGACGCCCCTTATTATATATATTTACCCATTCCATAATTGCTGATTTACCTTCTGCCGGAAGCCATGCGGCCTGCTGCAAAAAAGTCTGTACCATCTTCTCCGCTTGCTGCTGTAAAATGTCGAAAGAGTTCAAGGTATTGTCAAATGTTGATTTGTAGAAAGCAATCATTTGTTTTGCGATTATCTTGTTATCCATAAATTATTCCTCCATTAGGTTTCTTCATTTTTCGTGCACCTATTATAACTGCTATTTTAATGATGTCAAGCAAAATTGTTGCATTGCAACAATATAATAAATTCTTGCGCTAAATACTACATTATATTATTATGCAATAATTACAAATGTTTAATTAATTTTACGAATACATTATTCTGCCTTATGAAAAATTATTGTTGCAATATTGAATAAATGTATATATAAAAATAACATGAGGTAAACACAATGGAAAATAAGCTATTACTAAAAAAATATACCAACCGTCGACTTTACGACACAGAGAAAAGCATATACGTGACACTGGATTACGTTACCAACGTAATTAGACAAGGAAGACAAATTATTGTATCAGATGCTAAAACCGGCGAGGATGTGACAGCAGCGATTTTAACTCAGATTGTTTTAGAAGAGGCTCGCAAAAAAAATTATCTTTTGCCCAATCCGCTGCTGTATTTGATTATTCAATATGGAGAAACAATTTTAAGCGATTTTTTTGAAAAATATCTTGAACATACTATTAAAAATTATCTTTTGTTTCGTGGCCTTGCCGAAGATCAATACAAAAAATGGCTTGATTTAAATGCAAACCATTCTCCGGTTAATTCGCAAAACTTGAATAGTCTTTCACCATTTAATGACATTTTTAAATTGTTTTCTGGAAATTTAGACAAGCCGGAAACTAAAAAATAATAAGCAATGGGAGGCAACCAATAATACTTTATTTGTTGTACATATTATTGCCTTGACAATATTTTTTCTATCCCTTAACATGCCGCGAATTTATAAGGTTAAGCGTATTATCTATGTATTCGAAAAAAATAGTTATTCGTTACACGCCGGAGATTGTTGAGCAGCCGATAATTTATCAGCTGGTTAAACAATATGATTTGGTTTTCAATATTCTCAAAGCAAGGATATTCCCGCGCCGCGAAGGCGTAATCGTTCTGGAGCTCAGCGGACTGAAAGAAAATTTCGACCGAGGCATCCATTTTTTAAAAGAAATGGGGCTTAAAGTCGAACCTTTATCGAAAAGTGTCAGTCAAAACGTCGACAAATGCGTGCATTGCGGCGCCTGCACGGCATTTTGTCCGACAGGAGCATTATCGTTCGAAAAACAAACTCAAAAAGTTCTTTTTGATCCTGAAAAATGCAATGGTTGCGAACTTTGCGTGTCAGCCTGCCCCGTTCACGCCATGGAAATCAATTTGCTTTAACTGTTCCTGCTTATTATTAATTATTGCATCTGTTTTGCAGTGCAGAAAAATCATCCGGAGATAGTTCGATTGCTTCAGATTGAATTAATCTGTACATAACGGCCGAGGGATCGGCGCTGTGGTTTAGTTTTAAAGCATGGCCTAATTCATGGGCCAGAACACGGATCAGCCGTTTATTGTTGTCAAACTGGTAGATGTTTATTGTTTGTTTGCCGTTTCTGCTTTCATAAAATCCCTCGCAGAATTCCCGCCCGAGAGAATCTCCGGTGTTTTGGTATTTTACCAAATCCAGGTTAATGTTTGTTGCGATTTCATTGATAACCACAACCAGGTCATTAATTGTATCCGTTAATCGCCTTAGGTCATCCTGCCCTCTCTTCAACTTTTCCTGTAAAGAATTCAATTCGTCTTTTTCCTGCATCAGACTTTTATGAACACTTTCCATCATTCGACCATTTCTGTTCCAATACTCCACATTTTTGTTAAAGGTACTCATACGTAAATTATGTGAATTAAAATCATTCGACAACAGGGCGCTCTTTTGATCATGCTCCGCCTTTAATTTCTCCAGGCGGGCTTTCAGGTCATCATAAGAATTTTTTGTGTTGTCTATTTTAAAATTAATCTTCCTTAGTTTATCCAATGCTTCCTGCCGATAGTCATAAACAAGGTTGATCTCTATTGCCCCGCGGAAATCTTCACGGAAAATATTCCGGCCTAAAGGTTTTCCCCACATTGCTGCCGCCATTTTCACTGCCAACGCAAATTCCTGGCGGGAAAGATCAAATCTATCGTCTACTTTTCCTATACGATAGGTTAAAGTATCCTCGCAGGGCTTGGAAGACCATAAAAAAATAAAACAGAGCATTATCAGGAGGCTGATCAGAAAAAAGAATTTCCAGCTGATGATCTTTGATATTCTCGTCATATCAGAATTCAGAAAATAAAATTATTGCCATATATCAGGCAGGATGCGAAATACTATTTTCCCGCTTTATCTTCTGCACTTTTAAATAATTTATTGAAGTCTCGCGGCAATTCTTTGGTCTTGTCGATTAGTTCTTGAGAATCTTTATAAAAGCTCTTGCTCTTTTCTACAACCTGATCCGAGCCTGATTTCACGCTATTTATTGAATTTTTAACTTTTTCGGGCATTTTATGAGGATCTTGAAAATAGTAATAACCCGCAACGGCAAGTACTATGATCAGCAGAACCAGTGCTAATTTAATAAACTGCTTGAATATGAAATACAATATTATAACAGCAGCAAAGATGACTATCCCTTTCAGGATCATCGGGTGTGCTGATAAATATTCCATTATCGTATCCATTTTACCCCCCCGAATATTTTTGCAATTATTTGTCTCAATTTTTATCTCAATTTACTCACAAAAACCACATTTTGTTTAACTTGACAAACTTCAAACTGCCTAATAGATTCTTCCCAAAAGGTTATATCATAAATGGATGACCGATTAAACAATATATCAGGCAAATCGGAATATAAATCAGCAGGACTGGATTCCGGGGCAGAGCCCTCAGGCAAAGTTGGAATTGCGACTTTAGGCTGCAAGGTAAATCAATACGAATCCGCGGCACTGGAGGAAGATTTACAAAAGAAGCATTTTTTATTGGTTCCCTTCAATACTATTGCCGACTTTTATATCATTAACACCTGCACAGTTACCGCATTTTCCGCTTTTCAGGTCCGCCAGTTGATCCGCCGGGCACACCGGACTAACCCGCACGCAAAGATTATGGTCACCGGATGTTATGCGCAAGTTGCTTCCCAGGAAATCGCAAACCTTGATGGTGTAAGCATGGTTGTAGGAAACGACCGGAAAAATGAGATAGCCGATCTGCTGCGAAACAGTGCAGATCTTTCCTCCTCACGCATTTTTGTTAACGATATCTTCCGCCAGAATAAGTTTTATCACATGCCGATTAGAAAATTCCGCGGCCACACGCGTGCATTTTTGAAAATTCAGGACGGATGTAACTCGTTCTGCAGCTATTGTATTGTTCCTTTCGCCCGCGGAAACAATCGCAGCCTGCCGCCAGAGGAAGTCTTCACAGCTTTGGCAGCGTTAAATTCGGAAGGTTATAAGGAAATCGTCCTGACAGGTATTCACTTGGGTACTTACGGTTACGATCTCCAACCGGCAACAAATATTGCGCAGATTTTAGAGCAGCTGTGCCGGCGGCGATGGAATGCAAGAGTCCGCCTCAGCTCTATCGAACCTCGGGAAATAACCGCTGAGTTGCTAAACGTTATTAAAAATAATGATCTGCTCTGCCCGCATTTGCATATTCCTCTGCAAAGTGGCGATGACAAGATTTTGCAGTTAATGAAAAGAAATTACAATCATATTTTCTACCGGAATCTGATCGAAAAAATTTGTTCTGCAATCACAGATGTTGCAATCGGTGTGGATGTAATGGTAGGGTTTCCCACGGAAAGTGAAGAGCAATTTAATAACACCTTCAATTTGCTGGATAGTTTACCGGTTGCATATCTTCACGTTTTTCCCTATTCCGCAAGACCGGGAACGCCGGCACAAAAAATGCGGCCTCAAATACCGGATACTGTAAAAAATGAGCGGGCGGCAATTTTGCGAAACTTAAGCACACAAAAGAGGGAGAAATTTGCCTTACGTTTTTTAGACAAACCGCTGAAGGTGATCGTGGAAAGCACCAGAGATAAAAAGACCGGGCTGCTGAAAGGATTTTCCCAAAACTATTTACCGGTTTTACTGGATGGGGATTTTTCTTCTTCAGTAAACAACATTGTGACAACAAAGGCAAATAAATATCTTAATGGAAAGCTTTATGGCAAAAGCGCCGACTAATAAAAAGAGAAGGGACGCACTAACCGGGCTGGAAAAAAGACTCTCCTATAATTTTCGCGATATAACTTTGCTCGAAACTGCCCTCACCCATCGCTCTTATGTCAATGAAAATCATCAGCTCGCCGTTGCCGACAATGAAAGATATGAATTTCTGGGTGATGCCGTTCTTGGTTTGTGCATAAGCGACCTCCTCATGAAAAAATATTCTGATTTCTCTGAAGGAACTCTTTCCAAAATCCGCGCTGCTGTCGTCAATGAAAAACCTTTGACCGAACTGGCCCGCAAGCTGGAAATCGGCAAATGCCTGTTGTTGGGGAAAGGAGAAGAGATATCCGGGGGCCGCTCTAAAGATTCTCTGCTGGCTGATGCCTGCGAAGCAGTCATTGCTGCAATATATCTCGATGCCGGTTTTACCAAAACGAAATCGCTTTTAAAAAAATTGATGGGACCATTTCTAAATGACGATATTATGCATTCTCAATACTTTGACTACAAAACCGCCTTACAGGAATTTTGCCAAAAGAAATACAAGGCCGCACCAGTATACAAAATTGTCGATTCCTGTGGTCCTGACCATGCAAAAACATTCGAAGTAGAAGTGTCCATTGCCGGTGAGGTAATCCACGCAGGCTCAGGCAAAAGTAAAAAAGAAGCCGCAAAGCAGGCGGCAAAAAAAGCATGGCAAGAACTGCACAATGAAAAAAAATAATTATTTAAAAGAAACCGTCAGTTCGCCTTTGATCATCCCGATATTTGTTATGAACAGCGGCTGCCCACATCACTGTATCTTCTGCAACCAAAAGATTACAGCTGGACATTATCCTCAGGTAATTAATAAGGAATATTTTGAAAATGAAGTAAATTCTTATCTGGGCTGGAATAAAAACAAATCCCGCCGGATGGAAATAGCCTTTTACGGCGGAAGTTTTACGGGAATGTCTCAGGCTTATCAGGAGAACCTCCTGTCCTGGGCGCAATCTTATATTCAGACAGGCCTCGTTCATTCCGTTCGAATATCGACGCGGCCGGATTACATTAATACCGACATTCTTGCTTTTCTTCAGCAATATAACGTCAAGACTGTGGAAATAGGCGCTCAGTCTTTTATTGATGATGTCCTGCAATTTGCTCAAAGAGGTCATAATGCTGTCGACATAATAAAAGCAATGTCACTTCTAAAAGAAAGTAATTTTCAAACAAGCCTGCATTTAATGGCCGGCCTGCCTAAAGACACTAAAGATGGCTTTGTCTATTCTCTGGAAAAAACACTTCAACTAAAACCGGATATGGTCCGTATTCATCCGGTTGTAGTTTTTAGAGGCACAGCTCTGGCTGACGAATTTCAGCAGGGGAAATATCAGCCATTGCCCTTATCAGAAGCCGTAAGCTTATGCGCTCTGGCCTGGGAAAAACTGTCTGCTGCGGGAATCCGCGTTATTCGAGCCGGATTGCAATGGACAAAAGAAATGGAAAATGACGATGCAGTGCTGGCGGGACCATTGCATCCGGCTTTTGGCAGCCTGGTGCTGGCGGCAATTTACTATCAACGGACGCGACAACTGTTAGAGCAGCTTCCCGCAGAAACTCGAGAAATTAACTTTCAATTGCACAAGCAGGATGTTTCCAATTTCCGCGGTTGGCGAAGCAATAATATTACTGCAATAAAAAAGCTTTACCCCCGGGCAACTATTAATGTAAGAACGTCTCCAGAACAAAAACGTGGTTTAATTTTGTTAGCCACTGATGAGGGACGCATCTTAACCACCGCGATTTCTGGATTTAATTAACGAAAAACAACTATAACAGGCAGGAGATAAATGACGTGTTCAAATCCGGATTCATTGGCATAATCGGCCGTCCGAATGTAGGGAAATCTACATTATTCAACGCTATTATCGGCGAAAAAATTTCCATAATCGCCGACAAACCGCAGACGACCAGGAATAAAATAACCGGCATTAAGAATTTACCCGATGCTCAGCTTATCTTTCTGGACACACCGGGAATTCATAAAGCAAAAACCCCCTTGAATCGCGCTATGGTGCAAACGGCAAGGGAGTCGTTTAACGATGCCGACATACTGCTGATGATGGTCGAGGCCGCATCCGGTGTTCATTCTCAGGACATTTTCCTCATTGAAACGCTCGCGGAGATTCATATCCCTGTCTTTCTGGTAATCAATAAAATCGATCTGATCGAAAAAAATCTTCTTCTGCCCCTGATCGACAAATTCCGCAATCTTTATAACTATTCGGAATTTTTCCCTGTTTCTGCAGCCAAAGGTGATGGTCTAGAGGAATTACTCCAGACAATTAAAAAAAATCTTCCGGAAGGACCGCAATATTTTGCCGAAGACACTTTTACCGATGCCACCGAAAGATTTATTGCTGCAGAATTTATCCGGGAAAAAATTATGCTGCTCACTTCGCAGGAAGTGCCTTATGCCACCGCAGTGGAAATTGACACCTTCAAAGAAGACGAAGAAAAGAATTTAATACGTATCAGCGCAACAATAACTGTAGAAAAAGATTCACAAAAAGCAATCATGATCGGAAAAAAAGGAGCCATGTTAAAGAATATTGGTACTCAAGCCAGACTGGAGATGGAAAAACTATTTAACGCCAAAGTATTTCTGGAACTTTTTGTCCGGGTGAAAAAGGATTGGACCAGCTCGGAAAAAATGCTGCAGGAGTTTGGTTTATTAAAGAATTAAGCCGTTCATTAACAATAACCGGCATAAGGGGCCATAACGAAATGGTCTTGCCACCCTTTAGCGGTGGTTATTTCGTAACGGCCCCTAATCAAGGAAGAATATGCAGACAAAACCAGTAATAGCTATCGTCGGTCGGCCCAATGTAGGCAAGTCGACTCTGTTTAACAGAATCGCCGGAAAGCAAAAAGCTATCGTCATTGATGAGCCGGGTGCCACCCGCGACCGCAATTATATGGATTGCGCCTGGCGGGATAAGCACTTCACACTTATTGATACCGGCGGATTTGAACCGGCCTCCGAGGAAAGAATTCTCGTCCAAATGCGCGAACAAAGCAATCTGGCTATTGAAGAAGCGGACGTCATTATTTTTCTAATGGACGGTAAAGAGGGACTCACGCCATCGGACATGGAAATTGCGAAGCAACTGCGCGGTAAAGCCAAAAATGTTTTTTATGCAGTCAACAAAGTAGATGGCGACAGGCATACAGATTTACTGGGTGAATTTTACCGGTTGGGTATCGATGAGTTTTATCCGATCTCCGCTCAGCATGGTCTAGGGATGGACGAACTTCTGGCTGTCATTACGCAAGACTTCGCCCAGTTAAAAGAAACCCCGAACGACGAAGATGAACAAATCAAAGTTGCCATAGTCGGCAAACCAAACGTCGGCAAATCATCACTCGTCAACCGTATCCTGGGCAAGGAAAGAAGCATTGCCAATCCGACTCCCGGCACCACGCGTGATGCCATAGATCAGCCTGTGAAAGTTCGCGGTAATAATTATCTGTTGATCGATACGGCGGGAATCCGCAAGAAAAACAAAATCAGCCAAACACTGGAAAAGTACAGTGTTGTTCAGGCCCTCAAATCCATCAACCGCTGTGATATAGCGCTGGTCTTGATTGACGCTGAAGAGGGCATAACCGATCAGGACACCAAGATTGCGGGGCTCGCCTATGAACGCGGGAAGGCCTGTATCATCGTTGTGAACAAATGGGACAAAATTGAAAAAGACAACGACACGGTAGGCAAATTTGTCGAGGATATTAAAGACAAACTGAAGTTTATGGACTTTTCCCCGATAATTTTCATTTCCGCAGTAACAGGGCAGCGGGCACCAAAAATATTTGACATAATTGACGAGGTTTATCTGCAATATACAAAAAGAGTGGGAACCTCGCCATTGAATTCCCTGGTGGAAAAAGCCCTGCAGCGCAATCCCCTTGCACGTTATCAAGGCCGGGAACAACACGTTTATTATGCCACGCAAATAAGCCTCAAACCGCCCACTTTTGTTTTCTTTGTCAGCAATGTTAAAGGCATACATTTTTCTTATGAGCGTTATCTGCTTAACCAAATCCGTGATAATTTTGGCTTTGAGCAGGTACCCATAAAAATTGTCTTTCGGAAGAAAAGATAATCCCGCAAGCAATTTTTTGAATATTTCGGCTTCTGCGGCGGTCCCGAATCTAACCGGGATTAATACATACACCATGACCATCCGGCCAAAATCATCTTGACATACAAGATCGGACTTTCTATAGTTTACTCATGAATAAGAGATGTCTCAGTAAAATTATTCAATAACTTCTGAAATAGTATTGTCAATCCAACAAAAAATCTTTGCAGGCCCGTCTAATGCAGAAGAAAAAAATCCAGCCGTTGGAAACGCTCAGCAAATCGGAACAAAAATACCGGGAGCTCTTCGAACAGACCAATGACATTATTTTTATTCTCGATTCCGCAGGAAAAATCCCGTCATGCAATGCCGCAGCCCGTACCTATGGCTACGAACCGCAGCAGTTATCGGGAATGGGCATCGATGACCTTTTGGATCGCGATTACCTGCCCGCAATGCTCGAATTCATTCGCAAGATAATCGACCACCGCGAAGTACATAATACCCGGGAATTCCTGACTTGTACAAAAGACGGAGAGCCTGTCTGGGTGGAAATCAACGCCCGCATCATCCTTAAGAACGGCAGCCCGGTTTCGGTTCACGGCATCGCGCGTATTATTACCGATCGCAAGAAAATGGAAGAGGCGTTGAGGAAAAGGGAGCGGGAACTAGAGGAAAAATACCGGAACCTGGAAGACGCCAATACAGCCCTCCGAGTCCTGCTCAAGCGCCGGGAGGAGGACAAGGCCGAGCTGGAAGAAAAAGTCATTTGTAATACGCGGGAGCTGATTTCGCCTTATATCGAAAACCTTAAAAACACGCCAATGGACAGCCATCAACGCAATCAACTGCCCATTTTCGAACAGCATATCAATGAGATCGTTTCCCCGTTTCTGCGCACCCTGTCCGCAAAATATCCGAATCTCACCCCCATGGAAACCAAGGTTTTCACCTTTATCCGAGAAGGACGCACGACAAAGAAAACCGCCGATATGCTGAACATCTCCGCGAGAACAGTAGATGTTCACCGGGACAATATGAGGAAGAAACTGGGCTTGAAAAACCGGAGAGCCAACTTGAGATCGCATATTTTATCTTTAACAACGCCCTGAATCATTATCCCATAAATACTTATATATCATAGGTATGTATTACGTATTTTTACCGCATTGATATTTCTGCAAAGAAATGATTTTATGGACATGCCCCTCCGGAAAAATTGTTGATCAGGTCTTTGAAGAAGTTTTATGACCGCAGAAGCCAAACGGAGAAAAAAAGGGAGAAAGCAATGGCAAGAGAAGAAAAAATCGAGGAAATACGTCAGAGAGCCAGGAAGAACTTCTCTCTCGGATACAACTGCGCCGAGTGCGTGACCCAGGCCGTTTTCGCGCTGGTGGACACGGGCCTTCCTCCGGCCGTGCAGAAATGCGCAACCGGTTTCGGAGGCGGCATCGGGCTGTTCGGAGACACCTGCGGTGCGCTGAACGGCGCCGTTATGGCCGTAAGCGCCGTTCATGGCCGGGCTTTGTTGCCCGAAGGAAATGATCCCAAAGAAGTAGTGAAGAAGTCCCGGCAGCAGCTCTACGGGAAACCCGGCGTCTACCGGATTTTCAACCAGATTCCAACCGCTTTCAGGAAAAATTCAATCATACGCAATGCCGGGAGTTGCCCCGAAAATGGCAGTCCGAATGGCTCTGCCGCGACCACGCCCTTTTCTGCCGCGAAGTCATTACGGATGCTGAGGGCATAGCCGCAGATCTTATCCTGTCGGAAAAAATGAAATCGCGGCAAAAGCGTTCGGTTCGAATGTTGAAAATTTGCAAGACTGACTCGCCGGGAGAACAGAACCCGTGGAGTTACTAAAAGGATGTTTCTATGAGTAAAAATCTTGTGATTGTCGGGGGCGGCGCGGCCGGACCTTCCGTCGCTGCGGAGGCAAAGCGGCGGGACCAGTCCCTCCAGGTGACCATGATCGAACGGGGCGAGTTTGTCTCTCACGCCGCCTGACCCATGCCCTGCGATTGAAATCTTATTTGACCGAAAAGAGCTGCAGCAAAGCCGTGATCGTGGGTGCCAGTTACATCGGTATGGAGATGTGCGAAGCCTTCAGGAGCATCGGCATCGAAACTCAGGTTATCGACATTCTGCCCCGTCCCGCGTTGCGCTGGGGCCAGGAATTTGCGAAGCTGATGTCTGAAGAACTCGACCGGAACCAAGTGGCCTTTTTTCCGGGTACCAAACCCCTTGCCATCGAGAAGGGTAAAGACTTCGCACTCAAACTGATTACGGACAAGGGAAACCTGGACGCGGACATAATTCTTATGGGTCTAGGAACGAAACGAAACACAAGACTGGCGGAATCCATGGGCATCAAGATGGTTGAAAGCGGCGCCATCTCGGTGGACTTCTTCCAGCGCACTTCGCGAGAAGAAGTTTACGCCGTCGGTGATTGCTGCGAAGTCTTTCACCGCGTTGCCGGAAAATGGGTCTATAATCCGCTCGGCGACATCGCCAACAAGTAGGGCCGCACTGCCGGCATCAACATCGGCGGCGGCGTGGCACACTTTGCCGGAATCGTGGGGACACAATCCTTCAAGCTCTTCAATCTTGAAGTGGCCGCAACAGGAATCACGGAAGTAGAAGCGGAAAAGTACGGCTTCCAGCCGGTCAGCGCTATTATCTGGGGTCTTCCTGTAGGACGACCCCTGGCCAAGGGCGAAAAACTGGGACTGAAGCTCGTCGCCGACAAGCCCACGGGCAGACTTCTGGGCGCCCAGGCTGTCGGGGGTAAGGGTGCTGTTGCCAGAATCAACAGCATCTCTATTGCTCTCTGGTCGGGACTAAAGCTTGAAGAGATAGGTTATCTCGACTTGGCCTACGCGCCAACCTTCGGCGGGGCCTGGGATGCGATCGACATAGCAGCCCAGGGGATTAATGAGAAAGCTGCTCTATAGTAGGGCAGAGACCCTGCCGGGTTTTCGTAACAAAAACTGGTCTCCTTGTGGAAGTGCAGCCGCAAGAGGCGGGTATTGTCCGGTGTCTATCCGGAAAAAGCAGCGAGGCTAAACTGAAAGAAGCAAGGAATAATCGCCTTTCTCACTACCGAAAGTAAGGCTGAATATTTATATGCACGTCCCAGCTCAAAAGCAGGACGGAAAAGGAGAAGATTATGGCATTAAAGACGGCAAATGAGTTTCTGGAGTCCATCAAAAAATTGAAGCCCCGCGTTTATTTGGGCGGGAAATGGGTAAAGAACCTGCTTGACAACCCTGTGACCAGATCCATGGTCATGGCCAACGCAGCAGTTTACGGCCTGGCGGAAGACCCGGCCAACAAGGAGGTGATGGTTGCCACCTCCCACCTGACAGGGGGAACGATCAGCCGCAACCTGAATGTTGCCCGGAACATCCACGACCTGGATATGCGCCAGGAGATGGCTCTCCTGACCAGCCAGACGTTGGGAACATGCAACTACCGCTGTGTCGGCTGCGACGCCTTAAACAGCCTTGCCGCCACCACGTGGGAAATGGACCGCGAACTGGGCACGAAATACAATGAAAGATTCAACAAATGGCTCGCCTATGCCCAGGCCAATGACCTGGCCGTATCGGGCGCCATCACCGACGCCAAAGGAGACCGCAAGAAGAGACCCACCCAGCAGGACGAGATTGACGTCTTTATCCACCACGTCGAAAAACGCGACGACGGTATTATCGTCAGCGGAATCAAGGTTAGCCAGAGCGGCGCCATCGGTTCCCATGAAACGCTCGTGCTTCCGGGAGGATCGCTAAAAGAAGGAGAGGAGCAATTCGCCCTGGCTTTCGCCGTGCGCAACGGCGATCCGGGTCTGACCTACATCTGTCAGTACAATCCCTACTCGGCCGAGCGGGAGATGTGCGACGACGAATCCGAGCTCGGAAACCCTATCTACGGACAGCGGGAAACATCAACGATGGTCTTCGACAAGGTCTTCATCCCCTGGGAACGCGTATTCCTCTGCGGCGAAACCAAGTACTGCGGCAAAATAGTGACGCGCTTTGCTAAAGCCCACCGCATGAATTACGGCGGCGCCTGCAAGGTAGGATTTGCCGATCTGATTATCGGCGGTTCCTTATTGGCCGCCGAATACAGCGGTGTGGAAAAGATTTCTCACATTCAGGAGAAGATCATCGACATGGTCCGCCTGAACGAGACGTCCCATGCCTGCGCGATTGCAGCGGCCATGAAGGGACGCGAGGAACCCCAGGGATCGGGCGTCTATCTGCCGGACGATCTTTTCGGTAATGCCGCCAAACTCAATACCGCCCACGGGTTCTGGGAAATCATGAAGAATGCCGGAGATATCGGCGGCGGTCTTGTGGTGACTATGCCGCGGCTCAAAGACCTCGAAGATCCGGAGGTTGGTCCGGCGCTGAAGAAAGCCTTCTCAGCCACAGGCCCGGCGGACAAGCGGTTCAAAGTCGCCAAGTTCTTGCAGCACTGGACAGCCGGCTTGCACGGCCCGGGGACCTGGCACGGCGCAGGAGCACCCCAGTCCCAGCGGTTCATGTTTACGGTCCTGACTGACTTTGAATCAAAGAAGAAGATGGCCAAAAAGCTTATGGGAATGAAAGAATAGTATAGCACAAAACAGACCCGCAAGAATCCCCCCCCCGGCAGGCCAAGCGGCCCAAGGTTGCCAAGTTAGTGCAGCACTGGACCGCCGGCCTGCTAGGCCCAATAAAATATAATATTAACTGTCTTAATAACATTTAAATCATTGAGAAGGCATTAGGAAAAATACCTGTTTTAACGATCGTTGCCATTTTGTTTCTATCGGCCGGCACCGATTAATCCTGTCATGGGCCGGAGCTCATATAATCAACACCAAGCTCACCAATGTTAAGATAATCGCTCCGATTAAAGAAGAAGGGCCGGAGCACATCACCCCCGGCAAAGAAGGCATACTTTGAACAGAAAAACAAAGAGGGACCTGAGCTGATTAATTCCAGCACGTTCATTGGAGCATCAACTTATACTTTTTCGTCGCCCCTTCCTGCTCAAAAAATAACTTGACAGATAGGACAGCCAAGGTTATTAATAACCTCAAACTGGAATTATTCCGAAATGAGAATGATCAATAAAGAAGACCTGATCGGTCCGTTAAAGGAAAAAGGCTTTAAAATTACGCCGCAGCGTCTGGCGATTATTGATGCGTTGGTGGAGAATCGTCACGAACACCCCGGCGCAACGATAATCTTTAGCGAGGCGCGTAAAAAAGCAAAGCGCGTCAGTCTTTCGACGGTTTACGCGACGCTTAAAGAATTTTCCGAAAGCGGACTGATCAAACAACTCGAATTTGACCGGATGGAAAACCGTTACGATGTTGATCTGTCCGATCATATTAATCTTATTTGCAAACGATGCGGAACGATTATCGACTACGACATTCCTGCGCCTCTTGAACCAAAAGACATCGCCCGTAAATCGGGTTTTATCGTCACCGATACCCGAATGGAATTACACGGGTATTGCCGGGAATGCCTGAAGCGCTCCGACTGATTCTCTTATCCCTCAGTCAGGCAGTATGAAAAACCGGCGGTAAAAAAAAGACGTGATGAAGAGCTTTTTATTACAAATAGGAATCATTCCAGAGTAGCAGTAGGACTGAAAACGACACGAAGAAACATTTAACCGATTTACCCAATGAAAGGAGAAAAGACTATGACCGAAGAAAGCAAATGTCCGGTAACGGGCCATATGCGCAAACCCATTTCCGGTGGCGGTACGTCAAACCGCGACTGGTGGCCGAATCAACTGAACCTGAAAATCCTTCATCAGCATTCGCAGAAAAGCAATCCGATGGGCGAAGCGTTTGACTACTCAAAAGAATTTAAAATACTGGACTTGAAAGCCATCAAGAAAGACCTCTACACGCTCATGACCGACTCGCAGGAGTGGTGGCCGGCCGACTGGGGCCATTACGGCGGACTCTTCATCCGGATGGCCTGGCACAGCGCCGGCACCTACCGCATGGGCGACGGCCGCGGCGGCGGGAATTCCGGCTCGCAACGTCTGGCGCCGCTGAACAGCTGGCCCGATAACGTTAACCTCGACAAGGCGCGCAGGCTTTTGTGGCCCATCAAGCAGAAATACGGCAAGAAAATCTCCTGGGCCGATCTCATGATTCTGGCGGGCAACTGCGCTTTGGAATCGATGGGCTTTAAAACCTTCGGTTTTGCCGGCGGGCGCGTGGATGTCTGGGAACCGGAAGAAGACATCTACTGGGGCTCCGAGGACAAGTGGCTGGGCGACAACCGCTATTCGGGCGAGCGCGACCTGGAAAACCCGCTGGCCGCCGTGCAAATGGGCTTGATTTACGTGAATCCGGAAGGGCCAAACGGCCAACCCATCCCTGCGGAGTCTGCACACGATGTCCGTCAAACCTTCGCGCGCATGGCCATGAACGACGAAGAAACCGTCGCGCTCGTCGCCGGCGGCCACACCTTCGGCAAAGCCCACGGCGCTGGTCCCGCAACGCATGTGGGATCTGAGCCCGAAGGCGCACCCATTGAACAGCAGGGCCTGGGCTGGAAAAGCAGTTTTAAAAGCGGCAAAGGCGGCGATACGATCTCCAGCGGCATCGAGGGCGCCTGGAAGCCCAACCCGATCAAATGGGACATGGGGTATCTCAAGGTGCTTTTCAAATATGAGTGGGAGCTTCTCAAAAGTCCGGCCGGAGCCTACATCTGGCTGGCCAAAAATGTGGACGAAGAGGATATGATTGTCGATGC
Source organism: Deltaproteobacteria bacterium HGW-Deltaproteobacteria-12 (assembly GCA_002840565.1). Taxonomy (GTDB): domain Bacteria; phylum Desulfobacterota; class Syntrophia; order Syntrophales; family Smithellaceae; genus MVRV01. The sequence goes on along the minus strand of PHBK01000001.1, from coordinate 144,219 downwards.
CCATGATCCGTCCAAGAAACATCGCCCCATGATGACGACAGCCGACCTTTCCCTCAAGTTTGATCCGGCTTACGAAAAGATTGCCCGCCGCTACCTGGCCAATCCGGACGAATTCGCGGATGCTTTCGCCAGGGCGTGGTTCAAGCTGACACACCGTGATATGGGACCGCGTTCTCGCTATCTCGGCACAGAAGTGCCCAAAGAGGAGCTTCTCTGGCAGGATCCCATCCCAGATGTCAATCACAAACTAATTGATGACAAGGACATCGCCACCCTCAAGAGCAAAATTCTGGATTCCGGTTTGTCCATGTCGGAGCTGGTTACAACCGCCTGGGCATCGGCATTCACTTACCGCGGATCCGACATGCGCGGCGGCGCCAACGGCGCGCGCATTCGCCTGGCCCCGCAGAAGGATTGGGAGGTCAACCAGCCTGAAAAGCTCGCCAAAGTGCTCAAGACCCTGGAACGTATCCACAAAGACTTCAACAAAGAACAGGCAGGCGATAAAAAAGTGTCGCTTGCCGACCTGATTGTTCTGGGTGGAGCAGCGGGCGTGGAGCAGGCCGCGAAAAATGCCGGTTACAAAATAACAGTTCCCTTCACTCCGGGACGGATGGACGCTTCGCAAAAACAGACCGACGTGGCTTCTTTTGGTGTGCTGGAACCGAAAGCAGACGGATTCCGTAACTATTCAAAGAAAAAATACGCCGTATCGGCCGAAGAGATGCTGGTGGACAAAGCACAGCTTCTGACGCTCACCGCACCGGAGATGACTGTGTTGATCGGCGGCCTGCGCGTCCTGGGCGCAAACTACGGCGGCTCAACGCATGGTGTTTTCACAACGCGCCCCCAAAAGCTGACCAACGACTTCTTCGGAAATCTGCTCGACATGGGGACAGAGTGGAAGCCGACGGCACAAGATGCAGACGTATTTGAAGGCCGCGACCGAAAGACGGGGGTCCCCCGTTGGACCGCCACACGCGTTGATCTGATCTTCGGCGCGAACTCCCAGCTTCGAGCCATTGCGGAAGTTTATGCCTGCGCGGATTCCCAGGAAAAATTTCTGCAGGACTTCGTGGCTGCATGGAACAAGGTCATGAACCTGGATCGCTTTGATCTGGCGTGATGATTCGTCGCAGGACATGGCGAAAGCCCCCACCGGATCAGCGGTAGTTGAACCGCCGCTAATCCGGAAGGGTTCGCCATAATCATTATTTCACCAAAGCATTGCTGGAAGCCGGATAATTGCACGGCAAAAAACGAAAACAATTCTTAAATGGAGGAGAAAATTATGTCAAAAACTGAAGACGCGTTAAAAGAGGCTTTTGCCGGTGAATCACAGGCGAACCGTAAATATCTGGCTTTCGCGGCTAAGGCGGATCAGGAAGGATTTCCCCAGGCCGCAAAACTTTTTAGGGCCGCCGCAGAAGCGGAAACCATTCACGCCCATGCTCATTTAAGGGCGCTCAAAGGCATTCGTTCCACCCGCGAAAACCTTCAGGAAGCCATTGCCGGCGAAACTCATGAATTCAAAAGCATGTATCCGGGAATGATCGAAGCGGCCAAGGCGGAAGGGCATAAAGAGGCGGAGCGATCTTTCAACTATGCCAACGAAGTGGAAAAAATTCATGCCGCCCTCTATCAGCAGGCACTCGACAATCTGGATCGTGCAAGAGACACCTACAGCTATTATGTCTGTCCGGTCTGCGGATACACAGTTGAAAAAGAAGCTCCGGAGGCCTGCCCGATCTGCGGTGCTAAAGGCAAGATGTTTAAAAAAGTGGATTGATCATACTAAACAAGGAGGTTCATCATGGCACAAAGAAACGAAGTTTATAAATGTGACGTATGCGGCAATATCGTGGAAGTGCTTCACGCCGGAATGGGCAAACTGGTATGCTGCGGCCAACCCATGAAGATGCTGGCGGAGAACACTACAGATGCGGCAAAGGAAAAGCATGTTCCGGTTGTGGAAAAAGTGGCTGGCGGGGTCAAGGTTACCGTCGGCAGCGTTGCCCATCCTATGGAAGAAAAACACTACATCGAATGGATTGAAGTAATTACAAACGGCAAAATTTATCGCCAATATTTAGCGCCGGGCCAGGCGCCGGAAGCATTTTTCCCCGTCGAAGCGACCAATATTATCGCACGGGAATACTGCAATCTTCACGGTCTTTGGAAGCTCTAAAAACCCTATGTGGCTTAAGAACAATCAGGGAAATGATTTTGAAAGGTAAACAAATGGTTAAATTATATAGATGTATTATATGCGGAGATGCCTATGTCGGTTTTAACCCCCCGCCTAACTGCCCTTTCTGCGGCGCCCATGCGGATTATATTCTGGAGGCAAAAGACGCTATTGTGAACTTTGATATTCCTCTTAGCGCTAAGGATCAAGCCAATGTCGAACACGCTCTCATGGTGGAAATAAGCAATTCGACATTTTATGCTTGTGCCGCCAATCAAACGAATGATCCCGAGGGGAAGATTTTGTTTAAGGCGCTTGGTAAGATTGAAGCGGAGCATGCATCCATTTGGAGGAAAATACTCAAGCTGGAATCCGTTCCCCCGGGAAGAGAGACCTGTCACACAGAGAATATCGAAAACTTAAAAGAGTCCCACGAACGGGAAACCAAGGCGATCGCATTCTATAGAAAGTCGGCCGACGGCGCGGATCATTCAAGGATAAGGCAGCTTTTTGAAGCACTGGTGGAAATAGAAACTGACCACTTGCAATTGTCAGAAGAAAGGCTGAAATAAGATCTATTCTTAGTAGGGCCGGGGGGACTCTCCCCCGGTACGAACGGATGATCGGCCTGGTAACCCGTAGCAGCCATCATTGATATCCTCCTGACTGGAAACAGCATATTCTCAACCTTCAAGAAAATCCTCATGTCAAACTTCAAGGAATGAAATATTAATCACGCAAGGGAAGCAATGCCGAAGAAAGCATTATCATTTGACAGTTCTATATATTTGCCCTATATACCGGCTCATTATAAGCGAGAATCTCAATGATTTACATAAGAAATGTCAGTTTATCTTTTTTAGACAAAAAGCTGTTTGATAATATTAACTGGACAATCCATCCGAAAAGCTGCATCGGCCTGGTCGGCGACAACGGAACGGGCAAAACAACTCTCCTAAGGGCAATTCTGGAACAGGTTCATCCGGATTCAGGACTGATTGATATCCCGAACCGCAGGCAGAAGACAATAGGCTATCTGCCCCAGGATCTGGTGGAACTGGAGCCAGTCAATTTAATCGACTTCCTGAAGAATAAAAGCGGGATTGCCGCTCTTGAAGAATCGATTAAATTCCTGGAGCATCAGATGTCCCAAGCCAAACAACATACGCCGGAATACAGCCGGATTGCTAAAGCATATTCTGCTGAAATGGCTCACTTTAATGCCCGTGATGGTTACGCATTTGAGGCCAAAGCCAAACAAATCCTCAAAGGCTTCGGCTTCCAGGAAAGCGATTTTGTCCGCAATTGCGAACTCTTTTCCGGCGGTTGGAAAATGCGTATACTGCTGGCATCAATTCTTCTGGCTCAGCCAGACATTATGCTGTTGGATGAACCGACCAACCATCTGGACACGGAAAGCATGGAGTGGCTGGAGAGCTATCTACGTGAATATCCGGGAACAATCATTGTTATTTCCCATGACCGGTTTTTTCTGGATAAAATTGTCACCCAGATTGCCGAACTGGCATCCCGCCATATTCATATTTATAAAGGAAACTATTCGCATTACCTTCAGGAAAAGGAAAGGCGCCATGCCGCCCTGAGAAAAGAACAGGAGCTGCAAAAAGCACAAATCAGAAAAATTGAAGAATTCGTAGAACGATTTCGTTACAAGGCAACGAAGGCCAGTCAGGTCCAGAGCCGTGTTAAAATGCTCGAAAAGTTTGATGCAATTACGCTTGATGCCAAAACCAAAGCGGTAACCATGAAATTCCCTGACTGCAAGAAAAGCGCCAAAGAAGTTGTCAAGGTGATTGATCTTAGTCATAATTACGGCGAACTGAAAGTTATTAACAATTTTAATTTCAGTTTGTTTCGCAGCGACAAAGTTGCATTTGTAGGCGTCAACGGCTCAGGCAAGTCAACATTGTCCCGTCTGTTAAGTTTAGGAGAAAAACCAGCGGCCGGAAAAGTTCAATACGGCAATGATGTAAATATGGCCTTTTTTTCTCAGGAAAGTTCACAAAACTTAAGCTATGAAAAAACCATCTGGGAAGAAGTCAACAGCGTCGTCACTCTGGCGTCCGATCAGGAGAAACGCAATTTGCTGGGCGCGTTTCTTTTTTCCGGAGACGATATCTACAAACCGATTTCAGTGCTCTCCGGCGGCGAAAAATCCAGGATCGCCCTGTTAAAAATATTATTGCTGGATACCAATTTTCTCGTCCTGGATGAACCGACAAACCATCTCGATCTGAAAACGAAATCCATTTTTCAAGATGCCCTCATCAATTACAACGGCACGGTAGTCATCGTGTCCCATGACCGTTATTTTCTCGATCGGCTGGTCAATAAAGTCTTTGAATTAAAGGATGGAGCTATCAACTACTATTCCGGCAATTACTCCTATTTCATTGAAAAGCGCACTGAGTTCATCTGTATGAAAGAAGACAAATCACGTCTGCTGGAAAGAGAACCAGCTTTTAAGAGCAAAGTGCAAAAAAGACTGGAGGCAGAAGAAAGAAACAGCTTAGCAAAAACGAAAAACGCCTGGAAAAAAGAACTGGCAGCAGTGGAGAAAAAAATTGAATTATTGGAAGCCAGAAAGACTGAACTCGAAACCGCCCTGTGTAATCCGCAAATCCATAAAGACGTAAACCGGATTAAGATCATAAATAAAGAGTTGAAAGGTATGAATTCCGAGCTCGACCATTCCTATACTGCCTGGACAAAAATAAATTCTCAGCTGGACCAATTGGATATAGTAAATGCAGAGAATTCTTCAAGTCAGCACTAAACAGACGGAGTAAACATTACGCCCCATCCAGAGTACTTTTTTCGGCATTCTGATACCAGGAAACTGGATCTAATAAGAATTCTTCAGTTTCTCGCAGAGATAGAAAATGCGCCCGCTCTATACTTGCAATTAAATTAAAAAATGCTTTTTCCTTAGGATCAGTGCTTGCTTTTTCCAATTTTGTGTAAAGATCTACACCTCTGGCCTCAAAATCAATTGCCGTGCGAATCGCTTTCAGGTCGTCTTCATCACCTTTCATACGGGCCGACTTTTTACCTTCCATTGATTTCAATATGCTGCCGGCCAGAGATTTCTTCACTTTCAGAGGAACCGTTGCCGGCCATTTCTTCTGCTGTTCCCACCTGTCATGCAACTTCCTTAACATCTCGAAATGTTCCTTTTCTTCATTGGCAAGTTGTTTGAACATGTTTTTACCTGCCAGATTTTTTGTTCTACGGGCGTTATCCATATAAAAATCATGTTCTTTGTTTTCATTTTCAAGAGCAAACTTTAAAGCACTCATTCTCTGTTTCATTTTTATTTCCCCCTTAAACTGAAAATCATATTATTTTATAATTAATAAGTGGTTGTATTATAAAAGATTTTCTAAATTAGAGCAATGTATCTTTTTTATTAGATGGACAGCAATTTAAGACATACTGGATACTGCCAATGAAACTGACTTTATTAAGGGCAAAGGAGTCTATAAATGAATGATGTCAGCGCCCCATTGTTCGAGGCAGAAACAAAGCGATTTGTGGGAAAACCATCAATATTATCAGGCAAATGATCATTGCAATAAAAAACGGCATGACACCGCGGAAGATCGCGTACATAGGAACTTCTTTGACAATTCCACCGACGATAAAAACATTTACACCGATGGGCGGTGTAATCAAGCCCATTTCTATAAAAAGAGTAACTATGACTCCAAACCAGATGGGGTCAAACCCCAGCTGCATGACAAGGGGAAAGACTACCGGCAACGTTAATACCATGATCGCCATGCCTTCCATCAGGCAACCCAAAATGATATAAAGAGTGCAAATAATAGACATTACCAAATATCGATTTAGTCCCTGGCTCACTATCAATCGAGAAAGGCTTTCTGGAATCTGACTGACTGTCATAAAGTAACCTAGAATATTTGCGCCGATCAGAATTGTAAAGACCATTGCCGTAGTCAGAGCAGTTTCCTGCAAAGCGGCAAAGAGATCTTTCCCCGTCATGCGCCTTTTGACTAATGCAACTATCAGAGCACCGAATGCGCCGACACCAGCCGCTTCCGTTGGCGAGAACCAGCCCATGTATAGACCACCAATTACCAGAGCAAAAAGAAAAAGAACACTGGCAGTGCCTTTGAGAGCTGAAAATTTATCCCTCCAAGGGAAACTTGGTCCGGCCGGCGCCAAAAGAGGATTTCTTTTGGTCATAATATATATTGTTCCCAGAAAAAGGCATGTCAATAAAATACCCGGCAGAATACCGGCAATAAAAAGCGTGCCTATTGGCTGTTCTGTTAATAGGCCATAGATAATCATTATTGTACTGGGTGGAATTAAGATACCTAATGTTCCTCCAGCGGCAACACACCCGATAGCCAGAGCGTTATCATAATTGAATCGCTTCATTTCCGGCAAGGCTACCATTCCCATAATTGCTGCCGTTGCCAATGACGAACCGGATATAGCCGCAAAAGCTGCGCATGCCAAAACTGTAGCCATGGCTAGTCCTCCGGGTAGAAATCCAATCCAGCGGTTAACTGCCTGATATAACTCATAACCCATCCGTGAAGAATTGGAAAACAGACCCATCAGAATAAATAAGGGTATTACCGTTAATGTATAAGAAGATCCCGTCTTATACGCCACCATACCGATCATGGATATTCCAGTTCCGAAGGAAGTTAATAAAGAAAATCCCAGAAACCCGACAGTACCCATGGCAAAGCCGACATTCATGCCCAGAAGCAGGAATAGCAACACCATCAGAATTCCGGCAACTCCAACAATCAGCGGATCCATAATCGCCTTAAATTCTGCCAAGCAACAATCATCCGGGATAAGAGAACAAGACTAAAAGGAATCAGCGACAAGGCAACAATATAAATAAGCGGATACTTAGGCAGCAACAAATCCAATGAAACTTCACCGGAAGATTTCATCAGGGCAGCATAGCCAAAAACGGCATAAGCAATTAAACAATAAAGAATAAAGCCGATAGTTTTAACTACGGCATCAATAATCTTCTGACTCTTTAACGAAAGCCGGCTAACCAGTAAATCAACATTAACATTACGCTCTTTAAGCTCTCCCGCAGCCAGCGAAAAGTAAACTATAGCCACCATCATAGATTCAGATATTTCCAGCGTTCCTAATATTCCTTGATTGAGTATTTTTCTGAGGACAATATCCGCCACGGTCAAAAACATGAGCAAGAAAATTAAAACAATACCAATGCCATTTAGTGTATGAGCAAGTGTATGGAGCCAACCTGTTTTCTGCTCTAGTAACATCTTTTACATCTCCTGCCTGAAATATTAAGCGAACATATTGCTATTTGGTTTTAGCGGCGAGCTCATGTATCCTATCCATCAATTCTCTGGCGGGTATACCCTTTATCGCATTTTTTGCCACCCACTCCACTTCCATCTTTTTCAATTTTTCTATGAACTTCTTTTTTTCATCCGGCGCCAAACGATATACTTTTATTTTCCCGGTATCACTTAAATATTTTAAAGAAGTTTTTGCATAATCGTCATAAATCTTGGCAGCAAGCAATCCCCGTTTTTTCCCCGACGCCTGATCAATGGCTTTCCTCGCATAATCTGGCAATGAGTTATACTTTTCTTTATTCATGATTACGGCCATTGGCGAAATATAAAAATCAATCTGCGTTGTGTTCTTTATTGTTTCAGTTAATTTAAAATCCTTTAAAGAAGAACTTGGAGACAGCATGCCATCAATAACGTGTTTATCCAGCGCCATGGAAAGCTCGGAAAGAGGCATGGATACAGGATTGGAACCTAATAGTTTTAAGGCCTCGCTCATATAAGAAGATGGTGCCCGCATTTTCATTCCCTGCAAATCAGCAAGAACTCTGATTTGTTTCCCCACTGAATGCAATTGACCTGTATCGCAACTATATAGCCATAAAACCTTATAATCCTTAAAATCTTCGGCGAGATATTTGTCATAAACGGCATACAACACTTCTGCAGCCTGTATGGCGTTATCAAATATAAAAGGCAAGTCAAAAACAGAAGTTCGCGGAAAACGTCCGGTTGTGTAAGAAGGAACAATGAAAGCTATATCTGCGATACCAGTCTTTACTGAATCTGCCAGCTCCGGGGCTCCACCTAAAGCACCACCTGGGAAAATCCTGATTTTCACCCTGCCGCCGGTCAGTTTTTCCACTTCTTTGGTAAAGGGCACAAAAGACTGCTGATGCTGGATATGCATCGGTGACATAAAATGCGCCATCTTCAGTTCGATTGTTTCAGCCCTCAATGCCTGGGCTGCTGTCAAGACGACAAATACACCAATCACTGCCATAATAAAATACTTGCCATATTTCGCCATTAATTCTCTCCTTTTGATTACTATCAGTGACCAATCATTAATTCTGTTCAGGCGCCTTTCTTTCAATATCCGAAACGTATTCAGCAATATTGTTGCAATGATCAGATATACGCTCCAGATGAATGAGCATCTCCACAAAGAAGGGTCCGGCCTCAGCCTGACAAAGCCGTCTATGAAACCGCTCGATGTGCCGGTCGCGGGCATCCTTCACTTTTATATCTACTTCTTCTTCCCTGCAAATAATGTCGTTTATTTTTTGATCATGCGGTTCAGTAATAATAGCCCTTGCATCATCAAGATTCCGGCTTATCAATCCAATAATCTCTAGCATCTCTGCTTCGCCGCTTTCGCTGAATTTGATTTTTTTCATGGCCTTCTGAAGGACCAAATCTGTTATCAATGTTATATGATTACCAATGCTTTCAATATCATCCACAATTGCCGTATAGGCAAAAAGCTTTTCGGAAAGTTTAATTGAAAGCTGACTGGCTGATATTCGCCATAAGAACTTGACAATTTGAGCTCTTAAATTATTAACCAGCATTTCAATATAAGAAATGTCTTTTCTTTTACCCTCTTTAGGGAAAGCCATTAAGTCAATAGTGCTGATGAACATTTTTTGAATAATAATCATTGCCCTGTGCAACTCTTTTTGAACATCGCCCAATGACTTTTCGGGATTTGACAAATCGTGCTGATTAAGAAACTCCGGCCAAAGCGGCAGAGGATCATCCAACCCTGGTATCATTTTGTTCATTAAGCGGGCAAATGGTTTTAAGAAAGAAATAAAAACCAATACAATAAGCAGATTCAGCAAAAAGTGGCCCAAAACAATTTGCTGAGCCACACTGGAAGAAAGAGCCCCTAGTAACACCAGAAAATGCGGCATAAACATCAGGAAAAGCAAGACACCTGTACATTTAAAAACAAGATGAGATATGGCACTTCTTTTACCGCTCACTGTGGCAACAGATCCGACGAGAAGTGCCGTAACAGTTGTGCCAATATTTGCACCCATAACCACGGGCAAAGCATTTTCCAGTGAAACGACATCCTGCTGAGCGAGGATAACTAAAATGCCAATCGGTATAGCTGATGCGTGTATAATCCCAGTAACAACTACTCCCAGGGCAAGACCAAAAAGAGGATTCTTGGCCTGAGCAAAAAAATTCAGAAAGTCTGGAGATTTTTTTAAAGGTTCTGCCGCCTGGCCTACCATTTCCAGACCGAAAAAAATGAGCCCAAAATAAAAAATCATCTTACCGGCAACATCCCATTTTTCGCGACCAATTAACCATAAGAGACCGCCTAGGGAAATAAAGATTGGTGAGATCTCCGTAAACCTCCATATTACCAATTGAACAGTTAACGTTGTTCCGATATCTGCACCCAATATAATAGCAAGAGAACTGTAAAAACTGACCAATCCTGCGCTCACAAGACCTATTGTCAAGGCGATAGAAGCAGACGAACTTTGGAAAAAAACAGTAGAAACGGCACCGATCAAAAGGCCGTATAGAGGTTTTTCCACTGAATATTTAATATATTGTTTAATACGCACATTAATTACTTCCCGGGCTGTTAATGAAAGCCTGACCATGCCGATTAAAAACAAAATTATTCCGCTGATTGCGATTAAGATTTCTTTCATCCGCTCTTTAACCTGTTGTAGTCATAAATAATATGTTTATTAATACACTGCATTATCGAAGGATAATTATTACTTCATCATTACAAATTTGGTTCTAAAGCTCAAGAGCAATCATAAGGCGGCAGGTGATTACATTAACCCAATTATATTATCTATGGTTACATCCAAGTCTTTTAATAAACCTGTTATAGAAAATATTTCATTTGTAAATACCGCGTCATCTCCTATTAGTGATTGACAATCATCAGAATTCACGGTTATATTAAACGAAATATTTTCTATTGAGATCAGGCTTGTTTTTGCTTTATAATATGCAATAAAAAGAACAAAAGACTCTGCGAGGGAGGGAAAAGACATCAACATCACAGGCACTTCTACCCAGAGCATTTCAACTCAATTAGCATGCTCGCGAATTTTCCATCATGGCCAACTTTTTGATGAATTAGGCATGCAAGGATTGTCCAATCAGAAAAAACTGGTTAATAAATTAAATCATATCAATTTCACAGATGGTTATATTTCGATAATTTTTATCAATTATGTAACAGGCGTACAAATCATTATTAAGGCTTACCCTCAGCCCTGTATAAAAAACGAACTTATCTGCCTGCTCGATACTCAAACCAATCCTGACGATCTGGAAGAGTGGAATCCTGCTTATTTAATGATCGAGGACGGATATACGACAATTTTAGCGGCAACTGAAATTATCAGTAAAGTTAACAATCAAATCAAAATAAGTATACCGGAAAAATGTTATTCCATAACAAAGCGCAAAACAAAACGTTACCGCTGTGCAGATACAACCTGTAAAGTTATCCAGGGCGATTTTAATGCCCCCGGGTCTTTGATAGATTTCACTCCAACCGGATTGGGAATTAGATTTAATGAAAATCAAAGCATGAAAGGATTTGATGAAAACAAAGCTGCTCTGATCAATCTGTCCCAAAGCGGTGTTAAACTTTTCTCCGGGTTATGCAAATGTATTCGCAATGATATGGATTTACCCGATAGCAGAATAATTTTTGCACCCCTCAGCAACCAGATGCCATTGTTTCCAAAAAGAGAAATGCGCAATCCCCGTCAGCACATTACTCCTGCTCTTTCGATAAGTTTTAAGCATCCTTTCTGCAACGGAACTATAGAACGCGATATATATGACATATCTACTGCGGGATTCTCAATAAGAGATAAAATTGAAGAAGAAACTCTCTTACCGGGAATGATCATGTCGAATGTAATAATAGTGTATGCGGGTATTTTAAAGATAGATTGTACTGTGCAAATTGTTTACCGCCAAGAGGATTTGGAAAATAATACAGTACAATGCGGGTTGGCTATTATGGATATGAATATAAATTCTTATACCAAGCTCAACCATATTCTCGGCACTTATTTGGATAGCAATGCCCGTGTTTCAAATGATGTAAATATGGATGAACTATGGGAATTTTTTTTCGATACCGGCTTTATCTACGGTGAAAAATACGAATATCTCCAGCCATATCGGGATACTTTTAAAGAAACTTATCGGAAAATATATCAGGACAATCCGGATATTGCTCGGCATTTTGTTTATGAGAAAAACGGGAAAATATATGGACATATTGCCTTGATACATGCCTACGAACCTTCCTGGATTATTCATCATTTTGCCGCTCGCAGAATGGGTAATCGGCTGCCCGGCCCAGCGGTATTAAAGCAAATAATCCAGTACCTTAGCGCTTATGTCCGATTTACATCCGCAAAAATGGATCATGTCATGACCTATTACCAGCCGGAGAACAAGATCATCGACCGCATCTTTGGCCGATTTGTGCGTCATTTGAATGATTCCAAGAAAAGTTCCCTGGATATATTTTCCTACCTTCATGTCCAAAATGAAATTGAAGGAAAAAAACTACCGGCTAGCTGGGAATTAAGAGAATCTGCTATTTCCGATCTGGTTAAGTTAAGAGAGTTCTACGAAAGAACATCCGGTGGGCTCTTACTCGGTTCTCTTGGCTTGCAAATACCATCGGATTCTCTGAAAAAGGCATACATAAATGCTGGATTCAAAAGGGATTGCCGTACATATTGTTTGTTTTATGAAGGACAGCAAATTGCCTTTTTTGTTGTTAATCAGTCAGATATGGGGATCAATTTGTCTGATTTGCTAAATGGCATCAAAGTAATAGTTCTGGAGCCTGATAAATTACCCTGGGAAGTATTATCGGCAGCGGTAAATAACTTGTCTGGTTTTTTCACTGCCGAAAGGATTCCTTTGCTTATCTTCCCGAACAGCTATCTTTCTACTCAAAACATGGCGGAAGAGAAGCAATATGCCTTGTGGATACTGCAAGTAAGATATGGCAGCGATGATTATTTCTTATACATGAATAATCTAATGAAAGTGAATGCAGTGCGATAATAATGGGAAACAATCTCCTATACAATAGCAGTAATTTAATTGTATTTATTGAATATGTATCCAAGAACTACCCTGAAGTCAATATATCTGAAGTTCTAGAATATGCCTCAATTACAAAATCAGAGATATACGATGCCGGCCAATGGTTTAATCAGGATCAAACTGATAGATTTTACGAAATCTTAGTAAAAAAGACGGGGAACAATAATTTAGCACGTGAAGCCGGTCATTACATAACAGAAGCAAAAAACGCTGCAATTTTAAGACAGTACGCTGCTGGCTTCATCACACCTTCAATTGCTTATTGGATGTTGGGGAAAATAGCCTCCACAATAAGCAGACACCTGACAATGGCTGTCCGGTCTGTAACTAGTAATAAAGTAGAAATAACAGTAACCGTGAATGAAGACGTTACAGAAAAACCTTATCAGTGCGAAAACAGAATCGGTTTATTCGAATCTTTAGCTCTGCTGTTTACTGGAAAGTATGGGCAGATTGAACACATTGAATGCATCCATAAGGGATATCCTTATTGCAAGTATACAGTGACTTGGGAAAGAACATTTTCAAATATATGGAAAATGGTAACTAATTATTTATCTATTTTAGGCCTAGTCTTGACCGTAGGCTTATTTTTCCTAATGCCCATTAAATCCTGGATAATATTTTTATTTATTTTTACTTCGATATCACTTGCAGGCTTTTTAACATCTGAAAGACTGGCAAAAGGAGATTTAATAAAATCAGTTGAAAGTCAGAGAAGTGCCGCTGAACAAATAATAAATCAATTTACTATACGCTACAATGAAATAGCTTTAATTAAGGAGATTAGTGAAGCTGCATCGAGTATACTTGAATCTCATAAACTTTTGGATTTCATAACAAATGCTTTACAGAAACGCCTCCAATTCAACCGCGGCATGATTATGCTGGCCAACCCGGAAAGAACAAAGCTGATTTATACCACCGGTTATGGATATACAACAGAAGAAGAAGCACTGTTGAAAAACACTGGTTTCACTTTAACCAATCCAAATTCGGAAGGCATTTTTTATTTAGTTTACCGTGACATGAAACCATACCTGATCAATGATACGGATGATATCAAGAACAAACTCTCTGTGAAAAGTGCACAATTCATGCAGGCATTAAAAGTTAAAACCTTTATTTGTGTCCCTATTACTTACGAAGGGAAATCAGAAGGCATTCTTGCTGTTGACGGTACACAATCTGAAAGGCCGCTCACTGAAAGCGACCTGAGTTTACTGATGGGCATAGCCCCGCAAATCGGTATCAGCTTGAATAATGCGCTCGCACATAAACGACTCACAGAAAGTGAAGAGCGCTTCCGGAATTTAAGCAATAATTCACCTGATATTATTTATCAACTGGACGAGGAAGGAAAGTTTAAATATGTAAATCCTGCATGGGAAAAAGTGTTCGGGCAAAGCATAGGCAGTCTTTCGGGTGAACACTTGACAGATTTTACTAATATTGAGGGACGAGCAAGCATTGATTCTATCCTCAAGAGCATAATTGCCGACAGTGCAACTGTTAGAGATAGTAATATTATTCTCTTGGACAAAGATGAGAAACCCCACCACGTAGCTTTTACCGGTGCACCTGACCTGGACGCCGAAGGAAATGTCATCGGAGTTGTCGGAACATTAAAGGATATTACCAAATTGCGCAACATGGAAGCTCAACTGCTGCATGCTTCCAAAATGGAAGCTGTCGGCACATTAACCGGAGGAGTCGCACATGACTTCAACAATATCATTCAGGGTATTCTGGGCAATAGCCAGTTAATAATGGCAAAAAGAATTGGCAATGAAGCCGATGTGATTTATCTCAAGAATATAGAAGAATTGATCGCGCGCTCTCGCGAACTAGTGAAACAGTTGATGCTATTCAGCAGAAAAGTGGAACCGCAATCCAAGGTTGTTGACATTAACACTGAAATTGTAAGTACACAGAAACTGCTTCAGAAATCCATTCCCAAAATGATTGAGATTCACAATAATCTGGACGAGAATATTTCCCTTATTAACGCTGACGCCACCCAGATCGGACAGGTAATCATGAACTTGATGCTGAATGCATGCGACGCCATGGTTGACAGCGGAAGTATAAATATAACCACACAAAACACTTCTTGGGCCGAAGATACCTATACTAACGATTTGACTATACCAGCCGGTGATTACGTTAATTTGTCTATTTCCGATACAGGCTCCGGTATGAGAAAAGAAGTTATGCAGCATATCTTCGAACCATTTTTTACCACAAAGGAAGTCGGCAAAGGCACAGGTTTGGGTCTTGCTGTCGTTTATGGTATAGTAAAAAGCCATAATGGTTTTATCTATTGCCAAAGCGAATTGGAGAAGGGAACAACTTTTAACATTCTTTTCCCTGCCGTGACAACGACAGATCCTCAAGAAATAGCTGAACCTTCGCAGCATCAGCAAATCCAAACAGGCACGGAAACTATCCTTCTCGTTGATGATGAAAAAAGTATTTTAGAAACTGGCCAAGAAACTTTAAGCTTCTATGGTTACAAGATACTGACAGCGGGAAATGGTGAACAAGCTATTGAAATATATAAAGTACAAAAAGATAATATTCAACTGGTTATTTTAGACCTGAATATGCCGGGCAAGGGAGGCAAAGTATGTTTAAGCGAGTTAATCGCCATTAACCCCCAAGTTAAAGTATTGATAACCAGCGGGTATTCCAGTTCGCAGCAGATAGCGGAACTAATCAATACAGGCGCAACTGAATTTATCAGTAAACCTTATCATCAAGATGATTTGCTTATCGCCATCCGAAAATCAATTGATAAAGCTTAGTCAACCAACAATGGCTTGGCGCCTTTACACATTAATAATGGTGTATAGGTAAAACGTCTGGGATCAACCAAAAATTCTCTAAAATCTCTGTAAAACTCTTCGTCTCCCCCCGGATAAGTGCTTATAATTTTTTTAGCCTTTTTAGTCGCAATCTCTACTTTTTTAATCCAATCAAATTGAATTTGATTTTTTATCTCTCCAAACACTAAATTATTAGCCATTATATCTACATCAATTTTTTCAAAACCGTTGTCATAAAGATATGAGTAAAGTTTGCGTCCAGCAAAAGTATCAAAATTATATTTGTCATCCATATATGACATAATCTTTGGCAGTAGATCAGCAATTTTTGCCGGCAGTTCATAATGATTCAAGCAATTATAATCCAGATCTATCAGACAAAGTGTACCGCCAGGTTTCAGACAATCTTTTAGTTTTCTAACAATATCCAATGATTCCCGGCGAAAATACTCGAGGACAAACCTTACCCAGATAAGATCAAACTCGCCCAGTGATTCCATTGATTCGCGCAAATCCTGCTGGTAAAACTCGATACCTTTTCTACCGCCGTAATGCGATTTAGCATATGAAATTCTTGCCTCCGAAAAATCAACACCTACAACACTTCCTTTCGGCTGAATCATTTTATGAAGCAGTGCCGTTGTTTTGCCCGGACCACAACCCAGATCAAGCACACGCATCCCCGGCTTTACACCACACCAGAGCGCCTGTCGTCGCAGTGCTGCCGGATCAGTTTTTAAATCGAGACGTAATGCCTCATCGTCGCTTTCCATAAGATAGTCTTGAGAATTGATAACTTTAGATTTTGTTTTTTTTGGCACAATCTCCCCCCCTGTTTAGAATAACACATTTGATAATTACAATATTCATCATGAGCAGAAATTGAATCACCCATGTCGTTTCCAGTTAAATTAAAATCCAGTTTTTTAATAAAAAATCCATCTAAAATATTTTTACTATGGGCAATATTGTTTCTTTATCCACACGTGGTAGTCTCCGTTTTGAAATTCTTCACGCCTTTCTTCAGATGCAGATACTAATGGATATTTTCCGGATTTTCTGAATACGTTAACTCATCCATATCAATTCTACAGGAGAAAGCGGAATTCATGTTTAGATGACGGATATAATTGCTGCTGATAAATCCACTACCTATGTTTACCGGTAAATCATTAAATATAGTTCTACTTTTTCTTTTTGTCTTCATGTTCAGGCGATAGTCTTTCTCTTCAATGCTAATATCTTCCGGTCAACATAAATGCCGCCCAGTCATAAGGTTCATAACCACGGCGGATCATTTCTAATTGAGTATTTTTCAGGGAATCGGCAATGTCCTCATTATTCTTCAGATTTTTGTAAAAATTTTCCATAAATACTGCTGTCGATTTATCTTCAATATTCCAGAGCGTTGCCACGACAGAAGGACTGCCGGCATAGAGGAAGGCACGGTTCAGCCCCATTATTTCCGAACCGGTAGAAGAAAGCCCAAGTGCCGTTTTGCAGGCGCTCATGACAATTGCCCGGCCATTAAATTGGAGTTTAAATATTTCAGCAGCGGTAAGACGGCCGTCACCATGTGCGCCTGCAGCCAGCAGCAGGCCAGAGTTCATAGGCGCCTCTTCGATAAAAAGTCCATGTGTAGCAAAGTGCACTATGTCATAATTACTTAACATTTCCTTTACTTTATTCTTTGTTGCATCGGCTTTTAAATATACTTTTGTCTGAGGAATAATCTTTTTTATATTTTCCACTTCCGCTTCGGCATAAGGCAATTCGAGTTGCTTGTTACCTAAATCAGGATTGCCAAAAGCCAGAACAGCCAACCCCGCAGAGGGTTGTTTTTTCATCACGTATTTCAGGACTCCTGCACCCGGCAAATAAAACATGGAAAACCCGTCAACCAGGTATTGCCCTTTGTAACTCATGGCCGCAAAAGGTAAATAGTACAGGGGGCCGTGTGGAACAAAACAGATCCTGTCGCCGGAAACAAAGGGAATGACCGGTTTGAGAAAAACATCGTAAACTTTTTCCGATAGTTCCCCGATTTGCTTTTTGTCTTTAGCCGTAATTGCAGTTGTGAATGAAGAAATCAATTTAGTCGCTTCATCTTTGCTGATTTTGATTCTTTCCAGATGAACGCGGTCTTTGTTCACTGCCCAAATATAAAGTACTTTATCGGTTACATAATAACTGAAAAGAGTTGTATTTTTATCCAGCATTTTACTTATATCATCAGCATCCAGCGGTTCCACAGAGACTAACGAATAAAGTTCTTGATTTTGCCCTTTAATTTTAAGAATCACATCTCGATGTCCGGCCTGAGCCTTTTCAATTTTATTCAGGGCATTTTTTAAAGCAAGAGGGCTGCCGCCTGCTGCTGCAATTAACTTCCTGTAGCCATCAGCAATTTCACCAATATATTTGTTATCTTGCCTGATAAACTCTGATTCTACTGGGGTCTTACCGATGTCTTTTCCGGCCAGCAAATCAATCAGCACCCTTGACTTTGCTCTTTCCGCCGTTTCAAAAGCGCCTTTGTAATCACCTTCTTTAGCGAGAAGTTCAATTAAAGCATCGTAAAGCATTTGCCGATTAAACATATAAGTTTCTTTGAGCACATCAATAACCAACTCGGAGCGCTGTTTCTCCATAATGGCAATGGCCTCTTTCAGCATACCAATAGCTTTGGCTGTGTCGCCAAAGCCTAAGTAATAGCGGGAAAGAATGAACTTTGCCGATATCTGATAGAAAGGTAAATTATACTTGTCGGTGATTTCATTTAGCTGGAGGGTTACTTTTTTCCCCTCAGTTATGTTCTTTTGCAGAAGATAAACCAGAGAGCGGGAAAAAAGGCTGTCCACTTCGCCGACACGAAAATCAGCTCTTTTCGCTAACTGCACCGAAGTATCCAGACTTTTCAATGCTTCGGGAAATAGGCCTTTTATTCCATAAGATAAACCTAAAAAATTATAGACATTTGATTCCATGATCTGGAACACAGTTTCCGGGGTAAACTTGCCGATTTTTGTTTTTCTAATTTCGTTATTCAGGACAATAACCTGATTGAGATGGGAAATACCCTCATCGACATTTCTACGCACAGCCTTGTAAAAGGCTTCGTCAAGATCCAGCAAATTATATTTGTTGGTCATTGCCGGAATAAAATCGGCCAGGATAGTGGCGATGCCGCATTCCAGTTCGGTGTCTCGTCTGAGCATCAGCAAATTGAAATCGGCGTGGTAATTTTGATTGGCATTAAAAGATTTGCGGAAGTAATCGATGGCCTTGCGATTATCTCCATTCATCAAATAATAGTGCCCGTAATTATGGAAGACAAAGGCATTCAGTGGGGCACTCGGCCAGTTCTTTTCCGCTTCTTTTATAGCATTGAAGGCTTCCTGCATTTTTCCGAATTCATAGAGTGCAAATATCTTACGGTTTGTCGCGGAGCCTTCCCCGGATATATTTTTTAGCTTGCGGAATTCGTTTATTGCCCGGTCAAAAAAATGAATAGTGCGAATTTCATCGCCTAATGTTTCATAGTGCATTCCAATACTAATAAAAATATACGGAATTGCCCACTCCGATGCAATACTGGCACCTTTTAGGTGGGTGATAAATTTCTCCGGCATATCGGCATCATAGGGGCCTTTCAGCTCAATTTTAACCAGCATATCCGGTGGTGATGGCATATTGTCCATCATGCCGCCGCACCCGGAGATTCCAATAAAAAGAAGTGTCACGATTAAAGCTGATTTCCTTAAGAAATATTGATGCATAAACAACTCCGGCTGTTAATTTCTCCAGAATACTCTAATACGTTAATCGATTTACTTGCAAGAATTTTTCAAGATAATATAGAAATAATGCAATTAAATAATCAAAAAATTAGAGCAATATGTTTGCTGCCTCTTCACTATTTTAAGAAGCCCTGAATTATTCTATTTACCGCCTGATCATACGTCAGCCCGAGGCTCATCAATTTTGTCAACTGATCACTGGCGATTTTGCCGATTGATGCTTCATGAGTCAATTCGGCATCAGGGTGTTTGGCTTTCAGTGATGGCATCGTTTCGTTGGTGCCGTTATCCATGATAATGGCATCGCATTCAATATGGCCGAAACATTTATTGAGCGCTTCCATCGTGGCATATAATGTTTGTTTGGAATTCCCTTTCATAACTGATCGCGAAATCATGTTCGCACGGCTATTGGCACCTTGTAAAACAATATTATTGGTAGATACAGCCTTTTGTTCACTGTCAGTTAAAACCCTTTCGGTTATTAATAAAAGGCTATCCGGTCCGAGTATCGCTTCATTGATCCTATTGGCTTCATCGACACCACCAATCTGGGTAAGTTCCATTTCCGCTACAGCACCCTCGGATAAAAATACTTTTGTTGTCGGATTGAGAGTCCGCCGGCCAATTCCCTCACCCATTGCAAAATGCTTTTCCACGTAGGTAACCCGGGCTTTTCGACCGACTTGGAAATCGTGAATGCCGGCATGGCCCTGGGGATCATTCGCGCCGCAATGGATACCGCAACCTGCAATAATCGTGACTTCTGCACCTTCTCCTACAATAAATGAATTGTACACGACATCAAAAAGGCCGGCCTGGCTCAGTATAACGGGAATGTGTACCGACTCATTCTTCGTTCCCGGTTTGATGGCAACAATAATTCCTGTCCCTTCCGCATTTGTTTCTATGTTAATATTTGCCGATTTTTGGCGGTGCAGGAGTCTACCGTTTTTTCGAATATTATATGCACCCTTAGGCAACCCTTCCAGGTCAGCTACCGTTTTTAATAATTTTCTATCTAAGACATCCAGCATTCTCTTCCCCTTCACAGCTGTCATGATATGTACACACGCTCAGATCAGCCAATAGCGGCCGCGAATTTTCCAAATCGCCGGTGTAAACGAAGCGCCCTTTATCAATAATTAAGATGACATCGGCAGCTTCCAGAAAAATGCGATTATGGCTGACAACAATCGTTGTCGTAGAATGCTCGGCAAGTTCTTTTTTCAGCAAATCAACCATGGGACCAATAGTCCATAAGTCGATACCAGTATCCGGTTCATCATAAATAGCCAATTTGGGATTGGCAGCAATTGTTATAGCCAGCTCTATTTTCTTGATTTCGCCACCCGAAAGTTTTGCATCAACTTCCTTATCCAGGAAGGATAGAGGGCAAATACCGACCCGAGAAATTATATCCAGTAGTTTTTTCTCATCTGCAACACCTGTGGCAATCGACAGCAGGTCGCGGAATGTGATTCCTTTAAAACGCGCCGGCTGTTGAAAGCTATAGGAGATACCAGCCCATGCACGCTCAGGAATAGAAAGGGAAGAGATATCCTTGCCGTCAAAAATAATAGAACCATGAGATACAGGATTAATCCCCATGATCAACTTGGCCAAACTAGTTTTCCCGCTGCCGTTCGGCCCGGTAATGGCATAAAATTTACCTTTTTCAAAATTAAAATTAATGCCATCGATAATGTTGCGTTCGCCGGCATTGCCATTACTGGTATCCGGTACAGTAAAATATAAATTTTTTAATTCCAGCATTTAATAAACCCACCTAAGCCCATCAACAATATTGAAATCATCATGATATTACACTCTGATGCCGACCTGAAAGGCTATACTTTATATTGTTGCTTGAGTCGCTATATGATGGAATATTTTAGATGTCAATAAAGATATTTGCTATAATTATTTCTATTTCTAAAAAGGCGCCTGCTAAGAATACCATACTGAAAGCAGGCATAAATTATTCAGGGCTGACTGTCATTGGGCCGGCCAATAGTAATCTCGATCAAGTCAAAAGTAAGTTACCGATTATGACTAACAGGACCATCTTAAATGGTGCGCCACACCAATAAGGGATGTGGCATTCTATTCAGGAGTATATTAATCCAAAGAACAACAGTTGCAGGTCATTTCTGATGAAATTAATCGCTGTGCGGAGAAAACCATGGTCATCCCGGCTGTATGGGATAACCGGTTATAGAGCGGATTTCTTCATAAAGAGGTTTCAATCGATCATACATTTGCTTGTATACGCGCTCATAAAGTTGATCGTATATTTTATGCGTATTATAGTCAGGTTCAAAGAAACGGCCGATTCGTGTCATCTCTGACACCGCCGTCTTAAAATCAGAATGCAGCTTTAGGCCTACTGCTGCATCAATTGCAGCACCCAAGCCTGATGTTTCGTAAGTATGAGGTCTCGCTGTGGGTAAACCAAAAATGTCCGCCGTAATTTGCATTGACGCATCGCTTTGGGAACCGCCGCCGGAAACGCGCAACTCCGTCATATTTACTCCGCTACGTTTTTCCTGGCGTTCTTTCCCTTCTCGCAACGCATAAGCCAAACCTTCCAGTATTGCGCGATAAAAATGCGCCCGATTATGAACATCGCCAAAACCAATGACCGCGCCCTTTGCTTCCGGACCAGGCACTTTTATCCCCGGGGACCAGTAAGGCTGCAAGATAAGCCCCATAGATCCCGGTGGCGCCTTGTGCAGCAGCTCTTCAATTATTGTCTCCGCCTCAACACCGCGTTCCGCGGCCAGTTGTTTCTCGAAAGGAGCAAACTCGTCCTTAAACCAGCTAACCATCCAGTAACCACGATAAATCTGTATTTCCAGAGAATAAGCATTGGGTACCGCTGAAGGATAAGGAGGTATCAGCGGAATAGCTTCTATATACTTATAATGAGTTGTGTTGATCGTAGCCGTTGTCCCATAACTTAGGCAACCAATATGAGGCTGTAGACATCCCGCACCAATAACTTCACAGGCTTTATCTGCCGCAGCGGCAACCACCGGCAGTCCTTCCGGTATTCCTGTTTCTTCCGCAGCCTTGCGGGTAATTTGCCCCATGATTGTCGCAGGTTCAATTAATTTTGGCAGCATTTCCGGTGCTACCTGTGTCATATCCCATTTCCAATCCCACGATGCTGCCCAGTTCTTTTTCTTATAATCAAAAGGGACATAACCTACCTGGCAGCCCACGGAATCGACAAACGTTCCGGTCAGGCAATAAGTCAGGTATCCCGACAGGAAAAGATATTTGTGTGTTTTGTTCCAAATTTCCGGCTGATTCATTTTAATCCAATTTGATTCTGCCTCCGCCTGCAAGTAAGCTACTGTTCTTTTCATACCTGATACTTTAAAAGCAAGCCCCCATAATCCGCCGATAGGTTTCAGGCCATTGGTGCGCCGCTGATCGAGCCAGACAATGGCAGGCCGCAGTGGTTTGCCGTTTCTATCTAGATTGATCATCGTCGCGCGCTGTGTGGTGATTGAAACTCCGGCTATGGCCTCTTTAGGCACTGGTGATTCCTGCCAGAGCTTCTGGCATGCCCGGCATAGTGATTTCCAGTAATAATCAACATCCTGTTCTGCCCAGCCTGGTTCGACCGAATAATAAGGTTCTAAAGGAATTTGTATTTTATAAACAAGATTGCCATGCAAATCAAAAATTAATGCCCGCACTGACTGTGTACCGTTGTCAATAGACAAAATGTGATCTTTGGACATATGAGGATTAACCATCCTTTCATTTTCCACTTTGCGGAGTTAATCAGATAAATGGCAAACCACTCGCTGTGAAAAAAAACTTAAAGCTTGCTTCATTCCTATAAACATCTGGCTAAGAATTATCAAGTAGGTGAATAAAAATTAGATTGAAAGACACCGACAAACAACAGGATGTGATCTACCCCTCAGCGATCTCTTGCTTCGATCTCTTTGAAAATGTAGCTTCACTCCAAGAATTAAATCCCGGGAATCACTTCAGCCCGCCCCATTGCGGCATGTCCGGAGGCCACTGAATACAACACTGTTTTGTTTGCGGTCTGTTTTAAATAAAAGAATGCCCTCCAATGCTTCCAGCATTTTCAGGCTTATTAAATCAATAGTCAATCCCTCACTTCCGGACCAGCAATTGATGACCGGCGTGATGAACAACTTTACTTTACCGCATCCAGCAGGAAGTAAAGTTTTTTAAGGCACGAATCACCTTTAAGTGAATTTTGTCACTTAAAAGTTGCAACTGCAAAAAGTCTGTTACTCTTTGCTTACTTTTTAGTTGCTGCCTTTTTGGCTGTTTTGGGAGCAGCCTTCTTTACAACCTTCTTTGCTGCAACCTTCTTTACAACCTTTTTTGCTACTGCCTTCTTTACAACCTTTTTTGCTACTGCTTTCTTTGCTGCCGGTTTTGCAGCCTTCTTCACGACTTTCTTTGCTGTTGCTGTCATCAGGTAAAGCCTCCTTTTGTTAAATTGCATTTTAATTACTAACGCAAATGCATCATTATGCATTCTTATGATTTGATTTTACTTTATTTTTTATCAGTGGTCAACAAAAACTATAAAATAAAATAAACTTTTTTTATTTTTTTTCTTAAGACCGATCACTTCCTCTCCGAAATATTATTAGTCACTTCATCTGCAGCGGTCACAAATTATTATTTTAAATTTGAACTGGCCGCTGTAATCCTTTATGGGCAAGGCTTTAGCAACTATAATGCATTTTATTTATAGATAAGTCCTCCCGCCGACGAAGCTCTTGATAAAAAAATTACCGGAAAGAGAATCAACGCGAATATTCTTGCCGCGGGAAGGAGCATGGATAAACCGGCCATCTCCGATGTATATGCCGACATGTGATACTTTGCCTTTAGCTCTTGTGGCAAAAAATATTAAGTCGCCTTTTTGCAGTTGGTCTTTGTCAACAGGATTACCGGCTTCAAATTGACGTATCGAATGCCGCGGCAAATTCAGCCCATTCAACTGATATATTGTCATCGTCAGCCCGCTGCAATCAAAACCTGTATCAGACGATGTGCCACCCCAGAGATAAGGGACTCCGATGAAATCCCGGGCTGTCTTAACAAGAGATTCCCTGAAATAACCAGTCCCTTGCTGTTTACGTTTGGCAACAGCATAATCTTCCGGTTGAACAATATAAAACTCTTCGATGACACCGGCATCTCTCAATTTTTGCGCTCTTTGCCTGGCCATTTCTTTTGTTGCAAAATTGCCGAAGCGGACTTTAAAAAGTCCATCTGACGCTACAAAATAGGTTGCGTCCAATCCACGATCCTTGAGTTTTTCCGTCAAACGTGATGCGTTTTCTGCTTTAGCAAAAGCCCCGGCCTGAATTGTAAAGCCCATTAGTTCCAGAGTTTTTGCGGCTCTAGGCGGTACTGCAGATTCCCTGTGTGGCGTTTTACTATGACAGGAGATAATCACTAGAAAAACCAATAACAGAAATACTGCTTTTCTCCAATTATTATCCATTCACCATTGCCTGCGCCCTTAATCCTTCAGCTCTATTACCGCAATAATCTTTTCTTACATACGTATGGTTATTGTTTAACGCCGGGCAATACCGGGTTGTTCAATTGCTGAGCAGACACTGCCTTGTCTTTGCTGTGCTTGAACACAAAACCACAAATGATTGTGACAAATTCATGCAATTTTTCCAGACAGGCACCGTGGCCGGATTGATAAGTAATGACAAATTCGCAGCCCTTAATGTTCTCCTGCATGATAGACATAACATCTATTGGTGTAACCATATCATCCTGCGCGCCAATTAAAAGAGTCGGCACTTTTATTGTCTGCAGTTGTTCCGGTGAAATATAATAATTTCTGGTGCTCCTAGAGAGCCTGATAACGCTGTCAAACCATTCTTTTGTCAACATATCTTTAAACAGCATTTGGCGCTGGTTGAGCCATTCCAGAGAAGTCTGATAAAAATGCCGGGAATAAACCCAGGGGATGGCTAATTTAAAGAACTTGGCACCGTCATATAATTGGGCAGCCTCTTCCCATCCTTCACCTATCGCTTTTAATTGGTTCGGAATACAGCTCAGGGTGTTGGGGAGAATCAATGTTTTCAACCTCTCCTGATACTTCAGGGTGAATTTGAGCGCCACTTGCCCGCCATAAGAAGTCCCGATCATATGCACCTTGTCTATCTTTAACTCATCGAGCAATGCTATTGTGTCGCCTGCATGAATGTCGTTGTCATATCCTTCCGGAAGTCTGGAAGAACGTCCCTGATCACGGAAATCAAAGAGGATAAGTTTAAATTTATCCTTTAACTGCGGGATGTAGTCCATCCAACTCATTGTATTCATCATCAGACCGTTCAGCATAATCAGCGGTTCGCCTTCGCCATGAACCTCATAGTAAATACTTCCCCCGTCTTTTAAGTTCAATACGCTCATATTTTCTCCTTTCTCTAACCGGGTTATTTATTGAGCCTCGTGCCAATTATTTATTCCATTTTTCAAGGACAAATTTTTCCGCTTCTTGACGAGTGGCAATCTTGCCTTCCAGCTGCATATTTTCCAGAGCACGCAGTATTTCACCCAGTACTTTCCCGGGAGCAAAACCCAGCGCTATCAAATCATAGCCGTTAAGCAGGCGCGGCGGGTGAAGATCATCTTCATCCAGGTTATTAAGTTGATTCCGGCAAAATTCGTAATTATCCAGCATATTGTGGCTGGCTGCACAATCCAGCCTGTGCAACTCCAGATGTAAATCAAAATCCGGCATCCGCAGAAACCGTTTCAATCTGCCTTTACGCATTTTTTGGACATTCATAAACATCATATGGTAGTGAATCAGGTCGATTATAACTTCCCGGTCGGTGCGCGAAAATCTCAAGCGCAGCAGAATATCTGAGGCTATTTCCTCTCCTGCACGGACATGACCATAGAAGTGGACACCCTTTTCGTCTTGCGTCCTTGTCACCGCTTTACCGGTATCGTGCAAGAGAGCACCCCAGGCTAACTGACAATTATTCGCCAATTTACCGCTTGTCGGCAACAGATCCAGCATCATTAAAGTATGCTGCCAGACATCGCCTTCCGGATGGAAAAGCGGTGGCTGCAATACTCCCCTCAGACGGTCCAGTTCGGGTAACATCTCCGGCAATAATTGCATCTCAGCCATGAGTTCGAAACCGCGACGGGCTCCTGCACGGGTAAGTATTTTATTGAGTTCCGCCTGCAGACGTTCGGCACTGATTTGCTTTATTTTCGCCGCATTCTGGGATATTTTATCCTTCGTAGCCGGGTCAATTTCAAAATTTAGATTTGCGGCAAAACGAACCGCCCGCAGTATGCGCAGATAGTCTTCATTGAATCGTTTATCCGGGTCGCCAATGGTCCGGATTATCTTTTTCTCAATATCGCCCAGGCCGCCGACATGATCAATGACCTCTTCTGTCTCCGGATTCATTAAAAGGCCGTTGACGGTAAAATCGCGCCTGAGAACATCTTCAAGGGAGGTAGAAAAATGAACACCGGATGGCCTGCGGCCATCTATATAGACATCGTCACTGCGAAACGTTGCCACTTCATAAGGATGACTACCTATAATGACGGTTACAACGCCAAACTTAGCCCCAACGGCGACCGTCCGGGGAAAGATCGCCATCACCTGCTCAGGATGAGCCGAGGTAACTATATCAAAGTCATCAGGTGGAACATTGCGGATGAAATCGCGCACGCAACCGCCGACAAAATAAGCTTCAAAGCCTTCCATCTTCAGCTTACGAACAATTTCTACCGCCTGCTGACGGATATTGTTGCTCTCTTTGCTCATTGGCTTCTGCAAGCAAAAATCCTTAAAAGAAACTGTTATGCCAGACTGAGAACCTGCACCTGCATTGATTGGACGATGTCTTTAATTGCCTGGCGATATGGCCCCATATGCGGAGCCGTCATGTGATTTTTCAAGGCGTCCAGGCTTTCCCATTTCTCAACTATTGTCACTGTATCCGGCCGAATTGGCGGCTGAACGGGAAACCCGGAATCCAAATCGACGTAGGGTGCATATTCAATATTCCCATCTTCTTTGCGCACATCAGGAATAATTTTCTGCAATTCGGTTAGATAAGCATCTCTTTTGCCTTCTTTTAGGTTCAGTGAGGCTAATACACAAATCATTACTTTCCTCCTTGGGGACATGCAGTCTTTTTATAATATTATAAGGTTTCAATTCTTTAAATAGTAGCCTTTTCATAAAACCATTATTTCCTGCCTAACTTGATGGCACAAAACTCACCGCACATGGTACAGCCTTCATCGTTCGCACTTTTACTTTTCTCTAAAAGAGCGCCGGCTCTTTGGGGGTCGATGGATAAATCCACCTGACCCTGCCAATCAAAGTTTTTACGGCATTCAGACATTTTTAAATCCCGTTCGCGCGCCCCGGGCAAACCTTTGGCTATGTCGGCAATGTGGGCGGCAATACGCGCCGCAATCACGCCTTCTCTAACATCATCAAGCGTAGGCAGGCGCAGATGTTCCGCGGGAGTCACATAACAAAGGAAATCGGCACCCGCTGCTCCGGCAATTGCTCCGCCGATGGCTGATGTAATATGGTCATACCCCGGCGCAATATCCGTAGGCAATGGTCCCAGAACATAGAATGGAGCACCCTCGCATATTTTCTTCTGCAATCTGATATTCGCTTCAATATCCCCGATGGGAACGTGGCCTGGTCCTTCAATCATCACCTGCACCCCTGCCTCACGTGCTCGCCTGGCCAACTGACCCAGAATAATCAATTCCTGCAATTGCCCGCGATCGGTCGCATCGGCATTAGCCCCGGGACGCAGCCCGTCTCCGAGACTCAAAACCATATCGTATTGCCGCGCAATTTCCACCAGACGGTCATATTGTTCGTATAAAGGATTCTCCTGGTCATTGCAGGCCATCCAGTTGGCAGTCATGGATCCGCCCCTGCTGACGATACCCAAAACCCGGCCCTGCTTTTCAATTGCGGCAACACTGAGTTGCGTTACCCCGCAGTGCACGGTTATGAAATCAACTCCATCACGCCCGTTTTCTTCAATAACGGCGAACATATCATCGGCAGTCATCTCTGAAATAGCTTTTTTTTCCGAAATAATTTTGCACGCCGCCTGATAAATCGGGACTGTTCCGATGGCTACTTTTGACATTTCCATGACGGCTTTTCTGATTAGCGCCAGATCACCTCCTGTGGAAAGATCCATAACAGCATCAGCCCCGGCATCCGTGGCAATTTTGAGTTTAGCTAACTCCACGTTCAAATCAATATGGTCTTTTGATGTTCCAATGTTGGCGTTTACTTTTGTGCGCAATCCTGCGCCGATAGCCAGAGGTTCGATGCTTACGTGATTTGTATTCCGGCAGACCACTATTGTTCCTTTTTCTATGCCCAGCCGGATCAGTTCCGGCGAAACACCTTCTGCCATTGCGGAAGCCTTCATTTCTTCCGAGATGATACCTTTACGTGCCATTTCCAGTTGCGTCATTTCTTCCTCCAAATAGTTCTCGCCTTTATCAAGACGTTTAGTTTCCTGTTACTGTACAACTTAATGCCTGCTTTTTCCCCTTCTTTAAGTTTTCAGCCAGGACATTGACTGAGACATGCCCTGCCCCCAGGCTGACAGAATGTATTATGGCTGAAGTGACCAGCTTTTTCGCCTCCCCGGCCGCAGCGTCGACACTTTTCCCCAAAGCAAGGCCTGCTGCCAGTGCTGAGGCATAAGTGCAACCCGTGCCATGAGATTCAAGCAGAGCAATCCGTGGTGAAGAATATTCCTTATAAACTTTGCCGTTAAAAAGAATATCAATAACTCCTTGTTGATTATCGCCCTCCAGATGACCGCCTTTAATCAGAACATTTTGCATACCGAGCTTATGAATAATGCCGGCTGCTTTTTTCATCGCCCCAACAGACTTGATTTCTATACCGGCTAGTTTTTCCGCTTCCGGAATATTGGGAGTAACCACCAGGGCCAGTGGAAACAACTTTTTCGCCAATGCGCGCCTGGCTGCTGCCAGCATAAGATTACGTCCGCCTTTCGCCAGCATTACCGGATCGACAACTAATTTTTCGATACGATATTTCTTGATCCTCTCGGCAACGACACTGACAACACCGGATGTCAGCAACATACCGGTTTTGACCGCATCCGCTCCGATATCCCCCAGCACAGTATCCATCTGCCTGCCGACAAATTCCGGAGGAATTTCAAAAATACCCTGGACGCCAAATGTATTTTGCGCCGTTACCGCCGTAATCACACTCAACCCATAGCAGCCGCAGACGCTCACAGCCTTCAAATCAGCCTGAATACCGGCGCCGCCGCTGGAATCAGATCCGCCGATGCACAACACTTTAAGCGGTTTCATAATAATGGGCATTAACTCCGATTGGGAAACATTTATAAACTTTACGCGAATAATATGATCACAGAGATCCCGAATAGCTTCGCCCGTCAAGCGTGACCTCGAGTGACCTTCAGGTTATTAGGTTATCCGCCGGGCTTCTCTTTCGGGATCAATTCCACTAGCGCTTAATACTTCACTACGCTCGTTTTCAGCAAGTGTCATTGACTTTAACCGGTTTCATAATTTAAACAGCCTCCGGAAAACAATCTTTCAACCAGTACCGCACTGCCAGAAGACTGCCGGACCTGACATGAATTGTCGCCGGCGATCTGACGATGATATTACTGATCCCGCGCGGATTGATCATTTCCAATGTTTCGTTATCCAAGGAATATTGAAAACCCTGCAGCACTATACCTTCTGCTTTGGAACTTATGGCAAAAAGAGAAACTGTCTGCCCGATGGCCTCCGCAAAAGAGGCTTCCTTTTCAACAATAAAAACTTCACAAAAATCATCAATCAAAGTGGTTTTTATTCCGGCTTTTTCACCAAGGCTAAGTAAAAACAAATTGGCCAGAGCATGATCGATTCTGCCACCCAGAGCTCCCCATATTTCAATTGCCGCCGGCTCTAATCCCAGTGCATACTCCAGGGCCAGTTGAGTATCGGTAGCATCCTTGTCCAAAGGATATTTTATTATCCTCACACCATCGACCCCGTAGCCCTCTACACGGGCAGGATCTGCTGAATCCATATCTCCCATGATCACATCCGGCCTGATCTTTATCTTCTCCAAATGTCGAATACCGCCATCGCAGCAGATCGTCAGAAAACTGCCTAAAGCCTTTCGCCGCTGCTCAAAAAAAGCGGGGTCGCCCAGTCGTCCGCCGCTGATGATGATTATTTTTTGAGTCATAATTATTGAGTGCCCTTCATGGTACCCGGCGATCCAGTTCTTGTTTTCCACTCTTTTACAACAAATACAAAAGCCACACCCTTTTGACCATTTAAGGATGTGGCTTAATTTATTTTGCAACTGCCCATCCCTACGCCGGAATTACCCGGGTCAGGTTCAAAGGGTATAATCTCAGCCTTATCAGGCACCCCTGTGGAAAAATCCTATTATATTCGTCTCTAAAAAGCAATTTGTTTAATTCTGATGTTATTTCCCGGAAATATTTACTGTGACCTATGTTTAATTTTATCACTCCTTTTTCACCCACCTGTTTTCACTTGACTTGTGGCTGACATTTTCTTAGCCTGCTGAACAGGATTGTTAAAAAAGAATCATGTGTCCCCAAAGGGAAAAATGTATATTAAAAAATATAACATATCATTTGCCAGTCAGCCGCCGGAAATGGACAGTTTTTGGAACAGCGCGGTTTGGAAGAATGTACCGGCGCTGAAAGTTTCCCGCTACCGGCAGGAAAGCAGTGCGCATCGGCCGGATACTCAGTGCAAGTTACTTTATGACTGCGATTGTATCTATGGCATCTTCCGGGTTAAGGACCGGAATGTGCGTTGCGTCCATGAAGAATTCCAGTCAGAAGTATATAAGGACAGCTGCGTGGAGTTTTTTGTGCAGCCCAAAAATACCGGTGGTTATTTTAATTTTGAATTCAACTGCGGTGGAGCAATGCTCGCCTCATATATTACAAACCCGACTCGCATTGCCGGCCGTATCAGGGAGTTTACCCCGCTCACACCGGAGGATGATGTTCAGGTAAAACGTTATCCCAGTTTACCTGTTATTGTGGAACCGGAGTTCGCAGAGCCAATTATCTGGTTTCTGGGATTTTCTATCCCTTTTGCCGTACTGGAAAAATATGCAGGAAAACTGGCCATAGTTAGCGGTCAGATCTGGCGGGCTAATTTTTTTAAATGCGGCAGTGAGACGACCATGCCGCATTGGGCGTCATGGTCGCCCCTCAACGAATTAAATTTTCACCTGCCCGCTAATTTCGGAAAAATCCGGTTTGCACCAAAATCATTATCAACGGATTGAATATATCAATGAAGAAACGATATTTAACCATTCTTATCTTGATCTTTAGCACGGTTTTACTAATTTCCGCTCAAAGCAGCGAAATGGCCCTGGCGGAAACACAGTCTGATCAACTACAATCTTATCTCCGGTTGGGTATTGAAAAAGCATTCAACATGGAATTTTCTCATGCCCATGCCTTTTTGCAAAAAGCGGTAGAATTGGACCCGGAAAGCCCTACCGGATATGCCTATTTGGCCATGATTAACTTATTCGCCTATGAAATGAGTTTTGATGAAAATATCCGGAAGAAGCATCAAGATCAAATGCTGCGCTATGTTGACGAAGCCCTGGCCAGGGGAGAAAAGAAAATTGGAAAAAACCCCAAAGACAGTAAAGCCTACCTGGCCATGGCGATGGCGAAAATCGCCAGATATAACTGGCTCAGCCATCACAAGAAATACTTCAGTATGGCCCGTGAAGCATCGGCCGTCTGGGAATATCTGGAAAAAGCCAAAGAGAGTGACCCGCAAAATTACGACCTCTATCTTTTTATGGGATCATTTCGCTATCATATTGATCATCTTCCCGGACTGACCCGTTTCCTGTCTTCGCTGATCGTCACTTCCGGGGACAGACAAAAGGGGTTGCAGGAATTGGAACTGGCGGCAAATAAAGGCGCTTTACTCAAACAACTGGCGCTTTCGGAACTTTCTTCCAATTATTTGAATTTTGAAAAGCAACCGGGACGAGCGCTGCCCATTATTAAAAAATTAAAAGAAACCTATCCCAATAATTATAATTTTTCTTTTGCTATGGCTAATGCTCTTTCCGACCTCCGCAAATTTGATGATGCCTTTAACATCGCCCGGGAACTTGAAAAAAATATCCGGGCAGGTCTGCCTCCCTTTGCCCCGCAGCTCCAACCGCGTTATAACCTGTTAATGGGAAGAATTTATTTTACTCAGGGTGATTATGCCAAAGCCGAAGAATCTTTGCAGAAGGCACTAAAAGACACCGCTTCTTACAATGCTCGGGTACAGGCATGGGCATATCTTCGACTGGGAATGATCAGCGATATCCGCAAAGACAGGAAAAAAGCCCAAGAGTATTATTCCAAAACTCTGGATGTTAAAAATGGGGGAGGAACCGCCCAGATTGAGGCCAGGAAATATCTGGACACTCCCTACGTGACGCCGCCCAATAACTGATGGGAATTGGCTTTTCAACACAAAAATTGATCAATAGTCGCCGATGTTTCCGCAATCAACCTGCTTCCATATTCATCTCTTAAGGCAAAAGCAATGCTTTCCACATCAGCCGCAAATACGGCACGCAACACCTGGACAGTTCTTTGCCTGCGTTTGTTGACTTCTGCGGAGCCACCATAGTCATCACCCTGCTGTTCGTTTTGCCCGAAATCATCTATTAGCAGAATGCGGGTATAATCGTGCCGCAAAGCATTCTTTACTGTTTGCCAGAAGAGGGGTTCGGCTTTATGCCTGCCGATGTCAGCAGAATTGGCTACAACAATACCCTGAACATAAGCTTTAAGCGGCATTGCCGGAATATCCCATTGGGCAAGATTTTTTATAATTGCCCCCGTGGCTTCGGCATAATGGTCAGTGGCGATAATTACCGTGACGGATTCATCTAAAGACAATTTCTCCAGAATCAAACGCCACTGCTCGTCAATTTTTGAATGCCCCAGATATGCTTCCACAAAATTCGCGGCGGCCCAGGAGATTTCCGGTTGTTTGACGACGGCATTATCCGGAAACAATTCGGCAATGCGCTCGCGCATCACTGCCTTGTACCCGAGCGGGGTTGTGCTGCCTTTTGACCAGGTGGAATTAACTATCGACCAGAATAAAGCCGCACTATTCACACCCAGCTTAAAAAGGCCGCTGTCCTGCAAATGCCTGATCAGGTTGTCCGGACTGGAAAACACAGCAGCCTCGAGACTAAGAGTTCCGGAATAATCAAAAACTATCAGTTTATTCGGCAAAGGCTATTCCCTCCGCAGTAGAGCCGCCTCAATTATCCCGGCCAGTTTTCGTGCTTCCGCCTCTGGATCAGGAGCGGCGCAAATCGCCGAGACCACCGCAACACCATCGGCGCCGGCACGGATAGTTTCCCGCACATTGGACACATTGAGGCCGCCGATCGCCACCAGAGGATGACGGCTGAATGCTTTTATTTTTTGGAGCCCCGCAAGCCCCCAGACACCTTTGGTATCGGTCTTCGTTGGCGTCGCAAAAACAGGACTGACACCGATATAATTCACATCCAGTTTCTGGCTCTCTTCGACATCAGCCCACGTTTCCACCGATAGCCCGATAATTGCCTTTGGTCCCAAAAGCTTCCGGGCAATTGCGTAGGGCATATCATCCTGACCAATGTGCACACCTGCAGCGCCGCAGGCCAAGGCAACATCAATCCGATCATTGATAATCAAGGGGATTTTGTATGGTTCCAGAAGTTTCCGGATTGATTGCGCTTCACTCACAAACAAGCGCGTGGCAATGTCTTTTTCCCGCAACTGCACACAGGAAACCCCACCCTTTACCGACTGCAAAATTACCTCTTCCAAAGACTTCTGCCCGCACATACTGCGGTCGGTGACCAGATAAAGACCGCGCATAGCTACTCCTCAATTTTCATACGCTGCTCGATTTCTTCTGCGGACAGATGATAAAGAATATCCAGAAAATGCATTTGGAGGCTGCCCGGGCCCGTTGCTTTTGCGGCAGCCATTTCTCCGGCAATGCCCATAACAGCCATAGCCTTGACTGTTGCGCTGAGCATAGATTTCTCGACTGCGGCAAAAGCCCCGCAAAGAGCAGAGGCAGTGCAACCCAGAGCGGTAACCCTGGCCATCAGAGGATGGCCGTTTTTGACCCTGACAATCCGCTTGCCTTCCACAATGTAATCGGTCGCCCCGCTGACACAAACTATACAGCTGTATGTTTTGCTTAATTCTTGGGCGATGGCAACTGCACTGTCAGATAACGCAGAACTGTCAACGCCCTTAGTTTTGCTTTTGTCATCATATAACGCCATGATCTCCGAGGCATTGCCACGAATAATTGCCGGCGGTTCCTGGGCAATCAATTCCCTTGCCGTTTGCGTACGGTAGCTTGTCGCCCCGGCGCCGACAGGATCGAGAATGACCGGAATATCTTTTTTCCTGGCCTGTGCCGCCGCCTTGAACATGGAAGAAATCCACTGTTCGCTCAGCGTTCCGATGTTGACAACCAGAGCGGAGGCAATATTCACCATTTCTCCCACTTCTTCCCGGGCATGCGCCATAACCGGCGAGGCGCCGATCGCCAGCAGCGCATTGGCCGTATTATTCATGGCGACATAATTGGTAATATTATGAACAACCGGGGCCTGGAGACGAATCCCGGCAATTGATTGGGCAATTTCCGTTGCGGTAAATTTCATTATTTCCTGTTCTCCTTAACTAATATTTTACGTAAAACAGGTTTAACGGGTATAATTTCCAGTATTAAAGAAGCCGCCTCTCCTGTTTGGTATTGCCTTTAACAGCATCAAATTAATCTGTCAATGTTGTTTCACCCGAATAACTTATCAGCCACGTACCATCATGAACATAAATAATAATTGTAACGTTGCCCAAAATACTCCAGCGCCACTCCCTCAAAAAATTCAGCGCCTGCACCGGCTGAACTCAAGAGAACTATTGCAGTTCTTTATTCCCTGCAGTATAAAGAAACTCACCTGCAACAAAAGCCATAGCAATATCGCTGATGAGTGAAGCTGGACTTCAAACAATGTAAATGTTTTCAAGGAGGCATTATGAAAAAAATTGTTTTGACGTTTTTTGCACTCTTGATTTTTCTAGTTCTGTATTTTCTCTTTTGGCCGGTGCCGATTAAGCCCGTCAGCTGGAGTGTGCCCGCAGCACCGGGTTATGCAGCACCACACGCCGTCAACACTAAACTTGCCAACCTCAAAATGATTTCCCTGGGTAAGGAAGAAGGACCGGAGCATATCGCCATCGGCAAAGACGGAAAGCTTTACACAACCGTTACCAGCGGTAATATTCTGCGCATGAACCCCGATGGCAGCGCACAGGAAGTTTTTGTCAACACCGGCGGTCGGGTGCTGGGTTTTGACTTTGACGCAGCGGGAAACCTGATCGCCGCCGACGCCGTTAAAGGGCTGCTTTCCATCGGCACTGACAAAATAATCACCCTGTTGACCGACAAAGTTAATGGAGATCCCATTCGCTATGCCGACGCGGTCGTAGTGGCCAAGTCCGGCAAAATATATTTGAGCGACGCTTCGACCCGCTTCGCGCCCAAAGACTGGGGTGGAACGTTTGAAGCGAGCATTCTGGACATTCTCGAGCTGTCGTCAACCGGCCGTATTCTTCTTTATGATCCGGAAAAGAAGACAACCGTTGTTGTGGCCAGGGGATTAAGTTTTGCCAACGGCGTTGCCCTGAGCCAGGACGAAAAAACACTTTTTGTTAATGAAACAGGCAAGTTCCGGGTTTGGAAAATTTCGGTGGAAGCTAGAGACCTGGATGTTTTCTCTCCCGGCAGTCAGGCCAAAGTGCTTTTTGACAACCTGCCCGGTTATCCGGACAACCTGATGCGGGGACAAAACGGAAAAATATGGCTGGGCTTTGCCAAGCCGCGTAACCCGACTATCGATAAAATGGCGGCCAGTCCGTTTATGCGCCAAGTCACACTGCGCCTGCCGCGCGCACTGTGGCCTGTTCCGAAAGCATATGGTCATGTATTCGCTTTCACCGAAGACGGTAATGTTGTGGCCGATATGCAGGACCCCGGCGGCGCTTATCCGGAAACAACAGGGGTGACGGAGACTGCGGACCGGCTCTATATTCAAAGCCTGCATGCCAAGGGATTGGGCTGGATGAACAAATAATTGCTCATACCGGGCGGCATAAATAACTCACTTTCTGAACAGCCAAGACCAGCCGCAGGCCTGGCTTGGCGTCTGCTTCCTCAATTAAAAATATCTTGACGTAAATGGAAAAATCATTTATTGGTCGATCCAATGGCTCAATGTACCAAATGGCTGTCTTCATCCTGAAGGAGTTTAAACATGCCCGTCGATAAAGTCTTTGCCTATCCGCTTATTCGTTCACGCCTCAGCGAGGATATCGTCACCATCATCCAGAGGCAGATCATGTCCGGCGCAATTGCTACAGGAGAGAAGCTTTCCACAGAACGTGAACTGGCCGAATCCTTCAAGGTCAACCGGGCAACAGTTCGTGAGGCCTTGCGTAAACTCGAAAATCTGGAGCTCATAGATATTCGCCATGGCGACGGCGTGTACGTAAGAAATTTTCTCGAAAGCGGAAACTTCGATCTGATCCAAGCCTCATTAAATCTGAACGACCGCAACGCAACCATCCTGGACATCCTGGAAGTACGCCGTATAACCGTACCTGAAATGGCCTTTCTCGCCGCGCAGAGACGCACGCCGTCCGAACTGACCCAACTCGAACAGGTAGTTTTTCATCAGAATATTGAAATGCCGGAGCGCGATATCAAGGTTCACGAGATTATCGCCCGCTCCACCCGCAACCTGGTTTATACCATCATGCTGAACTTCTTCACCCGGTTCCATCGCGAGTATTCCTACCTCTATTTCAATAACGAACGCAATCTTGCGCGATCCGGCAAGTTCCACCGCGATATCTTCGCGGCTATCTCGAGCCGGAAACCTAAAGAAGCCCGCCGGATCATGCTGGATGTTCTTCTGTACGCGGAAGAAGCCGTCAGAAAAAATCTCGCCGGCGCACAATAGCAAGGAGCAGTCCTTATGCAGAGATTAATTGAGAATTACACCGACGAGCATTTTGACGTCATTGTCGTCGGCGGCGGCATTACCGGAGCCTCAGTGGCCTATGAAGCGGCCACCAGGGGGTTGAAAGTGGCTCTGCTGGAAATGAAAGATTTCTCCTGGGCTACTTCAGCGGCAACCTCCAAACTGATCCACGGCGGCATGCGCTATCTGGCCAACGGGGAAATCAGACTGGTACGCGAATCGCTGCGCGAGCGCCGGGTGCTCGAAAATATCGCGCCGAATTTTGTTTATCCGATGCCCGCAATGATGACCCACAACAGCACACAATTTAAAAACAACAAGCGGGTCGTGAAAGTGGGCATGCTGATGTACGATCTTTTGTCCTACGATAAAAATTTTACCTGGGATAGAAGCAAGAAGATCCCCATGCACAAGACCATTTCCCGCCGGGAGGTGATCAAAAGAGAACCGAATGTGCGCACCTCCGGGCTCACCGGTGCGTCGATTTTTTATGACTGCACCAGCATCTTCCCCGAACGGCTGACACTTGCGTTTATCAAATCCGCCGTCGCTTACGGCGCCAAGGTTTCCAACTATACCCGGGTTGACGGGTTTTTGATCAATGACCGGCAGGAAGTAACCGGCGTGCAGGCCAAAGATCTCTTCAGCGGCGCAACCCATGCAATAAGCGGCACCATGGTCATTAACTGCGGCGGCCCCTGGGCGGATATCCTGCTGGGCGTGGCCAAATCAGATACCCAAAGCTGCATACTGCGCCGCTCGGAGGGCATTCATGTTATCACCGACAGGAAGCTGCTTTCCGGCAAATACGTAGTAGGTTCCATGACCCCGTCGGGACGTCACTTTTTCCTTATCCCCTGGCGGGGACACACCCTGATCGGCACAACCGACAAATCCTTTACCGGAAATCCTGATGAATACCGGGTTACGCGGCAGAGCATCGACGAACTGCTCGCCGAGGTCAATGCCTCTTTTGGCGACGGAACTCTGAGCTTCGCCGATGTCCGGCATACCTTCGGAGGCCTGCGGCCGCTGGTGGAAGATCAGACCGAAGAAACTTATGTGAGCTCAAGGCGTTATGAAATATTTGACAACGCCGAAGAAGGTCTGAATGGTCTGCTGACAGTTGAGGGCGGCAAATACACCACAAGCCGCAGACTGGCGGAAAACTGCCTCAAGATTGTGGCCGCAAAACTAAAGCTTCCGCGGGTCCGGAGCATCACCGCCAAGCATTACCTGGCCGGAAGCGAGATTAGGGACATGGATGCCTTCGTCCGTGCGGTTCACCGGGACAACAAGGATTTCAGCGGCCCGACACTGGAGTACTTAAGCCGCAACTACGGCACTGAATACGCCGCTATTCTCGAACTGGCCCGCGAAGACTCACGGCTCGCTGACACTCTCAACGCCGACGGCGAGATTCTGGCCCAGGTCACCTATGCTATACGGCAGGAGATGGCCCTTACCCTGTCCGATATTGTCATGCGCCGGACCGGCATCGGGACTCTGGGCAATCCCGGCAAGGAAGTACTGCAAAAGGTTGCCGCTATTGCCGCCCGGGAGTTGAACTGGGATGCCGGAAAAATCAAGCAGGAAATTTCAGACGTGAATAATCTGCTCAAGCTGCCGGAGGATTAAGAATAAGTACCATCCGTCAAATGTTATCATAGATAAAAAGGAGGGCATGGTGATGAAATTAAAATTTTTCAGGCCGGACTGGACGGAAGAGGCCCCGGCACCGGGCACTTTCCGCTCCATCGCCAAATACGGTGATCCGCATCATTTCAAGCATCCCAGCGATGCTTGGGTTAAAATGATGAAACAGGATTTCCACATGAGCGACGCCGATTTTTTGCATAAGCAGAATGAAGGGCTGGCCCCGGTTGTCCTGAACCGTCCCTCCGCACTTAAATCCTCCCAGATCGATGCGCTCAAATCCATAGTCGGCCCGGAAAATATAGCCACGGACGACTACGCCCGCGTTAAGTACTCATCGGCCAAAACATCGGAGGAAATTATCGAGCTCCGCCAGGGCATCATCCGGGAGGTGGCGGATGTGGTGGTGCATCCGCGGGACAAGAATGATGTGCGGAAGATCGTGGAATACTGCGACGCCGAACTCATTCCCGTCACAGTCTTCAGCGGCGGCTCGTCTTGCAACTTCGGCTGCCGGCCTTTTAAGGGCGGGATATCCCTGGTGCTCAGCACCCACATGAATAAGCTTCTCGAGGTTAACGAACTAAACCAGACGGCCCGCGTCCAACCGGGTATGTTTGGTCCCGCTTACGAGAAAGCGCTGAACCAATCCCCGGAGATATTCCACACCAGGCTCCGCTATACTTGCGGCCACTTCCCCCAGTCTTTCGAATATTCCACAGTCGGAGGCTGGATCTTAACCCTGGGCTCGGGTCAGGCATCGACTTATTACGGCGATGCCTGCGACATTGTGTTCAGTCAGGAATACGTCACCCCGGCCGGCACCTTTAAAACGCTGGATTACCCGGCTACGGCTA
Source organism: Deltaproteobacteria bacterium HGW-Deltaproteobacteria-12 (assembly GCA_002840565.1). GTDB lineage: Bacteria > Desulfobacterota > Syntrophia > Syntrophales > Smithellaceae > MVRV01. Next base: position 104,195 of record PHBK01000001.1, on the reverse strand, counting down.
CCGGGCCCAAGGTCAATGAGATTATGAAGGGATCGGAGGGAGTCTTCGGCATCCTGGTCGAGGTGACCATGAAGATTTTCCGCTATATGCCGGAGAACCGGCAGCGCTTCAGCTTCATGTACCCCACCTGGGAGGCCGCTGTCGATGCCAGCCGGGAGATTATGCAGTCCGAATTCGGCAAGCCCGCCATCTTTCGCATCTCCGACCCGGAGGAAACCGACCGTGGATTGAAGCTCTATGGCATGCCGGGAATCGTCGATGCATTTCTTGCTTTCCGCGGATTTAAACCGATGCAGCGCTGCCTGGGCATGGGGAATGTCGAAGGCGATAAGGACTTCACCCGATTGGTAGCCCGCAAAATCAAGCGCATCGCCGCAAAATACGGCGCCATTTCTCTCACCGGCTATGCAGCACGCAAATGGGAACATACCCGTTATACGGAACCATATATGCGTGAAGATTTGAACGACTACGGGATCCTGATCGATACCCTCGAAGCCGGCGTCACCTGGGACAACCTGCACCGACTGCACGCAGGCGTCCGCGCCTACATCAAAGGCCGTCCCGATACTATGTGTCTGACGCACGCCTCGCATTTCTACCCGCAGGGAACAAATCTCTACTTCATCTTCGTCGCCCGCATGAACGTGGACGAATATGTCACCTTTCAGAACGGGATCATCGACAGGATCCAGAAATTTGGCGGTTCGTTAAGCCATCACCACGGAGTTGGCCGTCTGCTTGCTCCCTGGATGGAAGAGCATTTGGGAAGGGAACAGATGGCTGTCTTGCGGGCAGTAAAGCGCCATTTTGATCCGCACAACATCATGAATCCCGGCGGCCAACTCGGGCTCGATGAGATCCCCCCCCGCAGATAAACAGGATTTATCTCTTAAGGGCTTGTGCAGTATTCTCAGGAGGTCAACGATGAACGGCAAGGACTATATCATCGCCATCGATTCCGGAACCCAGAGCATCCGGGCGGTGCTTTTTGACCGCCACGGCAGGCAGATCGCCCTGGAGCAGGCCGACTTCGAACCCTATTTCTCACTGGCACCCGGGTGGGCCGAGCAGCGGACCGAAGATTACTGGGACAAACTCTGCCAGGTCTGCCGGGGGCTGATGGCCAGAATCGACATCGATCACCGTCAGATCGCCGGGATAGGCCTGACCAGCCAGCGGAATACAGTCATCCCCATGGACAGGGACGGCAACGCCCTGCGGGCAGGAATCATCTGGCTCGATCAGCGCACGGTTGCCAATGCTCCCCCCATCGGCAGGGCTATTACCTTCGTCACCGGCCTGTTGGGACTGGCCGAGGCCATCCGCTATTCGCAAAAGAACTCCAAGTTTCTCTGGATAAAGCTAAACGAACCCGAGATCTACCGCCAGACCCACAAATTCGTTCAAGCCACGGGTTTTTTCGTCCGCAAGCTGACGGGCGAATTCCGTGATTCCTATGCCATGATCTCCGGTATTTCACCATTTGATTACAAGGCTTTGCGTTATTACCGCGCCCCGCTGGACTTCATTTACAATGTTCTGGGCATTGAAAAACGACACTGTGTCGACCTTTACTCCCCGGACCAAGTGATAGGCTATATTACTGCTCAGGCTGCGGAGGCTACAGGCTTACCGGAAGGGCTGCCGCTTGTGGTCGGAGGGGGCGATAAACAGTGTGAACTCCTCGGGGCAGGCGCCATCGACCCATCCGTCGCCGTGATCAGCTTCGGAACAGGCACGGCCATGGAGGTGATATCTTACAAATACATCAACGACGGGCAACTGCGCTTTTTTACCTGGCCCGCCGCTCTGCCCCGAGCCTGGGTAATCGAGATGTTCATACTGCGGGGCTTCTGGATGGTAACCTGGTTCAAGCAGGAGTTCGGCCACCGCGAGGCTCTCGAGGCGGAGAAGCGCGGCGTGGCGCCCGAGGTCGTGCTCGACGAGGTGATCCGCAACATCCCGCCTGGTTCTATGGGACTCATGCTGCAGCCGCACTGGTCTCCCACAGTAAACAACAAGTTCGCCAAGGGCGCAATTATCGGGTTTGGTGATATTCATACCCGGGCCCACATCTACCGGGCAATTTTTGAAGGCATCTGTTTCGAGCTGCGCCGTATGTCGGAGATCGTCCGGAAGAAAACCGGCATTGCCGTTGAGGAAATTCGGGTCGGCGGCGGCGGTTCGCGCAGCGACGTGGTGGTGCAGATTGCGGCCGACATGTTCAATCTGCCTGCTTCGCGCATGGAGACTTCCGAGATAGCAGCCCTGGGCGCAGCAATTGACGCAGCAGTCGGCACGGGGATGCATGAAACATTTCAAGAAGCAGTGGCGGCTATGGTTCACAAGGGCAGGATATTCCAGCCCGATCCACAAAACCACCTCATTTATAGCCGGCTCTTTCACGAGGCCTACCAGAAGTCTTTCCCCACCCTGGATCCGATATACCGACGGATCGCCCGGATCACGGGGTACCCGGCGGAGAAGTAACGAATAAAATAAAAACGCCCCTTTGCATCTTCCGGTGCAGGGGGCGTTTTAGTTTTATTTCATCCGGAGTCAGATTTTTCCCTCCGCCTTCAGGGCGGCCTTCAGCTCCTTCTTCAGGATCTTGCCCAGCAGGTTCTTGGGCAGCGCTGTCCTTATATCAACGTACTTCGGCACTTTATAAGATGCCATGTTGGCTTTGCACCATTCTTGAAATTCTTCCAACGTCAGCTTCTGACCGGGATGGAGGACAAGGCAGGCCATAACCTCCTCTCCGTAGATTGCATCGGGAACACCGACGACCGCTGACTCCGCAACCTGGGGATGACGGTAAATAATTCCCTCCAGTTCCTTGGGGTAGATGTTTTCCCCGCCCCGGATAATCATTTCCTTCTTCCGGTCAACAATAAACAGATAACCATCTACATCCTTGTAGGCCATATCCCCGGTGTGGAGCCAGCCGCCCCGCAGGGTCTGGGCGGTATCCTCCGGCTTGTTGAAGTAACCTTTCATGACATTGTCGCCCCGGATGCAGATTTCTCCCACTTCCCCCTGGGAAACCTCTTTGTCCTCCTCATCCAGAAGGCGAATTTCGCTGTCTGCGAAGGGGATTCCGATGGAACCGATTTTCCGGACGCCGTTGATCGGATTAGCCGTTGCACCGGCTGTGCTTTCGGTCAGACCATACCCTTCGATGATGATCATGTTAAACGTTTCCTCGAACTTCCGGATGGCATCCACGGGCATGGGGGCCGCGCCACAGACGCCGTAGCGCAGCGACGACACGTCCACCCCTTCGAATCCCGGCGTATTCAGGAGAATCTGGTAAACCGTGGGCACGCCGCTGAAAATCGAGACCCGATATTTGGCGACGCATTCCCAGAACTCTGAGGCCGAGAAATTCCGGCGCAGGATGATCTGGGAACCTTTTGTCAGGGGTGATATTCCCGTAATGACCAAACCATTGACGTGAAAAAGCGGAAGGAAACACATAATAACGTCTTTCTCGTCAATATTGGCAAGCAGACTCGCCTGCCAGGAGTTGGTCAGGATATTTCTGTGCGTGAGCAAAACCCCCTTGGGGTTGCCCGTCGTCCCTGAGGTATAGACAATTGTGGAAACATCATCGAGACTGATCTCCACTGCGGGAAACTCGGCCGGCTCCGTCAACATTTTTTCGAACGGCAGGAAACGATCATCTGTCGCTTCTCGTTCGATGACGTGCTTCAGGGCCGGCGCCCCGCCGCTGATTTTGTCGATGTGCCCCCGGTAATTGTGATCGCAAAAAATGGCCACCGCCCCGGAATCGTTCAGCAGATACTGGATTTCTCCGGTCTGCCACCAGCAGTTGACCGGACCGGCGATGCCCCCGAGCTTGATGATCCCGAAATAGACATAGTAAAATTCCGGACTGTTATCCATGAGGATGCAGATCCGGTCGCCTTTCCGGACCCCCAGTTTCCGAAGGCCGTTGGCCACCCTGTTGCTATGCTCATCCAGATCGCGGTAGGTGATATCGCGGTCGTAATAGCGGATGGCGATCCTGTCCCGGTACCGGCTTGCCTGAGTCGCCACCATCTCCCCGATGTTTGCAAATTCGAATTTCATGCTGCTCTCCTTTCCTTTATGATCAGCCCCTGAACATGTATTTGGGGACAAAAAATACTTTCTGTCTGCTGTATCTTACCGTTCAACCACAAAGAGCTTTAATTATGTCTTTCGCCGTCTTAATTCCCAAACTCAGGTTATCGAGAGAAATACGTTCGTCAATGCCGTGCACCCGCCCGATGTCTTCGCGCTCCAGGATAAAAGGCGCAAATCCGTAAGCGGCGTAACCGCGTTCACGCCAGAACCGGCCGTCTGTGGCCCCCGCCATCAACAGGGGAAAAACTCTCGCCCCAGGCACATGCTGCGTAGCTATTTCACTGACTGTCCTGTAAAATTGACCTTCAACAGGTGCGATTCCGGAAGGAGCAGAGCTGTGAACGAGTTCGACCTTTACTCTTTCGTCTCTAATTATACTATCCAGCGCGCGCCGAAATTCTTCGACATCCGTACCGGGAAGCAGACGGCAGTCAATCATTGCTTCCGCCCTCTCCGGAATAACGTTGATCTGATAGCCGGCATTAATCATATTGATACTCAACGTATCGCGAAACAGCGCGTTAGTTAACTTATCCTTGGCCAGACTTCTTCCGGCAATTGCCAAAGCCAGAGGACAAGACAGATGCTTCAACAGAAAGGAGGCGGGAAATTTCTGTGTCGGGGCCAGAGCCTTAAACATCAGCACGGCTGCCGCATCCGCGCGCAGTTTCCTTGGATTATCGGCTATGCGCTGCAGGGCGGCAAGCAGAGTAACATTGGCGTTATTCCCGTGCGGCATCGAGCCATGTCCCGGATCGCCTGTCGCCGTCAGCTTCACTTGATAAACTGTCTTTTCGGCAACGGCAATGGCATACATCAGGTCCTTTCCAAAAACGCCTTTCAGACCGCCGCTGCCTTCATCCCAAACCCACTCCGGATCAATTTCTTTTAGGTGATTTTCCACAAGCCAGTGCATGCCGTTCTTTCCACCAAGTTCTTCATCCGGAACGGCAGTAAAGACAACCGGACGGCGGAACCCGGCACCCTCCTTGAGCAGCTGGTCCAGCGCAATAAGAAAGATGATCCCGAGTCCCTTGGTATCGATCGTGCCGCGTCCCCAGACAAAACCGTCGGCAACCGCGCCGCTGAAAGGCGGATAGGTCCACTGGGCGGGATCGGCGGCGACTACGTCCATATGGTGATTAAGCATCAGCGGCTTGAGGTTTTCCGTACCGGGAACGCGGGCGACTAACAGCCCGCGGCCGGGCAGCGGTTCATATATTTTTATATCCCTTGTGATGGAACGGCCTTCCAGCTGATCTTGCAGCCAGAGCGCTGCCGGCATCTCGTTGCCCGGCAGATTGGTAGTATCAATCTTTATGTAGCTGCTCAACGTTGCTGCCGCATCTTCCATCATCTTTTTATCATTCATCAGGCCACCTCATCTTTCTACTCCGCCAGAATCGCCTCATCTTTCACTTTTTTCAAATCTTCCTGATAGGTGCGGGAAGCAATGAAAAATAAAATACCCGAAACTATGCCGAATAAGCCGCAAATCATCACTGCCGTGCTGAGGCCCTGTGCGCCGCCGCCGAGTTTGTCGGAAACGACACCAACAATATAAGGCCCCCAGGCGCCACCGAGCATATATTGCGCAAAGATGGCCAAACCCATGGACAAACCTTTATGCGCTACCGGCACAACATCCTGTGAAATGGCCGCCACCGCCGGCATGGCCATGGAACTCAGGATGCCATAAAATACTGCAATCCCTATGCCTACCGGGGTGAAGCCAATGAGGATTACGATAATCAGAACCACACCGCTGAAAAAAAAGCTCACGGCCGGCACATACATTCGGCCCCGCGGATTTTTCTTTTGCCAGACATCGGCCAGAAAACCTCCCAGCGGCGCGCCGACAATTGCAGCCAGGCCTATGCCTCCGGTGATCGCCCCTGCCGTTGCTTCGGAAACATTCATCATCCTCATCATCAAGCTGGGGAGCCAGGCCAAGACTGAAGAACTCATGAAAACACCGATGCCCAAGGCCAGATAATACCAGCGCATTGTGGTCAGCTTTAAAACATCCGCCAGCGCTATATAGAAGTTTTTAATGCCGCCGGCGGTTTGGGGCTGGTCTGCAGTTTTATAATCCTTCATAAAGAAGGCCATAATTCCCAGCACCACTCCGGGGATGGCGAAAAAAAAGAAAGGTGTCCGCCACCCCATCCTGGCGGAAAGAACGCCGCCCAGAATGACGCCGGCCGCCGCGCCCAGCGGTATGGCAATATGAAAAATGCCCATGGCCCTGCCGCGCTTTTCTTTCGGGTACGATGCGGTAATCATCGCCGTGCCGCCGGGTACAAAACCGGCTTCGCCTAAGCCCACAAAAGCGCGCGGGATAAGTACGCCGGCGAAATTTTTAGCCAGCCCCGTGGCAAAAGTAAACCCGCTCCACAGAATGGCCATGATGCCGATGGCTTTCCGCCGGCTCCAGCGGTCAACCAGGTAAGAAATGGGAAAGGAAAAGAAGGCCATGCCCAGAATCAGGACCGTGGAAGCAAGGCCGCACTGCGCATCGGTTAATCCGAGTTCTATTTTCATCGGCTGCAGGATGACGGAGAAAACCTGCCGGTCCATGTAATTAATCACATAGAGCAGGGTGCAGACAATTAAGACATAATGCGCCCGCCACCCACCGGTTTTGTATTCCGCAGAGCTGTTTTCTTTTTCGTTCATTTTCACCCCCATGTCGCATAAGGTATTGCTTTTTTCCGGGAAGAGAATAGGCCGAGAATGTTTGGCCTGTCAATCGAAAACATGGCCACAAAATCGTTTTTTTTCTTGACAGAACAGACCATTACTCATAAGATCCATCGCACTTCAGGGGAAGTATTAACCGGACAAAGAATAATACATCATTTGAAGGCAATTCCTTTAATGAAACAAAATCTCCAAACCAGCAGTTGTGTAAAGAAGCTTCATTTTAACTTGGCTTGCTGACAAAAACAACCAATCGAAACATTAGCCATAAATTAATAGTTTTTTTCAAACTTAAGCTTTCAGCAAATTTGCAATAAAATATTTTGAAAGGGAGGGTAAAGAGTATGGCGATTTTTGAGTACGGCGAGTATAAAAACACGTATGAGGCGCCGGATAATTTGGTGGAGATTTTTGAAAATAGTGTAGCTAAATTCCCCAACAATCAGTTGATCGGCGAAAAAGACAGCGCCGGGGTTTATCAATGGGTAACCTACAGTCAAATCGCCACCCGGGTAAATAATCTGCGGGCGGGATTATCAGCTATGGGTGTTCAAAAAGGAGACACTGTCGGGATTATTGCCAATAATGGGAAGCAATGGCTGGTAGGCGAGATGGCTACACTGGGCCTGGGTGCGGCCTTCGTGCCGATGTATGAAAAAGAATTGCTGACAATGTGGAAATATGTTGTGAAGGATGCAGCCGTCAAGGTACTGTTTGTATCCAAGCCGGAAATTTTGGAAAAAGTGAAAAATTTCCCCGCCGAGATTCCCACCCTGAAAAAAATCATCCTGATCGAAGGTTCCGGGGCAGACTCCATGGAAGCATTAGAGAAAAAAGGGGCGGCCAAACCCGTGGCTTCTATCCGCCCGAAGTCCACCGACATTGCCGTTTTAATTTATACTTCGGGTACGACGGGCGAACCCAAAGGAGTTCTTCTTTCTCACGGCAATCTGGTGGAAAATGTCAAAGTCAGCCTGTCCTGGTTTCCAAAATTGAACGAAAATAGCCGTTGCATCTCCATGCTTCCTTGGGCGCACTCTTTCGGGATTACCGCTGATTTACATGGTTCAATCATGAGAGGCAGTTCACTGGGAATAATGGGCTCGGTGGAGACACTCATTGATGACTTGCCCAAAATCCAACCGACCATTATGGTATCCGTGCCCCGGGTCTTCAATAAGGTCTATAACGGGGTCTGGGCCAAGATGAGGGAAGAAGGCGGGTTAAAATTAAAGCTCTTTGAAGCGGCACTGGCGGCGGCAAAGCTCAAACGGGAAACGGGCAAAGCCGGTCTGAAATACAAAATCCTGGACAAAATCGTTCTGCAAAAGATTCGGGACCGCTTTGGAGGAAAGCTGGATAACGCGGTCACCGGCAGCGCCCCCATGAATGTGGAAATCGCCAAATTCTTTATCGATGTCGGAATTCCGACCTATGATTGCTATGGTCTGAGCGAAACATCACCGGCCATTACCGTTAACTCTCCGTTGATGGGAAATCGTTTGGGATCGGTCGGAAAACCGATCCCCAAAACCAAGGTCGTAATTGATCGCTCCCGAACAGGCGAAACCGGTGACGACGGGGAGATCATCTGCTTTGGACCGCAGTGCATGGTTGGATACCACAACAAACCGGAACAAACCAAAGAAGTAATTGTGGAGATGAACGGAATGCGGGGCGTGCGCACCGGAGATCGGGGACGCCTGGATGATGACGGCTTTTTATACATTACCGGCCGCTTCAAGGAAGAATATAAACTTGCCAACGGCAAATATATCCATCCGGATACCATTGAACGGGAAATGAAGATCATCCCCTGGGTTTTAAATGCCGTAGTCACCGGTGCGGGGCATGAATATAATGTAGGTTTGATTGTTCCCGACATGAAATTATTGCAGCATATGGCCACCGAACTCAAACTATCAGTCGATCCGGGTAATCTTTTTGATCCTTCCAATCCGGTGTCGCTGGAATTTAAAAAGCTGCTGACTGCTGAGGTGCAGAACCATCTCCGCAAAATAGTGGGGTCATACGAGATTCCCCAGAAATTCGAATTTATCTTTGAAGATTTTACCCTGGATAACGGCATGCTTACCCAGACCATGAAACTAAAACGACGCGTGGTCATGGAAAAATACGGGGACATGCTGGAAAAACTCTACGATTAATCTTTATCTCAATTAATATCCGCCGTCATAACGCTCCGGCACCCGGAGCGTTATGACGGCATGGTTGCATCTGCCGCAGATGTTATTCTATCCGTGATCCCCGAATTATCAAGCGCTACGATAATATTAATATTCATTTGACTTTTTGCATCTCTCAATCTAAGTTTCTGCCTCCTGAAAATCAGGAGCTAAAGTCAGAAGTTTCAGTGTAGGTATGCAAACGAAAAAACGAATTGTAATCACCGGTTTAGGAACTCTAAACGCCATCGCCAACAACATTCCCGATTTTGTGACGGCACTGCGGGCGGGCGTCTGCGGTATCCGGCCGGTTGATCTCTTTGAAACTACCGGATTTCGTTGCCAAAACGGCGGTCAGATTCATAATTTTGCGCCGCGCGACTACATTCCGCAAAATTTCCCCCTCAAAAGAATGTCCCGGGCGGACATGCTTTCCTTTGCTGCAACTCTGGCGGCGCTGGCCGATGCCGGCCTTTATCCGCTCCCCCGGCAGTTAAAGGAAGAAACTGGTGTCGTCATCGGCGGCGGCTCCGGAGGACTTCTGGAGGCGGAAACTTTTTATAAAGATTTGTTGAACAAAAAAGGCCGACGGGGACGATTTTCACGTCTTTCGGCAGTCTATTGCGCATCTTCCGCTGATCGTATCGCTTCCAATTTAGGATTGTCGGGCCCCAAAGCAACATTCATGACCGCCTGCTCGGCAGGAGCCACGGCTATCGGTTATGCCCGGGATTTAATTCTCAACGGCCAGGCGGATATGATGATTGCCGGTGGAGTGGAGCCCATGTGCCGGATTACGTACGCTGCCTTTAATGCGCTCAAATCGCTCGATCCGGAAGTCTGTCATCCTTTCGATAAAGACCGCGAAGGTTTATCTTTGGGCGAGGCCTCAGCAATCATGGTTCTGGAATCAGCGGAGGCGGCTTTGGACAGAGGCGCCAAAATTTACGGTGAAATTCTGGGCTACGGGGTTACCTGCGATTCTTTCCACATGACAGCGCCCGACGAAAAAGCTTCCGGCGCCGTTCGTGCCATGCAGGCCGCGCTTAATGACAGCGGTCTGACCAGCGCTGATATTGATTATATCAATGCCCACGGCACAGCGACTCCGGTCAATGATATTATGGAAACCAGAGCAATTAAGGAAGTCTTCGGCAAGCACGCAAATGTCATCCCGGTGAGTTCGACTAAAGCCATGACCGCCCATACACTGGGTGCGGCCGGCGCTCTGGAAGGGATTGTTTCCATCCTGGCTCTGGAGCATGGTTTCATACCGCCGACGATTAACTTTCGCCATCCTGATCCCCTGTGCGACCTGGATTACGTGACCGGCGGGTCCAGAAACGCTGATTTGCGCATTGTGCTGTCCAATTCCTTTGCCTTTGGGGGCAATAACACAACGGTGATTTTCGGCAAATTTGACCGGAGAGGCCTTCTCAATGGATAATTACCGGCGGACAGACAACGCGAAAAGAATCGTAATTACCGGAATCGGAATGGTAACCCCGCTGGGGACCGGCAAGGATGAATTCAGCCGCCGGATATTCGCCGGAGACAGTGCCGTAAGCTCCATTCAATCTTTTGATACATCCGCCTTTGCCTCGCACCTGGGAGCGGAAATTCCTAATTTTCAACCGCGCGATTTTATCTCTGTGAAAAACATCCGGCGCATGGACAGAATTTCGCAGCTGACAACTGCTGCCGCCCGGCTGGCACTGGAGGATGCGGGTCTTGCGGTGACTCCCGACAATCGCGACCGCATCGGTATTCTGCTGGGAACGTCTTTCGGCGCCACCGACGTAACCGTTCAATTTGCTGAAACTTTAATGAAAGACGGTCCGGGCTTTGTCAACCCGATCCTGGTTCCGAACACGGTCATGAACGCACCGGCCGGGCATGCTTCCATCGAACTTGGCTTCCGCGGGGTTAACACCACAGTGACTCATTTTGCCGTTTCGGCGGAAACGGCGATAGCTTATGCCGTATCAGAAATACGGCGGGGAGCCGCAGACTACATGCTGACCGGTGGTGTGGACATTTTATCCAAATTCTATTATGAGGCTCTGAACAGATTTTCCGCCTTCTCTCCCCGGGACGGGAAAATCGAGGCCTGCCGGCCCTTCGACATCGACCGCAACGGGGCTGTCGCCGGAGAAGGTTGCGGCATTTTGTGTATTGAAAGCTGGGAATCGGCAATGTCGCGGGGACATCAGCACTACTGTGAAATAAGGGGTTTCGGCCAGGGCTCATCGCCGACAATCCCTACCGGCTGGCCGGATGATGCAGCAGGTGTGAGCAAAACCATCGAACGTGCTCTGCTTAATGCCGGAGTCGGTGCGCGGGAAATCGGCGCAATTTCCGCCGCGGCCAACGGCGGTGTAATCCTGGATCGGATTGAAACCGCAGCCTATACTGAGGTGTTTGAGGGCAGGAAACTCCGGCCTTTGATTACTTCTCTCAAGGGGGCTCTCGGTGAAAGTTTTTCCGGCGGCGGAATGAGATGCTGCGCCCTGGCTCTTTCGCTGGATAAAGGCATGTTGCCGCCGACCGTCGGGCTTTTAAAGCCTATGGCGGCATTGAATTTTTTACACAAACAAACAGAGAAGACCGAAATTAATAATGCGCTGCTCGCCGGTATTTCTTTCGGCGGCACTTACGTATATCTGGTGTTGGGCAGCTGCCCCGTTTACGGAGAATGAAGCAAATTGAATATTGGCGAATGGATCAGCAAACGGGCAAAAGTGCAGCCGGAAAAACCCTTGCTGAAGGAAAAAGATAAAGTTTACAACAATCGGCAGTTCAATGAGCGGGTGAATAAAACGGCTAATGCGCTTTGCAGCCTGGGGGTCAGTAAAGGCGACCGCGTAGCCGTCCTGCTGGCCAATTGCAGCGAGTTTCTGGAAATATTCTTCGCCTGCGCCAAAACAGGCGCCATCATGGTCCCGTTTAATTTCCGGCTGGCAGTGCCGGAACTGGTCTACATCGTTGCGGATTCCGCCCCATGCCTGTTCATCTATTCCGGTGAATTTGCCGCCAAAGTTGAAGCGATCAAAGCGGCGGGAGTACCGGTAAAAAAGTATTTCCGGCTCGCGGGTGAACTTCCCGGCGACAAAGTTTTTTTCAATCATGTCCGGCAGCATTCAGCTGCCGAGCCGCCGATTGCCGCTGAAGTTGGACTTTCCGACCCGCTTTTCATTATGTATACATCAGGCACTACCGGTGATCCGAAAGGCGCGACGATAACTCATCAAAACATTCTCTTCGGGGCGATTCATTCCCTTTTGGGCTATGGCATTGATCGGTCCTACAAATCGCTGGTTGTTGCCCCGCTCTTTCACCTTGGCGCGCTGGCGGCCTCGGTGACCCCGATTATTTATGCCGGCGGCAGCATCGTGATCAGCAGTTTTTATAATGCCTCCGAAATGCTCAATACCATTTGCAAAGAAAAAATAAACTATATGTTCGCCGTTCCCGTGATGTATCAGCTTATGGCTGAAGCGGAAGAATGGCAGAACGCCGATCTCTCCCATGTCCATTTTTTTATTTCCGGCGGCGCGCCCATCCCCCTGCCGGTAATTAAAAAATATCAGGAAGAAAAGCGTGTCGGTTTTGTGCAGGGATATGCCTTGACGGAAACGGGACGATTGACTTCGCTGGATCTGGAAGATTCGATCAGCAAAGCCGGATCGGTCGGCAAGGAAGTTTTTCATGTCCGCCTGCGCATTGTCGATGAGCAGGACAATGAACTGCCCCCGCAAGTACCGGGAGAGCTTCTGGTCAAAGGGCCCAATGTCTTTGCCGGTTACTGGGGTAAGGAGGCCGCCACCGAATTGGCGATGAAAGGCGGGTGGTTTCACACCGGTGACATCGGCCAACGTGATGACGAGGGTTTTGTCTATATAGTCGGCAGAAAAGTGGAAATGATCATCTCTTCCGGTGAAAATATTTATCCGGCGGAAGTGGAGCGGGCAATTACATCCTTGCCTCAGGTGAAGGAAGCCGCCGCTGTCGGTATGACAGACAAAAAACGGGGCGAAGTCGTTGCTGCTTATGTCATATTAAAAAACAACGTCTGCAGTACAGAAAATGAAATTCTGGAAGCATTGCAGGGGAAAATAGCCCATTATAAAATTCCCAAAAAAATAATATTTGTGGAAGAATTTCCTCGCAATCAGTCCGGAAAGGTTTTAAAGAGGGTTTTAAAGAACCGGCTGGAAATAAAATAGGCAAATAATGGAAATTGTACCCTATTCGGCAGAACATCGCATTTTCCGGGAAACATTCCGGAAATTTATGGAAAAAGAAATTATTCCCCATGTGGAGCAGTGGGAGGAAGACGGTATTGTGCCGCGGTGGGCATGGAAAAAGCTCGGCGAAAACGGCTTCTTATGTACGTCGGTTCCTCAGGAATACGGCGGCGCAGCGGCCGACTTTCTGTATTCGGCCATTTTGATTGAGGAAATGGCCAAAGCCAACTTTTATGGCCTTTCGGCGCGCCTGCATGGCGATGTAGTGGTCCCCTATATCGTCCAGCTTGCCTCCGAAGAACAGAAGAAAAAATATCTGCCGGGATGCATCAGCGGCGACCTGCTGACGGCGATTGCCATGTCGGAGCCCCAGGCCGGCAGTGATCTGGCCGGCATGAAGACCACGGCAGCGGAAGACGGCGATTCCTTCATTCTCAACGGCCAGAAAACATTTATCTCCAACGGGATCAACTGTGATTTGGTGATTGTGGCCGCCAGGGACCCGCAGGAAGCCAATGCGCATGCCGCCGTCGATTTATTTCTGGTGGAAGCAGGAACGCCCGGGTTCACCAAAGGCAAAAGGCTCAACAAAATAGGCTGGCGCAGCCAGGATACGGCGGAGCTGTTTTTTGCCGACTGCCGTATTCCGCGGGAAAACCGTCTGGGCAAAAAAGGCACGGGCTTTAAAAATATGATGACCAACCTCCAGCAGGAGCGGCTGATCTGCACTATCGGCGCGCAGACCGCCGCAGAGTTTATGCTGGAAGAAACGATTCGCTATTGCAAATCGAGGCGGATGTTTGGTAAGCCTTTGACCGGATTTCAAAACACGCAGTTCGCCCTGGCGGAAATGGCGGCGGAAATTCGAATTGGGCGGACATTTGTCGATAAAATGACAGTGGAGCACTGGCAGAAAAACACGGTCGTTATTGACGTCTCCATGGCCAAATTTTGGATAACCGAAATGGCCTGGCGAGTCGCCGACAGGTGCCTGCAGCTATTCGGAGGCTATGGCTATTGCGAAGAATATCCGATTGCCCGCGCCTGGCGCGATATTCGCATTACACGTATTCTGGCCGGCACCAACGAAATTATGAAACAAATTATTGCCAAGGCAATAACATCATGAGCAGATCGAAGAGGAAAGATGAAATTTAAACTAATATACCCCAAATGGGAGAAATTAGACCAGCAGACACCCTTTACTTTGCCGCCGCATGGCCCGGTTGTATTTGCGGCAACAATTCCGGCAGATGTGGAGATAGAATTTGTGGACGAGAATGTGCAGCCTCTCATTATTGAGAATGACGCTGATTTTGTCGGCATTTCCGCAATGCTGACCTCCCAGATAAAGCGGGGCTGGGAAATTGCCGACGCCTACAGGAAACTGGGCGTTAAAGTAATATTTGGCGGAATTGCGACCATGCTGCATGCCGAGGAAACGGCGCTCCATGCGGATGCTGTCTTTATCGGCGAAGCGGAAGGCCGGATGGAGCAGGTTTTTGCCGATTTCAAAAACGGCAATCTGCAAAATGTTTATAACTATTATCAGGATTTTCCCCCCATTGAGGCGGTGGGAACGGCCAGGCGCAGTATCCTGAACCGGAATATGTACAATTACCGCGGCGTGCAGATGGTGGATCTGGTGCACGCTTCCCGAGGCTGCCGCTTTAACTGCTACCCCTGCTGTGTTAGTTTTCTGGGCGGCCGCCAGTTCCGGCCCCGTCCATTTGATAAGGTCATCGCCGAAATGGCCAGCATTGATAATAACAGACTCTTTATTGTCGATAATTCGCTGGCGCAGGACAAGGATTGGGAGATGGGCCTGTTCAAGGAAATGATCCCGCTGAAGAAGAAATGGTGCTGCCATCCTATTGAAAATGACGACAAGGTGCTTGATCTGGCGGCGCAGGCCGGCGCCTGGTTTGTTTATCAGGCGATATTCGATTCCTCCGACTTCATCCGTGACCGTATCAAACGCTACCATGATTATGGCATAGCCGTGGAAGGCAGCATTCTCCTTGGTCTCGATTATCACACGGAAGATTACATCAAGAAGCTGGTGGATTTTCTGCTCGAAGTTAATCTCGACATGGCGGAATTCACGGTGCTCACCCCTTTCCCGCATACCCGGACCTTCGATGATTTGAAAAAAGAAAACAGAATATTAAACTATGACTGGAATCAATACACCAGCAGCAAGGTAGTCTTTCAGCCCAAACTCCTGACTGTGGATGAGTTACAGAATCTTTATTATTATGCCTGGAATACCTTCTATCAGGATGAACCGCAAAATTACAAAATGTTCAAACTTCTGAAACAGGTTATGGAAAAAGAAAAGGCTGATGGCACTTATAAGCCCCGTATACGGGGCTAGTGCAGAAAGTGACGATTTGATCATGAAAAAAACTGGCGGACAGCATGTTGTAGTCATAGACGGCGGCAATATCCATTTTGACGATATTATCGCCGTGGCGCGCGACGGAGTGGCAGTCCGGATAAGCAAAAATAAAAGTTTTATACGGCGGATGCAAAAAACGCAGCAGATGCTCATGGACTCGATGGTTCGGAACGTGCCCGTTTATGGCGTGAACACCGGGTACGGCAAATCATGCGGCAGCAGGATGCCGATGAACATAGCCCTCAAAAACGGTGAAAACATTTTTCGTTTTCATGGCTGCGGCACGGGAGAGCCCATCGGCATCGAGGAGACGCGCGCCGCAATGTTGTGCCGGATTATCTGCCTGGCCCGAGGATATTCAGGAGTTTCCGTCGCTCTGCTTCAACAAATGGCTGATTTTCTGAATGCCGGGATAACACCGGTTGTTCCCTGCGAAGGGTCGGTTGGTGCTTCCGGCGACCTGACTCCGATGTCTTATATTGGCGCCTGCCTGGCCGGGAAACGTGAAGTTTTTTACCGCGAAGAACTGATGACGACAATCAAAGCCATGAAAAAAGCCGGGCTCAAACCATATAAATATCTGCCCAAAGAGCCGCTTTCCATGGTGAACGGAACCACTACGATGACGGGGATTGCAGCCCTGGCGGTGGAAAGAGCATACCGCATTTTAAATGCCGCCGTCTATGCCACAGGGCTTTCAGTGCATGCCTTAAAGGGAAATGCTCATCATTATCATCCGGTTCTATCGGAAGCCAAGCCTTTTGTCGGCCAGACTTTTGTTGCCGGACAGATTGCGCGCCTGCTGAAGACCAGGGCATCAGCTCCCCGGCTTGAAGATGAAGCTCTGGAAACACTGCAGGATCCCTACTCCCTGCGCTGCGCACCTCAGGTACTGGGAGTTTTGTCTGACGCTCTCTTTTGGATCAGGCAATGGGTGGAGATCGAGGCCAACAGTTCCAACGACAATCCCATATTTGATCCGGCAACAGGTGCGGTTCTCATGGGCGGTAATTTCTATGGCGGACATATCGCTTTTGCTATGGATGGACTAAAGGCCGCACTGGCCTCGGTTGCCGACCTGTGCGACCGCCAGACCATGCTTCTGGTGACCCCGCATTCCAACAGAGGACTGCCGGGGGATCTGGTAAGAAGGGCGGAAGAACAGACCGGACTGCGCCATGGTTTTAAGGCGATGTCCATTGCCTCGTCGGCATTGGCCGCGGAAGCCTTGAAGGGAACGATGCCCGCCGCGTCGTTTTCGCGTTCCACGGAATCGCATAACCAGGACAAGGTCAGCATGGGAACCATTGCCGCCCGGGATGCCCAAAGAATTTGCACTTTAACGGAACGCGTCCTGTCCATACACCTTCTGGCGGCGGCACAGGCCTGCGATATTCGAGGAAATTTGCCAGAAAGGCCCTTGCTGGCTGCCATCCAGGAGAAAATCCGCCTGGTCAGCAAGTCGCTTATTGAAGACAGGCCGTTGGATGCCGACATCGAAGGCATGTGCCGGGCAATTCGATATTCCGATTTCTTTAGCAAGTAAGAAATTATTTTCTGCGGTTTCTCGGCAGAATATAATTTCGTAAACTTGCTTATCCCGTTTAGCGGGGTTAGGATGAAGCAATGAACGAAAATAAAATAAGTTTCGAAGTAAAATATACCGTGCCCTTTTTTGATCTGGATCCCATGCAAATCGTCTGGCACGGCAACTACCTGAATTATTTTGAAATTGCCCGGGCCGGACTTTTTATCCATTGCGGTGTCGATTTATATTCCTATTATGAACGGCAAAAAATTCTTTTCCCGATTATACGAACGGCAACCAAGCATATTTATCCGCTGCGTCACCGCGATGAAATTATTATCAAAGCGACACTTGTTGATGCGCGCGTCAAATTAAGCGTCGATTTTGAAATCCGCAAGGCAACCGACGGGAAAATCTGCACCCGCGGCCGCACCGAGCAGGTCGCCGTAAAGGCTCCGGACATGGAAATTATTTTCAAAATTCCGGACGAGATTCGCCAGGCTTTAGGATTTTCCAATGGATGAAACACTTCAGAAATCATTTATTGCCGGTGTGGAACGCGTTGCCGCCTGGGCTGATTTACTCGACTCGATTAATGTTTTTCCGGTGGCCGATGGCGACACGGGCCGTAATCTATTCATCAGCCTGACCCCCTTGCTGGCCGTCCATCAGGAAAAAGCGGCGGTTATTCACCGGCTTCTTTTGTCGGCACGGGGCAATTCCGGTAATATTGCCTCTAGATTTTTTTCGGCATTCTACCAGATTGACTCCCTCCAGAACCTTCACAGCGGAGCCAGGGAAGGGCGCGACCGGGCCTGGAAGGCTGTTGCTGATCCCCGTCCGGGCACGATGCTTAGCCTGTTTGACACACTGGTGGATTCCCTGCCGTCGAGCGCAGCCGCCTTCGATCAGAAAGCAGTCAATGCCCTCATCAGTGATTTGGAAAAATCAGTCCACGACACCTGTGAAATGCTGCCGAAATTAAAAAAAGCCGGTGTTGTCGATGCCGGCGCTTTGGGTATGTATATTTTCTTCGAAGGTTTCTTCTATTCCATTGCCGGAGGGCTGCAGGAATTCCGGCCGATCACGGAACTGTTTAAGAATCGTCTGAATATTTCATCGGCGTTTCAGGAGGAGGCGGAAACAGGCTATTGTGTTGATTTTGTCATTCAAGCGAATAATTTATCGGAAGAAAAACTGGCGAACATAACCCGGGAGCAGGAGAGCGTCATTGTTATTCCGGACGGCGATTTTTATAAATTCCACCTGCATACCGATGATCGGGAGAAGATACGGGGTGAAGCAGCCAAGTTTGGAAGCATGGTAAACTGGGAAGATGATAATCTCAGTCAACAAATTAATGAATTGCGCAATACCAAAGCCCTTTCCGAGCTGCACATAATGACCGATGCCGCCGGTTCCTTGACCCGTGCCGATGCGAAAAACTACGGAATGACTCTTTTACACAGCTATATAAACCTGGGTGATAAATGCCTGCCGGAAACACATTTTCACCCCGGCGAACTTTATGATTCCATGCGCCGGGGAATTAAAGTATCGACATCACAGGCATCTATTTTCGAAAGACACCAGTTCTACGAAAGCGTACTCGATCGCTTTAAAAAAGTGCTGTATTTATGTGTCGGCTCTATCTATACCGGCAATTATGCTACTGCTGTGGAATGGAAAAAAAAGCACGACTTGCAAAACCGGTTTGTGGTCATCGATACCGGCGCTGCATCAGGCCGATTGGCGACAATTGCGCTGGCGGCAAACCGTTATCTGATGGAAACACAGGACATGGAAAAGACCGTTGCCTTTGCCACGAGAACACTGCGAACCTGTGAGGAGTATGTCTTCCTGGACAAGTTGGAATATCTGGCCGCGGGCGGCAGGTTATCCAAAACCAGCGCCTTTTTCGGCGACATGCTGAAGATGAAGCCGGTTGTCTCCCCGCAGCCCGAAGGAGCGAAGAAAGTCGGTGTAGTGCGCAATGGAAAAGATCAGATTAAAATGGCCCGCGAAAGGCTGGCGGCGTCTCTGGCCAGGGAAGAAAAAGCAATGATTATGCTGGAATATTCCGATAATTTCGATTTGGTTAACGGCAAAATAAGATCATTGATTGCGGCAGATTTCCCCCAGGCCGAAATAATTATTCAGCCGCTGTCACTGACCTCAGGCGCGCATATGGGGCCGGGAACGTGGGCAATAGCTTTCCTGCCGGAGGCTGGGGCTCTGTAAAGAACGATCATAGTTTGTTTTTGAGGAAGAAATTGATTCAGCAAGATAATACAAAAGGGCGCTTCGCTTTTGTCGTCCCCGTTTACAATCATGCCGGTTGCGTGGCTCACGTCATCCGGCAGACACAGACACTGGGGTTTCCCGTGTTTGTTGTGAATGACGGATCGACCGATAATACTGCTGATGAAATTAAAGATATTCCGGGCATTCGCATCATCAGCCATAAAAAAAATATGGGTAAGGGCGCCGCTCTGATGAGCGGATTTGCCGCCGCTGCCATAGAGGCCGATTGGGCAATTACTATCGACGCCGACGGTCAGCATTACCCGGAAGATGCGCTGAAGCTCATTGCCGCAATTCCTCAAGGCACAAGGGCGATTGTAGTGGGGACAAGAGAAGGCATGGCCGGAGAGCATGTACCCTGGACAAGCCGCTTCGGCCGGAAATTTTCCAATTTCTGGGTTTGGCTGTCGGGGGGACCCGTTTTGTCCGATTCGCAAAGCGGCATGCGCCTTTATCCCTTGCCCGAGGCAATCGTTTTGCCCACCAAAGCGCAGCGCTTTCAATTTGAGGTGGAAATACTGGTGCAGGCCAAAAGAAAGAAGCTGACTGTTTTGGAAACTTCCATCAGGGTCGTCTATAATCCGGATGGATCAAGAATTTCACATTTTCGCCCTTTTGTCGATTTTATCCGCAACTCCCTGACCTTCACCCGCCTTATCTTCACCAGAATATTTTCTTTGCGTTAAATCAACCAGCGGCGCCCCGTTTTTAATCAGCCACCTGGCAGCAAGCTGCGGAGAATTAACGCTCGTCACGCAGTCGCGGGATTAAATCTTGTTTACTGGAATGCAGGAATCGAGTTGCTTTTATGTTTCAGCACGATCACCGTTATTTCCGGCGGAGCGAGGACCCTGATCCGAGGGCCCACGGTTCCCAGTCCCTTGTTCACATATAAAAGCGTATTGGCGTCAATCATGTAGAATCCGGCTGTATATTCGAATATCATTCTGACGATAAATCTTAACGGGTAGATCTGGCCGGCATGGGTGTGTCCGGAAAGCTGAAGGTCGAACATTGCGCTTGTCTGCCTGTCAATGACAGGCCGATGTTTTAACAATATTGTAAATTTCCCGGGCTCCGTTTCTTCCAGAACCTCTTTCTCGCTTTTATCAATTTTTATTCCGAAACGTGCGGCATCACTGTCATCAACTCCCGCGAGATTGATAATTCCGTCAATGGATATGCTTCTGTTTCTCAGCAGCAGAAATCCGGCCTGGCTGATGAACTCCACACTGTTATCAATTCCGGCAATGAATTCATGGTTGCCCGTAACAGCAAATTTCCCCAGCGGGGCTGATAATCCGTTCAAGGCTTCGATTACCCCTGCCCTGTTGCGTATGGCCCTGTCCAGAAGATCTCCTGTGGAAACGACGATATCGGGCCGCTCAGTGTTCACGATTGATTTAATTTTATCAGCTACATCAACACTGATTAGCGGGCTGAAATGAACGTCCGACAGCTGAACGATCTTCAACTCTTTGGTGCCGGCGGGAAGTTTATCCGTTTCGACAACCAGTCTTTCGACTTTGATGTCTTTTGCCTCGTGGTAACCGTAGGCAAGAACCGAGACGCTCAGCACCATCGTGACAATCAGAATCTCACGGGCCATGTATCCCGAAGGAACAAATCCTGCCTTTTCCGCGGTAAACAGAATTATATCGACGCTGCCGTGAATCAGCAGAAAGAGAAAAAGAAAAGCCAGCCAGCTGTACCCTGGGAAACCGGTAAGGGCGGCCAGCAAAGGAATGCCCTGATAACTGAAAATAGTCGTGGCAACCGGCGTGAGTATCAAAGTGAACAGCAGCATCCGGATAATTATTGCGGTCAATGAGCGGCGGGTGAGCAGGCTCCTGTTCTTTCTGATGAAATAATAATTCAGGCCGCTGTAAATTATTATGACCAGGGAGGCGAATGCTATGAAGGCACCTGTATTCTGCATAGTTGTTTTCCTGTAAGAATTATTTACCAACAGAACATGAACATTTATAATCATATAGCAGATTTTTGTCTGCAGTGCAGTTAATTTATTAACCATATGCATGATGGTTTTTTGCCGGGAGGGCATTTTATCTGCAGGATAAAGAAGTCTTTTCGCCAATATGCAAAAAAACCGGCTGCACTATAAAATTGCCTCCGGACAGCTGATTGAGGCTTGACGTCATGCCCCTTTTCCAGTATTTAAATTCCATCACCTTCAGCAAGGAGAACACAATGAAAAGACTATTTGCACGTAATTGCGTCATCCGCATACTATTGTTTATAACTCTTATCTTGTCAACGGCGGCGCAGGCAGCCGATAACATTAAAATAGGCATTGCCGGTGCCCATTCCGGTGATTTGGCTTCTTACGGACAACCAACGATCAAGGCCGCCCAACTGGTTGTGAAAGAGATGAATGCCCGGGGCGGTATTAACGGCAGGCAGGTGGAGCTGTTGATTGAGGACGATGCCTGCAAGCCGGAAATGGCAACAAATGTCGCCACGAAAATGGTATCGGCCAAAGTTGATGCCGTTATCGGCCATATCTGCAGCGGCGCTACTAAAGCCGCCTTGCGCACTTACAAGGACGCCGGGATTATCGTGGTCTCGCCTTCGGCAACCAGTCCCGAACTCACCTTCTCGGGGCAATATCCTAATTTTTTCCGAACGATTGCCCCCGACAGCGACCAGGCCAAGTTGGTTGCAGACTTCACTTTGCAAACTCTCAAATTGAAAAAAATTGCAATTATTCATGATAAAGGCGATTACGGTAAAGGCTTTGCCGAGTACGCCAAGAAATTCATCGGGGAGGCCAAAAAAGCTCAGGTAGTGCTTTATGAAGGGGTCACGCCGGGAGCAGTAGATTATTCGGCCATTGTCCAGAAAATAAAATATTCTGCGGCTGATGCTGTTATTTACGGCGGCTATCACCCTGAAGCAGCTTCCATCGTGCAGCAGATGCGCAAAAAAGGAATGAAAACTTTATTCATCTCCGATGACGGCGTCAAGGATCAAACTTTCATTAAAGTTGCTGGATCCTATGCTGAAGGCGTCTATGCCTCCGGCCCCAAGGACACGACAAAAAACCCGCTGGCCATCTCCGCGATCTCCGAGCACAAAAAAGTTTACGGATCCGAGCCGGGAGCGTTTTTTCTGAACGCCTATGCCGCTGTCCAGACCGTTCTTAATGCCATGAGCAAGGCCAAATCAACAGAGTATAATGCGGTTGCCAAAGCTTTGCGCACTTATTCGACGGATACCCCCTTGGGAAAAATTAAATTCAATAAAGAAGGAGATGCCATCGGAGCGGGTTTCTCCATTTATCAGGTCAATAAAGGCGTGTATGTGGAGATAAAATAAAAAAGGCTGAAGACTGAAGGCTGTAGGCTGAAGGACCAAGGAGCAAGGGAGCGAGGAGCGAGGATCAAGGCTCAAAGCTCAAGGCGACTGAACGATGAATTATTTCTGGGATTTGTTTCTCGGCGGCATTACCCGCGGCAGCATTTATGCCCTGATCGCCCTGGGCTATACCATGGTTTACGGCATCCTGGAGCTGATTAATTTTGCCCATGGCGAAATATACATGATCGGTGCATTCACTGCTCTGATCGTGGCGTCTCTATTGACTATGCAGGGGTTTACCGGCATCGCTGTCGTGATTATGGCAACAATCGTCGCCGTCCTTTACGCCGCCGCTTACGGCTTTTCCGTGGAAAAAATCGCGTATAAACCACTGCGGCAGGCGCCCAGGCTTTCACCCCTCATCAGCGCCATCGGCATGTCTATATTCCTGCAGAATTATGTCATGCTGGCCCAAACTTCGGATTTTCTGCCCTTCCCCAACCTTCTTCAGTACATGGAGCTGCCCGCATCCATCAGCCAGTGGATCGCCCCGTCCGAGTTTACAATCATTTTCACAGCCGCCCTGCTGATGCTCGGCCTGACACTGATATTAAAATTTACCAAAATGGGCAAAGCCATGCGTGCCGTAGCACAGGATCGGGCTATGGCCATGCTTCTCGGCGTCAACGTCAATCGGATTATTTCCCGCACCTTCATTATCGGCTCGGCCCTGGCGGCTATAGGCGGTGTGCTGATTGCATCGCATGTCGGCAGAATCAATTTCTATATCGGGTTTGGTGCAGGCATTAAAGCTTTTACGGCGGCTGTTCTGGGCGGCATCGGCAGCATTCCCGGCGCCATGCTGGGCGGACTGGTTCTGGGGCTGACCGAGAGCTTTGCCGCCGGTTATATTTCCAGCGACTATGAAAACGTCTTCGCCTTCGCTCTGCTGATCCTGATATTAATTCTTAAACCGGAAGGACTTCTGGGGCGTTCCTCCCAGCAAAAGGTTTGACCAGAGGGGAAAAATGAAATTTGCCGAAGAATTAAAGAAATCATTTTTTACCGCATTGTGGTTCATCCTCCTCACCTTCCCTATTCTGGTCGTGCAGGTCAACACGATCGAAAATGTCGTCGTGTGGCGCTGGCACCATATCATCCTTATCGGACTCGGCTCCTTCCTGCTGTCCTTCTGCGGGCAGCTTTTTTTAAAAAAGAAAGGCCGCTTGACACCGTTTGCTCCGGCAGTTGCAACTCCCCTCCACCGTTTAATAAATGAACCGCGTCTTTACCGCCCGGCGCTGCTAGCCATTGCTCTGTTCGCCCTGATTTTCCCGTTTGTTTTTTCTCACTATCAGATCAATATCATGACCACCGCCCTGATCTACATCATGCTGGGACTGGGGTTGAACATTGAAGTGGGGTTGGCGGGCCTCCTCGATCTCGGTTATGTTGCTTTTTACGCCGTCGGAGCATACAGCTATGCCCTGCTTAATTATCATTTTGGCCTGGGCTTCTGGACGGCTCTGCCGGTCGGAGCATTGCTTGCCGCCTTCTTTGGTATTCTGATCGGATTTCCGGTGCTCCGTCTGCGCGGCGACTATCTGGCTATCGTTACGCTCGCCTTTGCGGAAATCATCCGCCTGGTTCTGGAAAATTGGAACGCCTTCTCCTTTGGCCCCAGCGGCATCTCCAACATCCCCCGCCCCGGCTTCTTTGGCATCAATCTGACGCCGGAGCAATCCGCCATTTACCTTTATTTTTTATTGATCATATTATGCATTTTAACCATTTTCGTCATCCATCGCCTGCAACACTCGCGTATCGGTCGAGCCTGGGTTGCCCTGCGTGAAGATGAACTGGCCTGCCAGGCCATGGGCATTGATCGAACTAAAGCCAAACTTACCGCTTTCGCTTTGGGCGCAACCTGGGCAGGTATGGCCGGCGTGCTTTTTGCCGCCAAAACAACTTTCATCAATCCGGCCAGCTTTACCTTTCTGGAATCGGCCATGATTCTTTCCATTGTCGTCCTCGGCGGCATGGGTTCCATTGTCGGCGTTATTATCGCCGCGCTGGCCCTCATTCTGCTTCCTGAATATTTGCGGGTATTCAGCGATTACCGCATGATTATTTTCGGTGCGGCATTAATTATCATGATGATTTTCCGTCCTCAGGGCATTCTGGCCGATGTGCGGAAGAGATACGAATTCAGCAAAAGTAAATCCGGCCGGGGAAATTGAACAGGATGTTTATGAGTAATGTTCTGGAAGTGAAGAATCTAACCATGAATTTCGGCGGCATCAGGGCATTGGACAGTGTCAGTCTGGAAATTGGGCAAAATTCGATCGCCGCCCTGATCGGCCCCAACGGCGCGGGAAAAACAACTTTGTTTAACTGCCTGACCGGAATTTACACACCGACGTCCGGCGATGTTCTGGTGCGTTCGCCGCAGGGGAACAACCGCCGGATCAACGGCATGAAAATTAATGCGATTACAGAACTGGGTCTGGCGCGCACATTTCAGAATATCCGCCTTTTCGGCGGCATGACTGTTCTGGAAAATGTCATGATCGGCCGCCATTGCCGGACAAAGGCAGGTATTGCCGGAGCCATATTCCGTCCGCAAAGCACCCGCAGTGAAGAAAACAAAATTGTGGATCAGAGTTATTCCATCCTGGAATATGTAGGTCTGAGCATGTATGTCGATGAACTGGCCAGGAATCTGCCTTACGGAGCTTGCCGCCGTTTGGAAATTGCCCGGGCTCTGGCCTGCGACCCTCAGCTCCTGCTGCTGGACGAACCGGCAGCAGGAATGAATCCCCAGGAAACAAAAGAACTAGAAGGCCTGATTGTCCGGCTATGGAAGGAACGCGGTCTCTCCATCCTGCTCATTGAGCACGACATGAAACTGGTCATGAATCTGGCGCAGAATATTTTTGTTCTCGATTACGGGGTAGAAATTGCCCGCGGAGCGCCTCAGGAAATCACGAAAAATCCGGCCGTAATTAAAGCCTATCTGGGAGTGGAAACCGATGCTGAATTTAATTGACGTGGAGGCAGGCTACGGCAATATTCGCGCCCTCAAAGGAATCTCTCTGACCGTCGGGGAAGGAGAAATTGTTGCGCTCATCGGTGCGAACGGGGCGGGGAAAACAACAACTTTAATGTCCATATCCGGCATCGTACCCGTCAGCGCCGGGCAGATTCTTTTCAACAATAACCGCATCGAAAAAACTGACCCGGATAAAATCGTTTCTGCCGGTATCTCGCAGGTGCCCGAGGGCAGAAGAATTTTCCCCGGACTGACCGTGCTGGAAAATCTGGAAATGGGAGCATTCCTGCGCACAGACCACAGGCAGGTCAGGGAAGATCTGGAATATATTTTCAACCTCTTTCCTATTTTGAATAAACGCAGACGGCAGGCCGGAGGAACTTTAAGCGGGGGAGAACAGCAAATGCTCGCCATCTCGCGGGCGCTGATGGCCAGGCCTGATTTATTGCTGCTGGACGAACCATCGCTGGGTTTGTCGCCGCTGCTGACGAAGCAAATCTTTGAGATGATTAAAAAGATCAACACCGAGCAGCACAGAACAATATTTCTTGTGGAACAAAATGCCTATATGGCGCTGAAGCTGTCGCATCGCGGCTATGTGATGGAAAGCGGCGCTATAACCATGGAAGGCAAGGCATCGGACCTGCTGACGGACGACAATGTCCGCAAAGCATATCTGGGGATTTAAAAGGAATAGACTTTGAATTTGTTATTCCAAAAGGGCGATGCCCTGCAGGACTAAGTTATGTTGATGGCATGTGCAAAGATGCTGTAATTTTTTCCTGCTGTACCGTTCACTTGATGAAATATGTATTATTACCAACATTGATGGTTGAAAGAAGAATAACGGCAGGTTCTTAACCTATATACTCAGATTCCAAGGAGAATGTCATG
Organism: Deltaproteobacteria bacterium HGW-Deltaproteobacteria-12; assembly: GCA_002840565.1. Classification (GTDB taxonomy): domain Bacteria; phylum Desulfobacterota; class Syntrophia; order Syntrophales; family Smithellaceae; genus MVRV01. The sequence goes on along the minus strand of PHBK01000001.1, from coordinate 77,425 downwards.
GAGATCATTTCACTGGAGAAGAAAGAACTCAAGGAACTGCTCAACAAATGCTGGATGACACACGATGCGATGTGGTTTTACAATTGTTTACAGGAATGCGGTATTGAGAAGACTAACAAGGTCAATCGTGCCGCCGTTAAGGCCATGGCAGCGGTGGAGATCAAGCGATTAAAGAAGGCCTTGGGAATCGGCAATCTTGAAACATTCGGTGAATTTTGGGACTTTTTCCAAGTGGCTATGGCAACCCTCACGGGTGATTTTATGAAATATTCCTTCGTATCAAAAGACATAAACCTTATCCGTGGTACTTGGCACCAGTGCTTTGCTCACGACGGCATCAAGGCACTAGGCGTCATCGACAAATACGAATGCGGTATCATGGACCGAGTGGAGAGCTGGTTCGACAGTTTGGGCATTAAGTATGAAGTTGAACCGAAAGTGATTGAGTGCATGATGCACACCAAGGGCGAATGCTACCGCGATTATACCTTCTTTTTTGAAAAATGAGAATTCGATCTGGTAAAGACTTGTTAATAGAACTTCCCATTATCCACAAAATTCATTCCCTTCCAGAAGGTCATCATGTTCGAAAATCAGATCATCCCGGGATACCGCCATCAACCAGGATTTCACTGTGCGTCCAGCGCAATCCGCAACATTCTGGCATTCTCGGGGATTCAGGTTAGTGAGCCCACTATCATCGGCTTGGGAAGGGCTCCGGGATTATTATATCTGATCCTTGACCAGCGCCCTTCCCGACTTGTCCATATGCGTTGCCTCGCTCTGGAGGATAACTTCTTTCAGGCCGTAGGTCTGAAATTCCAGTGGAAAGAGACGGAGAACGCAGCAGATGCGACAAAGCACGCTAAAGAAGCGGTGGACCGTGGCCTCCCGGTTCTTATCCAGACCGACATCGCTTATCTTCCCTACTTCAACACGGATCAGCACTTTCCCGGACACGCCGTGGTTATCTGTGGTTATAATGAAGAAAAGGGAGAGTTCTACGTCTCGGACACACTCCATCCAGAAATGCTCGCTGTAGCAATAACAGACATGGAACGTGCGCGGAGCGTCTCCTTCCAGCCTTACGTGCTGAAGAATAAATCATTTGTCCTTGAGGACATCTCAGGTTTTCTTATTGACGAGACAGTGGTTCGGGGCGCCATCCTCCTGTGGGCTGAGGAGAATCTAAATGGCATTCCACGGTTGTCTGCAGCCTACGGGCTCGGATCACTGAAAACACTCATCAAGGATTTGATTGACTGGAAGGAGGCAGCAGACTGGCAATGGTCAGCCCGCTTCACATACCAAGTTATCGAACGACGGGGAACCGGAGGAGCCGGATTCCGCACCTTATACCGACAGTTTCTCGAAGAACAGGAAGAACAGTACATTACGCTCCGGAGACTTCGTCTCTCACAGATGATGACTATCATTGAGGATATTTATCACGAAATAGCTACAGTCTTTCGGCAGATCAGCGAAAAGGAGGTGCCGGATTTCTCATCAGCCATACCTATCCTAGAGAAGCTCTTGGCGCGGGAAAAAGATTTCTATCAGAAGATTCTCCGTGAACTATGAAAACAGTAGAAGGTGATTATAGCATCACTTAATATCATGGTGTCGCAAATACCGCACGACGGGCTTGTCACAATTAATTCCTGAAAAAAGAACGAACTTCCCGAAATGGGGAACCTCTGTTTATGCAAATGTCCGAAATACAATCACTTAAAGGTGGCACATAATTTGCTATCAGCTCTGGTTGAGATTTTAATTGGGGTAGAACTGATTAAGACGTAACGGTAACAATATTTTCGTCTTATTTTTACCGTTGGATAAAGTTGGATGTTGCCTCAAAATACACGAGGGGAGGGATTGAAGAAAAAGAGAGAACCTGTGGCGGCAAATATTGGTAATTGGGTCTTTGCTGAACTCAGGATGAAGGGAAACGGGCAAAATTAATGCTTATGTTTTCCATTTTAAAACACGGAGGAGAAACAAAGTTATGACAAATTTAAAATATTCACTATCATTGATTGTCTTTCTTGCGCTGACCTTAGTAGTTATTGGTTGTGCAAAACCCCCCGAGGCTGAGAAGTTGGCAGCGAAAACCGCCATGGATGCTGCCATGTCGGCAGGCGCCGATATGTATGCCGCCACCGATTTCAAGTCCGCTAAGAGTATCTGGGATGCTTCAGAAGCGCAGATGAACGACAAGAAGTACGATGAAGCCAAGCAGGGCTACGTCAGCGCCAGGGCCGCCTTCGAAAAGGCTGTCGGTGCTGCCGCAGCCGGCAAGAAGGCCATGACCGACGAGGCGAACGCAGCTGTAGCCGCTCTGGAAGATGGGTGGAAAAAAACTGCCGCCGCAGCCAAGATTGTCCAGAAGAAGATGAAGGGCAAACAGGATGCCTGGATGGCTGACGCGCAAGCTTTTGAGGATGGATTAAAAGCGACCAAAGACATGATTGCTGCTGATCCGATCGGTGCCAAGAAGAAGGCTGGCGAGCTGCAATTCATGCTCGACAAATGGGACGCCACTTTTAAGGAACTGGCTGCTGCCCCTGTAAAGACTGTAAAGATCAAAAAGGGTAAAAAGAAGAAATAGTGTAACAGTAAAATAATAATTTATTAAATATTAAGGAGGAATAAGAATTATGAAAATTACATTTAAGTTGATGGTAGTAAGCATGATAATGATTTTTGTGCTCGTTGGTTGCGGAAAGCTGCCCCAAGAAGAGCTTACTGCAGCGAAAGCATCGATAGATGCAGTTGTGGCGGAAGGCGCCCAAAAATATGCAGCGGAAGACGCCAAGAAGTTGAATGACGGCATGCAGGCCGTCCAGGATGAAATCAAAGTACAGGAAGGCAAAACATTTAAGGATTATGCAAAGACAAAAGAGCTTCTCGCAAAGGTTAAGGCTGACGCAGATACACTCAAGTCAGGATTAGCTGCTAAGAAGGAAGAAGCGAAGAAAAACGCTGCGGAGGCGCAAGTGGCGGCAAAAGATTCAGTTGCAGAAGCAAAGGCACTGCTGGCAAAAGCTCCGAAAGGAAAAGGCTCAAAGGCTGATATCGAGGCTTTAAAGGCCGACTTAAAAGGCATTGAAGACTCCTTAGCCGAAGCAAAGAAAGCAAATGACGCTGAAGACTACAGTGCAGCGATCGAAAAATCCAATGCTATCAAGACTAAGGCCACTGAAATTTCGGACCAGATAAAAAAAGCAATGGAAAAAGTTGGACCGAAGAAGTAATAATCAATTTCTTGGCATTAAGTATTTTAACCAGCAAAGCAAGGGTGATCTTGAGATCAGGATCGCCCTTGCTTGGTAATTGCGCCACGTTTTGTCACCGTAACAATGCGCTTCGAAGCGCCGCTTGAATCCTACATATAACAGTTATGATAATGCAATTTTTATGAATGTATCCGTAAGTGAGGCAAAATATTATTAAAAAAATACTTATTCTCCCCCTGCTGCTGTTAGTATTCGGTTTTGCTGCATCACCAATTCCTTCGGAAGTTAAACTGGCGGAAGAACAGGCGCATAACCTCTGGAAGTCGGAGGCTCAATTTTATGCACCGGCAGACTACAACCGTTACCTGATGTCGTTGCGGCAGGCAAAAGAAACACTGATCAAAGAAGAATCCCGATTTGCCTGGTTTCAGGATTACCAGCTAGCCCAGTCTGAGTTCAGAGATGTTTTGCAAGCCGGCTATGTTTTGCAGGAAAAGATTTTAAAACAAAAGAACATAAAAAAAGAGAGTACCTTCAATCAGATATCCTCGTTGAAAAACAGGATAGAAACACTAAAGGGACTCACTGAAATGATCAATGAAGGAAGGCTGGCGAGGAAAGACCTCATCAAAGCTGAGCTACTCCTGGCCGAGGCTACCAGCCGGTATGACAAAAAAGATTATGTGGCTGCGGAAGATAAAATAAAAAACTTACCCGGACTCATCAAAGTTGCCGAAGATGCAATCTTGCCCATTTTTAAACGATATGCGGACCGCAGCCATATCGACAAATGGCAGAAGATGGCACAGGAAACGATAGCTGATTCAAAAAACAGAGGCGTTCCGGCAATTATTGTCAATAAAAGCAATCGCGTACTTGTGCTTTATAGAAACGGCGTCCCCTTCAAGAAGTATAACGTCGGTCTCGGACGCAATGGGTCTCTCGACAAACTCCATGCGGGTGACAACTCAACCCCGGAAGGGGAATACAAAGTAATAAAAAAAATATCTGGAAGCCGCTACCATAAGGCATTATTACTAAATTACCCGAATGAGGATGACCGGAGGAATTTCATTAGTGCCAAGAAAAAAGGACTTATTCCGGCACAGGCACGCATAGGCGGACTTATAGAAATACACGGCGGCGGCAAGGACAGCATGACATACGGCTGTATTGCCCTGGATGACAATGCTATCGATGATATCTTCAATCTTGTCCCTGTCGGGATTAAGGTGACCATTGTCGGGGCCGTTGATTATGATAACAACCTCTCGACAGCAATAGAAGGGCACTGAAAAGATGTTGAAAAACCCGAAATTTATCAAGATTCTTATCCTTTCATCAATTATATTTTTGACTTTAGAGTCTGCGGGATATTATCTCGGTACCAGAGCTGCATCGTTCAGTCATGAAGGCAACTTCCGTAAGAAAAATGACAGAATGAGTTTAGATGCACTGAAAGCAAGAAACTTGGGCCTCAGGCAAAGATTAAAAGGTCTTATCCCCAGTGAGATTTATATCGTCGTAGATACCGGCAGGAATATGCTCTATCTAAAAAGAGGCGACAGGACGATCCGTGAAGCCGTCATCTCCAGCGGAAGCGGCAGTATACTGAAAGATCCATCGGGCAAACGGCAATGGATATTTGATACACCGCGGGGCGAATACCTTGTAAAGACAAAATATATCGCTCCTGCATGGACAAGGCCGGACTGGGCGTTCATTGAAGAGGGCGAAGCGATACCCAAAGATTTCAGAAAAAGGGTGGAGGAAGGCGTCCTCGGAGATTATGCGATAGGATTCGGCAACGGATATTTCATCCACGGAACGCTTTATACCAGACTGTTGGGAAGAAACGTCACGCACGGCTGCATCAGGGTCGGCGACAATGATCTCAAGGCTGTTTATAGTGCAGCGGCTTTAGGTACGAGGATATATATCTTTTGATGACGCGGCTACCGCTCATATTGCTTTTTATTTCCTTGATTGCCTTTCCGGCTTCGGCCGGTGACGTCAAAGAGAGATATATCAGAGAAAACAGGCTGCTCGAAGAGGAGCTTACCCTAGTCCGTAAACCCTACATCTATATCGTTTTCAATCTGAAGGAAAAAAAGGCCTATATCAAAGCCAGGGGCATTCACCTGAGGGAACTGCAAATCAATGACTATCACTGCTGGGGCAGCCCTGTTTCAAGCAATGTATATCGTTTGATAAAGAAAAGTACATTTTTTAAACCCGGCAGGGAAATGATTAAGCCCGGAGAAAGCAAGGAGAAGGACAATTATAAGATAGAGGCACTGGAACTGGCCAACATGCCATCAAGATATACACTAGTTCTTGACGGTGGCGCCAGGATATTGATAAGACCGCCAACGGAAGGGATTATCTCAGGAACAGGCAACATTTTCTATACCTCAATGAGATTTTTAATTCGCCCGCTCTCAATGCTTTGGTATACGTTGAGAGGAAAACCGTATACAGCCGTTGATATTATAATGGATCAAAATGACGCCAGGGCCGTTTACTGGTCACTCTCCGAGACTTCCGGCGTTATCATATATCCCCCGTGACTTTCCTGGTGCGGGATCCGGCGAAGCTTCACGGATTGACACCTGATGATAAATCAATATATAATGGGCTTATGCCATTTAACATCCATAAAATAAGAGATTTTTTTTCCAGGCCCTCTCTCAATAAAAAGCTTATAGCTCTGATGCTTATCCAGAGCCTTAGCATCATCTCCATCCTCGTTTTTCTCTATTATCAGACCGAAGTATCGATCCAGGACGAGTTCGAAAAACAGATCGCCGATCTTTCAAGAGGCATACAGATGGGCGTTGAGGAAGTAACCAGCAGCAGCCTCCCGCAAGAGAAGCGCCTCCAGGGCTATCTTGAAAAACTGAAAACAAAGGGTGTTAAAGAAATCTCGATCATCAGTAATTTCGACAGGATCGTATCCAGCACCAATCCGAAAAATGTAGGGAAATGGGTCACAAAGACAAAAAAGGAACTCATTTTCAAGGCAGACCTTGGGGAACCCGTAATGGGAGAGGGGCAATTTTATAATGTCATTGTTCCTGTCGTTGCAGACAATAAACATTACGGATACATACACCTTACGGTGAACACCGAGGACCTTTCGGGGCATATGCAGAAAAGGCTCATCAGAAGAATAGCGGCAACCGCAATGATCTTTGCGATAGGGTTGCTTCTCAGCATCATTATTGCGAAGAGATACACGAGACCCATAGAGGATGTCGTTCAGGCCGCCAGGAATGTCGCACATGGGAACCTCGAACAGGAGATACGCACGGAGAGGAAAGACGAGATAGGAGAACTCGCAAAGAGTTTTAACTACATGGTCGGTAAACTTAAGGAAGAGCGCGTATTGGAGGAAAGGCTGCGCAAGGCCGAGCAACTCGCGGGCCTGGGGCAATTTTCGATGAGCATCGCCCATGAGATCAAAAACCCGCTCAATTTTATCAACCTTTCCATTGACCACATCCAAAAAAAATATAAGCCCCATGAAGAAGGCGCCAAAGAGCACTTCGATTCAATGATTCTTAACATAAAAAGCGAAATACAACGCGTGAGCAGATTTGCCGAAAGTTTCCTTGAGTTCAGCAGACCTCTTGAGATTAGTCTCCAGAAGATGGATATAGTGAAGCTCATAGAGGACGTTCTGGAACTTGTTAAGGCTAAGGCGGAAAAGGATAAGATTACCATAGTCACGGAACTGGGCACGCTGCCGGAAATTTATCTGGACCCCGGATTTATGAAAACCTGTCTTTACAATATAATACTAAATGCATTCCACGCAATGCCTGATGGCGGGAAGGTCACGATAAGGTCGCGCAGGACGGATGAGAAGTTATGTATAGAGGTTGAAGATACAGGAATGGGTATTTCAGCCGAGAAGATTTCGAAGATCTTCGACCCTTTTTTTACCACCAAACAAGACGGGATCGGGATCGGTCTTTCGCTCACAAAAAGGGTTGTGGAAGAACATAAAGGCAGGATAGAATTTAAAAGCATTGAGGGCAAGGGGAGCACCGCTACAATATCCCTGCCTTTGGATAAGGGGAAATAAATGGCGGTCATCCTTGTTGTAGACGACGAACAGCTTCAGCGAGACATCATAAAGACGATACTCGATGATGAGGGATATGAAACCTATACGGCCGCGTCCGGCGAAGAAGCATTGATAACCGTCAAGAAATACAATCCCGACGTCATACTTACGGACCTCAAGATGGAGGGAATGGACGGCATCGAATTGCTTGACACCGTCCAGAAAGGCTCTCTTTCCCCTTCCCCTACCATTATTATCGTAACCGCCCACGGAACCATATCATCCGCTGTTGAAGCGATGAAAAAAGGCGCCTTTGACTATCTGACCAAACCGCTGAACAAGGATTCCCTGTTGATGATGGTGCGGAGGGCTGTCGAACGTACTGAGATTCTAAAAGAAAATGTCCAGCTCCAGAGGGAACTGTATGACAGGTTCAGGATCGAAGGAATAATAGGCAGGTCCGGCAAGATGCAGGAAGCCGTGAATATCATGAAAAAGGTCTCGCAAAGTTCCGCAACGGTCTTAATAGCGGGTGAAAGCGGCACGGGCAAGGAACTTGTTGCAAGGGCCATTCACTACAACAGTCCCAGGCGGGCCAAACCATTTACCGCCTTGAACTGTGCCGCTATACCTGAAAATCTCTTTGAGAGCGAACTCTTTGGCTATGAACCCGGTGCCTTCACAGGCGCGCTGTCGCGGAGAATAGGACTGTTCGAGGCAACAAACAACGGCACCTTATTCCTCGACGAGATCGGTGATCTGCCCCTCATGATGCAGTCGAAGCTTTTGAGAGTCCTTCAGGATAAAGAGATAAGAAGACTCGGAGGAAAAGACCCGATAAAGGTCGATGTCAGAATCATAACCGCAACCAACAAGGACATCGAAAAGGAGCTTGCAAAGGGCACCTTCAGGGAAGACTTGTACTACAGGCTCAAGGTTGTCACCATAGAACTTCCGTCGCTGAGGGATAGGAAAAATGACATCCCGGGACTAGCTGAATTTTTCCTGAACAGATACAATCACGAATTTGGGAAAAGGATAAACGGCATCGACTCTACTGCGATAAAGGCCCTCCTTGAATTTAACTGGCCGGGCAACATCAGGCAACTTGAATCGGTTATAGAGAGGGCTGTAATTATGAGTGATTCTGAAACCATCTCCTTGATGGATATTAAAAGCGAACTCAGAACTTCAGAGACGGTTGGATCATTTGATTTTGATCTCCCGGACGGCGGGATAAATTTCGAGGAGATGGAAAATGATATCATGAAAAAAGCTATGGGGCGGGCCAATGGCGTCGTGGCCAAAGCTGCAAAGCTTCTCGGCATGAGCTATAAGAAATTCTGGTACCGATGGGAAAAATTAAACAGCGATCATCCGTCTTCAAATGGTGAAACAACGGATCAACCGGATAGTAGCTAAAATTTATGGATGTGGTGCCTGTCATCCAATCAGCATTCTCGGAAGGCCTGACGATGCGTCGCTTTATTATAATTCTTTTCCCCTGGTAATCTTCAATGCTTTTATCTCATTAATTCTTTGTAGTTGAAGGTTTTATGTTGTCAAGTCATGCATAGGTTAGTACCGACCATGATCCCGGTATAATTTTTGTTTTGCTTCAGATAAGAGACAAGTGTTTTTTGCGAGACAACCACGGCGCCTTCCTTGCTGGAGGCATGCAGGAGATGCAATTTTTTCCCCCGCCAGAGAGCAAAACCGGCATGGGCGACATCCAGGCCTTCCTTGCCGGCAGTAAAAGCAATAATATCGCCTGATTTAATTTTCCCTGTTTGCCGGTTGACTTTATATTTGAGAATTATCCGGAATACTCGGCGGGAGATGTTTTGCTCGACGCGCCGCATTTTCTGAAATTCATTTTCGTTTTGCAGACCGCTGTATGATTTGCGGTGAGCGGTCATATAATCAATCTTTTTCCGGGAGCTTATCGCCCCCAGCCGGCGGGAAACATCCCGCAGCATCCCTTTTAGTTCATTATCCCGCAGCCAGTCGGTAAAGTAATGCAGGCGCGAAGAGTAGCCATTGATTATTCCACTCCGGTAGCGGATCAATTGTAATAGCCGCCGGAATTCCGCCTTTGATATTTTCCCGGTATAAACACAACCGGTCAGCGCCAGCACTGTTTCTAAAAAAGTAAAGCAATCAAACTGCGCACAGTTGACAATGAGTTTTTCTTTGAGACCGGATTCCAGCGTATCGGGCTGATAGGGAGCACCCAGAAAGTAAGTCCCAATGGCGCAGACCAGATCACCCGGGGGCAAATCGCTGCCCCCAAATCGTTGCCGGAAATGACAAAGATTAAACTGAAAGCTGTTTGTCCGGATCATATCATTTACAGTGCCTGAGATTGCTTCGCTAAACTCGCAATTACGGCAATATTGATCTTCTAATATGCCGTCACTTTTGATTGCCGTACCACTTCCAGACGCCATTTTCTTTAATCATCATGGAACGATCGGCAAAAGGCGCCGTCAGCGAGCCCAGATCAACTGAGCCGTCGACGTGCAGAATAGCGGGATCGGTTTTATCCGCTTCCAATTTCGTCATTTTAGTCTCATATTTGGCAATAAACCCAACCGTCCGGCTCAGTAATTCGAGAAATGCCTGGCGATTGTAACCGTCCTGCTTGAAACTTGCTGCATAGTGCATACTTATTTTTTTCATATCACGCGACAAAACGTCGTCCCGGAATTGATTGAGGAAAGCCTGTACATCTTCCGGAAGTTGAAGGTTCGGTGATTTATAGCCCTCAACATCCTCCAGCGGTTCACCGGCCTTTGATTTCAGGACAAAATTGACGACATCATTCGAATACAGATCGGGGAAATCAGTATGAATAAAGTGCCCTGCTCCCGCGTATATTTTAACCAATGGCGGGTTGCCGGCTTTTTTCAAATCGTCATAAACCGGTTTGATTATTTCCCATTTTAAATCTGTCTTGCCGCTGAGCAGCGTCGGCAGCAGAGGATCTTTTTCACCAAAAGTCAGGAATATGGGCGCCTTGATATTCCTGATTCTCTTGTAAATGCTGTTCGGATCCTCCCGGCGCGACTCAATTCCCAGCGAATAAATATCCCGGGCGTCCTCCGCAACGTAATTGTAATGCTCTCTTTTATTGCTATGGTTCAGGGCAATGCGCACTTCGGTAAAAAATTTTGCGTATTCGGTGTCATTGATAAAGAACCCAATTCTTGATGGTTCAATCTTGCCGGTTTTAGGATTCTTGTGCTTGAAATAAGCAAAATTTATCCAGTATTCATCATCCTGCATCAGTCCCTGTTTTAAACGATCTCCCCAGACGACTTCCCATGATTTCATATCCTTTTGGGAATCATCAAATAGCAGCATTTCTTTATCGCCGATCTTAATTTTTGTCGGATATTCTTCCAGCCCGGCGGAACTTTCCAGAATTATTTTTTCCACTGCACCCGGATAGGTCAGCGCATAACCTAGAACCCATTGGCCGCCCAGCGAGTGGCCTAAATAAGCAGCTTGCTTAACTCCCAGCTGCTGCACAATAAGATCGTGGATGGCTTCACGTGTATCTTGCAGACTGCGGGACAGCGGTTTATGGAGGTTGCCGGGGATGGATTTTCCAAAATGCGGCAAATCGGGTACAATGACCCGCAAACCATTCTGCAGGGCAACTTTCATCACATGTCCGAAATATGCGCCGAAGGCCCCCTTGCCGTGGATGAGGACAAGAACTTTCGGTTGCGGATCAATGCCGTAATATTCATCCATATAGGCAATTTCCCATTCCATCCCTCTGGAGTCTTTGGCTTTAGCGTACTTGACATTAAAAGGATAGGTCACCTGATCGCGCCAAAAGCTTTTTTCCGGCGAACCCTTCCTGACCTGGACGGCATTGACTTTAAAAGGTTTAACCTGCGGCGCACTGGCGCAGCCAAACAGCAGCAGGGCGGCAAGAAATGCCGCCAACACAAGCCGAATGCGCGAATAATTTATTTTCATAGAATGCAACCTCCCCGTTGTTATTAACTTTCCTTCTTACCGGCAAATCATAGCCAGTAAATCTTTAAAAATATTTTCCACGGCGGAACGTTTTTTCCTCACGACTAATTCCTTTTCCTCCAGGCCAAGATTTAAATCCAGCTCTTTCATCAGACGTATCTGCGTCTGAATGAGGCGTCCGGATTCAACTTCCATATTGTATAGTGTTTGCAGGAAAGGGGTGTCCAGTTTCCATTGGGCCGGAAACAGGGGAATAAATCTTATTTCCGACATAAAAGCATGGCTTAAAGCAAGATATTCAAAAAAGTTAAGATCCGGCGCAATTGAACCCCAAAGATATTTGCCGATTTCCGCTTCCTGCCATAACTTAATTTCAAATTGGGCCATTTGCCAGTAATTGACCGTATCGAGGCTCCACGATGTCGCCCGATAAAGTAATGTTGCCAGTTCCATTTCACGATAATACTGATTATGCAGGAAACTGTAGGGCAGCCAATCCACTGCGTGAAATTCCACCTTGGCCAGAATCATGCTGTTGGCTCTTTTCACCGCCGAAATAAACAGGCTGATTCTTGTCTGGTCAGCACTCTTCAGGCCATGTTGCGCGAAATATGCTGCAGCCTGCTTTCTCCAGTCGCTGCCCGAACTAATCGGCATTTGCTGAATCCCCCTTAAACATTGGAATTGCGCGCGTATGGTCCCCCCGGCAGGGAAAAAGCAATTCCGTCGAATGCGGATCATCTGTCGCAATCCAGACCGATTTGTCGCCCCTCCATTTCCTGTTCTCAACCTTTTGGATAAAATCAACTATAACCCGGCAGGTTATCTCCGGTATCTCTACCGTGAAGGCATGGCAGACATGCTGCATCAATACCAGCCGCGAATTTTTAATATTAGATCTTAACACCTCGTGACACCAGCGTGGCGTAAGATAGTCAAATTCACCATTCATAATCATTGCCGGGCATTTAATTTTTTTCAATTCCGGAGTAAAACCACGAAAATTGACCATAGATTCAATTAAATTCTGGATGGCATAAAGGTCATTGTAAGAAAAGCTTTTCCGTTTGGAAATCTCCAGCATATCTTTATTATCCCGCATCCAGGAGGAGCGGAAGTTGACGGCATTGAATAAATCCACCAGATACTCGAAGCCTCCCTGAATCATGCCTTTATATAAATTCAATCCATGCAGGTAGAGCTGCTGATCAGTTTCACTAAACGTGCTGATGGGAATAATTCCTTTGACTCTAACTGGATAGTTAATGGCCAGTTTCAAAGCAATGACCCCGCCAAAGGAAATCCCCATCACGTATGTTTGCTTGATTTTTAAATGATCCAGCAATGATGCCAGAATTTTCGGATTTTCATTAAAATTCACAGAGAGCACCGGTTTGGAAGATGAACCCTGCCCTAACAGATCATAGGTCAGAACCTGATATCCGGCATCATTAAAAAGATGGATATATTTGTTCCAGTGCTGAGCCCCTTGAATCAACCCGTTAATAATTGTGATAACCGGCCGGCCAGGAGTCCCATTAATCTCGTAATGAATTTCGTTATATCCGTAATTAAAAAAAGCCACATATCCTCCGACTGCAGAAACGTGCCGCTGAGAGCCTTTTACTTATGTTTACAGATAACCGAAACATCCGCCAATATCAATCAAAACATGGACTGATTGCCGGCCCGACTCTAAATATCGCAGATCCCGGTTTATAATAACAAATATTTACGGATTTATTGCAAGATTGAATTGTGTTCAGAACAATGAAGCTGCCGGTCAATAAGGGCCGGCAGCTTCATTGTTTATTTGCCTTGAAGAGCATTTATTTTTTTGGTCAGCCGCGAAACTTTGCGGGAGGCATTCTTCTTGTGAATCACACCTTTAACTGCGGCTTTATCGATCATCGGGATGGCGGCTTTAAGGGCGTTGAGAGATGCTTCTTTATTTTTAGTCTCCACAGCGCTGAGTACCGATTTAATTCTTGTTTTGATTGCGGATTTGCCGGCGATATTGCGCTCACGGCGTTTTTCGCTTTGACGATCGCGTTTTTCTGCTGATTTATGTGTTGCCAAAAGATTCCTCCTAGGTTTTATTGGTTTCTATTAATAAGGCGGCATTCTTTAGCCCAATTAAGATGGGCTGTCAAGCGCAATTTACAGCTAAATTATCTGCTTTAATTGACATTTTTTCTGCCGCTCCTCTTATTGTTCCAGCCCGTGTAGAAGATTGTCACCGGGATTATTGTTGCATAGCAACGAGGACATCCGTTGTTTTTTTCAGACGCAGCGCCAAGGTTTTGAGAATCAGCTGAAAATTGCCGGACAGCTTGTTGAATTCCTGATCAAAAAAATCCCGGTCAATTACTCCGATAGTTGTGTCACCCGACGCCGTGGCTGTGGCCGACCGTTCAACTTTAGCGATATAGGCCACTTCTCCGAATATTTCTCCCTCTTTAAAAGTTGCGATTAATATTTTCCGGTCATTTACAGTCCGCGAAATTTCCACTGCCCCGTCTTCCACTATATACAACCAATCCCCATGTGTCCCCTCTTTAAAGATGGTTTGTCCATCGCTATATTTTTCGTATGCTGCAATCTGGAACATTCGAAGGCCCCCTTTCCAGCAAAAGCTTTTTTGTTTTATTTTAACATAGCCCTCCAAAACAATCAATGACCGGTAAGGAGGGGGTATAACTCCTCAATCCCCGCAGCTTAGCCCCCACCAGTGCCGGGGCAATAATGCGCGAAACTGCCGATTTACTCCGCTCGGCTCAAACAGCGGCTGATTGCCTTTAATTTGACATTTCTCTTTTTACTTCCTATACTGCCCCCCAAACTAGGGAGACGGACAAGATGGAAAAAGTGAAGATTATTGAAGTCGGGCCGCGGGATGGATTGCAGAACATAGATTTCTTCGTCCCGACAAAGCAAAAAATCCAATTCATCAAACGGCTTGCCGCCTGCGGAATTTCGGAAATGCAAATCGGCTCTTTTGTCGCCCCGCAGGCAATTCCGCAGTTCCAGGACATCCGGGAAATGGTCAAAGGCATCAAAGCTCTGAAAAATGTTGTCCTTTCCGCCCTGATTCCCAATATCCGCGGAGCGGAAAACGCTCTATCCTGTGGCATCGGCAAATTCATCTTTTTCTTTTCGGTAAGCTCTGCGCATAATTACCGCAATGTCCGGCAGACACCGGAGGAATCCATTAAAGAATTGCGTCACATCTGTCAGAAATATCTTGATGATTCCGGTATCACTTTCCAGGCCGCTCTGGCAACTGTTTTTGGCTGTCCTTTTGCCGGGGAGATCAAAACTGATGCCGTCCTCCGGGCTGTCGAAAAAACAGCGGACTGCGGAGTAACAGAAATTACCCTGTGCGATACAGTAGGATTCGGCAATCCCAAAATGATCGAAGAAAAATTCAGCGCCTGCCAAAAACGTTTTCCGGAAATTACTTTCGGGGCGCATTTTCACAACACCCGAGGGCTGGCTTTAGCCAATACATTACGGGCGTATGAGATCGGCATTCGATCATTCGACGCGGCGACAGGCGGTCTGGGCGGTTGTCCATATGCACCAAATTCTTCCGGCAACGTTGCCACTGAAGAAACAGTCTTCCTGTTCGAGCAGATGGGCATTAAAACAGGCATTGATGTGCAAAAACTTCTCAGCGTTTGCCGTTTTTTGCAAAAGACATTGCCGCAGGCAAATATCACCAGTTCTCTTTTTCAGGCAGGTCTGCCGAAAAAGCATAAATTAGTTGACGACAGCAAAAGGGGGAAAACAAAATGATCAGCCGCCGGTCAGCAGTATTAATTGTCATCGATATTCAGGGCAGTCTCTTCCAGGCAATGCAGGAAAAGGAAAATCTTCTGATTAATGCCTCCAAAGTGATCCGAGGAGCAAAAATATTAAACCTGCCGGTAATTGCTACGGAACAGATTCCGGAAAAATTAGGGCACATTATAACTGACCTGGCCCCGGAACTAAACGATATTCAACCCGTTGCCAAGGAAAGCTTCAGCTGCTGGGGGAACAGTGATTTCCGGAAAAAACTGGAATCGTCGGGACGCCGGGAGGCCATCATCATGGGCATTGAAAGCCATGTTTGCGTTTACCAGACCGCCTTGGATTTACTCAACAACCGTTATGCCGTCCATGTTGTGACCGATGCCGTTTCCTCCCGCACGAAAGAAAACAGAGATATCGGTCTTAACGCCATGAAAAGCGCCGGTGCATATCTGACCTCTGCCGAAATGGTCCTTTTCGAATTGCTGCAAACCGCCGGTGCCGCCGAGTTCAGGGACATTCATAAAATCGTTAAGTAAATAATAATACTAATTGCGGGATCTCAAACGCTGCACAGCTTTTTCCAATCCATCCAGCGTAAGTTCAAACATCGGGAAGATTCTCGCGATATTTTGAATTGTCCAGTCATTTTGCCACGAGTCCTGCATTACAGGATTCAGCCAGACGGCATGCCGGAATGTTTTGGCCAGAAATTTCAGATACTCGATACTGGGTTGAGAATAGGTCTGATTAACGTAGATTGCGCCATTGGCATTAGCAAGTTCATACGGTGCCATGGAGGCGTCGCCGACAATAATCAGCCTTGTTTCCGGATCGCTGCGGACAAAATCTTCCACGGGCACCGGTTTTTTGCGGCGTTCGGGATCCTGCCAGACATTTTTATAAATAGTGTTATGGAAGTAATAAATATCTACTTCTTTGAACTGAAAATTAGCATAATGAAAAAGAACCTGGACCAGTTCCACATAAGGGTCCATCGACCAACCGCCGTTATCGATCATTAACTTCACTTTCAGCCGGTCGGACAGCCTGCGGTCAAAAACAATCTCGATTTCACCGGCATTGCGCATCGTCTGATAAATAGTTTTATCGATATTCAAATTATCCTGCGGACCGGACGGCTTTAAATATTTCAACCTTTTCAGCGCTTCGCCTATTTGCGAAGGGGTAATCGGACCTTCCTGCGAATAATCCCGATAGCGATGTTCGAGAGCAACCTTTACCGCCGATTTGCTTCGCGAGCTGCCGCCCACGCGCATGCCGCCGGCATGAACTCCGGAATGGCCGACAGGTGAAGTGCCTTTGGTTCCAATCCATTTATTGCCGCCGTGATGCGCTTCGGTTTGATCTTTTAAACGCTGCCGGAAATATTCCAATAACTCTTCCGGCGTCATTTTCTTGAGGGCCTCTTCCGACAGACCGAGCACTTTGGCTATTTCGCCAGGATCTTTCAGCCATTCGTTGAGCAGCGCCTTGGCCATTTCGGTCAGTTCCAATTCCGTGGGATCGGCTTCCACAACGCCGCGAAACGCACCGGCAAAGACCGTGTCATAGAGGTCAAAATAACGTTCGCTCTTGATCAGTAAAGCGCGGGCGGCTATATAAAAGTCCTCCAAAGACCGGACCAATCCCATGCCCAGCGCTTTTTGCAAAAGCAGAAAGGACTTCGGAGAAACCGGTATCCCTTTATCCCGCAACATAAAGAAAAAATTTACAAACATAAAATTATCTCATCTGGACCCTGATGATTGATGCATCGCTATATAAAGGTCATTGCTCTTTTTGAAAAGCACACCCAGATATGGCATTTTCCCCGCTTTCAGATTCTTTAACTGGAAGTCCGGGTCAGCCTGCAGGGCGCGAATCCAGTTAATCAACTCCCGGGTGGCCGGTTTCTTCTCGACGCCGCGAACATCACGCAGCCGGTAAAAGGCATCCAGGCAGGCGCCGGCAAGATCGCTGTTGAGATCAGGAAAATGCACTCCGATAATCTGCCGCATCAAATCACGGTCAGGGAAAGCGATGTGATGAAAATTGCAGCGGCCGAGAAAAGGATCGGATAAATCTTTTTTCGCGTTGGAAGTGATTATTATCACCGGCCGGTGTTTGGCGGTTATGGTTTTGTCGATCTCCATAATATCAAACTGCATTTGATCGAGAATATCCAGCATATCATCCTGAAAATCAGTATCCGCTTTGTCAATCTCATCAATCAAAAGAACAACTTTCTTTTCCGCGACAAACGCCTGGCCGATTTTCCCCATCTTGATATATTCTTCAATGTTCCGGACATTGCGGCTGGAATCGCCAAAGCGGCTGTCGTTGAGACGGGTTAATGTGTCATATTGATAGAGCGCATCAATCAGCTTCATACTGGATTTCACATTGAGAACAATCAGCGGCATATGCAGACTTTCAGTGATAGCATGCGCCAGCATTGTTTTACCCGTGCCCGGTTCTCCTTTAAGCAACAGCGGCATTTCCAAAGCCATCGAAATATTGACAATTTTAGCTAATTCCTCATCAAGAACATAGCGCGAAGCGCCGCGGAATTTGGCCGGTTGGTGATCTGATACCATAAAATACTCCTTAATTATTATTTTCCGAACATTTTGCGGCAAAAAGAGATTTAATCCCTTTTTTGCCGATTTTCAGTCTTATACATCTGCAAAGCTTTGTCAATGATGGGAATGAAATTTTCATAAGATCTTTTTGTGCCGGCAACAAGTTGGTTTTCTGAAAAATACCTTGACAAAACATCCTTTCATGCTACTAAAGATAAAAACGTAGCACAATAGGATTACAGACATGAACTTCTCCGGATTACTGGCCGGACTTCTTTTATCATTGGTATTGGTTGCGCCGGGATCTTCTTGGGCTGCCCACCCGCTGATTACCGACGACGCGGGAACGCAGGGAAAGGGTAAATTCCAGCTGGAACTGAACGGTCAATACGACTCGGATAAAGAAACCGTTGACGGTGTTAACGTCAAAATAACGGGTGGACAGGCATCTGCCACTCTGTCGTACGGCATAATCGATAATATTGATTTGGTTTTAACTGTCCCTTACCAATGGGGAAAAATCGCCGAAGACAACATAACCGTATATGATGAAACAGGGATTTCCGATACGGTCATGGAGGCCAAATGGCGTTTCCTGGAAAAAGACGGCTTCAGTCTGGCGTTGAAACCGGGCTTCCGCATTCCCAGCGGCGATTACAAAAAAGGACAGGGAGCCGGAGAGATCGGCTATCAGGCCTTTCTGATCGGATCAAAAGAAATTGCTGACTGGGCATTTCATGTGAATCTGGGTTATGTTCGCAATGAAAACAAGGTTGATGAGCGGATAAATATCTGGCATGCCTCTCTGGCTGCAACCTGGGAGACGATTAAAAATCTGAAGCTGGTGGCCAACGTCGGCATCGAACGCAATCCCTCTGACAACGCGGTAAACGATCCCGCCTTCCTCATCGGTGGTCTGATCTATTCCTTGACTGAAAATATTGATCTCGACTGCGGCGTAAAATACGGCTTGAACTCATCTGAGACCGACTACTCACTGCTGGCGGGAATTACCCTCCGCTTTTAAAACGAAAGGAAACAGATCATGCACATGGCAGATGCTCTGCTCTCCCCGGCGGTCGGCGCAACGATGTGGGCCGGATCACTGGCCGCCATTGGATATTCATCCGGAAAACTGAAGGAGAACATTGACAACAAAACAATTCCCCTGATGGGTGTTATGGGCGCATTTATCTTTGCCGCCCAGATGATCAATTTCACCATCCCCGGCACCGGTTCGAGCGGCCACCTTGGCGGAGGCATGATTCTGGCCGTCATCCTGGGACCTTATGCGGCATTTCTCGTCATGGCTTCCGTTCTGACGGTGCAGGCGCTGTTCTTTGCCGACGGCGGCTTGCTTGCCCTGGGGTGCAACATCTGGAATCTGGGCGTCTATCCATGCTTTCTAGCCTACCCCCTGATCTACAGACCCATAGCCGGAAACGGAGGGAGTAAGAAGAGACTGTCCATCGCCGCGGTTCTGAGCGCACTGATCGCCCTGCAATTGGGCGCTTTCTCGGTTGTGCTGGAAACGCTTCTGTCGGGTAAGAGTGAATTGCCCTTCAACAGCTTTGTTCTTCTTATGCAGCCGATACATCTGGCCATCGGTCTCGTGGAGGGATTTGTTACAGCCGGAATCATCAAATATGTGCAGAGCGCCAAGCCGGAGTTTCTCGAAAACAGTCTCCTCTCCGGCCCCCCTGGTGCGGGGATTCCCATCAAAAACATCCTGATGGTCTTCGCGACCCTGGCAGTCCTCACCGGTGGGATTCTCTCCTGGTTTGCCTCAACTTCTCCGGACGGCCTGGAATGGTCCATCGAAAAGATTACCGGAAAGGGAGAACTGGCTGAGCAGGAAAAGGGCATCGCGCCCGTTCTCAAGGAAATTCAGGAAAAGACCGCCTTTCTTCCGGACTACAATTTCCGGTCGGCAGCACGCGAGGCAGGCAAAAACGCAGAATCTTCCTCCTGGCCGGGCGTCAAAGCCGGCGCCTCTGTATCCGGGATACTGGGAAGCGCCATTGTCCTGGGTCTGGTTGTGTTGATCGGATGGGGAATTCGAATCTTCAGAAAAAGGCAAAGCTGATAATGGCCTTTGACACACAATATTATAATATCGGGTATCTGGACAGACTATCTTATTCGAACACCTTTGTGCATCGGCTCGACCCCCGGATCAAGCTGATCACCACCCTGCTCTTTCTCTTCACCGTCATTTCCTTCTCCAAGTACGAGGTGGCGGGGCTTTTCCCTTTCCTGCTCTTCCCGGCAATACTTCTGACCGCCGGAGAAATTCCGCTGTGGTTTATTCTGAAAAAGGTCGCAATTGTTTCACCCTTCGCGATTTTTATCGGTATCTTTAATCCCCTGCTGGATACCGCGCAGGTAACGGTTTTTCCGGGATTGACTCTGGCGGCGGGATGGTTCTCTTTTGCCTCCATCCTGTTTAAGTTTCTCCTGACAGTCAGCACGGCGCTGCTTCTCATCGCCACGACTTCTTTCCCGACGGTCTGCCATGCGCTCCGGCAACTGGGCTTGCCTTCCGTTTTCGTTTCACAGCTCCTCTTCCTCTATCGCTATATTTTTGTCCTCGCCGAGGAGGTCATGCGCATCATCCGGGCGCGTGATATGAGGTCGTTTGGCCGCAAGGGCACGGGAATAAAAGTCTTCGTCCGTATTGTCGGGGTTCTTTTTCTCCGGACCGTCGAGCGGGCCGAAAGGATCTACTACGCGATGCTGGCACGGGGTTTTCAGGGGGATATGCCGGCCCGTAAACGATATTCGATTGCCTGGCGGGATCTGGTCTTCGCGGGCCTGGTTGCCGTCTATCTGCTTGTCTTTCGTTTTTACCCGGTCTCCGAAATACTCGGCCGCTTTTTTCAGGAGTTGTTCTTATGAGCCATCATATTGTCGATTTTAAAAATGTGTTTTTCCGCTATCCGGATGGGACGGAGGCCTTGCGGAACCTATCCTTCCGCATTACCCACGGTGAAGCGGTCGGCATTATCGGGGCCAACGGCGCCGGCAAGTCCACCCTGCTTTTGCATATGAACGGCCACCTTCTGCCCACATCGGGGACGGTAACAATCGGCGATCTTCATCTCACCCGCAAAACCCGGCAGGAAATCCGGAAAAAGGTCGGCATCGTCTTTCAGAATCCCGATGACCAGCTGTTCATGCCGACTGTTTATGATGACGTCGCCTTCGGCCCCCTCAATCTCGGTCTGGAGGAAGAGGACGTTGCGCTGCGGGTCAGCGCTGCCTTGAAGCTCGTAAACAGCTTTGAACTGCGGGACAAACCGCCGCACCACCTTTCCTGCGGCCAGAAAAGCGCTGTCGCCATTGCTGCGGTCATGGCGCTGGAGCCCGACATCCTGGCAATGGACGAGCCTGCCGCCAACCTCGATCCGAAATCGCGCCGTCTGCTCATCAACCTGCTTAAGACATTCTCCCACTCCCGGATCATCGCCTCGCACGACCTCGACCTGATCCTGGATGTCTGTTCCCGCTGTATCGTGATTCGGGAAGGCACGGTCGCTGCCGACGGCCCGGCCCGAGAAATCCTTTCCAACAGAACGCTGCTCGAAGAGAATAATCTGGAACTGCCTCTGTCGCTCCAGAGATAACAAAGTTTACCGCCTCTGGCTTTCTAAGGACCGTCTCCGGAAAAAACGAATTAAGTTATATGTCCTGTAATTACGAAATTAGTTCGGCGAGTATAAAAACTGGTGTTGGATAGGACTATGAAACGCTGTAGTAGTAGCACTCTTCTGGAATCGGCTCAGCAAAGTCTTCGCTTTCGCTGATGCGGATAAATGAAAGCGAGCTTTTTTCGATCTTGGCGTATTTGCCTTCTTTAGTTTTTTCTAAAAATTTCAGAAGATGCGCTTCGTCATTATCTTTCACAATATGATTCTTTTTCATTGTCGCACCGTTTCCTTCTATTAGTCAGCCTAGCGTTTTTCTTGTTTGCTTTTACGTTTTTATTCTTACCCTATTCAATCTCAAGACGCAAGAACTTTGAGGCCCGTGCCTACTTCTATCTCATTGCGTATTCCACCCATATCCATCACAAAACCACAATCACATACAAGCTTATTATCATTAGGAAAAGGTTTAAATCCTTGCGCCTGAAAATCCTTATCTATTTGTTTGTTATTGGCAAGTTTGGCATAAATTTTGTGTTGTTTCCCGCATTGCGGGCACTTTTGATCAAGTTCCGCAACATCCGGCACCTTAACATTTCGCGGTAAACGTGGTGTTTCATGAGTCTGAACCGCCGATTTCAATATCTTATCTTTTTCCGTCGCATAAATCTTATAAATATTTGTTGTTGAAAACAGCAATCTACAAACAATTTGTATTCGATAGACTATGTCTTTTAATATCCGATCCTTTTCTATTTCTGTAATTCTCAGGCCTATCTCTTCTAAATCTTTAATCTTGATTGACCGGCCATGTGAGCGCCATTTTCCATGATCAATAAGTTTCTTTGCGATTTCCTTTGCCCTCTTCTCTTTCATTGCTTCAGTGACAGCCGTTTTTTTAGTTTCGGTCACAGTCCAATGCTTAAATTTATATTGTTTCAACCATTTGCCAACCAAGTCTTCCGCAAATCTCAACGCATGGTTCACACCTTTTAATTCACCCGGACTAATCTGGGCAACCATCGTAGCATCAAAAGGGTTAAGCCGCTTTTTCGCGTCAGCTTCCTTCGATTTTTCCTCAACCCATTCCATATAGTCATATGCAGAAATGGTTGTTCGGCCAATTTTTACCTGGGCATCTATCGGTCCTAAACTTCCGGTTTTCGTCATTAAAATTTCATCGCCGGATAATACCATCAACGTTCCGGCGCTTTTAGCCTCCCCCGACACAACAAACGACACATATTCAAATTCTTTGCGGAGAAATTCGACGATCTCTTCGGCGGCTTCACCACTACCGCCAGGTGTTTCCAAATAAATATCTACTTTCGCGATTCCGTCTAAATCATTCAGCATGTCGGCAACCATATAGAAATCTTCCTGCGACAAGACAACGTCAGGAATGGGCTTGCCTAAGGCGCTCGCCATGACAAGAAGATAGGTTTTTCTATGCTCATTATACTTTTTAATAAGCACCAATAATTCCTGTTCCAGTTCGTTAGCGCTCATTCTTTTGCTGATGTAATCATTCATCAGGCCCATATCATCCTCCTAAATTCTGATTAGTTAATGATTTCTTTCCTTCTACAATGGCAATTTCGTCTGGTGTAAGACCATAGAGTTTATAGACCATCTGGTCAATTTTGGCTTCGAGCTTGGCAACATTAGGGATGTCGGGGTCAGAGAGGATTTTTTCGATGCAATTGATTATTGTTTTTTTTTCTTCGTCAGCGACTTCCGGTATAGGTATTTCGCCAACATACATGGGCTTGTATTCTAAGAATCCTCCTGATCTAGTAGCTGCTTGAAGACTGATCCACCATTTACTAATAGGCGAATTTAGGATAGCCAAAAGACATAGATTGCTTGTTGGTATAATATTGGCTGGTGCGCCAATGTAACTGTTTGAAGTATCAAAAGCAAATTTTGGTTCTGTTGCCAAATTACCCCAAGTTATTTTAGGCTTACTAAATTCTTTATAATAATCAGCCGCATATCGCTGAAGTGCATACCACTCATACCGATCTCTTTCTGATTCATTTCTGTTTTCCAATTTATTTTTGAATTGTCTTAAATGCTTGAGTACGGCCGGATATTTCTTGATATCAAAATGCCAGGGAATATATAAAAGATACAACCCCGCCCATTCGGCTTTCCATTTTTTGATATCCCGGCCCCGCAGCCAGGGCTTAATCAACTCGGCGCTTTGCGGGTCTTCGGCAATCAGTTGTGCCCTTGTGGCTTCATCAATAACAAAGGCCTCATTCAGACCAGTTAAAATTCCCCTATAAAACCGGCCCTGAACATACTCACCCAGCGGCATACCGGCTTTGCGCAATTTATCCATCAAGGCCAGTATTTCCGGCCGCTCCAGTGTCCAGCCTTCTTCTTTCAGGTCGTCGGGCGAAAGGTGAAATCCGATTTCTTTGATGGTCTTTTCCGTATTTTCAATCTGAGCAATGTCGGTGAAGGTGGCAGTGAGAACGTCACCCCCACCCCGGCCCTCCCCCATCGCGGTGGAGGGTAGTCGGTTTTTTTGTACAAGAATGATGGAGGGATACGTTGTGGCGTCAAAAATGGGCAAATCACCGAAATCAATAACCTGCCTTGGCGTGACTTCTTTAGCCAGCAGGCGGCGGGTGTTTTTGCCATAGGATGCGCGCATGAATTTATTGGGGGCGATGTAGCACAGATGCGCGCCGCTACGCAGCAGATCAATGCCCCGTTGGTAAAAGTAGGTATATAAATCGGCTGTCCCGCAATAAAATTTAGGGAAGGCTTTCGCCAGATCGGGCTTGAAAGCTTTGATGGCTTCCTGCCGGACATAGGGCGGATTGGCAATGACCACGTCAAAACCATTTTTCTCATGAAATACTTCGGAAAACGCGGTGCGAAAATCCAAATCAATCTGATAGCCAAAAGTCTTTAATGAATTTTTATATCTGTCACTGATTTTACTGTCTATCTTACTTTTTAATGCGTTTTTCTTGGCGGGATTCGTTTCACTGAAATGCTCATGCTTGAGCGCTTCAATTTCCTTCGTCACATCCGAATCCCATCCCTCCGGGAAACCGATCAGCGAGTTTCCGCAAACAATTTTATAGTCCAGATTGGGCAAAGGCTTGATTTGTTTTATGTCGTTTTCATCTACTACCAACGAAAGCCAAAGTCTTAGCTTGGCAATTTCTACCGCGCCGGGATCAATATCCACGCCGTAAAGGCTTTTTTCGATACACTGCCGCTTGAAGTGATAGGGTGAACGCGAATCGTCCCGGATGAAATTATTTAACACGCCGCGCGCCCGGACAATCTCGCTCATCATTCCGACGGGAAAAGCACCGCTGCCGATAGCCGGATCACAGACTTTGACTGAAGACAATTTTTCGTCTATTTCTTTAGCATTTTTCCGGATGCTCTCCGGCATTTGATAATAATATCGGCTGGTCTCCCTGCCTTCCCTTTCCACGCGTGCATCATTTTCCGCAATTTGCTCGCCGGAATGGATGAAGGTTTCGATATCCTTTTCCGATATGGCCGTTTTTTCATGGTATTCGACAGTCAGATCAAGCTGGCCTTTGATGCCGTCGTTCCCGAACATGTCTGTTTGCGCAGTGCCGGTCTTCTCGTAAGTTACCGCTCCGCCGTTGAACTGTTGCAGCAGGTAATAAATCAGGCTTTGCCGACACATGTAATGGACGATTTCCCGCGGTGTGTAGTAAGTGCCTTTTGATTTGCGGTCTTTTACTTCCAGCAAATTCTCGAATACCTTGCCCAGCATTTCGGGATCGATGGCCACTTCTTTTTCCAGCGGTTCGTCTTCTTTCACGGTGAAGTTATACCGGTCAAAGATATCCAGAATGCCGTTGCCTGCATCGCCTTCTTTGGTTTGGCGCTTGTTGGAAAAAAGCTCGTTGGCAAGCAAAATGTCCGTGCGCACCCAATCATAATCGTTCATGGGATCGAAAAGCCCGCCGTTCAAGAAAGGGATCTTGCAATGGAAATGGCTGAAGTAATGATCGTCATGACTACGGTCTATTCTCAATGCTTCATAAAACAGCGGCTCCAGAATATCGTTGAAGAAATTTTCATAGCTGCCATGCTTTTTGTCGAAAAGTTCGCGCAAAAACTGTTTGGAACCCCTGCCCCAGGATTGATCTCTGGCTACGCCAAACCAGCCTTTCTTTTGCAGAAAACACAGAAAGACAATCTGCCCCAAAAGTTTCTTGGCAAAGTCAGCGGTGTTAACGTTTTTAGCAGTAAAGTCGGCCCGGATTTTTTCATCCCCGGCTACCACGGCATCGAGTTCTTCTTTTGTTCGTAAGAATAGTTCCCGATACTTCTCAAAAAACTCCTTGGTGACTTTTTCGATGTTGAAAGCGTCTTCCAAGTCGGCCAGTCTAAGATGATGCTGATCATCGACAATTCGTGGAGCCAGACGGCTCTGCACGGTGTGGCTGGTTTCATTGGCGCCAACCAGGAACGACCATCTGCGGGCGGGGGTTAATTCTTCCTTAATTTTCCCTTTTTCATCCAGCCGGTAGTCCATCCGGACCAGCGAGAAACGCCAGTCCGCAGGATCGGGCGAAACAAAGGCAACCAGACCGGCGTCTTTCTGGTCACGGTCCTTTAGATAGTGGGCGATGAAATTGCGCTGGCTTACGCGCGCCCGGTCCAGCGAGGTTTCCTTTTGCAGATAAACAATCAGGATATCAATTTTCTTGTTGTCAGGGTCCGTATAAGTGGCAATGCGCTCGTAGGTCCTGACATACGGCTTATAAGATTCCGGCACATAGCCGCGCGCGTGAAAGGCTTTTGTTTCATCGAATTGATTGAACAGCTCCCTGGTCAATCTGATAAAAGAAGCTTTCTCGAATGACTGCCCCAATGTGTCTCTGACTAAATCCCTTGCCTGTTGCTGATCCACGTCAAACCCTTTTCCCCATCTTGCATTTTCCGATGACTATTCTTTGACAATATGGGTTAGTTTCTCCATGAGCGTAAATGCATCTTTATCAAATCTGGAAAAGGCAAACCATTTTTTACCCAAATCTTTCAAAGAAGCACCGAAATGATAAACGGTTTTGCCGTCAATCATGATAAATCGATCATGGGAATTGTGAAACTCTTTTACCGTAATCTCCGGGTATTGTTCGTTATATTTCCTTATATCCAAAGCAAGCTGTTTGGAAATGTTTCTGGTCAGAATGGTAATCTTCACTTTCTTGCCGGCTTTGGAAAGCAAAGTCAGGGTGGCGTCATCAATGTAGTTATCAATCAACACAATCGTTTTGCGGGCGGTGCGAATCAGGTCTGAAACAAACTGATAGGCATCAAATATCTGCCCATCGAAGAAAATGCCCTGTTTCGGCTTGATGCTTTTTGCTTCTATGGCATTGAAAATCTGATCAAATTTATGGTCGGATTCAGTCTTGTATTCTATTTGTTTCCTTTCCACCGTGTTCAGACGCTGAAACACCTCCGCGTTAGTGGCCAGAAACCTACGCATTGCAATAAAGGCATTAATGACCTGAATGCTGGTTTGAACAGCCTTTGCGCTTTTCAGTACCCCGGACAGCATCGCCACGCCCTGCTCGGTGAAGGCAAATGGAAGATACCTTCGCCCGCCTTTTTGCTTTGAGGTGCCAATTTGGCACCTCAAAGCATCTTCATCTGCCAAGGCCGCAACCTGTGCCCTTAGAAGAAGATTTTCTTCTGCCGTCAGTTGGAAACTGAATTCCTGCGGAAATCTTTCAATGTTTCTTTTGACTGCCCGGTTTAAAGTTTTCGTTTCCACACCATAGAATCTTGCCAGATCGCTGTCCAGCATGACCTGAACATCACGGATCGTATGGATGCGGTTTTGCATATCGTTATTTCTTACAAGGGGTTGTTCAGCCATTCAAGTTGACCTTTCGCGAATTTTCAATAATCCAATGATGCAACCACCTGGTGTATCGCAGTTTGCGATACCTTAATTCTGCCGCCGCAACCAAATCGTTTCTTAACTTGAGATCGCAATTTGCGACTTCAAGTTTTCATTTAACACCTAGCGCTTAAATACAGCGATAAGATAACTTCCCGCTTGCCGGTAACCTGCGGCGTCTGTTCGGCGTAATGCGCTTCCAGCAGCCGCTCGGGTATGTGCATTTGGAGCGCGGCCAAAACTTTGAATGGATTGATCCATTCCGCTTTTATTTTATTGAGCGCCGCCAGCGTTTCCTTTGTCGTTTGTTTGGGAAGACCGCCTTCCCTGAGCTGGCTTAATACCTTTTGGACATAGAGTTCCTGATCATCCGTAAACTGCTTTGTATCCTTTAATGTTGCTTTGAGAATTGCAAGAATCTGCACGGCGCTGTCACGTCCACGCTTGTTTTGCAGTTGGGCTATTTCTTCCGTGGTGGCAAAAATGAACGCCGCTTTGTTTTTGTCCAGCATGTCATAAAACACTTCGGACAGCTTTTGCCGCTTATCATTGACATGACTTTCCATGATTGCGGCGGCGGATAAGAAATCAAGCTCTGCTGCTTCCCCCTCCTTCGTTGCGGAAAAGAATTTCTGGAGTTTGCCCCGCCGGAAATAGGTAATCAGCGATTCTTGATGCTCTTGATCGATTTTGGCTGATCTGGCTTTTTTAGGCAGGCGCTTAATAGATGCAAATAAATCGGGCTGGACATCCCGGATATCTTTGATAACCCTTAGATACTTGAGTTCGCTCGCGTCATTTTCATCTTCACCGGTGAGAGTCGTCCTTGATACCAAACGGTTAAACAATTCATGGGAACCAACGGGCTCGCCTTCGGTCAAAAGCGCGGCATCGCCTCCCAGTAACGTCAAAAAAGCATTAATTTTGGCTTCTGCCGATTCCCGCAGTTTGATCTCATCATTGCCCTGCTGCGAGGGAAAAAAATTAAAGGTGTGTATCCGGTCATGTTTTGTATCCAGGCGATTAATACGGCCCACGCGCTGCATCATACGCGTCGGATTCCATGGGAGGTCATAGTTTATGACAACATTGGAGCGGTGCAGGTTGACTCCTTCGGAAAGAACTTCGGTGGACACCAGAATACGATAATCATCGACAGGATGCCTCGCCTTGTCGTCAAAGTTTTTGATGACTATCTCTCGGACAGCCTCACCTGATCCTCCTGTATAGCAAAGAGCAGCATCGGGGAAATTTGTATTTATATTCTTGGCCAGATATTCGGCTGTTTCTTTTGATTCAGTAAAAATAATCAGTTTATTTTCTTTGAGAATTTCATTGTGTGCAAGTTGGTATATAAACTGGACTAACTTCGGATCTCTTTCTATTTTTTGCCATAGCATCTTAATCCAGTATAATATTTCCAGGTCGCTTTTCAAATCGGCAAAGAAGTTCTTATCATCATCCGCCCCGAATTCATCGGCGTTGTATTTTACAGCCTTTTCCTCATCTACAAGCTTTTGAATTGCTGCATCGTCATCATTTTCCAGCAGTTCAAATATTTTGTTGGTGTGCTTTTTGCTTACGTAAACATTGCCTTTCTCAAATTCCCGAATAAACATTTCATAAGAATAAATGAACCGATCCACAGAGTTCTTAAAGGCAAAGAAACTGCTTTCCAGCCTTTTGACCAGCAGAATTTTCATGAACTTGCCCATGTTCTTTTGCGATTGCTCCTCTAACTGGTCAACCTTGCCTTTGAAATAAAGCATGGGCATGTAACGGGCGTATTTGAACTGTTTAGAGATCAATTTAATAGTTTGATTGAAAACGTCATCTTCCGTATTGTTCAGTTCGTAAAATAGCGGTACGGGATTCTCGACATCGGGAAATTTCAGGTTTTGCTTTTTCAAATCAGCGTCAAAGTACCGGGCAATTTCCGTCCGTGTCCGGCGCACCATTAAATATTTGAGAACCTTTTCCCGGATTTCCCGCGCATTGTCCTTGACGGTCTGGATATACTTTGCATGATCCCTTTGCCGGTCCAGATTCTTCAATTTCTTATCCAGCCCGTTAAAGAATGATTCTAGATCGGGCAGATTAGGTATCGTGCTTTTCTTCGCTTTTTGAAAAAGTTTTATCTGGCTTAAAATATCTTTTGGAGAATTGTTGTATGGCGTCGCCGTAACCAGAATCACTTTCTTGCCGCGACATATCTGAGCCAATTTTTCATAGGTGATGTTCGATTCTGTGCGAAAACGGTGTGCTTCATCAATAATGATGTTTTGATATTTATCCGTTCCTTTATCCAGAATGTCATCCAACTTTCCTATGGATTCAAATTTTGCCGGTATTCTGAAATCGGAAAAAGCGTTATTCCATGATCCCGGATTATCCTCTTTCAACAGCATTGGCGGCGCAAGCACCAGTGTCCGTCCTTCGATCTGCCCGGCCAGCATGGTAGCTATATACGTTTTCCCCAAGCCGACAACGTCCGAAACGAAAACGCCGCCGTATTCATCCAGTATTTTTTTAGCGTTCAATACCGCCTGTTCCTGATATTCCAGCCGTTTGAAGTCCACCGGCAGATATTTGGCAAATATTTCATCGCTCTGGCTTAGTTCATCTTTGAAATATTCATACAAGAGCTTTAAGTAGAGCTGGTAAGGCGTTATGTTTTGATTCAGCCACGTTTTATCTTCAATGGTCTGAATATATTTTTCGCTGACATCAACAGAGTCTTTCCAGAGTTCTTCAAACTTCTTTTTGGCAAAATCGTGATCGGCGCTATTTTTTAATTCAACGTTGAATTCCAGATTGTCCACCAGGCCGGCCTGGGTCAAATTACTGGAGCCGGTAATGACACGACCCACGTCTCTATCGCCTTCCTTAAAACTCAGGATATAGAGCTTGGCGTGGATATGTTGCGAAGGGTACGCCCTGATCTCCAGTTTTTTGCTGCGTATCCATTCCATAAACCGGAAAATACCCTGTTCCACCATGCTGCTGTCCGCGGATTCTTCCATTTCCTTTTCGAGCAGACCTTCGATTTCTTTCTTTGTTTCGGCATGGGAAAATTGCAGTGATTGCTGTTGATCTTGACTGGCACTATTTAACAGATCATGAGTTTGTTTGTCTGTGCTGATGCCGATAAGGATTCTGATTTTTTCAGTGTTTTCAAGTGAATTATAAATTGCATGAAAGCCGCTTGTGTAAAAATAACCAACTAGACAATCGAAGAGCCGTGTATCTTTTATTAAGACATCAAATCGGTCTTTTAAGTGCTTTCCTTTTTCATTGGTGATGAAGGTCAGATCAGTAGTCACGGAATGCCTTTCGCAGGTATCTTCTGAAGATGGCATCGTATTAATAATTTTTTGATTTTGTACAATAAAGCATTAACTCTCTAAAATCAATAGAAAATGGCACTTGTCTAAAATAGCTTCACCCTTAATGCTTATCAATAAAAAACTTTGTATGTCGTTAAACATTTGTGGTAGCTAATAACCTCAATACATTATCTGGTCTTTAAGGCCAAGGGAGGAATTGCTATGGCTGACACTCATACTGACATTGAAAAGTACTGCACTTGGGGAGTGGATCACGGCGCCACAGATGCCCGGATAATACACCCCGGCACCATTGTCACCGCGGCTTGGGTACGCTGGAAATGCCGCTACGGCTGCGCCGGGTATGGTCAGAGATATACCTGCCCGCCTGATGCTCCAACTCACGGGCAAACCAGAGAAATGCTCGATTGCTATAACCGCGCCATTCTCTTTCATCAAGAGCAACCGGCATCTGCCGAGAGGGCTAAAATCGGCAGGGATTTCCTTAATTCCATGGTTCAACTGGAAGAGGATCTTTTTAAAGACGGCTTCTACAAGGCCTTCGCCTTCCTTGCCGGGCCCTGTCATTTATGTAAGGAATGCGCCAAAAGCAAAGGGCTGCCTTGCAATTTTGGTGCAAAAGCCAGGCCCTGCATGGAAGCCAGCGGCATCGATGTTTTCCAAACTGCCAGGAATAATGGCTTTTATATCGTGCCGCTGCGGGAAAAAAGCGATACCCGCAATATCTACTGCCTGCTGATGGTCGACTGATTGACATTACGGAAAATTACGGAAAATCTCCTTGACTTACAAAGGGGCTTAAAATATGCTCCCGCGTCAAGAAATACACGGAAAGCATCACGATTCCAATCTAAACCGAATAAGGAGGTCCCCGATGGTTCATTACAAATCCCGCATTAAATTCTGGCTCCTGGTCGTCGTCGCACTGTGCGCATTGCTCGGCGTCTCCCCAAGCCTGGCCCCGGCCCAGGAAAAAGTCATCAAGATCGGCACGATTTTCCCCCTCACCGGACCGGTAGCACTGGCTGGCCAGCGCTGCAAAGCGGCCGTAGAGACAGCGGTCGAGATTCTGAATAATAAATATCCCAATATCAAAGTACCCCTGGCCGACAAGAAAGGCTTCCTCGAAGGGTACAAGTTTGTCCTCGTCCACGCTGACAGCCAGGGCAAGGCCGACGTAGGCAAGGCCGAGGCCGAAAGGCTGATCAACCAGGAAGGCGTTTGGGGCCTCATCGGCGCCTACAACAGCTCCGTGAGCATGCCGGCAAGTTTCGTGGCCGAACGCGCCAAGAAGATCTTCATGTGCGGAGCCTCCAGCTCGGCGGCATTGACTCAACGCAATATGAAATTCTTCTTCCGCACGGCTTCCACCGACGAGATCGAATCCCACGAATTCGTCGAGGTTCTGAAATGGCTCAACCAGACCCAGGCCAACGCCAACATCAAGACCCTCGGTCTCATCTATGAAAACTCCGTGTTCGGCAAACATGCCGCCGAAGAAGCCAAGAAGGCCGCTGCAGCAGGCGGCTTCCAGGTCATAACTGACGTGCCCTTTACGCCCGGCGCCACTAATCTCGACAGCGAAGTGCAAACCCTCAAATCCAAGAACCCCGATGCGCTCTTCGGAGCCGTGCTGGGAGCGGACTACGCACTGATGGTAAAGACCATGAAGAAGATGAACTGGATCCCCAGGGCCTCCCTCAACTACTGCAGCGGCTACCAGGATCCGGTCATTGCCAAACAGCTTGGCCCGGATGCCAACTTTTTCATGGGTTCGACGGGCTATTCTCCCCAGTTCGCCCAAATGATGCCCGCCGTAGCCGAGGTGGAGAAGATCTTCAAGACCAAGACAAACGGCGTGCCTTACGACAGCGACAGCATCCAGGAATCAGTGGCTATGTTCGTCCTGGCCCAGGCCATTGAAAAGGCCCGGTCCCTTGATCCCGAAACGGTTGCCAAAACCCTGTACGCCCACACTTGGATTTCCCCGCTGTCCCTGAGCGGCAAGGTGGCCTTTGCCCCGGGCGGTCAGAATAAACTCTCCCTGAGCATCATCACCCAGCTTCAGGGCGGCGAGTACAAGCGCGTATTCCCGAAAGAGAGTGCAGATTCCAAGGTTGTCTTCCCCATGAAGGCGTGGGATAAACGGTAACCCTCGCGGCATGCCATAACCCGAAACGATGCCGGGGGCTGCGGGCCTCCGGCATCGCCATTTAGAATCCCTATGGAAACACTTCTTCAAGTACTGCTGGACGGCATGCTGAACGGCATGCTCTACGCCCTGGTTGCGGTCGGGCTATGCCTGATCTGGGGCGTTATGGACGTGATCAACTTTGCTCACGGCGAGTACCTGATGGTCGCCATGTACGTCAGTTACTGGCTGGGATTTCTGCTACACGTGGACCCCCTTGTCTCTATGATTGCCGGCGGCATTTTCATCTTCATGCTGGGAGCCATGACCTACTGGTTGATCATCCGCTATACCATCGGCAAACCACCGCTTTCGGCGCTCCTGGCCACCTTCGGTTTGGCCATGCTCCTCAAAAATCTCTGCTTGAACCAGTTCAGTCCCAATTTTCGCATCCTCTCCGGCACTTGGCTGGGAGATAAGACTTTTCAGCTGGGCTTCCTGATCATACCCATTCCCCAGTTGGTAACGGCCATTCTGGCGCTGGTCATCGTGGGCCTGATCTACGGCATGACCAAAAGCACGCGCTTCGGCTGGGCTGTCCAGGCCACGGCCCTGGACAAGGAGGCTGCCGAGCTGATGGGCATCAACACCGAGCGGATCTATTTCCTGATCTTCGGCATCGGCGGGGCCATCGTCGGCATCGCCGGCGGCGTCATGCCCACCTACCTCGCCGTGCACCCGGAAGTCGGCACAATGTTCAGCCTGATCGCTTTTGTCTGTGTGGCCATGGGCGGCTTCGGCAGTATTCCGGGAGCTTTGGTGGCGGCGCTTCTCATTGGCATCGTCGAAGCACTCAGCGGCTTCTACATAGCCCCGGTCTTCAAGTACGTGGCTGTTTTCGGGCTTTACCTCGCCCTCGTCTTCCTCCGGCCCAAGGGAATTTTCGGATGGTAACCTCATGAATCAACACGCACTGCAACGCAAAGACTTCTTCTGGCTGGCCCTCCTGGTGGTGCTGGCCCTGGTGCCGGCCGTGTCCGCCATAACGACCAACACCTTTCTCATGCACGTCCTCATCCTGATTCTCTTGTTTGCCGCCATGGCCCAGGCCTGGAACATCATCGGCGGATACGGAGGCCAGACGTCCTTCGGGCACTCGGTATTCTTCGGGATCGGGGCCTACGGCGCGGGCATGGCCGTGGTCACCTACGGACTCAGCCCCTGGCCCGGGATCGTGATCGGCATGATAGCCGCGGCGGCGGTGGCCGTGCTGATCAGCTACCCCTGCTTCAAGCTCAGCGGCCACTATTTTGCCATCGCCACATTCGCAATCGTGGAGATATTCCACCGGATGTTTCTCGTCTGGTACTGGGTGGGCGGCGCCCTCGGACTGGACTACCCCGTTGTGGAACAGGGGCTCAAGAACTTCATGTGGTATGACACCAAGACCGGCTACTACTACGGCGCTCTGGCGCTGTTTGTGCTGGTCTTCGGCATCGTACGGTTTCTCGAAGCCCACCGCTTCGGCTACTACCTTCGGGCCGTGCGGGAAGGGCAGGAGACCGCCGAGTCGCTCGGCGTCAACAGCCAGGCTGTAAAGCTCACCGCCATGGCCATCTCGGCGGCGCTGGCGGCTCTGTGCGGCGCCTTTTTCGGGCAGTATAACCTGCGCGTCGATCCGTCAATGGTCATGTCCCTGGACATGTCCATGAAATTTGTTCTCGTCACCATCCTGGGCGGGGCGGGAACGCTGGCCGG
This sequence comes from Deltaproteobacteria bacterium HGW-Deltaproteobacteria-12, assembly GCA_002840565.1. Classification (GTDB taxonomy): domain Bacteria; phylum Desulfobacterota; class Syntrophia; order Syntrophales; family Smithellaceae; genus MVRV01. The sequence continues at coordinate 42,938 of PHBK01000001.1, read as the reverse complement.
GCCGCTCCTCGGGGCGGCGGTGCTGATCCCGCTTCAGGAATACACCCGGGCCCTGTGGGGGGGGCTGGGGGGCGGCGTGGATCTCATCGTTTTCGGTGTGCTGATCATCATCATTGTCATCAAACAACCGGCGGGCATCAGCGGGATTGTCCGCGACGTCGCCAAACGCATCGACCGGCGGCGGGCCGCCGCAAAAAGGGGGACATCCGTTGATGCTGCTTGAAGTCCGCGATGTGACAAAAAATTTCGGGGCCCTGGTCGCCAACGACCGGGTCAGCTTCACCGTAGATCAGGGGACGATCGTCGGTCTGATCGGACCGAACGGCGCCGGCAAAACCACCCTGTTCAACTGCATCTCCGGCCTTTACCCGACCACCGCCGGCCGCATTTTTTTTGACGGCACCGAGATTACGGGACTCCCGTCCTTCCGTATTGCCCGCCTGGGCGCGGTCCGTACCTTTCAGGTCGTGCGGCCGCTCAAGGAAATGACGGTCTTCGACAACGTCCTGGTGGGCGCTTTTCTACAGGGAGCCGGCAGTAAAAAAGCCCGCGCAACAGCCGAAGAGTGCATCCGCATGTGCAACCTGGCTGAATTTACCAACAAGCCCGCCGGCGATCTGCCGATAGGAGGCAAAAAACGCCTCGAGCTCGCGCGGGCACTGGCCACCGGTCCCAAGCTGCTGATGCTCGACGAAGTCATGGCCGGCCTGACCTCCACCGAGGTCAAGGGCGCCCTGGAAGTGATCCATGGCATTCGCCGCCAGGGCATCACTCTCCTCATCGTCGAACACATTATGGAAGCCATCATGCCGATTGCCGACAAGGTCGTGGTCCTCGACGGCGGCATCAAGATCGCCGAGGGACCGCCCGACCGGATCATCGACGACGAGCGCGTAATCTCGGCCTATCTGGGCACAAAGTTCAGCCGGCGCCTGCAGGCCAAGAGGGAGGAACGCAATAATGCCTGAACCGATTTTAAGTCTGGCCGACGTGCACGCTGGCTACGACGGGGTGCCGGTGGTTTTTGGGATTACTCTGGAGGTTATGCCGGGCGAACTGGTGGCCGTCGTCGGGGCCAACGGAGCCGGCAAGAGCACCACCATGCGCTCCATCGCCGGCCTGAATAACCCGCTGACCGGAGTCATTCGTTTCGAGGGCCGCGACATTTCACGCCTCCGCGCCCATCAGACCCTGGCGCTCGGAATCAGCTACGTGCCCGAGGGACGCCGCGTTTTCACCAAGCTGTCGGTCGAGCAGAACCTCTTGCTGGGCGCCTACACCGAAAAATCGAAATCTGAAATCAAGCGACGGCTGGAAGAGATGCTGGAGCTTTTCCCCGTGCTGAAAGAGCGATCGAGCCAGACGGCAGAAACCTTGAGCGGCGGTGAACAGCAGATGCTCGCCATCGCCCGGGGATTGATGTCCCGTCCCAAGCTGCTCCTCCTCGACGAGATGTCCCTGGGTCTGATGCCGGCCCTGGTGGAGAAGATGATGGAGACCATCGTGGCCATCAACAAAAGAGGGGTCACGGTTCTCCTTGTCGAACAGATGGTCCAGGAGGCCCTGGAGATCGCCCATCGCGGTTATGTGCTCCAGAGCGGGCGGGTCGTTCATACGGGAAGCGCGCAGGAACTTCTGGACTCCGAGGAGATCCGCCGGGCATACATGGGTATGTAATCCCGACTCTCCATCCGGAGCATTGACATCCATCCAGGCTATCGTGATAATTCGACTTGACATATCGAATTTTCATGATAGCATAATACCATGCAAATAAAGAGAATTGCAGAGATTGAAACGTTAAACAAGCTGGTGAAGAGCAATCCTGTTGTTGCTATTTTGGGACCCAGGCAGTGCGGCAAAACAACCCTTTCCCGTCAGTATTCTTCGCAATGGTCATCCAAAACCACTTTTTTTGATCTGGAAAATCCGCGCGATGCCGGTCGACTTGAGCAACCGTTGCTGGCGCTGGAAAATGCAAGCGGCCTGATAGTGATTGATGAAATCCAAAGAGTGCCTGATTTGTTTCCTATACTTCGTGTACTTGCCGACCGCAACAGGAAGGCAAAATATCTGATTCTGGGTTCCGCATCGCGGGATTTAATCAGGCAGTCCTCGGAAACGCTGGCCGGTCGTATTAGTTATATGGAAATGAGCGGGTTCTCTTCACATCTTGTGGGTCCGTCGAAAGCTGAAAAGCTGTGGGTAAGGGGTGCTTTTCCTCGATCTTTTCTGGCGGCAAATGATGATGCATCCTATCAATGGCGGCAAGATTTTATTGCCACGTTTCTGGAAAGGGATATTCCGCAATTGGGCATTAATATACCGGCCAAATCACTAGGGCGTTTCTGGAAAATGCTTGCCCATTATCATGGTCAGGTATTTAATGCATCGGAAATAGGCAGGAGCCTCGGTGTTTCTGATCATACGGCGCAACGATATTTGGATTTACTCTCCGGCACCTTCATGATCCGTCAATTAAGGCCATGGTATTCCAATACGAAAAAGCGAATTATTAAAAGGCCGAAAATTTATTTTCGTGATTCCGGGATCCTGCATGCTTTATTCGCACTGGAAAATAAAAATGACGTTTTATCACACCCTAAACTTGGCGCTTCCTGGGAAGGGTTTGCTCTCGAAGAGGCAGTGAAATCGGCGCAGCTCAAAGAAGATGAAGTATTCTTTTGGGGCGTTCATGCCGCAGCGGAGATTGATCTGATATTTCAAAAGAAAGGTCGGCTCTACGGAATTGAGGTAAAATATGCTCAAGCGCCAAACATTACGCAGTCTATGCGATCCGCGATAGCTGAGTTGTCTCTGGGGCATCTTTGGATTATTTATCCCGGAAAGGAATCCTATCCGCTGGATCGCAATGTAACGGTGATCTCATTACAAGACATACAGATGATAACGAAAGTCTAATGAAGATTATACCTCTCCCCTGGCCGCTTGACCTTTCGCTTTTTTACTTCGGGCGAAAAATCCGGGGGCGCAAAATTCCCCTGCTGGCCAGTTTCAAGCTTACCTACCGGTGTAACCTGGCTTGCCTGGCCTGCCCTTTTCACCAGCGTTCTGCTGAGGAAAAAGCCCATATGACCTGGAAGACAGCCCTTACAGCTATGGAATACCTGTGCAGCCTCGGAACCCGCATTGTCGTTTTTGAAGGCGGCGAGCCGCTGTTATGGCAGGATGGTACATATCGTCTGCACGACCTTGTCCGTTATGCGCGAAAGCGCTTTTTGCGTGTCGCGGTGACCACCAACGGAACGCTGCCCATGGATGTTCCCGCCGATATTCTCTGGGTCAGCCTCGACGGGAGGAAGGAAACACAGGACAAACTGCGAAGCAACTCTTTTGACCGTGTTTACTCCAACCTCCAGAGCACTAAGCACCGCAAGGTTTTTATCCATTGCACCCTGAATCGCCTCAACTGGCGGGAAATGGAATCTCTGGCCGGGCTGGTGCGAAGCATGCCGACTGTGCAGGGAATGACCATCCAGTTTTTCTATCCCTACCATCAGGGAGAAACTGATCTGGCTTTGTCCGGGAAAGATCGCCGCGCCGTTATTGAGAAGCTGATCGAACTTAAAAAACGGGGTTTCCCGATTCTGAATTCCCGGAGCACACTTCTGGCCATGGTGAAAAATGACTGGCGCTGCCATGATGATGTATTGATCAATGTTGATCCGGACGGCACAATAACCAGGGGCTGCTATGTAAAAAGCCGCGGAGAAATAAACTGCGACTCCTGCGGATTCACTCCGATTGCCGAGGCTTCCGGAGCCCTGGACTTAATTGGCGGATCACTCCTGGCGGGTTGGCGGCTGTTTCTGAAGACATGAAAGGGCCGCGCTGCTTCTCATCACCACGACTTCTTTCCCGACAGTCTGTCATTCCCTCCGTTTATGATGATTTAGCCTTTGGCCACCGCACCACCTTTCGTACAGACATTCACCCACTCCCGTATTATCGCCTCGCACGACCTCGACCTGATCCTGGATGTCTGCTCCCGCTGTATCGTGATTCGGGAACGCAAGGTGGCAGTCGATGGGCCGGTTAGAGACATCCGGACTGCACCCCACAGATTGGACAAAATATGTTAGAGTAGTTGGCAGGAACCAGATTACGCAATAGGGTATAAAGCTTTAGAGAGACTGTCATTGCGAGCACATTCGCTGCGCTCAGTGCAGGCTCCGCGAAGCAATCTAAGCAATTGATTATATGAGATTGCGTCGTCACTTCGTTCGCAAAGACCGTTGTTTTATAAATATTTTCTATTGCGTAATCTGGGATTAACAAGGCATGCAACCAACTGCATATAGCTGGGCCAGCAAGCAAAATTATATCTTCTATTTACAAGCATTTTATTTCAGGCAATCCGGGCTTTAAATATCTACCGTAAATATTTGCTTGATATTTTACATTGTTAGATTTAATCTACTGTCGAAATTTCTTCATTGAAAGTGAGCTTAACTTATGAGATCGCGTTTAATGATTTTGTTGTTGCTTTTGCTCTTTTCTTCGGCTTTTGCCGTTTACGCCGCGGATGATAAACAAGATGCGGTGCCCCGCTTTGAGATTAAACAATTTCGCGTTGAGGGAAATACCCTTCTCGATGCGGCCAGGATGGAAAAACTGCTGGCTCCCTTTACCGGCAAGGACAGAGATTTCGGGACCGTGCAGGAAGCCATTGACGCATTGGAAAATGCTTATCGCCGTCTCGGCTATTCCACGGTCGCAGTGGCGCTTCCCGAGCAGGAGATGGAAAGCGGCATCGTTCGTGTGAAAGTGACGGAGAACCGCATCGGGAAATTAACGATCAAAGGCAACCGTTATTTTGATGAAGCTAATATCCGCCGGAGCCTGCCGGCTCTCCGTCAGGGGGAGACCCCGAACCTCAATGACCTATCCCGCAGCCTCAAGCAAGCCAATGAAAATCCTGCCAAGAAGATCAATTTGCAATTACTCAACAGCGACAAGGAAAATGAAGTTGACGCGAATATCGAGGTTAAAGATGAGCGGCCCTGGAAAGCTGGCATAACCTTCGACAACACGGGCACCAGCGATACCGGCCGCACGCGCGTGGGCGCCCTCCTGCAGCACGCCAATTTACTCAACCGGGATCATCTCGTGACGCTGCAATATATTACTGCTCCGGAGAAGCTCGATAAAGTCAATATTTACAGCGCCGGTTATCAGATACCGTTTTATTCATTGGGTTCATCGTTACAAATGATCGGCGCCTATTCGAACGTGGATTCCGGAACAATCAGCGCCGCCGGAGCCGATATGAACGTGAGCGGTAAAGGCACAATTTTAGGTATACATTACAACCAGAATCTCACCAGAATCGGCAATTACGAACATAAGGTTATCCTGTCCATTGATTACCGAGCCTATGAGAATAATGTTAACATCCTGGGAGTACAGATAGGCAATAATGTTACGGTACATCCCGTAAGTATAAGCTATGCCGGGATGTTCTCTATGGAGAACATCAATGCCGGTTTTTATCTGACGGGTTTGCACAACATTCCCGGCTATTGGGACGGGAGGGACAGTGATGTGGACTTTGAAGCCGCCCGGACAGGCTCCTCCGGCAGTTATAATATTTTGCGTTACGGAGCCAACGCCGCGTATTCTTTCGGCGGAGACTGGCAGGTGCGGGCGCTGATTAACGGACAATTTACCAATGATCGCCTTGTGCCGGGTGAACAGTATGGGATTGGCGGTGCAACCTCCGTTCGCGGTTTTCAGGAAAGACAGTTCAGCAACGATGAGGGGTATTCCGGGAGTCTGGAGCTGTATTCACCGGACATCAGCAAGCTGTTTGGTGTGACCGATTTTCAGTCCCGGTTATTGGCGTTTTACGACCGGGGTTATGTGTCTCGCAAAACTTACCTGCCGGGAGAGACCAGCGTTCAAATAGCCGGTATTGGTCCCGGTTTACGTATTACCGACGGCAAGAGATTCTCTCTTTCCACTGATTTAGGTTTCGTCGTTGATCCTGATGAAAACACAACACGCTGGAGCGCTGCCTGGCATATAGCGCTAAACATATTGTTTTGAGACAGGCGGAAGGGGTTTAGGCTGAAGGATAGTTAAACATTTACACTGAGGTAAAAATTATGAAAACAATAAAAGCAAACCGTCGCCGGGAGACAAACTGGACTAAATGGTTTCGCCGCGAGCTGATAGTAATGTTTACCCTGTATTTTTTCTGCGCCAACATGGCCTTTGCCAATCCTTATGGAGCTCAGGTAGTCAATGGCAGTGTCAGCATTAATACACAGGGGAATACCCTCACCGTTACCAACAGCCCCAATTCCATCATCAACTGGCAGGGATTTTCGATTGCTTCCAATGAAGCCGTCCGCTTTATCCAGCAGAGCAGCCAGAGCGCCGTCTTAAACCGGATAATCGGCCAGAATCCTTCGGCGATTCTCGGCGCCTTGCAATCCAACGGCAGGGTATTTCTGATTAACCCCAACGGCATCCTTTTCGGCCAGGGTGCTCAGATCAATGTGAACGGGCTTGTCGCCTCGACTTTGAACTTAAGCAACCAGGACTTTCTGGCCGGGAGATACAATTTTACGGCGGGTACTGTTGCGGGAGCAATACAGAACCAGGGCACTATAACAACACCCACCGGCGGGAAGGTATATCTGATCGCCCCGAATATTGAAAACAGCGGCATTATCAATACTCCTAAAGGAGATATAATCCTGGCCGCAGGGCATAGTGTGCAGCTCGTCGATTCCCTTGATCCGGATATCGCGGTCGTGGTGAGCGCCCCGGAGAACAAGGCTCTCAACCTCGGTTCGATCATGGCCAATAGCGGCAAGATAGGAATATACGGCGGACTGATTGCGCAAAAAGGCATCGTCAGCGCCGACAGCGCCGTAGTCGGGGAAAACGGGAAGATCTTTTTCAAGGCGACAAAAGATATTACCCTGGATGCGGGAAGCTCCACCAGCGCGCAAGGCGGCGGCACAATAAAGATACTGGGTGGAATGGATGAAGGGGTCGTCACGGTAAACGGCGCCCTGGACGCCTCGGCGCCTAATGGCGGTGACGGCGGATTCATCGAGACTTCGGCCGCAAAAGTGATCATTGGCGATACCGCCGCAATCACTACCCTTGCCCCTTATGGTAAGACCGGCACATGGCTGATTGACCCCACGAACTACGCAATCGCCGCAGGCGGGAATATCACGGGCGCCGCACTGAGTGCGCAGTTGAACTCGTCAAATGTAACCATCGATACCGCCAGCGAAGGAAATGATCCGGGAAATATCACGGTTGATGACGCCGTGACCTGGGGGCAGAGCACTACGCTGACCCTGAATGCGGATAACGATATCGCCATCAATAACTCCATCACGGCTACCGGCGGTGGCGGCATTGAAATTCACGCCGCCGGCGATGTAACCCAAAACGCCGGCACCATCGCCAACACGATTGCCGGGTCCTCCGTCCTCGGCAACTTCGACATTAACATCAGCGGCCAAATTGTGAAGCTGCATTCCGTGGCATCACAACGCAATATTGATATCACCGCGCAATCGCTGACGGTGGGCAGCATACAGGCGCTGGGCGGGCAGGGATTCCATGTGGATGACAGTTATTTCGCTTACCAGCTGCCCTTCAGTTTCAGTTTTTACGGCACGCCTTATACAACGGCCTATATCTCTTCCAACGGCATCATCACGTTTGGTTCAGGGACGTCTGCCTATACGGACAGCGTAAATGGTCTATCGTCTTACAAGATCATCGCCGCATCCTGGAACGACTGGGACACCCGCGGTGATCCCAATCTGGATGTATATGTTTCCGGCGGCGCCAACGCCCTGGCGGTTCGCTGGAATGTCGTCAGGTACAACCAGCAGATGAGCAAGTCCGCTCAGTTTGAAACGCTGCTCTACAGCAACGGCAACATCAAGTTCAACTATGGTCCGGCCAGCATCAGTTTTGCCGGGGATGTGACGATTGGCTTATCCAACCAATCTTTACAGTCCAGAGTCGTTTCGCAGTTGATGAACCAGCAGAACTTTTCCATGAATTACCTGCGGTCAACGACCTTCAGTTACGCAAACGGACAGTACAGCGAAACACTAAGCAATGGAAGCGATTGGAGTGCCACCATGTATGACGCGGGAACCAGCCGCATCACGAGCCTGGGCGATATAAACTTCACCTCCACCGGCGGGATTATCATCAGCGGTATCGTGAGTGCCGGCGGCAGCAGTCTGACCGCAACGGCGGGTGGCAATATAACATTAGGCGGTCTTTTCAGTGCAGCCGCGGGGTATGTAACCCTCAACTCCGGCGGCGCGATTATCAACGGCATGGGCAGTTCGACCAGCGTTTTGGCCAATACGCTCGATGCCAGCGCAGTCAGCGGCATCGGCAGCGGCAATGCTCTGATGACCCAAGTGCACAATCTTAATGCCGATAATCAAACCGCCAACAACATCGAAATTAGCAACACCGGCGTCCTCGCCATAGGCGGTTTCAGCAACGGCGGTACAGGAGACGTTATTATCTCGAACATCGGGGCAATCACTACCGGTACAGCCACAGTTACCTCATTAGGCGGCTCTGTTTCCATCACCGCGCACAGCCCTCTGACGATCGGCTCCGGCGGTGTTGCCGCCTCCGGCGATATAGCCCTGGAGGCCGCGCCGAGCGGCGGTTCGGACGGCCTGACGATCAACGGAAGCATCGCGTCGGCCAACGGGAGCATTGCCCTGGCTGCCGGCAGCAGTATTGTCCTCGGTCCCGGGGCAAATTTGAGCGCTCCGAACGGCACGATAATACTGACTGACCAGTTAAACGCACCTGTTGCTCCTGCCGCCAACTCGACCGTTACAGGCAATATGAATGCGGCAAACAATACTTTTGTTGCCCTCGAATCAGCTACGGAAACAATAGCAACGGTGACAACGATAAGCGATGAGGACAAAAGAGAAGAAGAGGAACGCAAGAAGAAAAAGGAAGGCGGAGGGAAAGAAACCGATGAGCAGAAAATGGATAGCAAGGACAAGAAATATTGCAATTAGCATAATCCTACTGTCCTTTGTGTTGATTTTTTGCACAGAGTCATTAGCCGGATTAAAGGCGGGGACAGTCACCCATTCGAGTGGACCGCTGATGGCCAAGAAGGCGGACGGAACAATCAAAGCCCTGACAATAAATTCCGTTGTGGAACTGGGAGATACGCTTGTCACCGAAAAAAAGACCTATGCGCGGATCAAGTTTACCGACAATGGCGAAATGGTTTTACGGCCCAACACGCAATTTAGGGTATCGAGTTACAACTTCAAACAGGAAGAGCCCAGACAAGACAGAGCAGTTTTCAACCTGATCAAGGGAGGAATGCGGTCCATTACCGGATTGATAGGAAAGCGCGGGAATCAGGACAGTTATAAATTGGAAACACCCACGGCGATAGCCGGTGTTCGGGGCACTACTTACGAATGCAAGATTTGCGATGGCAACTGTGGATCAATTCCGAACGGGTTGTATTTATTTGTCTTATCCGGAGCTATTGAAGTCAAAAATAACGCCGGCGCCCAAAATATCACCGCCGGCCAGTATGCTTACGTAGAGTCTCTAACATCGGCTCCGCGGATTTTACCCGGCAATCCGGGCATCAATTTCACCCTGCCCCTTTCTTCCGGAGAATCCTCAACCACGGGAGAGCGCAAAGGTACAGATGGCTGCATAGTAAGGTAGGATAACGATTATTTAATATCAAGATTACATCATACGTAAGCGGATAATTACCCGGAAAACCGCCCGCCATCGCCACCGCAAGCCCTGGTAGTAATCCCCTTTCTATTCCTGCCGCACCGGTACCCGTCGCACAATCCCAGATAATGCATCAGAGAACAATCATAGTTTTCGGAACTCTTTAGTTGATGAAATTTCAGAAATATGCCAAATACCCAACGCTGCCGGTGGACAGCCTATGGCACAAGCGGAAAACTGGCGCCAACCGGCGAAAGCAAGTCGCCAATTGGAGAGCAGGGGAACTTGCCGCACCCGGCTCAAAATTGCCGATTGGCATTGAGCAGAGCATTAAATTGACATAGAATTTTTTCTTCATTTAATCCCTGAGTGAACAAGGAACTCATACCGATTCCTTAATAATTAACTATTGCAAGGAGGAAAGTTATGTATCAATTGACCAAGCCGGATAATGTAGTAGAAATGCTGGACAAAGCAGTCTCAAAATTCCCCGGGAGACCCTATCTGGGGACAAAAAACATTAAATTGAAGCAATACGACTGGATAACATTTTCTGATTTCGGAAAACGTGTCGATAACGTCCGCAGCGGATTGAGTCAATTGGGTATCGTGAAAGATGATGCCGTGGGCATTATCTCCAATAACAGCACGGACTGGGCGGTATGTTTTTACGCGGCCAATGGTCTGGGCGCCAGATTTGTCCCCATGTATGAGGCGGAACTCGTCTCGGTTTGGAAATACATTATCAATGATGCCCGGATAAAAGTGCTTTTTATCACCAGGAAAGAAATATACGAAAAAATTAAAGATGCGATTTCAGCATCATCTACATTGAAAAAAGTCATCATTATGGAAGGCGACGGGCCGGATACGCTGGCTGATCTGGAAAGAAAAGGCGCCTCCAAGAAGGTACCGGGCACATATCCTGAACATTCGGCCATCTGCATCCTGATTTATACATCGGGGACTACCGGCGATCCGAAAGGCGTTCTTCTTTCCCAGGGTAACATAACAAATAATGCCCACACCGCCCTGGAGAGATTTAAATACATGAATGAAAACGAAAGAACCTTATCCATTCTTCCCTGGGCGCATGTCTTTGGTCTCGGGGAGCTGGTCATCATGTGTCAGCTCGGTGCATCAATAGGAATTGCGGAGAGCGCCGGTACCGTGGCCGAAGATTTAGCGCTGGTAAAGCCGACTTTCCTTGTCGCGGTGCCCCGAGTTTTCAACAAGGTTTATGACGGGTTGTGGACAAAAATGAACGAGGAGGGCGGACTGGCCCGCAAATTATTCGTCATGGGTGTGGAAAGCGGTAAAAAAAGACGCGAGCTGGCGGCACAAGGCAAGTCCAGCGCCATGACCAACCTGAAATTCAAAATTGCCGACGCCATAGTCTTTAAGAAAATCCGAGAGAAGCTCGGTGGAAGGCTGGTCGGTTCCATGACCGGAAGCGCCGCGATGAATGTGGAAATCTCTCATTTCTTCTGGGATATCGGCATTCCGCTTTATGACGCTTACGGATTGACCGAAACCTCGCCGGGGGCAACCATGAACGGCCCCGATAAATACAGGATCGGCAGCATCGGGCCGGTTATGCAGAACTGCAGGATCGTCATCGACAAGTCGGAAGTCGGGCCGGAATCCATAGATGGCGAAATTGTCATTTACGGACCTAACGTTATGCAGGGATATTACAACAAACCGGAAGCCACCGCCGCCGTCATGACACCTGACGGCGGATTTCGCACAGGGGACCGCGGCCGTCTGGACGAGGATGGTTTCCTCTGGATGACCGGAAGGCTCAAAGAGCAGTTTAAACTCGAAAACGGTAAATATGTTTTCCCGGTATCTATTGAAGAAGACATAAAACTCAACCATTTCATCGAAAATGCCATGATCTACGGGGAAGGCCGCGAATTTAATATTTGCCTGGTTATCCCGGATTTTGCCGCCCTGGATAAATGGGCGGAAAAAAATAACCTGCCGAAAGACCATGAAAAACTCATTAAAATGGATGAGGTCAAAAAATTCCTTACCGCTGAAATAAACAATACCCTTCAGGGTAAATATGCAAACTATGAGATCCCGAAAAAATTCATCTTTATCAGCGAACCTTTTTCTGTGCAGAACGGCACGCTGACCCAGACGATGAAGCTGAAAAGACGCATCGTCTTTGATAAATTCAAGGATCAGATTGCCGCCTCCTACACGAAGTAGCAATTAATAATGTCCGGCTGTTTCTGATTATTGAACTCTTTTTTTCGGACAGTCTAAACAGATTTTTCATCCTGCAGACCTCACCGCCGACCGGCGGTGAGGTCTCCGCGTTCATAATTTGGCAGCCACTTCTGCACAGGAACCGGTCACATGGTCTGTTGGTATCATTCTATTGACATATAGTAAATATTTTCCTATAGTATAACCAAGGCATAAATAGTTATTATCAATGACTATCTACTTACCGTCGCCAGCCTCAGGCCATGTGTCGCAGCGAATTCCGTTTTTGGTGTAACAGTCACATCCGTAAAGCAGCGGGTTTTCCGGCAAGGCAAACAAATTAAACGCAGAGGAGATGTACATGAAAACTTTAGAGCACCTGCTGGAGCCCATCCGGATTAAAAATCTGGAAATTCCCAACCGGCTGGTCATGCCGGCAATGGGAACAAGACTCGGCAACGCTGACAGCACAGTCAGCGAAGCAAACATTGCTTATATCGACCGTCGTGCCGCGAGCGGCGCCGGACTGATCATTAATGAGATCACGGAAGTTCATCCTCTGGGCTCGGCCTCACCCCGCTGCCTGGGCGTCTGGGATGACAAGTTTATTCCCGGGCTCGCCAAATTTGCCGCAACTGTCCAAGCCCGGGGGGTCAAGGTCGCCATGCAACTGCACCACACCGGCCGCGAAAACTATCTGCTGCAAAAGAAAAAGAAGGCTATCGGACCTTCGGCCATCCCCAGCTACATTTTCGGTTTCCTGGGCGCACCGCGCGAAATGACCCTGGAAGATATAGAAGAAACGATCGCCGCTTTCGGCAGTGCCGCAGTGCGCGCCCGCAAGGCGGGGTTTGACGCCGTGGAGCTCCACGGCGCCCACGGCTATCTGCTTATGCAGTTTCTCTCGGCCAACTCCAATTGCCGCACTGATCAATACGGCGGCGATTTCCGCGGACGGTCCCGCTTTATGCTCGATTGCCTCCGCGAAGTGCGCAAACAGGTGGGGGATGATTTTCCGATTTCCGTCCGCGTCTCCGGTGAAGAGTGTATCAAAAACGGTTATACCATCTCCGATATGCAGACGATTATCCCCGATCTCGTCAGCGCCGGTGCCGACATCATCAATGTTTCCTTCGGCACCCATGGCAACCCGGCTGTAAACATTGATACGCCCAATGCCAGCGCTCCGGTGGAATACGGCCAGGGCTTTAAGGCGCATCTGGCCCGGAAAATCAAAGAAGTGACAGCTGTCCCCGTCATTTCCGTCGGGCGTTATGTCGATCCCTATCTGATGGATGAAGTAATCGCGAGGCGAGATGCCGATCTTATTGCCGTGGCCAGACAGAATCTGGCCGATCCCGATTTTCTCCAAAACGCGAGGGACGGCCATCCGGAGAACACCATGGAATGCCTGGCCTGCAATCAGGGGTGCATAGAACGCCTGTCTATAGAAGCGCTCACGATCCGCTGCGCGATCAATCCGCAAACCGGCCAGGAAGCCATCTACCCGGCAGGTCCGGCGGCAATACGCCGCAATGTCTGGATTGTCGGCGGCGGACCCGCCGGCCTTACCGCTGCCTTCGAGGCTGCCCGCCTCGGGCATCAGGTCACCCTCTTCGAGCAGGAAAAGGAAACGGGCGGAAATGTCCGTTATGCCGCAAAAGCGCCGCACAAAGCAGTGTACGGCAGATTTATTCAGACCCTTACGGCGAAGTGCCGCCAAAAAGGCGTGGAGATCAAGACGGAAACGGCAGTTACCGAAGCCATGATCGAATCAGGGAAGCCGGATGCCGTCATCCTCGCCAGCGGCGCCGGTAAGTCAACCTGCCCGGTTGAGGGTATTTCATCAGCGTTAGTTTGTGATGCCTGGCAGATTCTGGATGGAGAAGTTGCGCCCAAGAATAACACCGTCATTATCGGCGGTGGCCTTGTCGGCATGGAGACGGCTGATTATCTGCTGGAGAAGGGAGTCAAGGATATTACCCTGGTGGAAATGCTGCCGACTTCGCCGGTGCTGCCCTTTGCCGCTCACGGGTATATGCTCCATAAACGTCTGCGGGCAGCCGGCATCAAGCTGCTGTTCGACACGACTGTAAAGCTTATTGCGGAAGGATCGGTGGTTGTGACGCAAACCGGCGAAGAAAGGACTCTCGCCCCGGTCGGCCAGGTTATTGTGGCCATCGGCGTGACGCCCCGCGACGCGCTGAAGGACTTTCTGTCCCAAAAAGGCATCCGTCATTTTATCGTCGGTGATGCTGCCGCTCCCCGCCGGATTATTGAAGCGACTACGGAAGGGGCAAAAGCCGCCTGGGAGATTTAAAACCGGACTAAACGTTATGCTGCAAGAAAATACGACTTCTTATCTGCTTTAACAAAAAGGAGGAGCGTAGCAATGAAGAGAAGAGAATTCTTGAAATCCGGTCTGGTTGCGGCAACATCCACCCTTGTCGGGACGAGTTCTATTGCTCATGCTCTGCAATATGCGGCAGCGGAACCCTTTACCTTTCCTGCACCCGTTTACCGGACACTCGGCCGTACCGGCCTGAAAATTTCAGTTGTAAGCTTTGGGGCAATGCTGACGCCGGAGGAGGAAGTGATGGAAGTCGCTTTCGATCACGGTGTCAACTATGTCGACACGGCGCGCCGATATATGGGTGGCAGGAATGAGGAAATCGTGGCCAGGGCATTAAAAGGCCGGCGCGATCGGGTTTATGTGGCCACGAAAATACAGCCGGCATCTCTCACCAGAGAGGCTATTTTTCAAGATGTCGAAACCAGCCTGAAAAAACTGGAAACGGATTATGTGGACATTATCCAGCTGCACAGTTTGACCAACGACAGCAGGATTATTTCTCCGGAGATTCGGGAAGCATTGGTCAGGCTGAGAGAACAGGGAAAAGTGCGTTTCTTCGGGGTGACCACGCACACAAACCAGGTGCAGGTACTCAACGCCCTGGTTGCCGATAAAGACCGGTTTTTCGATACGGCTCTGGTCGGTTATAACTTCAAAAGCGGCAGCGATTTGAAGGATGCTATCGCCAGGGCGGCACGACAAAAAATCGGCATCATTGCGATGAAAACCCAGGCCGGCGGTTATGCAACCGATCAGATGGGACCGATCAGTCCTCACCGGGCGGCACTCAAATGGGTGCTTTCGGATACGAATGTCACGGCGGCAATCCCCGGCATGCGCAATATGCTGGAGCTCCGGGAAGACATCGGCGTTATGGGGATAAAATTAAGCTACTTGGACAAACTTGTGCTGAAGCGTTATGGCGCGGCTGTCCAACCATACTACTGCCACTTTTGCGAAAAGTGTGAACCAACCTGCCCCCAGGGTGTGGCGATCGGCACGATCAACCGGTGTGTCATGTACGCGGAAGCTTACAAAAACAGGGAGCTGTCCCTGGCCACATACAGTGAAGTTCCGGCGCAGGCCCGGGCCATAAAATGTCTGGATTGCGAAACCTGTGTGGCCAGGTGCGTCCACGGTTTGGATATCCCGGCAAAGATGGCGCAGGCCAGAAAATTATTGGCATAGGGGAAACATGTCCGATCATCTTTATACCAGAGCATCTTCAGTCGGCAATCGCGGAGGGCAACATCAGCGACTCAATTCGGCTCCTGATTGCCACAAAGGAGCGTTGGAAAAGGAGAAGAGACCTTTGCCAGCCATATCTTTTAATGCATATGTCATTTCAGCGAAAAGACCGTGCCCTCATGGCAAAACTATGGATGTCCCCCGCTGGCGGGGGTGCAGGGGGTGGACATTGAATATTCCGGTTATCGGCTCTCGTTTCCTCACCGCAATCATAATGTTTGTCTTCACATTCCTGCTCATGACTCTGCCCTTAAAGGTCCGGGCTGCTGAATTGTCGATCAAGGATGTTCTTCCCGCATCAGGATTTGCCGGGGAATGGACAATTGACGGGAATGTCGAGCTGTACGACAAGGATACTCTCTTTAACCATATCAATGGAGAAGCCGAGCTTTACTTCCCCTACGGGTTTGCCGCTTTGGCCTCGGCCAATTATATCAACAAAAAAAATCCGGAATTATCCATTGTTGCCGATGTTTACCAGGTAGCCTCGGTGCTTGATGCCTTTGGAATCTACTCCAACTACCGCAAATCAAACAATTTACCGGTCAGCGTCGGCGCCGATGGTTTCGCATCGTCCTCCCAGTTGATGTTCTACCAGGATAAGTATTTTGTGCGGCTCCAGGTCTCCGGAGAGACGAGTCTCCCTGAGGATATATTGCTGGTCTGCGCCCGGTCTATCTCCCGAAACCTCCCGGCGGGTGCCGGTCCACCCAGGGAGATGGATGTTCTGAAGATTCCGGCGCTGATTCCGAAAAGCGAACGGTATCTGGCGAAAAGCCTGCTCGGGTATGCCTTCTTCCATCGGGGTTTGATCGCCGATGTTCAGGTGCAGGAGGAAAAGATGCAGATTTTTGCCATCCCCGAGGATACTCCGGCTGAGGCCCGCAGGACATTTGATCAGTACTATGCTTACCTTCAGGCGGAACGCCGAAGCATCCGGCTGACCGGGGATGACGCCCGCGGGGTGATTATTGCCGTTGATCCCTTGTATGGCGGTGTGCAGGTGATGCATTACGGACGTTATGTCGCGGGTGTTGTCCGGATCAAAAATAATGCCATCGGCGAAAAGATTATGGAGCAGCTCAGCAGACAAATCAGTGCGAATAAGGGCGGCGTAGACAGGTAATATTGAATTGTCCCCCTTTGCAAAGGGGGCGCGGGGGATTTGAAATTTAGTCGTAAAATCCACCCTGACCCTCCTTTTGCCCTGATGACCTAAAGGCCATGAGAGGGCACGAGAAAAAAGGAGGGGATGAAGTTTGTTCACGAGAATTGTTTTCCAACAACGGTGGAATTTTTTTTGAACATTAATTTTTTTGCAGGTGCACTATGAACCGCAGGGATTTTCTTAAAAACACCTTCATCACCGGAGCGGCCTTGGCCATGCCGGGCAGTCCAAATCTAGTTATTCGGGCCCTGGAGGCAGCGGAAAGGGTTGACCTTGTTGTCGCTTCCGGACCATCACCCGCAATGATCACAAAAGCCGCCATTGAAGGCCTGGGCGGGATCAAATCTTTCATCGCCCGGGGAGACGTTGTTGTCGTCAAGCCCAACATCGGATGGGACCGCCTGCCGGCCTATGCGGCCACGACCAATCCGGAAGTCGTCGCGGCCGTGGTCGCTTTGTGTTATGAGGCGGGGGCAAAACAGGTCAAGGTTTTTGACTACACCGTTGTCGACCCGCGCCGCTGCTATAAGCAAAGCGGCATCGCGGCGGCGGCGACTGCCGCGGGCGGCGTCGTCAGTTTTGTCGATGACCGGAAATTCCGCGAGATGAAATTACCCGGTGTCGCCCTGAAATCATGGCCGCTTTATACTGAAGCCATCGAGGCCGACAAGTTCATTAATATTCCCATTGCCAAGAATCATGGTCTTTCCACCCTGACCCTGGGGATGAAGAACCTGATGGGAATCATGGGCGGCTCGCGGGGCAGAATTCACCAGCGCCTGGACGGCTCTCTGGTGGATCTGGCCTTGACCGTCAAACCGGCGCTGGTCATCATTGATGCCGTGAGAATTCTGACCGCCAATGGGCCGCAGGGCGGAGACCTGGCCGATGTCAAGAAGCTCGATACGATCATAGCAGGAAGAGATCAGGTGGCCGCCGACGCTTACAGCGCGACACTCTTCGGCTTGAAAGCGTCGGATATCGGCTGTGTTGTCGCCGGACACAAAGCGGGGCTCGGCATTATGGACCTGGCCAGATTAAAAATAAAAAAGATTAATGTGTGATTTTTTATGATCAGAAAAATTCGCATCGCCGCACAGGGTGTTTTTTTGCTGATCTTTTTGTGGCTCTTCCTGCAGACGGAATCAAAGGGGGCCGACGATCTCGGCTATCCGGTGAAAATATTTTTAGACGCCGACCCGCTGATTTTTATCACCACCATCCTTGCCAGCCGTGCCTGGTATGATTCATTTTTTCTGGCCATTTTCGTTCTCGTGGCCACTCTTGTTCTGGGGCGGGTTTTCTGCGGCTGGATATGTCCCCTGGGAACGCTCAACAACATGGTCGGCGTACTGCAGAAGCGGCGGCCACCGCGAGCGCCCTTAAATCTTCACTGGCTGAAATATTGCCTGCTGATTTTTCTGATTGTTGCCTCACTATTTTCTTTGCAGCTTGCGGGAATTTTCGATCCGATTTCCCTGCTGATCCGGTCCTTTTCCCTGGCTGTTTATCCGGCGGCAAGCTATGCGACGAAAGCGGTATTTGACACGATCTTTAATTTCAATATCCCGGTGCTGGTCAATATTTCTGAATTTCTCTATGCGCTTTTTAAAAAACTCTGGCTTCCCTTCCAGCAGCCTTTTTTTCTCCAGAGTGTATTCCTGGGGTTGTTGTTTTTTATCATTCTGGGATTAAACCTTGTTGAGAAGCGTTTCTGGTGTAAATATCTTTGCCCGCTGGGTGCGCTCCTGGGTGTGTTTTCCCGTTTTTCCTTGCTGCAGCGGTCGGTCAGCGAAGGCTGCAACTCCTGCGGCGCCTGCACTTTCGACTGCCAGGGGGGCGCCGCCCCCGCGAAGAAAGAAAAATGGCACAATACGGAATGCCTGGTTTGTGGAAACTGCGATGATGCCTGCCCCCAAAACGCCGTCCGGTTTGGCTTCTTCCAAAAGACGCTCTCGGCTCCTGTTGACCTCGGCAAAAGAAGGGTTGTGGGAATGATTCTGTCCGGCATGTTTGCCGTTCCCCTGGTGAGGATTACCGGGATCAACAAACAGGCTGGTGCGGCCGAGCCTAAGCTCATCCGTCCGCCCGGCTCTCTGGAAGAAAAAGAATTTCTGACCCGCTGTGTAAAATGCGGCGAATGCATGAAGGTCTGTATTACCAACGGTCTCCAGCCGACTTTTCTGGAGGCCGGCCTGGAGGGAATCTGGTCGCCCATCCTTGTCCCGCGCATCGGCTACTGCGAATACCGCTGCACGCTCTGCGGTCAGGTCTGCCCGACCGGCGCGATCAAGCGATTGGAGCTGCCGGAAAAAGAAAAAGTAAAAATAGGTCTCGCAATGATTGATAAAGGACGATGCCTGCCCTATGCTCACGCCACACCGTGCATTGTTTGCGAGGAGGTTTGCCCGACGCCGAAGAAAGCAATCTGGCTGGAAAAGGCCCAAGTGATGAACGCCGGCGGCAGCGCCCTGAACGTCAATCAACCTCACGTTGATCTGGAGCTCTGCATCGGCTGCGGACTGTGTGAAACCAAATGCCCTGTCCTCGGTCAGCCGGCAATTTATATCACCAGCATCGGGGAGACCCGATCCAGGGACAACCAGTTGCTGTTGCCCTAAGTGGTGAATTCGAATTAAGACTGTGTTCCCCGATCACATATTGTTTTCTTTGTCCTTGACGAAGTCGTAAAAAGTCGAAAAAGCCTCATAATCGGCATTCCGGTCTTGTGACCTCGCGTGACCTTCAGGTTATCAGGTTACGAAAGCCGGAATCCACAGATTTCAAAGACTTACAAAAACTGGACACCGGTTTTCACCGGTGTGACAAACTTTTTACGAGACCTTTGTCCTTTATCCTTGTTCTCCGGCATTCGCCGGACTCCGCGCATAAGCGCTCCGCTTGCTCCTTGCTCCTTGTTCCTTTCCCTTCCCACTGTCGGATTTTCTTACAACTAAGAGGATTACAGAATAATAATAATTACAGATTGTTATACGATATTAGATGTTGTTGGATATGGAAGACGACCAAATTCCCCCATTTAGTGTCGGATATCTTTACAACCGGCATTGTAACTGTGGCGGCAGCCGCTCATCTTCTTGTAGAAAACCGTTATTATTCAATTTGTTAAAACATTCTGCAAGAGTTGGCATGCCTCCTGCATATTAATATACCAAAATGCATATTTTATTGATTTAAACCCTTTAAAGAAAAAGGAGAGTATATGAAAACTTATTTAAAATCATTGGCTTTACTGATAGTGGCCGCTTTTGTTCTGACCAGTGTACCGGCACACGCTGTTTCGGTAGATTTTCTTTACCAGGTTCCAGGCGATGGCTCCGGCAAGACTAGTTTGTATGTAGACAGTAATAATGTCGCTAACAACTCACTTGGTATATTTATTGAGACCTTCGATGGAGTGGCGCCTGCAGGGAATGGTACATATCCCCTTTTCAATGGAGGTAGTGTTACTGTTGAATCCGGCGGTTGGTTCACTTCGTTGAACGAAGCAACTGATCTTTATGTCTCCGGTAATTTTGGAATTCGCACGGGCACCACTTCTTATGCGGCGACACCGGCCGGCGACACAACAAATTTTGCTTTCGCTCCAGGTAACGGAGGCCCATTGCCGACAACGGTACGCGTTGAGTATGGCAATGATCCTAATTTTATCGGTTACAGAATCAATTATCTGGGTCTGTACTACGGTTCGATCGACAACTACAACAACATCGCTTTTTATAGTGGCGACAACCTCTTTATTGGTGATGGTATTCTTTCAGACGGGGTGATTACAGGTGCAGAGATTCTTGCCTCGCAGGGTGGCACCAGTGGCAATCAATTCCAACCGGGATCAAACGTGTACGTCAATCTCTATTTTGACCCGAGCGAGGTGTTTACGGCTTTCGAACTTAGAACAACGGGGGTTGCATTTGAGGTTGACAATATAGTCATCGCCGTGTCTCCCGTTCCCGAACCGGCCAGCATGCTGCTTCTGGGCCTTGGTCTTCTGGGATTGGCCGGAATCAGAAGAAAACTGAAATAGCAGAACGGATATAGAATTCAATCAAAAGGCAGGGTTCAGCAATGAATCCTGCCTTTTCTTTTCCCAAATAAAAGGGGACGGTTCTATTTAATTGTAATTCCATTTCCAAATCAATGATGATACCGCGGCGGCTAGGAGGAGGCGACGAGGCGTATTAAACATACGTTGAGGAAGCCGACGACGACGCCAACAAAGGTAGCGCTTGATTTGGAATTGGAATATGTTTTATGCAAAGGTCAGCTCCATCTCACCCGAACATTTTCCCGTTGTATTCATCAGGCATTTATCGATTTTGGGAATTGTCTTGTATTGTATGTCCAGGCAGTCCAGCCAGCATTCGATCCGGTAGATAACACCACACTCATATTGATCAATCGCGCCGATTCTTTTAATTCCTTTATAGGCAAAACATTGCCCCGGTGCAAATTCCCAACGCAGAACGTTCTCCCGGGGAAAACGCATGGTGGCATTCATAAAGGGCGGTATGAACAATTTCTCGGCCATGGTAAAATAATCTTGAAATTCCTGAAAGCTTTGCATCTTTTCCTGTGAATAGCCGAGAACCTTCTTTGTCCGGGCAATTTCAAAAGGCGCCAGGCCGCTGATTGCGGCTTTGTTCAGCTTGTTGGCCTGCTCAATACCGAAATTGGACAGACAGATAAAAAACCACATGCCGTCATGCGTCATCCAGCATCTGTTCTCCAGATCAATCAATTCATCTTTTGTAATCTCAGCAAGGGACTTCATCGGATTATCTCCTTTCGTCGTTATAAATACTAATTGATCGCCTCTTCCCCGCTGCCGGTCATGCTGAGCGTGCAATGCCGGACTCCCTTGATGGCCTTCAGGGAATCGGCGAGCTTCAGTACCTTCTTGACGCGCCCCCTGACCGCAACGATCTCCAGGCAATGATGATGATCGAGATGAATATGCTGGGTAGAGATAATGACCTCCTGGCTGTCATGCTGAATATCGGTAATTTTGCTTAAGAGCTCTCTCGTGTGGTGATCGTAGATAAAGGTAATGGCGCCGGCGACCTCGCCGCCCTCTTCCCACTCCTCCTTCAGCAACTCGTGGCGGATCATGTCCCGGAGCGCCTCCGAACGATTGGTGTATTTCCGGCGATGGATAAGATTGTCAAATCTTTGCAGAAGCCCTTCTTCCAGCGAGACACCGAAACGAACCAGTTTAGACATACAACCTCCATCAGTATAATGTTGCAGAAATTTAGCACTGTTGACAGTCAGTGTCAATCTCCGGTGCTTTCTAAAGTATTCATATGCTCTTGGATTGCTTCATCACGCTGCTCCGGACTCGCAATGACACCCGGACAACTGCGACAAAGTCTTTAAAACATTGTGCCAGATAAATTCTCTAATTCCATATAAAGAATGTAGACAATCATTCAGTATTAGTATATCTGTTCCGCATTCGCAGTGTTTCGGAATCAATAAACGATGAGGTGCAATTTGACAACATTACAGGCGATTATATTAGGTTTGGTGCAGGGCCTGGGGGAATTTCTGCCCATATCCAGTTCGGCGCATCTGGTATTGGTTCCCTGGCTTTTTGCCTGGGATGTTCCCGGTCTTACTTTTGACATTGCCCTGCATTTCGGAACATTGATTGCCGTGGCGATCTACTTCTGGAAGGACTGGCTGCGACTGTTGTCGAAGGGATTTACCAACGCCAAAAGCACGGACGGGCGGTTATTCTGGTATCTTGTTTTGGCCACAATTCCCGGGGCCGCAATCGGCTTTCTACTGGAGGAATATGCCGAAACAATTTTCCGCAACCCCCTGTTGATCGCCGTCATGCTGATTTTACTGGGCGTTATTCTATACTGGGCAGATCGTAAAAGCGCCAAAAAGATTGAAGTAAAAAACATCACTTTGACAACTAGTTTTTTAATCGGCCTGTCTCAGGCGCTGGCGATAATTCCCGGTGTATCGCGCTCCGGGATTACAATGACTACCGGCCTGCTGCTGGGCTTGACCAGAGAAGGCGCCGCCCGTTTTTCTTTTTTACTTTCCGCACCGATAATTTTCGGCGCTGCTGTCGTTAAACTGCCCCAGGTTATTTCCCAGCCATCGCTGATTACCGGCAACTTTGT
The DNA here is from genome assembly GCA_002840565.1 of Deltaproteobacteria bacterium HGW-Deltaproteobacteria-12. Classification (GTDB taxonomy): domain Bacteria; phylum Desulfobacterota; class Syntrophia; order Syntrophales; family Smithellaceae; genus MVRV01. The sequence goes on along the minus strand of PHBK01000001.1, from coordinate 20,038 downwards.
CCTGGGCATAGCGGTTTCCTGTATCACCGGACTGGCCGGCATTGGATTCCTGCTGCGTTATGTGCAGACTAAATCATTCCTGCCCTTTGTCTGGTACAGGTTTGCGCTGGGCGCAATAATTATTGCCGTCGTCTTATGGCGATAGCGTCTGTTGCCTGCGGCCGCTTCCGCAACAGCCGTAATTATCCGCATTTACAATAAAATTCTAAGCAGTCTGAAGCTTTTGTTTTTTAATGAAAAACGACAGCACAAGACAGGCGCAGCTGACGATGAAACAAAACACAAATGAGCTTTCATATGCTCCGGGGAGATAAGCTCCATTGACGAGCTTTGCTCTTCCCAGTAATGATCCGGTTAAGACCTGAAAAATAGCAACGCCTAAAAAAGGAGCGACATTTAAAAGCCCGGAATAAGTGCCCAGAACCGGGAATGGTGTAATTTCTTTCACCTGCGCCCAGAGCAGGTTGATAAATCCTCCCGCGGCAATGCCCATAAGAAACAGAAAAAACATAATCCATAGTACACCCAGATGCATTCCAAAAACAATCCCGGCCCAGGATACTGTTAACATCACCAGAAGAAGATTTATTGCCCGAACTTTGCTCTGAAATACCCTGTCGGCAAGCAGTCCGAAAAGCGGCGACCCGACAATGAATCCGGCCGGGATGAGCATGTTTAACTTGCTTGCCGTAATCTGATCCGTTTTCAATAAAGCCATGAGGTAAGGAGTTGCCCAGAGTCCCTGGAAAGTAATCGTGATTCCGTAAACGCCAAGAAATGTGACTGCCAGAATCCAGAATTGCCGGGAAGCGAGATGCTTGTAAAAAGGGATACTGAGTGAGTGATCTTTTTCGACTGGAAAACTGCTTTCCTCCCGAATGTTTTTTCCTGTTTCCGGAAAATCCTTCATCAGAAACAGGGCCGCCAGTGCCAGAACAAGCGAGACAACCCCGATAAAATTAAAACTTCCGCGCCAACCCCATTCACTTGCCGCCCAGGCCAGAGGCGTTGTAGCAATGATCGCTCCCAGATTTCCCACAACCGCCAGCAGCCCCAGCATTGTGGCAAATTCATTATTCCGGAACCACTGGGAAAAAGCTTTTATGGCCGGCACGTAAACACCCCCGACACCAATGCCGATCAAGGCCCGACCGGCCGAAGCCCATCCTATCCCGGGGGCCAGGGCAAAAAGAAAGCAGCCGGCCGCCGCAATCAGAGTGCAGTAGGCCATAACCCGCCGCGCCCCCAGCTTATCGGTAAAATAGCCCACAAACGGCTGCTCCAGAGCATAGAGATAAAAATACATGGAAGACATGAAACCGAGAGCAACGGCATTGGTATCAAAAGCCTTTAAAATATCGGCAGCGATCACTGAAGTTGAAACCCGATGAAAATAAACGAAAAAGTAAATGAGGCAGATGATGGAAAAAATAACCCAGCGGTGAGAATTTGGCAATTTTGTCTTAGCGTTATCTGTCATTGATATACTTTACCGGATTTGCCGCAGACTATGCAATGATAAAATTATGGCCATAATTAGAATATAATTATTTATTTGTCGAGCTGATAAATAATATTTTCTCATCAGATACACCTTGACAGACCGGAACGTTTGGAGTTAGGAATTTTCTCCGGCAAAAGCCGGTTATTCAGGAGAGGTTGGGAAATGAGAACAAGCCCGAAAAAGAAAGAAGGCAAAATTAAGCAGCAGACAAAAGGCCTGGTGATTGTTATCACCGGAAACGGCAAAGGAAAAACGACCTCTGCTTTCGGCCAGGCTCTGCGCGCCATTGGTCAGGGATATAAGGTTCTGGTAGTGCAGTTTATGAAGGGGAGAAAATACGGCGAATTCAAGGCCGCTAAGCAATATCTGCCGAACTTAACTATCCGTCTGTACGGCCTGGACAGTTTCGTAATGCGCGACAACCCCGCTGCCGTGGACATCGAACTGGCGCAAAAAGGATTGGCTTATGCTAAAAAAGCCATCAACTCCGGCCGTTATGATATGATTATCCTGGATGAAATCAACGTCGCCCTGGATTTCAAGCTTCTGAATCTGCAAGAAGTTATCGAAGTGATTAAAAATAAGCCCGCCGGCCTTGATCTGATCTTAACCGGCCGCTATGCTCCACCACCCATAATTAAACTTGCCGATACCGTCAGTGAAATCAAGGAAGTTAAACATCACTACGCCGCAGGAATCAAAGACCGCGCCGGCATTGAGTACTGATTTCCATTTGCTTTTTTCATTCTTGATCTCTAACTGTGCAGCCTTACCCCGCTGAATATTACTGCCCGCCGATAGCCTCCTTCACCAGAGGAGAGAAATGGGAAATTACAGCCGCCAAACCGGCAGACACGGGCAACTTTGCCCGGAATTCCTCCAGCACGCTTTGGGCCTTCTCATACTCCTTCATTTCCAGCAAACCGGTTAGCAAGAAAACCTCCGGTGTCGTGTCCCCTTCTGCCGCCAGATTGCGAAACTCGGCGTATTGCTTTTCTAAATTTTCCACTGTGTCGGAAGACAGCGATCGAACCGTCACCATGCCTGCCTTGCCATATTGCCTGCTGACAGGCGTTTTCACCAGCTGCCGCGCCACCAGAGGGGGTAGTTTCCTGGTCTCCGGCTTTAGACTGGAACTGCGCCCTTCTCCGTTGCCGATCTCAACCTCGCCTGTCCCCTTCCACACCTCCTGGCGGCTGGTCTCAAAATAGACGATCTGCACAAGCGCATCTTTGCCCAGCAGCAATCTGTCTCCTAGCGCCACCTTGAGAAAGGAGGTAGCGGGGCGTTTCCCCCCTTTCCCCGCTATTACCTCTACTTTTCCATCCAACTGTGTGAGCATGCCCACATCCACGGTGAGCGCATATCCTGACTGCGTCCAGACCAGCATAACCAGTCCAATGATCAATTTCCGCATAGTGCCTCCTATTCTTCAAGATTAACGACTTCGAATATCTCGACTGGTGTTTCCCGTCCTTTGACTGCAATGACGTCGTGCCTGCCGGTTCTGACCATGCTCCCGGCCGCCTTTACAGTTTCGCTGCTGGTCAGAATAATACACCCCATATTCTTGGTTGCGCTTTCCAGCCGTGAAGCCAGATTTACTGTATCGCCGATCACTGTGTACTCCATGCGAAAGGATGAGCCCACATTGCCGGCTATCGCTTCTCCCGTATGGATGCCAATGCCGATGTTGAATTCCGGTAAGTCTCTGCCGGCAAATCGCTCCGACATCCAGTGTCTGAATTCCCTTGAGGTATCGCGCATGCCCACGGCTGTGCGCAGAGCCCGGGCTGCATGATCCGGGTAATGCACCGGCGCACCGAACTGCACCATTACCGCATCCCCGATGAATTTGTCAATGGTTCCTCCCTGGGCCAGGATTATAGTGCAGATTTGTTCAAAATAACGGTTCAGGAATTCGACCACCTCGTGAGCGTCCAGTTTTTCGCTGATGGTGGTAAAATTACGAATATCGGAGAACAGTACTGTAACCATCGTCTTCTCACCGCCGAGATCGGGCATCCTGTTGGAGGCCAGAAGCGTGTCCACGACATTGTCCGCAACATAACGCTTGAAAACAGATCGAATGAATCTCTTCTCCCGTTCCTCGCGGGTAAGCCTGCCGCCAAAGGATAACGTGTAAGCCGCCAACAACCCCAACTGAAGGTGTGCCGTCGGGAAAAGCAAAAATTGTTGAAACAGCCCCCATGCTAAAAGCAATGCTGCCGCGTAAGCTGCGGCCAGAACACCCAACCCGGTCCATGGAGACAGCTTCCGGTACAGCAGGAGTGTCAGGGTAGTTAAGAGCAGGAAAATACTCCATCTGACCCAGTCGGGCACGCTTTGTGTAACCTTGCCCGAAAGCAGGGTTTCGACAATATTTGCCTGGATTTCCGGCCCGGTCATCAGGTTGCTGCTGCTGTATGGGGTGTCATGGATGTCGTTCATACCGGTAAAATCACCGCCGATGATGACAACCTTACCGCGCAAGGCCAGCACGGCAGGGTCATGGGCCGCATTTTCAGCCAACAGGCGGGAAAAGGAAATTTTCGGGAAGGTGCCTGGCGGCCCGGCATAGCTGATCTTTGCCAGATGATCCGGAGAAATCACCCGGCCGGATATATTCCACTCGTTTGCATCTGCGCGTAATCCCAGCGCGCGGATCGCCAGCATACCCCCCAGCGCAAGCCGCGGTGCTCCTTCCGCCGACTCCGGCGAAAGTTTCGATGCGGGTACAATTTCATAGCGCCGGATTATACCATCTTCATCCGCTTTCAAGTTCGCATAGCCGATATGCGACACCAGGTCGAAATCGGGCAAAGAAAGCAGATAGTCCTGATGAGGAAGCAGCAGCGTATCGGGGCTGCCTGTCTGGCCATAAACAAGGGATGCAACCTGAACAACCCGCCCGCTGCTTAAAATTTGCCGGAAAGCCTGATCGTAATTTTTCAGCCCGTCGATATCTTTCAACTGCAACCTGGAAATCCATTTTTCGGGAGTTATGGCAAACAGGAAATCAATGCCGATAACAGCCGCACCGGCCTGCTGCAGGGTTGCGCATGCCCGGGCAAAAAGCGGCGTCCAGAATACCAGCGGGTAATCGCTGAATTGGGACAGTGAAGCATCATCCACCGCCACCAATACGGTATGCTGCGGTGCATAGCGCACACCGCTCCAACGATGCCATAGATCCGAATATGCATACTCGGCCTTATCCAGTGGAGAAACCCGATAAATGACTTCTACCAGCAGAAAAGAGATTGCCAGCACGGCCAGGAGCCATTTCAGCCGGGAAAATTTTTGACCTCGGACGGATATCATGGAACATCCCCCTTCTCTCGTTGGGCAGACCGCAGCACCGGCATATCAGCCAGCACCTCCGGGGAGACCATTTGCGGTGTTTGCGGGCCGGTCTGCTTGTAACGCAATTCCTCCACGATCGGCAGCGCATAATTAAAGATTTCCTTCAGCGATACCCAGCCGTCGCGGTTCGCACCTGCATAATGCTTCAGTGCGTTTAACAGAGCATAAGTAAAAAGCCCATGCTTGGCGGGCTCATATTCCTGTGATTCTTCATTGCCCTTAGAGGCAACGATCAGGGCAAACTGCGAGGCGGCAGAGCGTTTCATCAGAGAATGCACCTCGAGTTTTCCCTCGATGCTGCGCGCCTGGCAAGTATCAACAATCAGTATACGGCGTCCCGCCGCATTCCGCAAGGCATCGAAAAAAACCGTCCAGGGAATCAGCGATGTTACTTTTTCACCTTTTTGCGCATTGGCGATATCCTGCGGTATAACATCGCGCGGCACGAAGTAGTAATTGCCCGCCCGATCACTCAGGCCGTGGGAAGCAAGAAATATCAATACCGTATCGTCCGGTCCGGCCTGTTCTACAAATTTCAGCGCTGATACAATAGCTTTCTGATCCGGTTTATCCACACTGTTGTCAGAAATGTTCTGAAACCAGATATGTCCATAATTTTCAGTGCTTAGTGCCGCCCACACCTGCCCTAATTCCTCAGCATCCTGAGCTGCATAGTTCAAATGATTGCGCCGGGGCAAGGCGGGAAATTTATTAACGCCTACTGTCAGTATGTAGAGGTTGCCTTTCTGGGTTTTCGGACGAACTTCTCCGGTCAGACCGACATAGGTCTCCGCAACCCCCATGGATACACCGTTGAAGGCCTCCACCCGGATTTCGTTATTTTGTGCGGTCAGGTCAACGTCCAAGGTGCGCCGGAAGCTGCTGGTTTCCCGACCGGATAGTCTGCGTTCCTGTGCCGGCGTCACCGGAATGGAATTAACGAAAACACTGTAGTCCTGAATCGCCAGAGCGTTCTTTTCGCCCTGCAAAACAAGCTTCCCCCGAAATCGCCCGACTGCTGTCTCCTCGACACCACCAGGGATCAAACGAAGTCTGGGCGGGGCGATGTCACGCAAGCGGGCTATCTGAAAGTCAGCGCCCTGCGGTGGCGCCTCCAAACTGCGCGTGACAGGACCAACCGCGGTGCGGTAAGCTGCCGTCACTACATCGGGGCGATAAAGGATGCGATCGAACTGCACAGCGCGATAAAAATCAGGGGTAAGATCCTTCCCGCGGTTGAGGTGCCAGCCGACATAATTGTCACCATACACGGAGGACATGTAATAGCCGTCGGGCACCCAGGCGATCCAGTCGCGGCCGTTGTTATGCGGGAAGTAGGCCAGGACTTCCCGTCCTTGCCGCATGCTGTACCAGCGGATTGTTCCGTCGGAAAGCGCTGCAACAGCAAGCAAACCATTGCGGCTGATGTTGACGCTCCAGGCCACGGCCGGAAGGCTGACGTGCCAGATTTCCGAGGCATCGGGCCGCAACAGGCGTATTGCCCATTCCGTACCTAACAGCACAGCTTTACCGTCCGGAGCAATGGCGTAACAGCGCGAAAATTCATGCTCTTCCAAAGCGGGCGTCCTGCCGTTGATCCTGGGTTGGAAACTGTCTTTCCAGTCTGTAACTTGGATGACATCTGTCTGCATTAAAGGTTTAAACAGCTTTTCTTCCGAAGCTTTCGCAGTGTCCTGATCACCGCCGCCAAACACAGCAAAGCTGTGCTGCAGACGGAGGTCTCTACGCAGCGGATAACTTATAATCGAGGCATCCGCCGATACCGCAAGCTGCGTGTGGGCCCGACTGAAGTTGGCAATGTCCGGTCCGCGGAAAGACTTCAATTTTCCGTCCGGCCCGGCAACGCCCACCCCGGGGTCTTCCGCAGCGAAGGCGATATGATTGTCCGGCATCTGCTGAATTTCGGTAATGCGGTTTTCCGTCAGCGGGATTTTTTCCGGTTTGTCTCTGCCCTGATTCCTCCAGCGATAAACCGGGTTTAATCCATCGCCGGAATACTGGCCGCTGGCGAACAAGTAACGGCCGTCAGATGACCAGATAACGCTGGTGAAGCCAACCTGGTTGGTTATTCCTTCCGGGTTCGCCTGATATTTAAGCGACATATCTTTTGCTGAAATTACTGCAATTGCCGGAACGTCAATGAAACCGACCGCAATCATTTCCGAATCCGGCGAGAAGCGCACTGAGACCGGTTTTTTCCCGCCCGCAATCATTCGGCGTCCGATCAGTTTAAAATTCCGATTATACAGCCGGACAAAACCATCCAGCGCTGCAGTAACGATCCGTCCCTTGCGGCTGACATCGAGATCCATAACATCGTCCTGGTACTGCGCATCGGCAGCTACGGTTTTACCGTCGCTCAGGCGCAACACCAGGAACCCCGAATATCCCTGCAATCCCACTGCCAGGTATTCGCTGTCCGGCAGCCATGCCAACGCATTAATGACATTGCCGAAACCACCGATGCGGCGGATCAGTTCACCGCTGGCGACATCGAAAAAATAGATGGATGCTTTACCCTCCCAGTCCCAGGCAGTCCAGCCTCCGGCAGCAATTGTTTTGCCGTCCGGGGACACGGCAACGGCGTACAATTGGCCTTCGTGGCCCGCGTCAATGGGGACGCGCAGCACCGACAGCAGCCTCATCTGGGGCATTTGCCAGACCCGGACAGTTTTGTCGTCGGCGCACGTGATCAGGCGGTTGCGGGGAAGATCCGGCAGTACCCGCCGGATCATGGTGGTATGCATGCCGGTCTCGACACGAAGCTGCGGGATGGAGACGGGCTCGCGCACCTGCGCCGCACCCGGCAAAACTAAATAAAAAAGCAGGATCAATGTAAAAGCAATTCTGCGAAGGCACACGTCGTCAGTTCTCCTGGTTTATGTTGATGTTTCTATCTCCGCCCCAAATCCGCCGCCTGACCGATACCGCGCCCGCCGGCAAACATTAGGACATCTTTATTCTTCTCTTCTTTATCAATATTCTCATCCTCTACAGGAATAATTTCACCAATACTGACGGTTCCGGCAACGCGGGCGACTTCAATTTCAGTTTCCGCAGCCCCGGCACTCAATGCTGCCGGAATGCCGCTTCCCGATACGTTGACCATGCCGGGTGGCTGCGCCGGAAGCGCCGTCAAGGCGCCGGGCAGGCCGGGTGGCATCACCACGTATGGTCCCGGTGAGACAGGGGGGCCTCCGCCTATGTTAGAAGACAGTGGCGCCGGTGGATCCAATGGGATGTCGCCGAAAGATGTGCCGGTATAGGAAAAAGGACCGGGGTGGGGGACTTCCCCTCCGGACAATTTCTCCAGCGCACCACCCGCCGCTGTGATACTTACCCCATTTACGGTGCCGGAATAGATGCCCTTTGCAGGTGTCAGTATTCCTCCCGCATTGATGTTCACCATACCGGCAGCCTTTGCTCCCTGCATATCGATATTGCCGCCGGCGCTCAGCATTAGTGATGATACGCCTGCACCAGTGGGATCAGACAGAGAGGAGCCGATATCGTTGCGCAGATTGATGTTCCCGGTCCGGGCGGTAATCCCGAGCGGGCCGAGCGCCTCCAGAATGCCCAGCGTCACTGAGCCATGTGCATCCAGCGTCAAACTTTTTCCACCGGCAATACGAATCGCCGAATAATCGGTAAGACTGCCGAAGCTGATATTGCCTCCTGTCGCTGTGGCGGTCAAATTGCCACCGGACAAATCTACCGTTACCATTCCTGAAGACGGCTCGATCCCGCCTCTGCTGAAATATATGTTGCGGGCGGCGGTCACATTCAAACCCGTAATTCCGCCAAAAGCATTCAGGTTGGCATCCCGGCCGGCGCTCAGGATCAGGTTTCCGCTCTGGAAAACATTGCTCAGATTGATATCCCGGCCGGCGTTGATATTGACATTATTGCCGATATATCCGCCGGTGAAAACATCACCGGCCGTCGGGGAAGGGGCGTTGATCAGACGTTGCCCGGAGCCGGAGCTCACCAGGTCGAGATGAACGGCTCCGTTAGACGACGTGGCGCTAATTTTCGGAATGCCATCCCAGGCAAAGTTGGAGCGGGAGAAGTCAATGCCGCCGTCGGCAATCAGTTCGATTTCCGACGGGGCATATTTGTAGATGAAACCTTGCAATATCCTGCCGCGCGTATCGATGGTCAGTTTCCCTCTGGTGTCAACGCCATTGGAGTTTACAAAGGAAATATTCCCTGCAGACCGCAAGGTCAAAGAGCCGCTGCCCGGGTTAATCGTAGAACTGACTCCGATTCCGGTGACACCGGTGATTCCATACCTGTCGTCCGGACAATTTATTTCTATGCCCCCTGCTCCGGAGACCAGTGTAACAGGTTGATTGTTGCTCTTCACCTTGTGTCCAACCATTATTCCGTTGGCCGCCATTATGGCGACCTCTCCCGTGGTATCCGGAATCGGCGCGTCAACGTTGACATTACCCCCGCTCGAGGTCAGGTTGAGTTTCCCTGTCGTGGATAAAGCTATGTACGGCTGAATCTGGTCAACAATATAGTTATTTGCAAATTCTGCTTTCTGCGCATCGGTCATGCCGGCCACCCAGGCGGAATCCCAGGGGAAAGTGGCCGGAGGTGCTGTTCCGGTGGATAAGTTTCCTCCCGTCGTTACCGTGATCGGGGCTGAACCTGTCTGTATCCTATATGTCCTGCTCTCCGCCCCGTTCCACGCAATGTTCAAATTTCCTGCCGCAGCTGTAACATCAACCGGACCGTTGTAGGTCACAAGGTCCCGATTCAGGTTGACGCTGTTGCCGGCCATAAAGGTTACGCTGCCGCCGGGAACCGGTGTAATGGATAGCGGGTTTAAGTCATCCAGCGCATCGATCTGTCTGTTCAGGTTGATGTCGGCGCCGGTCGTAATCGCTATGTTGCTGCCCGAACGAATGTTGGCGATCTCCTGGTCAACATTGACCGATCCGGCATCAGATCTGATCGTCACATTCCCCAGAACCTCTGCCAGCTTGGTATCGATGTTGACATTGCCGCCCGTGGAACGAAGCGAAACAGGGCCGGTGGTCACGTAAATCCCGCTGGAAAGATCGCCGCCGGCCGTAACGGAAATCGGGCCGGTACCGGAGAAAAGGCCTTCCCCGAGCGGAATTCCGTCAGGCTGCAGAGTTACCGTGCCGGCCTTCATTGTCGGAGCGTTTATGGTTCCGAGACTCGCCGTCAGGCCGATGGAATAGGCGATGATGCTTTTATTAAGATCGATATTCCTCCCGGCGGTCATGGTGAGAGCACCGTTGGGGCTGCTGCCCAGGGCAGGACGCCCGTCGATCTGGGCGTTTATCCTGATGTCGTTGCCGGTAGTGATGCTGACGGTGTTGCCGTCGTTCAAACTGACGATGGGTTGATTGATGTTCACATCTGCCGCCGCCTGGATCAGGAGGTTCCCGATGGAGCTGTCGATTCCCTGATCGATGTTGACCGACCCCTGCGTGGAGGTCAGCGATAAGAGGCCGCTTGTAAGGTAGAACGCATTAGTCAGCGTGGACCAGCTGCGCACGGTGATCGGCGCCGTACCGGCATAAACCACCTTATCGGCTGCCAGAGTAACCGTGCCCGAGTTGGCAAATAAGTTGATGGCGCCGTTGTTAGTGACGATGTAATCATTGATGTTGATGTTGTTGCCGGAGGATAGCGTCAGCCCGCCGCCGGAATAGCGGCCGCGCCCGTCGATGACGTAATTGACGTAGATGTCGTTATCCGCGGCCACCGAGGTGCTGGTGCCCGTGCGCAGGACACGATTGATCATGCTCGCTTCGGCCTGGCCAACGATAAAATTATAGGGGTCCAGCAGCAGCGATCCGGGCCGGCCGTAACTTGCGCCGGCATCAACTCCGCCGTTGAAGTCCAGTGTCTGTTTGCCCGATACTTCCACGCGGCCGCCGTCTCCGCCCTCTGAACCGCCAAGCGCCTGGATGCTGCCGGCATAAGCGGTGCGGCCGTCCGACCAGACCACCACTTCGCCACCGTTGCCCCGGCTTAAGGCATTGGCGGATAGTGTGGCTCCGGCGTCAATTTTTGTGTTTTGCGCACGATAAACATCACCGCCGCCCTGGTAAGCGCCGCCAACATGCAGTGTGCCGCCGCCGTAAACGCCGCCGGCATCAAGCTTTGTTAAAGAGGCGAGGTTCACCTGGTCGCCCAGCACGTCGATCTGTCCGCCGGTTTTCCCCCGGGCGCTCAGACTGCCGCTGACATCCACGTTGCCGCCGCGCGCCAGAAGCAGGATGCGGCCGCCTTCCTGCACGGCGCTGTCCGCAACGATGGTGCCGCTCATGTTGATAAGGCTGTCCAGCATGCCTTTAGCCGCTGTGGCCGTGACCAGAACGGCCTGACCGCCGCCAACATCGATGGCGCCTTGCTGACTGATCAGGCTTTTGACCGGCTGCCCCTGGGCATCCTGCAGCCGGGCCAGAGAGTCAGCACTCAAGGCGAGGTTAATCAGTCCGTCTCCGTAGAGATCGATGGTAAAAGTGTCCGCTGCGCCGATTAAGACCCTGCCCAGCCGGGCCTGGATCAATCCGTCATTGCGCACATGGGGAGCCACCAGAGCAATCAGTCCACCATCGGCGGCAGTGATAGAGCCGGAGTTGCTGATCCCGGCGCCCGGCCTGCCGGGTTGATCAAATATCAGCTTCCCCCGCAGAAAATTATCGTTGCTGATGTTGGCGGTGCTCGCAATCAGGCTGCCGACGTTGATCCGGGCGCCCTTGCCAAAGATGATGCCCTGCGGGTTGATGAGCAGAACCTGGCCGTTGGCATCCATCCGGCCGAGAATAAGGGAAACCTGATTGCCGGTAACCCGGTTGAGTGTGGCGGAACCGGCAGAAGGCTGGGCAAACTGAACTTGTTCGTTTGGTTGGATGCCGAAGCCGCGCCAGTCGATGATGGCGCGCTGCGAGTTCTGACGGATAAGGGTTTTACTGCCCTGATCAACGATTTGCGCGCTGCCGGCCCGCACAACCCCGCCTTCAGGGGCAGCATAAACAGCTGAAAAAAATCCCCCAACCAGCACCAAAACCGCCAGTAAAGGCATCACAAAACAGGAAAAACTGCCAAGGGCAAATCCCCTCATACCATGTAGCGTACTCACGGCCTTAACCTCCATTATGATCAAACGTAGACAAATCGGTTAAAAACGTATCGAAATCCCACCGTAAAATCTCATATTCCGGTTTCCCTCCGCTGACACCTCCCGCGTCAACGGTTTCGCCAATTCACCAAAACAGGAAACATACCGTCCCAGATCCATTCTCACTCCCACCCCGACGGAAGAGGCGGAGTCCGAATCGGCAAGTCCACCCGGCGACCGCGAGTAAACGGTGCCGGCATCGTAGAAAGCATATCCGGTATAGGAAAAAGCCATACGGTCGGGAATGGTGTCCTTATACCGTAATTCCACCTTCATCCCGACACCATGGTCGCCGACCATCTCTGATGGATCGTAGCCGCGGCCGAACTGTTCACCGCCATAACTGTAGAGCTCGGAAGACAATAAATCGGTGAATGCATACTGGGTGTTGACTGCCGCCAATACAGACCAGTGTTGCGTAAGTGATTGCAGCCGGGCGGCATACAAGGTGGCCTTGGTGAAATCGACTTTGCCATTGGGTCGGGACAGCGTTGTTTCACCGTTCAGGGAAGAGCCCAACCCGAGAATTCCCTGGCTCAGTTCGATTTCCAGCAGGTTGACGCCATACCAGGAATCGGCCAGATCATAGGTAACACCGATTCTCAAAACACGCAGGCTGTCGTGCGTATCTTCCACGCTAAAAATTTCCGTCTTCCCTTCATGTAAAGCAAAGCCCCCGCGCAGAGACAAATTCTGCGACCGGCTGCGGATCAACGGATGACTGAGCGTAAGTGCGGCTGTTTGGGAGGATGTCTCCAGATTCAGCGGAATGAACGTCATTTCTTTTGGCTTGGCGTTGACCGTGGAAAGCAGCAGATTCAATTTACCGCCATCCGACCCAATCCTTTCATCGTGCGCCAGGGACACAAAGGTCATTTTTTCATTACCGCTGCTTACGAGCCTAAGCGATGTGTTTTCCTGCAGCCCGAGCACAGAGTTGAACCCGATATCACCCGATATTCTCAATGGCCCCAGCGATTCGCCGGCCCGATTGTCCAGCGACAGTCCGCCCTGCACATTGCCTTGACTGAACTGCACCGCCATTTCGGAGGCACCCTGTTCTTTCTGAGATGGTTTTATTGTTGCCCGCGCGAAGGCTCCCGGCAGATCATTCATCAGCAGCAGATAGCGCTCCAGAACATCATTTTTCAGGGGGCGGCACTGCTTGATCTTGTCGGCATAACGCTGCACGAGCTTACGCCGGTCGCCATCCACCCCCTCGATAGTCACGCCGGCGATATAACCCTCGATTACTTTTAAATGGACTTGACCGCCCTCGACCGCCTGTGCGGGCACAACGACCTGCGAAAGTATATAGCCGTCGTTGCGGTACTTTGCCGTCAGCGTGGCAGCAATTTGATAAATGTCGGCAAGTGACACTTCACTATTCAGGCGGCTCTGATAGCTTCGCAGCAGATCCTTTTCGGAATAAACCGTAGCTCCCTCAATTATAAGCCGGGTCAGCTGAAACCTGATATCCTGGGCATTCGACGGCACCGGTTGATCTGCTTCGGGAACAACAATCCGGCCTGGCCGGTCGGCGCGCATCCTGGGCTCCGGTTGGAACTGCTGTTCAATTTGCCCGGGCTGGACCGTTCCCGGAAGATTGGCAGCATGAACAATAACGCTGCAGGGGAACATCAGCCACAAGACACTCAAAGCACCTGCAATGAATTTCCCCATAGTTGGACCCTGATAAATTTTGAACGGTTTGCCGGCGATATTCCAGTGGAATTTCCTCTTTCTAAGCACGATGCGACTTTTTCTTTCTCTTTTGTTCATACATCAAGGCATCCGCACTGGCCATTAGCTCGTCAACAGAAGATGGGCTTTCCGGATCATAGAAAGAACATCCGACGCTGATCGAAAGCTGGTATTTCCGCTCGGCCTGACTGTTATGCAGATCAACCTGAGCCTGTAATCTGTTCATAATTAGTTCCATGTTGTTTTCTTCCGGATCGATCGCCAGAATGGCGAATTCATCGCCCCCCATGCGGGCAATGATGTCGGATGACCGGAAGGTATCCTTGAGGACAGCCGCCACGTCAGCGATCGCTTGATCCCCTTCTTTGTGTCCCAGTGTGTCATTAATATCCTTCAGCCCATCCAGGTCGGCAAAAAAGAGCAGCACACGCCTCCTGTTTCTATCCGCCAATTTTAACTGCTGCTCGGCAAAAGCTAAAAACCCCCGCCTGTTGTGCAAACCGGTAAGTTGATCGGTAATGGAAAGGGCAAGAATCTTTTCCTCATTCTGCCTGCGTTGGGTGATATCACGGACAATGCCCACGGCAATCCATTGATCACGAAACTGTGTCGCGGAAAGTGAAAGCTCGGCAGGAAATTCCGTTCCGTCTTTTCTGAGAGCCTCCAGTTCCATTGTTTCACCGATAGCAACCCCCTGGCCGGTCTTGCGGAATCCGACAAAACCTTTTTCAAAAGCCTCCCGATTCCTTTCCGGGACGATTAACTCCAGATAATGCTTGCCGATAGTATCCCGAGCTGAATAGCCGAATACCTTTTCCGCGGCTTCATTCCAAAAGGATATGTTTCCCTCATGATCAATCATCATGATGGCGTCCTGAACAGCAGACGTTATCGTCTGTAATTTCTTTTCGCCGTGGCGAATGATCTGTCTGGATCGGTTTACGAAATAAATAATACCGGAAAAGATCAGCACAAAAAGGCAAACGGCTGCTGTTGCCATGATGCTGATAAAAGTATGGCTATTAATATTATCCGCCGGGCTCAGAAGAACAACCGACCATCCTTCATGGCCGATCAACTTGCGCGAGACGAGATAAAGATTCCCGCTCAGGACGGCGTCTGTCCCATCGGTAATTTCTTTCGGAAAAATCGGCTCAAAAGGCTGATTGCCGAATTGCCCGGAAGCCAAAAGCGCCGAACTGGTTTCTCTGTCCAGCGGCCAGAGACTTTTGAAAACAAGATTTGCTTTGCTGGACAGAAAAATAATACCCGAGCGGCTGATGAAGAAACAGTAGGGGTATTTGCTGAAGATGTTTTCCATCTCATCAACATCCGCCTTCATGGCCACGACCCCCTGTATTTTGCCCTGCCGATCCTTCACCGGAAAGCCTGCATAGAAGCCCCGCTTGCCGGAGGTTGTTCCCAGGCCAAAATAACTTCCGGGATTGCCCTTGACGGCTTCCTGGAAGTAAGGACGAAAAGAATAGGATTTGCCGATAAAGCTGTCCGGCGCGTTGCGGTTAGAGGAAGCAATGGTCTGCCCCCGGGCATCCATCAGGTAAGATACGGATGCTCCGAAAGCAGAATTATACCGGTCCAGGGCGCTTTCAGCATTGGCGATGTCCCGAGACTGACGGGAAACCAGCGCCGGCAATATCCAGGGAGAACCGGCCAGAGATTGAACAGCGCCCTCGATCTTTTTTAATTCCGAGGTGATGTGGATGGATACAACCAGTGCCGATGATTCACCATCGCTTCTTATAGCCTGCCTTGTATTATTCCGGATAACCTGCGTCACCAGCAAGCCGGCGATAAAGAGAACAAGGATAAGGCCGATCGGCAGCATCCACCAAGGGGATAAGTTAAATATTTTTTTACGCAAGCTGTCAACCCCTGAAACTGCTGAGAATTCCCGATTAAGATAAATAATGCAAAGGATATGGAGGATAAGTCTCAGCACATGAGATTTTGACTGTCTTATCCGTTCGTTATTTCTCCCGAGAACTGAGTCAATTATCTCATAAAAAATAAAGCCAGGCAAATGATAATCAAGGCGTTCCGGTGGCAATATTGACATAAATTCTGTTAAAGGCTTGATTGTTGTGCAGGGCATAAAAGCAGGCACTGGATTTTTTCCAGAGTGAATGGTATTGAGTTACAGGTATTGTTATTTTGACTCACGGATTATTTAAGGATCACCGTTAAACTGTATGATTAAAACCGACGTTATCATCATCGGCGGAGGCGCCACCGGCTGCGGCATTGCCAGGGATCTGGCCTTGCGCGGTGTTCCTCACTGCCTCATCGAAAAAGGCGATTTCGCGGCAGGAGCCACGGGTGCCTGTCATGGCCTGCTGCACAGCGGCGGCCGTTATGTGGTGACTGATCCCGTCGCTGCGCGGGAGTGTTACGAGGAAAATCTGATCCTGCGCAGAATCGGCGAGAAATGCGTCGAGCAGACAGGAGGATTGTTCGTCCGTTTGCCCGGCGATTCCAAGCGCTTTCGGGAAATGTTTCTCCGGGGTTGTGAAGAAGCGGGAATTCCCGCGGAAGTGATTTCCTCGACCAAGGCTCTCGACCTGGTGCCCAATCTGAATCCCGAACTGGAAGAAGCAATCAAGGTCCCCGACTGCTCCATTGATCCGTTCCGTCTGTGCATGCTCAATATTCGGACATCCCAGCTGCGTGACGGCATTATCTTCACGCGGCACAAGGTGACGGAAATTGTCCAATCCCACGGACGCTGCATCGGTGTCCGGGCCGTCGATCAGGGCACGGGCGAAGTCAGGGAAATACGCGCCAATATAATTGTGAACGCATCCGGGGCGTGGGCGAATCTGATTGCCTCTCTGGCGGGGAGCGAAGTGCCCATGACTCTTTCCAAGGGTTCTCTCGTCATCACCAATCACCGCCTGACCAATATGGTCATCAACCGCCTGCGGCCGCCTTCCGACGGCGATATTGTCGTCCCCAACGAGGCCGTCTGCCTGGCGGGAACAACGTCACTGATGGTGGAAGACCCGGACAACATCAGAATAGAACCGGCGGAAGTTGATATTATCACAGATGAAGTGGGAAGGATGCTCCCCCACTTCAGAAACACCCGCATCATCCGCGCCTTTTCCGGCGTCCGGCCGTTGCTGCAATCAAAAAAACAGGACAGTCATGAAATTTCCCGCGGCTTCCGGATAATTAATCATGAAAACGGCATGTACAGCATCGTCGGAGGCAAGCTTACAACCTTCCGCCTGATGGCGGAAAAGATGGTCGATACCATCATGGCTTCTTTTAATCTCAAGCGGGAATGCGAAACGGCGCAGATACCGCTGGAGGGTCAGGAAGATTTAAGCGGCTATCCGCTTTCAAAGCGGCTGGCGGATATGAAAAACATCGTCTGTGAATGTGAACTTGTCAGCAGAAAAGAAGTGGAAAACGTCATCAGCAAGACAGGCACCAGAAACGTCGGTGATATTCAGCACCGGACTCGCCTGGGCATGGGACCTTGCCAGGGCGGCTTCTGCACTTTTCGCGCTCTCGGGATCATGAACGACATGAGTGTCATATCCCCCGAACAATCAATGGACATGCTGCAGGGATTCCTCCAGCGACGCTTCCGGGGCATCCGCTACGCTCTCTGGGGAGATCAACTCCGGGAAGAACAGCTCGTGGAGTATATCTATCTGGGCATCCTGGCGATGGAGAAGCCGCCATGAGCGTGACGGAATATGATGTTGTCATTATCGGAGCAGGCGTGTCCGGGCTTACAGCCGGTGCGGTTCTGGCCGCGCTCGGCTTCAAAACCGCCCTTGTCACGACCGGGGAGCCGACGGCCTGCCTTTCCACCGGCTGCATCGATTTTTGTTCCCGCGATAAAAATCCGCTGCAGGCGCTGCAAAACCTGCCGCCGGAACATCCTTTTCATCTTGTCTCTCCAAAATTGATTCGCGAGTCGGCTGATAATTTCCAGACAGCCATGAAGGAAATGGGTATCCCCTATGCAGGATCGCTCTATGAGAACCGGAATGTTCTGTCCGCGCTGGGTACATTCAAAACAACCTGCCTCGTTCCGGCAACGATGAGGGCGGCGCCGCAGAGCGGTGAAGATGCTCTGCACATAATCACCTTCACCGGTCTGAAAGATTTTTATCCGAGTTATATTATCTCCCGGCGCCGGAACACAAAGTTTTCCGTCTATGACGCCGGTGTTTCCAGTACTATGGGCATTGCGGCGCATTTTGAGGATAATAATTTCTTGGAATCATTTCTTGTCTGGCTGAAAGGGGAAAATATATCCGCCGATAAACTTGCCTTCCCTGCCGTTCTGGGACTGGGATCGGCAGTACAGATCGCCGAAACCATAGCCCTTCGCCTGGGCCGGCCCGTCTTCGAAATACCGACGATTCCGCCGTCCATGCCCGGCAGAAGGTTGTTTAACGCCCTGAAGAATAATTACCGGAAAAAAGGCGGAACCATCTACTGGGGGTGGCCGGTCACCGGTATCGAAAAATCGGGGAAAATCATCGAAGCGGTGAGCACCGCTTCCCGGGGAAGACCGAACAGCCTGAATGCCAGAGCCTTCATCCTTGCCACCGGATCTTTTGTCGGCGGCGGACTTGTTGCCGGCAAGGAGACAATTACGGAGAAAATTTTCAACCTTCCCGTCCATGTCCCGGGTCCCCGGGAGGCATGGTTCAACAATGATTATTTCTCTTTCAACCATGGCATCGGCAAAGCGGGGATCATCGCGGATTCAAAATTACGGCCCAAAGGTTCTCCCTGGGAGAACATATTTGTGTGCGGAGGAATTCTGGCCAATACGGAAATACTGAAAAACGGTTGCGGCCACGGCCTTGCTCTGGCCACCGGACACGCGGCGGCCAAGTCCTGCCTGGAGTATATTCGATGAATTTCGAGCACTGTATCCGCTGCACCGTCTGCGTGGAAAATTGTCCTGTCCTGAGGGTCAATCCGGATTTCCCCGGACCGAAACAGGCAGGACCGGATGCTCAGCGCTTCCGGATGGACAGGGAAAAATCTCCGGATCACTGGGTGCTTCTATGCAATCAATGCAAGCGCTGCGATATTTCCTGCCCCTGCGGTGTGGAACCGGCACAAATTATTCTTGAGGCACAGCAGAAATACGGACAGGAGCACCCGCTTTCTCCCGCCCACCTTCTTTTTGCCAATAACTACTATCTGAGCGCCCTGGGTTCTTTTCTGGCCCCGGTTGCCAATCTCATTGCTTCCACCGAAACCGGGAAAAAAATATTCCGGCCCCTGGGAATATCCACTTATATCCCCTTCCCGAAATTCCGTTTCCGCAATCTGCATTCTGAAAAGAAAGCCCGCGGCAAAGGGATAAAAAAAGTCGCTTTTTTCTACGGGTGCTTCATCGACTTCTACCGCCCGGATATCGGCAGAAAAATCATCCGCCTGCTCAACTCTTTCCAGGTTGATGTTGTTTTGCCGCCCCAGTGGTGCTGCGGTTTACCGGCTCTCGGCAACGGCAATCTCGCGCTTGCCCGTTTTTTTGCGCAAAAAAACGCGGCATCGCTGTCCAATTACATAGATGCCGGATATGATATTGTTTATTCGTGCACATCCTGCGGCCTTGCCCTCTTACATGATTATCCGGGTATTATGAATATTCCGCAGGGAAAAAAGATCGCCGAATCCGTCTACAACATTCATGAGTACATTCTCAAAATGATCGCTGACGGACAGATAAAACCGCAATTCCGGAAATTGGAGCGCCGCCTGGCTTATCATATTCCCTGCCACCTGCGCGCAATGGGTATTGGTTATCCGGCGGCGAAATTGATGTCTCTGATCCCCGGCCTGAAAGCGGAAATTCTGGATGATGCCTGCTGCGGGCTTTCCGGCAGTTATGGCTTCAAAAAAAGCAATGAATTTGCAGCCATCCAGATCGGGAAAAGGGCCGTTGCGCACATTCAAAAAACCGGTGCGCAGGAGATTGTGGCTGACTGCGGCTCGTGCCGGATGCAACTGGAAGGCCTGTCCGGCATTAAAGCTCTGGACCCCGCCGAAATAATCAGCGAATCACTGGGAATTACACTGGAAAAATAGCCATCTAATGTCCTCCGCCGGGAGACTGTGTCAAAATGTCTTTGCGAGCGAATGTAATGAGCGAAGCAATCTCATAAGCATTATAATATATTAACCCACCTTCCGCAGTTAGCTGTTAATAAAAGGCGGCATTTAGATAATCGTAAACAGAAAGCTGAGAGATTTCAATAATTAATTTTGGGGGAATG
>PHBK01000048.1 GCA_002840565.1 Deltaproteobacteria bacterium HGW-Deltaproteobacteria-12 | reverse complement strand
GCAAAAGAATTTCTCTCTCCATGAAAAAGATACCGGGCGAAAACAAAGCGGATGAGAAAACTGCGGCGCCTTCCAGCCCCGGGTCAATTAAACACATAATAGAACCGGGCAGGCCTCCGCAAAAGCCGGAGAAAAAGAAAGTAAGAGAGGCACCTAAACCCTTCAACAATCCCTTTGCCGAAGCACTAAAGAAAAAGTGAGCCTTCAGGATTTATGACAGATATGCTTTCTTTCAATTAGTTATCAATGAAATTTACAAACTTATTATAAAGAGCCATCCCATCGAAACATGAGACGACTCAATGAACTAATCAAGATATGGTGAATGCCCGGTCTATTTAACGGCGTCTTTCAAACCTTTGCCTGCTTTGAATACAGGAACCTTCTTTGCGGCTATTTTAATAGCCTTACCAGTCTGGGGGTTCCTGCCCAGGCGAGCTTTCCTTTTGCTGATTTTAAATGTGCCAAATCCAACAAGCGTAACATCGTTGCCTTTTTTAAGAGTTTTCTGAATGGCCGCCAGTATTGCGTCCAATGCCGACACCGCTTCTTTCTTGCTACATGTAACCTTTGCCACTTCTTCGATCAAATCAGCTTTGTTCATTTATTCCCTCCTGTTGTTTTTTCATCTGTAAAAACTTGGTATCGAGCATAGTAAAAATATTATTCAAGGTCAAAGAAAAAAGGCTAAAAATGAAAGATTTAAAATCCAAATACGTCTATGGCTTCGCCAGGCGTTGGCGCAATGAATACGTCAGACTTCAGATTCCTCTCATGGAATGCTGATTTCAATCCGTTTACAGCATCGTCAAATCCATCGAACCCGAGCTGAAACACCTGAAAATGGGCAGCAATGCTCAACAAAGCATTCAAGTCCAGATGGGCTCTGACAGCTTCTTCAGGTCCCATGTGGACCGTGTAACGATTGACCTGAAGAGGTTGTTCGGTTTGCTTGGGTCGGAAAGGTGAAATGGGAAGAATCGCAATTTTAATCGGGTCGAACCGTTGTTTGATCTCACGAAAATGCGGTCCGTATCCTGTGTCTCCTGCATAATAAATATTCCCTGACGGCCCTGAAATGACAAAACCCGCCCAAAGGGCTTTATTGCGATCCCATAGTGCACGTGATGAAAAGTGCCAGGCGGGAACGAGAGTTATCGTGACTTTTGGTGATAATTGGACGGACTGCCACCAGTCAAGTTCATCCACAACAGGAATGCCTGATTTCTTGACGAGACCCAGGTTGCCCATCGGCACGATCGCACGGAAAGTTCCTTTATCTGCAAAGCGTCTCAATGTGGGTAGATCAATGTGATCATAGTGATTATGAGAGACGAGAATAACGTCAATTGGAGGCATATCTTCAAACCGGATACCAGGGGCCATGTGCCGCCTTGGGCCAGCCCATGACACAGGGCTGCATCGTTCCGACCAGATTGGATCGGTCAGAATATTGACGCCATCCATTTGAATGAGAAAGGTCGAGTGCCCGACAGGCGTCACGCGGATAACGCCTTTGTTTAAGCGTTTTTCAGGGGGTGGCCCGGGATTGACATTCTTTAATGCCGGCCATTCAGGCCAATC
>PHBK01000018.1 GCA_002840565.1 Deltaproteobacteria bacterium HGW-Deltaproteobacteria-12 | reverse complement strand
CCGTTCACTTCGTTTCGGGGATGTTTTAAAGGTACTAACCCTGCGTCGCTGCGCTTTGCAGGATAAGATCATCTAGAATTTCCGTTCACTTCGTTTCGGAAATTAAGATGATCTAAAAAAGGGAGAGAAAGTCGATGTACGCTCCCCCTCCCTGATTTCTATAATAGCAATACTGATTAGCTGATAAACTTCATAAGCGGATTGGCATAAAGCACTATCAGCGCAATAACAAGCGCATAGATCGCCAGAGATTCGATCATCGCCAAACCAACCATCATGGTTAAAAGTATTTTCCCCTGCGCTTCAGGGTTCCTGCCAACGGCATTAGTGGCACCATTCAAACCTGCTCCCATGCCATTTCCGGTGCCGATCGTACCAAATGCAATCGCCAGACCTGCCGCCAGCAAAGAGCATCCGAGGACTATTGCTTTTGTGTAATCGACTGTTGCCGCCGCCGGCGCCGCTTGAGCTACTTCTTTTGCCGCGAAAACGAAAGGAGCTGAAACAATCACCAATACCATCGCTAATAACGCATACATCAAACTCTTTTTCATTTAGATCCTCCTTAATTCAATGTGTAGCTGATATTTAAATCCCCGGTAATCTTTACATCTGCTTTTTGTACGCACCTCCTTTCTAAAATTTAAAGATTCGGGTATTTATGGTTGTCTTTTTAGCGGCGCAAAGATCAATTGTCAAGAGGAATTTCCAAGACCAAGCCAAAACTTGATTTTATTTCGCAGTCAGGATAAAAGTCATTCATGGAGAAATTGACTGTTGCAGAAAAAAAGGTTGCCCGCCTTATCCAGCGCGATATCCCTTTAATGAAGAGTCCTTTTCAGGAAATAGGAATTGCCTGTGGTCTCAGCGAACAGGAAGTTCTAAACATAATCAGGCGTCTTCAGCAGAGAGGCCATATCCGCAGATTTGCCGCCATACTGCGTCATCAGCAAGCCGGCTATACCAGGAACGCGCTAATTGTCTGGTCGGTACCACACAATAAAATTGAAGACGCGGGAAAAATCCTGGCAGCGTTCCCTTTCATTTCCCATTGCTATGCCCGGAAACCGGCCTTTCAAAATAAATATAATCTTTTTAGCATGCTGCACACACAAAATGAAAATATCGAATTCCTGTCCCATCAAATGGCCGAATCAATAAACAGCCACGATTTTTTAATACTGGAAAGCATTCAGGAATATAAAAAAATATCACCGGAGTATTTTGAATGATCGAAACATCAGAAAAATATTTTGCGCAAGCCCGACAAGTCATTGCCGGAGGTGTTAATTCTCCGGTTCGCGCCTGGCAGGCGGTTGGCGGAGATCCTCTTTTTGTGAGCGAAGCCCGGGGCAGCAAAATCTATGATGCCGCCGGCCGGGAATACATCGATTTTGTTCTTTCCTGGGGACCCATGATTCTGGGTCACGCTCATCCGGATGTCATTGACTCCATTTGCCGCACTGCCCGGAAAGGAACAAGTTTCGGCGCCCCGACCGAGGCGGAAACTCAAATAGCTCAGTTAATCGGTTCAGCGATACCTTCGATGGAGCTCATCCGCATGACCAGTTCCGGAACCGAAGCCACGATGACGGCGATTCGGCTGGCCCGCGGTTACACCGGACGCAATATGATTGTTAAGTTTGACGGCTGCTATCACGGGCATGCGGACTCCCTGCTGGTCCAGGCCGGATCGGGTGTTGCCACTTTGGGAATACCCGGTTCTCCCGGTGTTCCTGATTGCCTGGCGGAGCTTACCGTCAGTCTGCCTTATAACGATACTGACACCGTAAATTCCGCAATCGGGCGCTATGGATCGCAAGTGGCGGCAATCATCGTGGAACCGGTGGCGGGAAATATGGGTGTCGTCGGGCCTGAGGATGGTTTCTTAGCAACGCTTCGGGAGCTGACCGCAAAACATGGCATCGTTTTAATATTTGACGAAGTCATAACCGGTTTTCGCTTTGCCTTCGGCGGCTATCAGGATATAAACGGCATTAAACCCGACTTGACCTGCCTGGGTAAAATAATCGGCGGCGGTCTGCCTGTTGGGGCTTTGGGCGGGAAAAAAGAAATAATGGCGGCGCTGGCCCCCGCAGGGGATGTTTACCAGGCGGGAACATTGTCGGGCAACCCGCTGGCCGTAAATGCCGGTTTGGCCACCCTTCAGTTGCTCCAGAAAAAAGCCGCTTCGTATGCGCAACTGGATCTGCAAGCGCAGCATCTTTGCCGGGAAATCGAAAAACTCTTTTTTGCCAAAAGCATTCCCGTCTGCATAAACAGATTCCATTCCATGTTCACAATATTTTTTCAGGCCGGCCCCGTTAAAAATTACCGGGATGCCAAGAAATCAGATACCGATTTATTCGCCAGATTCTTCCATGGGATGATCAAAGAGGGCATTTGGCTCGCTCCATCGCAATTTGAAGCGATCTTCATCTCATTTGCCCATACGGATGCCGACATAGCCCGCACACTCGAGGCTTGTGCCGCCGCATTAAATAATCTATAATGCCGAAAATCTTGATATTTTCAAGGCAGGCAAACAGCTGAAAGCATTACCCTTTAAAAGACTCGGCGAACTTTATGGCGGAAAATATAAAAACCGTGGCGAAGATATCACTAATTATGAACGGCGGTCAGTTTTTTGTTTGACATTGATCTTCTTTAATGTTAAGGAGCACTCCACAAAATGAATAATGATATTCGAAATTCTGCCATTCAAATGGCCTATGCCAGCAGTATCGGTATAGCAATGGTTCTGGCAATTTTCGGGTGTCTTTTACTGGGAGTTTATTTAGACCGGAAATTTGATTCGGGAAACGTTTTCACATTACTGCTTCTGGTAATCGGAGTCAGCGCCGGATTTCGCAACCTGTATGTTTTAATTAAGAAAAACTTTCCGGATGAAGAACCCATTATAAAGAGCTTAAAAAGTGAACCACATCGAAAAAGACCTACTCCAAAAAAGAATTGAAATCGCCAATTGGATTGTCTTGACAGTTCTTTTCCTTCCTGCCCTTATTCTTGCTCCGTTAAAATTTGCCTTGGGCATACTCCTCGGCGGCTTTATTTGTATTCTCAATTTTCACTGGCTGGGGCGCAGCCTGCATGGTGCTTTTCAAAAGTTGGGCAATAGCGGCAACATCAAGACGCCGGTCATGGTTAGATACTATATCCGCATGGGCGTTACAGGCATCATCCTTTACCTATTGATTGACGGTGGCGCTGTCGATGTCATCGGCTTAATTGTTGGACTTTCCGTAGTGGTAATCAACATTATTATTACCCTGGTAGCTACCGCTATGTTAAAAAAAAACACTCTTGAGGAGGTTAGTTAAAATATGCATCCCATATACTTTTTAGAAAATCCTTACATAGCCAAACATGTTTCATATTTTCTATTTCTGGCTATTATTTTGATTGCCCTGGCTTTTCTGGCGACAAGGCGATTGCAGATTTATCCGGGTCGTCTGCAAAATTTCATAGAAACTATTATTGTTGCTATGCATGCACTGCTTAGCAATACCATGGGAGAGCATGGCCGGAAGTTTTTCCCGCTGATCGCAACGCTTGGCATTGTTATTTTGCTATCCAATTTTATGGGAGCGATTCCCGGTTTTTCATCTCCTACATCGGATATTAACACCACTGCGGCGATGGCCATTGTCGTGTTCTTATCCACGCATGTGGTGGGAATCAAAACGCACGGGTTCAAATATATCAAGCAGTTTCTCGGGCCGGTCTGGTGGCTTACACCCTTGATGCTTCCGATTGAGATCATCAGCCATTTATCAAGACCATTATCCTTATCCTTTCGTCTGTTCGGAAACTTGAAAGGTGGCGATCTCGTTCTGATAGTGTTGCTATTGCTCGTCCCTTTGCTCGTTCCGATACCCCTGATGGCGCTGAAAATGGGCATCTATTTAGTGCAGACTCTGGTTTTCATGTTGCTGGCAATGATGTATATAGCCGGCGCTATGGAAGAAGGTCATTAACATTTTTCCCCTTAACTGCTCAGGCGGCCGGAAACTTATTGACACCGGCCCCTGAGCAGTTTCAATTCCTTTTGTATTGATTACTTATACTATTTTAATCTGCCGATTATCCATCATTTTCCCAAACAATTTTTAAAAAATTAATCATCTGCCTCTTGACTCGGACGTTCGTTCGTAATAGTTAAAACTGTTTTATTTATTATTTCCCTTTCATTTTTACTTACTGGAGGATTCTAATGCACAGTTTGGGAATTAACATCGGCTCCTCAAATGTCAAAGTGACCATGCTGGAAGGATACAGCGTTCTGTGGAGCAAAGTTGAACCGCATGAAGGAAATTTTGTCGACGCCCTCAGGGACATTTTATCAATCCAAAAGATTCCGAACGGAATTAAAGTGCTGGCCACCGGGACGGAAGGCAGACATTTACTAAACATCAACAGTGTGATCGAGCCACTCTGCATTGAAGAAGCCCTCCGGCATTTGAATTACGAAGCGGACGCCGTAGTTTCACTGGGCGGCGAGGATCTTGTTGTTTACACTATAGATAATAAAACCAAAAAAATAATTACCAGCTTTTCCGGAAATAAATGCGCTTCGGGCACCGGAGAATTTTTTAAGCAGCAGCTGGCCAGAATGGATATGGGGCTGGCCGAAATTAATGATATACCCGATCAAAGTTGCGTCTTGAAGCTGTCGTCGCGCTGCTCGGTTTTCATGAAAAGTGACTGCACACACCGCTTGAATAAAGGAGAGGCCAAGAAAGGTGATATTGTCCTGTCGCTCTCGGATGTAATGGCTACAAAAGTTATTGATTTCCTTAAAAGAGCCAGAATATCCAAAGGGAAAGTCCTGCTGGTCGGCGGCGTTACCCGGAATAAGTATATCCTGCAGTTCATCCGGGAAAGGATGCCGCAAATTGAGTTTATTGTTCCCGAGCCGGCCGCATACTTTGAAGCATATGGAGCTGCGCTTCTGGCAAAAGATTCCGGCTCCATATTACCCCCATTGGAAAAGTTATTTCAACAGGGGAAAGTGCAATACAAACGGTTTAAGAATCTGATGACCGCGGCCAGCCGTGTAACTTATCTATCCTCCAGAAAAGGGAAAGTTGTTGCCGGCCGTGAGTACATTCTGGGCGTCGACGGCGGATCGACAACAACCAAGGCCTCCCTGATTGACATGGAAACAAGCGAAGTCACTGCCTCCTTCTATGGCCGGACCCATGGCGACCCGGTGAAGGCTTTAAAAAACTGCCTGCTCGAAATGAAAAAACAGATTAAAGAAGATATTGGCGACGGGCAAATCAGGATAACGCTGGCTTCAACAACCGGATCATCCCGGGAAATCCTCGGCGTTTTTCTGGAAACGCCGGCCGTCTATAACGAAATAATAGCGCATGCCGTCGGGACTACTTTTTACCGGGAAGAGATTGATACAATCTTTGAAATCGGCGGGCAGGATGCTAAATATGTTTTTCTCAAGAACAAGGTGCCGATTGATTACGCCATGAATGAAGCCTGTTCGGCCGGTACAGGTTCCTTTCTCGAAGAATCGGCCCAGGGAGATTTGAATATTGCCAGCGCCTGGGAAATCGGTGACATCGCCGTTGGCGCTTCCGAACCGCTCAAGTTCGGTGAGCACTGTTCCGCATTTATTAACTCCGACATCCGCAATGCCATTTTGCAGGGCGCCTCCCGTGAAGACATCACCGCCGGTATTGTCACTTCGATCGTTTCCAATTATTTAAACAGGGTTGTCGGCAATCGAACCATCGGCAAGAACATAGTTCTCCAGGGCGGCGTGGCTAAAAACAAAGCGATCCCTCTGGCTTTCGCCATGTTGTTAAATAAGGATATACTCGTGCCGCCTGATCCCGAGATGATGGGCTGTTTCGGCGTAGGCATCCTCGCCCGGCAGAAACTGATCGACGGTTTAATAGTAAAATCTTCATTCGAAATAGATAAGATTCTGGCCACGGAAATCATTTATGAAAAAGAATTCCAGTGCAAGTCCTGTGATAATTACTGCCCGATTCGCATTCTCAATGTCAACAACAACAAATACATGTTCGGGGGCCGCTGCAACAAATATGCTAATATGCGCAAGAAGAAAGTCATCAACGAAGCCGAAGTGTTCGACTATGTTGAAAAACGCAACAACCTTCTTTTTCAGCAATGCGCTCCTGATCCGGCCAAACTGGTAAGGAAAAAAGAAATCGTCGTGGGCGTCCCGCTGTGCTTCTCTGTTTATACGCTCTGGCCTTTGTATTCCTGGTTTTTCCACTCTTTGGGAGTGGAGGCTGCGCTTTCGCAAAACATATCCCATGAAGGGACGGCCCGGGTGGAAAGCAGTTATTGTTTCCCGGCGGAAATTGCCCACGGGGCCGTTCAGGATATTTTTGACCGCAATCTGGATTACATCTTCCTGCCCCACTTTAAAGATATGGAAAGCTATGAAAAGGATGCCCCCGCCAATCTCTGTCCCATTACGCAGGGACTGCCCTATTATATTCAAAAGGCTTTTCCGGAAATCCCCGAGGACAGATTTTTATTGCCCGTCATCAGCTTTATGTATGGTCTGGAGAAAGCCGCTGAATCTTTTATTGAGACGGGAATCAAGCTTGGCTTTACGGAAAGGGAATCCCGCAGCGCTTTTGCAATCGCCAACGAAAAGCAGCTGGAATATTTTCGTCGGGCGCAGGAGATGGGAAAAACGGCGCTGGCCGAGGCCAGGCTCTCTTCCCGTCCGGTGATTGCTCTGCTGGGCAGGCCTTATAATGCTTTTACAACCGACGCCAATATGGGCGTACCGCGAAAATTCTCCACTCGCGGTTATTCGGTGGTTCCCTTCGACATCCTGCCTTTCGAAGAAGAGGCCATTTATCCGAACATGTACTGGTATTACGGACAGCAGGATATGAAAGCCGCCATGCTCCTCAAAAACGAGGATAATATCTATGTTACCTATATCTCGAATTTTTCCTGTGCGCCGGATTCCTTTATGCTGCATTATCTGAAATGGATTATGGGAACCAAGCCTTTCCTGATTCTGGAGATGGATTCGCATACCGCCGATGCCGGAGTGGATACGCGTATTGAAGCGTTTCTGGATATTATTGAGGGATACAGATCAAAAATCATCAGCATCCGCGAGGAAAGATACGACAATGGTTTGCGCTTCATCAATAATCCGGGTGAAGAAATCCATATTCAAAACGCCATCACCGGCGAAAAGATACCGATCAAAAATAACCCCCGGATAAAGCTGCTGCTCTCCAACATGGGCCGGCTTTCGGCGGAATTGATCGGAGCGACGATCCGCGGATTGGGTATCAACGCCGAAACGATGCCCGTGCCGGATATCCATACACTGCAGCTGGCCCGGAATCATGCCTCCGGCAAAGAGTGTCTGCCCTCGCACCTGGTCTTGGGCAGCGCACTGCAATATTTTTCTTCAGAAAAATACCGGAAAGACGAAATATATATCTTATTTGTCCCCACAACTACCGGGCCCTGCCGGACAGGCCAGTATTTTGTCTTCTATGAAAATCTTTTCAAGGATCTCCGCCTGGAAAATGTTGTCGTCTTTACTCTGGATTCCGATAATTCGTACAATGAGCTCGGCCCGGAATTTTCCAAACATGCCTGGTGGTCGATTATTATCGGCGACCAGATGAAAGACGTGGAAACCACGCTCCGAACCTGCGCCGCCGATCCGGTGCAGGCAATGGCAACATATGACGGACTCTGGCGCAAGATGATCAGCGTTGCGGAAAAAAACGTGACCCAGGTATTGCCGGTTTTAAAAGAAATATCCGATGAGATCGCCCGGATTCCTCTCAAGAAAAAGATGGAAGATTGTTCCAAGGTGCTTATAGTCGGCGAGATATATGTGCGGCGCGACGATTTTGCCGTGGATGAATTGATTGCGCATTTCAGCCGGCGCGGAATCATCGGGAAAGTGTCCAATGTCGCCGAGTGGGTTTACTATTGTGATTTTGTCCGGAAGTATGAACTGAAAAAGAGATTGAAATTAATCCCCTGGTACCGCCGGGCCTTTGCCAAAGAGTTTATGGACCTGATTAACTGGAATATCGAGCATACTTACAAAAACAATGTGGTAAAAAAAGTCGGCGACATTCTCGGCGCAACCAACCTGATTCCGAAAACTCCGCACGACATGAACGAAATCATGAAAAACACCGAGAAACATTTTGTGAGCCATGAACTTTATTCAGAGATAAGCATATCCAGCGGAGTGGCGGCAACAGCAATGATGGATGGATATTCCGGCATCGTCAACATCTCTCCTTTTGCCTGCCTGATCGGCCGTGTAATTGAAGGATTGATTACTCCGTGGGCGCGGGAGCGGAAATACCCGGTCATTTCCATTGAAATCGACGGCAACCTGCTGCCGCCGAATGTTCTCAACAAGCTGGAAATATTCATGCTCAATGTTCTGCGTTTCCGGGGAAACCCGGATGCCGATGCGATGATTGAACGCCAAGGTGTGCAACCCGTGGTACTGGATCGAAAAATAATTCACTGATGGCATTTTGCTTGCTGCGGCTGGATGTCATGCCGGACTGGATCCGGCATCCAGACTTTATTAAGCACTCCGGTTTTCCCGGCTTCCCAATATCCGCCTTTTTTTCCATCGGCCTCCCTTGTAGTACAACCAGTTGAGGACCACGGCCAGAACACTGCTGAACAGCATTGCCATCCAGATGCCGTCCTGCTTCCAGCCCAGCGGGCCGGAAAACCAGTAGGCCAGAGGAATGCGGATGACCATCAAAGCGATGAAGGAGAGCGCCAGCAGTGACACCGTATCGCCGGCACTGCGCAGAATGCCCTGAAGGACGCAAATGACTGCAAAGCAGGGAAAGATAAAGGCCACCCAGAGATAATAATCGCGGACAAAACCCAGCACCATGGCGTGTTCTGCCGATTGCTTGAGGAAAATCGCACCGATCTGATAAGGAAAGATCAGCAACAAAGCGCTGCAAACAAAGGCGATAGCCAGACTGAAATAAACCGCTGTCCGCATAGTCTGGAAGACGCGATCTAATTTCTGCGCTCCCAGATTCTGACCGGCTACTGTTGTTGCCGCAATCCCGATGGAAATGGCCGGTATAGCCGCCAGCATATCGATCTGCATACCGATGCCGAAGGCTGCTGCCACATCCGTTCCGTAAAGGTTTACGAGCGAAATAATAAATACATTGGCCAGCGATATCACTATCATTTGCAGCGATGCGGGCACACCGATGATAAAAACCTCCCGGATGATGTGCCAGTCCAGATGATAGTCCCAGTTGCGCACATTTATGTAAGGATTATATTGCAGCAGATAAATATAGCCGATGGCACAGGTCAACACAGACGCCAGCGCCGTTCCCCATGCCGCACCGGCTACACCCAGTGGCGGCAAAGGACCGATGCCGTTAATAAACAGCGGAACAAAAATAATGTTAAATCCGGTGAGCAGGGCAAGGATTTTCAGCGGGGTGCCGGCATCGCCCAAGCCCCGCAGCATGCCGTTCATCCAGTTGATGAAGAACTGAAAGACCAGCGTCCCCATGATTATCGTCAGATAGGACACAGCCATATCCTGAATTTCCCGGGGAGCATTCACCCATTCCAGCAACTGGCGACGGAGCACAATGGAGATGAAAGAAATAAGCAGACAGAACAAAGTCGAGGCAAAAAAGGAATTCGACATGATTTTCTTGAGCATGGCCGTATCCCTGCGGCCGAAGGCCTGGGCAATAAGGACATTGGTAGCCATACCCAGGCCGATCAGAAATGCCGGCATCAGCATGATAATGGGCAGAGAGGCGGCTACGGCGGCCACAGCCTTATGCCCCAGGAGCCGCCCTACCCAGATCAGGTTGATGATGCCATACACGGACATCAGCACGTTGCCGAGCATGATCGGTGTACTGAAATTTATAACCTGTCGAGTAATATTGCCTTCAGTAAAATCCTTCACTCGATTCCTTCAGCAGAAAATACTGATACCAAGTTGCATTCAAAAGATAACGCGGCGGCAAGGAGGAGGCTCCGCAGGCGTATTGATCATACGTTGAGGAAGCCGACGACGATGCCAACAAAGTTAGCTAAAGAATGCGACTTGGTATGAGGACAAAGCATGCGGAAAAGTCTCAGGTATGCCGTTGCCACAATAGTTATTTCTTCTCTAGAATATTTTGCTCTGCGTCAAAACGCTCTGATTTGTTGTCTTATCTTAGAAATTCACCACCCGCTCCAGGGGCACCGGCGGATAAATCCGTCCGTGGTTCGGCGGCATGGAGTTGTAGACCCAGTCAATATCGACGGTTCCCAGCTTCACGCCCCGATAGCGGGAATAGCCGTTAAAGATCCCGCGCACCAGGACATCCTCCATCTGCATGGTCAGGCCAAAAACAGCCAGCGTCATCCCCTGCTCGAGTTTGGTAAGCTCGGCGCCAAAAGCTCCCGGATAAAAAGCGAGGCGGCCGCTGTCGGCTGCCTGGCATTGGATGACAGGAATGATGGAAGGAAATCCGTCCCGGGCAATGAAGGATAAGAATTTAAGAGAAT
Organism: Deltaproteobacteria bacterium HGW-Deltaproteobacteria-12; assembly: GCA_002840565.1. Taxonomy (GTDB): domain Bacteria; phylum Desulfobacterota; class Syntrophia; order Syntrophales; family Smithellaceae; genus MVRV01. Next base: position 142,017 of record PHBK01000018.1, on the reverse strand, counting down.
CCAGCCCGTTGAATAAATTTTCTCCAAAATAAGACAGCACTCTTGCGCCGTTGTCTTTTGCGGCGCTGCCTTTGGCCATTTTCGTCAGTATTGCCGATTTTACAACGGACGCCAGCGGCAGTGCAACACCGGTTGTTGTTTCCAGGAGATTAAAATAATGCACGGTGTTGATGCCGAAATAGGTATTGTACCGGAACATGGGCTGATTGTTGTATATTTCATATTCCGGGCCTTCTTTCTTCAGCTGAGTCCAGATGGCCTTGCCGCGCCAGAGCTTCTTATCCAGGGTCAGGATGGCAAAAGCTATGTTCCTGTTGCGCTGCATGTATTCCTTGCTCAGCCCTTTGCAGAATTCTCCCACGGTCAGCTGATCCGGTCCGGCAGCCATCACCGAAGTCAGCAGCGACATATGGGGCAGACCTTCCTCCGTTACCGTGGCAATGATTCCCACTTTCTCGGAAGGGGCAAAAGCCTTGATGTCGTCTGTAGAAAATATTTTTTTCATGGTCATGGCCTTCTTCCTTTCTTTTTATCTTCAGCAGACGGAAATAGTCACGTTGCCATTTGCAGCCTTTTCCACCGATTGGTCGCTTGTCTTTTGCTCCAGTTTCGTTGATCCGCTCCAGCAAACAATCGATGGAGAAACTTTGGTCCGTGCAACCTGGGCCAGCGTCTCCACCAGTGACCTTTCCAGAAGTTCTTCCCGGGCATAAGGCCATTTCATTCCCAGCCGGTCATACTTATCCCGGCACAGATTGTTAAAGGCGCAAAGCTCCCACCGGGCGACAGTTCCCCGGAGGTTTTCCGCGATAAAATCTCCTAGGCCCAATATGTTTTCGGCAGTATCTGTCGCGCGGGGAATCACTGGCGTGCGTATCCATATTGTCTTGAGGGACGGATGTGTTTTTTTATAATTGGCGGCGAAAATGGCGTTGGCCAGGATCTTTTCGTTGCCCGCCCCTGTAAACTTTTTATGCTTTTCCGGATTGATCTCTTTTAGATCGTACAGCAGAAGATCAACATAAGGCAAAAGGCCGGCCAGCGCTGCCTGGGAAATCAGCCCGCACGTATCCAGGGCAGTCGAAATTCCGCGGCTTTTCAGCTCTTGCAACAGGGCACGGCAAAAATTATTTTGCAGGGCGGCCTCCCCTCCGGAAAGCGTAACACCGCCGCCCGACTGTTCAAAATAAGCGCGGTCCTTCACCAGTTCGCCGGCCAGATCATGAACATTCCATTTTTTGCCCAGAAGTTCCATGGCGGTTGTGGGGCATTCTTCTGTGCATAAACCGCACCCGTTGCAGGTTGAATGGTTGATGCTGATATCTTTTTCAGTCTGCTCGAGCGCCTTTTCCGGGCAGGCCTTTACACAAATTCCACATCCGATACAGCTTGTCTTGATCCACTGAATCTGGGGCCTGGGACTGATACTTTCCGGATTATGGCACCACAGGCAGTGAAGCGGGCATCCCTTGAGGAAGACTGTTGTCCTTATGCCGGGGCCGTCCTCCGTGGACATGCGGATAATTTGCAGGACGGTCCCCTGCATGTCTTTATTTGTCTCCGGTTCGCGCATGGGGAATATCCTAAAATTTACCGTGACTGACGCGTTCGATCACTTCGTTTTGCAGTTCCCGTCCTACAGTCGTAAAGTAGGCATTATAACCGGTAATGCGCACCAGGAGATGTCGATAGTTCTGCGGATGAGACTGGGCGTCTTTGAGCACACCGGGATCAAGCATATTGATCTGCAGGGCCGTACCGCCGTTCAGGGTGTAGCCCCTCAGAAATGCCTTGAACTTCTCCTTGTGGACGGGATCACGCAGAATGGAAGGATTGAAAGTTATAGTGTGGCTGGCTCCATTAGGCAGTACGTTGAAGTAATCCTCCCAGTCGCCGTTCCTGTCGGACGCTTTGCCGCCCAGCACCTTCCCCACCGAGTTGGCATTAGCCGTCGGTCCGTTAATATCCGCACCATTGGAGGGACAGATCGCGTTGGAAAGGAACTGCCCCTTGGCCCGGCCATCCGCACTTGCCGCCATGATGTACCCGTCACCAGCCCAGTAATTCCAGCTCAGCATCCCCGGACGGTATTTGCGCCCGGTTGATCTTGTGCTCTGCCGCCAGGTCTCCTCGCACCATAACTGCATGACTTTGGAGGCCATGGCATCCGCTGCATCGTCGTCGCGGCCATATTTGGGCGCGCGGTTTTTGGCCGTGGCCTGCAAAACCTCGTAGCCCTGCCAGTTGGCTCCAAGGGCGGACACCAATTCCTGCAGAGTGCATGTTTTTTTGTCGAAAACCAGATATTTTATGGCCAGCAGCGAATCCACGGTCGTAGCATAGGTAACCGCCTCCAATGTGGTGAGACTGATTTCCGCCCCACCTTGTGTGACATCCTTGCCTTTTTCCGCGCAGCCCTTGACCAGGCAGGAAAGATAAGGCGTGGGAAAGAATCGGGCGCGGACTGATTCCGAAGCTTCATAAACATCAACGCATTTTTGAATAATATATCTTGTCTGCACGGCATAAGCCGCCCAGAATTCCTCCCATGTCTTAAAAGAGGAGGCATCCGGTGTGCGGGGGCCATCCTGCCTCGGGGCTGCGGTCTTGCCGGTCATGGGGTCCGTGAAGGGAAGCAAATCTTTTCCCCCGGTCAGCGTCAGTTCCACCGCTTTCAGCAGATTGAGATTGTTGTCCACCGTACCGGAACGGTCGTTGCCGACCATTGTATTTTCCAGGCAGCCGACGGGCGCGTATTCATGGACATTGTCCTTGTGAATAAGATGGGAGAGACCGGCTTTTTTGGCCTCCAGCATCATCCCGGCCATGGAGCGTTCATCAAAATTAAGCAGGAAAGGAGCTCCCTGGCTGGATTCAATCATGTCCACAACTTTATCATACAGCTCTTCGGGGCTGTGGCGATGCAGCCGCACATTGGGCTTCGGTTCCAGAATAGGCGACATCTCGTCAATCACTTCGAGGATGACATAGGTCAGGTCATTGGTCATGTCTCTGCCGCCCATGCCCAACCCGGACAGAGTGATAAGCTGTCCGAAACCGGCGGTGATTCCCTGGTTGCCGTTGCGGATCATCGCATCATAAGCCGTATTGGCGTGAAACCAGAAACATTTCAGGATTTCTTTGATAAATTCCCGATCCATGCCGTCAAGGATCGATCTTTCGTAATAAGGATAAAGATACTGGTCAACCCGGCCAAAAGAAACACCGGCGCCGGGGTAATTTTCGTCTGTCAGCACCAGCATGTGGTTAATCCACAGCGCCTGAACGGCTTCCCAGAAATTACCGGCCGGCTCCCAGGGAATTTTGTTTAAGTTCTGAGCCATTACCGTAAGTTCAGTGCGGCGGACAGGGTTTTGCTCCTTTTGTGCGAGGTCCAGGCACAAGTCTCGATATTTATAAGCCAGGTCCCGCGCCATGGTTGCGGCTGTGAGCATGGCTTTGAGCTGAGCTCCTTTTGCGCCCCGGCGCTCCTGATTATCCAGCGCATTATAAAGGGAAAGAAGATTTGCATGCACCCCCTTCCAGCCGATTTTGAGCAGGTTCTCATAACCGGGGACAAGATGACCGCTGGTGGCGCCGGCATTGCCGTATCCGTGATCATGAAACCATTTCATCTGCGCCCGGGCACCGTTTTTACCCTTCACCAGCCTCAGCCATTCTTTGCTTTCCTGTTCATCAAAGCACAGTGACGTTTGAATGTTGAATCTGGCTCCGGCCAGCAGATCACCCGGCAGTATTTCCTGCGGCACATAATTAATGATCACATCCTTCACAAACCAGGCGCGTCTCTCGACCCGCGGCCACTGCCAGAATTCTTCAGGAAGCAGGACCGGCCTGGCTGCCTGCAGATAAGACGCTCCCAGCGTATTGAGCAGCATGTATGTTTCCGGCACAATATAAAAGGTCAGCTCATTGTAGATGATGTCCCAGGGCGTGCCGGTGGTCCATGAGGTAAACTCATTATTCCAGGAGCGTTCAGTTCCCCGAAAATAATAATCGCGCAACCATTGGATACGTTCCGACAATCCTCTCGGCTCTTTGATGGTAAATTCCGGCACGGCAACAGTTTTCATATCAGCCTCCCTTACACCGGATAAATAATCTTAAACCAATATAATATCAAGTTGAAAACATAAGCGCGTCCGGCGTTACTTGCCGTGACAGAGATTCGTTTTTATTGATTTTCACATTTCGTTCAATTTCTTTTAACCTTTTATTCAAAGAAACAGCGCAAAAGGAGGCACCCCCTTTTTCTTGAAATGTCCGGCTGCATTTATTTGCTTGTATTATCATGTTGTTATAAAATTTTATACTGGTCTTCTGTTTTTTGGCACGGTATTTTCAATAGAATAAAACCAAACAGACAAACCTTGAAGGAGGTAACAGATCATGAAAAAGACTTTAGGAACAATGGTGGTAACGGCGGCGGTGGTCCTTTTGACAGCAACTTTCGGTTTTGCCGAATACACGGCAGCAGGCGCAGCCAATTTCCCGTATTTCCAGCTGGGCTGCTTGATTGTCGGCGGGCTGCTCATGGTTTCTTTAAAGAGGAGATTTGAAAAACTGTACACGGCGGAAGTGGTTGGTGCCTTTGCCCTTTACACAGTCCTGATGGCCCTGTTCACCAATCCGGTGATTGAAGCCGTGAAGAACATCGTCAGCTAAATAAGCGGTCTTCCTGATAGAACGCTCTTAAAAATCACGATCTGTTTATATATAAGAAAACCCCTTAAAGCCTGCGCTTTAAGGGGTTTTTATTGGAACGGCGAAGGTTTCACATCCATCTTATTGCTTCCGTATCGGTGATTTTCCCCAGGTACATCTGAGTGGTTTTAAGATCCTGATGCCGGAGAAGAACCTCTGATACGACTTCCAGAGGGATGCCGTTACGACTGGTATGGGTGGCCGAATATCTTCGTAGATCATTGTGACGGATTTGGACTCCGACCTTTTCGCCAAGCTTCCTCACCACAGGTAGGGCAGAAGAATAGCATATCGGGAAAATCCTGCTCTCCGGTTCATGCTGACAGCCCCGGACATATTCAGACAACCTCTTTGCGAAGGCAACTTCTATATCCTTCCCAGATTTGGGTTGCCGGATCATCAGCTTCCGGTCAGTAATATCCTTTACCCTGAGATTCAAGACCTCTCCTATTCTCATGCCGCACCTTGCCTGAAGTTCCAAAATCAGCCTGTCCCTGATCTTTTTGCTCCGATAAATGATTTCATCAACGCTTTCTCTGCTGAGGATGTCCTTCTGTTTCATCCTTGGACTTTTGAAAGCCTTGACCATGATCGAATCCTGGCAAGGATTCTTGATGGGAACTGCCTTCTCGTTTATCAGGAAATTGAAGAATGCTTTCACCTGGGCATATCGTAATCTCCTGGTTGATTTGGCCATACGCTCCGTTAAAGCTTCCAGAAATTGGTAGATTTGATCAGGGGTGATCGCCTCGACATGAATATCTGTAAAATGATTTTCGAGATGTTCAAGAAGGTAACGTTAGCTTTCCGTGGTTCTCTTCCTATGGAGATTTTTCTGTGAGATTTGAAAAATGTGAATGGCGTCTCTTGTTGTCATTGCCTACCTCCTTTTTTTATAGACCTTTGGGGAAACGCTGATCATACAGGATTTACGACGGCAGGCATTCGGATTTTTGTTGTTATGCCACTATAAGGGGATCACTATTGGTAATTGTTGCTCCCTCGGCAGCCCGTATAAAAACAACTTTTATCTTGACAGTAGGTTATAAATAGTTATAGTCGTACTCACAATGGACGTCATCTGGCAGCCCAGGGCATTTAAGCAACTTAAGAAGATTGGGGAACGCGGCATTCAGGGGCGCATTCTGACGGCTTCGCGAGGTTTATCCAAGTTCCCGGCATGTTCCAATGTCAAGCGTTTAGCCAATCACGAGCGAGCATATCGACTGCGTGTGGGAAACTGGCGGATACTATTCGATGTGTTTGAAGAAATCAGTATCATCAGTATAGAAGAGGTTAAAAAGCGAGATGAAAACACATATTGATTACCAAACGATAGATTATCAAGGCAATCCGGCTTTTGTGCTGGTTCCCTGGGACGAATTCAATCGTATCCGTCCCTTGCTGGATGGCGACAAGATCCGCTCCATGGGTATACCTCAAGCGGTTGTTGAAGCACATCTTTTGCGGGCAATACCTATGATCCGGGCATGGCGTGATCACATCGGAATTACACAAAAAGAGCTTGCTGCCCGTATCGGTGTGAGTCAAGCCGCCGTCGCAAAATTAGAAAAGCCCACCGCTAAACCGCGTCGCGCTACCCTTGAAAAGATTGCCGAAGCGCTTGGGATATCCATTGAAAATCTTGATGTTTAACAGTGCTTCCTGCTCCACACACCGGTAGAACCGCGAAAAGTTGCTGATTTGAAGTGATAAGCAGCATCTGCCGGTGCAAGATTGCGTCAAGATTTCCTTGACATACAAGGCCGCGTTTCCTAGACTGCCAAGCAATAACAACAAATTCTTATCAATGATTCTCGTTTTACGGAAACGACAAAATAGCAACTCATGCCCCGCAGGGCTTGAGTCGCTATTCAGCTTTGCCTGACTTCTGTTTACCTTGATTGAAAAGGAGAAAATAAATGAGAAATATAGAGAATATTTTGCTTGCAATTGACTTCAGCCAGGCTTCCAAGGACGCCCTGAAAATGGCCGTGTTCCTGGCTGGAAAGAACCGGTCAAGGATCCATCTACTCCATGTCGTCCCGCGGCTGCCCGGATGGACCATCGACCAATCCGCCATTTTGCTTGAAGCGGAAGGCATGCTTGCGGAGTATGTCGAAGAGCTTCGCCAAGGGGGTGTTTCTGAAACACAGGCCGTCGCCTTGTTCGGCAATCCCCTTGAGGAGATCGTCGGCAGAGCCAATTCGCTTGATGCCAATGTGATCATGATCGGTTCCGGTGAAAAGGACAAGGGCGACCGGTTTCCCCTCGGTATCACCGCCGAAAACATCATTCGCAGTTCATCTAGGCCGGTTTGGGTGGTGAAACGAGGCGCTCTGCCGGGGATAAGGAGAATTCTATGTCCCGTCGATTTCTCGGAGCATTCACGCCGTGCCCTTATTAATGCGGTGGATCTGTCGCGAATGTTCGGGGCGGAACTGCTGGTGCTGACCGTGGCGGAAAAGGTACCCAGCGTCTATCGAGGCATGGCCCTTCCTGCCGCCAATGTGCAGGCTGACTGGGAAAGGCACGTTAGCAAAGAACTGGACAACTTTCTCGGCGGCCTCGACTTCGATGGAATTACGTGGAATAAAGCCCTCCTTATCGGTAAACCGCATGAAGAGGTCTTGAAGGCTGCGGCCGAAAGTGGGGCGGATTTGATTGTCATGGGTTCCCTTGGCAGAATGGGCCTGGCCCGGATATTGATGGGCAGTGTAGCCGAGAAAATTGCCCGCGAACTTCCTTGTTCCCTGATCATGATGAAATCCCAGGACCTGGTCGAGTAGGACTCCGCTGCCGTGGCAAGGGAGTGTTTCCTGCAACATATAATTTCGGCTTTCAGATGTTTTGCGGCAGCTGTATATCACCCAAGGATGAAGATGCGATGGAGAATCCGGCGCTCTATGTTATCTGTGCTTCGTTCCTGCAAGAACGTATGAGGTATCAGGAATAGAGAGGGGAGCAATTAAGCGCTCAGGAAAAACTGGGCAAGGCTGATTCAGAAGATTTATTAATTTGATCCTCTGGTCTGTCCGAAAAATCAAGGCGTCATACGCATCATCAGTATTTTTAAGACCAGTCAGTCATTCTGCATATCCTCACACATCTGGGACTGTGGCTTGTCGGATCAAGGCCGCCGTCGAAAATGCATTATTACTTGAATCCGCAGCCTCTAATCGCTACGCGCATCCTCCACATCAACACGCCGACTGCTATGCAGACACCGAATATAACAGGGATGAATATATCTATCCTGAAGGGCACAAGCAATCATAAAGCATCCCAAAGAAAGCGTGATGTTCAAGTCTGTTTTAATTACGGCGATAATGCCCGTTTTGCAGGTCAAACGACCAAAAGGTGAATTAATTTCTCGGAAGTATGTATCTGGGAATGTGCCTCATAAAGGGACATCGATGCAGCGCCCTACATTTTTGTGGCAAAATATTCTTGACTCGCAAGTGAACGTTTCTTATATTGCCGACAACAAAAAGTAAATATTCATCAATAATCATCAATAAAAGCAAATTATTATCAACTGTATTTGGAGGCATTGCTGCTCATGGTATAATTCCATTTATACGGAATATACTTAGAACAGGTATCATTAGATGAATGGACACAGATTTTATTTTATCTGTTCCGATGATATTGGTGAAGTAAGTGTTTGTGCTTATAATCAAAAAATTAACGCTCAATGTAAAAGAAAATAATAAAATCACAATAAGGTAAATATGAATATTGTGGATTTCGACTTCTGGATGTTCATTGCCGGGTTAGGGATATTCTTATTCGGAATGTTTCACCTGGAAAACGGTTTAAAGGGACTTGCCGGCAATTCATTTAAGAGATTGTTGCAAAAATTTACCAACAAACGCTGGAAAGGAATTTTATCCGGTGCTTTTATTACGGCAATCCTCCAAAGCAGTTCATTGGTTACACTGCTTGTGCTTGCCTTTCTTGGCGGTGGAATGATCAGCCTGCAAAACTCGCTTGGGGTTGTATTTGGAGCAAATTTGGGAACAACCGTTACGGCTTGGATTGTAGCCACAGTAGGATTCAAATTAAATATTACTGATCTTTCGTTTCCCTTTCTTGCTATTGGTACATTAAGTTATCTTTTACTTGACAGCCGCCCGGTATTGAAGAACTGGGGAAGTTTTCTTATTGGCTTCGGGTTACTTTTTCTCGGGCTTGATTTTATGAAAACTTCAATCGAAAATATTGCCGATCAGGTTGATTTAAGTTTGTATGCTAATCTTGGTTTATGGGTATTCCTTTTTGTAGGATTAATTATTACGGTTTTAATACAATCAAGCTCTGCAATGATTGTAATCGTTTTAAGTGCTCTTAATGCCGAACTCATAACAATACACCAATCCGTTGCCATGATAATTGGTGCAAATATTGGAACAACCTCAACATTAATTATTGCCTCGGTTAATGGCACAGCCGATAAAAAAAGACTGGCTGCGGCAAATGTAATTTTTAATTTAGTCGCCGGAACAGTAAGCTTTTTGCTGCTGAAACAATTGGTCTATTTTACCCTTCATTTTCTCCGTATAGAAGAACCATTAATGGCGCTGGTATTTCTGAATACAACTATCAACTTGATAGGCATCGTTCTTTTTTTCCCTTTCATTCCGGCATTCGCAAGGTTTATGAACAATCGGTTTAGGAAATCAGAACCATCGGGAATAAGTTTATACATTAAAAATGTTGATCCCGCAGTTTCCGATATCGCTCTTAAAGCATTAAACAATGAAATATTAAGAGTTTATTCTTTAACCGAACAATTTATTCTGGACTGCTTGCTTGTCAGAAAAGATGAACGGAATAAGATATCTGGCTTCAAAAATATTTTTCGAGCAGAAAAAAACTTGCTGGAAATATATAATCAGCTTAAATCAATTGAAGATGAAATAACAGATTATTACACACAAATACAAAAGTTTAATTTATCCGAATCGGAAGCAGATCTTACCGCCGGCTATATGATTAGATTAAGGTCAATGATAATTGCCGCTAAAAACATAAAAGATGTTATTCCTAACATTAAGGAAATGTCACAAAGCGAGGATAAGTTGGCGCTTGAAGTTCTTAAACAACTCCAGGATTTTGCAGTACAAAATCTAACAAAACTTAATCAGTTAAGTAAGCAGGGCAAAGCCCAGGATGAAATTGCAGACTTACAAAGCAAATATGAAAAATTTTATAATTTAACGATTGATTTTCTCTATAAAAATATCCCGGACAAAGCTCTGAGAGGAGTTGCTGTTTCATCAGTAACAAATGCAATTAAAAAAACGGTTTCCTCGCTCGAAGACTTAACAACTTCGGTCATCAACCTGGAATTTGCAAAGGGTGCCGGGTTAAAAGAAAAGTAAAAAATGACATTTGTCTATTAATGATGACAAGGAGGATTATCACAGTCCACATATGCACCTGTAATGCAAGGCTCCCTTTATTCTTTCATCCTTTATCGTTTTCTTTGTCGAGGTTGCTTTTTATGCGTCACATTACATACTGCCGAAAGTCAAGATGTTCAGACGGCCATCATGCCCGGAGCAGCCGCTGTCGCACTTTGGCTAGCCGGCGGGTCTTATACTGCTCGTGGCTTGATTCACCTTTTTCATTGTTGCGGTTCGAAACCTGATCCACGATCTGGAATTCGGCCAACACATGAACGATGCGTGAAGAGAGTTTGAGACCAGGCGCCCAGATTTCCAGCTGACGGTCTTCCAACCGCAGGGGAAGGTCAACAATGAAGTTGGTGGTCTTGTAGGTGCCGCTCGTCTCAGGATTAGGGGCGGTGTGTGTTTCGCCATCATAGAGCAAGTCAACCTGAAGCTCCGGTATCATCTTTGATATACGCGGATGGCGACGCATATAGTCACGTAAACTGAAAAGTGAGTTATGGCTTTCACCCGGAACAGTGTAGTGAAATGGAAACAGGTGTTGACTAAGATACGCCACCACCGGCACGATCTCTTCCACGGTGGCCGTAACAATACGAAAACGCAGCATGTCATAAAGCATCGCCCGGTTGCCCTGCCATTTGCTGAGCAATTTTGTCATAATGGAATCATGCGTCTTACGACTACTCTGGAAGTCGATGATCGGATACCCCTGATCTTGCATCTCACTTACGACACGAGCAGCCTTGTCTTCAAGCAGATGGAAGAGTTCGTGATCCGAGATGTTCAGCCGGGATTTGAGCTCCCTGGCCTCGATATGGTGGACCACCAGCATGACTTTGAGCACCGTACACGCCTGTCGTCTGAGAACCGGGTTTTTCCCTGCAGCCATGAGCATCAGATCGCTTAAATATTCAACGTTCCGTATCTCGGAAGCAAAAACGAATTGGAACGTTCTCTCAAGATAATCGATGGCGGAAAGGCGTATCTCTTTCAGACGCACTTGATCATTCTCATCCTCCGGATCAAACCCGTTTACGCGCAAGATCGTGTCACACTCTTCAAGGGATTCTACTTTTAGACGGTGCCAGTCGAGCACCGATCCTCCTCGTAGAACAAGACCTGCTCGTTCCATCTCTCCGAGCGTTAATCTGACAATCATTGTGTAATAATCCTTAAGAGCGGCTGAACGCTTGATTCTTTTTCTGTAATAACGAAATGTTATTTTATTTACGTCACAACATCAAATTGTCACGATAAGAGCCTGTTTGCTTTTCCTTATCAACCTTGTTCAAGGCTATCAATGCCATGACGCAGAGGAATATTCCAGCTGCAAAAGACAGCAGGATTCCAGCGGGGTGGTTCATAAATTCAATGCTATCAAAAACCATCCATACACTTCTAAACACAGGAATAGACCCCACGATGAGAATCATCTCAAATAGGACCAAATACCCTTTACCGTGTTTCATATTTGTCACCTCCAATCGATGCAAAGGTATTCTTCGGTTAGGCATCTTTGTTCAGCCATCTCCAGACGAACCATGAACTATACCAATCTGCCTTTTGTTCAATATTACACACATTAAGTGAAATATGACAAGGCAGCAAGAACGTAATCAAATATCAGGGGCACGCCGATCTTCGCGGTGCTTTCGATTATAAGGTGCGGCGTACCAAATGACAGTTCCTCCCAGGTTATTTTTCCGTTTGAAACAGCTAACTCAATGTCGATCGACCCCTTAATCACCTTTTACCGCGTGCCTGAGGGGATGATGGGGATGCCCTTAAGTTGTTGAGTTTATATTCCAACATTCGAATATAATCAATTTATATTGAGCGTACTTTGGCTTGACTAGAAATAGAAGTTTTTCCCTATTGACCATCTTCTCCTCTTGGACCTCTTGTTCTGCAAAACAATTAAGTGGATAAACATAGTCGTCATAATATCTTTAATTACAAGCACATGCAGTAATATCTTAACGTTTGCCTTGTCAGGGATTTGATGGACCCGGTGTATGTGGATGATTGAAGTGCTCATGATCCATAGAATAATGGATTGCCTATACTACGAATCCTCAGCGGTTGCTGCCGTGAGAGCCACACTACTCCTTTTCGATCCGTAATCGTCAATTCTAGCAACTGCTCCCTTCTGAGGCTTTGTAGGTGAATGCCTTAACAAGGCAGGACTTAATTTGACAGTGTCCGTCAAGTTAAGTATAGGTCGGGACATTTTATTTGAGCGGCTGAATACCGCGGCAATGGCCGGCATAAAATCGTTAGCGGGGCAAAAGAATATAAAAGACAAACCAATTCATCATAACTTGCTTTTTAAATCACTGAGCTTATTCAAGGCATCCAGCGGGGTCATGGAGGCAATATCGATGGCCTTCAGTTCACCGATTATTTCATCCTCCCTGTCCATAAAAAGATTCAGTTGCGGCTGGTCGTTTCTGGCAATATTAAGACCGCGCGCAATGCGGGGCATGCCGATTTCGTCGAACTCGCCTTTTTCCAGGTTATGCAATATTTCTTTCGCGCGTAAAATTACCTCCCGGGGAACACCGGCAATTCTCGCCACTTCAATACCATAACTGCGGCTGGTGCCTCCCTCCATAATCTTGCGCAAGAATATTATTTTATCCCCCCATTCTTTCACCGCAATATTATAATTCTTGACGCCATCCTTGGTAGCGACTAAATCAGTTAACTGATGATAGTGAGTGGCAAAAAGAGTTCGGACGCCACGCTCCTTAAAATCATGAATATACTCGGCAACAGACCAGGCAATGCTCAATCCATCGAAGGTCGATGTTCCTCTGCCCACCTCATCCAGAATCACAAGACTGCGTGAAGTTGCGTTTTTCAAGATCTCGGCCACCTCTGTCATTTCGACCATAAAGGTGCTCTGACCTTGAGCCAGATTGTCCGAAGCACCGATGCGGGTAAATATTTTATCCACAATGCCGATTTTCGCCTTTGCCGCGGGGACAAAACTGCCCACTTGGGCCAGAAGAACAATCAAAGCCACCTGACGAATATACGTGGATTTACCGGCCATGTTGGGGCCGGTGATGATCAGCAATCTGTTATTGCCGATATCAAGCAGGGAATCATTGGGAACAAAGCCTTCCCTGCTGAATGCGGCTTCCACCACCGGATGCCGCCCGTCTTTAATGACAATGGCATCTTCATCGTTCACTTCCGGACACGCGTAATGATACTTTTCCGCCACTTCCGCAAGGGAAATCATGGCATCCAGGTCGGCGATCAAAGAGGAATTATTTTGTATCTCGTTTATATATTGGGCGATATCGTCCCGGATAACCAGATAAAGTTCATATTCTCTTTCGCGTATTTTTTCTTCAGCATTTAAAACCGTTTCCTCAAATTCTTTGAGTTCCTGATTGATGAAACGCTCGGCATTAACCAGCGTCTGTTTTCTTACGTAAGATGCGGGAACCAGGGCGGCATTGGCTTTGGTAACTTCAATATAGTAGCCGAAGATATTATTGAAACCTACCCTCAAGGTATTAATGCCGGTCTTTTTTCTCTCCTGCAGCTCCAGGGCGGCTATCCACTTCTTGGCGTCTGTGCTGATTGATTTCAGTTTATCCAACTGCTCATCAAAACCGGCCCGAATAAAACCTCCCTCCTGGATGTTTTGCTGAGGGTCATCCGCTATGGCCCGGGCAATAATGTCCACTACCGCCGGCATTGCGTTCAGATTGGAGCGGATGCAGGAAAGTGCCGGAGCGGTAAAATCCGCCAGTGCTAATTTCAATTCGGGAATTGCTCCGAGAGAAACTTTCAACGCCACCAAATCACGGGGATTGGCGACTCTCAGGGCAACGCGTCCGGCCAACCGCTCCAGGTCATAAATGAGCGACAGGATTTTACGCAAACCCGCTCGTACAATATGGCTGTCCTTAATCTCCGCAACGGCAGAAAGCCGTTCCCGGATTTTTTCGACTTCGACCAATGGATAGTTCAGCCACCACCGAAGACGCCTCGTTCCCATAGGCGTCAAAGTTTCATTGATGAGCCGGAACAGGGAACCGGCCCTGGAGTTGCCGGAAATAGTCGCAAACAACTCCAGATTCCGGCGCGCCGTATCATCAATAATCAGATAATTTTCCGTGCTGTACCACTTGATGTCATTGATATGCTGAGGCTGAATTTTTTGTGTTTCGGCAATATATCGTAAAACAGCGCCGGCCGCCGGGACAACAGCCGGATGAACGAATATTTTTGAATTGTCCAGTACAGCGGCGGTAAAGGTATCCCTGAGCAGCTGCCGCGCGTTTTCATCGTGGAAATAATCTTCTTCCAGATAATTCATGCGGTTGGCCGGCCACTGCAGCTCCATATTTTTCAGCAGCACTTTATCCGGAAAAGATTTGGGCACTATCACCTCTTTGCAATCGAGACCGGATATGGCCTGCAAAAAAGAGCCGCGATCGGGAAATGCGCTTATCTGAAACTCGCCGGTAGAAATATCCACAAAGGCCAGGCCGATTATATCGGCGCAGAGAAAAAGACCGGCCAGAAAATTGTTTTCACCGGCGGCCAGATTTTCCGCATCGAGCAGAAGCCCCGGAGTAATTACCCGAATCACTTCCCTTTTGACAATTCCTTTTGCCTTTTTGGGATCCTCCACCTGCTCGCAGACGGCCACTTTAAATCCCTTTTCGACCAGTTTACTGATGTAGGAGGAAGCTGCATGATGAGGAAAGCCGCAAAGCGGAACACTGTCTTCCTTTCCCTTATTGCGTGACGTTAACGTAATCTCCAGAATGGGGGCAACCAGTGTTGCATCTTCAAAAAACAGCTCAAAGAAATCACCCATCCGATAAAGCAGAATGCAGTCGGGATATTTTTTTTTGATCTCCACGTATTGCTTCATGGCGGGGGTTAAGTTCAAAATCGCTCCTACTCCCATTTCCCATTGCCTTTTTGTTCTAAATCTATGCAGTCATGCTTATCCGGCCGCGGCGGCCTGATCGGCCTGTCTGGTCTGTCCGGCCTGATTGCGGAAGCCACAATAAAACGATTGGCCAGCCAGTTCGTAAGACTGATTACCAATGCCCCCAAAAACGCGGCAAAAAATCCATCAACTTCGAGGCCGGTCACAAACCAGGCCACCAGCTTCAGCAGGAAGGCATTAATAATGAAAGAGAACAAACCCAGCGTTATAATATTCAAAGGCAGGGTAAGAATAATCAATAGAGGTCGAATGAAAATATTGATCATTCCCAAAAGTCCTGCGGCAATAACCGCTGTGGGCAATGAATCTATTCTAATTCCCGGAATAAGCAACGAGGACAGCATTATGGCCACTGTTATAATAAGCCATCGCGTTATAATCACAATCATGGTCACAACCTTAAATAAGTCTTTTCATATTTCCGAATTTATTTCTTGTGTCTGTCTTAATTAATCTTATTTATCCGCGGTCACAGTTTTAGCTGATTGAAAAAAAATCCAGGAAACACTAAATCCGCTCATCACGGAAGTTCTGGTTTTCACCAGAGGACTGTCTTCAAAAACAGCGCCCTGGAGAAAATCAGCACTGATAAAAGCATTAAAAACAAGCCGTTTATATGTTTTCTTCACCCCCACCGTAAGCGTGGAACCGCTGTATCCCCCGCCTGCCGCATAGGCCGGGCGCGATCCCGCAGCATAAGCAGGTTCCACTGTATAGAAATACGCATTATAAGAGCTGTCAGTAAACATCGGTCCGGCGGAAATTCCCAGATTCAGCCCGGTTGCCGGAATCAAGTCTTTCTTTTCCAGATTAATGCGCGGGCTGAATACCCAGCCTTCATGGCGGACGGAGGAGAAATCGGTGGAAAAGAATGCCCGCAGGGGCAAAGCAAGACTCAATTTATAACCATCGGCCTTGCTTTCCGTAACAATTATTTTTAAAGACGGCCCCATTTCAAAAGTCGGATCCAAATCCGGCATGCCGGCGCGGGCGGTATTATCGGAGCTTTTAACCGGAACGGCGCCAAAGCCGCTAAAGTCCAGTAAAACTCTGTCCGTTTTAAAAATCTGTCCGGAGATACGCTGTTCATCGATTTTTAAGATGGCGCCGCGATAAATGACATAGGGATAGGGCAGCAAATACCATCTGCTTTCATCCGAACCACGATAATCGGGCATCCTCAGAATTCCGGTCCCTATGCCTAATTCCCAGAGGGGCTTTTCCTCACTGCCGGCGCTCTGAGGCAATAAAATGCACAAGACCAATAATATGGCAGTAATACTGCGCCAAATTTTCATCCTCGCCTCATTGTTTAGTCGGACAGATAAGCTATCAGTTTTTTACTGTTCAAAGCCGACAAATTGTTCTTTCCTGGCGCCGCAAACGGGGCATTCATCAGGCAGAATGCCGTCCGCAACGTATCCGCAGACATTACAGACGTAATATGTCGTTTCTCTTTCCTCCATAAAATCAGCCATGGCTTGTTTATAGAGTTTCGCATGTGTTTCTTCAACATCCTTGCTCTGGCTGAATTGCAGCAGGGCCAACCGGTCCCCGGCTTCTTCAGCTATTTTGACAAATTGATCATAGGCTACTTCGGCAACTTTCATTTCCGATTCAAAACTGGCCGCCAGATTCTCTTCTGTGCTTTTAATTTCCTTGAGGATGCGCAATGCCCGGGCGCCATGAATTTCTTCGGAAAAGGCAATCACCCGGAAAAGCCGGGCCATCTGCGTATAGCCCTCCTGCTCCGCTTTCTGGGCATAAACCTTGAGGCGCAGAGCCGCCTTTGCCTCTCCGACAAAAGCCTGATTTAACGCTTCTTTGATCTTATCCATAGATTTACCTTTCCAGTTCTTTTATTTTTTGTTTCAAATCAAAGATACTATCAAGAGGGCGACTCGGGCATTCGAAACTGTGTCGTAATCCTCGTTTGTCATTGCGAGGCGACCCTCGGGCGCCGTGGCAATCTAACTGCCTGAGATTGCTTCGCTCATTACATTCGCTCGCAAAGACACTGCGACAAAGTCACAAGCGCCGGGCAGTCTCGGCAAATAAAGATAGCGCTTTGATTTGAAATCGGAACGTTATTCTGGTGAAAATTCCTCTTTACCCGCCCCACATACCGGACAGGTCCAGTCTTCCGGGAGGCTCTCAAACTTTGTTCCGCCGGGAATATTCCCGTCCTTGTCTCCCTTGGCCGGATCATAAACATAACCACATACACCACATACATACTTCTTCATTTTCCACCTCCGTTTTTTATACTTCTATGAATGAAAAGAGATTCTTTCTTTCAATTTTGCTGCTATTGCTTTTCCCAATTCCTGACATTTTATCAGAGCAACCGCATCCGGCACATGTTTAACGGCAACCGACTCGGCGGCAATGGACACTTTCATTTCCTTGAGCATGTCTTCCAAATGACGCACCGACTCGCCGCTCCATCCATAGGAACCAAAAGACGCCCCGATCAGATTGGCCGGTTTTAAACCTTTCAGATAGGTCATCACATCGGCCATAGCCGGCAGGATATTGTTGTTTAAAGTGGAGGAGCCGACAATTAAAGCTCCGGCATTCAATACTTCATAAACAACTTCACTGCGGTGCGTTTCATTCATGGACAGGAGCCTTACTTTAATGCCTTCCCCCGCTAAAGCTTCGGCGATAGCCCCGGCCATTTTTTCCGTCGAATGCCACATGGTCGCATAAACTATCACGGCCTTGGCGGTTGGTTTCTGTGTCGCCCATTGCTGATAAAGCTCGATGATTTTTCCCAAATCTTTCCGCCAGATTGGACCATGATCGGGAGCGATTACTTTGATTTTCCACCCTGCCGCGGTCACTTTCTGCAAAGCCCTCAGCACAATCGGCGAATAAGGTAAAACAATATTAGCATAGTAAGTTGCCGCTTCGTATTCCAATTGAGCCGCCGGAATCTCATCAGCGAATCTTTCTAATGACCCCAGATGCATGCCAAAAGCATCCTGGGAAAATAAAACCTGATCTTGGACCAGATAAGTAAACATACTGTCCGGCCAGTGAATCATGCGGGTTTCCATGAAAGTTAATTCCATGTTTCCCAGGCTTAAACCTTCCCCGTCCTTCAGTGGAATAATTTCGTGCGAATCATGGAAAAGTTCTTGGAGCGTCCTGACTCCGACTGCTGAAGCAAAAACCTTTTCCGGTTTGATGGTGTCAATCAATTCCGGCAGGCAGCCCGAATGATCCATCTCCGAATGATTGGAAATGATGTATTTAATCTGAGCAGGGTCTACGACAGACTTGATCCGGCTGACCATTTCATCTTTGAACGGCGCCTTGACCGTATCAATCAGTGTTATTTTGTCGGCCATGACCAGATAAGCATTATATGTACTGCCGTGAGGAGTGGTGTAACCGTGAAAATCCCGAATCGTCCAATCTATTGCCCCCACCCAGTAAACATGATCGCTTATTTTAATTGCCGAATAGATATTGCTCATTTCTTCACCCCGTATAATTCAGAATAACTAATATTATTTTAGATAACGTCTTTTTTGCCGGAAGATTAAATCATTCCGGCGCCAATGTCAAAGGCCGCCAAATTGATCCGCCGTTTATCAGCTGTCATATTCCTGGCAATCTCTTTTTCAAATTCCCGGCGGCTGAAAGGAAGCAATTTTGTTGCGGATAATGCTCCGATCATTATGATATTGCTCAAGACCGGATTGCCTAATTGCACGGCCTCACCCGTGGCATCAATCAACCAGTTCTTCGCGGCAGTTCTGCGTAAGACATCCTGTATTTCCGCCAGTGACGGATAATTCAACTCGCCGGTAATAACACCGATGGGATAGACTACGCGGGAATTGGACAACACCGCAATTGCGGGATTGCCATATCTTGCCAGGACGCGCAGAGCCTCTGCAGGCTCCAGAGCGACTATAATGTCGGCCCGACCCTGAGGTATCTGTGGGCTTCGGACGGATTTTTCCGATATCCGCAGATGGCTCATCACGGAACCACCGCGCTGCGACATGCCAAAGGTCTCGCCAATGGTGACATAAAAACCGGCATCAACCAGCATGCCGGCCAGCACACGGGAGGCCAAAACATTACCCTGCCCCCCTACTCCGGTGATGATTACATTTATTGGATCTTTTAACGACATGCGGTGTTTCATTTAATTTCCGGCCTCCGCTTTCGTGATCGCCTTCCGGGGGCAGATGGAATAGCACACTCCGCACCCCGCACAAATAACATCATCAATGACAGCTTTCTTCCTGGTTCGATCCCAAACCAGAGCCGGACAGCGGAAAATACGTGTGCACAGGCGGTTGCAGCCGCAATTTTCACCGAGGCAAAGTTCCTCATCCACCTGCATCAGGAATTTCTTCTTGCCTTTTTTCTCCGGGCTCAAAGCGCATATCTGCCGCAGGATGAGCACTTTTAAACAGCCTTTTTCCGCCATAAAAGCATTCAGAATCCGGCTGGTATTTTCGAGATCAAAGGGATCACTGATGGCGACTTTTGCTCCGATCGCTGCACAAATTCCTGCAATATCCACGGCGGGCAATGTTTCTCCCGTCGCTCCGACAGTTAAACCGGGGTGCGGCTGAAATCCGGTCATGGCCGTACCGGAATTATCCAGCACTATAAAAGTAATATCCGCGCGGTTATGCTGTGCATTGATTAATGCGGGAATGGCGGCATGATAGAATGTGGAATCCCCGCAAACCGCAATAACCGGTTTATCAAATCCAAACTGCCCCAGCTTGGCAAATCCACTGGCAATGCCTGTACCTGAACCCATGGAATGCAGCGTGCGCACGGTATTGAACCCGCAGGAGGGGTAAAGAGCAGCGAGGGCGTAACAGCCGATGTCGCCGCAGACAATACCTTCCCGGCCGTCAAGCTGGATGGCATGGGAAATGTTCCAGAAGGAGGCGCGATGCGGACAGCCCGGGCACATTGTTTGTTCCCGCAGAGGAATTATGGGAGCAATTTTGCTGATTTCCTCCCGATAAGCGGCGGGTATGGAGTCAACTTTAATCTGGAATATTTTACTTAAAGCCGCTACCAGCAGATCGGGGCTGAGTTCACCCACTGAGGGCAAAGTGCCGTCCAGTTTCCCGTAAAATTTCTTGCTGCCGATTTCCCCGGCCATGCCTGCGGCCAGAGTTTTCACATTTTCTTCCAAAAATGGCAGTACTTCTTCGACAATCATTACTTGCCTGGCTGATTTTAAATACTTCTTTAATAACTTTGGCGGCAGCGGCCAGGTGCAGCCCAGTTTTAAAATGCCCGCGCGCTTTTGCAGATTCAGCATGCCAATTGCCTCCTGGCTATAAAGGAAGCAGGCGCTGCTTGTGATCAAAAGCAGTTCCGGTTTTCCGGGGCCGCTGTAAGAATTAAAAGGACTGTCTTCAAAAAGTGCTGTTGCTGTCTTTAATTTTTCCTGCTGCAGGGTGTGTTTGGCGACAACCGGCGTGCTGATAACCGGCCCTCTCAGCGGATCCATAATTGAACCGTCATAAACAAAAACGGCTCTGCGGCGTTTAACCGGCAGCCTGCCGCAGACCACGTTCCCGCTGGCATGGGACATGCGTGTAACCGAACGCAAAACAACAATATTTCTTATTTTTTCGGATAATTCAAACGCCCACCTGGTCAGGTCCTTGGCTTCCTGAAAATTTGCCGGTTCCAGAAGCGGTATCTCCAGCATGCGCGCAAAATACCGTGAATCCCCTTCGTTGACGCTGGAAAGAGCTCCAGGATCTTCGCATGTTACCAGCACTATCCCGCCGCGTGTGCCGGAAGAGGCCAGGTGCAGCAGAAAATCAGACGCCACATTGACGCCGTTTTGCTTCATCGCGCAGAGGGAACGCAACCCCGCAAAAGAGGCGGCGGCGGCGACTTCCAGCGCTACTTTCTCGTTGGTTGACCATTCCACATAAAGATTTCTCTCCCGACTTACAGTGGACAGACTTTCAATTATTTCCGAAGAAGGCGTTCCCGGATACGCGCACGCTACATTAACTCCTGCTTCCAGCGCCCCGCGGGCGATGGCTTCATTGCCCATGAAAAGGACTTCACAATGAGCCGGACTGAGTAATTTCGACATGTGCCTGCCTTTTAATTTTTTGCCAGAAACTTTTTCACAAAGGGGTCGGAGCTTCTCAAATAGAGAAGATTCCTGGCCGATCCGCTTTTCCGAATGATATTTTTCAGGGCTGTTTTTTTCTTTGCGGCCGCTGCCTTTTTCAGTTCTTGTAATGCTTCAGCCGGAGCCTCACGAATTTCGAGAACGCCGCGGCTCACCGCCAGGTCGACTAACTGCCTGCCCCTTGACGTTCTAACTATGATCTGGTTCCATCCACGCATTTCCTCCCCGGCAGCACCGAACCGTGCCGCACCGACGGAAATATCGGCGAATTCAGCCGTACTATCGATGCAATACCGGCAGGCCTCTCTGATGCAGGGATCAACATAATCAAAAGAAATCATTTTCTCCCCGCCGGCGGTTTTAATCGCCAGAACCTTCTGGCCGCCAGGAATATCCATACTGGTTATCTCCGCCGGATCAATATTGTTTTGCCAAAGCAATGCTTTAAATTTTTCCGCTGAAAGTGTCCAGCCGCAGTATAAACCAATAACTATTTTCAACCTATCAATACTGTCGGCATCGTCTTTCCGGGGTTTTATTTTCATTTTCGCCAGCGCCAGTGCCTGGCAAGGCGTAACCACAACACCGATATTCCCGGTGCTCTCCGCGGCCGTTTGATTAAAGGCGGCAACAGTAGGCGAAACAAGAAATTTACTGCCGGCTTTTTTGCGCAGCTCATCTTTATCTTTGATAATTGCACTGTTTTGCTCTAAATTCCGCCGGCCGGAGGATACAATCGCCGAATCAATCAACCCTTCTGCCAGGGCTAAATCCATTAGGACAGTTACAGTTCCGCCATGCTGGGCGATTGCACGCAATTGGGGATCGGCAGCCCGGGAAAAATAATAACCCTGGACGGCGCCAATTTCCGGTGTCAAATCGGCGGCATCAAAAATCCTGCTCCGTAATGAACCAAAATCAATTTCCGCCCGGGGACAAAAGGCCTGGCATTTGCCGTCTTTAAGATCGCAGCGGTGCAATTGCACTGTCCGGTCGGAATAGATAACTTGATAGGGGCAAAGGCCTACACAGGCTCCGCAGCCGGTGCACAAACCAGCCTCCAAAACTCTCTTTTTCAATAAATCCTGACTGCTGCGCTTGCCCGTCCCCAAAACCATACAAGACTTTTCCCTTCAACAAATTGTTGTTCTTATACAACATCAGCTTTCCGGAGGCAAGTTATACACTTTCGCGCTCGGCGGCTGGCTAAACTTGTTGGACACCTCGTTGTTATCCTTTGAAACTAATTATCGGTAAGCGTCTTTTCTGTGTGCAATGGCAATTATTTCGATCATTTTTTTCTTGCTGTTGATTTGATAAAGAATTCTATAGATAAATCGAGCAAGACATTAGCGATTTTTCCTTTTACGTTCGGAAATATATGCTTTAAGAGAGCGAGAAGACTCGTTTCGTCTTTCTTTAATAATGGACAGGTCCATCACATCTTCCATAAGTTGAGAACTTTCCAGAAAACGATTGATTATAGCTTCACGTTCTCTTTTTGGCAAAGCCTGAAAGGCTGTCCAATATACTTCCGCGATAGCTTCATCAGCGGAAATCATGACCATTCCTCCGTAAAATGTCTAAATATTTCTTATTCACAATATATTCTTCACACATTATATTGCCGATGTGTTTTTTAGAATTTACAGCAATTACATTGATTTGTCGAATATTTATTTAGGACAATGTGATCTGAGGTTGGTCCCGGGAAGTTTTATGTAATTGGATTTCTTGAGAAATTTACCTGAAGTTATACTTCCCCACCCGTTTCTGTTGACAGCAATGTTCCCGTATTATATACGTTTTTACATAATAGTTAATACAACTTTACGGAGGTTATGAGAATGAAAGACGTTGTAATTGTTTCCGCCTGTCGTACGGCAATCGGCACCTTTGGAGGAACCCTGCGAGACTTGAATACTCACACTTTAGGAAGCATCGCCATGAAAGAAGCGGTAAAACGGGCCGGCATTGATCCGGCTATCATTGATGACGTCCGTTTTGGCTGTTGCATGGAACCGGTTGATGCCCTCAATGTTACCCGCGTTGCAGCTTTGATGGCTGGCATCCCGGACACGGTAACTGCAGTTACAGTCAATCGTGTTTGCATTTCCGGCATGGAAGCAGTGCTCTCCGGAATGGCTTTAATCCGCGCCGAGATGGCCGACGTCATTCTTGCCGGCGGTATGGAGCACATGTCCGGCGCCCCCTACTCGATCCCCGGAGCCCGTTGGGGATACCGTTTACAGGACCAGGTCGTCGTCGATAATCTGATCCACGGCCTGCATGCCGGTTCTCATGTGCTTCCGGGCCCGGAAAAAGGCCCCGTCAAGGACGGTCCAATCATCGACATGTTCAAAGGGAAACCATACATCATGGGCATTACCACCGAACTGGTAGCTCAGATGTATGATGTCACCCGTGAAGAAATGGACGCAGTCGCTCTGCGCAGCCATAATAATGTAGAGAGAGCAACGCTCAACGGTGATTTCAAAGACGAAATTGTTCCCATCGAACTTCCCCAGAAAAAAGGCAAACCGCCCATTATTTTCGACAAAGACGAGCATTTCCGTCCTCACCTGACGATGGAGGAACTGAAGAGTTTACCCCCCGCTTTCGTTCCGAAGATCGGCAAGGTTACCGCCGGCAATGCTTCCGGAATTAATGACGGCGCCAGTGCTATGCTGATCATGTCCGCAGAAAAAGCCAAAGAACTGGGTCTGAAACCTCTTGCCCGCATTGTTGCCTTTGGCCGCGGCGGTTGCCATCCCTCGGTGATGGGACTGAGTCCCGTTCCGGCAGTGCGCGATCTGGAAGCAAGATCAGGCCTGAAAATCAAAGACTTTGAATTGATCGAACTAAACGAAGCATTCGCCGGTCAATACCTTGGTTGCGAAAAAGAACTGGGCCTGAACAGGGAGATTACCAACGTCAATGGATCAGGCGTCGGTCTGGGACATCCGGTTGGTTCCACCGGGTGCCGGATAATGGTTTCCCTGTTATATGCAATGAAAAAACGCGGCAAGAAGCTGGGATTGGCCACCCTTTGCGGCGGCGGCGGTGTTTCCCTGGCCGCGGCTGTTGAAATACTTTAATAAACTTGAGGATTTAAATCTAAGAAAGCCGGTTGGCAAGCAAAATGCCTTCCGGCTTTTTTTCTTCAGAATCCGGCCGCTAAACCATAAAATTATAAGGATATCATTTATTTAATGTGTATGGCATTAACAAAGAGCAACATTAATTAGATTGCCCAGAGTTTAAATATCAAAGTAAGTTCCTGGTTTAACTGGTCAAATCAACGATAAAATATTTGCAATATTAAGTTTTCCTAGATTGATTGTTTCAGGCTTAGATGGCATTTGTTGCTTCCTGCAGGCAGCAGTCATGATTTTGCCCTCAATTTGTTTGCCTTGCCGGGCTATAACTGTCGTTCAATATATTGTATTTATTATTATTTCTTGTGTATTTGATTTAACTCCTATTGTCCTTTAGGGGCCGAACCGTCGTTTTCTTTCGGTAGATGATCATTTTCCCCCGGTCGAGCGTTTTCCTCCTTGCCTTCCTCGATCACCTCATCATATTCGGGGATAACAATCCCGCGGCGCACCATAATCTGGTAAATTCTTTCGGACTGATTTTCCACATATCTGGATGTACCGTCGGATTTGTAGCGGCGCGGATTAGGCAATATTGAGGCCAGCGTCGCCGCTTCCCGTGGATTCAAGTCTGACGCCTGCTTCCCATAGTGGCTTTGCGCTGCAGCTTCTATCCCGAAACTACCGTCACCCCACTCCACCACATTTAAATAAATCTCAAGAATTCTCCTCTTCGTTAAATTATTCTCCAGACGCGAGGTAAGAATAGCTTCCTTGATTTTGCGGACAGGATTTTTAGACGGGGAAAGATAAAGATTTTTGGCCAACTGCTGCGAGATTGTGCTGCCGCCGGCCAGTAACTTCTTCTTTTTTATATCTTTTTCCAGCGCCTTTTGCATTGCTGCAAAATCAAAACCTTCATGCGACCAGAACTTATCATCCTCCGCAATGATAACGGCTTTTATCACATACGGCGAAACCCGGGAAAGCGGCACCCAGGTGTTTCTTATTTTTTTCTTAATGCCCTTCTGCCGCCAGGTCTCTTCCCTGTATTCCATAAATGCCGTCTTACCGGGCCTGTCCTTTTGCAGCAAGGCGACATTCGGATAAAGAAAATAACGGCCGATATCTATAATCATAAAGGCAGCGACTAAAATCAGCAATAATAACAACCATCTTTTCAACACTTTCATTCAAATTTCCCTGCAATATTTTATAGAGTCTTCTATACCGCATTAAAAGGGAATGCAAAATAAATTTGACAGGGCAAAACAATTTTAGTATGAGGTACCCACGAAGTTATTGGAACGTCAAAAGCAAATATTCTTCGTTTTCTGTGTGCAGTCAATAATCAGTCATCATCGGCCTCGCGTCGAAATCTGTACACCGTTAACAAAATGGGGCCCCCCAACTACATTTAAGAAGGAGGCACTTCATGATGAAACGGCAGATTTTTCTATTATCATTGCTTTTTTTGCTCAGTCTTTCCTTGGGCTTGGCATCCGTTGCAACGGCAGGGCAATACGAAGTCAAAAAAGGCGATACTCTGAGCAGCATTTCCAGGAAAACGGGCGTCAGTAGTCGGGCTATTCAGCAGGCTAATGACCTCACCGGAACTTCACTGAAATTAAAGCAAATCCTCCTTATTCCTGAAAAAGAAACCACTGCAGCTGCGTCCACCGCAGCTACTTCCCCCGCTAAATCAAAATTTAAACCGGCCGCTTATTACACCGTCAAGAAAGGCGATAATCTGGGGTCGATTGCCAGAAAAACAGGCACTCCGGTGAAACAGATAATGGCCTTGAATAATGTACAACCTAAAAGCTTAAAGGCTGGCCAAAAGTTGATTCTGGCTAAGGCAGCGCGTAACCCGGCGAACGCCGTAAAAGATGAAATTGCTCTCAATGAGGAAGAGGAAGATGATGATGACGATGATCTGGCCGCAGCCGGTGATTTTGCCCATCTGCAAAAAGATAATCAAACCGCTGCTGAACTCCTGGGAAAGTGGCGCAGCCCTGATGAACGGAAACTATTTGCTAAAGTAGCTACCGGTTTCCTAGGAGCGCCTTATAGGTTGGGCGGTTCCACAGTCAGGGGAATCGACTGTTCCGCATTTGTCCGCAAAATGTACCAGCTTTTTGATATATCGCTGCCCCGAACAGCTCGCGAGCAGTATAATGTTGGTTTAAGTGTTAATAAAAACGAACTTCTGGAGGGAGATCTCGTCTTTTTCCGCACACGGAAACCTGTCGGGCATGTGGGAATTTACGTCGGCAACAACGAATTTGTCCATGCTTCATACCGCGACAAGGTTATTAAAATTGACAATCTGGATACTCCTTACTTTCATAAGAGATTTATCCGTGCTGTCCGCGTCAAGGGCCTCGCTGAAAAAGGAACTTAAATTTTCCGAATTGATTAACTGCTGCGTACCCGGGGGCATTTTTGATATGCCCCCTTTTTTTTCCGTTTTGCCGGTTGATTATCAGAACAGTTTATTATATGAATGCCTCCCAAGAGAGGAGAATATTTATGAAAAAAATAATTCTATCTATGTCCAGTGTTTTTATCCTGGCCCTGTTTTGCAGCGGTTGCCTGGTTACCGAAGGCACATATGTAAAAAAGGTGCAGGAAGCCGACAGTTTAACTCAGGAAACCAAAAATCTAACCCGGGAACTCGCCGCTCTGAACGAAAAACACAAAGCCTTGACTGCGGAAAATAATGCTCTGAAAGCACAGATAAATAAATTAAACGGCGACTTAACTAATATTACCGCACAACGCGACGAGTTGGATAAAGTTTTAAAATTAAAGACGGATGATTTGTCGAAAGCAATTACGGAAAGCCGTAAGAAAGTGGCTGATCTGGAAGCGGAAAATACTAAATTAAAAGAAAATATCATACAGTTGCAGACCAAATCACAGGAAGTGGAAAAACAAAGCAACACTTTCCAACAGCTGGTGCAGGAAATGAAAGGTGAAATCGCTCAGGGACAAATTGCCATCAGCGAACTCAAAGGCAAGCTTACTCTGGATGTGGTGGACAAGATTCTTTTTGCATCCGGCGAAGCGACAGTCAAAAAAGAAGGTCTGGCCGTCCTGAAAAGAGTGGTGGATATTTTAAAAAACGTTCCTGATAAAAACATCCGCATTGAGGGCCATACGGATAATATTCCCATAACCAGCAAACTGGCCAAAGTTTATCCGACAAACTGGGAGCTTTCCGCAGCACGCGCCATCAATGTGACCAAGTACCTGCAGCAGCAGGGTATTGATTCCAAAATACTTTCGGCCACAGCTTTCGGTGAGTTCCAGCCGCTGGCTGACAACAGCACACCGGAAGGCAGAGCGAAAAACCGCCGGATTGCTATTATTTTATCACCAAAGGAATAGTTGTAAATGGGACAAAACATCGTTGAAAAAATTATCGCCCGGCACTTGATGGAAGGTCAGCTTGTACCCGGCGGAGAAATCGGCATTCGCATTGATCAGACACTGACTCAGGATGCCACCGGCACGATGGCCTATCTGCAACTGGAGGCGATGGATGTCCCCCGGGTCAAAACCGATCTTTCCGTAAGCTATATCGATCATAACACTATCCAGATCGGTTTTGAAAATGCCGATGACCACAGGTATCTGCAGAGTATCGCCCGGAAATTCGGGATTGTTCTTTCCCGGGCGGGAAACGGCATTTGCCATCAGGTTCATTTGGAAAGATTCGGCAAGCCGGGAATAACATTAATCGGTTCCGACAGCCACACCCCCACCTGCGGAGCACTGGGCATGCTGGCTATGGGCGCCGGAGGCCTTGATGTCGCGCAGGCCATGGCCGGTGAACCGTTTTACCTTATTTGCCCCAGGATCGTGCGAATTAATTTAAGGGGGAAATTGACATCATGGGTCTCCGCCAAAGATATAATTCTTAAGGTATTGCAGATCTTTACAACCAAGGGAAATGTCGGCACCGTCTTTGAATACGGGGGCGAAGGCGCCGCTGCTCTCAGTGTGCCGGAACGGGCCACCATAACCAATATGGGCGCCGAATGCGGTGTAACCACATCTATTTTTCCCAGCGATGAGATGACCCGGGTGTTTTTGCGCGCCCAGCATCGAGAAGCTGATTTTAGAGAGCTTCAGCCGGACGACGACGCAATATATGCAAAAGTTGTGGAAATTGATTTGGCGGAACTCCAGCCGCTGACGGCCCGACCGCATAGTCCGGATAATATCGGCACAGTCAGGGATATGAAAAACATTGCGGTGGATCAGGTTTGTCTGGGCAGCTGCACCAATTCATCCTACAAAGATCTGGTCAGAGTCGCTAAAATTTTAAAAGGAAGAACAGCTCATCCCGCTGTCAGTTTCATCCTGGCGCCCGGTTCGCGGCAGGTTTTGGAAAATCTGGCTCGCGGAGGATATCTTGCTGATTTAATCGCTGCCGGCGCCCGGCTGATGGAAAACGCCTGCGGCTTTTGCATCGGCAACAGCCAGAGTCCCCAATCCGGTGCGGTATCTCTGCGCACTTCCAATCGCAATTTTCCGGGACGCTCGGGAACAATGGATGCCGATGTTTACCTGGTCAGTCCCGAAACGGCAGCGGCCGCCGTAATTACGGGGCATTTCACCGATCCGCGCGATTTGGGCATGGTCTATCCTCCCGTGGAGATGCCGGAGAAGTTTCTCATTGATGACAGCATGTTTCTCCGGCCGGATAACGCTGACCGCGTAAGTGAAATCCATCGCGGCCCTAATATCGGTGCGCCGCCCAAAAACACGGCGCTGCCTGATACCATTGCGGCCGAGGTAACAATCAAAGTGGGTGATAAAATTACCACCGACCATATTATTCCGGCCGGCGCCCGCATGAAATACCGCTCCAATATTCCGAAATATTCGGAGTACGTTTTTGAAAATGTCGACCCGAATTTTGCCCATAATGCGCAAAAAATAAAAACGGCCGGAAAACAAAACATTATTGTCGCCGGTGTTTCCTACGGCCAGGGATCATCGCGCGAACACGCCGCTATTTGTCCGATGTATCTGGGTGTCCGCGCTGTTATTGCTTTATCTTTTGAACGCATCCACGCCGCCAATCTGATCAATTTCGGCATTCTGCCGCTGACTTTTCTTCATTCCGGCGACTATGAGAAAATTGATCAGGGCGATGATCTGGAAATTGCCAACGTCCGGAAATTAATTGGCGCAGGCACGGATCTGCTGATCATCAATAAAACCAAAGGCTGTTCTTTTTCTGTTGCCTGCGATTTATCGGCAAGGCAAAAGCAAATCGTCCTGGCCGGCGGCGCATTAAATGTGCGGAGTGAAAATAAGTAGTCATCAATCAGAATGCATTATACAAAAAAGAAAACGGTAAACCATTCTACGACCTCGCAAAAACTCCAGAGGCAAGGCGCGCAAAGCCTTCGGAATGAGGCGTATTGTTACATACGCCGCAATGACGAAAGACTGTAGGGCAACGCAGCAGATGGACTTTTTCCGTGGTCGCTAATTACACAGGAGTTAATATTATTATGTCCCGAAAGATCAAAGTTAAAACTACTCTCGTCGAAATGGACGGCGATGAAATGACACGAATAATGTGGCAGATGGTCAAAGACAAGCTTCTCTTCCCCCATCTCGATATGACTATTGATTATTACGATTTGCACGTCAAGCATCGCGACGATACTGATGATCAGGTAACAGTGGCCGCCGCCAAAGCAATCATGAAATACGGCGTCGGGATTAAATGCGCAACTATCACACCAAATGAAGATCGTGTTAAAGAATACAGCCTGAAAAAAGCTTGGAAAAGCCCCAACGGCACAATCCGGGCCATGCTCGACGGCACGGTATTCCGCAAGCCGATTCTGGTCCAAAACATTAAACCGGCTGTTTCCGCGTGGAAGAAACCCATAACCATCGGTCGTCACGCTTATGGCGATGTCTATAGCAATACGGAATTTGCCGTTCCCGGAGCCGGGAAACTGGAGATGGTCTTTAGTCCGCGAGATGGCGGCAAGCAGATCAGCCTGCCGGTTTTTGATTTCCCCGGGCCCGGAATCGTGCAGGTCAACCACAATCTCGAGCATTCAATTTTAAGCTTTGCCCGCGCCTGCTTTACCTATGCTTTGAGTGAAAAAATAGATTTGTGGTTCTCCACGAAAGATACCATTTCCAAAATATATGATGCCGGCTTCCGCGATATTTTTGACCGCGAATTTGAACAAAACTGGAAAAATAAATTTTCCGCAGCGGGAATAGAATATTTCTTCACTTTGATTGACGATGCCGTCGCCCGCATCATGAAAATTGAAGGCGGCATTCTCTGGGCGCTGAAAAATTATGACGGCGATGTTCTATCGGACATGATTGCCTCAGCCAACGGCTCGCTGGCGATGATGACTTCGGTGCTTGTTTCGCCGCAAGGCTGGTTCGAATATGAAGCCGCTCACGGCACTGTGCAGAAGCATTACTACAAACATTTAAAAGGTGAAGAAACATCCAGCAATTCCATGGCGCTGATTTTTGCCTGGACCGGCGGCCTGCGCAAACGCGGCGAGTTGGACAATACTCCGGACTTAATCGAGTTTGCCGACCGTCTGGAAGAGGCGGCTCTGGCCACCGTTGAGGAAGGCATCATGACCGGAGATTTACTGGCGCTCGCCGATAAAAAACAGTCCAATAGAAAAGTAAATACCGCAGGCTTTATTGACGCGATTGCAGTTCATTTGCAGAAAAAGCTATGAATCCATTACCCAATCTGCTGGATTTGACTCTGGAGGAAATCGAAGAATTTATTTCCTCGCTGGGCAAGGAGAAATTTCGCGCCCGGCAAATCATGAAATGTCTTTACCAGTCGGGCAATCTTTCCTTTGCCGAGATGACCACTATCTCCCGTGAATTCCGCAGCAGTCTCGCCGCAATTTCCCGCATCGGGCGACCGGAAGTAGTCAAAATCCTGGAGGCAAAAGATGGAACCAGAAAAGCTCTGCTGCGCCTGGAAGACGGTCTTTTCATCGAAAGCGTCCTCATCCCCGGCAAGAGCAATTGGACGATCTGCCTTTCGACTCAGGCCGGCTGCGCCATGGGTTGCCAGTTCTGTCTCACCGCCCGCCAGGGTTGGAAGAGGAATCTGCTGCCGTCAGAGATCACCGGCCAAATTATTGCCCTGCAGCAAGAACCATCCGCAGTGCCGCAAATAAAGAACATTGTGATGATGGGCATGGGCGAGCCCTTAGCCAATTACGACAATACCCTGAAGGCAATAAAAAACCTCACCTGCGACTTCGGCCTGGGCTTTTCCAATCGCAAAATCACCGTTTCCACCTGTGGTCTGGCGCCGCAGATCGTCCAATTAGGCAAAGATATTTGTATTAATCTGGCGGTATCGTTAAACGCTCCCGATAATGCCGTTCGCAGCAGCCTCATGCCGGTCAACAAAAAGTATCCTTTGGAAATACTGCTCGACGCCTGCAAGAGATATCCGATGCCCGGCCGCCGCCTGCTTACTTTTGAATATATTTTAATTGACGGCCTTAATTCATCAGTGTATCATGCTGAAAAACTGGCCGCCTTGTTAGGGAATCAGCGTTGCAAATTAAATCTAATTGTCTTTAATGAATTCCCCGGCTCTCCTTATAAAGCTCCCCCCAGGAAAGACGTGGAGGCCTTCCAGAATATACTGATAAAAAAACACTTCACAACGATTTTACGGGCCAGTAAAGGCAGTGACATCCTTGCTGCCTGCGGACAGTTAAGCGGATCAATGCAGTCGTAAGTTCAACATAACATTGTAAAAATGCCGAAATATGGCCAAAGGGAGGTAATGAAAATGTACGAAAGTGACGCAGACAAAACAAAGGAAGCAATGCAGGCTATGATGAAAAAAGGGCCTGTAAGATTAATGATGATTGCTGCTGCCATCATTTTTATCCTGGTTTTCTTTCGCCCCTGGGTGCAGGTTGGCGCAGGCCAAAGGGGTATTGTTCTTAATTTCGGCGCCGTACAAAAGCAAGTACTGGAGGAAGGCCTGCATCTGCGCATTCCGGTAATGCAGGAGGTCGCAATTATGGATGTAAAGATTCAGAAAGCCGAAACAGATGCAGCCGCAGCCTCGGCAGATCTGCAGGATGTCAGTTCCCGGATAGCCTTAAATTATCATGTCGTTCCGGATAAGGCCAATGTTGTATACCAAAAAATAGGCATTCAGTTCAAGGAGCGTATCATTGACCCCGCCATTCAGGAGGTCGTCAAGGCCGTCACCGCCAAGTATACGGCAGAGGAGCTCATTACCAAGAGGCCGGCCGTCAGTGAAGCGATGAGGGTGGCTCTGTCCGATAGACTGATAGAAAACAATATTGCCGTGGACGCTTTTTCCATAGTCACTTTCAGTTTCACGAAGATATTCACCGAGGCCATCGAATCCAAACAGACGGCCGAGCAACTGGCGCTCAAAGCAAAAAGAGATCTCGACAGGATAAAGATCGAGGCGGAGCAAAAGATCACGGCGGCCCGAGCGGAAGCAGAATCGCTGCGATTGCAGAGAGCCAACATTTCCCCCGACTTGATAGAACTGCGCAAAATTGAAGCCAATATGAAAGCCATCGAAAAATGGGACGGGATACTTCCCCAGGTAACGGGCGGAGGAGCAATCCCCATGATCGGTCTGGGAGGCGAAACGCCGAAAAGGATCAAACCTTAAAAGAAACCTGCGCCGGTTATTGTTATTCCAATTCTAAATCAAGCGCTACCTTTGTTGGCACAGCCTGCCCCAGCGAAGGAGACTGTGTCGCAATAGGTGAAATTGTCATTTCATGTCCTCCGCTGGCGGAGGTGTCACGGAGTGACGGAGGTGGATTTTCGCATGTGCGAAAGGCTCCCTCCTTTCGCAAAGGAGGGTTGGGGTGGATTTTAGCGAACCTCCCTGTAGCTTGCTAGTATTATTGATTCATTAAAGGTGTCCACCCCCTTACCCCCGCCAGCGGGGGACATTACTATAGACTGCAATCAGCACCTGTCAATTAAGAGACAGTCGCGAAGGCCGGGGTCGGCGCTTAAGGAAACAAGAACGCCTGCTATCCCGGTCTCGGTGTTAAGGTTTATGCATCCGGTGCTTACGGATGGCAAGAGTGTAAAAGATTAGATTAACGGCAACGACCAGGATGCCCAGGATTTGTTGTCCTGTGGCAGTAAGGTTTTGGGGATAAATGATCGGGAGCAGATAATGCTCGATAAAATCTCCGTCGTAAACTTTGCCGCCTCCCGAAAGCCGCAGATAGTTTTCCAGCGGCGTCAGGGGGCAAAACCAGCCGCAGAGTTCAACTGCCGCTCCCCAGGCTGCGGAAGGCAGATGCAGCCAAGCAAGCCGGGGCCTGTAAATGACGAAGACCCCGCCGATCGCCACAAAAGCGATAAACAGGAAATGCCCCACAACAAGCATATCCGCCAGCAACTGGTACATGTCACCTCCGGGATGGGTATACAGCATTAAGCGACGCTGCTAAGACAGCAAGTTGTTTTACCTTTTTAATGAAAAAAGCTGCCATTGCCACAAAAAATAAAGCAGGGTCAATCGGCCCTGCTTTATTTTTTTTGAAATCGGGGGTGTTCATTGATCTTTCTTACACCACTACGACCAGGGCATAAACCAGGAGAAAGGCATCCCCGGCGATAACCGGTCATTTACTATTCAGAATAAGGCGGTTCTCCCTGGACGGATTTTGTCAGTTCCAGAGCCTTTTTTACCTGATCCCTGGTTCCTCTGAAAACAATCCACACTCCCCCTTCCGCGCCACTGATACCTCCTGCGCTTGCCTGGAAGGCTGTTGCTCCCGTCAATATTTTAATGGCCTCCAGTTCGGTTACTATTTCTCCGGTCAGTATCCACATTGAGGGAATATTGTGACCGGGAAACAGCGCTTTCGAGCTGCCAGCCGGGGCGGACAATGTTTCCATCGGTTCCCTCATCTTCAATGTCAGATCTATGATATCCCCGGCAACCAGCTTCTCTAGGCCGACCGGAATTACGAGATGGGCCTTGCGGGCCACAATGATGGGCATAGTGATTCCCGTTGTTCCGCCTTCGGGATGGAGAATATTAACAGCCGCCATCTTGTTTTTGTAATCCAGAGCATTCGCCCCCTTGATAACAACGTCGCCAGCTTTCAGCTTCTTGGCGGCATCTTCAAGCGAAATATCCACCACCTTGCCTTTCTCCAGAATCAGGTGGTTGACTGGTTTGGCCTTGGGCAGATATTTGGTTCCTTTTTCGGGTTCAATTCTTCCCGTCACAAATGCCGCATGGTTGGATTTACCGCCGGCAATCTCCTCAGCCACATAAGCATTGGTTGTCCCTTTGATGACAATAACCATACCGTTGGCAAGAGCGTTTTTGACGATGGGCATTTGCGCCACAGCCTTACCTATCATCCTCTTGGACTCGGCTACAGTCAGAATAGCTCCGCTCTGGACTATTTTATCCGATCCAGCAACGCCCGATTCCGCCGCGCAAGCGATTCCCGAAGACAGCAAAGGGCCACCCACGACCAACAGAAAAATAAACATCTTCAATACTTTATTCATGATAGTTTCCTCCTTCTTTTGCTTACAAATTGACCTAGTTTTATGTTCCGCGCTTCGCCTGAAATAATATTCTGGTTGCATTAACCCCGCGTCACTGCGTTCTGCGGGATAAGTGCTGCGGGATAAGTGCGACTAACAAATTTCAACGCGCTACGCTTCTGAAAAAGGTTGCATTAACCCCGCTTCGCTTCGCTTGCGGGATAAGTGCGACTAACCATTTTCAATTCACTGCGTTCTTGAAAATGGAGTCGCACTAATAGTTTTCGGCCAAGACCTCATAATACGATTGCGGATGTTTGCAGGCCGGGCACTCTTTCGGCGGCTTCGTTCCTTCATGAACATACCCGCAGTTGATGCAGTGCCATTTAACAGACGCTTTCTTCTTAAACACCTCATTTTTCTTAATATTCTCAACCAGTTTGCGGTAACGGCTCTCATGAAATTTTTCTACTTTCGCAATCTGCTCGAAAGAATGTTGTACTTCCGGATAACCTTCTTCTTTGGCTATTTTGGCAAAATCAGCATACAGACTGGTCCATTCCATCTTCTCTCCTGCTGCCGCAGCTTCCAGGTTGGCTTTAGTGCCACCGATAACTCCTGCGGGGTAAGAAGCGCTTATTTCAACTTCGCCCCCTTCCAGATGTTTAAAAAACATCTTGGCATGCTCCTTCTCGTTTTCTGCCGTTTCCAAAAAGAAATTAGCAATTTGTTCATAGCCTTCTTTTCTGGCAGCACTGGCAAAATAAGTATAGCGGTTTCTGGCCTGCGATTCCCCGGCAAAAGCTGCCAGCAAATTCTTTTCCGTCCTGGAGCCTTTGATTGATTTGCCCATATTTTTATTACCTCCTCCACTGAGATTTATTTTTTCTTCTCTGCTTCCGGCTGCTTCCCGCCTTCAAATTTCATATTCTTGATAACTTCTTCCAGTCTTGCTGCGTCCGTGGTCAAATACTCACTTCTTCTTTTCGTTGCTTCCAGATTGGCATTAATCTTTATTCTGTCTGCCTGTGCCTCCAATTTCTTTGATTGCAGATTGGCTTTCACTTTCAGATTATCTTCCTTTTTACCTAAATCAGAATTGATAATTGCATCAATTTTTATCAGGTCATAATCAATTGCTGCTTCCTTTTGAAAACTAGTCGCCAGATCTTCTTCCAAACCGGCATGCTTCTTCTGGTTGGCGGCAAGCTCACTTTTAATCTCGGCCAGTTTTACTTTTTGATTAGCGACATTTACATTGAATTCCGCCTGGGGGAATCCTTCTTTTTTATCCGCCGGCAGCTTGCTGACCAGCGCCGGATCTACGCTATCCGTAATTGAGCTGACTTTAGAAGAAATTGATGTTTTTAATTCCTGGGTCGTGGCGCAGCCTGAGATAAATATCAATACCAATAATCCTAAAAAAACAATTTTAAATCTCATTTTCGTTTCCTCCTTTATAAATTTGTTTTTTTTAACTTTCCTTTTTGTTTACGGGCTGCTTTTTTATCTTTCTATTTTTCAGCGGTTGCAGCTTCTTTTTTTCCCTTAAAATCCGGGAAACATCCTTCTGTCTTCTTGTAACTCTTTGTCCGCCCATGATTATATACATTCCTCCAACGGGAAGGTAAAAGCGCGCAAACCGGCGCGGGGCTGTTCCGTTTTCAAGTTGGTCACAAGACTGCAAAGTTTTTTAATATCCTCGTCGTGCACAGCAAAAAAAAGCGCGTTATTTTTCCCGGGCCAGAAATGCGTGCCCAACTTCGGCTCGGTTTCCTGTCCCTCCCCTGTGGCGCCATGCATTTTCGTATAGGCCTTGAAGCCCGCTTCTTTGAAAGCGGCAGTAATGCTTTCATCCGTCGCTTCTGTATAAATCACTAAAAACATTTTCATGCCGTCACCTCTTCCCCATTACATCAGAAATTTCTCGACACGTCGCTCTTTTTTTCTTTTCCTGTTCTTGAATTTTTCCTGCCAGTCATCAAAAATATCATAGGCGGATGGAACAACAATCAGCGTCAACACCAGTGAGGTTAAGAGTCCGCCAATCACCGAAATACCCATCGGAGCGCGCGTTTCCGCGCCCTCTCCCACCCCCAGAGCAATCGGCAGCATACCGAAAATCATGGCAAACGTTGTCATCAGAATCGGACGCATCCGGACAGGTCCCGCCTGCAAAATAGCTTCCCGGCGGGGAAGACCTCTCCCTCTTAAAACATTGGTATAGTCTACCAGCAAAATGGCGTTTTTCTTCACCAGCCCCATGAGCAGAATCAGACCGATAAAGCTGTAAACATTAAGAGTCTTGCCCGTAATAAACAAGGCCCCGAAAGCGCCGACAAAAGATATGGGAAGGGAAAGCAATACGGTAATGGGATGAACAAAGCTTTCAAATTGTGCCGCCAGGATCATATAAGCCATGATGACACCCAGCAGCAGGGCAAAAAGCAGATAACCAAAAGATTCCTCCATCGTGTCAGCCATGCCCTGGTATTTGGGCAAAAAATCTGCCGGTAATATTTTAGCGGCAATCGAATCCAGTTCGTTTTTTGCCTGGCCCAGGGGCTTTCCTTCCAGAGAAGCGAAGATCGTTATCGCCCTCTGCCGGTCAACACGGTTGATGACACTGGGACCGCTTCCTTCCTCCATTTTAATAATATTGGACAGTTCGACCAGTTTGCCATCACGCGCCCTTACGTATATGCGCTGCAGATCTCCAGCGCTTTCCCGATCCTGCGGATTGAGACGCACACGAATATCATAGCGTTTGCCTCGTGTTTCGTCTTTATAGCGGGCAATATCCAGCTCTCCACTGATCAGCAGATTAATGGCCTCGGCAACTGAGGCCACATCAACGCCCAGATTCGCCGCCCGGTCTCGGTCGATGTAAACCTTGAATTCCGGTTTGCCGACTTCCAGCGATGTGTCTACATCCACAATCCCCGGCAGTTTGGAAAATTCACTGGTTATTTGCCGGGCATATTTCTGCAGGGCGGCCATATCCTGCCCACGGATACTGTATTGGATAGGCACCTGCCTCTGACCACCGCCGACAACAGAAATATCTTCTGCCGATACTTTTAACCCCGGAATTTGCCGCAATTTTATTCGCGCTATCTTTTTAATATCTTCCTGACTTTTTTTGCGCTGTGCTTTTGGTTTCAGGTTGAGCAGCATCAAAGCGCGATTGGCATACCCCCCATATCCCTGAACGTAAAAGACAGATTTGATTTCCGGGATTTCCTGCATCATGGCTTCCGTCTTCCCTAAATATTTTTCTATTTGATCTACGGAATAATCAATCGGCGCTTCCATGCGAATCATGAAAATGCCTTGATCTTCAGGAGGCACGAATTCCTTTCCGATAAATGCCGTGAGCCCGAGGCTCAGCACAAATATAATCAAGGCGCCCACCAACACAGTTTTGCGGTAGCCCAGGGTATATTCCAGAACCACCCGATAAAAAGATTCCAGCTTTTGATAGTAATGCTCCAACAAATCGCTGGCTCTTTTCCAGATGGATTGCCGGGCAGGCGGTGCACCGCCGCCTGCTCCAACACCTATTGCCAAAGACTTGGGCATGGATTTTTTATGAGACTTGAGGAAAATCGAAGCCATCATCGGTGTCAAAGTAAAGGAAACAAGCAGTGATACCAGAATAGCAAATATAATCGTTAAGGCAAACTGGAGAAAAAATCTGCCGATGATCCCTTTCATGAAAGCAACAGGCAGAAAAATACCAACAATGGCAAACGTCGTCGCCATAACAGCCAAGCCGATTTCCGAGGTGGCAAAGGTTGCCGCCTCGCGCGGTTCCATCCCGTCTTCTATATGACGGTAAATATTTTCAATGACAATAATGGCATCGTCAATGAGCAGCCCGACCGATAGCGATAGTGCCAGCATCGTCATATTATTAAAGGTAAAATTAAAAGCATTGATCAACGCAAAGGTCGAGATAACGGAAACAGGCAAAGCTACAGCACTGATTAAAGTAGTGCGCACATTCTTGAGAAAAATAAAAACGGCCAGAATGGCAAAAATACTGCCGATGATTAAGTGGAACTGCACTTCTTTGATGGAACGGACAATAAAAAGCGACTGATCATTGGCGATATTGACTTTCATTCCCGGCGGCAGTGATTTGTTGATTTGTTCGACTTCCTTTTTAACGCGGTTGGCCACCTCCACCGTATTGGTTCCCGATTGCTTCTGAATAGCCATGCCAACTGCCGGCACTCTGTCGAAACGCGACAGGGACCTTTTTTCTTCCATGCCGTCTTCCGCCCTGCCGATATCCCGGACGCGCACCGGCGAGCCTTTATAGTAACTTATGATCAGGTCATTGAAATCAGGAATTTTCGCAAACTCACCCTTGATCCGGACGGTATATTCCTTGGTTTGAGTTTCAATCCGGCCACCCGGCAACTCGACGTTTTCCCGTTTCAGGGCCAGGACAACATCGCCTGGAGATACCTGATAAGCCTGCATTTTAGCGGCATCCAGCCAGATGCGCACCTGCCGCAGACGCAGACCGTAGAAAATGACGTCGCCGACGCCATTGATCCGCTGCAACTGTTCTTTCAGAACTTCATCCGCATAAGTGGAAAGATCACGCACCGACCGGTTGCCGGAAAGATTGAGAAACAAAATCGGTGATGCGTCGGGGTCAACTTTGGCAATCCTGGGCTCTTCAATATCCGCCGGTAATTTGTTGCGAATTCCGCTTACTTTTTCACGCACATCCTGAACGGCCTCATCGATATTTCTCTCCAGAACAAATTCGATGGTTGTCCGCGACATGCTTTCGTAACTCGTGGACGTAATGCTTTTGACGCCGTTAATCGTATTGACGGCGCCTTCAATTCGATCCGTGACGTCAACATCCATAACATCGGGACTGGCGCCTTTTAGTACAGTCGTAACAGTCACAATGGGGAAATCAATTTTGGGGAAAAGATCGACGCCGATTGACGGATAGCTGACAATGCCCAGCACTACAAGGGCCATGATCACCATGGTGGCAAAAACCGGACGTTTAACGGAGGTATCAGCGAGCCACATTAAGTTTCACCCCTTCCGACAGATTGTTCTGACCGACCACCACAACCTGCTCTTTCTCTTTCAGACCTTCAACGATTTCCACATATTCGCCGTACTTGCCGCCTATTTTGACAATTCTTTCCCGCGCTATATTACCTTCCGCGACATAAATGCGGATCTTACCGCTGTCATAAAGCAACGCGGTTATCGGCGCCACCACGGCTTCGCGCGGCTGCTGTGTATAAATAAATACCCGGGCAAAAGATCCCGGCTTCAAAACCTGATTGCTATTGGAAACAATGGCTTCGGCCTGCAGCGTTCTCGTTCTTTCCTCCACATTGGGATAAAGAAGACTCACCTTGCCCTTGAACTTCCTGTCGGCCAGCGCATCAACCGTAAAAACCACATCCTGCCCGATCTTTAAACTGGCGAGGTCTCTTTCGCTCACCGTAAAATTGAGTTTGAGAGGGTCTGTTTTGATGATCTGAAAAAGAGGCATGCTGTTGCGCACATAGTCGCCTACCGACACTCTTTTTTCCTTGACGGCACCGCGCAGCGGTGAATAGATTTTTGTCCGGGAGAGTCTTTCTTTGGAAGTTTCCAGGGTGGCTTTCGCTCTTTCTAAATCAGCTTCCGCCAACAAAACCCTTGTGGAAATATCATCAAACTGCTGTTTGGTAATCAGTTCTTCCTTAAAAAGAGCATCCTTTCTCTTATATTCGGCCTGCACATTGGCCAAAGAGGCCTGGGCCTGTTTGAGTGCGGCATCAGACCTTTTCCAGTCCAACTTATAATCGGTTTCATTGATTTCCGCCAGAAGCATTCCGGCGCTGACGACCCTTCCCTGCTCCACATGAATTTTTCTGATAATGCCGTCAACTTCTGTACTGACTGCTACTTCCTCGTCCGCCTTCAGTGTCCCGGTGGTTTCCAGGTTAGGCTGAATCTTTTCGCTCCGGGCCTCCCAGACCTGTACATTCACCAGTTTTTCCGGCTCCGCCTTTTTCTCCCGAGAGCAGGACAAGAAAGGCAGACTGAGGAGCGCTATCATTCCCGTCAGGAGCAACACCCTTACTTTCCGGAATTTTGATATATTTCTAACCGTGGAAACAATATGCTTGTTTAAAGTCATGAACTCCAACCTCCTCGCGGTGCGCTATTGGTTTTTTATTTGCTGTCATTAACAAATTGCAGCAGCATGCCGCTGGTTCTCTTCAACTTCAGGTTGGCCAGCTGGTAATTGTAGTGCGCTTCATTCCAGTTTCTTTCCGCCGACAGCAGCAGTGAATTGGCGTCCATTACGTCCAGGCTTGTCGCCAGGCCATTATTGAACATTCTGATGACTGCGTTATAATTATCTTCGGCAAAGATGCGCTGATCTTCGGAAAACTTAAGCGTTCCCCGCTGCGTCTGCAAATCCAAATAGGCGCTTTGCAGTTCTACATCCACATTCTTTTTAAAATCGTCATAAGCCAGTTTGGCCTGCCTTTCTTTGGCTTTGGCTTCTCTGAGCTCAGCCATCCTCAACCCCCCTTCAAAAAAGGGATAGGTCAGAGAAATACCCGCCAGAACGCTTTCCCTGTTTAATGTTTGTGTCGCCGCCGATCCGGATGCCGGGTACTGGTCGGTGGCGTTGTAGATGGCAAACAAATTGATGTTCGGCCAGAAAGCGCCGCGGGCATACTGAACCTGCTCTTCAGCCATCTTCGTTTGAATATGATAACTCTTCAAATCAGCCCGGGAGGCCAAAGCAACATTACGCAGATTATTCAGCGCAATTTGCTCAGTCGGGGGGATAATAGTTTCCTTGAGCTGGAAATTATCTTCAATGCCGGTAATGCGGATCAGCACGGCACGGACAAGTTTGAAAGCATTGGTTGCCTTGAGATAGTCGGACCGTGCTCCGGAGAGCTCGCCATCCGCCCGCAGAAGCGCTGTTCTGGTGAGTTCGCCAACCTTCACTCTCTTTTCTACGGCATCCCGGTATTGCGTCAGGCGTTCCATATTAGCAGCTGCAACTTCCAGTGATTTCTTTGCCTTCAGGGTATCATAATAAGCAGCAGCAACTGCCAGAACAAAATCGGATTTGGTCGCATCTAAATCATATTCGCTTTTTGTAACGCTTTGTCCGGCAAATTTTAATGCATTCAGCTCACGGATGCTCAGAGAGAACGATTCGTCGGCCCGCACACCCCAGTTGCCGGATTCGTGGGGCTGAATCAGCACGCCGGAAAGAGTTACCTTCTGCTCTGAAAAATGATTATAAGTGCCGTAAGCAGTAACTCTGGGAAACAACACCGCCCAGGCTTTATCTTTACCCGTCCTGGCAATATAGAGGTTTTCCTGCGCATATTTAATCTTTTCCGAGTTCTTCAAGGCCTGCTGATACAAGTCACTTAATGTATATTCCCCGGCGATGGCGGCGGAAACAAAGGCCATCATCGCTGCTGATAAAACCAAACCGCAAAACGTTATTTTTCTCATCAGGAAATCCTTTTTATGGTAATTCAGAACAATATTACTTTCCCCACTCCACCGGCAAACTGCCACCATCCGATGCAGTTGCCGTTGAGCTGTCAGGCAGATTATCGCCAGATTATCCCCATGGCGCGGTCGAGTCTGGCCTGACTGATGTTGAAATCTCCCAAAGCATTAGCATACTGAGCCTTGGCTTTGGTCAAAAGCGTTTGGGCATCCAATACTTCCGTTGATGTTGCCACTCTTTCCTTGAATCGCTCCTGGGTAATCCGGAAATTTTCGTCCGCCTGCTCGATTACTTTTTGCGAGACGGCAATTTGCTTTTCCGCCTCCTCTAAATTCAGATAAGCGTTTTTAATTTCCAGAGTAATCTGATCATTTAATTCCTTGGCCGCCTCAAGAGCCTGGGTTTCTCTGGCGCGGCCGGCATCAACGCGGAATTTTGTTTTGCCCCATTCCCAGAAATTCCAGCTCGCCACCCCCATCACATACCAGTTTTCCGCATCTTTAAAATCACTGCCGGAAACCGAAGGATTGTCGCCGGACCTTGTATAATTTCCGACCAGACTCACTGTTGGCAGATATTCGCTCTGCGCAGCCTGGACTAACTTTGATGCCTGCGCGGCTTTAAGCGATGCAATTTTTAACTCCGGCCTGTTTTTCAAAGCGATTTCCAGACATTCATCCAACTGCTTTTCCAAAGGCCTGTATTGCAGAACATCCGCTATTTGGACCGGCATCGATATCCGCCGCTTCAAGATTGAATTAAACCGGGCTTTGGTCAACTCCACGGCATTTTGCGCTTTGATCAGATTCAGCCTGCCATTAGCCAGTTCCACTTCCGTATGCAGCAGATCATTTTTGGGGATCATCCCCACTTTAAAAAAATTGTCCGCGACGTCACGATGCGCCGAGAGCACTTCCACGGACTGCTGCGCTGTTTCCCTTATTTTTTGCGCGTATAAAATATTAAAGTAAGCAATCTTGACCTCCTGCACGACATCCTGCTGTTTTGCCGTAGCTTCTATCCGGGCGGCATCTTCGCCGATTTTATTGGCCTGATAATTGGCAATAAGACCTCCTCCGGTAAAAAGAGGCTGGCGGGCTTCAATTGTCCAGCTGTAATTATCCTGTGTTCCTGCCGGCATTTCGGTGCCATTAAGAGCCGTCAATGGCGCCGGCAGGCCTTGAAACTTGGAAAACGGGGCTTCACTCAAGCGGGTGTAGCTGTAAGATGTGTTAAATTTTGGTAAAAAACCGGTGGCGGATTCGCGCTTCAGGGCTGTAGCGGCTTTCACACCTTCCTGGGCGGAAATAATTGTTCTGCTGTTCTTCAAGGCGATGTCAATGCTCTCCTCCAATGTTAACAGCTCTTCGGCATACAAAATACGGGAAATCAGGAACAATGGAACAACCGTAAAAAACGCCCAGAGGATAATTTTATGTTTCATTTTGTTGCACCCCCCTTAAAAATACGCTCAGAATAAAATCTTTTCTGGAAAGCAATGATGCCTTCTTGGGAAACAGCATCCAGTCCACGGCGGCGGATCGAATCAAGCCAAGTAATACAGCGGCCATATCCCGCGATGG
The DNA here is from genome assembly GCA_002840565.1 of Deltaproteobacteria bacterium HGW-Deltaproteobacteria-12. Lineage (GTDB taxonomy): Bacteria > Desulfobacterota > Syntrophia > Syntrophales > Smithellaceae > MVRV01. The sequence continues at coordinate 97,965 of PHBK01000018.1, read as the reverse complement.
AAAAGGGCGTAAAATACCTCTTTTAATACCCTCTTTTAATTCATTTTCAACAAATGTCAGATGTTGAGAATAGCCGTCCATAATTTTCTGCCGCAGGGAAGTCATTACCTCCGATGGGGCGGCATTTTCACCTCTGAGAAATAACCGGCAAAAATCCTCGTTGTTTTCCACAAACTGAAAGTGGGCGGCAACAATCATCTCCATTTTTTCGGCAATACCTGAAGCGACTTTAACCTTTTCTCTCACTTGTTCATGCATCAGATCAAGCTTTTCACTGATCATTTTGCTGTAGAGATTGTCTTTGCTCTCGAAATACTGATAAAGGGAACCAATGGAAAAACCGGATGCATTGGCGATTTCCGCCATAGTGGCACTGTAAAAACCCTTGACCGCAAAAATTTTTTCCGCCTGCTCCAGAATGTCGGCCCGCCGCGTTTTGAATTCACGCTCTTTGCGTGCTGATTTCTCCATCCTTAACAATTCCTTTTGCTGTCTGAATATCTATTCATTTTTTGAATGAGCGCTCACGATATATAATAATATTTTTTTGTCAAGGGGATTATATCTCATTCGGCCAAAGCTTCTTTGAGCTTTTGAGCTATCTTTCTATCTTCAAAAATCTTTTCAATGGCATCGGCCAGAGCAATATTGATTTGCTCTTCCAGGCGCGCTTCGGAAAAAGAAACATGCTCCAGTGACGTATTACTTTCTACGGAACTGCGATACAGTATCTTTCCTTTTGCCGGATCGGCAAGTACCAGATTTAACTTTATCAGCGCTTTGTAGGAATCCGTGGGAAATCCTTTCCGGCAGATTAATTCCAGCTCTTCGATACTTCCGCCGATCAGTAGTTTGCTCTTAACTTTGGACATTGTTTCTTCCTTTAAATCCCATTGTCCGGGAGCACCGGTAGTCCTATAGCCGGCTTTGATTAAGTATTTCTTTATGCCGGAAGAAACGGCCTGCGTCGGTTTTGTGTATCTGGGCAGCACCAGAGTTTTCATGCCGTCTTTCTCCACAACGCGCCCGATTACCATCGGTTCATCCAGCTTGCGGATGTCTGCAAATTCAGCTACGGCAATTTCGGCGCTACGGCTTTTATCATTGTTTATTAAATAACCGGGTATATTGGCTTTTTCGGCATCATAGTTCATATTGACGCTATGGAGCTTGGATGCGCAGCCGGTTATGCCTAAGCCTGAGGCCAGCAAAATCAGTCCTGCAATAAGCAATAAATTATTTCTTCGTATGGACATCTTAATTATCTTCATCATTTTCTCTCCTTTATATAATTCATACTTCGTAGCCTTGTTATACCTTAATCAATCTTTTTTTGCCAAATGCTTTATACCTTTTATTGCCCATGCCCAATTGACAGAGCTATTGAAAAAAAAGCCAGACTATAATAAAGGTAAGCAAAGTAAGTTACTTAATGATGAGAAATAATTTGTTAAATATATAAAATATTTATCGCTGTTTCAGAACCGGAAAGGAGAAGAAATAAAATGGCGGACACCGAAGGAATTCAGGAAGCTAAAATGTTTTATACCGACATACCGCAGAAAACCGAGGGTTTCTTCCTCAAAGGCTCGAATTCTCTGGACTGGGGGATGAAAAACAGACTGGCGCGGATATTTAATCCCGTTTCCGGCCGGACAGTCATGCTCGCCATCGATCACGGCTATTTTCAGGGACCCACCACCGGCCTGGAAAGGGTCGATATCAATATCCTTCCGTTAATGCCTTATGCCGACACTCTCATGCTGACCCGGGGCATTCTGAGGAGTGTTGTGCCGCCCTCCACATCTCAGTCCATTGTGCTGCGTGTTTCCGGCGGTGCAAGCATCCTCAAAGAGCTGTCCAACGAGGAAATTGCCGTAAACATTGAGGAATCCATCCGCTTAAATGTCTGCGCCATGGCTGTCCAGGTCTTTATCGGCGGTGAACACGAAAAAGAATCGATCATTAATATGACGCGAATGGTTGATATCGGCACGCGCTATGGTATTCCAACTCTGGCCGTAACCGCTGTAGGTAAAGATATGGCCCGTGATGCGCAGTATTTCCGGCTGGCCTGCAGGATATGCGCGGAGCTTGGCGCCCATTATATCAAGACTTACTATGTGGAAAAAGATTTCGAGACAGTCACCGCATCCTGCCCTGTACCGATCGTAATGGCCGGCGGCAAAAAAATACCCGAACTGGATGCGCTGACTATGGCGTATAACGCTGTCCAGAGGGGAGCTGCCGGCGTCGATATGGGACGCAACATCTTCCAGTCGGAGGCGCCCGTCGCCATGCTTAAGGCAGTGCGGGCCGTAGTCCATGAAAACGAGACTCCGGCGAAGGCTTTTGATCTTTATAACACGTTAAAGGCTGAGGGGAATTAGGCTGAAGACTGAGGGCTGAAGGCTGAAGGCTGAGGGGAATATTTTATTTTAATGAAAGTTGCCTACTGGTACAACAACAAAGACATTCGGGTAGAAGAGGTACCGACCCCTACCCCCGGTCCGAAGGAAATGCTGGTCAAGATTATTTCCTGCGGTATCTGCGGCAGCGATGTGGTCGAATGGTACCGGCTGCCGCGGGCTCCGTTGGTCCAGGGGCATGAAATCGGCGCTCAGGTTGTAAAAGTTGGCGATTCCGTAAAAAAATTTAATCCCGGCGACCGGGTATTTATCGCTCCTAAAGTGCCCTGCGGGAAATGTTTTTATTGCCAAAACGGACATTATCCCCAATGTTCGGAGATCAGGGAACGGCTTCCCGGCGGTTTTGCCGAATATATCCTGGTTCCGGAAACCATCGTGGAAAGCGGCACCTATCTGCTGCCGGAGCATATCACTTACGATCAAAGCACCTTCATAGAACCTCTGGCCTGTGTTGTCCGGGCGCAGAGAATGGCGGGCGTAAAAAAGGAAGATTCCGTGCTGGTGATCGGCTGCGGCATGTCGGGACTGCTTCACGTAAAACTCGCCCGCTCCAAAGGATGTAAAGTTATCGCCGCCGATCTTAATAAAATGAAGCTGCAGTTTGCCGCAAACATCGGCGCTGCTGCCGTCATCGATGCAACAGGCAATATCCGGGATCGACTGATTGCAGAAACCGGAAAAAATGCCGACGTCGTTCTTTTATGCGCGTCAGCTGATTCAGCTTTGGAGCAGGCCTGGAGCTGTGTGGATAAAGGCGGAGTTATTGTATTGTTCGCCGTTCCCGCACCGGACAGGAGAGTCGTTGTTCCCGTCAATGATTTCTGGATGAAAGAAATCACCATTCTCACGTCCTACTACTGCGGTCCTTCTGATATTGCTGAAGCGATTAAGCTGATAGACTCGGGAAATATTGCGGTTGATGATCTGATTACACACCGGCTTGCCCTGGACGATATTGTCCAAGGCTTTCAATTGGTCTCCGACAGCCGGGAATCGATCAAGGTAATAATCAAGCCTCAGAAAAAAAGCATTGCTTGATTTATCAAGACAGCCTTCGTTATCGGCCCACTTTCCGGTTACCGACATTCTTGGATACCAGAAAGCCGCCCAGAGCAAATCGCGGTCCCGGGTGCCGTTTGTTGTTGTCGGGAAGCAGGACCGGCACACCGGCAACGCTGCGCTTAACCCCTGCTCAGTGAACGCACCTGCCAGGTTGGACCGTCGAAGCCCTCGATGATGCCCATCAGCGTAAAGTTGATTATAGCGGCAGCAATCAGTAAAACAGGAATCATTCCGAACATGGCGATAATTTTTTTCCGGTCGCTCCAGTCGGCACGGCGGTGGATAAATGTATAACCGACACCGTAGACAAAAACCGCCGTCATCCAGCTCATGAAATTAAGCAGCGGGACGCCGAGATACCAGGCAGGCAGCAGCTCATGCCAGGTCCAGAGACCAAGGCCGGTTGCCACCGGATCAATATGCAGATCCCAGGAGGTTGCGATGACAGCAATAATCAAACCGATGGCCACAACGTTGGTCTCTTTCAACTTTGGCCAGCGCCGCTCGATCATCTCATAGAGAGAAAGCGATGAGTAAAAGATCATCGGCCAGCCGGCCATCGTCGCCACCGGAGCCGCCAGCAGCGGCAGGTACAGGGTGTAGTCGTACTCGCGGAAATAGTCACCCGCCACCCCGCCGCTCTCCAGCAAAAAGCCGTAGATCAATGTGGCAACGAAGAACTTGATCAACCCTTTGCGGCCGCGCCAGTACCAGCAATGCCCGAGCAGCACCATCAGCCACAAGACGTTCATTATTTCGTGGCCGACGACAATTCTCCTTTTATATTCGAGGTTAATCAGCAGCTTCCCCTCAACCTTGTAGAGTCGGCCGTCCGGGGCGGTCATCATTTTCCCCTTCTCCAGCGGCAGCCCGCGGTTGTCGGAGAGCGGATTGCCCTGTTTGTCCCTGATTTGAGAAGTCTGGTCGACCTGGGCGTGGGGATAGAATTGCTTGATCGGCACGATCACTTCGGATTGCCACACCGGTCCGAGCAGCAGATTGAAAGCTATCAGGATCGCCGTTACCGCAGCGCCCATCGCCAGCAGCGGCTTGAATACGCTCGCGCGGCCCGGATCGCTGGAGAACCGGGCATAGAAGTAGACAAAAAACCAGAAAAGCGGGAAAACAGCAGTGGCGGTCAGCAGGCGGCGCGACGGATTGAAATACACAATCGCCATCATCGCCATCATTAAGGTGCTGTAAAGGACGTACCAGACCGGCAGGTGCTTCCAGAACTCCCAGACCGCGAACCCGACGCCCCGGCGGGCGTTGGACGGATCATCGCACGGCAGCTTGTCTGTCGGTTGCGGAGCAATTACCTTCATAGAAATATGAAATTCCTTGCCGGATCCTTCCGAAATCAAGGATTCTTTGATGCTTCCAGGGTATGAGCGGCAACTGCCTCTACGATCTGCGGCCATGCCCCGCCGTGCGGGAGATCATGTCCCATTCCCTCGATCAAGATAAGTTTCGCACCAGGTATTACGGCGGCGGTCTCTTTTCCACCCTCCACCGGCACCAGAGGATCATCGGTTCCGTGAATAACCAGCACAGGAACCTTTATCGAGGCGAGAACATCTTTCCTGTTATTTTGCGCAGCTACGGCAAGTGACTGGTAACCGGTGCCCTGAGGATAAAAACAGCGGTCGTAGCTTGCAGCCATTATTCTGCGGGTCCAATCTTCATCAAAAGGAAAGCCTTGTCCGGCGATCATTTTGAAAAATCCGAGCATATGCTCTATATTAGCGAGCCGCTCGGCGGGAGGGGGAGCCATCATGGCCGACCACACTTCCGGTTTCGGTTGGGGAAGATCCGGATTTCCGGTGTTGGAATAAATGGAGGTCAGGCTCAAGACCCGGGAAGGATGCCGCAGTGCCATTGTCTGGGCAATCATTCCCCCCATGGACATGCCGCAGATATGGGCGCAGGGGATTCCCAGAGCGGTCAGCAGTCCTGCTCCATCATCAGCCATATCTTCAATTGTATAGGGCACACCGCTTTTGTCGCCGTTGAGAATTTTCCGCCATGTTCCCATGACGTCAGGCATGTCCGCCTTATCGAACTTGGTGGAGAGTCCGACATCGCGGTTGTCATATCTGATGACATAGTGGCCGCGCGAAACGAGGTCATGGCAGAGATTTTCATCCCACTGGATCAATTGTCCGCCCAGTCCGATGATCAGCAGGAGCGGCCGGTCGGAAGGGGTTCCGAATGTTTCATACTCAAGCCGTATCCCATTGGAGGTTATTCCCGGCATTGAGATACCTCTTCTGCATATTTCAAATTAATATTCTCCCGGTATGAAATCCGCCCCCGGTGTCACCTCCAACTCATTACAGAGCATATCCCGGATCGAAATTGGCCATGACGGCCTGTCTTGTCTTGAAAATAAGCTCCGCTTCTACTCATCTTGACCCGGTGTATCTTCCGGCTCCACCCAAACAATATGTTGCTTGTTAATGATCAGTACCTTATTCAGATTAATCTGATCCTGCATGTCATAAACCAGGACAAAAGGAGTTTTGTTCGTCAGGAAAAAATCAGATATCCGGTTCCTTTCCCCGATATTGATCTTGCCTCTGATGATCGCTCCGTCAACTGTCTTAATTGATACGATTCTCTCCACAACCTTCGTTTTCGGTAATCCTTTTCTTGACATCATTTTCCACCTTTGATTTGGTTTATACTTTTAGGAGTTGTCTTAAACTGAGCAGAATTTATTTAACCGTTTTGAAAGTATAAGACAATTAAAGTATGTCTGTCAATTCCAATCTGGCAGCAATATTCGGGCTTCCGGAATTAATTAAGAACAAAGTAACTGCCCGGGGGCATTCATCAGACTGCCGCCTCCGGAAGATTGCTGATCCATTGTTTTTTCCAGTCGAAAGTCGTCCATTACAAAACCTCCGCCGATGTCGGCAATGGTTGATCCGACGTTTCGGAAGCCCATCCGCAAATACCAGGCAATAGAATGGGCATTGTTTTTATTTACGGTTAGCCAGATCAGTTTGATTCCCCGTTGCAGACAGATGTTCTCCACAAACCGCAAGGTCGTTTTTCCCAAACGATGACCACGTTTGGGCCTCCGGATATAGATCTTGCTGATGAGAAGAGCTGATTGAAGGCGGTTGGGAACAACAGCCACATATCCCACGTTTTGCCCCTGATGGATAACTATATAATACTCATAGAAATTACGAAGCTGTTCAGTCACCGCTCTCTCGCTCTGGAACTTCTCCAACATGTAGTCGACTTGTCTCTGGCCGATAATGGGGACATAGTGCTCCTGCCAAATCTCGTACGCCAGAGTCACTACCTCTGTTATCTGCTCCGCTGAATGAACTGCCTGAAAACTGGTCATTTTGTGCTTACCGGCCAATAATTAATACATCACCGAAATAAAAAAGGCGGATCAATTATGACCCGCCTTTCCGGTGATGGTTGGAAATTTAGTTAACCTTTTCAACCGCGTCTTTTGGCTCTGGAAATGCAATCAGTATCTTTATGTCCCTCAGGTGGTGCAATAGCAGTCTGGCCTTTTCCGCGGTTCTCCTATACTGCCAATTACCTCTACCTCTTTTTCTTGAGCAACTCCTTTTTACTTGACCGGCAACCAGTCCCTGCACATTCCATGGAATTCTTTTTTTTATCTTGGTCGTTATTTTAGCATTAAAAAAACCATAAATCAAGGAAAAAATCAATATATAGTGTTTTATTTCAGTGTCACCACAATGGATAGTGCTCTGAAGCTTAATAACTGAGCTTAGTGTATTCTTCAAAAACTTTATTGTATTTTTCATGAATCATTTTGCGGTCGAATTCCCAGAATTCCGCCAGCATTTTCTCCTGCTCTTCCCTGGTGAAATACTCCTGGCAGGGATAAAAAAAGTGCTTGTCTTCTTTTTCAATATGCCGGGGATAAAAACCGGTCAGCTGCCGCGCCAAATTGATTATCCGGGCTAATTCATTCCCGTCCCCCTGCACGTATTTGTTCCGAGCTTCAACCAGCGCCGCCGTTGTTTTTCTGCCCCAGACATGTTCGTCGAGCAATTCCTGCATAATTCTTTTAAGTTCCGGTGTGAGCTCTTTTTTAGCCAAATCCCGAAAAAGAATCTCTTCTTCCTTCCCGTGATGGGTGCGATCAGCGTACATGCGAATAAAATCGACCGCGTTGTCAATGACCAGTGTATTAACTTTTTTGCTTTTTTCGATTTTGTCGATATGCTCTGTCAGAGACACCAGCATCTTTTCAATGAGTCTGTGCTCCCACATCAAAGGCCCGATCGGTTTCATAAATCCTCCTTGTCGTCTTTTTTGTTCAAATTTGCAGGTAAGATTACAATATATCTTAACAGAAAGATTATAAATATCAAACAGGGATGCGCAGGCAGTTCTTTAATTAACTGTTGCAACTAAGTTGCATTTTTGGTAACTGACTTCCATGAGTGCCAGTACACCGGACAGAGATACTTTGCTTATCCTGCAGAAAACAGGGCTTTCCAAAACGCCGCAGCGGATTGCTGTTTTAAATATTCTCATGAACACCGTTGTACCGGTCAGTATCAGCGGCATCAGGCAGGCGCTGGAATCAAAAATTCGGATCAACCGGGTAACAATCTATCGCATCCTGTCTTTATTCAAGAAGCACAAGCTAATCAGAGAAATAACCTCGACCGGCGGCGCTAATTATTTTGAATTGGCCACCGTGGAAAATCCGGTACATCCGCATTTCCTCTGCAGGAATTGCGCAGCGCTTTCCTGTCTGGAACCGCTTACTTTTTCGCAGGCCAGCCAGTGGCTTGCAGCCGAAAAAGATTACAGCATTGAACATATCGAAATAAACATTTCCGGACTTTGTGCCGGCTGCCGGAATGCAATCAAGTTGCAAAAATGATCAGTAAAGGAGGAAAATACATGTCGAAAAAAATATTTGTTTACCTTCTGGTATTATTGTTGCCCTTCATTTATTCCTGCCGGAATTCCGGTGAAACCGGGAAAGCTGACAACAAATTACACGTAATCGCCACCATTTTCCCGCTTTATGACATGGCCCGTAATATCGGCGGCGAGAAAGTTGCCGTAAGCATGCTGCTGCCGCCGGCAACTGATGCCCACAATTATGAACTGAAACCGGATGACATTATAAAAATCAGCAAGGCGGATTTATTTCTTTATGTAAATATGGAGTTGGAGCAATGGGCGCATAAAGTAATTGCGGCAACATCATCCAAAAGCAAACTGCTTCCCGTGGAAACAGGCAGCGGTATTGGCATGTTTCCATCAACCGGTGGTGGCAAAGTAGTTGAACATCACCGGCAGCATCACTCCGCCAAATTCGATCCGCATATCTGGCTTGATTTCAATAATGCTCAGAAAATGGCGGATAGCATTGCGTCTGCCCTGGTAAAGACCGATCCGCGCCACAGCGACTATTATTTAAAAAACGCAACCCAGTACAAAAACAAATTGACGGCTTTGGACAACAAATTCCGCACGGAATTAACCGGGTGTAAAAGCCGGACCATACTGCATGCCGGGCATTGGGCTTTTGCTTATCTGGCTGATAGATATGGTTTAAAATATTATTCCGTTTATAATGCCTCGGCTGATTCCGAACCGGAACCGCAAAAAATAATGGAACTGATTGCACAAATCAAGAACGCCAAAGCTTCTTATATTTATTCTGAAGATTTAATCAATCCCCGCCTCGCCCAAACAATTGCCCAAGAAACAGGGGCGAATTTGCTGAAGCTCAATAACGGACATGCCATAAGCAAAGCCGAAATGTCCCGGAATGTTTCTTTCCTGGAGCTCATGGAAGAAAATCTGGTTAATCTCAAAAGAGGCCTGCAATGCCCGTAAATATAATTCGCATCGAAAAACTGACCTTCTGTTATAACGGCATAGAAGTTCTCCAGAACATATCCTTTGCTGTAAATAAAGGTGATTATCTGGGCGTAGCGGGGCCGAACGGCTCCGGCAAAAGCACATTGATTAAAAATATCCTGGGTATTCTAACGCCCCGGGAAGGCAACATATCTCTGTTCGGACAGCCGCTGGCTGCTTTTAGTTCATGGAATAAAATCGGCTACTTACCTCAGCGTCTGGCCGCACTGAATACTCACTTCCCCGGCACTGTCCGGGAAATTGTCCAGTTGGGGGCAAGACGTAAAGCAAATTATGGTGACATAAAACAGGTACTGCAGATGATGGACATCGAGCATCTTTCCTCCCGCCTGATCGGTGAGCTTTCCTATGGTGAACAGCAAAGAACAATGCTGGCCAGAGCTTTAGCTGTTAAGCCCGAATTACTTATTTTTGATGAACCAACCACCGCTCTCGACCCGAAAACAAGGGACAGCTTTTACCAGCTCACCCAGGAATTGAATCGCCACGAGGGAACAACAATTATTCTGATCACTCATGACACGGGTATCCTGGGCAACTATGCAAGTTCACTGCTCTATCTGGATAAGAAAATTATTTTTGCCGGCTCTTTTGAGGATTTCTGCACTTCACCGGACATGGCCGGTCTTTTCGGGTCGGCCAGTCAGCACATTATTTGCCATCAGCATGACAGGAGTAATATTTAAGTGAACCTCTGCGAAATCTTAAGTTTCTCATTTGTTCAGCGGGCAATTCTGGCAGGGGCTCTGATTGCCGCAGTTTGCTCTATCCTGGGAGTGTTCCTTGTGTTGCGCCGCATGTCCCTGATCGGTGACGGCCTCGCGCATATAACTTTTGGCAGCGTTGCCGTCGTTCTGCTTGTCGGCATCAGTCCTCTTTATATTACGCTGGCGGCCCTGCCTCTGGTTATTCTTTCATCGTTGGCGATTCTCCATCTAACCCGGTCAAAAAAAATTCAGGGTGATGCGGCAATCGGCATAGTTTCCTCGATAGGCATTGCCGTGGGCATCGTTCTGGCAAGCTTGTCCGGAGGATACAATGTTGATCTGTTCAGTTATCTTTTCGGCAATATCCTGACCGTAAATCAAACTGAACTTTTTCTTTCTTTTATTTTCTTTATCATCGCCGTTGGTTGCGTGATTTTTTTCTACCCTGATCTTTTTGCCGTCACTTTTGATGAAGAATTGGCGCAAAGCATGGGCATAAAAACGAAAAGAATAAACGTCCTGCTGCTTATTTTAACGGCGGTAGCCGCTGTGTTAGCCATGAAAGTTACAGGTGTGATGCTGGTTACCGCCATGTTGATCCTGCCGCCGCTCGCGGCTCTCCAGTTGTCTATCAGCTTTAGAATGACTATTATTGTTTCGGCAGTCTTCGCCATCCTGTCCGTAATCTGCGGGATTACTGTTTCTTTTTTATTGAACTTGCCGGCGGGAGGAACTATAGTAATCGTCAATGTCATCTTACTGCTGCTGATTATCGGGATAAAAAAAATATTTCCTGCATCGAGGTAAAACACAGTGGCTCGAATTTCGTATTATTTCAGCCGGCCGCTCATTCTTTTTTTGCTGGCGGGGCTGACCGGCATAATCTTACCTCAAGGCGCAGATATCGGCAAAGCGCTGGCGCTGCCGGCATTGACAATTATTCTGACGGTTACTCTCTTGAGTATGCCGCGCGGTTTTTTCCGTAAACCCTACCCGCTTCTTGCTCCGGCGCTCTGGGGTATCGGCATGAACTACTTCATTTTGGGAAACTTTATCATCTGGTCGAGTGTCTTCCTGATCCGTGATGAAAATCTCTGGGTTGGAATTGTCTTGATTGCCGCTGTTCCTCCGGCTGTATCCATAATACCTCTGAGCGAACTGCTCCGGGCCGAACAAAAAGCTGCGCTCGCCGGCCTGGCCGGAGCTTACCTGGGAGCAATCTTAATTGCTCCGCTCACCGGCATAGGATTTCTCAAATATATACCTTTAAACTATTCCGGCATCATTCTCCTTGTTTTAGAATTAATCGTACTGCCCCTTCTTTTGTCGAGAATCGCCGTGGATAATGACTGGGATAAAATCTTTAAACCCTACAAGGAAATCATTAATGACTGGTGCTTCTTCATTGTCTGCTATGCCCTGGCGGCAAGCAGCCTTTATCTGGTTTTCCGCCGGCCGCTCGATTTGCTCTTCATCGCGGCAATCGCTGTAACCAGCACTTTTTTAATCGGTTATTGCATCGAAAAAATCTGTCTTTTCTATAAAGTACCTCCAGAAAAAGTCTTATCACTGCTTCTGCTGGGAACGCTGAAAAACTATGCATTGGCCGGGGGAATAGCCCTGGTTGTTTTCAATCAGCAAGCTGCCGTTCCGGCAATTGTGTTTATCTTCGTTATGTTCATTTATGAACTCCGGCTGAAAATTAAAATGAAAACAATAACCGATATTCCATCAGTTGCCAAGCCGGCAGATCAATAAAGAATTGACAAAATCAAAGCGCAATTTATCTTAAACAAAATAACGAGAAAAGGAGAAGAAATTATTATGGCTATCAGTTTACCGTTGTTACCCTACGGCAAGGATGCTTTGTCACCTTTTATCAGCGCCAATACTCTGGAGTTTCATTACGGCAAGCATCACAAGACTTATGTCGATAATTTAAACAAACTGATTGAGGGGACAGATCTGGTCAAATTGTCTCTGGAGGAAATTATTAAGATCAGTGCCAAAGATACCGCTAAAACCGGCATCTTTAATAATGCCGCCCAGGTCTGGAACCACTCCTTTTACTGGCAATGCCTCAAAGGTGGAGGAGGGAAACCTTCCGGAGCCATTGCCCAGAAGATAGATGCCGGCTGGGGAAGCTTTGAAAAATTCGCTGAGGAGTTGAAAAACGGGGGCATTACCCAATTCGGCAGCGGCTGGGTTTGGCTGGTGCAGGAGGGAAAAGATTTAAAAATTGTCAAGACAGCAAATGCCGACACACCAATGGCGCATGATCAAAAGCCCTTATTGACAATTGATGTTTGGGAGCATGCTTATTATCTGGATTATCAAAATCGCCGGCCGGATTACCTGACCGCTGTAATTGCCAATTTGATTAACTGGGATTTTGTTAACTCGAACTTAATCTAAATCAATTATTTAGATTAAATTGGAAAGGGGGCCTTTTTATAGAGGCCCCCTTCTTTTTTATTTTAGTAAAGCGAAATTAGACTTTTTTATCTACTCTGTCTTTTAATTCTTTTCCGACTTTAAAGAACGGCAACTTCTTGGGATCTACTTTGATTTTAGTTCCTGTTTTGGGGTTTCTTCCGGTGTAGGCGTCATAATTCTTTACTACAAAGCTGCCGAATCCTCTAATTTCGATACGGCCGCTCTTTTTTAATTCATCAGTGAAGCCTTTAAAAACAAGATTAACCACATCAATGGCCTTTTTCTCCGTTAAGTTCAGCTTCTGACTCAAAGCTTCAATAAGACCCGATTTGTTCATAGAACCTCCTTATGACTATTTGCACCTTCAAATCATCATATTGATGAAACAGGTTTTTTTATATGGCCGTAACTATTATTTATTTTATTACGATTGTCAAGAAAATTTTACCTGCCTGCGCTTGCGGCATTATTTAGCAATTGATCAACCTCTTTTTTTGTCAAATAACGCCAGGAGCCCTCTTTGAGATTGCGCAGCGTGACGGCGCCGATTGATTCCCGAACCAACCGTGCCACCCGATGGCCGGCGGCTTCAAAACCCCGGCGGATGATTCTGTTTTTCCCTTCCCGGAGAGTAAGCGCAATCCAGCAGCTTTTATCGTTGTATTTCTCTATCTGCAGATTTTCCGGTTTAAAGACTCCATCTTCCAGTTTGATGCCCTTGCTTACCTGCTTCATTTCATCTTTACTCAGCCGCCCTTGAATTTTCACGCGGTAAACTTTGGGCAGCTGGAAACGAGGATGCTGCATTTTCTGGGCAAAATCGCCGTCGTTGGTCAGAAGCAGCAGCCCTGAGGAATCATAATCCAGCCGTCCGACAGGATAAACCCTTTCCGGAACAGCGCCGATCAGATCGACAACTGTCGGCCGCCCTTCGGGATCAGACAATGTGGTAACATAGCCGGCAGGCTTATGCAAAGCTATATAAATCATTGATGCATCAACTGATATTATCTTGCCGTCAACCCGGATAATGTCTTTGGCAGCGTCAGCCTTTACTCCCAGCTCGCTTACAACAACATTATTCACGCTGACACGACCGGCAGCAATCAATTTTTCTGCATGGCGCCTCGAATCAACACCGGCTGCCGCAATAATTTTTTGTAAACGTTCTTTCATGATTTAGACGGATCTTCGATGCTTTCCTGATGTTCGTTTAATTCTTTCATCTCCCGGAGCGTGGGCAGTCCGGAGAGATCATTGAGGTTAAATACTTCCAGAAATTTTTTGGTTGTGCCGTAAATAATCGGTTTCCCCGGCACATCTTTCCGCCCGACAATACGCACGAGCTTTTTCTCTAAAAGCCCCTTGAGGGGTGCGCTGACATCCACACCGCGGATATCTTCGATTTCCGCTTTGACAATGGGCTGCCGGTAGGCAACAATCGCCAATGTCTCCAGCGCTGCCGGAGATAAGGAAGCCGGTTTTGTTCCTTTTAATTTCTTTACCCAGGGACTCAGCTCCGGCCGGGTGCGGAATTGAAAACCGCCGGCAACTTCCACAAGACAAATGCCGCTCTGGCGATCATTATACTCGGCAATTAATTGTTCGATGTTTTTTTTAACTTCGGCTTTCTCAACATTTTCCAGAATTAAGCAGATTTTCTCCAGAGCCAATGGCGCTTCAGCGGCTAAAATCAGGGCTTCCAGAACTGCTTTAATATTTTCCATTTATGACTCCACGGCCGGAAATATCCGAATTACTCCAAAAGCTGACGTTTGATAAGCCTTTACCATCCTCATCTTTATCAATTCCAGTAGGGCCAGGAAAGTGTAAATGATGCGGCGGCGATCAAATCTTTCCCCCAACAATTCTTCAAAGGTAAGATTTTTTTCGCGATTCAGTTGCTCCATGACGTCATTGATTATATCAGTTAATGACAGCATTTCCATATCAATTTCTAAAAGCTCCTGCTTATCGATGCGGGAAACAAGACGATGCAAGGCTTCAATAAGTTCAAAAACATTGGCTTCAATCAGGTCATCTTCCTCTGCGGCTGACTTCTCCAAATCATTCTCGAGCGGCGCCGAACGCGTAAATACATCCCGCTCCAGAAGCGGCCTCATTTGCAGAGCAGCCGCCGCTTCCTTGAAAGTCTGATACTCCAGAAGCTGGCGAACCAGTTCGGCGCGCGGATCTTCCTCGGTCTCTTCATCAGAGGGCTCATCCGGAACCGGCAAAAGCATCTTTGATTTGATATGAATAAGGGTTGAAGCCATGACCAGATATTCACCGGCCAAATCAAGGTCCAGAGACTTGATTATTCTGAGGTATTGAAGGTACTGCTCCGTAATCAAGGCAACGGGTATATTATAAATATCAATTTCATTTTTCTTAATCAGATACAGCAGCAGGTCGAGCGGACCCTCAAAGATATCCAATTTAATTGCGTAGTCTGTCGTTTCGTCGGCCAAAATCGAATATACCCTGTTTTGTTTTTTTTTAGATTTTAACTGCTGCGCGGACTTCTTCCATAGTCCGGGAGGCAATCTGCGCTGCTTTCCTGTTGCCATCGACAATGACTCCGGCAACTTCATCCAGGTGATTATTATAATAATTCATGCGTTCATGAATCGGCGTCATTGCTGAGGTGATGCGCTGCGCCAGCATTTTTTTACAATCCGTGCATCCGATGGACGCGCTGCGGCAGCCGGCAGCTATTTCTTTTACCGTCTCCTGCGTGGAATATAAGCCATGAAAAGTAAATACATTGCATATTTCCGGATTTCCCGGATCGCTTTTTCTCATACGTTGCGGATCAGTGAACATGGAGGATATTTTTTCGGATAAAACTTTGCCGCAATCACTGATATAAATCGAATTATCGTAGGATTTGCTCATCTTTCTTCCATCGATACCCAATAATTTGGGCACGCCGGTTAAAAGGGGCTCCGGAATCGGAAATATTTCCTGGTAAAGAAAATTAAAACGGCGCGCTATTTCCCGGGTAAGTTCGACATGAGGCAGCTGGTCTACTCCCACCGGTACGCCATAAGCCTTGTACATAATGATGTCGGCGGCCTGCAGCACCGGGTAGCCCAGGAAACCAAACGTCGATAAATCCTTATTAGCCAGTTCCGTTTTCATTTCCTTGTAGGTGGGATTACGTTCCAGCCATGCCAGAGGAGTAATCATGGACAGCAAAAGAAACAGTTCCGCATGTTCTTTAATGGCAGACTGGACAAAAAGAGTGCTCTTTTGCGGATCAAGGCCAACGGCCAGCCAGTCAATAACCATGTTGACGGCATTATCTTTGATCCCCTCCGTCGTGCTGTATTCACTTGTAAAAGCATGCCAATCGGCAACAAAATAAAAGCAATCGTATTTACCGCTGTTTTGCAATTCGACCCAGTTTCCTAAGGCCCCGTGCAAATTGCCCAGATGCAGTTTTCCGGTAGGCCGCATGCCGCTGAGAATTCTTTTTAATACCAAAACAAAAACTCCTTAACAGTTATTATATCAAGATAATTAAAAAGCACTAAGGCCTCCGATTGTTTATTTCATAATGCGGAGGCCTTAGTTGGATGATGACTTATGAATTAACTATTTTACTTTGTCGGACAGAGCCTTGCCAGCCTTGAATTTTACTACTTTTTTGGCGGGAATCTTGATAGCTTTGCCCGTCTGAGGATTCCGGCCTTCTCTGGCCTTCCTTTTAACTACGGAGAAGGTACCAAAACCCACGAGGCCGAGTTTACCGCTCTTCTTCAGTTCTTTTGTTACTGCCGCGATGTATGCATCCAGGGCCAGTGCACCTGCCGCCTTGGTGATACCTGCTTCATTCGCCATAAAATCGATCAATTCCGCTTTCGTCATTCTCTAAACCCCCCTTTCATAAAATTAAGCTTTGTTTGAATTTTATAATCAACCGCTTTCGGCGGTCACCTTTCAGATCAGGAGGCAAATTTTCGTTTTCGCCTCATCTCTAAACAACAAAACCTTTATCTACACAAGATTATATTTTCTTAATTTGGCTTAATCCCGCTTGGTTATTGGTCTGGAAAGGTACACTTTGCTTCAAACTGGCGCTACGCCTAACATAAAAAAAATCAACAATCAAGAAAAAAGTGTTTTTTACTGACCAATTTTAATGTTTTTAAAAAGCTCTCCGGCCGGAGTTTCCGGCAGGCCTCTTTGTAGCAGCAACCGAAAGCCGTTTAAAGATGTTTATACGGAAATACAATATGTCGGTTTTTCTTTCAGGGTATAGACCGCACTGGGTACCCAGAGACTTTTCCGCGTTCCGAGCAGTTTGCGTGGTTTCTTCATTTATTAAATGTCGTAGGCATGATGATTGCTTTAATCTGCCCGGCAGGAGACACTATAGGTAAAAGTTGATCCCCAGAAATGGTGACGCTGGTGCGGACAATTTTCTACAGCAGGGAAGCAAGACTAAACCAGAAGAGACATCAAAATCCGGGAGTTTTTGCCCTTGCCCCCGGATTTTGATAAGACAACAATTAAATCGCGTTTGCGGCTCTTAGAAGGTAAGAGTCAGTTTGTTGATCACCAGATAGTCATTGGTGACCTGGTTGGCGTCACTCGTTCCCTTGAAGTAATCACCGGTCATGAGATAACCGAAACCCAGCATGTAGGAAAGGTTATTGGTGATTTTGTAAGTAGCGGTTAAATCAATTTCCGTGCCGTAGTTGTTGTAAAGCCAGGTAGCCGAAGGCTTTTTGTCGGCGGTTGCATATGCAACTGCCAAACCAAGATTCAGTCCGGCTGTCGGACGGACACCAGCCCTACCCTGGAAGAACCAGGCATTAGCCATTGAACCGGTAAATCCCCGCGTAGCCGCATAAGAGACCAAACTGCCGGCCCAGTACTGGCGATCATAGTTCCACATGATCAGACAGGGATTCCAATCGTTACCACCGGTAACCAATCCGCCTTCCAGCTTGTCCGTAGTGCCTGGATCATCGCCGGACACATAAGCTACTGTACCACCCGCATAGAACTTACCGAGGTCAGCTTCCACATCCAAAATTGCGCTTAAATTATCTAATTTCACCTCGCGCGCAACGGCGACGTTTTCTTCTTTGTAGTTTCCGAATGCATATGTAACTTCACTCTGGACAGTAATCGGCCCTAATTTTGCACTGATGAAAGGCATAAAAGCATGAGCGATCCCAAGATTGGGCCAAGTCGGAAAACCTGTGGCAGCAGGTCTAGCTGATGCGGCACGTTGGCCTTGATAACCTAGACCTGCCCGACCGCCCTTCCAAGTATATATCCCGGCTAAAAACCATTTATCATCATCTGTATCTGAATAAATAGATGGAGCTATGGCGCTGCTGCTTCTTTCTGTGGTCTTTGCTATATATGCAAGAAGCGTTAATGGTCCTAAGCCAGTGGTATATCGTATTTCACCGATAGAAGTTGGACTATTACCAAAAGGCAAACCCCAATTGCTGTCCGGCTGATAACCTACCCTGAAATTACCTATGGGTGAATTATAGCTGACATACACGAGGTCAAAAGCAATGTTTTCATTTTCCGCCTTAGTTCCTTGCGATTGCGTATCCAGGGTTGTGCCCGGGGTTGACCTGGTTGCGCCCCAAGCCCGTTCCATAGCATCAAAACGGGTAACCAACGATAGTCCGGGGGAAACAATGAATTCCGTCTGAACACGCAGCCTCTGAAAATATAAAGCTGTTGACGGTCCGTCCGTAGCCGTATCCTTTTTCAACGTTGTTTTATCTAAATATATTCCGCCGGTGTAAAATTGGCCGCTAACTTTCACATCGACTGCCATCGCCGATGTGCTGAAGGCTATAATCAGCCCCAGTGACAACAAAACCAACCAAAATCTCTTCATCCCTACCTCCTTAAAAATTGTTTATTTAAAGTTATCCTTCCGCCTTGAAAAACGAGCATTTTAGAAGGCGCCTCCTCCGTCTGTATCATGGTGTGTTTAAATCACTCCACCCGGGTCGGGATATGATGAATGAAGAATATTTCGCCTCATACTTCTTCAATGCAGGTTGTTTCTCTACATTCTGCTCGGCAGCCATGTCGCCAGCCACGGCATAAAAAACAGAAGAATCACCACAAACAAACAACAGATAATAAAAGGCCATACACCTTTGAATATTTCATCTATGGAAGTACCGTCACCCGCTATCCCGGAAAGGGCAAAGACGTTCAGCCCTACTGGTGGTGATATCGCCGCAATTTCGTTGAAAACCATCGCAACCACGCAAAACCAGATCGGATCGTAGCCCAGTGCGACGACTACGGGAAAAAGAACAGGTAGAGTCAAGACAAACACCGCCACCTGTGTCATGATCATTCCTAAAAATATCCACAAAGCAAAAATGGCAGCCAGCACAAAGTGCGAGTGAACCTCCCAAGATTGCAGGAAAGATGCAAGCTCCATGGGCAGACGAGAAATCGTTAAAAAACGACTGAAATAAATGGCACCCACAATCAGAAAAAGGAGCATTGCACATCCATTGGCTGTGTCTCTTAAAGCATTAAGAATTGGAGAAATCCGCCGCAAAGGCCCCCGGAAAAAACCGATCAGAAACGCCACTAGTGCCCCGCAGGCGCCTGCACCTACGGGCGTCAGCAGGCCGGTGTATAATCCACCGATGATAATGAACCCCAGAATCCCAATTTCCCAAAGCCCCCTGACTGCTTTCAAGCGCGTTATAAGCGTGACATCCTTTTCAAATTCAGCAGCGGGCGCCATTGCGGGTGAATACTTTGCGCGTAAGATGATGTATACCGCAAAAACAATGGCTAGAACGATTCCAGGCAATACGCCCGCCATGAAGAGCTTCCCGACCGAAAGATTAGTGAAAACTGCAAAAAGAACGAACATCGAACTCGGCGGGATCATGCAGGCAAGGGTTCCGGCGGTTGCAATCGAGGCCAGGGCAAACGGACGATCATAACCGGCTTTTTTCATTTCCGGATAGGCCATTTTCCCGAATACGACAGTACTGGCAAGTGTGGACCCCGAAACGGCACCAAAAAGTGCACTCCCGAAAGAGGTTGCAACCGCGAGACTGCCGGGAACACGGGCCGCTATAACATGCATGGCATCGTAAGTTCTCTTGGCAAAACCACCTTCGGTACCGAATGCGCCCATGAGCATGAAGAGAGGTATCACCAACACTGCCGGGTTGCTAATGGCGGAGTAAAGTGTCTCACCGAGCAGCGAAATTGCTGCGACCGGGCCAAGGAGATAGGTTATGCCGCCTAGTCCAACCAACAGAAAGGTGATGCCTATGGGAAGACCCAAGAAAAGCAATGTCAGCAACAAAACAATTCCCAAACCACCTACAACAGTAAAGTCCATTATGAATCCCCCGATATCTTATTGGCAAGCTTGTCCGAGCGAACAAAATTAGCCACATCAATTATGACATTTGCCAAAATTTGAAACCAGAATAGCAGCAGCGAGGCGGCGATAACAAAGCGAATCGGTGCAAGCGGGAAAAGTACCAGACCCGCAAGGGATTCACTATCAGAGTAAGCCACAGCCGCTTTTAAAAAAGCCGCATAGGTCGTTATAGCGATGACAACGAAACTGAGCAGACCGCAAAATATCTCGAGGCCCTGCTGAGTCCGCCGCTTAAAATATTTTGTCAACGCCGTTACCCGGATATGCGCTCTTGTCTGTTCAGTATAACCAAGACCGAGATAGGCGGCACCGACGATTGTGAAAATGGCCAATTCCGTCACACCGTAAATCGGTTGACTAAATAAATATCCAGCGGTATCGATAAGGAGCAGAATGACCACCAGCAACATCATATAGCCCGTAGCTTCTGCAAATATCTTATTTAACCTCATAATTATCCCATAGAGCTTTTCCATCATGCGACCTTTCCTTCTGAGAAAAGTCTTTCACTCCGAAGGCATGCCACCTCGGCACACTTTCGAAGCGAAAGTCATTCCTTATTTTTCTTTGTCAATTTCTTCTTTCACGATTGCCTCCATACGCGCAATCAAGCGCTCCGGTTCCTTTACCCCGGCTGCTGTTACGGATTTGATCCAGCCCGCATGGTTCTGCTGCTGGGCAGGACTCTTAAGCCATGCATCATAATCTGCCTTGGATGCGGTTGTTATGGTAGTTTTTCCCTTCTGAATATCTGAAATAATGGTTTTCACCCACTTATTATATCTGTCAGCAAAACGGGCTTCCGCATTCGCGGCCGCCTTTGAAAATGACTGTTTTACTTCTTCCGGGAGGCTTTCCCACTTTTTCTTGTTGATAGTGATGAGAAAAGGAATCGGTGTCCAGAGTTTATCCATCATTAGCATATGCGGTGCCACCTCATAGAGCTTCGTCCTATGAATGTTATCCATGTTGCCTATTACACCCTGGATGGAATTAGTTTGCATGGCCATATACACGTCGCCCCATGGGAGATTCACCGGCTCGGCCCCCAAGGCCTTCAACACGAACATTGCGTACCGGCTGGGCGTCCTGACTTTTAACCCCTTTATTTGAGACATATTTTTTACAGGCCTATTAAAAGCCATGATAATTGGGGTGCTGGCGTACATGTAAACGATTTTCTGATTATTCTTTTCCAACTCCTCGTTTATGCCGGGAATTTCTTTATAGATCTTTTTATAAGCCCTTATCTTGGCCATATAGCCGACCGGTCCTTGATCAAACAGGAGAAAACCGGAGTTAATTGGCATCTGTGTCGGATAATAGGCAATGTTCAATTGCCCCATGTCGGCTATGCCGTCGGCAACACCCTTGAGCATCTCGCCAAGAGTTACCAGCGATTCAGCCCAAAAGGGTTTTACTTTGATTTTTCCGCCCGAGGCTTTTTCAAGCTCTTCAATGAAAATTATTTCGGCCTCTCCTTTAAACCCGCTTGGCGGTGTGTTGGTTGCAAAGGTCAAAGTGATTTGTTGCGCCATAACCTGACTTGTAGAAAATGCAAATCCCAAAACGCTGATCGCCATGGCAAAGAAAATGATCGTTTGAATAGTAACTCTTTTTTTCATTTTAACTCCCTCCGGATAAAATACAAACCATGTTAGTTTTTATAACGAACGTATTATACGGCCCGCTCGTTCTTCACTTTTTAAAAAGTCCACCTTTGTGTTAATCGTCAATGATACTGCGGCTGACATCAGAATCATAATGCCGACAAACAGGAACACCGGGGAATATGATCCGGAATGCTTCGTAATGAGAAACCCCATGACTGCAGGGGCAATGCTTCCGGCTATCAGATGCATAAAGATTATAAACCCTGTTGCTGATCCGATCATACGTGTTGGTAAATACTTTTGAGGCAAAACAAACATTGTGGACGTAATAAAAGCCATCATCACGAAAGTTAATGACAAGTAGGCAACCACGCCAGGAAGGTCTACAGCGCCCATCATAAGATACATGAGTGCAGCGACACAAAGCGTGCTGCAAAACAGAACATACTTTTCAAATTTGACCATGAGCTTATCTAGAACAACGCCGCTAATTTGCATAAACACAAACATAATGATGGCAGGTACGACGGTCAGAACTCCCATATTCACCATACTCATCCCTTGAATGTTTACCCAGTAACCTGGCAGCCAGGAAGTAAGTCCCCAATTTACAGTCCCTGCCCCTAGCGCAATTAATCCCAGCTTCAAAACAAAGGGCTCTTGAATTACCTTTGTTATGGAAGTAGTGTTATCTGGCTGAACTGCGGCCGCCATATTGATCATATGATCGCCAATAAGTATGCAGAATAGGATGGTGAAAATGGCCCCCAGGATTCCGAACAGGAGAAAGGCCATCCGCCAGTGGAACATTGCGATTATTGCGGCAGTGACCAGGCCACCAACCCCTGTTCCCAATACCGTCCCAGAAACTAGAAATGACTGGGCTCTGCCTCTTTCTTCTTTCGGAAATAATTCAGCAATTGTAACAGCACCAAGGGGACCAAGCATGCCGCCTGCAGCTCCGTGCATTGACCGGAGAACCATAAGACAGATAAAATTCCATGCAGCGGCAGTTGCCATAGCGAGGCCCGTCCAAAGTATCATGATTTTCGTCATAATTGACCTGTGTATGGCTTTATTGGTTACGAAACCAGCAATTAGAGACACGGCAGCGTAACTGAAGAAAAAACTGCTCATGATCAAACCAATTTGATAAGGGGTAAGATTGAACTCTTCAGTCATTGGAATAATAGCAATGGTGATGGCTATTTTATTAAAGCTAACCAAGACCCAGGTTAAAAAAAGGATTCCCAAGATAATATTCTTCTGTTCTGTTCTCAATCTTATGATTTGCATTGGTAACCTTTTTGCTAAGCTCCCGGAAGAGGCAAAAGATTTAATTTAATGACGCAATTTTCCAGACAGCTAATTCCCCTGTGCACTATTTACATTGGCTTTCAATAAGCTTTGATCGGCTTCTAATCTGCAGTCTTCGACCCCCCATTATCTTGAAGCCTTTGCAATAAGCTGTTTATAAAAAATGTATCTATTTCCCCGGTGCAAAAATCGGAATCGTTCAGAATATCGATTAGGAGAGGTATATTGGTTTTTACTCCTTCTATAACGGTCTCATTTAAGGCTTCTTTCATTAACGCAATGGCGTCGTTTCTTTTTTCAGCCCGTACGATAATCTTGGCCAGCATGGAATCATAATATGGTGTAACCGCGTAGCCTTCCCTGATTCCATGATCTACCCGGATATTTTCTCCCCTGGGGAAACTAAGACGTGTGATCAGACCTGTCGATGGCCTGAAATTGTAGGGATTTTCAGCATAAATACGACACTCGAGCGCATGACCTGATAAAAGTATTTCTTCTTGATTCCATGACAGATTTTGACCGGATGCCACATAAATCTGCTCTTTGACAAGATCAACAGATGCAACCATTTCTGTCACCGGATGTTCAACCTGAAGTCTTGTATTCATTTCCAGGAAATAAAAATTCCTGTTGGCATCCACCAGAAATTCGACTGTTCCCGCGCCCACATAATGGATGGCTTTACAAGCCATGACGGCACATGCCCCCATTGCGCTTCGCATGCTCTCATCGATAAATGGACTCGGTGACTCTTCAATAATTTTTTGATGCCGGCGTTGGATGGAACATTCCCGTTCTCCCAAATGAACGGTGTGGCCGTTTCTATCTGCGAAAACCTGTATTTCTATATGCCTTGGGTTCTGTATGTATTTTTCCAGATAAACATCAGGAATGCCGAAGGCGGCTTGAGCGCGTTGCCGGCAAAGGTCAAAAGCCTTTTCGAGGTCTTCTTCTTTTTCAACAAGCTGCATTCCAATGCCTCCGCCGCCTGCCGAAGCCTTGACCATTATTGGAAAACCAATGTGCCTCGCTGCTTGCATCGCCTCGGCAAAAGTCGCGGTGGGAGAGCTTCCCGGCACAACAGGAATACCGGCTTTCATCATAATTTCCCTAGCTTCCGTCTTTATCCCCATCTTTCGGATAGCCGCAACGGGTGGCCCGATAAATACTATTCCTGCTTTCTCACATGCATCAGCAAAACCCGGGTTTTCCGAAAGCAATCCATATCCGGGATGTATCGCTTCTGCCCCGGAAGCAACAGCAGCTGAAATAATATTGTCAGCATTCAGGTAGCTTCGGGCAACACGGGGGGGGCCGATAAGACAAGTTTCATCGGAAGAAATCGCATGCAAAGCCTCCTTATCTGCTTCGGAATGAACAGATACTGTTGAAATGCCAAGTTCCTTACAGGCACGTATTATCCTGGCTGCAATTTCACCGCGGTTGGCAATAAGTATTTTTTTGAACATAAACTTCTCTATACCTCAAGAAGTGCTACTATCTGACCTTCTTCGACTAAGTCTTCTTCCTTTACTTTTATTTCGAATACTTTTCCGGCCTCCGGCGATTCAACAGGTATCTCCATTTTGACTGATTCCAGCATGATTAACGCCTGCTTTTTTCCAACCTGATCGCCTTTTTTAACCAATATCTCCAGTACGAGACCTGAAACATCGCTTTTTACTTCAATCATACTTCCTCCATTATTCTGGTATAGCCTTTTTTATTCCGTCACACTTCAATCAACTTGCTACAATGTACAATTCATCAATTCTAATACTTCAAATTCTGATTGTTTTTGTGACAAGCCCGAGTTGGAGCGGAATTTCCTCATAGGCTTCTTCAATCCATTCGCAGAGAATGGGTCGTGTATCTCGCGGATCAATAATCTCCTCTATATTAAAGCGTTCTGCCGTCCGGAAAGGATTTTCAAATCCACGGTAATACTCGACCAACTCATCGCGTTTTGCCTTGGGATCAGGTGCGCTTAATATTTCTCTTTTGTATGCGGCTTCCACACCCCCTTCTATCGGAATTGACCCCCAATATCCCGATGGCCATGACCGCCTTATTGTGGCCCTGCTTCTCGGCTCGTAAATACTGCCTGCAACACCAAAAGATCGGCGAATGAAAAAAGTAGCCCAAGGAACAGAGGCCTGCGAAATTGCGATCTGCAGGCGGATAGCCTTGCGAATCGTTCCTCGCGCTTCTGCCTGCAGGCCAATGTCAACTCCCGGTTGGTCAAGGAAGTTAACAATAGGCAAATGAAATGCGTCGCACATATCGATAAAACGAATCATTTTCTCGCAAGCGCCCTCAGTCAAAAGCCCGCCCTGTATTTTTGAATCATTGGCAAGGATTCCTACCGGGTAACCGTTAAGCCGCCCCAGCATTGTAAGTTCCGATGGCCCCTGGTAGCGTCCAATTTCGAAGAGCGAATCCTCGTCAAATACCAATTCCAGTATTCTTCTTATGTCATAAATCCTGCGCCTGTTCTTTGGCACAATCGAGGCGAGTTCATCCTCTCGTCTGTCCGGCTTATCCTTGGGTTTGATATAAGGTGGCGCCTGATAGCAGTTTGATGGCATGTAAGATAAAAAGCGTGCAGCCTGCCTTATGGCATCTTCTTCGTTTTCTGCCTCGTTGTCTACCACGCCGCTGCCTCTTGTGTGAACAGATGACCCGCCAAGTTGTTCCTTTGTTACGTTCTGATGCATTCCCGGACCGACAACCCATGGCCCTGCGGCAAAAACCTGGCTTATGTTCGTGACCATTACAGAAAAATGCGATGCGACGACCCTCGCTGCGCCTAGACCGGCACAGGGGCCGAGAGCAAGGCCAACGATCGGAACCAGGCCTGAGTTTGATTCCCATTTGTCATAGCCGGGGATTTTTGTGGATTGATTTTTTTCAAGCAGACGAATACTTCCTCCGACCATATCGACAAGGCGGATTAAGGGTATTTTTTGGTCCAGCGCCAACCGTTCTGCGAAAACCATTTTATCGGGTGAGGCGGCTTCTGAAGATCCTGCTTTGACCGTAAAATCTTCTGCGGCAACAACTACTCTTCTGCCGCAGATTTTGCCTTTTCCCATGATCATGTTGGAGGGAGTTACTTTTATGAGTTTGCCATTCTCATCATATTCGCCTGTACCGGTAAAAGCACCTATTTCTCTAAAACTGTCTTTATCCAGAAGCAATCGTATCCTCTCCCTCGCTGTGAGTTTTCCGGCATCGTGTTGTCTCTGTATGCCAATAACTCCGCCCATTTCTTCCGCGAAAAGCTTACGGAGTTTTATCTCATCCAACTCGGCCTGCCAGACATGCTCTTCAGTTTGCGCATTATCGGCTTTGAATGAATCTTTTTTTATATCACTCATAAAGAAATCTCCTCAATATTCATTATCCTTTAATAATTGCACCTGTATTTTATTTCCAACTTATCTTTCTTTATAATTCGATAAATTAATTTCATCTTCTATCAACAGGTTTTTTTTGCAGCCAGCTCTGCCAGGCGAGCACGGTCAACCTTTTCCACAGTCAAACGGGGTATCGCCTCAATTATTGATATGGCCTTTGGTATTTTGTAATTGGCAAGCTTTTCCTTGCACCACTGCTGTATTTCTTCTCGAGAAACCGGTTTCCGCAACTCCACGAAAGCATGCCCTACTTCGCCCCATTCAGGATCACTAACTCCAATAACGGCTGCGGCTTTGATTGCCGGGTGCGTCTCAATTAAAATCTCAATTTCTCTCGGGTAAACGTTGAAACCGCCAGATTTAAACATTTCTTTGCTGCGGCCGCAGAACACGAGATATCCGTCTTCCCTGATAAACGCTAAGTCGCCTGTATAAAGAAAACCATCGGCGGTAAATGCCGCTTTTGTGGCCGCAGGGTTATTAAGGAAGCCGGCAAACGGATAAGGCATTTTTACCTGCACCTCTCCTTCGGTTCCTGCCGGGACGGGATTATCGTCTTTATCGGCTATGCGCACCTCAAGACGGGGATCCGGTTTTCCAGTGGTCTTCAGCAGAATTTCCATATCTCGTGTAGGCGGTGTATAGCAGATGGGTCCATTCGTTTCGGTCATGCCGTACTGCTGGGAAAACTCAGCTTTGGTTGCCAACATCAGCGCCTGAAGGACGCCCTCACTGATTGGTCCTGCTCCCCAACTCACATAACGGATTGAAAAAAGATCTGTAGTGGAAAATGAATTGTGGCCTACTATGTGAGCCAACATCGTCGGTACACCGCCCAGAATATCAATTTTTTCAGTCTCAATAAGCCGCAAACTTGCTTCCGGATTGAAGTGCTCGGAAAAAAACATCGTGCCGCCTGCCACCATTGCCAACCCTAGTGCACTGGCTAATGCGCCGATATGATTGACCGGAAGATCAACTATAATACGCATACCGGGCACATGAAAACGATCCATATACATTGTCCACGATCGGAACGCGATGCCGCTGTGGGTATTAATTGCCCCTTTAGGCTGGCCTGTAGATCCGGATGTGTAAATGATTACGGCATGACCGTCTCCGCGGATACCTGCTGCACATTTTTCCCATATGTCGTCCAATTTCGGCTTTGGTTTAATCTTTGCAAGATCCAAAGACCAGAAATCACGGCCAAAACGGATAACAGGTATATTCAGATCGTGCTTGTGACTTGCCAGATCTGATTCTAAATCTCGTTTTGCGTCGTATGTGATGGCGATGAAAGCAACCACCTTGCTATCAAGCAAAATATGCCGCTGTTCCTCTTTTTGATAACGCGGATTAATTCCGACCCAAGTCGCACCGATCAACCAGACGGCAAACATTGAAATAACTGCTTCCGGCCGTGGTGACGACATCACCGCGACCCGGTCGCCGGCTTTTACACCGCAACTAAGCAGATGCCTGGCAAGCGCACTGGCATAAGCAGCCATCTCTTTGTAACTGAGACGGGTCGGCCCAAAGACCATTGCTTCGTGTTCTGGATCTTTCTTTAAAAAATCATAAACAGGATCGATCCATGAATTAGGGCACAATTCCTCTGCATCCTGCTGCCTTAAAGCACTCGTTTTTTTTTGATTATTTTTATCATTCATTAACATCACCATTCTTTTCGTAAATCAGCACCATCACAACTACTCCTGGTGTAACACAATTGATATTGGACAGTCAGAACTCTACCTGTGCAATCGGATTCATGTAAAATGTCATCACGCCTTCGGCAGTGTCTATCAGCATTAACGTCTCCATTCATCAGGGCTCGCACCAGATATAATAAACTTTGTCTGTTTATAATAATGAACTGCAAGATTACTGCCAACCCGTCACATTAGCAGTTACATAGATATTTAACTATAAATTACAAATATTTATTGTTTCCGAGGAAAATCGCAAAGAGATGTTTAATGCTTCGGTAAAGTCCTTATGCGGTCTTTGAGTCCTTATATGGACCTTTTTGTCGGCGGGTAGGTATTCCCAATCTGCCCATTACGTTATAGAGGGTGGATGGATGCAGGCCCAACAATTTAGCCGCTCCATTTGGCCCTTTTATGCACCAGTCTGTCTTCTTCAATGTCTGCACAATATGCTGGTATTCCATTTCTTTTAAAGTTATGATCTCGGTCACTGCATGACCTTTTTCTGAAGGCAAATTAACGTTTAGATATTTTCCGTTGCTGATGACAACCGCATTTTCAATTACGTTGCGCAGCTCCCTGATATTACCAGGCCACTTGTATCGCTTCAGTTTATCCATTGTTTTGGAAGGAATTCTTTCGATATTTTTACCCATTTTCTTGGATAATTCATCCACAAAAGCATTAACGAGCAGTGGGATGTCTTCGGTTCTTTCGATTAAAGGCGGCACTGTGAGAGGAAAGACATTCAAACGATAGTACAAATCCTCCCTGAATCTTCCCTTTTGTACTTCTTCGGCTAAATTACGATTCGTCGCGGCAAGAACACGAATATTGATTTTGATTGTTTTTGTAGAACCCAGTCTCTCAAATTCACGATCCTGAAGCACTCTCAAAAGTTTCCCCTGCAATTCCAAAGGTAATTCACCGATTTCATCAAAGAAAAGCGTTGAACCATCAGCTATTTCGAATCTTCCGAGTTGCCTGCTTTCCGCGCCGGTGTAGGCCCCTTTTTCTCTGCCAAACAGTTCCCCTTCTATTAATGAAGGAGGAAGGGAAGCACAATCGACTTTCACCATTCTCCTGTCTCTACGGTTGCTGATGTTGTGAATAGCTCTGGCAATCATTTCTTTTCCCGTACCTGTCTCTCCCATAATCAGAACCGTAACATCAGATGCGGCAACCTGCTCCATCCTCCGTAATATTTTCTTCATTGCCTCGCTCTGACCAATGACTTCACCATATCGGTGCGCCTGTTTAAGCTCCACATTTAAATATTCACTCTCTGCCTGCAAAAGATCTTTCAGACGCTTGATTTCTTCAAATGATTTCTGAATTTTCTCTTGCGCATCTTTATGCAGCAGAGCATTTGTGAAAATTTCTCCAATCAAGCGGAGCCTCGGGAAATATTCTGTAGGCCAGGAACGCGCTTCTTTAATCGAATTCAGTACAATAATGGAATTTACATTGCCGCTGACAGTTACAGGAACACTTAGAACTGCTTTATTGTAAAAAAAGAAATGTGTTTTGCGTTCAACAGCGGCCACCAGCGGCAATTGATCCATTGATTCGATGGCTACAACTTCGTTTTTTACCAGTTTCTCCATCATCCATGGAAAAGATTGATTAAGATTAATGCGATTGAATATTCGATCAGCAGGAAGAATATTTTGAACTGTTTCGAAATGGGAAATTTGATAGAAGTTTTTATCGGGCAACTCCCGCAACAGCATGCAGCGATCAACATTGAAAAAGGAGAGAAGTTCTTTCAGTGTTTGATTGATAACTCCATCTACATCATCCGGTGAGAGGTTAATGAATTTTGCCGAAAGGCCGGATATCAGTTTTTCAAATTCAATCTGGTTACGTTTATAATAATCACGATCAAGCTTATTTCCGTCGTTCGCATCCATATTAACCTTGCCCAATCTCCCTGCCAGTCATTAGATAAGACCGCAGGGGACAAAATAAATCATATTTATTTAACTTATATAAATTATCAGGGATGTGTCAAATGGAATAATCAGAGGGTGCCCGGGATTGCTGACATGACTTTGCTAAAAGAGGCAGAAGAGCTAAGCCCGTCAGTGTAACAAATCAGCAGCGCATTGCCTTTAGCCCATGCCGAAGAGCAGAATCAGGCTCAGACTGGCAATCGACAGCACGACGGATACGCACAGACCTAAAGTGAAGGGCTTCAGGCCGATTTTAAGTAAGATCGGCAGACGGGTGCCGAGGCCCACACCGGCCAGGGCCGTAAGAATTGCAAATTTTGCTATTGCGTCAAAGGCATTCAGTGCCGCTGCGCCCATCTGAAGTGTGCCGGCCCGGGCGACATCCTGCGGCAGAATACCGGCACTGATACCGCCGGTGCGGATAATAGACATCGTAAGGAAACCGATCACGAACCAGGGGATCAGGATTCCTTCGCGGGGAACGCTTGATGGCAATGCGCCCCCGGAGTTTGTCTTGCCGTTCAGGAATAATCCGATCAGGATAATGAGGGGCGCCATGATGGTATTGCGGGTGAGCTTCACGATTGTCGCAACATTCAGCGCTGTTTGACTGTGGGCAGACCCGACGGCCACAACCTGCGATGTATCGTTGACGGCGGTGCCGGCCCAAAGCCCGAAAGCGCTGTTGCTCAGTCCCATAGTCTGCCCGATGATCGGATAAATGATCACTGCGATCAGGCCGAAAAGCGTGATAACCGCAACAGCAAAGCTTACTTCCTCCTCTTTGGCCCCGATGGCGGGCGCAGTTGCCACGATGGCGGTATTGCCGCAGATCGAGGTTCCGACTCCAATAAGCAACGTGAGGCGGGGCGGAATTTTGAACAGGCGGCCGATGATATACGCAGTTAAAAGCGCGACCGCAATGCAGGCAAAAACGAGCAGCATCGCCGTGCCGCCGGTCGCCGCTACATCCTGCAGGCTCAGGCGCAATCCGAGCAAAATGATCCCCAGGCGCAGGACATGTTCCAGGGCAAATTTGATTCCCGCTTCACAACTGGCGGAAACACCGGCGGCATTGCGGATCAGCAGTCCCAGCAGCACCGCGATCAAGACGTCACTGATCGCCTTGTTGAACACCGGCCCCGGGACTAATTGATGCAAAAGTCTTGCGGCCATGGCGACGCCGACCGCCAGGAGCAGGCCCTTTAATACGGCGCTCATTTCTCCGGAGATTTTTTTCCAGGCAGTGATCACCAAACTCATAATCTTTTTCCTCTCCAATAAAAAAATGCTGTTTATGCTGCCAACCCGGCATGGACTCACTTTGACTACTTTCTCTTGCCCGGACTATATATCCTTATTCATGATAAATTAAATTCATATTTTTTACATTATTAATCAGTATAATTTATTATTATTGGAAAACAACAATTCCCTTTAGGGACGCAGGGATTATTGAAAATGATTCTGTTAGTCGTGCTGGTGAGGGTAATCTATAACTTTTTTGCTGACGGCCATTAAGATAGATAATTGGGCATGACGCCCGACGATTGAGACTGTGTAATAATAGCAGATAAAACCATCGACACCGTCATGCCGGTGAAAACCGCCATCCAGACGTCGTCCCGACGAAAGTCGGGAACCAGCTACAATGAAAATACTGGATTCCCCCGCTTCAAGTAAGGGGCAGGCTCTTCGTCGCGCTTCGCTTGAATGACAAAGAAAGTAATTACGACTCTGGCTCCTGCCGGAGGGGCTCCAATGCTCAGAGGCAACAAAACAGGGGGCTATCGGCAAGGCGATATTCGATTTTCAGTGCCTCACCGTTCTATTTGTTTTCGTCCAGAATTGCCAGGAAAGCTTTAAGAAGAGTCGTCATGTATTCGCTGTTTCTGGTCAGGATCATCAGATTTCTTTTTAAATCAAGAGAGGTGTTTACTTCCGTAAGCCACTCCTGAGAAAGCTCTCGGGCTACCGCCATTCTGGAAAGGCAACTTACGCCCAAGCCTGCTTCCACTGCTTTCTTGATGGCCTCCGTGTGCCCCAGCTCCATAAATATGGTGAATCCAATGTCTTTTTTCTGCAGCGCCGCTTCAAATATCTCTCTGGTTCCGGAGCCCTTTTCCCGCATAATCCATTGGGCCTGCTCCAGCATAGACCTGGATGCTTTTTTCTGTTTTGTCCAGGGGTGGCTTTCCCCGGCAATCACAACGAGTTCATCACTTCGCCAGGCTGTTGCGCGCAGCGAGCCTGTATGGAGCGGCCCTTCGATAATTCCCAGGTCCAGCTCCCCGGATTCTACCGCCTGTTCGATCTGGCTGGTATTGCCCACCTGCAGCAGGGCACGGGCCCGCGGATAATGACTCGTGAACTCCGCAATCATGGCGGGCAGAAGATAGTTGCCGACAGTCGTGCTGGCTCCGACCTTCAGTAAGCCGATCGGAACTCCTACGGATTCGCTCAGCAACTGCTCTATCGTTCCGACCTGCCGCAACACTTCCTGCACCCGCGGCAGAATCAGGCTGCCCCGGTCATTGAGCAGCAGGCGTCTGCCCCGGCGTTCAAACAGAGGACCGTCGGCAATTTTCTCCAATTCGGCAATAGCCATGCTGACCGCCGATTGGGTGATAAACAGCTCTTCTCCGGCCTGCGTTACATGCCCGCTGGCGGCGACCTTTGCGAAGATTTCCAACTGCCTCAAGGTAGATTTCATAATCTCCATTCATAAATAGTAATGATGTTATTTATAAATATATTGAATTTTTATTTATCATTAAATGCATATATAGTGCAAACAAAAATACCGGGGCAAGTTATTTCATAAATAGACAAATAGTAAGCGTTCTGGCGAACTTTTCTTGACATTTATCATCAAAAGAGTTGTACTTTATGCACTTCAGACGAATTCCCGGAAATACTTACCCCAACGCCCCTAAACTATAATAATTGTATGTAAGGAGGTAAACATGGAGAAATCAAAGACCCCGCTTCTGGATGAACTGGAAAAAGGCAAATGGCCCAGCTTTGTAAAGGACTTGAAGCAGGCGGCTGAAAAGAGCCCCATGGCAAAAGATCTCATCTCGCAGCTGGAGCTCTCTTACAAGGAAAAGATCGGCCACTGGAAGCATGGCGGCATAGTCGGTGTCAAGGGTTACGGCAGCGGTGTTATCGGACGCTATACCGACCGCCCTGACCTGTTTCCTGATGTGCAGGCTTTTCACACCATGCGGGTTAATCACCCCACCGGATGGTTCTACACAGCGGACGCCCTGCGCAAACTCTGCGACATCTGGGACAAGCACGGCAGCGGACTGACTAATATGCATGGTTCCACCGGCGATGCAATTCTGCTGGGCATGAAGACCGCTCAACTGCAGCCCTGTTTTGATGATCTTTCCGCTGCCGGATTTGATCTCGGCGGCTCCGGCTCCGCCCTCCGGACACCCAGCGCCTGTGTCGGACCGGGCAGGTGCGAATGGGCCTGTATCGACAGCCTCGACATCTGCCACAATCTGACCATGACTTATCAGGGCAAGATGCATCGTCCCATGTTTCCCTACAAGTTCAAAATAAAGGTATCCGCCTGTTCTAACGACTGTGTCGCTTCCATCGCCCGGTCGGATTTTTCCATTATCGGCACCTGGAAAGGACCCATCAGGATTAATGAGCAGGAAGTAACGGCCTATGCTTCTTCAATTGATATTCAGAAAGAGGTGTGTGATCTCTGTCCGACCAAATGCATGGAGTGGGATGGAAAGAAGCTGAAAATTCAGGATGGTGACTGCAACCGTTGCATGCACTGCATTAACCTTATGTCCAAGGCTCTCCGTCCCGGCAAGGAACAAGGCGCCACCATTCTCGTCGGTGGAAAAGCTCCTATTGTAGAAGGCGCCCTGATGTCCTGGGTTATCGTTCCCTTCATGAAACTGGAACCGCCCTACACTCAATTAAAAGACCTTATCGACCGCATCCAGGACTGGTGGGATGAACATGGCAAGTCCCGGGAAAGATTAGGCGAGCTGATCACCAGAGTAGGAATGAGAGTATTCCTGCGGGCAGTCGGCTTACCGGCAATTCCCCAGATGGTCAAAACCCCCAGATCGAATCCCTATGTTTTCTTCTGGCCGGAAAACATCCAGAAACAAGATGAAATTGCTAAGGAGGTCAAATAATATGGCAAAAACAGATATCGGTCCCCCTGACTATAAAACCATGCTGCCGCCCGTTATTCAGAGAAACTACGGGAAATGGCTCTATCACGAAATCCTGAAACCGGGTGTACTGATGCACATCGGGGAATCCGGAGAGGCGCTTTACACTGTGCGCGCCGCATCACCAAGACTTATGTCCACTGACCACATCCGCGAGGTCTGTGACATAGCGGAAAAATACTGCGACGGCTACCTGCGTTTTACGAGCCGCAACAATATCGAGTTTCTGCTTGATGATAAGAATAAAATTGAACCCCTGATTGCGGAATTAGGCGTCCGCAACTACCCTGTCGGCGGGACGGGGAATTCCGTTTCCAACATCGTTCACACTCAAGGCTGGGTCCACTGCCATACTCCGGCGACGGACGCCTCCGGCCCCGTCAAGGCCCTGATGGATGAAATTTACGAATATTTCGTCACATCGACTCTGCCTGCTCACGTAAGGATCGCTCTGGCCTGCTGCCTGAATATGTGCGGCGCCGTGCACTGCTCCGACATCGCCATTCTGGGCATTCACCGGACAGTACCTAAACCGGACAATAGCCGTGTCCCCAATTTATGCGAAATTCCCTCCACGGTGGCCTCCTGTCCGACCGGCGCCATCCGGGGCGACATGAAAAACAAAACGGTCACGGTCAACAACGAAAAGTGTATGTACTGCGGAAACTGCTATACCGTCTGCCCGGCTATGCCTATTGCCGACCCCGACAATGACGGGATCTCCATCTGGGTCGGTGGCAAGGTTTCCAATGCAAGGAGCGCCCCTAAATTTTCCAAGCTGGCAATACCGTTTCTGCCCAACAATCCGCCGCGCTGGCCCGAAGTCGTTGATGCCGTGAAAAACATCATCGAGGTATATGCCAGTCATGCCAAAAAGCACGAACGGGTGGGTGAATGGATTGAACGCGTCGGTTGGGAGAGATTTTTTACCTTGACCAAGATTCCCTTCACAGACATGCATATTGACGATTTCAGTATGGCCACGGAGACGTTCCGAACCACAACACAGTTCAAATGGGGGTGATCATGAGTGATGATTTAAAAGCCCGAATTATTCAATTATTTCAAGAGAAATCGAAGGGCGACAAGAAGATGTTTTACATTCGGGATGTTGTTAAATGGCTCCCCGACGAGGATCGGCATGCCGTCCAGAACACCGTGCAGGGCCTCCTCGACGAAGAGGTCTTGAAGTACTGGTCGAGCGGCAGTTCAACCTACGTAATGCTGGCGGAATTCTTTCCGAAGGAGTAACGGGCATGGGCAGGATAGGTGGCGGATTGTGGATAAGTCTTATCCTCGCCTGATCATCGCCGCCCTGAGGGGTGGAGCAGGGAAAACGGTAATATCCGTGGCTCTGGCTGCGGCCTTAAACAGGCGAAAAATTGCCCTTACCCCTTTTAAAAAGGGCCCGGACTATATAGACAGCGCCTGGCTGGCCTTCGCCTCGCAGCAGACCTGTTATAATCTGGATACCTTTCTGATGGGTGCCAAACAGGTACTCCGGTCTTTTGCTGCGCATGCTTCCGCCAATGCCCTTTCTTTGATTGAGGGAAACCGGGGCCTCTATGACGGCGTCAACGCCGATGGGGATTACAGCACGGCCGAACTGGCCAAACTGCTCCGGACACCGGTCATTCTAGTTGTTGACTGCGACAAGATAACAAGGACGACAGCGGCTCTCATTCTTGGATGCTGTCATCTTGATCCGGCGGTGGATATCCGGGGAGTTATTCTCAACAGGGTAAGCAGCCGCCGCCATGCCGGGGTGATCAGGCAGTCCATCAAGGATTATTGCCGCCTGCCCGTTTTGGGCACCGTACCGCGGATGAATGATCTGCCGTTTACGGAGCGGCACCTGGGATTGATTCCCCCTCAGGAGCACTTAAGCGGAAAAGAGGCATTGAACCGGGCGGCCGGTATCGCGGAAGAATACCTCGATATCGAGGGGCTGATGCGCGTAGCCGCAAGTGCCCCGCCCTGGCCGGCGGAAAAGGTTTTTCCTGCTGCCGTCAGAAAGAAAACCGGTCAGGAACAAGTGACAATCGGCGTACTGAAGGACAGCGCTTTCCAGTTTTATTATCCGGATAATCTGGATGCCCTGATCAAAAGAGGCGCGAAAATTGTCGA
Organism: Deltaproteobacteria bacterium HGW-Deltaproteobacteria-12; assembly: GCA_002840565.1. Classification (GTDB taxonomy): domain Bacteria; phylum Desulfobacterota; class Syntrophia; order Syntrophales; family Smithellaceae; genus MVRV01. Next base: position 61,656 of record PHBK01000018.1, on the reverse strand, counting down.
GATCAACGCTCTGGAGGCGCAGGCAATGCCCGATATTGATGCCTTGTATATCGGTGGCGGCTTTCCCGAAACCTCGGTCCAACGCCTGGCCGCAAATGAGCTTTTCCGTTCTTCCCTGCGGAAAGAGGCAAAAAAAGGCCTCCCGATTTATGCCGAATGCGGAGGCTTCATGTATCTGGGGAAATCCCTGACCGTCGGCGGAAAAGCTTATCCGATGGCCGGAGTCCTGCCGGTTGCTTTCGGCATGGAAAAGCGCCCCCAGGGGCATGGCTACATGGAATTGGAAGTCGATCGGGAAAATCCTTTTTTTCCGGTAGGCACCAGGCTGAAAGGCCACGAGTTTCATTACTGCCGGATTCTTTCTCCGGGAAAGAAAGAAGACGTATATACCGCTTTTCATGTTTTACGGGGCACCGGAATAGGCAACCAGAGAGATGGGATGGTCAGGAAAAATATCCTGGCCGGTTTCACCCATCTTCATGCGCTGGGAACGCCGAAGTGGGCTGAGGCGATGATCGTTGCCGGCCGCAGATATAATGCCGAAAAAAGTAAGAAAAGAATAAAATAAATCAATATCGAATTTAGGAGGTATATCAGAAATGTCACAAATCGAATTAGCAGGAAAAACATACGAAGTGGATGAAGACGGGTTTCTGCAGGAACTGGATAAATGGAGCGAGGAATTTGCCCAGGCTTATGCTCATACGGAAGATATCGAGGGGACGTTGACGGAAGATCATTGGAAAGTGATCAATTACCTGCGCAATTATTTTCAGCAGTTCGGCATTGCGCCCATGATCCGTAAAATCTGCAAAGATCTCGGTATTGACATGACGAAACTCTACGAGTTGTTCCCCACCGGCCCGGCAAAGGGAGCGTGCAAGCTGGCCGGCCTTTCGAAACCGACAGGGTGCGTCTGATGGCTACTCTGTGAGAGCCGACAGGAAAAAGGCAAAGAGGCCGTATACAGCAATAATGGGGGTCGCGCCTTTAAAAAATTCCACAACCCTACCCATCGTTGGATGGCGATGTTTTGCATGGCATGAGCATGACAGTATGGCTTTAATGTTTTTTGCCGGGAGAAAGAATGGTCTTACATACGGACGGAGCTGTCTCTATTGCATGATGTCCCGCCGGTTTCTTTCAGGGTCCCCAGATGTTGAATTTTCGTTGAGGTCATTCGAGTCGTTGATATAAAAAGGGAGTTTGGTTATGTCGAATGAATTGAGGGTGAATGACAATATAATCCGCTTGATGGTTGGATTTATTACTGACATTCCCGATATGGATGGGATCGTATATTACGCCCGGCCCGATTTGGCATTGGGATCCGGATTTGGCACGGCGATTTCTATCCAGGGTGGTCCCAAGGTGCAGGAGGAGCTGAGAAAGTATGGCAGCGCCAGCGTGACTGATGTCGTTGTTACGGGCGCCGGCAATCTTAAGACTAAGCACATCCTGCACGCTGTCGGTCCCCGATTTCAGGAAGAGGACGAGGATACCAAACTCAAAGCAACCATTCTCAATACGCTCAAGAAAGCGCAGGAACTCAAACTTCAAAAGATAGCATTTCCGGCCATGGGATCTGGCTTCTACGGGATTCCGTTGGATGCATCCGCCCGATTGACCCTGGGAGCTGCGCGGGATTTTTTGGACAAGGTCACCGAACCGAAGGAAGTTGTATTCTGCCTTCGGGATAACAGAGAGTTGAAGGCCTTTCAGGAACAGCTTCAGAAAATGTGAGGATGATTATGAGTGAGACTCTTCGTTTTGTTTCCGACGATCTTCAGTTAATGGCCTTAAGTTTCATGGCTCTGGTTTATATTTTGCGTATTCGCTGGTTGTTGAAATACAAGGCGCCCCGCGACAGGCAGGCACCTGCCGGCACTGTGGGCACTTCGTCATTAAAGGGTATTGTCTTTTCCTGGGCAAATATCGCCATGCCCTGGTCCATGGAAAGCACGCGCCGCATGTTTCCCTTCTATCTTCAGTTTGTCATTTTCCATCTTGCCGTGGCTGCGAATATCGCAATGTCTTTTGTCATACCCTATGCCCCGGGCCTGCTGAAGCCGATCATCGTTGTTCGTTTGTTGCAGGCCCTGTTTGCTGCAGCTTTTCTGATAGGGTGCTACCGGATATATCGTCGTCTCAGCAACCCGGCGATTCGTCTGATCAGCACGCCGGACGACTTTTTTTCTCTGGCCCTGCTGACGGTTTGGTCGGCTGTTTCTTTTTTCGCCGCGCCCAATCGTCCCGATCTAGGTGAAGGACCACTTATGACCTACTTCATTATGACGGCCTTCTTTCTGGCGTATGTACCTTTCAGCAAGATATCCCATTATCTCTACTATCCGTTTACGCGCTTCTACTTTGGGAGAACCATGGGCCATCGCGGCGTTTACCCGATGAAGCGGTCTATTGCGACGAAACCAAAGCATGTATAGGAAATAAAATCGATTCAGGAGTAGCGAATGATCCGGGATTTGAGATCGTATAAAGCTAAAAAATTTGTTGAGGGGATGAAGAGGAAGCTTAATCGCCAGATGGTCGGTTCATTGGCTGCCTGCGTTCACTGCGGCATGTGCACCGAATCCTGTCATTACGTTCTGGCCAACAGGAACGATCCGACCTATGCTCCGGCCTACAAAGCGGATCAGATTCGCAAGATATTCAAACGCAACTTCGACTGGACAGGACGGGTCTTCCCCTGGTGGGTCCGTGCCGAGGATGTTCGCACCGACGAGGATCTGCTGAAACTCAAGGATATTGTGTTTGGGAAATGCACTAATTGCCGGAGATGCTCCATCAATTGCCCTATGGGGGTCGATTTTGCAACACTCAACCGTATGGCCCGGGGTTTGCTTGTTTCCGTGGGGATCATGCCGGAAGGGGTTGCCGTCGTCAGTAAAGATCAGTGGGAAGTGGGAAACCAGATGGGTGTTCTGACTCAGGATTATCTGGAAACCATCGAATGGCTCTCGGATGAACTGGAAAACGAATTCAAAGATCCCGCAGCGCGCATCCCCATCGACAAGAAAGATGCCAATATCGTCTATACGATCAATCCCAGGGAGGTGAAATACGATCCACGGACGATTACTAATGCGGCCCGGATCTTCTATGTGGCGGGCGAGAACTGGACCATGCCCAGCGACGGGTGGGACATGACCAATTTTGGCCTCTTCTCCGGAGATGACGAACTCGGAAGTGCGGCCGCGCGGCGGGTTTACGAGAAGGTCATCGAACTGCGCGGGAAGAAGCTCGTGATGTCCGAATGCGGTCACGGATACCGTTCCACCCGGTGTGAAGGGCCAAACTGGTCCGCGAAAGAAGTGCCGTTTGAAATGGAAAGTTCGGTCATGACCATGCTCCGCTACATCATGGAAGGCCGGATCAAGGTCGACAAGAGCCGGAACAAGCTATCATACACCTTCCATGATTCATGCAACAATGCAAGGAGTTGTGGCTTTTTTGAGGAGCCCCGAGAATTGTTGAACCTGGTGATTTCCGATTTCCACGAGATGTATCCGAACCGGGCGGAGAATTTCTGTTGCACGGGCGGCGGCGGGGCGATGTCGATGTCGGAATATACCCCCGAACGTCTCAAATCTGCAAAAATCAAAGCGGATCAGCTTCAAGCCACAGGCACGAAGGTTGTGGTCACATCCTGCCATAACTGCGTGGACGGTTTGTCCGACGTGATTAAGCATTACAAGCTGGGCATGAAGGTGGAACAGCTCGTCAGCCTGACGGCCAACGCCATGGTCGTTCCGGAGAGAGTTGTTGTAGCAGTGCCGGCCCCGGTTGCCGCCGTTGCCCTCCCGCTTCAGGGATATAAAATAATGGTTGTGGACGACGAGCCGGACATCCTGCTCTTCCTCTCCACGGTTCTCGAGGATCAGGGCGCTACGGTTATTCAGGCCTCCGACGGCGAACAGGCATTGGAATTGACTGTCCAAGAAAAGCCCGATCTGATTACATTGGACCTCTCCATGCCGGGCAGAAACGGCGGTTACGTCTTCGAAGAAATCCGGAGCAATCCGGAGATCGCCTCCGCAAAGGTCTTTATCATTACCGGCAAGCCCGAGTTGCGGCGGCTCATTTACGAGTCTCCCATTCCGCCCGATGGATATTTGGATAAACCGATCGACCAGGAGGCCTTGTTGCACAATATCCGGATGGTTCTGGGGATAAAGCGAGTTCATGAACTTTCATCGTAAACGCACTGGAAAATAGGGATTACATGATAGACAACCATTACAAATACTACTTCGAATGGATGCCGGCTTACCTGACGATCCTGGATAGGGATCTTCGGATCGTTGAGGCCAACCGGCGTTTTCGCCAAGACTTTGGCGATTTCGAAGGGCGGCATTGCTATCAGATCAATCAGCATCGGCCGGATCGTTGTGAGCATTGTCCGGTCGAGCTTACCTTTCGGGATGGGCAGTGCCACGGGAACGAAGAGAAGTTCATCAACGCCTTGGGAACGGAAGTTTCCCTGCTTGTATATACTACGCCCATCACCAACGAATCCGGACAGATTACCCATGTCATGAGAATGGCAACGGATATCACCGAGATTAAAATCCTGCAGAATCAACTGCGGGACAGCCGGGAGAGATATCGTAAACTGTTTGAAGAAGTGCCTTGTTATATTTCGATTCAGGATTCCAACCTTGAGATCGTTGATGCGAATCGGAGGCTCCGGGAGGATTTCGGGGTTTCATCCGGAGATAAATGCCACAAGGTTTATATGCACCGTGAGGAAGCTTGTGTTCCCTGTATCGTCAAGCAGACGTTTGAAGATGGTCAGATCCACCAGACTGAGGAGGTTATGACTTCTCAAAAAGGGGATCAGGTTAATGTTCTGGTGCATACCGCTCCCGTCCGGAATGCTGAGGGGCAGATCAAGAATGTCATCGAGATGATCACCGATATCACGCAGATCCGCCAACTCCAGTCCCAGTTAACCTCTCTTGGGCTGGTCATAGGTTCGATCTCTCATGGGATCAAAGGTTTATTGACCAGTCTCGACGGGGGGATGTACCTGGTCAATACGGGGCTTGCCAAAGATGATCGAAAGCGTTTTGAACAGGGCTGGAAAATGGTGGAGAGGAACATCACCCGAATCCGGAGAATGGTATTGGACTTGCTCTATTATTCCAAGGATCGGGTACCGGAACTGGAAACAATTCCCGCAAGGGGAATAGCGGACGAAGTCTGTGAAGTCGTCCGGATAAAGGCGGCGGAGCTTGGCATCAGTTTTGGTTGCGACATGGAGCGCAATATCGGAGACATTGACGCCGATCTTAAGGCGATACGATCCTTGCTGATCAACCTCGTCGAAAACGCCATGGACGCCTGCCGGGTGGATGCTAAGAAAAAAGATCACGTGGTGCGCATCAAATTGCGGGGCTATTCGGATTACATCGAATATGAAGTGGAAGACAACGGCATCGGCATGGACCAGGAATCCCGCGAGCGGGCCTTCAGCCTTTTCTTCTCTTCGAAAAGGGGAAATGGAACAGGCCTGGGGCTCTTCATCTCCAACAAAATAGCCCAGGCTCATGGTGGAGAAATTAAAATAGAATCGAAGTTGAATGAGGGGACCCGCATGATTGTGAAACTTCCTCGGAAGCCGCCCTCTTCCGAAGCCAAAGCGCCGAAAAAATGACCAAGGAGGGAATGATGACCGACCAGAAACTGATTTTGATTGTAGATGACGAGCAGGATATTCGCACCTACCTTTCTACCTTGTTTGAAGATCAAGGGTTTAAAACGACTCTGGCGAAGGATGGCAAGGAGGCAATGCAAATCATTCAGGCGGAACTTCCGGATCTGATCACGCTGGATATCTCCATGCCGGAGAAATCCGGGGTCAAGTTTTTCCGCGACATGAAAATGAACGATCAATGGAAAAAGATCCCGATCATCATAGTCACCGGTGTCTCCGAGGATTTTAAAAGCTTCATCTCTTCACGCCATCAGATACCAGCGCCGGAAGGGTTCGTTCCCAAACCCATATCTCCGGAAGAGATACTGAAGCTTGTCCGCACACTTACATAAGTAAAGGAAACAGCCTATGGGATTTTATATTTTATCTTATCTGTGCATTTTTGTTTTTCTCTTTGCGGTCGGCCGCCTGGTTTACAGGCAAATATATCTCCCCACTCATGTACGTTGGGAGATATATCCGGTGCAGCATGAAACTGCTGCCAAAGCGGTATATGGTGGTTCTTATCTGGAAGAATTGAACTGGTGGGAAAAGAAAGAAGATCGTTCATATCTTAACGAACTGAAATATATGGTGCCCGAGATTATTTTCCTCCGGGGCGTCTGGAAAGAAAACAAACCACTTTGGTGGTTAACTTATTCCTTTCACGCCGGATTGTACCTGATGCTGATAACTTTCGGACTACTGGTCCTTCATGCAGTTCTCCTCTTGTGGCTGCCTTCAATTTATATCGAGGGCAGCTCCGGGCGGTTTTTTCTGGGTGGTCTCATAGCGGCAAGCGCCTGGATCGGCCTGGTCGTAGGAACTATCGGCAGCCTGGCACTCATCAATAAACGTGTTGCAGATCAGCAATGGCGAAATTATTCCTCTTTTTCAGACTACTTCAATCTCGGATTTATTCTGCTCTTTTTTCTTTCCGCCCTGGTCACAGCATTCGTTTCTGATCCTTGGCTGCAAGGTGCAAAGGCTTATACATACGGACTGCTGACGGGAGGCCAGTCTCTGTATGCCTACAACCCGCCCCAGAGTATTTCCGGCGCATTAACCATCATCACGGCATCACTTTTGATTGCCTACATTCCCTGGACGCATATGTCACACATGTTCATGAAATATTTCCTCTATCACCAGGTCAAATGGGATGACGCTCCGAATTTGCGCGGAGGGAAGATCGAAGCCGCCATCAGGGAAAACCTGGAGCTAAAGCCGACCTGGCAGGCCAAACACGTTGAAGCGGATGGACAAAAGTCGTGGAAGGACATCGCATCGTCAACCCCCAAGGAGGCAAAATGAAAGCCGCCCGGAAGCCATCCGATATTGCTATGCCGTCTGATCAACTGTGTCATATCGCAGCGGAAGAGCTTGCTCCTCTGCCGCCTCCTTACGAAGACTTCAACCAGGTAACCATTGCCGCCCTGAAGCCGGAGAAGATCAAAAGCATTGAGTCTTCTCTGGATGATACTGTGGCCATCGGCATCCCCAAACCCGCAAGCAAGGAAGAAGAAGAGGCGCTGGTTCGTCAGTTTCTCTCCGGCCTGAAAAAACTTTTTGAAAAAGAAAACAACTGGACCTTTCTTCAGCCGTTGATCCTGTCCATGGAACACTGCGCCAAATGCCATACATGTTCTGAAGCTTGTCCCGTGTATGAAATGAGCGGCAGGAAAGAAATATACCGCCCCATTTTCCGGTCGGAAGTGTTGCGCCGGATTTATCGGAAATACATTAAGCCGGGCGGCAGAATAACTTCCCGACTGACCGGCAACATCGATCTGAATTGGACTACAATAGCACGTCTGGCAGAATTGTCCTACCGCTGCACCCTCTGTCGACGCTGTGCGTCCGTTTGCCCGATCGGTGTTGACAATGGGCTGATCAACCACGAAATTCGCAAACTTTTCTCCCAGGAAATGGGCATCGCCCCCAAGGAGCTCCACAGCAAAGGAACAGTGCAGCATCTCCGGGTAGGTTCTTCCACCGGGATGAATCCACTGGCAGCGAAAGACAGCGTTGAGTTCATCCAGGAAGAGATGGAGGAAATAACCGGATATAAAGTTGATATTCCCTGGGATGTGGAAGGAGCGGATATTCTGCTGCTCCACAATGCCGGGGAAATGCTGGCCTGGCCGGAAAATGTCGGCGCCTTTGCCATTATTTTTCAAGCGGCGGGCATTTCGTGGACTATGGCCTCGGAAGCGGTTGGCTACGATGCCGTAAATTACGGACTTTGGTACGACGACGTTCAGTTTTCCCGCGTCGCGGTTAAACATGCTGATATCGCCCGCCGGTTGAAAGTCAAAAAAATAGTTATGGGCGAGTGCGGTCATGCGCATAAAGCTTTGACAGTTATTGCCGACCGCCTGTTAACCGGCGATCTCAATATTCCCCGGGAATCGGCTATGGTCACACTGGAAAATATAGTCATGAGCGGGAAAATCAACTTTGATCCCGTCCGGAACAATTTCCCCGTAACCCTGCATGATCCCTGCAACATGGTGCGGGCCATGGGAATCGTGGAGCCGCAGCGGCGCATCCTGAGAAAGATAGCCCCGCGGTTGCGGGAAATGACGCCCCATGGGGTAGAGAATTACTGCTGCGGCGGAGGGTCCGGTTTTGCCATCATGTCGGGATATAATTTTGCACAGTGGCGTAATCTGGTCAGCTCCCGCAAGAAATTCCTGCAGATTCTCCAGGCTTTTCATGGTGAACCACCGGAGGTGCAGAAATATGTCTGTGCCCCCTGTTCGAACTGCAAAGGATCTATCCGGGACATAATCAACTATTACCATGCAAAGGAACGCAGCAACCTGAATTATGGCGGGCTGGTCGAATTGATCGTCAACGCTATGTCTGATATGAAAAAACCGATTATCCGCTTCGGCGAGGAACCATCCTGGGAATAATAAAAACAGATAAGGTTAATGAAGCGCTTATGTTCAATTTCTTCTTATCACTAACAGCTGTTATCATCATGGTCGTGCTGGCCATATTTATCGCCGGCAACAACGCCCTGTCCTCCGTGTTGATGACAATTATCCCCTATGCCGCTTTTCTTGTTTTTACCGGCGGCTTTATCTACCGGATGGTCCAGTGGTGGACAATTCCTGTTCCGTTCCGGATCCCGACAACCTGCGGGCAGCAGAAATCCCTGCCCTGGCTCAAAAAAAACTCTTTGGACAATCCCGCCGGTTTCTGGAGTGCAGTCGGAAGGATGGCCCTGGAGATCTTCCTGTTTCGGTCCCTTTTCCGGAACACAACCGTCGCCATATCCGGCCGGCGGCCTGTTTACGACAGCGCCAAATGGCTCTGGTTTTTCGGCCTCCTCTTTCACTGGTCCCTGCTGATTATCATATTGCGTCACCTGCGCTTTTTTGTCGAACCGCTCGCCCCCTGGATTGCCGGGATTTCGGCGCTGGACGGCTTTTTCGAAATCGGGCTGCCGACCTTTTATCTGAGTGATGCCGCGGTGCTTGCCGGCCTGTCTTTTCTGTTCCTGCGGCGGATAATCATCCCCCGGTGGCGTTACATTTCCCTGTTTGTCGACTATTTCGCCCTGCTGCTGCTGCTGGGAATTGTGATTACGGGGCTGCTCATGAGACACTTCTATCCCGCCGATCTTCTCGCGGTAAAAAATATCGTCCTGGGTTGGATGACTCTTACACCCGTTGTCCCCGCCGGCGTCGGCATATTTTTTTACATCCACCTCTTCCTCGTTTTTACCCTGATGGCCTGGTTTCCCTTCAGCAAGCTGATGCATATGGGCGGTGTGTTCCTCAGTCCGACCCGCATGCTGGCCAACAACAACCGGTCGGAGCGGCACATCAACCCGTGGAACGCGCCCGTCAAAGTGCATACCTATGAGGAATACGAAGACGAATTTCGGGATAAAATGAAGGCGGCAGGACTGCCGGTGGACAAGGAGTAGCCATGTCGTTTGCCAAGATACCCAAGCCGGATGAATTGATCAACATCGAATACCGCCCGCCGGAAACCGGCTGGATGGATACGCAGGTCGACTTCCGCCCGGGAACCTGGAGCTACAGCGGTGCGGCCAAAAACCTGACCTATCTTGACCTCCCCAACCCCCGGGCATGGCAGCCCACCGATCAGGATTGGAAACTGCCGGAAAACTGGCGCGAGATCATTCTGGCGGGAATGCAGGAGCGGCTGGAAAAATACCGGTCCTTCCGTCTTTTCATGGATATCTGTGTCCGCTGCGGCGCCTGCGCGGATAAGTGCCACTTCTACATTGGTTCCGGTGACCCCAGGAACATGCCGGTCGTGCGTGCCGAACTGCTGCGCTCCGTTTACCGGCGTTATTTTACCTCCTCGGGAAAGCTCTTCGGCAGGATTGCCGGCGCCCGGGACCTGACAACTGATGTCCTGAAAGAATGGTTTTATTACTTCTATCAGTGCACGGAGTGCCGCCGGTGTTCGGTTTATTGCCCCTACGGAATCGATCAGGCGGAAATCACCATGATCGGCCGCGAACTTTTAAACCTGGTCGGCTGCAATATCAACTGGGTCGTCGAGCCGGCCGCCAACTGCTTCCGGACGGGCAACCATCTGGGGATTCAGCCGGGGGGCGTAAAAGACATGCTGGAGTTCATGGCCGATGATATCTTCGACCGGACGGGTGTCCGCGTGGATGTTCCCCTCAACAAAAAAGGCGCGGACATCCTTTTCGTCACGCCTTCGGCGGACTACTTCGCCGATCCGGGAACTTACACCTGCATGGGCTATATGATGCTCTTTCATGAGATCGGCCTGAATTATACTTTCAGCACCTACGCCTCCGAGGGCGGAAACTTCGGTCTCTTTAATTCCCATGAAATGATCAAGCGGCTGAATGCAAAAATCTATGCCGAAGCGAAGCGCCTCGGCGTCAAGTGGATTCTCGGCGGCGAGTGCGGCCACATGTGGCGGGTTATTCACCAATATATGGACACGATGAACGGACCGGCGGATTTTCTCGAGGAGCCGGTTTCGCCAATCACCGGTACCCGTTTCGAAAATGCGAAATCCACGAAGATGGTGCATATTACCGAGTTTACCGCCGACCTGATAAGGAATGGCAAATTGAAACTTGATCCCCGCAGAAACGATCATATCCGGCTTACCTTTCATGACTCCTGCAATCCTGCCCGGGCCATGGGGCTTTTTGAAGAGCCGCGGCACATCATCAATGCCACCTGCAACTCTTTTCATGAAATGGCCGAAGACACGATCCGGGAAAATACCCTTTGCTGCGGCGCCGGAGCCGGTCTGGGCAATGATGAAAACCTGGAAATGCGGATGCGCGGCGGCATGCCTCGGGCGATGGCGGTCCGGGAAGTCGTAAAAAAGTTCGAAGTGAATCGTCTGGGATGCATCTGCGCCATCGACCGGGCGACGCTTACCACCCTGATGGATTACTGGGTGCCGGGAGTAAAAGTCATGGGTGTCCATGAACTGCTGGCCAATGCGCTGATCATGACCGGGGAGAAAGAACGCACAACGGATATTCGCGGAGAGTCTTTAAAGATATGAAATTAAACAAAATGGGAAAAATAATTTCCGGGATCGTGGTCTTCGTTGTTCTGATCGCTTTTTCCTTCTGGTACGGCAAAGAGAAAATATTTTCTCCGCCGGCGCCGGAACTCAATACACCGGCTATTGCTCAAATGAAAGATAAACTTTGCGTGGAAGAAGCAGCATACATGAGAACAGATCATATGAAGTTGCTTTCCGCCTGGCGCGACAGCGTAACCCGGGAAGGAAATCGTCTTTATACGGCGCAAAGCGGTAATGTGTATAAGATGAGCCTGTCCGGTACCTGTCTGCAATGCCACAGCAACAAGGAACAATTCTGTGACCGCTGCCACAACTCATTGGCGGTCAAGCCGAACTGCTTCAGTTGCCATGCCATCCCCGAGGTGAAAAAATGACCCCCAGCCGCCGAGATTTTCTAAAAATTGCGGGAATAACAACTATCTCTCTGATTGCCCCAACTGTCGTCAGCCCGGCTTTCGCCAGGGAAAAGCTGACCGTTCCCGGAGCGAAAACATCACGTGCATTGCCGGCCACTGCCCTGCAGGGGAAGCGCTGGGCCATGGCGGTCGATGCGGCCAAATGCCGCGCCGGCTGCGTCGATTGCATCACCGCGTGTCATCAGGTGCATAACGTTCCTGCTTTCGGCAACCCCAAGGATGAGATCAAATGGATCTGGCAGGAGCCATTTGCCGCCGTCTTTCCCGATGCCAGCCACCCCCATCTGCCCGAGGCTATCCGCAGCAAGCCAGTGCCGACGCTTTGCAACCATTGCGCCGATCCTCCCTGTGTCAGGGTCTGCCCCACCAAGGCGACGTTCCGGCGGCCGGATGGCATTGTGATGATGGATTACCACCGCTGCATCGGCTGCCGTTTCTGCATGGCCGGCTGCCCGTATGGCGCCCGAAGCATGAACTACCGCGAGCCCCGTCCGTTTATCACCGCGGTTAATCCTGATTTTCCGACACGCACCAGAGGTGTAGTGGAGAAATGCAACTTCTGTGAGGAGCGGCTGGCTGCGGGAATTCTTCCGGCCTGTGTAATCGCCTGCAAGGAAAAAGCCCTGATTTTCGGCGATCTGGAAGACCACCGTTCGGAGATTCGGCTTCTTCTCGGCAAACGTTTTAACCTGCGGCGCAAAGCGCATCTGGGCACCGAGCCGCAGATTTATTATATCGTATGAGGACTTTATGCTCGAAAAAGCTCTGCAAGGCAGCCGTGGATACTGGATCTGGCTTATTTTTTTAGTGGCCGTCGCCGCCAATGGATTTATCTTTTATTGGCAGCAGCTGAATTACGGATTAGGCATAACGGGAATGAGCCGCGACGTTTCCTGGGGTCTCTATATTGCCCAGTTTACCTTTCTGGTGGGAATTGCCGCTTCGGCGGTCATGCTCGTGCTCCCCTATTATCTGCATGACTACAAGGCTTTTGGCAAAATCACTGTCCTGGGCGAATTTCTGGCCGTCTCCTCCGTGATTATGTGCGTGACTTTTGTTTTTGTTGATCTGGGGCAGCCCTCGCGCGTTATGAACATTTTTCTTCATCCCTCACCGACTTCCATCCTTTTCTGGGACACGATTGTTTTAAGCGGTTATCTGCTGATTAACATCATCACGGGCTGGGCGGTTCTCTCCAGCGACCGCAAAGATTTACCGCCGCCCCGCTGGGTAAAGCCGCTGATCTACCTTTCCATCCCCTGGGCGATCAGCATCCACACGGTCACAGCCTTTATTTACGCCGGTCTTCCCGGCCGAAGTTTCTGGCTCACAGCGATTATGGCTCCGCGCTTTCTGGCCTCGGCTTTTGCCTCCGGACCGGCCCTGCTGATTATCCTGTGCCTCATTCTCAAGCGGGTCGGTGTGTTTGACGCCGGTGAAAAAGCGGTTCAGACCCTGGCCAAGATTGTGGCGTACGCCCTGGCGCTGAGCATCTTTTTTGTCCTCGTCGAATTATTTACGGCCTTTTACAGCGGCATACCGGAGCATGCCGAACATTTTCGCTACCTGTTTGCCGGCCTGCACGGACATGCGCAGCTGGTTCCCTGGATGTGGACATCGGCTGTACTCGCTTTTTGCGCTCTGGTACTGCTCATTTATCCGCCCGCCAGAAAAAAAGAGATTACTTTAGGTATTGCCTGCGCGGCCGTATTCGTTTCTCTCTGGATTGAAAAAGGCCTGGGACTGATCATTACCGGATTCATCCCCTCCCCCCTGCAGGCGATTGTGGAATATACCCCGACAGGCCCCGAGATTGCCATTACCCTGGGTGTCTGGGCAATCGGGCTGCTGATATTGACCTTGCTGTACCGAATTTTCATCGCCGTGCGTAAAACAACGTAAATTCTTATTAATTCATCTTTATGCTAAAATTTTCTTGACATATTTCAGTTATTGAGTAGTATTCAATAAAAAAAGCGTATTCTAAATTTTCTTTAGGCGCTGCTCATGAAAATTCTGGTTCTGAATTGCGGTAGTTCATCCTTAAAATATCAACTCTTTGCCATGGAGGAGAAAGAAGTGCTGGCCCGGGGCCAGGCGGAACGCATCGGCATGACCGACGCCCTTTTCCGGCATGAGGCAAAAGGACAAAAGACCTTTCTCTACCAAAACCCTCTTAATAATCATTATGATGCCGTACATAACCTGTTGACTTTTCTCGGAGACGGCAACCGGGCGATTCTCGCGGGCATGCAGGAGATCGGCGGTGTCGGACATCGGGTTGTACACGGTGGAGAGCGTTTCCAAACCTCCGTTGTCGTCGATCCCGGAATAAGAAAAGTCCTCGAGGACACCAAAAAACTCGCGCCGCTCCATAATCCGCCAAATCTGATGGGCATTGATGTCTGCACCGACCTTCTGCCCGGCGTCCCTCAGGTGGCCGTCTTTGACACCGCCTTTCACCAGACCATGCCTCCACATGCTTACACTTACGCCATCCCCCACCGTTATTACCGGGAAGACCATGTCCGCAGGTACGGCTTTCACGGCATCTCGCACCGTTACGTCGCCGGCCGCACGGCGGAAATTATACAGCAGAATCCGGCGAACTTGAAAATCATTACCTGCCATCTCGGAGCAGGATCCAGCCTTTGCGCCGTAGCCGGAGGAAAATCGCAGGACACATCTATGGGTTTTACGCCGCTTTCCGGCCTCGTCATGGGCACACGCTGCGGTGATATCGATCCGGCTCTGGTTTCTTTTCTTGTGGAAAAGGAGCAAGGCTCTCTTCCGGCGGTGATGGAAATTCTTAATCGCGCCAGCGGCGTTTTCGGCATCTCCGGCATCTCTTCCGATTTCCGCGATCTGGAAAGCGCAGCCGCCCGGGGCAATGAGCTGGCCATTCTGGCACTGCAAGTCTATGCCTACAGTGTCGCCCGGGGGATCAGTTCGCTCATCCCGGCCATTGGCGGCCTCGACGTACTGGTCTTTACGGCGGGAATCGGCGAACACTCCTCAGCCATGCGGCGGCGCATATGTGAATTTCTTTCGTGGCTGGACATTGACCTTGATGAAAAGAAAAACCTGGACAGCACCGTCGAGGGGATTATCTCGCGGCCGGCGAAAGTTCAGGTCTTCGTCGTTCCCACAAATGAAGAAAAAATGATTGCTCAGGAAACGTGGACGGTTTTGCAAAAGCAAACTCTCTCTAATGTACTAAATGAACAGGAGGTCACCAATGCATGAAGATCTGAAGGGTAAAACAGCTATTGTTACGGGATCGGGTAAAAAGACCGGCATCGGTTATGCAATTGCCGAAAAGCTTGCCTCGTCGGGCTGCAATGTCATTATCGCCGATCTGGGAAAGCCGCCGGCGCCGGAAGAGTCCCTGAAGTCCGCTACCGGCGAAGAAATGGAGGAGATCGCCGCCGGACTGGCAAAGGCATATGGCGTGAGGACACTGGCCGTGGCCGTCGATATAACGGACAGCAACGCCATCGGGGCAATGGTTGCCATCATCAAAGGCGCCTTCGACCACATTGACATCCTTATCAACAATGCGGGGGCATCCTTCGGTGTTCCCAATACGGTTTTGAGTTATGACGAAGCGGCCTGGATCAAGACGGTGGACGTGAATCTGTTTTCCGTCTTCCGCATCTCGCGGGCCATTATTCCCCTGATGGCCGGCAAGCCCGCAGCGATTGTTAACACCGCCTCCCGGGCCGGCAAGGTGCCGCCTATCTTTAACAGTGCTTACGCCGTAGCCAAGGCCGGCGTTATTATGCTGACCAAGACCATGGCCAGGGAGCTGGGGGGCGCCGGAATCCGCGTCAACGCCATCTGCCCCGGGCAGATTGCCACGGATCTGGAAAAGTGGCGCTTTGGCCTGGAGGCTTCTTTTTTCGGTACGACGATCGAGGAGCGGGAAAAGGAGATGTGCAAGACCATTCCCCTGGGATATATCGGTCTGCCGCGTGATGCCGCCGATTTAGCAGTATTCCTCGCTTCCGATGCCTCGCGTTATCTTACGGGGCAGGCCGTCAATATCGATGGCGGTCAGTGCATGGAATTATAATAACAACATATTCTTTGAGGAGGAAATATCATGGAAAAATTTATTGGCGGCAGGTTAGCCGCAGAAGCACTGCTGGAACAGGACGTGGATTATATTTTTACCCTCAGCGGTGGACATATTACCCCCATCTACCAGTTTCTGGAAAATTCCCGCATCACTCTTTTCGACACGCGTCATGAACAGGCGGCGGTTTTCATGGCCGAAGCGTGGGCGAAGATGACCCGTAAGCCCGCCGTAGCCATGGTGACAGCGGGGCCGGGATTCACCAATGCCCTGTCCGGCATTGCCAGCGCCCGGCTGTCCAACACTCCGGTGATTCTCATCTCCGGTGTTGTGGGTTTGGATTCTTCAGAAAAACTCGATCTGCAGGATATGGTTCAACAGCCTGTAATTGCACCGATGGTCAAAAAGGCCCTGACCTGCCAGGTTGCAGAGAGGATCCCCGAATATATCGATATGGCTTTCCGCATCGCCATGAGTGGACGCCCCGGCCCCGTCTACCTGGAGATACCCTGCAATCTGCTCAACGCCACAATTGATCCGTCCAAAGTCAAGAAAGTACAAACCATCGTCACGTCCAAGCCCGTAGACCGGGAAAATACTGCCAAGGTTGTTGACCTTCTGAAAGCGGCAAAAAATCCCCTCGTCATCGCCGGCACCGGCGCCTGGTATGACGATGCCGGAGCGGAGCTCGTCAAGTTTGTGGAAAACGTAGGAATTCCTGTTTTTACGGCGGGTGCTGCCCGGGGGATTATTTCCGATACCCACCCTCTCTGTTTTGAATCCTCCATGGCGATACGACCGGGTGGAGCCATGATGGCCGATTTCAGCACCGACCTGGTCATTTTCCTCGGTGACAGTTTGAGTCTCTATTATATGTTCGGGGAAATCTTCCCGTCTTCCGCCAAGTTCATTCAGGTGGACAAAGATCAAAGCGAGATCGGGCGGAACCGCACCGTCGATCTGGGCATCGTCAGCGACATCAAATCTTTTCTTGCAGAACTGAATGGAATTCTGGATAAACAGGCTGTCGGCGCCAATCTCCGGAAGCAATTCGAACCCTGGCTGGAATTTGTCCGGAAGGCGGACAGGGAAGGCAAGGAACAGGCCAAAGCCCTGTGGGAATGCGAGACTCTGCCCATGCATCCCATGCGGCTGGCCAATGAAGTCAACAAATTCATGGATCGGGAAGATGATATAGTTGTCGCCGACGGCGGGGATACCTGTACCTGGATGGGTATGACTCGAACAGTCGTCAAGGGTGGAACCTATCTGGATTATGGCCTGTATGGATGCCTGGCGGTGGGACTTCCCTATGCGATTGCGGCAAAACTGAAGAATCCGGACAAACGTGTTCTGGCCATCATGGGGGACGGTTCCACCGGTTTCAACTTCATGGAATACCATACCGCCATCCGCAAGAAAGTTCCGATTGTCGTTGTAATCGCCAACGATCAGGCCTGGGGCATGATCATGCATAGCCAGCAGTTGCGCCTGGGACACAATATACCCAACGGAACGGAACTGGGCTGGGTGGATTACCATAAGATGGTGGAGACCATGGGAGGCTTCGGCATCTGTGTGGAGAAGCCGGAAGATATCCGGCCGGCCTTGGAAGCGGCGTTCGCTTCCGGAAAGACCGCCTGTATCAACGTCAAAGTCGATCCCACCATTATCAGCCCGGGCAGCGTAGCCCTGGCCAATCTTGGAGGATATAAAGCCAGTTAAACCACCAACAGGGCACTCGTTTTGCAAAGAGTGCCCTGTTAAGCTGAAAGAATAAGGAGGATATCCTATGTCTGAAACATCAGCACCCAAGGAATACAAGTTGTCCAAGCGTAATTCCTATTATATTTTTGCTCTGCTGTTTCTCCTGTACTTCTTCGATTATGTTGACCGGATGATCGTTACGTCTCTGATGCCTTACATTAAAGCGGAATATGGACTCACGGACACCCAATCAGGCCTGCTCGTATCGGTGGTTTACTGGTCCATCGTTGCTTTTGTGCTTCCCGTTTCGATCCTGGTTGATCGCTGGAGCCGGAAAAAGACCATCGCTATTATGGCCCTGGTCTGGAGCATGGCCACGCTGGCTTGCGCCTTCACCAAAACCTTCCCCCAGTTGCTGATGGCCCGCGCCGGCATCGGCATTGGCGAGGCCGGGTATGCCCCCGCCGGAACGGCCATGCTCTCCGGTTTGTTTCCCCCGGAAAAACGTTCCCGCATGATGGGTCTCTGGAATATGTCTATTCCCCTGGGCATCGCCGTCGGCATAGGTGTCGGCGGCTTCGTGGCCCAGCATTGGGGCTGGCGGCACGCCTTCGGTCTGGTAGCTGTTCCGGGCGCACTGATAGCTATCCTCTTTTTCTTCGTTAAAGATTATAAAACAGTGGAGCTTGTCCAAACCGTGGAATCCTGCAAGGTCAAGATGAGCAAGATGGATATCTTCCGCTCGTTTATGAAGACACCCTCCCTGATTCTGACCTATTTCGGATTTGTCGGGTGCGTCTTTTCCAACAACGCTATCACCACCTGGCTTCCCACCTATTATCACCGCCTGGAAGGACTTCCTTTGGGTCAGGCGGGGATGAAAACCAGCGGTATTCTGATGCTGGCCATCATCGGCCTCCCCCTTGGGGGATGGCTGGCGGATGCATGGTTTAAGAAGCGGCCCAGTTCACGGCTGCTGTTTCCCGCAATTACGGTAGCCCTGAGTGCTGTCGTTGTGTTTGTCGCTTTTTCTTTCCTGGAGGGAAAGGCACAATATGTGGCGCTTCTTCTCAATGGGATATTGGGTGTAGGGTTTGTCGCGTCGGCCATCACCGCCACTCAGGAAACCGTCCATGCGGGACTGCGGGCAATCTCCTACTCCGTTTGTGTCATCGTTCAGAATATCCTGGGGGCGTCCCTGGGTCCGCTCGTGATCGGGGTCTTTTCCGATGCCTATGGCATCAAGGTGGCGATGACGATTCTGCCCGCTTTCCTCTTGGCGTCGGCTCTGCTGTTTTTTGCCGGTTCCCTGTTTTACGAAAAAGATTTGAAAAAAGTGGAAAAAGTAACCCTGGAATGCGAGGATTAGAACACAGAAGGATCAAGGTCCAAGGATCAAGGATCAAGGATCAAGGCAAAAGGGTCAAAATGGAATGCGAGGATTAATAAGGAGCAGCCGATGAAAGCAGTTGTATTTCGTCAGGGAGTGGGTCTGGTTTATGAAGATGTCCCTGATTATAAGTTAGGCGAAGATGAGGTGCTGGTCCGGATAGCCAATACCGGTTTCTGCGGATCAGATCATTCCCTGGTAGCCGGCGGTCTGGTCCAGGACGGTTATATTCTGGGTCACGAAATCAGCGGCACAGTTGTCGAAAAAGGCGCCCTGGCCGGCGGACCATCCCCAGGAACTCGCGTCTGTCTGCGCCACACCTATTGCGGCAATTGCCCGAGTTGTCTCGCGGGCAAACAGGAGCTCTGCCGCGTCCACCACCGATCCAACGGGGTCGGCGATTTACCCGGCGGCTTTGCGGAGTATGTTAAAGCTTATCCGCAGATGCTGATTCCCATCCCTGATGGTGTGGATTCCCATAATGCCGCTCTGGCGGAAACGTTTGCCGCAGCCCTGCACGGCATCAACTGCACGGGAGATAAGACCGGTTCCGCACTGGTGATGGGGGGCGGACCCATCGGTCTGGCCGCCGTTGCCATCCTAAAAATTCTCGGCTACAGTCCTGTTGTTCTCTTCGAACCGGTAAAGGCAAAAAGGGATATCGCCCTTCTTTATGGGGCCGACCATGTCTTTGACCCCGACGAAAAGGAGCTCAATGCGCGTGTCATGGCGTTGGTGCCGGGTGGTTTTGTCAAGACGTTCGAATGTTCGGGAGTAACATCCAATGTCAACCGCGCCGTCACTCTCGCGGCCGACGGCGGGCAGATTTGCATTGTCAGCGTTATCTTCCGCCCGCTGGAGATCGCCGAACCGTATCTTATCAATTTCAAGGAAATCCGTCTGACGGCTTCCATCTCCAATACCCATCAGGAAAACATCCAGTGCCTGAAATGGATGCAAGCGGGCATTCTGGACGCCCGTCTGCTCATTTCCGATTATGAACGGCTGGAGCGCCTGCCTGCTGTCTATAAGGAGAGAATAGAAACCGGGCTGGCCGTGAAAGTACTGCTGCGGATCGGCGAGGAATTTTAAGGAAGAGGCGGAAAATGTCCGAGCGATTCGAACTGCTTTATGGTTTTGTCCACTGCCGCGGCAAAACCACCTATTCCGCCGGATACGCGGCTACCCGCGCCGAAGCAGAGGCCTGGCTGAAGAAAAACCGGGAGGCGGAATTCGGGACTGTTAAAATTCCGCCCGAAGATCCTGTCCGTTACTGTAAGGCCGCCCTGTGCCCCCTGAAGCGGCAAAAGCCGTGGTTTGATGCCAGGTTGCTTTCAGAATAAAAGCACGGCGCCAGGAAGAACAAATATGTGAAGGATGGAATAATAATTATGGGTGTCAAGGAAAGACGGGAAAGAGAAAGAGAGCAGCGCAAAACCTGCATCCTCGATACGGCCCGGGCTCTTCTCCTGGAGAAGGGATTGGATGCTACATCCATTAACCAGATAGCGAAACTCTCGGAAATGAGCGTCGGCTCCATTTACTTTTACTACAAAAACAAGGAAGAACTGTTTGCCGAACTTCAGGTCGAAGGACTGGAACTGCTCCACCAGACAATCTGCCGGGCCGGCGACGGGGAATTAACTCCGGAGGATAAGATCCGGTCTATCGCCCGGGCTTACCTGAGGTTCAGCGAAGAGCATAAAAATTATTTCGACATCATCAATTATTTTCTGACATCGCCCGTAACTATCTTCCCCCCGGATTTGAAAGACAGGATCGATTCCCACGGCAATGCCAGTATTTTCATCCTGACCGCCGTTCTCCAGGAAGGAATTGACCGGGGATATTTTAAAAAGGTTGATCCGAGAAGGCAGGCCATCATCCTCTGGGGCACTTTCCATGGAATGATCCAGTTGAAGAAACTGGAAAAGACCATCCTGTCGCAGAACGAACATGAATCCCTTTACATGGAGGCCCTGGATAGATTTCTGGACGGACTGCGTATTCCGGAAAATTCCCGCTAGTACTTCCCTTCTGTTGCTTTGACAGCTTATAACCTTTATGTTATCAGTCGGTTCGCGAAAGGGTATTTTATGCAATATTCTCTCAAAGAAATACTTCTGGCCTGGTTCACTCTTTCCCGTCCGGCCTTTCATACCGTAGGAATACTGCCTTTTATCCTGGGAACCTTCCTGGCTTACAAATTCAATGCTGCCATCAGCCTCCCGGTTTTTTTCCTGGGTGTTTCCGCGGTCATTCTGATCATGCTTTCCGCCTACCATGCCGGAGAATATTTTGATTATCGGGAAGACGAAATATCGCAGCGTTTCTACAAAAGCAATTTTGCCGGCGGCTCCGGCGTAATGCAGGCAGGCAGGTTGCCGCGATCGGTACCCTTCTGGACAAGTATTCTTTCGCTTCTGGCGTCCGGTATCATCGGACTGCTGCTGCAGTTTCATTTTCAAACCGGCCCCTATACATTCCTTTTGGGCTGCCTGGGAGCTTTCCCCGGATTTTTTTATTCCACCCGGCCGATCCGTCTTGTGGAAAGAGGTTTGGGTGAAATATTTATCGGCTTTTGCTATGGCTGGCTGCCCGTTGCTTCTGCGTATTATATACAGACAGCCGGCATCATCCCCGTTATTCATTGGATGGCCGTACCTATCGGTTTAACTATATTCAATGTCATTTTCTTAAACGAATATCCCGATTACGAAGCGGACAAAGCAACCGGCAAAAGAAATTTGCTCAACCGCGCCGGCAAGGAAAGAGGAGTGTTTATCTACGTAACCTTGTCCATGCTGGCCTGTCTGACCATGCTTCTTGCACCCTGGTGGGGCATTCCCGGCAGAGTTATCTTTTTTTACCTGCCTTTTTTAATTATGTCTTTATTTATAGCGTTTATGATGCTGCGCGGAAAATATGAAAACAGAAAAATGCTGGAAATTTTATGCGGCCTGAATATTGCGGTCAACCTGGGAACATCCCTCGCCTTTATTCTGGCTTATATTTAGATTTTGCCGACAGAGCCACCCATGTCTTCATTCGCAACAAGCCCGGCACCTTTGATCAGGCCCTGCGGGCAATTGCCGCAACGAAAAAAGCCGGCAAGTTATTCCACAGCTGCGCCGCGGGCCGCGGCTTTATTTACATCAAAGCCAACGGTGACGTCTGGCCCTGTCCTTTTGAAATCCAATGGGGATGCCCTTAAGTATTTAAGTTTTTATCTTAGTTATTTCAAAATCTTTTCTTGGTAATGGCTAGATAGCTGATTGTTGGAGATACTTAATTTCTTAAGGGCGTCCCCCCTGCTCCTTAAGGAAACTCCTTCTTTCGGTCGCCCAGACGACCATTTCTCGGGAAGAACAATAATTTTTCTTGACAGGAAAAACAACCGCCGGTATTAAAAGACCGACCAGTCGGTTTATTTAAATAAATAATAGAGTAAAGGCAGATGATGGGAAATATTACAGAGCGGGAATCCGTGAAAAGGTCGTTAATTATTGATTGTGCTTTGCGGACGATCTCCGAAAAAGGGAGTTTCAACGTCACTATGGACGACATCGCTAAAGGCGCCGGTTTTTCCAAAGGAGGATTGAATCACTATTTCTCCTCTAAGGATGAGCTTTTCGAGGCGGCTTTTCAGGAGTATTTCGACAGGATCTTTGTGCGCAGCCAGGAGAGGATCAATAGCTTTTCCGATCCCCTGGACAAACTTCTTTCCTTCGATTGGCTTTTTAATTGGGAGGATCCAGATGTGAACATTGGATATCCACTCCTGTTCGATTGTCATGCCCTGGCTGTGCGGAACGCAACTTACCGGAGGATTTTTCACGAGTGGGTGGACCGGTGGGTCGACATGCTCCGGGTTGCGGTAAGCGAAGGCATAGAAAAAGGGATTTTTCCGAAAATCGACGCCGAGGACACAGCACGATGCATTTCCGCTATCTATCATGGATTTGCCACGCGGTGGTATCTCGATAAAGAAGGACATTCCACGAAGTGGGCTATTGAATACTATCGTAAAACCATTACCGGCTTAATAAAGGGTATGGGAGGTGATGAAATTATTTAATTAAGGGTAATCTGCGCTACCATTGAACCAAATTCAAAAGAAGGAGGGAGTGGCGCGGCTGTATTTGAAAATACACAAAAAAGTACGACGTACTGAGAACGCTGTTACGTCGGTTTCGGGGCGGAACCCGTGAATATCAATTCCCGGATCAAGAAACAGATCGGTCTGGTCTGGCCCCACGACGAAATAGCAACGACAATATGCACTGGTTTTCGGGCGACTTTGACCGGTAAGTCTGTCGCCAGGGCATATGAACGTATTCGATTGATCGGCTGAAAACAGGAGGAAGAATGATCTCTGTTACGGACAAGAATGTCCTGATTACGGGGGCGTCGTCCGGCATCGGCAAAGCCCTTTCCGAGGTCTTTGCTAAGGAAGGGGCACATCTGTTCCTGGGATGCCACCCTGCGGAATCCCCTGCGCTGTCGGCTTGGGCGGAAGATCTGAAACGCCGCTACGGCGTCCGGGTTTATACCTATCCCGTCGATCTCGCCGCCGCAAGAGGCCCGGAGACAATCCATGAGCAAATCGCCAGTACCGGGGAGTTCATCCACGTCCTCGTAAACAATGCCGGTTTGATGGCTTATGGAGACTTCCACCGTCTTACGTTGGCCAGACAGGAAATGCTTATCAAAGTAAACATTATTGCCTATTTCCGCCTGACCCATCTTTTTGCCGGCGACATGGTCAAAAGAGGGGAAGGTCGGATACTGAACGTGTCCTCCGTTTCCGCATTTCAGCCGTCGGTCCACCATGCTGTCTATGGTGCAACCAAGGCATTCATTCAAAACTTCAGCGAAGCAGCGAATCAGGAGCTCAAGGGAACGGGCGTTTCCGTCTGCACACTGAACCCTTCCTATACCGACACACCTCTGCTGAAGGGCGAGGATTTCCCGGCGCATCTGCGCTGGTATCTTATCTGTGGACTGAGCTCTCCCGAAGATATTGCGCGCAAAGGACTCCGTGCCTTCCTGAAGGGGAAGTCCGTTTATATCCCGGGGCTGCGCAACTGGTTAATTCATGCAGTTTTGCTGCGTTTTGTTCCCCGTCGTTTAACGGATCAGATATCTTCCTGGGTTCTAGATGGACAAGGGAATAAATAGACGGATTATATTGTCACGAGTACAAAAGCAGAAAGAGGCATGAGGAGAAAAGAGGGATATGGAATCTGTTCTTGTCACCGGGGCATCAGGATATATCGCTCAAAAGCTTATAGGCACCTTGAGCGCTTGTCCGAATGTTCGATCCATCATCGGCATCGATATCCGTCCACCGGCGGGAAGTGTGCAGAATTTTCATTTCTTCAAGCGCGATGTCCGGGAGCCGCTTTCTGATCTGCTCCGGCAGCACAAGATCGACACGGTTGTCCATACGGCCTTTGTTTTGCCCCCGATTCATGACACTAAGCTCATGGAGGATATCAACATCAACGGAACCAGAAACGTTCTGTTTTCATCCCTGAAGGCAGGCGTTCAACAGTTTCTCTACACAAGTTCAACAACCGCATACGGTTTTCATCCGGACAATCTTTGTCCCCTGAAGGAAGACAGCCCGCTTAGAGGGAATGATGATCTGGTCTACAGCAAAACAAAAAAGGAAATCGAGAAGATCTTTGGCGAACTTGATCTTTCTGGGAGTTATCCGGATACAGTGCTGACCATTCTGCGGGCCTGTTTCGTTGTCGGCCCGGCATTTGATAATCCGCTGGCGAGATATCTCCGGAAACGGTTTGTGTTTCTTCCCGTGAAGACGCAGCCCCTGCAGTATGTCCATGAGGACGATCTTGTCCGGGCCATGATTCTTCTCCTGCAGAAAAGAAAAGGAGGCGTTTACAATGTTGCCGGTGATGGCCTGATAACATTCGACGAGATGGTCAGACTTCTCGGGAATATAAAGATTCCCCTGCCCTTTGCCATCATGTACTTTCTCAACAAAATTTCCTGGGGCCTGAGATTGACCGCCATCAGTGAATTTCCCAGCCCCACAATGAACATGCTGCGCTATCCATGGTGGGCAGAAAACAGCAAGTTGAAAAAAGATCTGGGGTTTCGCTATCAGTACACTACCCGGACAGCCTTTAGCGATTATGCCGCTTTTGTCGCACCGAGCAACAAAACGTGCGGATAACCAGATATAAGAACATTTCCCTCGCGTGAGGTTTGAACAACGGTTTATTTTAGAGTGATATTTTTTCCATGATCACGGGAAGAAAGTGGCAAAAGTGAAGACAGCAGAAGTTATTTAATTGCTTATTGAGACAGTCACTTAACAGAACAAAGATGACGAGAAAGGTGGTGATATCCGGGGGATGCTAGCTGGTGTTCGGGAATACGGAAGAAAAAATGATAGTGATTATATGTGTTGCTGGTTTGGTTTTTGGAATAAAAGTAATTGCGGCTCCGGTTGAGGGGTGGTTTCAGATAGGGTCAGCCGTTCTCATAATAGGCACTGGTCAAGCATTGTTTGGATTCATATTATTCGAGCTGATGGTACTGCTTGCCAAGATGATTCCGCCGAAACAATAGAAATTAATAAAAGGAGGTAAGACTATGAGTGACAATGGCACACTCCAGTTGGTCGACGAAACACTGCGTGATGGAACACAGAGCTTGTGGGGCATGATGATGAGCTATCATATGATGGAACCCGTTCTCGGCGAAATTGCCGAAGCCGGGTTTACGACCATCAACGGCCCGTGGCATGGCGCCCAGCCCATGATCAGCGCCCGTTTCTTTAATGAAGATCCTCGCATCATGTATGCGATGTTCAGGGATAAGCTGGAAAATACGGATGCGGACATTATGGTAACCACCATGGGTCAGATGATGACTGTCACGACTCCGCCGGAGAATAGAACATTGATCCGGACCTGTTATCAGCAGATAAAAAAATGGTTGCCGAAAATTAACCAGGCTGCATGCATCTGTTGTACCCGCGATGAGATCAAGAATGAATTCCCGTTCATATTCCCGATGTTTCGAGAATTGGGGATAGAAACCATCCCCTATTTTGCCATCGGGCACGGTCCCCGGCATACCGACGAGTTTTACGGCACTCAAGTGAAGGAAGTCGTCGAGAAATACAAACCGATCAGTCTGTGTATTAAGGATGTGGATGGATTGTTGACGTCGGAGCGTCTCAGAACGCTCATCCCCGCCATGCAGAAGAATGCAGGCGGCATTCCGCTCGAGCTGCATGCTCACGGCATGAACGGTCTGCATACCTATAACGCGACGGTAGCCATGCAGCTGGGTGTGAGGAAAATAACAACCTGTGTTCCTCCGCTGGCCTATAGTTCTTCTCATCCTTCCGTCTTCGATATCATGCGCAATGCCGAAGAACTCGGCATCAAACACACCATGAATGTAGAAAAACTGGAAATCATATCGGAACGTCTGACCAAAATTGGCAAGGCTTTTGGCCATCCCGTTGATAATTACCCCCTGCCCTTTGATCTGACCTACTATAAACACCAGATTCCCGGGGGCGTCATTTCCAATACGAGAACACAGCTGGCACAATTGGGCATCCCGGAAAAGCTGCAGGATGTGCTGGAGGAAATTCCGCGTATTCTGAAAGAGATGGGTGATCCCGTCATGATTACTCCGTTTTCGCAGTACATTGTGACCCAGGCTGTTCTTAATGTGCAACTTGGACGTTGGGAACAATGCATCGACGCCATGGTCGAGCATGCTGCCGGTCTGTTCGGTATCGAAGATGCCGGAATTGCCGATATGGATCAAAACATCAAGGACAAGCTTTTGAGCCTTCCTCAAGCCAAAAAGATAAAAGAAAAGGCTGCTCATATTGTCGAGTATGTAAATTCGGAGCCGTCGGTTGAAGAATTAAAGATAAAGTTGGGTCTATCGCCCGATGCTTCCGACGAAGACTACTGTCTGCATTTAATTTTGATGGGTGAGGCCATGAAAGACGTCACCCCGGGCGGACCTGATGTTTATAAAAAGTATCTATAGAAAACATTCTTAAAAATCAGGAGGTAACGTTTTATGAGTAAAGTCAATGCCGATGGCCTTGTCCCGCTGGAAGCAGCAGTAAACAGTGTTTTCTATCGCAGACCCAGTCCCGGAGAACCTCCTTATGTGGAGGAAGGTGATCAGGTTGATGAAGATACCGTCGTCTGCTTAATGGAGATCATGAAGTGTTTTCGTTCCGTCAGTGCCGGTGTCAAAGGAAAGGTAGAGAAGATTTTTGCGGAAAGTGGAAAATTGGTTAAAAAAGGTGACGTATTAATGCTCATCAGGCCGGACTAATCATCCTATAAATCCGGAAGCGATTATCCATGCTGGTGGCTATGAGCGATGGCCACCAGCCTTCTTGAAATAAACATGTGGTAAAACGAGAGGGGATGAAAAATTCTTTCTTAAAATGCTGAGGTGAAAGAATTGATGAAAAAAAGAAAAGTGCTGATTGCCAACAGAGGTGAGATTGCAGTTCGCATTATTAAAGCCTGTAAGGACCTTGGTATAGGTACGGTATTAGTTGTTTCCGAAGCCGATGAGGTAAGTATGGGAGCGAGGCTGGCCGATGAGGTTGTCTGTATTGGGCCTCCCCAGGTTAATTTGAGTTATCTTAACATACCAAAGATTATTAATGCTGCTTTAGAAACCGGTGCCGATGCAATTCACCCGGGATATGGATTCCTTGCTGAAAATCCGGAATTACCTGAAGCATGTGAGAAGAATGGGATAATTTTTATTGGTCCACGCTCAGAAACTATGAGGCAATTGGGGGACAAAATAAGTGCGCGAAGCCTGGCCAGGATCAGCAAAGTTCCCATGACCTTTGGTAGCGAAGGTCTCGGCAGTTTCCCTGCTGTGGAAGCTGAAGTTCAAAAAATTGGTTTACCTGTTATTTTTAAGGCGGCTGCTGGTGGTGGCGGCCGTGGGATGCGTATCGTCACGGAACAAAAAAACTTGAAAAATGCTTTCGATATGGCATCTAATGAAGCACTGCAAGCCTTTGGTGATGCGACTCTATTTGTAGAGTGCTATGTACAGAATGCCCGGCATGTGGAAGTACAGGTAATCGGAGATAATTTCGGGAAAGTCATCCATTTGGGACAAAGGGACTGTTCCGCACAGAGGCGCCACCAGAAAGTCATCGAAGAAGCTCGTCCGCACAATCTTCCCGATGATTTAAGGAATAAAATGCTGGAAGCGGCCGTAGCGCTTACTTCAAGTATCGGCTACAATAGTGCGGGCACGGTGGAGTTCCTCGTCGATAAAGATCGTCAGGAATTTTATTTTATGGAAGTGAACACGCGTATTCAGGTTGAACACCCTGTTACCGAGGAGGTAACCGGCGTGGACTTGGTCAAGGAGCAGATTCGGGTTGCCTTTGGCGCCCCTCTCTCGCTGAATCAAGAGGACGTTAAATTCAAGGGGCATGCTATCGAATGTCGCGTGACAGCCGAGGATGCCAAAGATGATTTTATGCCGTCGCCCGGTGATATCAATTATTTTGCCTTGCCTCAGGGCAATAATGTCCGGGTCGACACCCACTGCCATGAGGGATGCACAATCAGCCCTTACTATGATTCATTACTGGCCAAGCTGATTACAACAGGTAATACCCGTGCAGAAGCTTTGGCGAATATGAAAACGGCCCTGGCGGATTTTAAAATCGAAGGGATAGAAACAAATATTCCCTTCCTGCAGTTCCTGATCGAGCAGCCGGAGTTTAATGCCGGAGATATCCACATTAAGTGGATAGAAAATACTGCCTTACCAAAGTTTGTGGAGTCACTTAAATAAAACGGATAAGCCTTATTCACCTGGTTTGTCTGAGGACAAAAATGGCAAAAACCAGTTATCGGCAAATTGAGAAAATTGAGACGAAAGAAAAAAGCGGTTATTATGGAACATGGCGCCGGGACTTATGCAGGAATTATAGGGAACTCCTTGCCCAGGCTCGCAGTAATAGTTACAATTCTCTGGTAAAAACTCTTGCCTCAAAAGACGAGAGAATAACCTGCCGGAATGGGTGTACCTATTGTTGTTCGCACTATGTGGCTGTGCCGTTAACCCATGGAATGGCAATTGTTGATTACCTGTATGACAGAAAGGAATTGCTGAAGCAATTCCTTTCCAACTATGAAAAGTGGCGTCATAAAGGGTATGATATTTCCAATGTGATTGATTCCACGCGGAGCCAGGCCTTCTCTGCATCAATGCCCATTAATGATATCATTGCTCTCACCAGACCCCCGTCCATGCGTTATCTTCAAATGGGCATTCCGTGTCCCTTTCTCGTAAATGATGCTTGTCTTATTTATGCTGTTCGGCCGTTGCCTTGTTCAGGACAATATTCCGTGACACCTCCGGATTGGTGTAATCCAGAAGCAGGAGAAAAAGCTGTTATTTACCAACTGGTCCTTGATGATGAAGACCTTCTGAAAATTCTGCAACTGACTGCTCCTGAGCTTATGCTTTATGAACTTACTCTCCCAATAATGATATATAAGCTCATTACCGAAGGTGCCGCATCTATTATATCGTCTCTGAAAAAGCTGTAAATGTTCATATTGTTATTTTAATAACTAATTATGGCAAGTTGAATTGCCGGAAATTATTGGAAAAGGAGTTAAAAACCGGCAAATTTATGCGATCGTGACCAATGGGGACGTTCTTAAGTATTTAAGTTGTTGTCTTAGTTTTTTCACAATCTTTTCTTGGCTCTGGCTGGATAGCTGATTTTTTGAGATACTTACTTAATTTCTTAAGGGCGTCCCCCCTGCTCCCCTGCTTTGTGAGAGAAAAAAGAAAAATTTGAAATGCATTTAAAAAATGAGTATTAATATCCAAATGAAAGTGCCGGTGAAGACCGGCCATCCCCAAACAACAAAATAAACAAAGGAGACAAAATGTATGCCCGGCGAATTATCTTGATTGCATGTCTGGCAATATTCCTCGCTTCTTGTACGACAACTCCCAAACTTCAGCTTATTAAAAGTTCCGGAGTATCCATGGAGTTGACCACGCCGGCATCTTACGTCTTCTCCACAATTTTTTCTCCAAATGATAAACATGCTTTATCAGGAAGTTTAGACAATTCCGTCACGATCTGGGATCTGGAAATCGGCAAAAAAATGAAGACTCTAAAAGTCGAGGCTGGTGAAACTCCCGGCGTTTCCGCATTGTCCTTATCCCCGGATGGCAGATATCTATTAACAGGAATGAAAGGCGGCGGCTGGATAAAACTCTGGAACGCCAAAACATGGCAGGAAATAAGAAGTTTGCCGGGACATTCACTGACTGAGGCAATTGAAGCTTTTGCTTTTTCTCGCGACGGCAAATATTCCATTTCCGGTGGATCATATGAGATCAAGCAATGGGATGTGCAAACGGGAAAAGAAATGAAAAACATTACCCATGCATCTTTTTTTGACAGAAACCAGTCTTACGCCATAGCCTTCTCTCCCGACGGCATGCGTGCCTTCGTCAAGGGTATCGGTTTTATCAGTCTTTGGGATATCACTACGGGGAAACGACTTTGGATCTATGGTGCAAATACCGGAGGTCGAAGATGGAGCGGCGGGGATATGATCTTTAACAGTTCGGCAAAATATTCTCCCGATGGAGAATACATACTTTCCGGCGAGGATATCACACTTAAACTTCGAGATGCTGCAACCGGCCGGGTTTTGCGGACATTTGTCGATGAAGGAACCGGCCAGATAGACGCCGTGGCCTTCTCCCCTGATGGGAAATATGCACTTTCCGGGTCGGTTGACGGCAAAATCAGACTCTGGAATGTTCAGACGGGGGTAAAGCTAAAACAATTTGCCGGTCACTCGGACGAAGTAACTTCCGTCGCTTTTTCATCTGATATGAAACGTATTCTTTCGGGAGGTGATGCATCAACAAGGTTGTGGGATATTTTCACCGGTGAAGAGCTTGCCACAATGATGGAATTTAACGAAAGAGAATGGCTGGTGGTTACGCCTGAAGGTTATTATAACTCGTCCGAAAACGGAGCGCATTATTTGAGTGTTGTCGCAGGGGACAAGAAGTATGGAGTTGACAAGTTTTATGACGTCTTCTATCGCCCCGATATTGTCTCCGCGAAGCTCAGAGGAGAAAATATAAAAGATTTAATAAAAATCAAAATGATTGACGCAGTCAGAACTCCTCCGCCGACGGTAGAAATATACCCTCCCAAAGAGGTGAGTGCCGCGAAAGCCAATGTCTGCTACCGGATAAAAAGCGATGGAGGAGGCATCGGAGAAGTCCGTCTGTTTCATAACGGCAAGCTCATACAATCGGATGGCTATTACCGGGAGATTGCCCGATCCGCTTCTGATAAGATACAATTGGCGGCCCTTGATAGCAAAACCATCTATGCCGACATGCGGAACGTATCGGTCAAAGGCAAGGTTGATTCTGTTTCAGTCTCCGGCATATCCAAAGGAGAAGTCTTTGAAGACTGCAAAGAGGTGGAAGCCATTCCTGGTGAGAACGAGATCAGCGTTGCTGCCTTCAACGGCACCAACACTGTCCAGAGCTATATGAAGACCATCCGTTTCCATTCAAAGGTTAAACCGCAAGACCCTCATTTATACATTTTGGCGGTTGGCACCGACTTGTACAAAGATGAGTCCATAAATCTGAAATACGCCGTAAAGGATGCAAAAAACATCGCACAGAAGCTGAAAACCCAGGCAGCCACATTGTACAAACCGGAGAATATCCATTATGGTCTTTTATCAGATCAACATGCCACCAAAGCAAACATCACTAACAAGATCGATGAACTGGCGAAAGCCATGAAGCCTCAGGACAGCTTTATCTTTTTTGTGGCCGGTCACGGGGTGCTTCAACAAAATCAATACCACATACTTACCCATGACTATAATGGCATAGTGGATGGTAACAGCATGATAAGTTCCAATGAGATTGTGGAGATGTCCAAGAAAATTAAATCTCTGAGTCAACTGTTTATCTTCGATACCTGCCACGCGGGAGGAGTGGACTATATCATCAGCGGCCTTTACGATGCAAGGATGTCCGTACTGGCCAAGAAGATGGGACTGCACATTTATGCTTCAGCTGGCGACAAACAGTCTGCAATGGACGGATATAAAGGGAATGGCCTTTTCTCCTATACATTGCTGGATGGACTTAACAACAACAAAGAGGCCGACCGGAACAAAGACGGAAAGATAACCATCGTGGGACTGGGTGAATATTCAAAGAATCAGACTATAAAAATATCCGCTGAGATCGGTCACAGCCAGACGCCGTTGATGATAAATTTTGGGAAGGACAGCCCGATCTATAAATTGCCCTGAATAGTTTTGCAAATAACTTCCATAATACTTATTGAAAAGCATAAATTTCATAAGTATTATGCCGCTTCACAATGGGTGGATAATCAGCATGTTGGATTTAAAATTGGTGTGAATTGAAGTGTTAAAAAATCCCGGTCCCTATTCTAAAAAACTTGTCATCTCTCTATAAGGAGATAAGATGAAGAATATTACTTTCCCGAAAGCAATTCCGATCGTCCTTCTAATTGTCGTCCTCTCTTGCTTGAATGCCTGTCCGACGATGCATTTTAAAGCAATCGCTCCACCACCACCAGCCGGTAAATTGCGCGTAGCTGTTCTGACAATTACAGGCAACGGAGGTCCATCCGGATGGGGTTTACCTCATAAAGAGTGGTCAGGAGTTGTTGTTAATATGGTGGGTGAATATTTGCAGGACACAGGGATATATACCGTTGTATCAACGGAAGATGTGGATTATGCAGTAGGATCACAGACACTCAGTGCCGATGAATACTGGTGGTTAAAGAACGACAGGGCATTAATTAAACAATACGGTAAAGCACTTTATGCCGACTATGCAATGATTATCTCCAGGCAGGCATCAGATTTCGACGCGAGAAAAACACATTATTACAAATACGATATTAAATTTATCAATGTTACTACTGGCAGTCTTTATTCGGCTTTTGACCATTTGAAACATATTCGTGGAAACACTGCCAAAAATATAGAAATAGTCACTAAAGAAATATTTCCCAGTTTGTATAAAAAAATATTTTATGAGGCCAAAGGAGATTTACTGGCAACGGCTATGAGCAAGGGGCGGCTTATGCCGGCAGAAGAAATAAAAAAACCTGGGACACCGGAGACAGAGACGGTTATAGCGCCGCCATCTCCACCCAAGGCACTGGCAAAAAAATCACCTCCAACTCCAGATATATACAGTGCAGATAAACGTAATAAATTTGAAAAAAGACTGGAAAAGGACTTGCAGAATAAAACAACCGGAACAGACAAGACCAAGCTTGTTGTTTATGATTTCAATGCAAATGAGCAGCTTCAGGTTGCTTCACTTGTCCTCTCCGAAGCTCTGCGTGAAGAATTATTCAGATTGGGTAATTTCTTACTTGTTAACCGTGAGAACATGGTACAAGTGATGTCGGAGCTTCGTTTGCAGCAATCCGGACTGGTTGATGAAAAGCAGGTCGTAAGGCTTGGGAAATGGCTGGCGGCAAATGAAGCCGTAACGGGAATGTTCACGCAGTTTGGCAATTCATATATTCTCCAGGCCAAGCGAACGGATATAACAAAAATGAGTACCTTGGGATTCGGAACTCTCAAATGCAAGGCCGGACAGGAAGAAGAATTACTGGCCAGTTTGCCTGACCTAGCCAGAAAACTCGCCGGATGGGAAAAGTGATCTTTAATATTTATATTCAAGAAATTGATAAAATCCGAATGATATGTTTGTCAAGATAGACAAAATTATAAGACATTATATCAATATAGTGTAGCCCCGACACCATCCACTTTTACATTATTATTTTCTTCATTCCATACTCCTGCGGCAACAGTAAGCTCGAAACCCTGCCAATAAACAATAAACAGATAGATACCAGATTCTAAAAGGTAGAGTACAAGATAAGCGTCACCAGGACTGTATTGAATTACTTTGACGCAAGTACCGGGTGTTTTGGAACCAAGGCCGAAATCCATTTATTTGTTTCATTCTCATTCTATTAAAGGTAACGGGAGTTAATCACTATACCCATGGTAATGTATGAATTTAAACGTTGCCACAATTCTTTCGAATTCTTTATGCATTTACGAGGGTTTCAATAGATACAGCCAATGCAATATTATAGTGAGAATGTCGGTCTTGCTATACCATCCTTCACCTCATTGCCACCCGCATATGGATCAGCGGGCAACATACGCGTTCTTGTCAGACTCACATATTTCCCAATCAGTGATTCCATCGTTGCCCGCTCAGGATCTATGCCCATAAGATTTCCCATAATCCACGGTCCCTCTTTCATTTCCACCATAACAACAATGATGGGCGCTTCTATTTCACGAGCCTGCGCAGTTACATAAGAGACAGTGAAAGTAACTATTTTCCCCTGTCCGCTCATGACAACGATCTCCATATTTGTACAACCGCACTCGTGGCAAACCAATTTCGGCGGGCAGGTATAATGTCCACACTGATTGCATTTAAGTCCCATAAGTTTATTTTTTTTAAGATTAGCATTGTAATCTTTGAATGTAAGTTTGTATTCTAATTTAGTCATTTAATTGCATCTCCTTTAAAACATACAAGATGATTTTGCTACCAACCTCTCTGAAGCACCAGATTGCAAATAATTCCATCACCACCGAGTGTATCCGTCAATCCGACCTTAACATCTTCCACCTGTCTTTCCTGTTCCACAAGCTCTCTCATCTGTTTAACTATATCGATTGCCTGAGCAGCGCCCGTAGCACCTAAGGGATGACCTTTGGATTTTAATCCACCGGACATATTAATAGGTATCCTACCTTTTATGTCAGCTTCTCCTTTTTCCCACAACTCGCCGCCATGACCGAATTCCGCAAATCCTAAACTTTCGGCAGCAATAATGCTAGCAATACTGAAACAGTCATGGAGTTCACACAGATCTACATCTTTGGGCGTAATACCAGCCATGGCGTAAGCTTGCCGTACCGACACATCGCGCGCATAAAGTCTGGGAAGATATTCTTTCTGCGCGCTGAAGCGACCGGATGAAGCTTGACCGAGCCCAGTTATATAAACGGGCTTATCCGTTAGTCTCTTTGCTATTTCTTCTGAAGCTAATATCATCGCCGCGGCGCCATCTGAGAAAGGACAACAGTCATTAAGCTGAAGAGGGGATGTGACCATCCCACTATTCAGCACATCATCTATCGTAATAACTTTGTGGAGCTGTCCCAAATGATTATAGTTGCCGTATTTGTGCGATTGGACGGAGACCATGGCCATCTGTTGTTTGAGTCGTGAAAGTGTAATGCTATATTTTGCCGAATAAAGGTGGGCTAGCATGGCAAAAGCACCGGGAAAAGTTAGACCAGACGGGTATTCATAATGTGCATCCGTGAACATTGCGAATGTTCTCGTCGCAAGAGGAGTGCCCATCTTGGAGACAGTATCCACACCACCAGCTATCACTATATCATAGAAGCCAGATGTTACCCACATAAAAGCATCCCGAATGGCCATCGTTCCGGAGGCACAGGCCCCTTCAAAACGGCTTGCTGGAATGTTTTTCGCGCCGATCTCATCGGCAGCATAGGATTGTATCATTCCTTGACCTTCTGAGAAGTCACCCAGAACGTTACCTACAAACATTGCTTGAATATCCGATACTTTCAAATTCGATTGATTTATCGCCTCCATGGAGGCTTCAGAGAAAAGTTCAACTGCAGTTTTCTCTGCTAAAAAAGTAAATGGTGTGTGACCAACACCCAAAATTGCTACTTTACGCATTGTTTTCTCTTCAAAGATAACCCTAACAATTTGCTATTTTTCACGATCAACCTGGATCCTATTTTAAATACTTCTTATAGAGTCTCTTATGAAAACCCATAAATGTATGGGGAAAAAAATCGATAGTGTTTATGGTCATCGAATAAGGCTTTTTTCACAAAATATATAACACCTTATTTATAGCGGGAAGCTATCTTATTGACAATATTTTTTCAGGCCATTAATTCTTCTTACATCTTATATTTTTTTTTAAAATTTTCCGCAATTCATTTTCCATACAGGAACTTGACTTTGGGACAAGGGAAGGTACCCGGAAAGATTCTTTTTCCCATCGATCGATATATTGCTGCCGATCTTTTGATTTGGTGCCCTTCCGTTTTTTTCTTTTTAAAGCTCGTTTAAGACCTGTGATAGAATTTCTGTTTAACGTTCTTTTTTAATAATTATGGTGTGAATTACTCCTGATAAAATTATTTATAATGCACGGCTAACAATTCTGTTTCCTGGTCAGTCCATTCAACCCTGTGTTTCAAGTGCCGGGGAATCTGGACATTAATTTCTTTCTCTCTGTTCTCTTAAGATAAGACTATTTATCCACCCGAATCAGCATGGCATCGCCCTGGGCATGTCCCGAACAGATGCCGCAGACACCGTAGCCGCCGCCACGACGCTGAAGTTCATAGCCCAGGGTCATGACGATTCTCGCTCCGGATGCGCCGATGGGATGACCGTAGGCAACTGCTCCGCCGTTGACATTCACCTTTTTGAACATCTCTTCTTTAGTTTTGCTCCAGGATCTTTTTGATGGCCAAACCCGGTACGGTGGCAATGTCTTTGGTCGGCTGGGATACTTCGACATAATCCACAATGGTGAACAGGGGTTTCAGTCCCAGTTCATCGGCTTTTTCCCGGCTCATCAACAGACAGACATCGCCGCCATCGTTTACCCCGGGAGCATTCCCGGCGGTAACCGAACCCGGCTGACCGGTGACGGTGCTTGAATGATTGAAAACGGGCGGCAGCTTGGCCAGTCCTTCCATTGTTGTATCTGTTCTCGGCCCCTCGTCTTTATCCATAATGATTACTTTTTTGCCCTGTTTGATTTCCACGGGGAATATTTCATCATCCAGTTTTCCTTCCTGCATTGCCTGAACGGCATTTCTCTGCGAATTTAATGCCCATTCATCCTGCTCCTGGCGGGTAAAGCCGAATTCGTCGGCAACTTCCGAGCCGTGAATGGCCATGTGCCGATTATAGAAAGCGTCCCACAGGCCGTCATAGACCATGGAATCGACAACTCTGCCGTTAGGCAAGCCCATCCGCATGCCCCAGCGCATATCGGGCAGCACAAAGGGGCAATTGCTCATGCTTTCCTGTCCCCCGGCAATGCAGATGTCGGCGCGTCCCAGCAGAATCATCTGAAAGGCCAGGTCAATGGTCTTGATGCCCGATGAACAGACTTTGTTAACGGTAATGGAGGGCACCGATTCGGGTACTCCGGCCAATATGGTGGCCTGTCTCCCTGGTATCTGGCCGCAGCCGGCCGGAACAACCTGTCCCATGAACACATAATCCACATCACCGGGGTTGACTTTGCCTTGTGTTCTTTCCAGTACTTCCTTGATGGCCAGCGCTCCCAGTTCCATTGCCGAGAAATCTTTCAATGCCCCGCCCGCCCGGCCATAAGGAGTTCGGCAGGCCGCCACGCAGACGACTTCCCGGAATTTCTTATGGGGATTCTTCATCTTCTCGCCAAATTTAGCAATCGGCGCATTTTTATAAACCTCTGCTCTTGTTCTTTCCAGTTTCTGAGGTGTTTTCGACATAGCTACTCCTTTTTCAGATTTTATAATTTTTCTTAGTAAATAATGGAGACATCTTTTATATTTATGAAGTTTTACAATATTTTAGTTTATACTGAGCTCACGGTTCAGGGTAGATTTGATCCTCAGGCTCCCTTACCGGAGAGATCACAGGCTACCGGTTTTTGATCAATGTTTTCCACGTTTCTGCCAAACGGCCTCGATGCCGAATCCTGCCAGTGCGTATAGATAAGCTCGGCGGCAATTCCTGCGGCATCCGTAATAACTTCACGGCAGAACAAAGCATGCTCCCGACAAAGCCACTGATCCCGCCATTTTGCCGCCAGATCACGGCAGCATGTAGCGCCGTATTTGCCGAAAACTTTGTTCGGTATCTGATTAAACAACCGGTAAAGCCCCGGTTCACCGTAGAGCTGCCTGCCCGATCTTTTCACCACTTCTTTGGGGTCGTCTCCTTCGGGTAATTTTTCCCGGCCATGAACCAAACCCACAGCAATCACAGCTCCTATAATTGCCCCGCAAGTATCTCCGTAAAGACCTACTCCACCACCAAAACCTGTCGCAACTTTTTTTACCTCCTGCGGAAATCCAGTATCGACAACAGCCAAGACCGCTTCTGTTACACATTCGGCACAATTATACCCTAGAGAATAATTTTTTCTCGCCCTCTGTCTAATTGCTTCAATCTTTTCTTCTTTAGTCATTATGATACTCTCCTTTTATTATTTTGCCAATTTTTCCGATTGAAGTTCCTGCATAATATCCGCAGACGTCATAATCCTGAAGAGCGGATAAAGCGGATTATTGCGGTAAAGCTTTATGGTTATATCGTGTATTTCCGCACTGTAAGCAGCACAACAATCATCAAGAATACAAACCCGAAAATCATTAGCCAAAGCATCAAGAGCTGTATTTAAAACACACCAATGAGTACTTATTCCGCAGATTGCAACTGTATCTACATTGTGCAGTCGCAAAATCTGATCCATATCGGTTTTATAAAAAGCACTGAATCTACGCTTGGGGCTGTATATATCACTCGGGAATTGAATTAAGAGATCCGTAACCTCAGCATCTGATGTTCCCCTAATAGATCGCTCTTTCATTTTTCCGCCGAAAATAAAATCTCCCTTCAGGAAACTGTCCATAGAAAAAATCACAGGCATGGAGATATTTCTGGCAAACTCCGTGAGCCGGTTAATGTTGGGACAGATATTCCTGGCAAATGGAGTGATGGGCAAACCTGGCTCGGCTTCCAGCGAATCCTTAAGCATGTCTACAATCAGAACAGCCGGCATCATCTGAATTCTCCCCGCGAGCAGGATACTCTCCTGCATCTTTTATTTATTGTATTGAATAATCATTTCCCGGTAAGCAACTTTTTGCGCACAAAAATTATCAATCCTGTCTTTTTCGTACCCCAGTTCAGTCCGAAGGATTTCATCCGTATGTTCACCGATTTTCGGAGGAGGGCCCTGTGGCCCGGTATCCATATCCTTGAACAAGAAAGGCGCACCGGGTACTTTTATAGGTCCGAAAATCGGATCATTGATTTCTACAAGCATCTTGCGCAGTAGAAACTGTTCATCATGCACAATATCGTCGATATCCATTACTTTTGCGCACGGAACGCTGGCTTTAGCCATATGGCGCAAGACGTTCTCGACCGTACCCAAAGACTTTAAACCATCTTCAACCAGTTTGATAGTAGCTGCTAGATTTCTCGCACGTGAACTCGACTCTCCGAAGTCCGTATGTTGAATAAGTTCCGGCTTGCCGATCAAATTACAGAATCTCTCCCAAATAGCTGGACTTAATATACCCACTGCAAAATAAGCATTTTCCGGACCATTGAATACTCCGTAAGGCGCCATAGTTGCATGGTGGTTTCCCGATCTGATCGGTTTATCCTTGCCGTCGGTCATTGTATATCGAATGAATGCCGTTTCCATAACAGAGGAAAGACAATCACGCAGGGACAAATCGATATATGACCCTTCACCTGTTTTCATTCTGTGCCAAAGAGCACCGCCCAATGCCGTTCCTGCATGAGTGCCGCAATTTACGTCACCAATGGAAGTCCCTGAACGCATAGGCGCGCCGTCTTTATTGCCGGTCATCCACATTAATCCACTTGCCGCCTGAGCAATAATATCATAACCGGGCAGCTTGGATTTAGGCCCTTCACCGCCGAAAATGGAAATGGAAACCATAATTATCTGAGGATTTATTTTTTTTAATTCACCGAAGCCCAAACCAAGTTTGTCCATTACTCCCGGTTTGAAATTTTGGACGACCACATCCATTTTTTTTACCAGTTCCTTAGCGATAACTATGGCCTCCGGTTTCTTCAAATCCAGAACGATTGATTTTTTGCCGCGGTTAAGCATCATAAAATAACCACTCTGATTTTTGTGAATAGGCTCAAACCACCTTTCATCAGCACCTCTACCGGGTTTTTCCACCTTATATACAGTAGCACCCATATCACTCAGTAACTGAGTAAAATAAGGTGCCGCCAACGCTCTTCCAAAATCCAGGACTTTCAATCCTTCATACGGTCTTGGTACATCGGACTTATCCATTACCAAACTTCTCCTTTAACAGAACCGTTTTATGCATGATTAATCTGCACCGTCCACCTTGCCCAATCTTTCCTTATTGTCCTTAGCTTCATACCCGACAACAGCCTTGATAAAGCTACTTTGCCGCCATTCTAATAGCCCCATCAAGCCTTATTACTTCACCATTAAGCATTGGATTTTCGATTATCTGTTTAACCAACAAAGCATATTCGGAGGGCTTTCCAAGTCTTTGTGGGAAGGGAACCATTTCCCCCAAAGATTTCTGTACCTGTTCCGGCATTAGCGCAATCATCGGTGTCATGAAAATACCTGGTGCAATCGTCATGACTCTTATTCCATAAGCCGCGCATTCTCTGGCCATAGGAAGCGTCATGCCCACAACTCCTGCTTTGGAAGCACTATAAGCAATTTGTCCTATCTGGCCGTCAAAAGCGGCCGCAGAGGCGGTATTGATTATTACCCCCTTTTCTCCATCTTCATTGGGAATATTTTTTATCATTTGTTCTGCCGCCAACCTGCTTACGTTGATCGTACCCGCCAGATTTATCTGTATTACTTTGTTGAAGTGTGCAAGCGACAAAGGACCGTCTTTGCCCAAGAGTTTTCCCGGATCAGCCACACCGGCACAATTTACGACAATACTGATACTGCCAAATACGTCGATTATATTATTAATGGCGTTCTGGGTGCTTTCGCCGTTTGTTATATCCGCCTTAACAAACATAACCTGCCGGCCTAATTCCTTTGCCAAGGAGGCACCTTTATCTTCCTGAACATCGAGAATTGCGGCACGTGCTCCAGATGCGACAAGGCTGCGGACAGTTCCCTCTCCAAGCCCCGACGCGCCACCCGTTACAATTGCAACACTGTCTTTTATATTCATAAACTATCCTTTCCCATAATCACTTGTTTCATCTGGCTTTGATAAATTTTCTAAACTTATCAAGATCATCTTCTTCACCGGAAAATATTTCCGAATCTTTTTTCGCCGGATTATTTATGCCGGCAAGGTATTTGGCAATATCCTCCTTTTTTTGTAAATCATAGTTAGCCAGAATAGCTATAGTTTCCATTATTGGCGAACCGCCGCCGTGAACGCCCGCAATCTGCCATACGCCACCAAATGAAGAACAACTTAAATCACCGATACTCCGGAAGCATCGATGAATATCCTCCGCCGAAACGCCATCCTTTCGGAGCATATACTTATCCAGGAAACGTGCCGTCTCCGCATTAATGAATTCATCCTCAAAAGGCAATGTCGCCGTTAATCCACCGGCAATGGACACCAGTACGTCATGTTCGTGATAAATATTTTGTCCGGCCAATCGTCTCCCGACATTAGAGTAAATCGCATCGGGAATCATGACTCCCGAAGAAGATTTTTGAGCATTCACGGAACTGGCGATCCCGGCGGCATAAATTAATTCCGCAACGGCTATCAAATCAGCCATTTCATGTTTCACATGCTGAACCTTTTCCACGCCGCTGTATTTAGCCACTAACTGGGTAAAACCCATTATAACATCCGTTACACCGGGTTTGCAGCCACAATAGGCATGCCGATGATAATTAGCAAAAAGAAGAGCCAAACGTCCAGCTTCTTTGTACTCTCCGCACATAAATACCCTCTCCCAGGGAACCACTACGTCATCAAAAACCAGCACTGCATCCGAGCTTCCACATTCGGCCATCGGTGCCTTAAATATTTTCCGCGGACGCGGTGAAGACGCCCTGTTGATTATATGCAGATTTTTATGGTCAGCGGGCAGGGTGAAAGCAAGAGCATAATCTTTTTCCTCTTCTGTCATAACTCTTGTCGGAAGCACTATTACCTCGTCCGAATAAGCAACCATAGTGATGTGTGCTTTGGAACCGCGGACAACTATGCCGTCTTTTTTCTTCTCCACTACCCGGACATAGGAATCGGGATTTTTCTGCTGGCCGGGTCTTTTCGTCCTGTCTCCCTTAACATCTGTTTGCGCCAGAGCCGACGTTATATCATTTTTCTGGAAGTACTTAATATATTCCTGAAACTTCTTATGATAATCAGTATTATATTTATCATCTAATTCTCTGGTAACCACATAGAGAGCATTCAAGCCATCGTTGCCCATACATCTCTGAATACAAAATCCACAATTATGAATACCGCATCTGGTAGATTTTTGTTTGGCCAGAAGATCTTCTATGGAAAAATGCAGATTACACCAGCGATTAACCTCTTGCCCGTCGAGATGGGAAATCGCCGTAACAATTCCCTTATACTTAGGATCCTGAGCGATATCATATGTTTTAGCAATGACGTTTCTACCAGGTACTATCTGTGGATGATCCCTGCCGACAAGATCTCCTCCCATATGGATATTTTTTCTCATTTTTAACTGTCTTTCCACCCATTGGTCCGATGTAATCATCATCCATCCCCTTTCCGTATTATCATTCCATCTGCGCCGGGCAATATATTACCGATAGGAATATTCACGGCAAATGTGTTCCTGGTAGCAGTTCTGACCTTTATGATCTGCTCTCTCAACCTATCTCCGGTAAGCTCTACATCCGTCGTAATATCAGCGGCGCCGGCATTAGGACCCAGAGTACCTAATCCACCGGCATTGGATGGATACCGCAGCAGCAAGAGCTGCGCCACTTACCCAGTTCATTGGAGACTGGATGATCGGATAACGGATTCCTATTAAACTGCATAAACGATTTTTCAAAAGTCTTACACCTTGACCGGAAAATTTAATATTTGCTAATTAACAAATACCTTTTCCCAACATTGAGCTGATTGCGGAGTTGTCGTATCCTAATTCTTTCAATATTTGTTCCGTATGTTCTCCGTATTGCGGCGGTTGACTGCGATATTGGGCCGGAGTTGCCGATAATTTTATCGGCGTACCCACTTGTTCCAGAAGTTTTTCCCGACCGTCCAAGTAAACGCGTTCTTTTTTATACATTTCCCTGTGCAATATCTGTCTGTCTTGAAAGGTGTCTTTCAGCTCATTCACGATTGTTACGCAAGTATCGTAGCCTTTAAGATATTCAAGCCATTCACCTGAGTCTTTTGTGCTGAATATA
Organism: Deltaproteobacteria bacterium HGW-Deltaproteobacteria-12; assembly: GCA_002840565.1. GTDB lineage: Bacteria > Desulfobacterota > Syntrophia > Syntrophales > Smithellaceae > MVRV01. The sequence continues at coordinate 18,414 of PHBK01000018.1, read as the reverse complement.
CTCTGTACTTCCAGCATTAATTTGTCTTGTTCATCCAAATTAGCCAGTTGCTTGGCAATCAGATCTTCCCTGTCAACGGCCCTGCAGAATTCAGCCCAGAATTTCTCTTCCAATGCGCCCAGTGCCATGTAACTGCCGTCTTTCGCCTTATAAACATTGTAACAGGCATAACCGCCATTTAAGTTCAACTCACCTCTACGCGGTTCCTTGCCGTCTCCGAAATAATTTCCGGCATGCTGTGCCAGCAGACTTACAGCGCCGTCCAGCATGGAGATATCAACAAACTGGCCCTCTCCTGTTTTTTGCCTGGCCATAAGCGCCATCAGGATTCCCGTAAGCGCCATCAGCGCACCTCCGGCAAGATCGGCAATTTGAATACCGGCAAGCATTGGCCTGCCGTTTTTAGCACCCTGCATACCCAAAATACCCGCAATTGCCAGGTAATTGATATCGTGACCGGCCATGTCTTTATATGGTCCGGTCTGTCCATACCCGGTAAGCGCACAAAAAATTATTTTTTTGTTGATTTTTTTCACTACGTCGTAGCCAAGACCCAGCTTATCCATTACTCCCGGACGGAAACCTTCCAAAATAACGTCGCTTCTTTCAGCAAGTTTAAAAAACACTTCCTTGCCTTTTTCCGCTTTGAGATTCAGCTTTATACTTTTTTTATTCCTGTTCAAAGCTACAAAATATGCACTACGGGAATCGTCAAACATAGAATCCGTAAATAGGGGATGCTCCCACCGGCTGTAATCTCCCTTAGCTGTATCTTCTATTTTTATAACTTCCGCTCCAAAGTCGCCCAAAAATTGCGAACAATAAGGTCCGGGCAGCAACCGTGTTAAATCCAATACAGTAATACCTTCCAGAGGTAACATCATCAGAATCTCCTTTTTCAGCGCTTGAGAAAAATCCCCTCCGGATCTATTTCATTATACAGGATATCCATTTCCTCTTTTGTGGGTAATTTTGTTTCTCCAGACATTCGTGCTATATTGAGATCAAATTCTACATTGTTTTTCACATCTTCTGCCGTCTTTCCTGGATGGACTGTATCCAAATACATGGTACCGGTTTCATCAAACCGGAAGACCGCCATATTTGTAATTACTGCCGAAGGCCCGCCCTGAAACTTTTTCGGATAGAGCTCCTTTCTGGATACCCATTTTGGTTTTGCATCGCCATCATCCCACCATTTTACTTTCCAACCGGGGCTGGTTAAATAATCAACTCTGTTTTTAAACCTTCTTTTTTCCTGAACCATGATAAAAATTGTCCTTTTGGCCAGGCAGTTTATATCAACATTGCCGCCAGAACCGGGGAAACGCTTAGCTGGATGCATGTAATCGCCTATACTTGTCGCATTGACATTGCCATAAAGATCAATTTCAGCTCCACCCAGATAACCTAAATCAACCCATCCTCTTTGCAGAGTTTCAAATACATTGGCCACTCCGGAGGCGACTGAAGCCTGATAAACGCACCGTGGATCAGCAACCGAAGAAGGTGTGGAAATTGTTTTTCCATCTATTGTGCCTGCTTCGTAAATCAAAACCGCATCTGGAGCGTGCAGATGTTGGGCCGCCATAATTGCAATCATCGGTAAACCAGTACCAGCGAAAACTACTTCACCATTTTTCACTTCCCGGGCAGCAGCCATTACCATAAGTGCCGTTAAATCATATTTATTGTCCGTATTTTTACTCATTTTGTTCACCGCCTCACCACATTCGTGCTCCACTTTAATGCGGAGTTTGATCTCAAACTGGTTAACCTCGATCCCCCAATTTTATCCAAATACTGATTATGATCCTTCATGCCGAAGACCCATTCATCAACCCAAGCCTTAAATGTCTCTTTTGTCCTGCTTTTTAAATGATAGTCCGATATAAACCTACCATCCATATCATAGTAACCGAAAACTCCGGTTGGATGCGCACCGAAAGGACATTCCACAATGGCGTCAACACGGAAATTAGGAATACAGTTGGCCCCGGGATCCCTTCTCAACTCGTTTTCCGGAACGATTTCCTCTGCCATCACGATAAGCTTATCGGCCGCTTTCATCGCTTCAATACAAGCAAATGTTTGACCTTCGATTCTTACCGTTCCTTGAGAACCGACTTTCTGCACATGCGCGATACAAACATCGGCGCGCGCAGCCGGAACCAGGACAACTCTTCCTTCTCCGTAGAAATTGTCCTCGACGATTTCAAATTTTTTCCTGGGAATTCGTGGGTTTTTTCCGTCTCTCAACCCGGCTCTGCCTAGCATATCGTATTCCGGATTCAGAAGATCTGTCCCTAAGCATGACATTGCCGGCAAAAAGGGGACACCCGTTGCGCCGGCTTGCAGCCTTAGAACTGTATGGTAATGACCATAATCTTCATAAATGATAGAACCTTCTTCCACAGCCCGACCGAAACAGTTGCCGATTTTTCCGAATATTTCATGGGCACAATAGTTGGATTCCCATATCTTTATACAACCCGATCCGATCAATATATCAACTCCTACGGAAGGATTGTTCATAATCAAATGCAAATCATTTTTCCCCTGTCTCACCATCTCATACATGATGGCCATGGGCTTCCTCCAGACAGTAAAGCCCGCAATAATGATCGTGCTACCGTTTTTTATCTCGGCTGCCGCCTCAGCGACTGATATCTTTTTCTCTGATTTTATAGAATTCATTTTAGTTCCTCGATACTGATATGTTACCGTCAAATTTCGCCAACCACCCACAAGAAAAATTATTCCTTAATTCCCGCTATATTTTTAGCCAGTTTCTCTTTCATGTCTAAATTGCTGTAGCGGGAAATCATTACCCGCTGCGCCTGCGGTGAGCCGGCACCATGAATCGCTTCCGTAAAAAAGGCCACGGCTCCGGTCCCCATGGTAATGTTCTCAATTAATCGGATACAGCGCACTCTTTCCTCCCAGGAAAAATCAGCCGCTCCTTTCAAATATTTTTTCATGAGGTCCCCAATTCCACCCGGTATCTCAAAATCCTTCTCCGATGGTGTCGTTCCAATAACCGCTCCCGCCAAGTCCTGCGACAAACGGGAAATCTCCGCCGGGAATCTCGTAATATTGAGTTTACAAACATTCGCGATTAATCCGTTTACCAGATATCCACCGGAGGCGTGTCGGCTGCCTTCAGTCTGCGCCGAAAGTGCACAGGAAATACAGGTTTCGTTCAGATGAACCATTTCGGTTAGTTTATCCTTGACATGGGAAGCTTTGGAGGTGCCGTTGCATTTTGTTAGCAACGACGTTGCTCCGATCAGGACATCGGCAACACCCACTTTGCACCCGCCGTAACTGGTTCGATGGTAATTGGCGAATATTTCGACAACCCGCCCCGCATATTTGGTCTCGCCGCCGATAAGTACGTTTTCCCAGGGCACAAAAACGTCATCAAAGATAATATAGGCTTCCTGGCCGCCGAACTTGAGGTTCCCGACGTCGATTTGCGCTTTTTCCATCTTCCGCGTGTCGCAGGACTGACGGCCGAATACATAGGTGATTCCCTTGGTGTTGGAAGGAGTAACGAATGATACCGCATAATCCTTATCTTCTTCTTTCATGGCGGAGGTCGGAAATACCGCTATCCAGTGGGAATTTGTGGCGCCGGTTTGATGGGCTTTGCAGCCGCGAACGACAATACCTTTAGCATCTTTCTTGACGATATGCAGATACATATCCGGATCTTTCTGCTTACTGGGAGACAGCGAACGGTCGCCTTTCGGATCGGTCAAAGCCGTGTCGCAGACCAGGTCTTCCTCCTGGATGATGCGCATGAAATTCAGAAATCTCTGGTGGTATTCTGTCTTCATTTCGGCATCCATCTCATAGGTCACCGCATTGAGGGCATTCATTCCATCGAGTCCTGCGCAGCGCTGAAAACATGATGCTGTCTTTTGACCCATCAGTCGCAGCAGCTTTACCTTTTTCACCAGATCGTCAATGCTTTGATGAATATGACAAAAACGGTTAATCTTTTTACCTGTTATATGTGATGTTGCTGTCGCTAAATCCTCATACAGCGCGTCCTGGGCTATTTCATAGGTCATTCCCACCGAATTGATGGAAGGCCAGATAATAGGATGATCCACGTTGTTCACCTTCTCCCCCATCAGATAAACGGGTAAATTCAACTTCCTTATACTCTCAAAATATTCTTCTTTAGTTTTCATTGACATCCTTACATTCTCCCTTCTAAAATAACTTCACATTTTATAGCTTTGAATTACAAAACCGGTCGGTAATCTTTGGTATTTTGCATTGCTTCTCTTAAAGGCCTGATTACATCATACTGGGAAGCCATGTACTCAATGTCGGAAACGCGAGCACAGCGATCAACATGATAACATCAGCAACCAAAAACCATAAAGCGCCCCTGGCAATCGTTTCGAAGGGGATAGTAGGCACAATGCCCCGCATAACATACAAGTTGACAGCAAACGGCGGGGTAATTACAGCTGTGGCAAGGTTCATCATCATGGCCACACCGAAAACTATCGGATCAAAACCTAATGACTTGATTACCGGAATAAAGACGGGTGTTAACATCGCGATCAAGGCACATCCTTCCAGTAAAAACCCTCCGGCAAATATTACCAGTTGAATTAAGAACATAATGACCCAGGGTGATACCGGTAAAGATACCGCAAGTTCGGCCAGGTGTTGAGGTATAAGTGTAACCGTAAAAAGTTTGCTTAAATATGCGCCGCCAACGATAAGCAGCATCACCATGCAGCTGAAATTCAGCGTCACCCCCAGGGATTCAATCAGCTCACTAAATTTAAGCCGTTTGGTCGCAAAAGCAAAAGCAATACTGCCAAATGCTCCAACACCAGCAGCCTCCGTCGGTGTGCAAACGCCGGTATATATTGTGCCCAAAACAAGCGCAACGAGTAAAACCGGAATTATCAACCCTTTGGTTGTTCTGATTTTCTCTTTCATGGATATTGGCGGTGATTTTGGCGCCCATTCCGGGTGCACTTTGCAAATTATAATAACTTGGGCTATCATTAAGGTCATAAGAATAACACCGGGAATTATCGCCGCAATAAACAATTTACCGATGGACTCTTCGGCTGCTACTCCATAAACAATCATGTAAATACTGGGCGGTATCACCGGGCCCAATGCTCCCGCGGCAGCGACCACTCCTGTCGCCAGGCGCTTATCGTATTTATATTTTAGCATTGTTGGCACTGCTATAGTCCCGATCGTTGCAGTTGTCGCGGTTGCCGAGCCGCACATGGCGCCAAATATCCCGCAACTGGCAACACTTCCCACGGCAAGACTTCCCGGCAGCACGCGCCCCCATTTATAAACTGCTTCATACAAATCAGTGCCTATTTTGCTCACCAGCAGGACCTGACCCATGAGGACGAAAAGAAATACTGTAGCCAACGATTGACTGGCGGATGTTCCGTAAAGAGTTTGTCCAAAAAACTTGATAGCTATATCAAGATTCAAATTAATCGTAATGCCGACAAGGCCCAATAACAGCATGGTAAATGCTACAGGTAAACCAGTCGACAACATCGTTAGCAATAATATGACAATTATTATTCCAAGTATGTACCACTCCATAATGCACTCCTTTACGTAAATGTCTTCATTTTTATATTACCATCGGCACACCCTGGAAACGACATTTTTCAGGATAATCGGTTTTATTTTAACCATTCATAAAATTGACGTGTCACCCGATTTTTTCGGTTTTCTGCTAATCTTGCCAAGCTAAACCGTATCATTTCCATATGGACTAATTAATAATATACCGGCTTATAAATATTAAGCCTTGGTACCTGTCTTTAATCGGCGAAAATCATCATATATTTTGACGATCAAAAGAAGACTAAAAATCACCCCGCCTATAAAGATGGTAGACTCAACAGGACCTTGCGGCATTTTTACAGCGCCAGTAGAAACTCTGCCAACCTGAAATGAATCTGCCGCCAAAACATACCCTTGCTTTGCTATGAGAATACCGATACCCAGCATAATCAGGTGGTTCAAAATTTCTATAAACGGTTTTATCCGGGGAGGGAAATGATCGAAAACAAGCGTAATATTGACATGACCTTTACGTAATTCAGTATAGGCAAGCCCAAAAAATACACACCCCACCATTATGAATTCAACAAGGTCAAAGCTCCACAAAAAAGGCTTGTTAAAAAAATATCTCAATACTGCGTCCAAAGTCATTATGAGCATCATCGCAATGACTCCAAGCATACCAAGATAGCCAACGAAATTTACCGCTGAACGAACATATTTGCCAAAGGATTCCATTTTTATATATCTCCCTCCCGGATAACCGTTTCAAAAATAAAGGTTATTGCTTGCCCCTGTACTTGTCTACAATTGCGAGGAGCTTATCGCCTAAACCATTGAATTCTTTCCCATACTTCTTCTGCCATTCTTCTCTGACACTCTTGGTCGCTTTGCGCATACGCTCAGTCTCAGCTTTAGTCAGGTAAATAAGCTCAACGCCGCTTTTCTTAAGCATCTTCGGCGCCGTCTCTTTTATATATTTATCTTCTTCAAACGCATAGTGCTGCTGAAGTTCCTTGGATGCTTGCAGCATAGCATCTCTAATGTGTTTGGGGAGTTCATTCCATACCTTCAGATTGGCCACAATATGAATATCCGGACCGCCGTAATTTACGCGACAGGCGTATTTTATGACTTCATCAAGTTTATGAGTAATCTGAGAAGCTTCGCATAAAGAAGCGCCGTCAATTACTCCTGTCTGCAGGGACATGTATGTGTCAACAACAGGGATGGCGATAGGAATTGCACCCATTGCCATTAGCGTATTATTCAAATAACCGCCGGGTGTCCTGATCTTACAGCCTTTTAAATCCTCCAATTTGCGGATCGGCCCCCATTTTTTAGTTGTCCATACACCGTAATTTCCAACGAGCACAGGCGCCAGACAGTAGACGCCTTTGGACTTATAATAATCCTGCAGACCGCTATCCATCATCTCATTCATCATGGCAAGATAGGTCTTCCAGTTATCAAACACAAACGGCAGCTCCACTACCGTGGCCAAAGGTATGGTATCACTTTCATAAGGTGATGCACTTGGTGCAAAGGGGATAATGCCATCTCTTACTGATTCATAATGATCAACCCCTTTTATAAGGGTTTGAGAGGGATGGATATTAAACTTTACTTCTCCTTTTGTCAGTACTTCGACTCTCTTAGGCCACCAATAGTAATAAACTTCGTTAAGCCATGAACCAGGAGCTTCCCAACTAGGGTAGTTCCATACATATTTAGCTTTCTTTGGCTTTTCCTGTGCGTCAGCATTCGGAAGAACAACTAAACCAAAAAAAAGAACAACTGCCAAAAGCCCTAAAACAATTCGCTTCATAAATATCTCCTCTTATTTAGCATTCATTCATTTTCACCCGCCCGGTAGACGAGGACTCCGACTTGATTAAAAATTCAGCACCGAAAACATCTTCAGAATTCTCCTCGGCAGAACCACCTTTATTCACGCCCTCCTTTCTTATTTTGGTGGCAAACTGTAATTTACCAAGAGAACTCATCGACCATCAAACACCAAGAATATATCAACTCTATAAAGCATCTCTCCGGGTTAATCATTCCTGTCAGAAACTGTTAAAATCTCGCCGTTCAAATATTTTGCTTTGCCGGAAATGAAAAAATAGATAATTTCTAAAAATTGGACTTTTTCTCCCAGGAAATCAAGAGGCGCGAGCTCCTTTTTCCTGGAATAATTATTTTCTTCCTCCCGTTTCATCTGAACGGATTTTGAAGCAAAACCAGGCACTACACAATTAACGTTAATGCCTGAAGCGGCTAAATTTTTTGACATGTTTTTTGTCAGTGCCGCCAGCGCCGCTTTTGTGGCTTCATATCTAATAGGATTTATTTTTTTATCCTCGGCGCATGGAGCCAGATAAAGTATTTTCTCTAAGCTCATTTTGCTCATCGTCTTTTGGATATAGCCCGTCAACTCCTGCGCACAATCAAAATTTTTCTGAAAACCAGAGAAACTGGATTTATTTTCATTGCCAGCGGACAGAATATTATTAGTAGCTGTATCTCCAAAATAGTGAATAATGATTTCAATTGGTCCGAAATCCTGCGCTATATGCTTCAATAGATTGCTCGTCATTGGACCAACATCCTTTGATAAATAGATTTTGCAATTTTTCCACTTCTCCGGTTTAGTGCTCAAAGAGGCCTTTTCATCTTCCAGGTCGTTGTTGATGTAGAGCGCCAATTTAGCACCCTTGGAGAGCAGGAAGGCATTAAGCTCCCCGCCACAAGTGATCTCTGCATTGATTATCAACACAGATTTTCCACGAAGATTATCTTCCCCCAAAGGTTGCTGCTTTCCTTTCAACAGGCCCTTGAAAAATATATTGAGGATTATACGTTCCATCTCTTCACTGTTCACAAATCCTCTCATGTCCCAGCGCTTCATGACTAATGTCTCGGCCATTGTTTTGATAAGGTTTGCCGCTGCGCGCACATTGACTTCCCTCAGCAGCCCCTTGGAAATGCACTCCTCCAGAACTTGTTCGAATATCGCAACTCTTCCTCTTTCTTTACCGAGCATTTTTTTTAAAAAAGGCTTTTCGAGAACACGCGAATCCCGGTACATCAAAAGAACGGCGTCGGAAAGTTCATGCATAACGGCAATTTCAGTTCTAATTATCCGATAGAGTTTATCTAAGGGATCATCCACGGACTTTATGGCTTGATTGATCCTCTCTGTAGCAACGCTGTGAATAAAATCGTGAATCAGAATAAGAATATCATTTTTGCTGCCCACATAATCGTATATGTTGCCATGGCTCAGTCCCGCCTCTTTAGCCAGGTCCCTTAAAGTGGTTTTATGAAATCCATTTTCTGAAAAAAGTTTAATGGCGGCACGAATGATTTGCTCCCGTCGTTTTATAACGAGATCGTCATTTTTTGTTTTTCTGGGGATTTTTGAATTCAGTATGTAAGTTTTCATTTTATACTATTCCGACCAAGCGTTTTTTTTCTGACCACCCGTTTTGCATATTTGGTTATTATAAATATCAGCACATGTCAAGAAAAAAAAGTTTTTTTGAAAAATTATTTTTGAAGCGCATAAACTATCCGGTCTAGAAGTTGCTTTTATGGAGGTGACTGATGAGACCGTCATACATGCAACAGGCGATCAGGGAGACGCTATTTGAAGAGATGTATTTGGCACGGCAGTAAGGTAGGTTCAGTGAAGAAAAAAAAGCAACACAGGTATTGGGTGTGTGTAGTCGGACATTTAGGAGTCAGATATGTTGTTATGAGGAGAATGGGATATCAGGACTAAACGATAAGAGTCAGACTCTTCCAGTGTCATCGTGTCAGAAATTAATGATATTAAATCTAAGGGTAATAAAATTGAAAATATAGACCTCGGTTGGCATTCTATAGATTTTTAATAAAGAGAATAATCAATAGGAGGTCGTGATATGACAAAAGCGCAGGCAGATATTAATCGAAAATTAAGAACACTCAAGCATGGTGTAGAAAGTAGAAATATAGCAAAGACATGCAGATATTTCGGTATTTCCAGCGAAATTTTTTATCAATGGAAAAGAACTTATGCGGAAAAGGGTGAAAGTGGATTAATAAATAGTAAACCTTGTCCAGAAAATCCAAAGCTGCGAGTTCCCGCACCTATAGCGGAGAAGATTCTTTATTTGCGGCAAACATATCATTTGGGTGCGATGCGGATTTCGTGGTTTCTGGAACGCTATCATGGAGTGAATTACCCCGCCCACTGGCCGGGGCATCTAAAACCTTAAAACAATTCTAACTGTTTTGGGGTCGTTTCTTGATCACAGTGATACTGAATATATTTTCTGATTACTTCGGCTGTTACCTGTGTCAATAGCCGCCTCGTAACCTAAGGGACGGGCAAAATATCCGTCTTCCAAAAATTCGCCTCCCCAAAGATGCTTCTTCACCTCTGGATGCTCATGAAATATCACACTTGCACTCACACTCTTCAGTATCCCCACTACCTTGGAAATACTATATCGCGGTGGAAACGAAAAAAATACGTGAACATGATCCGGGGCAACTTCCATCGTGTCAATCTCAAAACCGTGATTCAATGCCACTTCTTCAAATATACTCTTTACTCGCTCCTGTATGTCTCCCCGAAGTATCCACTTCCTGTACTTCGGAGCCCAAACCATATGATATTTCGTGTCATATACGGCATGTGGTGTTCTTTTCACAGTCATGTGCAATACATAGCACATTTGTCCCTGTCTTCGGCAGGAAAACTGTTCATCCCCGTCCACAGGACGGGGTATTCAAGTTTTAAGTTTTCATAAAACAGATTAGCATCGCTGACCGATACCGGGTTCAAATGTGCCTGCAAGAAGTGAAGCTGACGGTCCTGTCGCTCAAAAATATAGACAAGCAGTTGAAATGCCTGCTGAAGGAGACATCTGCAGCCTTCTATCTGATGAGCATACCGGGCATCGGCCCTCTTTCTGCCGCTGTGTTTTTGGGCGAACTGGGCGATCCCGCTAATTTCCATAACGCCCGTCAGATCGTGAAGTACGCTGGATATGATCCCCAGGAGAGTGATTCTGGTTCCCGCATTGGCCGGAAGTGCATATCCAACAAAAAGGGACGATGGCTCTTACGGAAATATCTTTTCTTCATGGGCATGAAGGGAGCGGTACTGAGCAACTATTTTCAGGAATACTATCTTCGGAAATTGGAAACAAAGAACAGGGTTGGTCAGCAGCCCAGGCGCAAAGAGATGCTCTGCGCAGTGGCTATTAAGTTGATCAAAGTAAATTTGGGAAAATCATCCACTGCTCAATTTCGGGAAGGATTGCTTGCTGAAAACAACTACAAGTCAATAAGTTTAGTAAACTGAGAATACCGACGATTACCGGCTGAAATAGAGTAACGGGCATGGCTTTGACCTGCCGGGTTTTCGGGCAGGTCGTAAGCCTTGTTGACTTCTTTTTTGGGGATATCTCGTGTCAATGACTGATACGTTAAGCACCTCTCAATTGCCTATTTATCTAACTGGATGTCAGTGACCACAAACGCACTACCAGATTTTTCGGCCCTGAATTTCACTTTGTCTCCAGCTTGCACCTTATCAAGCAAGTCGGGGTGTTTTACCTGAAACACCATTGTCATCCCCGGCATATCAAGATTTTTGATTTCTCCATGTTTTATGGTGATTTTGCTGTTTGTCTTGTCAACCTTGCGTATTACGCCGTCAGTCATCTCAATTGAAGCTGGCGCCTGCTGCATAACAGCATCGACCGGTTTTTCCTCAGACAGTGCATTTCCGGAAAAGCCTGCCATCAAAAAGATAACAAGGGCTGTGGACAGTGATTTCATGGTTTTCATTTTGTATCCCTGTTTTTCCTGGCGTCGGCTTTCACCTTTACCGCTCCCTTCATCCCCGCTTCATAGTGCCCCGGCAGCAGACAGGCAAACGAAACAGTCCCCGCTTTGGTGAAATGCCAGATGATCTCACCGGTTTTTCCCGGCTGAACCGACACCATGTTGTCATCAGCATGCTCCATCTCTGGATGCTTCTTCATGGCTTCATAGTGTTCCATCAGTTCTTTTTCCGTTCCCAGGACCATTTCGTGCGGAATTTTGCCGGAATTTTTGACAATGAACCGGATCGTTTCTCCCTGTTTGACGGTTATGGCAGATGGGGTAAATCTCATTGCATCCGACATGTCAATGTTGATGGTACGGGTCACCTTTTCCGGCTTACCGACACGCCCGATGGCATCGGCCGATCCGTGGCCGCCGGGATGTCCACCACTTGCTCCTGCTAAACTTGAAAAGACAATGATTGACAGCAGTGCGATAACATACTTGAGTTTCATGGTTGACCTCTTCTGTTCAATGGCCGTTGTGGCCGGTTGGTTTGCGAATCTGGAATTCCATATCCTGGGCAGGTTTCTGCTTAAGCGGCATGGATTCTCCTGATTCAGATTTAACGCGCGCCGGCTCTGACAGTGCTCCGGTGTATTCAAAGGCTACCGTGCCGGATGGCTGCCTGTACCACCCCGGATTGGTGTAATCTCCCGGTTTCTGGTTTTTGCGTACCTTGACCACCGAGAACATCCCCCCCATTTCCACGGAACCAAACGGCCCGTCACCGGTCATCATCGGAATCGTGTTGTCAGGCAGCGGCATCTGCATTTCGGCCATATCAGCCATGCCGCGCTCACCCATTACCATGTAGTCCGGAATCAGGCTGGTGATCTTCCTGGCCACGCTCCGGTGATCGACACCGATCATTGTGGGGATGTCATGCCCCATCGCATTCATCGTGTGGTGACTCTTATGGCAGTGAAAAGCCCAGTCACCCTCTTTGTCGGCCAGAAATTCGATCTGCCGCATCTGGCCGACAGCAATATCGGTAGTAACCTCGGGCCAGCGGGCGCTCTTCGGTACCGGTCCGCCGTCCGTACCGGCCACCACAAACTCGTGACCATGGAGATGTATCGGGTGGTTCGTCATGGTCAGATTGCCGATGCGGATGCGCACCTTGTCATTCAAACGCACGTTCAGCGAATCGATGCCAGGAAATATGCGGCTGTTCCAGGACCAGAGGTTGAAGTCCAGCATGGTCATAATCTTCGGGGTATAGCTGCCCGGATCTATGTCGTAGGAATTCAGCAGGAAGCAGAAATCTCGCTGTACCTCGTCGATCAGCGGATGTCGTGCCTTGGGATGGGTGACCCAGAACCCCATCATCCCCATCGCCATCTGGGTCATTTCATCGGCGTGGGGATGGTACATAAACGTACCGGGGCGCCGGGCTACAAATTCATAGACAAAGGTTTTGCCCGGCTGGATCGCCGGCTGGTTAAGGCCGGCAACGCCATCCATGCCGTTGGGAAGCCGCTGGCCGTGCCAGTGGATGCTGGTATGCTCGGGGAGCCTGTTGGTCACAAATATGCGCACACGATCACCTTCGACCACCTCAATGGTAGGACCTGGACTTTGTCCGTTGTAACCCCACAGGTGCGCCTTCATGCCGGGCGCCATTTCACGCACAACGGGCTCCGCCACCAGATGAAACTCTTTAACCCCTTTATTCATACGCCAGGGCAATGTCCAGCCGTTGAGCGTCACAACCGGGTTGTATGGATATCCACTGTTTGGCACCAGCGGCGGCATGGTGTCAGGAGATGCTTGTATTGCTGGTTCGGGCAACGCAGCCATGACCGCTCGGCTGACCGAGGAGGCTGCAAAAGCCCCGCCGGCAATCCCGACCGCCCTCAGGAAATCTCTTCGTGAACTCATCAGGTATACCTCCGATTGGGGGTGCCTACTCGTTGGTTTTTGCAATAAATCGCTTGCTGCCTGATTGAGGCGGAATCAATGGGGCGCATCGCCAACCTCCCTGCCGCTGGCTGCCGTGACAGGAATTGAAGTGTTTACCGGCCTGCCGATCATGGAAGCCTGCAGGGCAGCATCGGCCAGCCAAAATTGCCGTTCGGCATCGATGGCCGCAATCACGCTGTTAATCTGGTCACGCGAGTCTGCCAGCAGTTCAAACACCCCGATCAGCATGCCGTTGTAGCGGAGCAGGTTTTCTTCGGAAATGTTTTTACGTAACGGCACGACTTCATCACGATAATGGCGGGCAATGTCGTAGGTCGTCCGATAGGCTGAATAGCTCTGGCGAAGGTTTGAACCTGCTGCACGGGTCGTTGCTTCGAGCCGATAAGCGGCAGCCAGAGTCCGCGCATTCATTGCATCGCGCTGATTGTCGCCCCAGTCGAAAATCGGCAAGCGAACACTGATTTCGTATCCACGCTTGATAGTCTTGTGGCCATTGATCCTGTCTTTGACCGAGTCATACCGCAACCCCAGTCCAATGTCGGTGAAGCTGGTCAACAGGGTCAGTCCCTGGGCTTTTGCGGCAGCCTCGTATTCAGCCTGCGCAAGCCGGATGTCAAGGCGGGTCTTACTGGTGCTGCTGCCGGCATGTTCCGGGGAGAGCGGTTCTTTAGGCAGATCGGGCAGCCTGTCCGGCAGCTGGAGACGATTGGCCTGAGCATCGGTCAGACCGACGAGGCGGATCAGCTCTTCTCGTGCGGCCGTGGCGTTATGCTGGGCTATTGCCCATTTTGTGGTGGCATCAGCGTAAAATGAATGCTGGCGGGCCCGCTGAATTTTATTGAAATTACCGGCCGACTGAAGGAGACGCCCCAGTTCGGCGCTTGCCTCGGCTGCATCATACACCTGCTTGGCATACAAGAGGCTCTGGCGGGTAGCCACCGCCTTGACCCATGCCTGTCGCACCTGGGTAATATGGTCGATAACATCACTGGTCAGTTGCAGCTGCGTCTGATCAATCATACGCTGGGCCATGCCGGAGCGTTGCGGCAGTGTCAGCAGATCCAGCAGGCCGAAGGCAATCATGCCCGAAAGTTCTCGTTCACCAGTCGATAATAAGTGCTCAAAGGACAAGACTGGGTTGGCAATACGGCCGGTTTGGGCCACCCGGGCGGCATCCGACCAGTTCTGAGCCAGCATGGCCTGCAATCCGGGGCTGTTTACCAGTGCAAGCAAGACAGCATCGTTTTGGCGTACCGGCTTTTGCAGGAGCTCTTCGGCAACGCGGTTCATCTCTGCGCGCTGCTCTTCGGTCTGGGCCAAAGACAGCTTACCCCCGGTAAATCCGGCGGCAATCTGATTTGTTGCACTCAGGGATTTATTGAAGTCAACGCTGGCGCAGCCGCCGATAATCCCCACGGTGAGCAGTACCAGAAAAATTCTGCAGAGGTAATGAAATGGACCCTTGTACATCACGGCTTTCTCCCATGCTCTGAGTGTTGATCTGACCTCTTGATCGGCCCGGGTGGCTGTTTCTTTTCGGCATCAGAGTTGGCACCATCTGCAGAAGCGCCCGTGCCAGGCTGTTGTGCATCCCTGGTATAAAAACGCCAACCGCCGATTTTACCCACAGTGTCGTTGGTCTCCTTCCAGGAGCGCAGTGGTTGTTCCCTGAAAGATTGATAGCGGGTAAACACAGAGAAGTACTGAAGTTGTAAGGGTGATGATTCTGCTGCATTTTGAACGGCTGTACCATCGTTTGATACAGGCTGGGCAGCAGCCAGCGATGAACTCAGCAGTAGTCCTGACAGCAAAAGGTATCGAAAAGCAGAGGTTGCCATAAACACCTCGTGGTAAAAGTTTCGCATTTAACGAAAAGCACAGCAGGAGCAGCCCGCGGGCTGCGATCGTCTGTAGATAAGGGTTGAGCTATTATTAAATGGAACCGTCCCCAATTATTCTTTAATGTTTATGTTCCGACGGTTTCGCGTCTTTACTTGTTTGCTCCTTCGGTTCAGTTATCTTGTTGGAGGAATCATTTTGTTTCTGCTTCATCATGGGGCAATCCATTTTCTCCGGCATAGCATTAATTTGTTTAATGAGGCCTGTGATTTCTTCATTGATTTTTGTCTTTTCGGAAGTGGATGCTTTCAGGCTGCGCCTCTGCAGATCAAGCATCTGTCTCATTATGAGCTTGATATCGCTGACAGATTTCATCATGGGGCACTCCATGGGCATGTGCGTGTCGTTTTGTTTGCCTGAATGCATAGAGTGCTTTGTTTTTGCCGTTTCGAGTGTTTCGGTCTTTTCGTCTGCGGCGTATGTAGCTGTTGCGAAAAAAACCATTAATGTAATTGCCAATACGGAAAATAATCTTTTCATTTTCTCCTCCTCTTATAGAACTTTTCGCAAGTCGGATATCCTGTCCCCTGTTTCGAGAAATCTTTCTCTTCAAGATCATCTGAAAGTTGAGCATCTAGAATTCATGTCATCTAACCAGATGCCGCCTCAAAGGCGGCGTGACCGGCCAAAGCTAGCCGGGAAACTTTGCATTCAAAAGCCTGCCGCCTATCAGCCCCAGAAGGGCGCCGCAAAGCGACGCACAGGCGGCAAGGGCCGTATACATCATGTGAGAGGGAAATGTTTCAACGCGGCCCTGGACGGCAAGCATCGCCAAAGCGGTCGAGAGGACAAAAAAGATCAGACTCAACAGGATTTTCTTTTTCAGCAGAGGCGTCGTCACTTTCCGAAAGCGCAGATTGCCGTCTAACAGGCCGGTGGCAACAGAGCCAATGACACCACATGGAAGCAATATCGACAAGACCTGCACGGTAGAGAGCAAAGCCGGCTTTAAACCGGACGGAGCGAAAAAATAAAACAGGCTCAAGGCAAAAAGCGTCAAGGTGAAGGCCTGGGGAAAATGAACCATGACCGGATGGGTGTGCAGATCCAGAATTCGTCTGCGGGATTCGGACATAGTTTGCGTGAAGGATTCAAACATTTTGGAAGGAACGCCGCAGGCAGGGCAGACATTTCCTGCTGTGCCTTGTGTCGTTACGTAGCCGCAAGCTTTACATCTGATGTAATCAGACATCTTCTCCCCCGCCATTGCTGTTCTGGAACGATTGCAGACTAATTATTATTGATAAGGTATTGCTTTTCGACGGTCGGATTATAAGACAGGGCAATCTTGTAAGTCAAGGGAAAAAGGCGACAAAAGATGGGTAGCTGAGCCGGGAATTGCGGGAATGATATGAGGAGACGACTCGTTCCTTGGGAAATTATGGCAGAACTCTCCCACATGCCTTTTTCTTTGATACGTCATGCCTGGCTGTGCTCGACACAGGAGTAGCCAGGGTCACCATAAAGATAATCGACATTCATTTCGGATTGAAAGTTTGGCTGCCCGTCAAAACCACGGGATGCTTCATTTCAGGAAGCAGTGTGTGCGTATAGCACCTACGAGTCCGCACTATCATGGGATCAATAAAACTAAACATTACTCATTGAAAGGTGTAACAAAGAGTTCACCGGGAGCGTTAGCGATACAGTGGAACAACTCGATAGAAGATCATTTCATTTTTTTCTTTACTGACGGTAGAAAGTAAAAGTGCCGGAACTTTCCTTGTAAGTTATGCTATTACCGTCATCACTAATAGTAAATTTCACGTCATCCGGCACCGGTTTCTGTATATAGATATGGGCTTCACGTCCGACAATTTGTCCCCGTCCAAGTTCAGACCATGTCCCAATCGGGCGAGGCAGTACCACGCCAAGCGCAGCCCACGTAAAACGCATTTGCCAAACAAGCGTTATCCCGGAAATATTTAGCTCATACTCAGCACCAATAGTTGGCCAATTTCTCTTATTGACAAACCGTGCCCCGTCCAGCTTCTTAATAAGGGCCGAATCGGGGTCTTCAATGGTAACAGTCCAGGTTGGAGATGTCCCGTCTCCGATGTTGACTGTCTCCGCAGGAACAATTGGCTCAGAAGAACCTCTCTTCCTTGCCTCCAGTACACGGGCTCCGGGATTTACACTGGACGTGCAAAACCCATTCGGCATCACCGGGCCGCAGCCGAAGTTGCCGTCGATGTAAAGATTGAGCCAGGAGCTTGTATTGTTTTGGAGGGAGATCTGGGCCATCGAGTACGAGTTATTTACACACGTCATTGAAAGGATTAACAATACAAATACGGTCAGTAAAATCCTTTGCATTCGTTCCCTCTTCTTTTGCTCTAATCGCTTTGATATTTGGACTGGTTATCACTTTTTTAGATTGAAATCTACAATGAAGTAGATATTCTGGATTCATCAAATACAGGAAGCAATTTATCCATTTTCGGGAAATGCCAGATAGTGTTCTGCTCTGGTGGCCAGATAGACAAATGGAAATTATCGCTCTTCGGTAATGGTTATCGGGCTGCCAATGATTCCAGTATAAAAGACGATAATCTCTGCAGGAGCGCTTCCGTGATTAGTGCCATAGTGTAGCGTGTTCACCACCTCGACGATCGGATCTCCTGCTTTGAGGTAAAGCGTTTTGCCGTCCGTCGTGACGACCGTAAGTTGCCCGCGTGTCAGTACCCCGGCATTGATCACCGGATGGTGGTGGGTTTCGAGCCGGGCTCCGGCGGGAATGTTAATCCGCAGAATAGTGATCTCAGGCTGACCTTGCGGGTATGCTGGCAAAACCTTCCCATCCCAGCTTTGGGAAGTTTTAACGAGTTCTTCCTTGATGACCGGAGTCGCCTGGCCCATTTCCTGTCTAGTTCGAACCATGGTACAGCCAGACTGGATGAGAAGTACAACGGAAAGAGTTGCAATGATTCTTATGGCTTGTTTTGTCATGGAATTATTCCCCCTTTCATTACATTTTGCGGGATCTGTAAATATTCCTTTCTGAGCTGCTCAATAATTTCTTCTGTAAGTTGAATCCTGCTTCCATTCTATTTGAAAAACGGTACTTGTCAATCAGCTTCTCATATTATTGCTTACAGAATTTTGGCTTAGACCCAGTCGCCGGCA
>PHBK01000017.1 GCA_002840565.1 Deltaproteobacteria bacterium HGW-Deltaproteobacteria-12 | reverse complement strand
GTTGTCTTCGACGCTCTGAAGAACATCAACCGGATAGCCGGTTTCGTGTGCCAGGTCCTTCAGGCTCCAGCCCATTTTCTCCCGGGCTTTCTTCACCTTATTGCCTAGCGATGTTTTAGTTTCTTTTATCTCGGTCATAAATATGCCTCTCTACAAGGTCAGGAAAAAAGACCCGTTTTTTCAAACATGGTGATTTCTTCAGCAGCGAAACCCAGTTCCCGGAGAATGCAAGTGTTATGTGTCCCGGCCTTCACGCCCGCTGAAGAGTACTCCGGTGGTGTTGCGGAGTATTTAACCGGATGGGCCATCTGACGTACCTTGCCTTCGGTCATGGGCACCTCGACAACCATTTCCCTTTCAAGGACCAAGTCACTGTTCAAAACCTCCGCCAGAGAGAGAACCGGCTCCACACAGGAGTCGGTGCCGGAAAATATCGCTGTCCATTCCTCGCGGGTCTTTTTCCGGATAATCTCCCTTATCTCCTCCTTGACTCTCGCGTCTGCCGGAGCCACACCGCCGGGAATGAGGTCTGGCCGCCCGATGGCCTGACAGAATGCGGCAAAAAACTGCGGTTCCAAACCGCCGAAGCTGATATACCGGCCATCGGAGGTTGCATAAAAATCGTAAAGAGAACCGCCGTTCAATATGTATTCTTCACGCCCCGGCTCCTCCCCTGTCACCAGATAAGCAGACGCGACTACGGCATTGAAGGCGATGGCACCGTCCGTCATGGAAATATCGAGATGCTGTCCTTCACCGGTTCTCTGCCGGGAAATGACTGCGGCCAGAATGGCAATGATCGAATTGTAGGAGCCGGATGCCACATCGGCCAACTGCATGGGAAAGGGAACCGGTCCACCTTCCCGACGGCCCGCATAGTCCATGAGTCCGGAACGGGACAGATAGTTGATATCATGCCCGGCTCTATCTTTCATTGGCCCGGTCTGGCCATATCCCGTGAGTGAGCAATAGATGAGGCCTGGGCATTGCACCCGGAGCTGCTCGTAGGAGAAGCCCAGCTTCTCCATTACGCCGGGACGAAACTGCTCGATGATAATATCATGGGTTGCCAGTAGACGTTCAACCACAGTCATCGCCCGTGGATGTTTCAAATTAAGTGTCAGGGATCGCTTCCCTCTTCCTAAAAAAGCGCTCGCCACGGATAAGCTCGTCCCGGGAATGAAAGGCGGCAGCAGAGTCGTAAGATCGGGACGACTACCCGATCTGATATTGAGAACCTCCGCTCCCAGATCGGCCAGGTTCATTGTGGCAAACGGACCCGGCAACAACGTCGTAAAATCTAAAATCTTCAATCCCTTCAGAGGACCGGGCATATCTTCGTTCTTTCTTTATATACAAACAAGCAGTCGGTTATAGATCCTGAATTGTGAACCAGCCGGAATTCACCAAAACCCAAGAGATGATTTCCTGCAGGCATATCGCTGATACCGCAGACAGCATGAACAAATTCTAACTCCATTGCGGTCAGGCAAATCCGCGCCAACTGGTGAGGCCATCGATAGACTCGCGGGTGCTGGTAATTGTGTTGGCGATGTTTTCGTTGTCCGGATATCCTATCGAAATGGCAATGATGAGACGTTTCTCCTCCGGGATACCGGCGTATCTCCTCACCACATCCGGATACAGGACGCCCTGATCGTGGATACAGGTGCCAAGTCCAAAATGCAAAGCGGCAAGGCAGATATTCTGCATAACGGCGCCCACATCCAGCAGCGGTCCGGCTTCCGACAACGTGCTGTCCACAAAAATGATAATGGCGGCGGGAGCGTCAAAGTAACGGAACCCGCGCTCCATCCACTCAGCCCTTTTCACCTTATCTTCCCGGAGAATGCCCATGATTTGAAAGATATTCTTGGCGAGGTCAACTTGCCGCGTCCGATAGATGCTGTCGTTCGTCCACCCGACAACTTGGTGTTTCGGCTGTGGCAGCTCGCCGGCATTGAGTTTTCTAACGTTCTCCTGCCTAATTTTCAGCAGAGTATCGCCGGCCACTACGGCAAACTCCCACGGCTGGTTGTTCACGGCTGACGGCGCCTGGCCGGCAAGCGTCAGAATCTCTCTGAGCACTGCCTGCGGCACCGGATCAGGCTTATAGCCCCTGATACTCTTGCGCATTCTAATGGCGTCGAGAATATCCATTCCCACTCCTTCTTGTTACTTTACCAATTTGACGAACTCATTCAGCGACGCCCGTTCGCGCACAAAATTATTGATGGGCGCTTCCATATCCGGATAGCCTAGTGCTATACCGACCGCTATCAGTTTGTTTTCCGCATCGGGCAAGACTTCTTTTAAGGAAACGGGAAAGTTGACTGCGCTCGCCATGATAATGGTTCCCAGCCCCCTGTCATGGGCAAGGAGGCATAGTGTCTGCGTAATGATTCCCACGTCCAGGAGGGCATATTCAACCGAAGAGGAATTTTTATCCACACAAACAACGATAAGGCAGGGTGCATCAAACAGACGAAACATCGAGCGGGTATGTTCCTGCCGGCCTGCCTTATCTTCTCTTTGGAGGCCGAGCGCATCAAGAGTGGTCCTACCCACGGCATTGTATCTTTTTTTCAGCTGCTCCGGCCAACTGGCGGGCATTTTGATATCCGGCAACGATTGGCCTCCCTCTTCCAGTTTGCGGCAATTAGCAGCCTTGATTTTCTTTAGCGGCTCTCCGGTAACTACATAAAATTCCCAGGGCTGAGTATTTCCCCAGGAGGGCGACCAGCGCGCTTCATCCAGAATTTCACCAAGCATGCCCTCGGGAATCTGCTCCGGCTTAAATTTACGGATGCTCCTGCGTTCCTTAATTGCTTGTCTGATGTCCATATTTCTTCTCCTTTTTAAATTGTTCCTATCGGGAGCTGATGTCAGCCCAGAATTCCCTTTGCCTTCATTTCCGCAATTTTCTTATCATCATAACCCATAATATTTTTTAATATTTCTTCCGTATGCTGACTAAGCATCGGTGTAGTCTTGACTTTCCCCGGTGTCTTGGAAAATTTTATGGCGACTCCCCGGGACTTGACCTTGCCTGCCGAAATTGCCGGCGCCTCTAGTTCAACGATCATTTCGCGGGCCAGCAAATGCTCGTCAGTCAGCAGATCCTCCATATTATTGACCTTGCAGCAGGGGATGCCGTTGCTGTCCAACAGGGCCACCACTTCCGCCACACTATTGTATTCCTGCAGCCACGACTCAATGATCGGAATTAATTTTGCCTGGTTTTGCGCCCTTTTCCCGTTAGTCGCATACTCGGGATCAGTAATGAATTCCTCTTTTTTCAGAAGGACACAGAGTTTCTGCCATAATTTGTCATTGGCCGTAGCGATTACTATTTCCCCGTCTTTACCCTGGAAAATTCCGTAGGGGCAGAGGTAAGCTTGGTGATTGCCGATTCTCCTGGCGCCGGGGAAGCCGTTAAACGTCGTTTCCGTATATTCATTGATCGCCACCAGACCGTCGAGCAGGGAGACATCGATATACTGCCCTTCTCCTGTTTTGGCATGGTGATAAAGCGCCGCCGAAATTGCCGCAAACCCATTGATGCTGGCTGTCCAATCACCGATGGCCGTGGCTGCTTTGATCGGAGGGCCGCCTTTGAAACCGTTTACGGAAGTAAAACCACTGAGAGCCTGGGCGATCAGATCATATCCCGGCTTCTGGCTCTTCGGTCCAGTTTGACCGAATCCGGATATGGAACACATGATAATGTCCGGCTTTATCTTAGCCAGATCTTCGTATCCCAACCCCAGTTTTTTCATTATCCCTGGCCGGAAACTTTCCACTACAACATCAGCCTTTTTTATCAGCTCTTTTAAGGTCTCCATACCTTCCGGCTTGGTGATATCCAATACCAGGGACTTTTTTCCTCTGTTTACATACATTGCCGTAACGCTGGCGCCTTCGATAAACGGCGGCCATTTCCGGTTGTCGTCGCCGCCCGGTTTTTCCACTTTTATTACTTGTGCTCCGAAATCCGTCAGCAGCGATGTCGCATTCGGCCCCGCCAGATTATTTGTCAGATCAACGACCACTACTCCGTCAAAAATATTTGCCATTTTTATCACTCCTGCTAATTATTGAATACTTTTTCCCAATTCTGAAAATTGGAGAATACTCATCTTTCCGAAAGTTTAAAATTTCAGATTGCCTTATTTGCCGAAGGACTTCTTCTAGATCACCGCACACCGCAGCCCGTCTTTTTCGACTACCGTTTCCAGGCACAGGTTGCAGGAAACGCAGGCGGCTCTTGTGCCTCTGCCTGCCCGCCAGCGGTTAGGCAGATCCGGTTCCCGAATTAATGCCCGACTGAGCGACACCAAATCGGCATCCCCTCCGGCAATAATTTCTTCCATCAGGGCCGGCGTTTTCAATCCTCCGACAAGGATGACCCTTGCTCCTTTTATTTCCTTCTTGAACGCCCTGGCAAACTCCCGATGGTAGGCCTCATCTTTGACCGTATTGATCCTTTTTCTGGCCTCTGCAATCGGCTCCGCCTTCCATCCGATGACCTGCGGATCGCGGGTGATTGTTTCCCACGTACCGCTGCTTACTTCCAGAGCCGCGAAGCCGGCATCATCAAGGATTTTTCCGATGGCGAGAGCCTCCGGCAATTCGATCCCTCCTTCCGCATAGTCACAGGCATTCATCTTGACTAAAACAGGAAAATCATCCCCGACCCGCTTTTGGGCGCGACTAATGATCTCCGTCATAATGCGCGTCCTGTTTTGTGTGCTTCCGCCGTAAATATCAGTCCGGCGATTGGTATGAGGCGAGAGAAAAGAACTCAGCAGCCACCCATGGGCGGCATGCAGTTGGACGGCGTCAAATCCGGCCCGCCTGGCAAAATCAATGGCATCGGCGCACTTATCAATAAATGTTTCGATCTCCGGCAGTGACAATTCGCGGGGTGTTATTCCGGAATAAGGTTCAAAAACCGGCGAAGGCGCAACCGGCTTCCCGTCCGGCACAATGTGGGGAACCTGCCTGCCCGTATGACCGATCTGCAGAGCTACTTTACAGCCGTTGCCCACTTTGTGGATAGATGCAGGCACCGCAGACAAGGCTTGCAGGCATCCAGCGTCTTCGACGCCGGGTGCCCGCGGCAATTTACCATAACGATCCGGATAGGCGAGGCACGTAACGATCAAACCGACACCACCTTCGGCCAGACGCCGGTAGAAACCAAGATATAGGTTCGCCGGCCGACCGTCATCGCCGGCTTTGGCTTCATATGTTGCCGACCGCACCAGAAGATTTTTCAACGTTAATGTTTTCAGTGCCATCTCCGAAAAAAGATGGGGAAGGCTGGTTTGCATATGTTACGGCCCTTTTTAATAAACCTTGTGAACAGTGCCCTGGTTTCGATTAACCTGCACTATTTAACCAAAACCGTCGAGAACCACGGCACATAAGTAATCAGCAGCAGACAAATCAGCGCGCCGACCCAAAATGGAATCAATGCTTTGCCTATTGTCTGCAGAGGTATCTTGGTAAAGCTCGATGTGACAAAAATCGAAGAACCGACGGGTGGAGTGGTAAGCCCCAACAGAAGGTTGAAACACATAATCATCCCGAACTGGATCGGATCGATGCCGTAGTTATTAACCGCAATCGGCATGAAGATCGGCGCCAGGACAATGCAGGCCGCCGTCGTATCCATAATGGCGCCGAGAAGCAGCAGGAAGATATTAATAATGAGCAGAAATATGATTTTATCATTGCTCACAGCAATAAGGAAATTGGAAATAATCTGGGGAACATCTTCGATCGCCATAAAGCGGGCAAAACCGCTGGCAAAGGCGATGACGACCATCATGACGATGGTGAGTCTTGCCGATTGCGCCGTGAGCCGGTAAATATCTTTAAAACTCAGTGTCTTGTAAACGAATAGGGCGACAATCGCCGCATAAAGACAGGCGACACAGCCCGCTTCCGTGGGAGTGAAAATTCCGGAATAAATCCCGCCCATGATAATAACCGGCACGAGCAGAGCCAGCGTTGATCTTTTCAGCGTCAGCCAGACATTTCCCATGCTGCGGTCGGCAGGCTTGCCCTGATAGCCGTTTTTCTTGGAAACAACATATGCCGTTACCGATAAAACCACCGTCAGCATCACACCGGGAATGATTCCCGCGATGAACAAATCACTGATCGATGTGCCCGTAACCGCTCCATAGATGACAAAAGTCAGACTGGGCGGAATGAGCGCGCCGATAATGCCGGATATGCAAAGAACGGCGGCGGAAAAAGGCCGCGGATAATTGGCCTTGTCCATGCCCGGCAGCATAATACCGCCGATGGCGACTGTTGTGGCCACGGCTGATCCGGAAATGGCGCCAAATATCGTACAGCTGATGGTGGCAATTATCGCCAGGCCGCCGGCAATTTTGCCAACGATGAGGTTGGCCAGAGCCACCAGCCGCTCGGATATGCCGCCCTCTTCCATCAGCTTGCCGGCCAGAACAAAGAAGGGAATAGCCATGAGAGGAAAAGAATCTATGCCGGTGATGGCACTGGTGGCAAACATAGAGACATCAATACTCGAAAAAAAGAACATCGAGACAACAGCCGCTATCCCGATAGCGTAAGCGATGGGCATCCCGATAAGGAATAGTCCGAACATAATTAAAAGCATATATACGGCAATCATTTTTTACACCCCCTGCCTGGATAACTTGAATATTCTTTGAATGGAGCGCACAATCACCAACGCCGCCGATACCGGAAAGGATAAATAGACCATCCACATGGGAAGGCCCGAAGCTGCGAGTGTCTGTCCGAAAGCCAACTGCTTAAAAAATATTTTATAGCCGTAAAAGATCATTACGGCGGAAAACGCTACAATGACCAGACTGATTACGATTTCCAGAGCCCTGTGGGCCTTAGGCGATATCACCAGTCTGATCATATCCACTTTCAGGTGAGAGTCATCCTTGATGCACCAGGAGATGCCGATGTACATACACCAGATGAAGAGGTACCGGGCTATTTCTTCCGTCCAAACGATGGTATAATCCGGGGGCAATACATAGCGCGTGATAACTTGAACATTCGACAGAAGAACAAACAAAAGAAAAGTTACCGCACAAATAGTCTCTTCTAAATATTGATCAATAAACCTATACATTTTATACATTTTAAGAATGACCCTCCATCGTAGTTTTACTTGATACGGGAACACTGTTTCGAATTGCCGGCCGGTAATGGAGTCCCCGGCCGGCAATCTGGTTGGGACTAAATGAAATTATTTCTTGTTTTTCTTTACAAAAGCCTGAAATTCGTCAAATATTTCCGGATTGACTTTTTCGCGCCATGTTTTCCAAACAGGCTCGACGGCCTTCTTGAACGGTTCCTGCTCTTTAGCAGTCATGGAATGGAATTTCACGCCGGTTTTTTCCATGGCGGCAATAACTCTTACGTCCTGCTCCTGGCTTGCCTTCCGCAGCGCAACGGTGTAAGCATCGCCTGCTTTGACAATTGCCGCCTGCTGATCTTTGGGAAGTGAATTGAATTTCTTCAGGTTCATAACCAGCAGCGCAAAGGTGTAAGCATTATTGAGCTGAGTAAGTTCTTTGGCAACTTCATAGGTTTTAGTCATGTGCACCAGGGGGGTTGTTGTATACAATCCATCCATAACACCCTGCTGGAAAGCAGTGTAGAGTTCACCGAAGTTCACGACGACCGGGCGGACACCCAGAGTTTTGAAAACATCAACGACCATGGGGTTTTCACCGGTGCGAATTTTCAGGCCGACGATATCAGCCGGCTTGCGGATGGGTTTTTTAGCCAAGATAGAAAAAGCTCCAATGTCGCCTCCACCCAATAACTTGACTCCCTTGGCTTCCAGTTTTGCTTTGATCGTCTTGATGGCTTTGGATTCGTTATACAGACGATAATAAAGATCTTTATCGCCGATCAACCAGGGAACATCAAAGGCCAGGAGCTCGGGTATGCCGGTCAGGTTGGAGAGAGTGAAATTGGTGGTCAGGCCGAAATCGACGTTGCCCATCATCAAGGATTCAATAAATTCGCGCTCCGGTCCCAGCGCTGCATTGGGATAAATTGTGATCTCGAGGCTGCCTTTGGTTGCCTCCTCGACAACTTTTTTAAATTCAAGACTTGCCGGATGCATGCTGAAATCCGTGCGCGCACCATGGGCATACTTAAGCGTCGTCTTCGTCTGGGCCTGGGCCGAGGTTATACCCATCCCCCAACCGGTTGCGATAAAGGCCGCAACCAACAGCAATGTGCCGATAATTCTCATCTTTCTCATTGAACTATTCCTCCTGTTTTAAAATTTGTTGTTTCTAATGCCTGTCTAAGAGATAGTATTCTTATCCCTCCCTTTTTGCTCTCTCTATAACCATCCAGCACTTGGATTGCCATGCTGAACTTTTTAAAATGATACTGCAGTAATACTTACAAAAGAAATATTTGCCCCCGGTTTCGACGTTACGAACGCTTGCCGGCAAATATATCCATCGTTTTTTCCGCTTCCGCTATGATCCTCGGGATAACTTCCCCGACCGAAGGTATATCGTTGATGCCGCCGATATTCTGCCCGGCAAACAAAAAACCTTTCTCCATATCGCCTTCATAGATGGCCTGCATGGAGCGAACCGCGCCTACCGCCTGACTGGCCTGCGCCCACAGCGAAAGCCCGTCGTCGCCAGCCATCATTGTTTTTAAGCCCATAGCCATAAATTTACCGTAAGACATATTCAGTGCCTTCCGGATCGTGAGGCCGGCCTGAAGGCGTTCCAGAAAACCGAAACGCATTTTCTGCAGTTCCAGCGCCCCTTTGCTTTTCAAGGCGCGTCCCCACATGCCGTCAAATTTTGTGTCGTATATTGTATCCTGTTCCGATGCCGCCAGACACAGTTTTTTGAAATTATCGTGCAGAACACATTCCTTCGTCAGCATGAAGCGGGTCCCCAGCGAAACACCTTCTGCGCCCAGAACGATCGCCGCCGCCAGCCCCCGGCCGTCATAAATACCGCCGGCGGCAATAATCGGAACTTTAACCTGACTGGCCGCAACAGGAATCAGAACCATCGAGGTAGCCTTGTCACCGTGCGCCGCCGCCTCATGGCCTGTCACTACGACGGCATCGCACCCGAGCTGGGCCGCTTTCACGGCGTGCTTGGCTACGGCCGTCGTGCCCAGAACCTTTCCTCCGTAGGCGTGAACCTGATCAACAAACCAGGGTTTCCCCAAGGTATAGTTAAGGACCGGAACCTTTTCCTCGATGGCGGCCTTGATCTTATCGGCGGAGTCGTAACGCAGAACGACGTTAACCCCAAAAGGATTACTTGTCTTTCTTCTAATCTCCCGGATACTTTCCCGCACTTCTTCCGGTGTGCAGCGGGCGGTCGCAAAAATTCCCAATCCGCCGGCATTGCTTACCGCCGCCACCAGGTTGATATCTGTAATCCAGTTCATCCCCGCCAGCATTATCGGATGTTTTATTTCGAACAACTCGGTCATTCTCGTTTTGAGCACTGTCTACCACCTCCTTTATTTACCTTTAAATACCGGTTTGCGTTTCTCCGTAAACGCCCGGAGACCTTCCTGCAAATCCTCCGTCATAAAACAGCAGATTGACTGCGCCTGTTCGAACAGCAGGCCGGACCGGACAGAGCTTTCCGCAGCCAGATTAATCCCCTTTTTCGCCCAGCGCATACCCAGAGGGGGCATTTCCGACATTTTTTTAGCGAGATTCAGGGCTCGCTCTTCCAAATTACCCGCGGGGACAACAATTTCCACCAGGCCGATTCTCAGGGCTTCTTCCGCCGTAATTTCCTCGTTGCCCAGAATGATGCGTTTGGCCTGTCCCGGACCCACGAGCTTGGTCAATCTCGTAGTTCCGCCCATATCAGGAGATACGCCGAAACCGACTTCCGGCAGCCGGAAAAAAGCGTTATCGGCGGCAATGCGGATATCCAGCGCCAGCGCCAATTCCAGAGCTCCGCCGATACAGGCGCCGTGGATGGCTGCTATTACCGGCACGGGCAATTCCTGCCAGCGGCTCCACACGCGTTGGATCCAATCCAGTTTCTGAAGCATAAACTGTGCATCCGTCGCTTTGAGAGTGTCCAGATTGACACCGGTGGAAAAATGTTTTCCTTCTCCCTTGATAACGACAGCTTTTATAGTGACATCATTTTCTATTGCCGTCTGGATTTTTTCCATATCTTCCAGCAATTCCCACGTGAGGACATTCATCTTCCGGGGATTGTTCAGCGTGATCACGGCAACGGCAGCAATTTTTTGCAGCAGGATCCAATCCTTGATATTGTTCATTTTGTCGTCTCCAGTTTGTTTTCCTCCGGCACATTGCTTTTAAAACCGAAAGAGATAATATTTTCCGGCAACACTTCCTTGATGCCCCGTCCCTGGACGATTTGTTTAAACTGCTCGGCCGTGTCTTCATAGGGAATGCCAGGTTTGCCTTTTTTCGGCTCCAGGGATCTCGCTTTTACCGGACAGGTTGTTACACACAAACCGCAGCCGATGCAGCGGTGCAGATTAAGATCAGCTTTCCCGTCCGCCTCGCTCATGGAGATGGCTTTCATCCCGCAGCGTTTCTCGCAGGCGCCGCAACCGTTGCACTTGTCCCGGTCCACGGCAACCAGGTAGTTGGAAAATACCAGCTCGGCCGGATTTTCCGTTTTGCTCACGGCCCGCAGAAATCCGCAGCAATCAACGCAGCAGTTGCACATGTCAAAAGGTTTCTTCGATGTTGCGGCCTGAGTAATAAGCCCGGACTTATTGGCCATCTCGAGAATTCGCGTTGCCTCCTCAACTTCCACTTTCCGGCCCCAGCCGTTGTCGATATAATACTGTCCCATCGGACCGAACATAAAACATACTTCCTGCGGTTGTCCGCAGTCCATTCCGAAAAGTGATAAACCCTGGCGGCAGGCGCACTTGGTTACAACTATCAAATCAGCTTCCTGAAGTATCTTCCTAGCATCCTCGTAAGGCGTGACGTAATTTTCCTTTTCTATCGAATCTTCTATCGGTATCGTCCGGATAAACGGCCGCATACCCTGGGCCATGTTGTGCTTGTACACTTCATTGATATATTGACCGGTCAGTTTGACCAGTTTTTTCCCAAGCCGCGGAATCTGAAATTCATAAAGCCCATGCAGATAGGGATTGGTGCAGTATTCCACAACATCGCCCGTTCTTCTCCGGAAAAGAAGACCCTTGACGGCCATATCCTCGAGCCGGCCGGCAATTTCCTCAACCGGTTTGCCAATCCTTGCGGCCGCAGCCGCCGGCTCTTCAAGCTCGGCCGTCATGGAAGTAAAGATGACAGCCTCCTCTTCCGTGAACATGAGTTTCAGTATTTCCATCTCCACGCCGGATTTTGTCTGGGGATAACCAAATGCATAATTGTCCAGCTGCCGGCGCAGCTTCTGGAAAACATCCATTTCCATATTTACTTCTTTCCTTTTAAATTTACTTGCCTTGAAATACCGCTTTCCTCTTCTCGATAAAAGCTTTCATCCCTTCTTTTTGATCATACGTGGAAAAGAGAATTTCAAAGCAGCGGGCTTCGTAGGCAATGGCTGATTTGATATCCATATTGCTGCCGCCGTCAACGGCAAATTTCGTCATTTTTATTGCTGCTGCGGGCCGGGCGGCAATCTTTTTGGCCAGAGCATAAGTTTCCTCAAGTAATTTTTCAACCGGCACGACTTTGTTGACCAGCCCGATCCGGTAGGCTTCCTGCGCGTCGATGTTATCGCCCGTGTACAGGAGCTCCTTGGCCTTTGTTGTGCCGACCAGCCGCGGCAGACGCTGTGTGCCGCCGCCGCCCGGGAAAACCCCTATTTTGATCTCTGGCAGACCGAAAACCGCACTCTCCGTGGCAATGCGTAAATCGCATACCAAAGTAAGCTCACAACCACCGCCGAGAGCAAAACCGCTCACCGCCGCGATCAGTGGTTTTTCCGTCGCTTCAATCTGTCGGAAAACGTTGCGGCTGAACTTCGCAAAGCGCAGCACCTCCAGAGGAGTTGCTATATTGGCCAGTTCCGCAATATCGGCGCCGGCGGCAAAAAACTTATCGCTGCCGGCAAGAACAACTACCCGGACGTCGTCGTCCAGTTCGGTGCGGGTAAAGACATCCTGCAATTCTTCAAAAACACTTGTATTGAGCGCATTCATGCTGGACGGACGATTCAGGGTCACTGTGGCAATGCCGTCCTGTTTTGCATAAATAATAAATTGATATTCCATCTCTGTTTATCCTCCAGTCCCGATACCGGCAAATTATACTTTGATCAGTATGGCTTCGCCCTGCGCCAAACCGCCGCAAATGGCGGCCACACCGTATCCGCCGCCCCGCCTGGCCAGCTCGCGGGCCAGAGTCATGGTGATTCTGTTGGCGCTGGCGCCGACGGGATGACCAATGGCGACAGCTCCGCCATTGACATTGGTCTTCTCTTTCAGTTCTTGATATTTATTCTCGTCATTTTTCGCCAGAATTTTGAGCGAAACAAGCGGCATGGCCGCAAATGCTTCATTAATTTCGATGAGCTTTATATCGTCGAGAGTAAGATCGTTTCGTTCCAGAATCTTCGCAATGCTCTGACCGGGGACAACGGCAATCTCCCGGGCTTCTCTGGCCTGGGCAATAACATCAATAATCTGGGCCAGCGGCTTCAGATTCCGCTTTTCCGCCTCGGAACGGGTCATGTACAATATTGCGGAAGCGCCGGCGCTCAAAGTTGGCGCATTGCCCGCCGTAATCGTGGGGCTTCCGTAAACTGTCCCTAACCTGGATAGCGCTTCCAAGCTGGTTTTACGGGGGGATTCATCTTTCTCAATGACAAGGGGATTGCCTCTCTTCTGGGGAATGATCAACGGTGTAATCTCATCGGCAAATTTGCCTGCCGCATCAGCCGCAAAATAGCGTTCCTGGCTCAGGACAGACCATTCATCCTGCATCTGTCGGGTCACACCATATTCCAGAGCCACTTCTCCCGCATCAACGGTAACGGGGGAAAATCCTTTATTCTTGTACCCGGCTTCAAAAAGGGGATCTTCCAGCACAAGATTACCTACTCTGTTGGGCGCCCAGCGGAATAACGGTGCCAGATGCGGCGCACGGGGCATATTGTCCGATCCTACAGCCATTGCCACCTTAATTTCCCCGGTCCGGATGGCGCGCAGGCCCATGCGCAGAGCCGTGAGCGATGAGCAGCAGGCTCTGTCCATTGTAACTGAAATGCTCTCGGGTGGAAAACCGGCAATCAGCGATGCCTGCCGCGCCGGTATATTCTGATAAAGCGCCGTCTCCGAAATAATGCAGGAACCGTAATTGATTTCTTCGACTTCTTCGGGTTTTACGCCAACCCTTTTGATGACTTCCTTCATTACAACAACCGCCAGTTCGATGCTGTCCACAAACTTCATGGCCGTGTCAAACTTGCTGAAAGGAGTTCTGACCGCGCTCACTATGACTACATCTTCATCATTAAAATTATTCTTTCTCATTATTCAATCCTCACGATTATTGATCTTCTTTGCCGACAAAGAAGGCTATATTCAACTGATTATTACCTTGCCGCTATCCGGATGGCACCGTCGAGACGGATGACTTCACCGTTTAAGTACGAATTCTCGACAATCTCTCTGACCATGGAGGCGAATTCAGCAGGCTGTCCCATACGGGCGGGGAAAGGAACCATCTTATTCAAGGCTACCCTCACTTCCGCAGTAATATTGCTGCCCAAAAGCGGTGTATCGAAAATGCCCGGAGCGATCGTCATGACGCGAATTCCATAATCCGCACACTCCCGGGCAATCGGCAGCGTCATCCCGCAAATTGCCGCTTTGGATGCGCTGTAGGCAGCCTGTCCGATCTGACCGTCAAAGGCGGCGACGGACGATGTGTTGACGATAACACCTCTCTCCCCGCTTGCGCCGGGAGTGTTCTTCGCCATTTGTTCCACGGCCAGACGAATCACATTAAACGTACCCACCAGGTTGATGGTTATTATTTTGGTGAATACTTCCAGGGGATGAGGCCCTTTCTTAGAAAGCACTTTAGTCGGGGCGCCGGTACCGGCACAGTTAACTACTATATCAATTTTACCATATTCTCCGAGAGCTTTACTGATACCCGCAGCTACACTCTCCGCATTGGTGACATCCACCTGGGCAACCAAAACATTATTGCCGATTTCTTTAGCCAGCTTGCTCCCCAGCTCTTCCTGCAGGTCAAAAATAACAGCTTTACCACCCTTGGCGGTAAGAGTACGAACACATGCTTCTCCCAGACCGGAAGCGCCTCCTGTAATAATTGCCACACTGTCTTTCACATTCATGTCTTTTTCTCCTAAAATATTTTAGTGACGAAGAACTTTCGTCTTTATAGTCCCATCATTTTTCCAACAATCGATTTCATGACTTCCGTAGCTCCGGCAAATATGGTAATAACCCGCACGTCTCGATAATAGCGGCAGATGGCATATTCTTCCATATACCCATAGCCGCCATGGAGCTGCAGACAGTTATAGGCGACTCTGTTCACCATATCACCAAACCAGGCCTTGCCCATCGAAACTCTCTTGGTGATATCAATATGCTGCAGATAGTCCGCAATCAGGTCATCGACGTATGTCCTGCCCATGTCAATTTCCGTTGCCATATCGACTATTTTAAATGTGTTGTTCTGAAAAGAAGAAATTGGTTTGCCGAAGATCATTCGTTCCTTGGTGTATTTGATGGTCATTTCGAGCATCGCTTCGGCCGCCGCCTGAGCAATAATGCAGGCGCAAAGTCTTTCGGGTTCCAGCTTTTGCATGAGGTAATAGAACCCTTTTCCTTCCTCACCCAGAATATTGGTGACGGGAACACGGCAATCTTCAAAAATCAGTTCGGCCGTATCCTGGGCGCGGAATCCCATTTTTTCCAGTTTTCTGCCTCGCGAAAAACCAGGCGCATCCTTTTCCACCAGGATAAGACTGATTCCTTTATGGGGAGGATTGGCTTTGGCATCGGTTTTGGCCGCAACAATGACCACATCGGAGAGCAGCCCGTTGGAGATAAATGTTTTCTGACCGTTGATGATATATTCATCGCCCTGTCTTACCGCAGTCGTGCGGATGGCGGAAAGATCGGAACCGGCCCCCGGTTCGGTCATTGCCACGGCGGCAATAACGTCCCCCGTAACACAACCGGGAAGCCATTTCTCCTTTTGCGCCTCACTGCCGAAAGTGGCAATATAAGGAACAACAACATCACTGTGCAAATGAGTCCAGAAGCTGTTTGCGCCGGCATAAAACAATTCTTCCGTGATGATAACCGAATATTCATAGCCGACACCGGAACCGCCGTATTTCTCATCCACCCAGGGACAAAGATAACCGTAATTCCCCATCTTCTTCCAGGCTTCCCGGGGAATTATTCCGGCCTCTTCCCATTCTTCAATGTGCGGCACTATTTCATTGGCTAAGAATTTCTTGAAGGTCTGCCGAAAAATATCATGCTCTTCCGTAAAAATCTTCCTACCCATGAATAACTTCTCCTCCTTTGAACATCGCTGCAATTAGCGGATAAGTGAATGACAGGTTATAAGCAACAGATGTGCCGCATACATTCAACAGGCGGAAAAAGGTTAACAGACAAGAGCGCCAGGCATGATGTATAATACTGTAATTGTTTAGTTTAATGAATTATTGAGCACCGATTTGCCAGTTGATAATATTTGTCCAAGAAGGCAACCTGGACGAAAACCAAAAGGAAAATGCATTGCCTTGCGTATTATTATAATACACTTACCTGTTTCAAGATGATACATCGCAAACTTAACGCAGTGATTATTGATATGGAATGCCGTAAACTTTCAGCTTACGGTAAAGGGTGCATCGAGTCACATTTAATTTCCTGGCAATCTCCGTTTTAGACAGTTTCGATTGCATCAATTCCAGCAGTAACTGCCGTTCCATGGCTTTTAGAGATACATCCCGCTCAATTGCCGCCGGCTTTTTTCTTATTTCGGGGGGAAGATCATCCACGGCAATAACGTTGGTCAGAGAGACACTGATGGATCTTTCGATGACATTCTGCAATTCTCTTACATTTCCCGGCCAGGAATGATTCGTAAGAATACTAATGACATCATCATCAATACGAATTAATTCGTCGCCGAACCGAGCACTCATTTTATCGGCAAAATACCGGGCCAAAAGAGCGATATCACTTTTCATCTCGCGCAGGGGCACCATTTCAATGGTAAACACATTGAGCCGGTAATACAAGTCTTCCCGGAAATTGCCTTTTTTGACTTCCTCTTTCAGATTTTTGTTGGTGGTGGCAATGATGCGAACATCGACCGGCACCACTTCCCGGCCGCCGATGCGGACGATTGATTTGTCTTCAATTACGCTGAGCAGTGTAGTCTGGAGATCGAGCGGCATTTCTCCGATTTCGTCAAGACAAAGCGTGCCTCCGTCAGACAGTTCAAATTTCCCCTGGTTTCCTCCGCGCTTCGATCCGGTAAACGCGCCCTCGGAATAGCCGAAAAGTTCGCTAGCAATCAATTCCCGGGGAATGGCAGCGCAGTTTATGGACACAAAAGGCCCCTTGGCACGGTTACTTTCATTGTGAATAGCCTGTGCAAAAATATTCTTGCCGGTTCCGCTTTCTCCCAGCAGAAGCACATTGGATAAGGTTCGGGCAGCTCTCTTGGCCAAACTGATCGTCTCCAGTGCCCGGGGATGGTTTCCGGCTACATCTTTGAAAGAAAACTTCGCCTGCGCGCCGATCATCCTGTTCACCAGTGTCCTGGCCCTGACTATTTCGATGAGAATGATAATTTTGCCGGTGGGATTATCCTCCGCGTCCAGAATGGGGTTACAAGTAAGAAGATAGTGCTTCGGTTTTCTGTCCTGGATTATCTGAACTTCCATATCCATGATATTATTTTTACTGCTGATAATGCTCAGGAAATTGCCATTGCCGGGTTCGATGACATCCCGGATTTGCTTTCCTGTAATATTCTCGGGTAAAGACAATCTCTTTCGGGCATTTTCATTGGCCAGCGCAATATAACCTTCATTGCTTACGGCAATCAATGCTTCCGGGATGGATTCGATTACCGTCTTTTGAAATTTATTGGAAATTTGCGACTCGGTCAGCATTCTGCGGACATGAAAATAATTATTGATCGCGTGCGTTGCCGCCACGACCATTCCCAGAGTATGGGGATTGGCCTTTTCATAAGGCCCGAAGATCACCAGGACCCCGAGCATTTGTCCTGCCGGATTAGAAATCGGCGCACCTACACCGGACATCCGGTGCTGGCTCCAGCAATAATGTTCCGTTGAACGAAGCTGGCAGGGCTTGTTTTCCCTGAGCACTATCGGAATCATGTTCGTGCCGGCAACGTCTTCACTCCAGAGGGCGCCGGTTACAAAACTTCCCCTGCTGGTCATCTCCAATACTTCTTTGTCACCGGTCACATCGATAACGTAACCGTCGACATCGGCCAAAGCCGCAACAAAACCGGTACCACGGAAGAATGAATATAAATTATCAATAAACGGACGGCAGATCTCAATAAGATCCTTGTTCCTCTCCAGCAAATTCTTCAGTTTATGTTCCTTCAGAATGACCGGCACTTTTTTCTGATAGGGATCAACACCGCATTCTCTGCTGCGCTTCCAGGAATTCATGATCGCGGGCGACAATATTTTTTCATTGCTGATCTTTCCTGTCGCAATGAATTCTCTCCAGACTTCCAATACCTGATCATGCCGATCCATAATTTATATTCTAATCCTTTCTCCGGTCACAGAAATCACCTACTATGTATAATAAGTGTATTATTATGATACGTCAAGTTGTTTATCAATGATACACCTAAGCATTAGTATTTGTCTGTTATTCTTTTGTTACGCGCCTTTTATTCGTAATATCTGGCCTTAAGGATCTATAGAGATACTATATTATCAATAATTTATTCATTTTTTAATTTTTTCACCTGTCTTATTTCTTTGGCCTGATATTTGCTACAATATGTCGCCAGGATAAATTTTTAATACAATAACTGAATTACAGGAGAAGCAGGTCAATATGAAAACTATCTTAATGGAAAAAAATAATGGCATTGCCCGAATTACTTTAAACAATCCTGGTTCCTTGAATTCGCTGATTCCGCCGCTCTTATCCGAAATGTTGATCGCATTAGAAGAGATGGAACATGATCAGGCAATCCGTGTGGTCATAATTACGGGAGCGGGAAAAGGCTTCAGCGTCGGCGGCGACCTTTCATATCTTCGCACGTTGAATACCATCTCGGAATCCCGCAAATATGTTCAGGATGCCGCCGCTGTGGCCATGAAAATTGTTGATCTGCCAAAGCCCGTCATCGCCATGGTTAACGGGGTAACTGCCGGGGCCGGTGTCAGTTTGGCTCTGGCCTGCGATATTGTTTTCTGCGCAAATTCAGTACGTTTTCTTTCCGGTTTCGGGAAGGTGGGCCTCATTTCCGATATGGGGGGAGCTTACTTGTTAACCAGGGCGATGGGCTTGCACAAAGCGAAAGAGTTCATGTTCTCAGCACAGGCAATTGATGCGGAAAGTGCCTGCCGGTTGGGAATGGTAAATCGCGTTGTCGGTAACGATTGTCTTCTGGAAACGACTTATAAATTTGCGGAGGAATTGCTCAAGTGCGCCCCCGTCGCCCTCCGCCTGATGAAGAAAATCCTGAATTCCAGCGAGAAGCTTGATTTTCCAACCATTGTGGAAATTGAAACGGCCGGCCAGGTATATTGCATCGGTACCGCGGATCACAAAGAAGCCCTTGCGGCCATGAAGGAAAAACGCGATCCGGTTTTCAAAGGTCTTTAGCAAACCCTTTTAAACCTTTAGCGTTGCTTGGCGGTCCATAGCAGAGATACTAAAAACACTGCAAGAAAAAACAATAACTTGTATATATATGAAAGAGGTAGAATATGAGAGGGGTTTTTATAGTCAGCGCGGCGCGGACACCGATCGGAAAACAAAAAGGATATTTACGGAACTGGAATGCTCCGGAACTTTTAGGAGTTTCTTTAAACGAGGTTGTCCGCAGAATCGATCTCGATCCTGCTCTGATTGAGGATGTTATCGGCGGCACCGTTTATCAGGTCGGCGAACAGGGCTTTGCTCTCGCCCGGATGGGAATTCTCGCTTCCCGTTATCCAATTACCGTCCCCGGAGTTTCGGTCAACCGTCAGTGCGGCAGCAGTCTTACGGCCATTCAGTTGGCTTATGGAATGATCGCTTCCGGAACAATGGATATAGTGGCAGCCTGCGGTTGTGAATTCATGACAAAGTACACCATGATGTCTGATTTGAACGGCACGCTCTGGAATGGCCTGCCGATGGGCAATCCTTTTGCCAAATATTATACGGAAAAATTCGACGGCCCGGCGGATCAGGTTCGGGGGGCGCAGCTTATCGCCGATCAGTGGGGAATCTCGGCGGAAGATTGTCAGGATTTTGCCATTGCCAGCCATACCAAGGCCCATCAAGCGACAGTCAAATGCTATTTTAAGAAGGAAATTTTTCCCGTAAAGGGGGTAGATAAAGACAGCAGGGAAATTCTTCGCAATACCGACGAAACTATTCGGCCGGAAACAAGCAGGGAAGCACTTTCCTCACTCAAGGTACTGCCGAATACCAGATTCATCACTGCGGGCATATCCAGCACCATCACCGACGGGTCGTCGGCAGTCATACTAATGAGTGAAAAAATGATGAAGAAGCTCAATCTGGAACCACTCGCCCGCATCGTGGCAAATGCCGTTGTGGGATCTGATCCCCGGCTCATGCTGACCGGACCTATTTACGCAACACCGAAAGTCCTGAAAAAAGCCCGTCTGAAGATGGAAGACATGGATATTTTTGAAATCAACGAAGCCTTTGCGCCTATTCCTCTGGCTTGGGCCAAGGAATTGAAAGCGGACATGAGCAAATTAAATGTCAACGGCGGTGCCCTGGCCCTGGGCCATCCGGTTGGCAATTCCGGCTGCCGGCTGGTGGTAACGGCAATCCACGAACTACGCCGGAGGAAAGGCCGTTATGCCCTGGTGTCACTCTGCACCGGCGGCGGCATGGCCCCGGCAACCATATTGGAAGGGGCATGAACCGGGAAACAAAAGATATTATTTTACGCCATTGACGAGGCCAAAAAAATGCTTTATGCATATTCCGGATTAAAAAACCAATGATCAATCTTGAAAGAATGCATGCAGGAAAATCATTTTAAGAACTCGCTATTGAAGTCCGGTGTCTTCGTAGTCACCTGGGAATTGGTGCCGGGACGAGGCGCCAGAGAAACAGCCCAGGATATGGCGTTAGCCCAGGCCAAACAGGCGGTCGACGGGAGGAAAATTCATGCTCTGACCGTTACGGATAATCCCGGGGGAACCCCGGCCATGTCCGTCAGCTTCATGGGCGGCGAAATTCAAAAGCTCGGCATCGAATCTCTGGTCCATTTCACCTGTAAAGACAGAAACCGCAACCAAATCGAAAGCGAACTTTATGCTCTCGACCGGTCGGGAGTCAGGAATATTCTCGTGATGAGCGGCGATTATCCCGTATCCGGTTTTCAGGGAAGACCCGCCCCGGTATTCGATCTGGACCCGCTGCATACTCTGCAGCTCATAGCCGATATGAACCGTGGTCTCGCCTATACCGGCGCTAAAGGCACTGTTTGTCACCAACCGGCGGATTTTTTTCCCGGAGCCGTTGTTTCTCCCTTCAAGGCGACCGAAGCGGAACAGATGGTCCAGTATTTCAAACTGAAAAAGAAGATCGCGGCCGGCGCCAGGTTTATCGTTACCCAACTGGGATACGATGCCCGCAAATTTCATGAGGTGCTCCTTTTTCTGAAGCAGAACGGGCTCAACATTCCCCTGATCGGCAATATTTATATCCTTCCCTATGGCGCAGCTAAAATGATGAACCGCAACGATCTTCCCGGCTCTGTCGTTACGGATAAACTGCTGGCGGACCTGGACCGGGAACGAAATGACCCGGATAAGGGATCCGGCGCCAGAATTCTGCGTGCCGCCAGGCTGTATGCTGTTCTCAAAGGGATGGGTTTTGCCGGGGTTCATATCGGCGGACACAATGTCAAGTATGAACAGGTGGAAGAGATTATCCGGCGGGGAGAGGCCCTGACTCCCCAATGGTCAGAGCTCATTGCGCACTTCGATTATCCCCTGCCCGGCGGCTTCTATTACTATGAGCGCGATCCGGCAACTGGGCTTAACCTCGAGTCCCCGACCCGGCGGCAAGACCGGCCGCCCGATGCTGCAATTGAATCCATCTATGGATTTTCACGGTTCTTCCATAAGTTAATGTTTGAACCCGGGAAAAAATTTTACGGCGTCATGAAGGGCCTTTGCCGCACCGTAGCAGGAACAAAGATGGAAGTCCCCTTCTCCAAACTGGAGCACTGGACCAAAGTTGTTCTCTTCGACTGCAAGGACTGCGGGGATTGCGCCCTCATCGATCTGGCCTACCTCTGCCCGATGTCTCAATGCCCGAAGAACCAGCGCAACGGGGCCTGCGGCGGCAGTTTCGCAGGATGGTGCGAAGTATATCCCGCAAAGAAGAAATGCGTCTACGTCCGGGCCTATGCCCGGTTGAAAAAGCACCGGGAGGAAATGCAGTTGGAGAAATCATTGGTGCCGCCCTGCAACTGGGACTTGTATCAGAGCTCCTCCTGGATCAATTTCTACCTGGGAAAAGATCATACCTCGCAAAGACAGCAGCGCAGCGCACCGGAAGATTCCCGGTAGAAAAAGCTGAAAATCCGCTGCTCAGGATTTTCTCACATTGAGTAAACTATTTGAATGAACTGAGAAACATCCATCAGGAATCTCCGCAAGCGGCACTTTTTATCCCCTCCGGTTCTGTTTGATAATAAACCTTGATTTCTGTCCGCGTCTGATATAGAACGCATCCCTAATAATTTTAAAGACTCCTTGCCTGTAGCCAGACTATGGGCTTAAGAGCCGAAAGGAGAAAATCTTGAAAAGATACGAAGTTGTAGCTATTGTCAAATCTGATTTGGCGGAAGATGACATCACCGCCATCATCGAACGCAGCCAGACCATCATCAATGATCGCAAGGGACTTATCGCTAAAATCGATAAATGGGGCAAGCGACGTCTGGCTTATGAAATCAACAAACAAAAAGACGGTTTTTATTTCTTGATCGACTTTGCCGGTGATGGCCCCATTGTCGCGGAAATTGAACGAAATTTCAAAATCGACGACCGGATTCTGAAATTCATGACCGTAAAAAAAGAAGGTGCAGTTACCCGCGAAGGCATGGAGCAGGAAACTGTCGTAGTAGAAGTCAAGCGCACCCAAATCCGCATTGAACCTAATTCTTCAGCCTCCGAAGCCGGTTCTGCCCAGCAGGCTGATAGCGCTGCCGGAGAGGCAGCACCCCGCCGGCCCGGCGCCAGAAAAATATATAACAAAGAAGAACAACCTAAGAGGGGGGAATAAACAATGGCCGTACCTAATGGAGATAAACCAGCTCGTCAGCCCCAGAAAAAGTTTTTTCATCGAAAAAAGTTTTGCCGCTTTTGCACGGATTCCAATATAAAGATCGACTATAAAAACCTGGCTATTCTTAATAGTTTCGTTACGGAAAGAGGAAAGATTATGCCGCGCAGGATTACCGGAAACTGCGCCAATCATCAACGGGAACTGACGGCAGCAATCAAACGAGCCCGTACAATAGCTATTATGCCTTTTGTCGCCGCTGAAGGAAGATAAATGTAATAAGTATTAACATGCCGGCATCCGTCAGCATACCGGGATGCAGGCATGTTTTTTTATCTTTGCTGATAGCTACTTATAGTATTAGGCAGGTTATTTGCTTTGAAAACATCTGGCACGCTATTTTCCGGCAATTCCTTTTACAGGATATTGTTGATCTTCTTCATTTTTGTTTCCGCAGCAGCCTTCATCCCGGCTATCGGCGCCATTTTTCTAACTATTCTTCCTTTGCTGGCCTTTTTTCACAGCGCTGTGGCTGGAAAGGCCAAAACAGCCGCCGCTTTCCTGATACCTCTCCTGCTGGTTTTTTTACTTTCTCAGTGGTTGCAATTAAGTTCGCCCTATCTGGTAATTTTAACCATGGGCATAGCGGGTTTGGCTATAAATTTCTTCGCCTTTAAAAACAGCTCCATTGAAAAAACAGTCATTTATCCCGCCCTGATTATCATCGGAGCGATTTGCGCCTTTTTTATTTATTCCGGCTTCACCCTTTCGCTGAGTCCGTGGAAAGTGGTGGAGCAGTTTGTTGATCAGGCCATTGAGCAGAACATGATCTTGTACGAGCAATTCCCATTGGAAAAGGAAGACATCAGCGCAATGAGAAGCAGCAAACCGATGCTGGTCAGTTTTTTTACCGGCATTTTCCCTGCTCTGTCCATCCTCGGATCAATAATGCTCGTTTGGCTCAATGTTTTAATGGGGAGGAACTTTCTCCGCAAGACTGCGATTATTTTGCCTCAACTGGAAGGATTATCACGCTGGAAGGCCCCCGAATATGTTATCTGGATATTCATTATTTCCGGGGGACTGCTTTTGTTCCCCGATGAAGAATTCCGGTTTTTCAGCTTGAATATATTTATTATGACCGGTTTTATCTATTTGCTGCAAGGCTTGGCCATCCTCAGTTGCTTCTTTCAGACTAAAAACGTACCTGTCTTCTTTCGATATATTTTTTATTTTTTAATTGCCCTACAGCAATTTCTTGTGATACCTATAGCCATTACCGGATTATTTGATATCTGGATTGACTTTCGGAGATTTTTCAAAAAGAATCTACCAATTACCTGACAACAGGCATTTCTGTCTCAACAATTTAAAGGAGGTTTTTCATGAAGGTTATCTTAAAACAAAACGTATCTTCCCTGGGCAAAGCCGGTGATCTGGTCAAAGTAAGCGACGGCTACGCCCGTAATCTGCTGATTCCCAAAGGCCTGGCCATTGAAGCAAATGAAAAAAACATCAAAACTTTTGAGCATGAAAAGAAGAATATTCTGCAAAGAGCGGAAAAAGAACAAAAAGCAGCGCAGGATCAGGCCGCCAAGCTCTCCTCCGTTGTTCTGACCATTGCCCGCAAAGTCGGCGATCAGGAGAAAATATTCGGTTCCGTAACGTCTAAAGATATCGAACTGGCACTGCAGGAAAAAGGCTTTGCCATTGACAGGAAAATGATCGTCCATGATGAGCAGATAAAATCACTTGGTGAATTTAAGGTAAAAATCAAGCTCCACGGCGGTATAGAAGCAGAGATTAAACTAAACGTCATCGGCGAATAAATAATGAAAGACATTGATCCATCTTTATTCAAGGTTCCTCCCCAAAATCTGGAAGCCGAACAA
Source organism: Deltaproteobacteria bacterium HGW-Deltaproteobacteria-12 (assembly GCA_002840565.1). GTDB lineage: Bacteria > Desulfobacterota > Syntrophia > Syntrophales > Smithellaceae > MVRV01. The sequence continues at coordinate 61,075 of PHBK01000017.1, read as the reverse complement.
TCTATTCTCGGCAGCATTCTGCTGGAAAACAGCGCGATTAACAGCGTGCTGGAATTCTTGTCTAAAGATGACTTTTATAGTGAAGCACACCGGAAGATTTTTCGCGTCATGATTGAGCTTTCGGACAAAAACGAGCCTGTCGATATTATTACATTGAGCAATGCTCTCCGGGATAGGAATTTTCTGGACTCAGTAGGAGGCACGGCCTATCTGGCTTCCCTGGTGGATAATGTGCCTTCCGCCGCCAATGCCGCCAACTATGCCAAGATTGCTAAAGAGAAAGCGATCCTGCGCGGATTAATCGGATCAGCCACGGAAATCATTACCAGTTGCTATGATACAGGCACTGATGTTGATCAGATTCTTGATCGCGCCGAGCAGAGCATCTTCGAAATATCCGAAAACAAGGTCCGTCCCGCTTTTCACCCGATTCGGGAGATTGTCAAAGACAGCTTCCGCTCCATTGAAGACCTTTATTCCCGTAAAGAGCTGATTACGGGCGTTCCTACCGGCTTTGAAAAAATTGATGATTTAACTTCCGGCTTGCAGAAATCAGACCTGATCATTGTCGCCGGCCGTCCCAGCATGGGCAAAACTGCGTTTGCCCTGAACATCGCGCAATTTGCCGCAATGGAAAGTCAAACTCCTGTCGCCATTTTTTCGCTCGAAATGTCTAAAGAACAATTGGTTTTTCGTCTGCTGGCCTCGGAAGCCAAGGTTGATTCGCAGCGTTTGCGCAAAGGATTTCTCGGCGAAACCGACTGGCCGAAACTGACAACTGCCGCCGGTCGTCTTTCGGAAGCGCCTCTTTTCATTGACGATACTCCGGCAATCACTGTGCTGGAAATGAAAGCCAAGTCACGCCGGCTGAAGGCTGATGCCGGTCTGGGGCTGATTGTCGTGGACTACATTCAACTGATGCGCGCCGGCGGCTATCGAGATAACCGCGAGCAGGAAATATCGGAAATCAGCCGCTCTTTGAAAGCCCTGGCCAAAGAGCTGCAAGTGCCGGTGATTGCCCTTTCCCAGCTTAATCGTAAAGTGGAAGACCGCACCAACCGTCGCCCTCAAATGGCCGACTTGCGGGAATCAGGAGCCATCGAACAGGATGCCGACGTTATTGCCTTTATCTACCGCGACGAAGTCTATAATAAATCGGAAGATAACCCGGAAAAAGGCACGGCGGAAATCATTATCGGCAAACAGCGCAACGGTCCCACCGGTACGGTGAAGCTTGCGTTTCTGGAAAAATTCACCAGCTTCGAAAACCTCACGCACGTTGATCACAATGGATAAGCAAAACTACTTTCCTGCGACAAATCCACCACCTCGCAGCAAGCTGCGGAGAATTAACACTCGTACCGCAGCAGCGGGATAAAACTGATTCCCGTATCTGCTGTATTCTGTCAGGAAGTGCTCTTAGGTAAATAAATCCGAGTAAAAATAGGAAAATGGTCGGACGGATAACATCTTTCCCGGCGCAATTGAATGACTTGCGCATCATCAACTCTCACGGAAGAAGGGACGAAAATATAGTCAATCTTGAGCCTCAGTAAATACCTGTTATAACCGTGAAAAGTCGCCGCCGCCCTGCGGAGATGGGGGTAGCAGGCGCGGAAAGTGTCAACAAAAGGCTCCGGATTTAATACCCTGAGTTTTGGTTTGGTTTTTAACAAATGGATTCCTTTTAAATATCTGATCGGCGCGCTTTTTTCGCCGGCGTTAAAATCGCCTGTGACGATAAAAGGATCAGGAAAGAGTCGGTTCCGGATGTGCTGAATGAGAACAACAACGCTCTTTTTCCTTGATCGTAAAGATATATGGTCCAAATGGACATTATAAAAATAGAAAGCCTGACCGGATTTTTTTTCAATCAGGCGCGCCCATGTAAACGTCCGCGGAATCGCGTTTCCCCACCCTTTTGAACCCGGAACAGAGGGCGCATCCGAAAACCAGATGGTTCCATCACCGTCCAGGTCAAACTTTGCAGCATCATAAAAAATGGCATTGTGCATGCCTTCGCTCCCGCCCAGATTTCCGATGCCGACTTTTGCATATCCGGGAAGAATTCCTCTAATTTCCTCGATTTGGAAATCCAGCGCTTCCTGCAGTCCCAAAACATCCGGCTGGTATTGAGTTAAAACCTCTTGCACCAGCTTACGGCGAAATATCCAGTGATTTCTCCCATCCGGCTTTGTTCCCCGCCGGATATTAAAACTCATAATATTCAGGCTTAAACCATCAGAAGGAAGCGGCTCAGAAACGGCATGCCTGTGTTCCTGTGTATTTCTGCGCCGGGAAGTTAACTTTCTCAGCCAATGGATTTGCCGGTCCAGCGGCCGTGATGCTTTATTAATCAATTTTATGCCTTCTGGTGCATTTTTAATAGTGCCATCTATCCTGCTTCGGTAGAAATTATATATTTTGCTAGCTTAAGCACGATCAATAAAAAAGCAAACATTCATATAAACTCTCAATATTGTTTATAATAAGGTAGACGTATCTGGAGGCTGAGAAAAGACGAGACCGGTTACCGGGTAAGAAAACTATTTTATCTGCTCATTAATCTTTTCCAAGGTATCTTTTGTCTGCCATTTGCCCTTTGCGAATCGCTCCATCAACTGAATCTTCAAATGCCGTTCATCGGCCTGGATGACCGCGAATGTCGGCGCTGCTGTAGAACCAATATATTGATCTCCCGGGTTGCAGATGACGACCCCGCCGACTTCCTGCAAAGCCGTACAATGTGAATGCCCGAAGAGAAATAACTGCGATCTTTTCCGCTTCGCCCATTGGGCCATGTCCCGGAAATGCTGCTTCCACTGCAATGGTGAATGATAAGGATTAATATCCAGTTGGTGGCCGTGGACGGCTGTCAGAGTCCATTTTCCGACTGCAAAAGACACCTCCGGCGGAAGACTCATAATATCTTCATTCCCTTGAACACCGCAAAATTCTATGCCCATTGCGGAGCCGACGGACATTCCATCGGCAACGCCGTCGCCCAGATGAAGCAGAAGATGAAACGGCCCTTCACTCTGCAGGGCGTCCTTCATCGCCTCTTTGTTGCCATGAGTGTCCGAAAATACTGCTATCCGCATACTTTTGTCTTCCCGGCATGATTGGCCAAATGTTATATATATTGAAACGTATAAGGAAAATCTACTTTGGTCAATGAAAATAACCAACACGGCGCAAGGTCAAGATTATCACTCAAAATTCCCCTGCATAATATAGCTTGATTTTATTGGAAATTAGAGTTAGGCATAAATAACAATGTGATCGACTTCGAAAATGAATACTTGCTTTCCCTGATATTGGGGCAGTAAAAATGAATTTATCATCCCTGTCCATTGCGATGTGACAGGGATTTTTGTTTTTAGAAGGAAGTCGTTTTTAAGCGGGAATATTGTCCGTCGAATTTTTCGGCGAGATTATAAATGGTTCCAATAATGGAACCCAATACAAAGGAGGGTTAGATAATGGCAGAAGGAACAGTGAAGTGGTTTAATGATTCAAAGGGGTTTGGCTTTATTCAACAGGAAGGTGGCAAAGATCTTTTTGTGCATCATTCCGCAATTCAGGGTGAAGGCTTCAAATCCCTGTCCGAAGGGGAGCGGGTCAGTTTCGATGTCGTCGCCGGTCAAAAAGGTCCGGCTGCCGAGAATGTTCGTAAGCTTTAAGATCAGCAACCAAATGTATACGGGTACTAACGGACCCGGAATAAAAGCAATAATTAATCAGCTTGCCTGAATTATAAACGGGCGGATAATACTTGGACAATTAAAGCAGGCGGGAGCTGCGATGCACGTATTAAAGACAATACGGCATAAGCGGCTCTCGCTTTTTTTATCTCCTTTCCTGATGCGCTACAAATCTTCCCGTTAAGATTATCCTTTCTATAATCCTCTTGCCAGATAGCCTTGACAAACCGCGAAATTCCATGCATTAAGAAAAAATCCGAATATATCTGATGTCATTTGACAGTGGGAGTTTTTATGGCAGAATACATGCATGCGGCTCCAGGTAAGGAAATTTCTTTGTTGTATGAGACTTTCCGCGTGATCGGAGAAGGATACCTGCCGTATGGCAATCTTGAACTTCTTTATATTAAGGGCTTTGCGACCGCCGGAAGCGCCTGCTGCGGTGCAGCAGAATGCCGGATTATCCATGTGCCCGGGTTAGTGCTTTCCCGGCATTACCGAATCGAGGAAATTTCGGGCAATCCTGTCAGCGAAGTGGAGCCGATCACTGATCCCGCCACTCGCAAAGAAGTAAAAAAATTATTATCCAGAGCATTTCCTTCATATTTATTGTTTATTTCCTAAAAACAAAAAAAGTTTTATTGCCTTAGCATGCCTGCTCCTCCAATCCGGGAAAAACTCCCATGCTCATTACCCAACAAAAAGTTAAATTTCTATCAACCATAAGAAATATATGATTGACAAGTCAGTCAAATACAATATATGAAAATATGCCGAGCATGGTTTGGTGTTTGGCCAGGAAACCGGGAACAGAGAAAGGAGCAAACAATCAATGGATTTCACATTAAATGAAGAACAAAAGATGTTCAGGGAGACGATTTATCGCTTTGCCAAAGAACAGATAGTTCCTCTTTGCGAGGAGGCTGATCTGAAAGGCGAGTTCAGCTTCGAGATCTGGAAAAAGATGGCGGAAATGGGGCTGCTCGGTCTGCCCTATCCGGAAGAGTACGGCGGATCGGGAGCGGACTTTGTCACCTGCTGCCTGGCGGGAGAAGCGATGGGGCATGCGGGAGTGGACGGCGGGCATACGCTGGCCTGGGGCGCCCATACCTATCTTTGCGGCGCGGATATCCTCCTGCACGGCACCCATGAGCAGAAGCTGAAATACTTGCCCAAGATCGCCGCGGGGGAATGGATCGGCTGCATGGGTTTGACGGAACCGGGATGCGGCTCCGATGCCGGAGCTTTGACAACAACTGCGGTCAGGAAAGGCGACCGCTACGTTCTTAACGGCTCCAAAACCTTCATCACCAATGCGCCGGTTGCCGATGTCTTCGTCATCTTTGCGACTCTGGACAAGGGCAAAAAGCACAAGGGCATTACCTGTTTTATTGTGGAGAAGGGAACCCCCGGCCTGGCAACGGGCAAGCCGATGCATAAAATGGGCTGCAGGTGTTCGACGACATCTGAAGTTTATCTGGAGGACTGTGAGATACCGCTCGAAAACTGCCTGGGAGGAGAATACAACGGCTGGAACATTGCCCTGGGCGGGGTAGAATGGGACAGAAGTATTCTGCTTTCGCCGTTTCTCGGCGGCGCCATGGCCATGATTGATGGTTGCTCACGTTATGCCAATGAAAGATATGCCTTCGGCCGTCCGATTGGCGATTTCCAATCGATTCAGAACCGGATAGCCGACATGAAGGTATGCCTGGAGGTTTCGAAGCTTGCTGTTTACCGGGTGGCAACCTCAAAAGATGCCGGCAAAAGTTTGAACCCGCTGCTGGCTGCGGTCAACAAAATGTATATCGGCGACCGGGGATTTGAAATCAGCTCGTCGGCAGTCGATCTCTTCGGCGGCTATGGTTATATCCACGAGTATCCTGTGGAACGAGGCATGCGCGATTCCAAGCTGGGACAGTTGGGAGGCGGAACATCGGACATCATGCGGATGATCGTGGCCAGGGCCATGCTCCGATAGAAAGGAAGGCGAAAGATGAATTATGAATTAACGGACAAACAAAAAGAAATCCGGCGCAGCATGAGGAATCTTGTTCCGGAAATACAAACTGTGGCGGAAGACAATGGGTTGGAAACATTAAAGCAAAACATGGTTAAACTGGCTGCGGTTAATTACCAGTCGATTGTCCTTGGTGAAGATATTGTGGGTTATTGTCTGGCAGCCGAAGAACTGGCCAAAACCTGTCCTTCAACCTTTTTTTCCTCGATGTCGACGACGGCTGCATTCGGCCTTCCAATAAATAAATTCGGCACGGCCGAACAGAAAAGAAAATACCTGGAGCCGATCCTTTCGGGAGCTGGATGGGGAGCTTTGGGAGTCACCGAGGCGCAGGCAGGCTCGGATCTGTCCGGGATGACAACAATCGCCCAAAAAACTCCAACCGGCGGCTTTGTTCTGAACGGATCAAAAAGTTTCGTGACCAATGCACCGCTGGCAGACGCCTTTCTGTTTCTCGCCTGGACGAATCAGGAAGCAGGAAAAGAAAAAGGGATGACGTTTTTCCTGATCGACAGGAAGGCCAAGGGAGTGCAAATCTCGGAAGCCACAAAGACGATGGGACTGCGGGGCGCTCCGATCGCCGATCTCCAACTTATAGACTGCGCGGTTGGTCCGGAAGCTGTTCTGGGCAAAACAGGCGACGGCTACGGTCAATGGACGGCTGTCGAGCCTCTGCTCTGGCTTTCGGTTTCCCTGCTGGCACTGGGAATCGGTGTTTCCTGCATGGAGAATTCAACCATATATGCCAAGGGGCGCACCGCCTTCGGCAAGCCGATCGGCTACTTTGAGGGGGTCGGGGCCAAACTCGCCATCATGTTTACGATGGTTGATCTGGGCCGGATGATCACTCAGCGGGCGGCCTGGGGCATGGAACACAATGATACGGAGGCGGCGATACTTGCCTCCTGCGCCAAGCTTTTCACGAGTGAAGCGGTCAACAAAATTGCCGACCTCGCCATGCAGATTTTCGCCGGGCACGGCTATATCCTGGGCAGCAAAGTTGAGCGGTTGTACCGGGACGCGAGAATTGCCGAAATCGTCTATGGAACCTCCGAGATGCAGCGAGGCTTTATTGCCGCCGACAGCCTCAAGAAATTCAAAACGGCATAACCCCTTTGTTCAATTAAGGAGTAACACGCGATGAACAATGATCTGTACAGAAAACTTCGAGAATGGATGCATAATGCAACGCCCATGGGCTTTCGGGAAACGGACAAAGCCACGGAGCTGGAGCTCCTGAAATACCTCTTCAACCCTGAAGAGGCGATGCTGGCTCTTTATCTGAGCGCTGATTTGCAGACATTGGAAGATTTAGCGCAAAGCTGCGGCAAAAATACCGCTGAAGTGGAAACTGTCCTGGACCATCTCTATTTGCAGGGGGTTATCAGAAGGCATGCGGACGGCAACGGGGAAAAAAGCTATGCCACTCTGGCTTTTCTTCCCGGCATCATGGAGAATCTCCTGTTTCTGCGAGGCAGTGATACAAAACTTGTATCTCTGGTTTTTCAAGTATTCAAGGACAACAGGCGGCCGTCATTCAACGTGAAAACCGGCTCAACAAGAACGGTACCTGTGGGTTACACGCTTCCTTCCGAATCCACAACGGCTCCTTACCAGGATGTCGCTGAAATGGTTAAAAAGGCCCCGGAACCTATTCTGGTTTTTCCCTGCCACTGCCGCAAGGATAAAGAAGATCGCTGCAGTGCCCCGCTGGAGGTCTGTCTGGCGTTTGGCGATCATGCCCAATTCTATCTGGATACGGGCAATGTTGCCGGAAGAAGGATCGATGTCGCCGAGGCTCTGGAGATATTGAGGACGGCGGAAGATGCCGGCCTTGTTCATCAGTTCATCAATTATACGGAAGATGATCTCTCCTGGCTTTGCAACTGCTGTAAATGCTGCTGTATCAATCTGTCGGCCAGCAACAAGTTCTATCCGGCAGGCCCCGTCAGGGGGGTTGATCCCTCCGCCTATATTGCCTCCGTGGACGTTGATAACTGCATGGGATGCGGAGGGTGTATTGACCCTTGTCAGACCAATGCCTTAGAGATGAAAGACAAGATTGCCGCGTTAAAACAGGAGCGCTGCATCGGCTGCGGTCAGTGCGTGACGCATTGTCCGGTCGATGCCATTACATTGGTGCAAAGAGAAGCAGACCTGATTCCCCGGCCGCCGAAGAACTGGCGTGAACTGATCGACCGGCAGCACGCAGAGCGGATGATCAGGAGTTGACATGCGGCCGCAAGATGCTCTCCATTTTATGTAAAAAGACAGGAATTACATGAATAGAATAAATTCCCCCGTTCTTATCGGTGTAGGCCAGATCACGCACCGGGAAAAGATCAGGGATGAAGGCATTGACGGAAATGACCTTGCCGCGCAGGCGATCGAGGCCTGTGCACAGGATACAGGGCGATTGGACATTCTTGAACATGTCGATGTCCTGTCTGTTGTCAGTAGTTTTGCCGGACACCGGGGAAGCCCCTTAGCTGCAATATGCGAGAAAGCGGGGATCAATCCGCCAAGACGTGAAGAAGCGGCAGTCGGCGGCAACAATCCCCAGTGGCTTGTCAATCGGGCTGCGGACAAAATTATGGCCGGAGAATTCAAAATCGCACTGCTCGTCGGCGCCGAGGCCCTGTACCGGAATTTGAAGTTCCATAAGCTGATCGCCTGGGAAGAACTAAACGAGCGTTTTCGAGACGATCCGGCGATTATAGGCGATTTGCGCCGGGGGGCAAACGCTCATGAGGTGCTGCATGGCGTGGACCGCGCCAGCCATATTTATCCACTTCTCGAAAATGCTTTGCGCGCGCACCTGAAGATGAGCCAAACTGAATACAGATACTTCCTGCGCACTTATTACCGGAGCATGGCGGCAGCCGCCGAGGGAAATCCCTACGCCTGGTTCAATGACGAAAAAAAATGGGACGATATTACCAAACCCACCCCAACAAATCCTCTGTTCAATTTTCCCTATACCAAATACATGAATCCCGTGCCCGCAGTTAATCAGGCGGCGGCAGTCCTGATGACGGATACGGAGACGGCCCGAAAACTGGCCATACCAAGGGATAAATGGGTTTACATCCGCGGCGGCGCGGAAGCAACGGAGAAATGGTACATCTCGGAAAGGGTCAATTATTACTCGTCGCCTTTAATCCGCTTTACAGCAAAAGCAGCCTTAGAATCAGCAGGCATAGAATTGCCGGATATTGATTTTTTTGATCTTTACAGCTGTTTCCCCTGTGCGACAATTATCTCTGCGCTGGAGATCGGCCTGTCGATTCAATCTCTGCCCCCTCTTTCCATCACCGGCGGGCTCTCGTTCTTCGGAGGGCCGGGCAATAATTATACGATGCATTCCATTGCCCATGCGGTAGGTAGACTGCGCCAGCATCCGGAAGAATATGGCTTTATCACCGGAGTAGGGCATTATCTGACCAAACACTCTGTGGGAATATACAGCGGCATTGAACCCGAAAAAGCATGGGGGCGTGAGTCGCAGAAGAACATCCAGGCCAGAATCGACGCTCTGGAAAGTCCTGTTTTATGTGAAAGACCGGAAGGACCCGCCACTGTGGAAACTTATACTGTCCTGTACGATATGCCTGACGGAATTCCCTGGCCGATCATCATCGCCCGGTTGGATTCCGGCGAACGCTGCCTGGCGACAACGCTGAAGGGTTCCGATCTCGTCGAGCAAATGGAGCAGGAGGAATTTATCGGACACAGGGGACTTATTACACCCGGCGCAGGGGGACCCAATATTTTCCGGTAATTTATTAATATTGAAGGGATGTTGATGATGAACGAAAAAGACAAAAATAATTATCTGGGATATTTTGGCGGCAAAACCGGCGCGGAGAGAAACCCCAAAGGTTACCAGCGCCGCGATGACGGTAATCACTATTACAAGAGTGACGAATATTACGAGTGGTGGTATGTCGATGCCTCCTTTGACAACGGCTACCACATGGTTACAACCTTCCATCACATGAATATGTTTTTGAAACCCATTGTTCCCTCCATTCAGATCATGATCTACAAGCCGGACGGAACCCAGGTCAGCCGTTATGCCCTGATTAAACCGGAAGAAAATTATGCCGGGGCCGACTGGTGTGACGTGCTGATGGGAGAAAACCGGCTCAAAGACAGGGGAGACGGAACGTACGACCTGTATGTCATGATCAACAAGGTCGGAATACAGCTCCGGATGAAGAACATTGTGCCGGGCTGGAAACTGGGGTCGGGCACGGGATATAGAAATGAGGAAACGGGCGATGTGGCCGGCTGGGCGGTGGCGGTCCCCTATGGTGAAGCCGAGGGAGAAATCTACCTGAAAGACGAAACGATAAAGGTCCAAGGGGCCGTATATCATGATCATAACTGGGGCAACATCCTCCTCCACAAACTGTGCAAAAAATGGTATTGGGGGAGACTACACGGAAAAAAGTACACTATCGACTATGCGCATACTTACGCAAAACCGGATGACGCCCCGGACACGGGGCAGATCATGATTGCCCGGGGGAAAGATATTATCCTTTCCTCCACGATTATGAATACCAGGCTGGAGAACATGGTCATCGATGAAAAAACCGGCCAGCAATATGCACGCAAGCTGACGCTGACGGGAGATGCACTTGGAGTTGAATTCCAGCTGGCAATTCAGACCAAACGGCTGGTGGAAACGATGCTGCTTCCCAAATCAGTGGAATGGGATCAATATTACTTCCGGTTTCTTGCTGATTACACCCTCGAAATAAAAATTGATGGTGTCCAGGATATGGAGGAAGGGGAACTGCTGCACGAATACATGGTTCTTAATCCCTAAAAAAGAAAAGATCGCAGGAGGTTGAAGATGAATGTCTACCAGGAACTGGCGGCGCGGCTGCACGCCGCGAACTCGCAAATTCTACCCAAACTTTTACAGATGCTTGCTGATGAAACCGATGCGCAGATTCTGCTCGCGCTTCCCGCCGACGCCCCCACTCTGGCCGAAAAGCTTCATCTTCCCAAGACAGCAGTGGAAGACAGACTCCACGAACTTTATCTGAAAGGTGTGGTCTTTCCTTCCCAGAAGACCTCTCCGGCAACCTACCGGATGGCCCGTGAAATCCTGCATCTGCATGATACAAGCGTCCAATGGAAAAATGCGCCCAAGGAGTTTCTGGATCTATGGCAGGAATGGGTCGAAACGGAATTCACTACGCTGTCCAAGCAGCTCGATGAGCAGCTTAAGGGCCAGAAGCCCCCGACGAGGATTATTGCTGCCAACGTCTGGCTCGATGCCCGGTCGGAAATCATGCCCTTCGACAGCATCAGGGAAATAGTAAACAACGCCAGGAGCCTGGCCGTTCTTCCCTGTACCTGCCGTATCAAAGCAAAAAAATGTGATCACCTGCTGGAGGCCTGCATCGTATTGAACAAATCCGCTGATTATAATATCGCCCGGGGCACGGGCAGGAAAATTGATGCACAGGAGGCTCTGGAAATCTTCCGGAAATGCGAAGAGGAAGGTCTTGTTCATCTTACCGGCGCCAATTCCCAGGATGATCCCGGGCCGTTGATTTGCAATTGCTGCCCCTGCTGCTGCATAGGCGTGCCTCTGATTATGCAGGGCGTGAAATTTATGCATGATCCTTCCCGTTTCTGTGCCGAAATCGATCAGGAATTATGCACCGGCTGTGGAATCTGTCAGGACCGCTGCTATTTCGGCGCTATCGTCTGGGAAGACGATGATCAGAACAAATGTACGGTAAATGCCGAAAAATGCATGGGCTGCGGCTTGTGCCAATCCCAGTGTCCGGTGGACGCTATAAGAATGATGGAAGTAAGAGCCAAAGACTTCGTACCGAAAACCGGAGCTTCCATATATGGTTGATTACTCTCAGGAGAATACCACTTTGTCCAACAATGTTTATAGAGATTTGCAGATATATCTGGATACCATGTCTATGGGGTTTCCGCCCACCGCGTCCGGGATTGAGTTGAGGATCCTGCAGAAATTATTCTCCGAAAAAGACGCCCGAATGTTTTTGTCGCTGACGGCGGAGCTGAAAACACCCGAAGATATTGCCGCCCGCTTGAATTGCGATACCGCTGAACTGGCCGCCCATTTGCAGGACATGAGAGACCGCGGTCTTTTATTCAGTATTAAAAAAGGCGACGTGACTAAATATGGCATAATCTCCTATATGCATGGCATCTACGAATTCCAGTTGACCAGGATGGATAAGGAATTTGCTGAGATGGCCGGGCAGTATTTTGATGAAGCCTTTTCCCAGGCCATACTGGCTTCCGCTTCCTCCTTCGCGAGGACAATCCCTGTGCGGGAGTCTCTGGATGCAAAGTGTACTATTGCCGCCTTTGAGGATGCGGCTCAGATAATGCGCTCACAAAAGACCATCTCTGTTGCCGAATGCATCTGCCGGAAAGAGAAAAGCATGGTGGGAAAAGGCTGCAGTAAGCCCCGAGAGGTCTGTTTCATGTTCGGTTCCATGGGGGCATATTACATTGAGAACGGATTGGGAAGGCAGGTTGATGCTGATGAAGCAATTCGCCTGCTGGCGGAAGCGCAGAAGGCGGGTCTGGTGACTCAGCCGTCGACAGCTCAGAATCCGGGCGGATTATGCAATTGCTGCGGAGATTGCTGCGGCATTCTGAGGGCATTGAATCTTACCGACAAACCGGCTAAACAGGTCACGGCGAATTATTATGCCGCCGTGGACAAAAATTCCTGCGTCGGTTGTGAGCTATGCCTGGATAGATGTCAGGTCCATGCCCTGACCATGAAGGAGAATCTTGCTGAAATTAACCTGGATCGTTGCATCGGCTGCGGTCTATGCGTTATCGCCTGCCCTTCGGCATCCATCCGCATGGTTCCTAAAGAAAAACAGGCGGTGCTGCCATTAGGGACTATGGAGCAGATGGTGCAGATGGCCAAAGCCAGAGGATTGTGATTATCAAAGGAGAAATACATGAAAACTTTATGTCGCGATTTACAGGAAGAGCAAGCGGCGCTGGATGCAATGGTGGCGCCTCTTGCGGAGGCTGACTGGAACAGAATTACACCTTTTGACGGTTGGAGCATTCGTGATGAGATAACCCACCTTGCCTACTTTGAAGGTACGGGACGTCTTGCCGCCACCGATTCAGCCGGCTTCGCCAGGCATCTCGAAGAACTCATTAAAAACTACGCTTCGTATGAAGACGATTATCTCAGCGCCGGCCGGTCTATTTCTTCATCGTCCCTGCTGTCCCGCTGGCGTGAAGACCGGGAAGCTCTGCTCAGCGCCCTGGTGAACCTTGATCCGAAGCAGCGGCTGCCCTGGTATGGCCCTCCGATGAGCGCCAGATCCTTTGCCACCGCGCGGCTGATGGAAACATGGGCTCATGGCCAGGATGTTGCCGACGCCCTGGAGCAGGAACGCCCCGCGACGGACCGTCTCCGGCATATTGCGCACATCGGCGTAACCACTTTCGGCTGGAGTTACGTCAACCGGGGCATGGTCGTTCCTGATGCGGCTCTTCGAGTGGAATTGATCAGCCCGGGGGGTGAGCAGTGGAACTGGGGGCCGGAAGATGCAAAAAATACCGTTCGCGGGCCGGCACTTGATTTCTGCCTCGTCGTTACTCAGCGGCGTCATGCGGAGGATACTGATCTTGTGACAGACGGAATTGCGGCGCAGGAGTGGCTGAGACTGGCTCAGGCCTTTGCCGGTCCGCCCTCTAAAGGACCGGAGCCGGGCCGATTCCGCAAGACGCGGCCGATTCGGTAAATTCATGACCACCGGAGACAGTTGAGGTCTATGCTTTTTTTCCGTCCTTTTTCAGCGTCATCACGGCAAATGTAACCAGGATCAGCATCCCGAGACAAATTTGCCAGGCCACATCGTACGAGCCCAGCCGGTCGTAAAGATAACCGCCGAGAAGCGGCCCGATGCTGGCGGCAGCCACAACAAAGAAAGTCAATACTCCGTATATCGTACCCAGCATGCCGCTGCCGAATCTGTCGGCAAGCAGGTAGGGCATCATGGTCGCAATGGAACCATAGCCAAAACCGAATAGCGCTGCGTAGCAGTACAAGCCATAGACCGTCGGAATCTGCATCAGGACCAATAAACCAAGCGCCATCACAGCAAACCCTATGGAGGCCGCATATTTGGCATCCCTTAACCGGTCGCCGATCCAGCCGAAGAAGTAGCGGCCGGCAATGCTGGACAGGCCGATGATGCTGATGGAGACGCCCGCCCTCACCCGCTCTATGCCGTTATCGATGGCATAGGCCACCTGATGGGTAAAGGCAAGCATTTCCGCCAGGACGGCCAGGCTGAAGCAAAAAACAAGCACCCAGAAACGGACTTCTTTTAAAAATTGAACTTTCTGCACCGGTGCGCTGAAGGACGGTTCTTTATTTTCTTCCAATGCCGACACCGGGACAATTGCCTCGCCGTCGGTGCGAAGACCGTAATCCGCCGGTTTCGATCTGGTCATGAACAACTGCGCCATGGAAATACCCAGAATCAAAACCAGACATCCAAGAGCAACAAACCCTGCTCTCCAGCCATATCCTTTTATTATCGGGGCTACAATAAAAGGCAGGATCATTGTTCCCATCCCGATTCCCATGGTGGCAATCCCGATGGCCACGCCTCTTTTCTTCAAAAACCATTTGCTGATATAAGAATTACAGACGACAACACCAAAAAAAGAGCCCCCGACGCCGGACAGGATGCCGAACAGCAGATTGAACTGCAGCGGCGTTTGCACAAAGGACATGGAAATATAAGCCGCACTCAGCAAAAGGGATCCGATCGTTATGATCCAGCGCGGCGCCATGCGGTCGAGCAGACGGCCCGAAATTATCCCTCCGACGCCATAGGCCAATATGCCGACGGTTGATCCCAATGAAATCACCGAACGGGACCACTGAAGATCAACCGCCATGGGGTTCACAAAAAGGGCAAAACAGTAGCGAGCTCCGTAGTTGATCCCCATAGCCACAAATGCCGCCGCCACAATATACCATCCCCAGTAAAGGCCTTTTTCTTTTTGTATTCCCGTTGCGATCAGAATTTTCCCGTACCTCTCTTCCTGTTGGCTGAAATTGTTCACCTCTGTCCTTTGCCGACAAAGCCACTTTTGCCCTTGCCTCTTATCCGGTAATTAATAATATTGCAATCATAAAAGGGTCTTTTAGAGGCATGTTTTCTGAAGAAAATACATTGTATTGTTTTTGATTAAATGATAACCAACCCGGGCACGGGCATTAATTACTTCCATGAAAACACCCTATGACCATAAACACCGTTAATACTTCTTCCTTATCCCCGATTCTCGAGGGACAGCATAATTTTCGCGACCTCGGAGGTCTGCCCGCGGGCAATGGTTTCGTGACCAGGCAGCGCATGATTTATCGGAGCGGCGACTTGAGTTCGATAACCGATAAGGATATTGCCGTCCTGGGAAATATCGGTCTCATCAGGATCATTGATTTTCGCTCGGAAAGAGAAAGAATGAAAAGACCGAACCGCCTCATTCCTTCGGTCAGAGAAATTCTCCACATCTCCATCAATGACTCCTCCCGCGAAAAGGCTGTGGAATACATCGCCCGCAATGATGCCGCCGCACTGGAAGACCTTTTGATTAACGATTACCGGAGAATCATTCGCGAGAACCAGGAAGAGTATCGCCAATTCCTGCGTGAACTGGCCTTCAGTCCTCACCTCCCTGTGGTTTTTCATTGTGCGGCGGGCAAAGACCGGACGGGACTTGCGGCAGTATTTCTCCTCACCGCTCTGGGAGTTGATTTTGATTCGGTTTTTGATGACTATATCGCCAGCGTTATGCATAATGCGGCATTGACGGCAAAACTGATTCATAAAATAAATGCCCGGGGTCACAATGGGGAGACCATCAGGCCATTACTGGAAGTTAAGAAAGAATACCTGGATGCCGCCCTGGCGGAAATCAGGGAGAACCAGGGCGATCTTTATGGCTTCGTAGTCAATAACCTGCAGGCGGACATAGCCAGACTTCAAGAAAGGTTTCTGGAACCGTCGACTTCGCCCCGATAATTTTCTTGGCGGAAATGATTGACGAAGCCCGGCGGATAATTTGTATTATGACCGAAGATAATAAAGTATATCAAGAGTTAAGCGACCTGAGATTATTAATTAAAAAGTTGCGGGCGCCGGACGGCTGTCCCTGGGACAGGAAACAAAAACCCGCAGATATCGGCAAGTATATAATGGAAGAAGCCTACGAAGTAATCGAGTCTCTGGAAGCCGGCGATCTGCAGGCGATACCGGAAGAACTTGGTGACTTACTTTTCCAGATATTGTTTCTGGCGGAAATGGGAGAAGAAGCGGGAACGTATTCCTTAAACCAGATAATAGCGGGTGTCAGGGAAAAAATGATCAGACGGCATCCCCACATATTCGGGAATGTCCAAGCGGCAACGGTCGAAGAAGTAAAGGTCAACTGGCAGGAGATTAAGAAGACAGAGCGCAGCGCAAAAAGGGATCAAGAAGGTTTATTGTCCGGCATCCCGCGTTCTCTGCCCGCTTTGCAACGGGCGCAAAAAATTACAGCGGCCGCCGCCGTTTACGGCTTTGACTGGCAGACGACCTCGGAGGTGCTGGAAAAAATATCCGAAGAATTGACCGAGTTCCGCAAGGCCATAAACAGCAAAGATCAGGATAACATCGAAGAAGAATTGGGTGATTTGCTTTTCACTATGGTTAATCTGAGCCGTTTTGTTAAAGTGGATTCCGAAACTGCTTTGTCCAGAGCAACAAATAAATTTCTGCAGCGTTTTGCTTATATTACCGATCAACTGGCCCAAGGCGGAAAAACTCTGGAGCAGGCAACTTTTGCGGAAATGGAAGCGCTCTGGGAGGAAACAAAAAGTAAAGGAATTTAGCATGGATTATTTTCTTTGTGTTTTAGGACTGGTTTTTATTATTGAAGGCCTGCCCTATTTCCTGTTCCCGGAAAAACTGAAACTTTATCTAATGAAGATGAACGAAATGCCGCCGGGAACTCTGCGTTTTTTAGGCCTATCGGCGATGATTGCCGGTTTGATTCTGCTTTACTTCGGCCGCCGCTGACTTAATTTCATTGACATATCCAACTTAATCTGATTAGGGGCCGTTACTTTCTTATTTCAATAAAAGACTATGGAATTAAAAGATTTTTCTTACTCTCTGCCGGAAGAACTAATTGCTCAGCATCCCTCCGAGCAAAGGGATCGCTCCCGCATGATGGTTTTGCAGCGATCTGACGGGAAAATAGATGATTGCATTTTTTCCCGGTTGCCTGATTTTCTGCAAAAAGGCGATGTTCTTGTTGTCAATAATTCCCTGGTTATTCCTGCCCGGCTTTTCGGCAAAAAAACCACGGGCGCTTCTCTCGAAATGCTCCTCCTGACCAAAAAAGAAGTCACCGCTACAGCGCAGATATGGGAAGCGCTGTTAAGGCCGGCAAAAAGGCTGCGCGAGAATGATATTATCCTGTTGGACGCTCATTGTGAAGCAAAGGTGATGGCCCGTACATCCGATAAAAAATGGCTGCTGGCCTTTACCTGTGCCGGAGACTTTGAGGAATATTTAAAAAAGCATGGCCGCGCCCCGCTGCCTCCTTATATAAAACGCCGCAGAAATGATGATCAGTTTGTGGAAGATCTGGAACGCTACCAGACTATT
This sequence comes from Deltaproteobacteria bacterium HGW-Deltaproteobacteria-12, assembly GCA_002840565.1. Taxonomy (GTDB): domain Bacteria; phylum Desulfobacterota; class Syntrophia; order Syntrophales; family Smithellaceae; genus MVRV01. The sequence continues at coordinate 43,640 of PHBK01000017.1, read as the reverse complement.
TACGCCAAGAATCCCGGTTCCATTGCCGCCCCGACCGCCGGGCTGCATTTTTCTGCAGAAGTCATGCAGGCATTGCAAAACAGGGGTATTTCCATTGCCCACATTACTTTGCATGTCGGTATCGGCACTTTCCTGCCCATCGAAGTCAGCCGCGTAGAAGATCATCTGATGGAACCGGAATTTTATGAAGTCGATGCCCGCGCCGCCGGCATCATTAATAACGCCCGGCGGGTCATTGCCGTTGGAACAACTTCTACACGAACCCTGGAGTCCATAGCCGATGAAAAAGGTCTGGTTAAAGCGCAAAGCGGTTTTACCAGACTTTTTATTTACCCGGGACATAAATTCCGGCGGGTAAACGGTCTGTTGACCAATTTTCATTTACCGCAATCATCATTGTTCCTGCTCGCCTGTGCTTTTGCCGGAACTCATTTTATAAAAAAATCCTATCAACATGCGGTCGCTAACAGTTATCTTTTTTACAGTTATGGAGATTGTATGCTGATTCTCTAAAGGGGGGAGCAAAGCCCTGTCAGTAAATTAAAATAATTTCGTTGATGCACTTATCCCGCTTAAGGGGAATTAGATTAGAAAATGCCTTTGAATTTGGAATTACTAAAAAAAGACGCCGGTTCCTCGGCCCGCCTGGGAAAAATGACCACCGCTCACGGCACGGTGAATACGCCTTTCTTCATGCCGGTGGGCACACAGGGTACCGTGAAATCGCTGAACCCGGAACAAATACTCAATTGCGGCAGCCAGATCATCCTTTGCAATACTTACCATTTATATTTGCGCCCCGGGCATGAAATTATTAAGAAACTGGGCGGTCTGCATGAATTCATGAACTGGACGGGCCCCATCCTTACAGACAGCGGCGGCTTTCAAGTGTTCAGTCTGGGTAAGTTAAGAAAAATCACACCGGATGGCGTAATCTTCCGCTCCCATATCGACGGTTCCAAACATTTTTTAACGCCCCGGAAAGCCGTTGAAGTTCAGGAAGCGCTGGGCTCCGACATTATGATGTGTCTGGATGAATGCACGCCTTATCCGGCAACTTATTCCGAGACAAAAAAATCATTGGACCTGACGGTGCAATGGGCCAAATTATGCAAAGAAGCCAAAACAAATGCTGAGCAGGCGCTTTTCGGCATTGTTCAGGGAGGGACATACCTTGATTTGCGCAAGCAGGCAGTCGAGGAGATCGGGCTTATCGGTTTTGACGGTTATGCGTTGGGCGGCGTCAGCGTCGGAGAGCCTAAGGAAATAATGTATGCCATTGCCGAAGAAGTTACTCCGAAGCTGCCGGAAGACAAGCCCCGCTATCTGATGGGTGTCGGCACGCCCGAAGACATTGTTTACGGTGTATCCTGCGGAATTGACATGTTTGATTGCGTAATTCCGACACGTTGTGCCCGTCACGGATTATTGTTTACAAATTCCGAAAAGATTGTTATAAAAAACGCCCGCTTTCGGGAAGATAACGGTCCGATTGATGAAACATGCGATTGTTACACCTGTAAAAATTTTTCGCGGGGCTATTTACGGCATCTTTATGTGGCCGGTGAAATATTAGCTATGGTATTGAACACCATTCACAATGTCCACTATTACATGCGGCTACTGGCGCAAATTCGAGCGGCATTGGAAGAAAACAGTTTTACGGAATTTAAAAAAACATTTTTTAACAAAAAAGGAGGATTTTAACTTGACATCTTTAGCATACGCAATGGGTAGTACACCGGGCGGAGGTGGCGCAGCCGGTGGAGGCGATTGGGGATTCATCATCACCATGGTGGTGATTTTCGTGATTTTCTATTTTCTCATGATCCGGCCGCAGCAGAAAAAACAAAAAGAATTAAAAGCCCTTCTGGACAACCTTGCTTACGGTGACACCGTAATCACAACAGGCGGAATTTACGGCAAGATAACCGGTTTGGCCGATGCCGTAATTACGCTGGAAATTGCCGATAAAGTGCGAATCAAAGTCTCCCGCAGTGCAATTGGAGCAGTAACCCAGAAAGCGGGAGCACCGGCGCCAAAGGAATAAATAAGTTTAGAAAGGGGCAATTCATGATCAAATCGTTAAAAATCAGGATAGCGATTACAGCGGCTATTTGTCTTGCTGCGCTGTATTTTTTAGTACCGACTTTCATCCCCCAGCTTCCGTCTCCCTGGAACAGCTATTTCCCCAAGGAACAAATTCATCTGGGGCTTGATTTGCAGGGAGGAATGCATCTGGTGCTGGAAGTTGACGCCGAGAAGGCTTTGGAATCTATGATCGAGAGAACGTCTGTCGATCTCAAAGAATCTCTCATGGAGAGTAGAGTCCGCTTCCGGAAAATCGAAAAGGCCACAGGCACAACCATTTCTCTGGAATTGACTGAAAGCTCAGGCAAGCCTGCTTTGGAAAAAATTCTTAATGAACAATATTCTGATTTAGAAATTGCCTCATCAACACCGCGCGACAGCGGACAGCTTGTCGTTTTAAAAATAAAAGATAAAAGAGCAATTGAGCTCAAAAAGCTGACCATAGAGCACAGTCTGGAAACAATCCGCAACAGAGTCGATCAGTTCGGCGTCGCCGAACCGGAAATAATTCCGGAAGGAGACAACCGTATCCTGATTCAATTGCCGGGAATCAAAGATCCGGAAAGGGCCAAGAACCTTATTGGTAAAACGGCACTGCTGGAGTTCAAAATTGTCGATGACGAGGCCTCGCTGGACGAAGCACTGAGAGGTAATATCCCGGATGGAGACATGATTGCCTATGGTTCGCGCACTGACAGATCAACCGGACAGAAGGGTTCCATGCCTTATCTGCTCAAAAGCAAGTCTCTTTTGACCGGAGCTTCTCTGGAAACGGCTAAAGTACAAATTTCCGACCGTTATGGAGAGCCTAATGTTTCCATCCAATTCAACTCGCAGGGTGCAATCGATTTCGAACGGATCACCGGTGAAAATGTCCGCCGGCGTCTGGCTATCGTCTTAGATGGCGTTGTCCATTCGGCCCCGGTGATTCAGGAAAAGATTTCCGGAGGACAGGCGCAAATCACCGGCAACTTCACCATGGACGAAGCCCGCGATTTGGCCATTGTTCTGCGCGCCGGCGCCCTGCCCGCGCCGGTCAATATCCTGGAAGAAAGAACCGTCGGCCCTTCTCTGGGCAGCGATTCCATCAACCAGGGCATTCTGGCAACCATTATCGGCTCACTTTTGGTTTTTCTATTTATGATTGTTTATTATCGCCTTTCCGGTGCAGTTGCCGATCTTGCAATAGTTATCAATATATTTTTGATCCTGGCGGTTCTCGCGGCCTTACGGGCATCTCTGACTCTGCCGGGCATTGCCGGTATGCTGCTTACAGTCGGTGTCGCCGTGGATGCAAACATATTGATCTTTGAACGAATCCGCGAAGAACTACGCACGGGGAAAACCCCTCGTTTAGCTATCGACACCGGCTACAATAGAGCTTTCATCACTATCATTGACACCCATATTACAGGTATTGTTGCTTCTCTGGTCCTGTACTTCTTAGGCACGGGCCCGATTAAGGGATTTGCTGTAACCACTATTATCGGCCTTGTAGCGAGTCTTTTTACCGCCGTCTTTATCACCAGGGTAATTTTCGACTACGTAACATGGAACATTAATATTAAAAAATTGAGCATTTAAATTCAGGCGCAGGCAGGAGATATAGTATGAGCATGGAGTTGATAAAACCAGGTATTAATATAAATTTTGTCGGGAAAATGAAGATTGCGATGGCGATTTCGGCAATCCTGATACTTGTCGGCATCGGATCCGTTATTTATCATGGCGGTTTTAATCTCGGCATCGATTTTGCCGGGGGGTCAATCATTCAGGTTAAATTTTCAAAAGATGTTTCCGCCGATGCAATTCGGAAGTCTCTCCAATCAACCAAACTGGAAAATAGCACTATTCAGCAGTTCGGCGTCAATGAATTCCTGATCCGCACAGCGGAATCTTTTTCCGATCAAAAGATGCTGGTCGCCAATGTGGAACAGCCGCTGACCGCCGCTTTCAATAAGGATTATGAAATACGGCGAGTGGAAGTCGTCGGCGCCAAAGTTAGCTCGGATTTCAGGAGTAAAGCAATTATTGCCGTTATTATTTCCTGGCTGGCTATACTGATTTATGTTACCTGGCGCTTCGAATTCCGTTACGCTATGGGAGGCATTCTCGCTCTGGTCCATGATACGTTGATTGTTATCGGGGCTGTTTCTATTTTAAATATGGAGTTTACCATAAACATTCTCGCGGCGCTCATCTTCGTTATCGGTTTTTCCATCAACGACACCATTGTTACACTGGATAGAATCAGGGAAGTCGTAAAACGGAATCCCAAACAGAAACTGAGTGATATAATCAACCTGGCCATCAATGAAACTCTCAGCAGAACCATCTTAACCTCGCTGACCGTTTTTCTCACAATTTTAGCCTTGTACATTTTCGGTGGTGCGGTCATCAGAGATTTTGCTTTTGCCATGCTGGTCGGGACAGTTGCCGGCACCTATTCCACAATCTATATCGCTTGCACCAGCGTGCTGCTTTTTGAAAATCTTCAGCTTTCAAAAATGACGAGGAAGAAATAATTTGTCGACTTTCGCCGCAATCGGCTTCGCTGTTTTTATTTTGCTGTTGTTTGTCGGCATATATTTGTCTTTGTTTGGGTTGCCCGGGACAGTGATCATTTTTGCGGATGTCCTGGTTTATGCCGCCGTTACGGGATTTGACCGGATCGGTTTCAAGATTATACTGGCGCTCCTGTTTTTGTCTATGATAGCCGAAATCATGGACTTCTTGCTGGATATGACGGGCGCACTGAGCCCCCTGCCTTCAAAAATAATGTTTGGAGTATCGGTCATCGGTGCGGCAGCCGGTATACTAATCCTGACCCCGTTTTTCCAGGGTTTGGGTATTCTGGGCGGCTTTTTTCTGGGATGCTTTGCCGGAATTCTCCTGGTAGAATTTATCCGGCAGTCAAAATTGCAGGCTCCTTTCAAGGCATCTAATCGCGCCATCTTGGTCATGATCGGAGGAAAAATGATTAAGGGATGCATATCTCTGGCAATGATTGCTCTTTCCCTCGCCAATGTTTATTCATAGAAAGATTGATATGGACAAAAACAACTCTCCATCAAAAAGAAAAAATAAATCAAAAATCCAGGAATATATTGAAGCGATAATTATTGCTATTCTGATTGCCGTATTTATCCGCACCTTCATCATCCAGGCCTATAAAATACCATCCCGGTCCATGGTTCCGAAACTTGTCGTCGGCGATCACCTGCTCGTCAACAAATTTCTTTACGGAATAAAGATTCCCTATCTCCGCAACACTATTATTCCCGTTACGAATCCCGAAAGGGGCGACATAGTCGTCTTTATCTATCCCAACGACCGTTCCAAGGATTTTATTAAGCGGGTCATCGGCGTTGCCGGCGATACGATTGAAATTCGGAACAAAAAAGTATACCTCAACGGCAAGGAATACACCGACCCCTATGGCGTTCACAGTGACAGTGTAATTTACCCGGGAACCATGCAGCCCCGCGATAATTTCGGTCCGGTTACCGTACCGGCAAACTCGCTTTTTGTAATGGGTGACAACCGCGATGAAAGTGCGGACAGCCGTTACTGGGGCTTTGTGGATCTGAAAGACGTTGAAGGAAAAGCGTTAATCATTTACTGGTCATGGAATAGCGAAGACAATACCCTCCGCTGGAAACGCATCGGTAATTTACTGAATTAAGCCTTGATTATATGCTGTTCAAAAAAGTTTAGATGCAAGGCGCGCAAAACCGACGGAGTGAGGCGTATTTCTTCACTTGTGACCTTTAGTTTATACGTCGCAACGACGGAGGGTGCAGCGCAACGTAACCTGAAGGTCATAAACAGCAGATAAGCGTTCGTGTGCCCTTCCGGGTATTTCAACAGCCTATCAGAAAAAGGCCGATACAACCATCGCCAATGACAGGACAACAAGAACAATAACCGTCGCCCAGGAAATCACGTTCATCATCCTGCCGTTAACATAAGCCCCCATGATGCGTTTATCGTTAATCAGCAGAAGCATGAAAATTAAAATAAAGGGCAAAAGAAGGCCATTTATAACCTGAGAATAATACATGATGGAAATCAGAGGCACATCGGGTAGTAGAATAATTCCCGCTCCCAGAAGAATCATGAAAGAATAAAGTCCGTAAAATTGCGGCGCCTCCAGAAACTTGGTATTCAAGCTTGATTCCCAGCCAAATGCTTCACAAATCGTATAAGCGGTCGAAAGCGGCAGGATGGAGGCCGCAAAAAGCGAGGCATTGAGCAAGCCAAAGGCAAACAACCAGGAACAATAAATCCCGGCAAGAGGAGCCAGAGCCAGAGCTGCATCTTTGGCCGTATCAATTTTAAGGCCGTTTTGAAAAAGCGTAACCGCACAGAGCATAATAATAAAAAACGCTACTAGATTTACTGTTATCGAGCCAAAGATAACATCCATCCGGGCATATTTATAACTTTCGGCTTTCAGTCCTTTATCCACAATTGATGACTGCAAATAAAACTGCATCCAGGGGGCAATGGTCGTTCCGATAATTCCAATGGCCATCGTCAGCATACCGGTGTCAAATTTCAGCGTGGGTGTAATTATGGCCGTCCCGATTTCCGGCCAATTCGGTTGCACCAGAAATCCGGAAATAATATAGGAAAGATAAAAGACACAGGCCAGTAAAAACGCTTTTTCCACTGATTTATAATTTCCCTTTACCACCAGCCACCATACAAAAAAAGCGCCAATGGGCACGGAAATATATTTACTTACACCGAATATTTCCATGCTCGCCGCAATGCCGGCAAACTCCGAAACAGTGTTGCCCATATTGGACAAAAAAAGAATTATCATGAGGTAAAATGTAATTTTTGCGCCAAAGCGCTCCCGGATCAGATCAGAAAGACCTTTGCCGGAAACGACACCCATCCGGGCGCTCATTTCCTGAATGACGATTAAAGCAACGGTTACCGGAATCAGTATCCAGAGCAGTTTTAATCCATACTGAGCGCCGGCCAGAGAATAAGTCGTGATACCACCGGCGTCATTGTCAACCATGGAAGTAATAATTCCGGGACCAATGAATGCAAAGAAAAACCCCAGTTTCCAGAGGCCGGTTTGCAGCAATTTCTTCCAAAGCTGACTGATCTTAGTCATTACTTACCTAAATGCGGCGCTACGACATCCAAAAGATTTTTAAAAATTATTGTTCCCTGCATCCGGTCATTTTCATCCACGACCGGTATTGCAGTTAGGGCATACTTGGCAAAATGTTCGGCAATGGTGTCATCCTTATCATCAAGCTTCAGCGAAATGACCCGCTGATCCATGATTTCTTCCAGTTTAGTCTCCGCATCAGCCAGAATCAAATCCCGCAGCGTGATAACCCCCAGCAGGCGTTCTTCCTCGTCAGTTATGTATATATAATAAACCATATCGACATCTTCAGCTTCTCTGCGCAACACCACCATCGCTTCACCGGCCGTAATGTGAGGAGGAAAACTCAGATAAGACGTGGTCATCATACCACCGGCTTCTCTTTCCGGGTGAAGGAGGAGCTCTTTGACATCCTCGGCAATATCGTGTTCCATTTCATTTAAAATGCCTTCTGCCTTGGCACTGGGCAGATCACCCAGCAGGTCCGCAGCGTCGGGCAGCGACATTTCTTCTATGATATCAGAAGCTTCTTCCGAATTGAGATTAGTAATCAAACTTACCTGAATTTTCGGATCAGTTTCTTCTAATGTTTCCGCAGCTGTTTCCACGTCCAGAGACTGGAACACGGCGTTGCGCTGCTTGATATCAAGATCTTCCAGGATGTCGGCAAGATCTGCCGGATGGATCTGACTCAGTTTATTCTGAGCTATGTTCAACCGCAGGCGGTCTGGTGAAAGCAGCGGCTGTACAAGTTTCCAGGAAATCAACTGATCGGACAATTTATAATCAAAAAGCCCCTCGGATAAAACATCCATTGCTCTATCCAGACCGACCCTGCGGCTCAAACCACGGAATCCGACATCGACATGAACAAGATGCAATCCGTTTTTTGTTTCCAGAAACTGCAGATCATTTACCCGCCGGACTTTTGCGCCGTCAGTATCAACAATCTGTTTATCCAAAAGATCATCCCGCAATAAAAGCTCGCTGGCTTGCAAATTCAAGACAGTCAGTTCGCTCGCCGAGTCCGCAGCCACAGTTACATTTTTCTCCAAATCAATAACATTCCTCCAGGCCAGGAAAAGCGGCTTTTTTTTCTGGGTGGAACTCAGGGTCAAACCGGTTACTAAAGGATAAGGCTCCACAAATTCAGCCGTAATATCATAAACATGGCCGATTAGCTTACCTGTTTCCTCAACTATTTTTTTCCCCAGCAGATCACTTAGAAATATAAAAATCTGAGGTTCACGGTTTGATGCCATAATAAAGCCCCCAATTTTTGGACCTATATCATCATTTATTTTTAAACAAAAGTATTTTTGACTTTTTTGACTTGACACCTCCGTTGCTTCGTTGTATGAAAACGACGTATTTACACCTTTTAATTTGATCCGGCGAGATTGAAAAAGGAACTGATAATGAAAAATCATCTAAAAGTTTATGAGCCTTTCTCCTGCGCGGGGGGAGGCTTTTTTTATGCCCATTATCCTTTTGAGATTGGGGAAACAGCTGATGGCGGAAAATAAAATCAGAGTAGTTATGGACAAAGAAATTATCGACCGTTCCCTGACCAGGATTGCTTACGAAATTCTGGAAAAAAATAAAGGGATAACTGATCTTGTTTTGGTCGGTATTCGAACAGGCGGTGTCTATCTTGCGGAAAGACTGAAAAATAAAATCTCCAGTATTGAAGGAGAAGAAATCCCTTTAGGTGTTCTGGACATCACCCTCTACCGCGACGACATATCCATCTCCAAGAAAAAGCCGCGACTGGGAACGACAAAGATTCTTTTTTCTCTGGAGGATAAGAAGGTTATTCTTGTTGACGATGTTCTTTTTACCGGCCGGACTATCCGGGCGGCAATGGATGCCCTGATTGACTTCGGACGCCCTAAAATGATCCAACTGGCGGTTTTAATAGACCGCGGTCACCGCGAACTTCCGATTCGGGCTGATTATGTTGGCAAGAATCTGCCCTCTTCCCTTTGGGAAGAAGTTGCCGTCAATCTGGTGGAAAAAAACGGCAGGGACGAAGTCACCATTGTGGAAGGAAACTAATTTAAATATTTTAAGGCCAGCTTATGAAATTTAATCGCAAAGATATCCTCGGTATGATGGATCTTTCAGTCGACGAAATAAACATTATTTTAGACACCGCCGAATCCTTTCTGGAAATTTCCACCCGGGAAATTAAGAAAGTTCCCACACTCCGCGGCAAGACTGTCATTAACCTGTTTTTTGAAGCCAGCACCCGCACAAGGACCTCTTTTGAAATTGCCGCCAAACGACTCAGCGCCGATACCATTAACATCTCCGCTTCCACCAGCTCCGTAGTCAAAGGAGAAACGCTCATCGATACGGCGCGCAATCTGGAAGCCATGAATCCGGATGTCATCGTCATCCGCCATAGCGCTGCCGGGGCCCCGCACCTTTTGTCCACTTTAATCTCGCAATCCATCATTAATGCCGGCGACGGCGCTCATGAACACCCCACACAGGCTCTTCTGGACATGATGACGATAAAAGAAAAGAAAGGAAAGATTGCCGGATTAAAAGTAGCTATTATCGGCGATATCGCGCACAGCCGCGTTGCCCGTTCCAATATTTACGGATTGGCTAAAATGGGTGCCCAGGTTGTCTTAGCCGGGCCGGCAACAATGCTGCCCCGCGACATCGAGCAAATGGGAATTAAGGCTTATTCGAAACTGGAAGATGCCATTTGCGATGCTGACGTAGTGATGATGCTGCGCATTCAGCTTGAGCGTCAGAAACAAAATATCTTCCCTTCCCTGCGGGAATATTCTCAACATTTCTGCCTGAACAGCCGCAACATCAAACTGGCAAAGCCGGATGCCATAGTCATGCATCCGGGCCCCATCAACCGGGGCGTGGAAATATCGCCGGACATTGCCGATGATCCGTCCTGCTCGGTCATTCTCGATCAAGTGAACAAAGGCGTGGCGGTTAGAATGGCGCTGCTTTATCTACTCACCGGAGGCAACGAATGAAAATACTTTTAACCGGCGCCAGGGTAATCGACCCGGCCCAAAAGATAGACACCATCACGGACATAATGCTTGCAGAAGGGAAAATCTGCAAGACGGGCATTGATCTTCTTAAAACGGCCAAATCCAAAGATACGTCAAAAGTCAAAATTATCGAACTGGACGGGATGGTGCTGGCTCCCGGCTTGATCGATATCCATACGCATCTGCGTGAACCGGGGCAGGAATACAAAGAAACTGTGGCATCCGGCGCCTTAGCCGCCGTGGCCGGTGGCTTTACTTCCATTGCCTGCATGCCGAACACTGATCCCGTCAATGATAATCGTTCGATTACCGAATTTATCAAAAGGAAGGCGGCTGAAGCCGCACTGGCCAATGTTTATCCGATTGGCGCCATCAGCCGTGATTCTGCGGGGAAACAACTGACGGAATTCTGGGATTTGAAAGAGGCGGGCGCGGTAGCCGTTTCCGACGACGGGAAACCCGTAATGGACGCAGCGCTGATGCGGCACGCGCTGGAATATGCCTATTCGCTCGGTCTCCCTGTCATTTCTCATTGCGAAGACACTGATCTTTCCGCCGGCGGCCAGATGAATGAAGGATATTATTCCACGATACTGGGCCTGCGCGGCATTCCCGCAATTGCCGAAGAAGCTATGGTCGCCCGCGATATTCTGCTTGCCGAATTCACCAAAACCCATGTGCACATCGCTCATGTCAGCACAGAAGGATCTGTCCGCCTCATTCGCGAGGCTAAAAAAAGAGGCCTGAAAATAACTGCCGAGACGGCGCCACATTATTTCACTCTGACCGATGAAGCTTTACAAACATATGATACCAGGCTGAAAGTTAATCCGCCCCTGAGAAGCGCCAGAGACGTTGCGTCCATCAGGGAAGGACTGGCCGATGGAACCCTGGATGCAATTGTCACCGATCATGCCCCGCATGCCCGCACGGATAAGGAACTGGAATTTGAATATGCCGCCAACGGCATCAGCGGGCTGGAAACATCTCTGAGTTTAAGTCTGCGTCTCGTAAGCGAGGGAATCCTTTCCCTGCCGGAATTAATTGCCAGAATGAGCCCCAATCCCGCACGCATCCTGAATCTGCCCGGAGGCACCCTGGAGAATGGCGCCGCCGCCGACATCACGGTAATTGATCCTCAATTAACCTGGACCGTAAATGCTAAATCATTTTGCTCCAAAGGCAGGAACACCCCCTTTCATGGTTGGGAAATGCGGGGGAAAGCTGTTTTAACCATTGTCGGCGGAGAAATCAAGTATGCCGGCCCCTCTTTGAATATATGAGCGCCCGGGAAAGCTATAGAACAACCGGATTTGTGCTCCGTGCATTAAGTTATGGAGAATCCGATCTGATAATTACCTTCTACAGCAGCGAGTTGGGCAAATTCAAAGGAATAGCCAAAGGCGCCAAGCGCAGCAAAAAAAGGTTTGCCAATGTTTTTGAGCCTTTTTCCCTGACCAATATAATCTACACCCGTAAAAGCCGCGATATGCTTGCGTTCATTGAATCCTGCGAAATCATCGACCACTACGATGCTGTCCGGCGGGATCTGGAAAAAACTTTGATTGCCTCATATTTTATCGATCTTACCGACCACTTCAGCCCGGAAGGGAAAAGAAATGAAAAAATCTTCGAGCTTTTGCAGACTTTTTTAGCGCTGCTTTGCACACAAAAAGCTTCGGACGCCATGGTGCGCTTTTTTGAAATGCGCCTTTTGAAAGCGGCCGGATTTGAACCGTCTTTAGACCAATGCATTATCTGCAAAACACCGGTGACCAACGGCAATGCCTACTACTTTCATGCCCAGGAAGGCGGAATTAAATGTGCCGGCTGCGCCGAGCCTCAGCGGCATGATCAATCCATTTCGGCCGGAACCGTCCGGACATTGCTGCTGGGCAAGGAGATGGATACCGATAAAATTAAACTGATCGCGCTGTCCGATTCTCTGGCCCTGGAATCCCGCAATGTTCTTGTCGGCTTTATTTCACATATCCTCAGCCGTGAAGTAAAATCACTGAAGGTCATGGAACAGGTGCGCAAGCTGTGCCTGTAGGAAGTTGATTGCCCTGCTCTCAACAACGAAAAGGCTTGCCTGCTACATTTACTTTCTTGCACTGCCCTGACCATGTTGCGCAACCCACTCTTTCAGCGCGGCATCAATGCGTGCCTGCCAGCCGGGCCCTGTAGAACGAAAATACTCCAAGACATCGCGGCTGTAACGAACTGTTACGGGTTGCTTCGTCGGCATCTTCTGTGCCCCTCTTTGCCCCGTCTTCCGTTTCGGCATTAATGCCAAAAGCTCCTTGGACAACGCCTCCTCGGCAGGTCGGAAACGCCTAATATCTTGCCTGGTCAATTCCCGGACTTCCCCGGATTTATCGGTCAGCGGTTTCATCTTCATAATATTGGACCTCCCTTTTGTTTGCCTTGCGAAAACTGATAATCCTCACTCCACCGTTAATGGGCGTGAAGCAGATTACATGCAACCGCACTCCCAGAAATCCCAAGGCAATGATTCTGGTTTCCGGTTAATCCGCACGGTTGTCCTCGTAATAGATAGCTGTCTCCCAATCAAAATCATCCGCCTTATCAAAAGACAGGGAACGCAACTTTTTGTTCTGTTCGCTCTTTACCGGGTCGAAGTCGATTTTCATAGCTTTATCGTAACTACAATTAAACAAATAGTCAAGGACAAATACGCACAGTTTTGGCAGGTGGGCAAGCTAAACGATGATCATATTTCTCAAAAGGACGGATGTCGCAAAGTACATTCAACGCGGTCATTGGAGCAGCACTTTACATTTTCTGGTTAAGATTTCCTGTTAAGATTTCCTTGACATACAAGAGTACCTTACCTATACTCAATTCCAATAAAAGCAAGTTCTTAGCATAATTTTTTTAGCCACAAACACTCACGTAGTCCCTGAATAATAGTAATCTTTATAAACTTTAAATTCATTCAAAAAAACATGAAAAACGAATTGATAAAGAGCGTTTATGATTTAAAAGATCAGTCAGAAAACTACAATAGAAGAGATTTTCTAAAAAAAGCGGGGATGGCTGGATTAGCTTTGGCTGGACTTGGAAGTTTGGGGGGATGTGCGCATGTAGACCGTACAAATTATGATTATAACGCAATTGCAAAAAGATATGAAAGTAACCCCATTCAAATAAATAGTATCGATGATTTTGCCCTTTCTGAAGAAGAACTAGGATGGATGAGGTCTTGCGAAGGATTCGAAAAAGTAAGAATTCCTTTCTCCAAAGAAAACCCTCTAAAAGGGAAAAGCAATGAATATCCTCTGCAAGAAAGAAAAGGTGATACCCCTTTATGTGAAGAATGGCTCTTGGCGGAAAATGTTGGAAAAAACTCTGCTCCCTGGTACACTATCAAAATATTTGCAAGAAAATTCAAATCGGAAGAAGATTATTTAAAAATGATCGAAAAAATAAAAAAAATGCCTTTTCTGGAATTAGAACATTTAGAGAGACAATTGGTCTATGGATTAGAAAGTTATGCTACTAAGACAAGAAGGAAAATTACATTTAATATTTTTTCAAAGTCTCCCTTCTTAGTTGAATTTACATCTGAAGGAAGAGATTCGAATAGAACAATGGAACACGCGGCAAGAACAAAGCTTTATCAGGAAAAAAGAGGCCTTAATTTTATAAATGGAAATTTTGATTATTCAAATTTATCTTCTAATTTTAAAGAATGGACACCTGGTGAACACTTTATGAATAAACTGGTTAGATAATGATAAAATTTCTTAATTATGATGCAAAGCCATTCTAATAAAAACCTTTAAATAATGTTATTATTTAGTAATATAAAGTATATTTTATACTCTTAAATATATTTAGTATGCTTATATAAGATAAAGTATATTTTATATGATTAAGTATATTTAGGAATATTTAGTAATATAAAGTATTACTTGAAAAAAGGGCCTTGTCAATGCTTGGTTAAAGTAAAGAGATGAAAACACGAATATCTGCTACAGTTGATAAAGAGACGGAAGAGATTATTGAAGAATTCTTAAAAAAAGGAAAATACAGAAACAAATCTCATGTGATTGAGGATGCAATTAAATTACTGAAAGAGAAAAATGAATAAAAAGGGGCCACAGAAAGGGGTTTATTCAAATATGAATAAAAAAGCACAAGTAACTATCTTTGTAATTATAAGCATATTACTTGTTGCTTCTATTTTATTGTTTCTTGCTCTTAAAAAAGAAAAATCCCCGGAAAGCGGAAAATATTTGAGCTTCTGCAAACTTTTTTAACGCTGCTCTGCACACAAAAAGCCTCGGATGCAGTGGTTCGCTTTTTTGAAATGCGCATTTTGAAAGCGGCCGGACATTGCTGCTGGGCAAGGATATGGATACCGATAAAATTAAACTGATCGCGCTGTCCGATTCTCTGGCCCTGGAATCCCGTAACATTCTGGTCGGATTCATATCGCATATCCTCAGCCGTGAAGTAAAATCACTGAAGGTCATGGAACAGGTGCGCAAACTGTGTTCATAATGCTTGTTCTTCTCAGTTGATGGACATTAGTTAAAAATCGAACAGGTGATCGCCCGGTTGAACTAATGAAACTGAACAGATGCTTGCCAGTCAATTCATCTCTGCTGTTTGTTTTGGTATTGTTCCTAGGAGGCTGTAATATGCAAAATCGATTTCTTTATTTCCCCAGTGCACAGTGGCCGGCCCCGCAGTTACTGGCCGCCGAAAATATGAAGCTCTGGAAGGAAACTCCCGCGGATTATCGGGGGTTGACTGCCAGAAGAGAAACTGCGGCGCCCAGCGGAACGATTGTTATTTTTCACGGCAACGGAGGGACAGCTCTCGACAGAGGATTTTATATGGAGCCTCTTAGGGAGTTGGGTTTTCGGGTCATTCTGGCCGAATATCCGCAATATGGAGGCCGGCCCGGTCAGGTCGGAGAAAAACATTTTGTCGCCGACGGTTTGGAGACAGTGCAGGCGGCGTTTGAGCAATATGGGAAACCGTTTTATCTTTTAGGCGAATCGCTCGGTTGCGGTGTTGCCGCCGCCGTTGCCAGGCAAACTTCCGTTCCGGTAGCCGGCATCATCCTAATTACACCCTGGGACACACTGGCCGCCGTTGCCAAGTCTCTTTTTCCCTTTCTGCCGGTGGCAATGCTGTTAACCGACAAGTATGACAGCAGCGGTAACCTGCAATCGTTCCCGGGGAAAATTTCCGTGGTCGGAGCCGAGCGCGACGAAATTCTGCCCATTAAACACGCGTACAAGCTATTCTCTTCTCTGCCCGAAGGGAGAAAACGGATGTGGGTAATTTCCGGCGCCGGCCATAACGATTGGCCGTTTCACGCGGACGCATCTCTGTGGAAAGAGATGACCGACTTCGTCCAAGCAGATTAGAATGTTTTAATATTTGACATTAGCTGCAACTACAGGCATATATAGGCATGACCAGGTAAGAAAAAGCGAGCAATCCCCAAGCTTTCGCCTAATGATGCTATACATAAGCTTGAGGGCAGCAGACTTACTAGTTCAGTCAGAGAGGTTCCAGTTGTGATTGCGCATGTCATCGCAACATTGAGAATAGTGACGGGCGCCGTTGGCCTTTTCTTAGGCTACTATGAGTTGTTTGGCAAGAATCTTGAGGACGCTGTCGATACGATCATCATCGGCGCTGTCGGGATCGTCGGTCTGCTCAGTTTCACCGGCCATCTTATCTTTCAGAGGAGCGACGCCCGGCGTCTGGGCTGGGAAGTTGACAAACCGTACTACCAGTATGAAGTTGGGTTTGCCCATCTTGCCTTTGCGCTGATCGCCTTCTTCACCTATTTCGGTCAATGGGGTTATTCCGCCAAGATCCTGGCGGCGCTGGGCTATACCATCTATCTCCTGCAGATAGGTCTTCTTTATCTCTGGAGATGCTTTGCCGAACACAAAGTATTTTCCAGATATTTTCTGCGGCACACCATCTTCACTTTCGTCTATGTCGGGCTGATGTTCTATTTTATAGCCAGGGTCATGGACTCAGCTCAGATCGCCCTGTTTTAATGCCAAATAAGCGGCGCTGTTCCGACATCCCTGATGTGAAAAATTACAAAGCTTCGAGTCTGCTTTTCTTTAATTTTTGCACTATGCCGCCGCGTTTCAGAAAGGACATATAGTCATCCTGCTGGATGATATATTTCAGATAATCTATGTTATTTTCGATGCTGTCGATATATAAATTTCTATCCAGTCCCCACCGGACGCGAAAATGCGATTTCATATGTTTGTGCACACCGCTGAGATCTTTTTCCATCCGATTCAGGCTCTGACCATAAAATGTAACAGTTTTTTTAAGTAGATCATATTCGTTCTCGAAGCCGGCAATGCCGGCATCTTTAAATTCATGGTACAGATAAAGGAGTTTTTCCAGATAAAGACGGTCAGCCATTTGACCCAGAAGGTCTGCTGCCCCGAGAATCTTACCGACAGTTTCCACCTCGGGGCTCGAGAATTTAATTCCTTCTATTCTGTCTGTAAAACCTGTACAAAGCAGTATATCGCGAAATGAATTCAGATCACCGCCGTAAGAAGGGCTGCCGGCAAAATATTTAGTACAGAATTCGATGCTTCGCAGTATATGGCTTACGGTGTACTTTGCGCCGGTGCCGTTTACATCATCCAGAGTCTGACTGTAGCCCGTATCATGCATCAGTGCACTGATGATGCCGATGTTGATCATTTTCTCTGAAATCAACCTGCCGTCGATCAGCGCGCCATGGATTAGCCGGGAAGTGGCGAGAAATACTTCCAGTGTGTGTCTTAAATCATGGTATTCGGTATTACAGGCCTGATAACCCTGATACTTCCCCTGAAAAAGCATGATGATGTCTTGAAATACATTTTCGATATTTTTAGTGGAAAAATCAGAATTCATACTGAGCAGTATGAATTTTACTTCTTTGAGCACACAGTCCGGATCTTCAATGTTTACAAGCTGAATAAGCTTTTCCGTGCTGTTTTTCATTCTTCTGTCACCCGGAACACATTGTAAGGAGTACTCACTTTCCCCGGGAACAATATAGGGGCAAATGCCGTTGCCTGTCAACGAAATAATGAACTGGAATGGCCCCAAAATGCATAGGGAATTGCAATCGCCGGCATCAGATATGCCATTTATTTGTGCCGGGTAATTTTTTTTGCTAACATATTTTTCCGAAAATATTATAAAGGAAACGGCTATGAAAATACCGGAATTGTTAATACCCGCAGGCAATCGGGAAAAGATGCATACAGCTATCCTATATGGCGCTGACGCTGTATATGTCGGCATTGCCGGTCTGAGTCTGCGCTCGCAGTCCGCTGAAATGCTCCTTGCCGATTTAGCCTCAGGGATAAAAGATGCCCACGCCCAAGGGGTAAAAGTCTATGGCGCAGTCAATACCTTTGCCCGTAATACCGACCTGGATCTGATGCGGCAGATTATACCCGAGGTTAAAGCCGTCGGGCTTGACGCGCTCATCGTCAGCGATCCGGGCATGGTCAGGCTGCTGGGTGATCTGGCGCCAAGAATTCCTCTTCATTTGAGCACTCAGGCTAATACCACCAATACCGATGCGGTTCGTTTCTGGCAGGATCAGGGAGTGCGGCGGATCGTCCTGGCCCGGGAGTTGAACTTAAAGGAAATCAGTGAGATAGCGGCGGCTGTTCCCGAAATGGAACTGGAGATTTTCGTGCACGGCGCCATGTGCGTGGCCTACTCGGGGCGCTGTTATTTGTCCGCTTTTCGTAACCGGCGCAGCGCCAATCAGGGCGATTGCAGCCAGCCCTGCCGCTGGGAGTACCTGCTGCATGAATCCACCCGTCCCACCGAACCACTCGTTCTGGAAGAAGATGAAAGGTACAGTTACTTATTGAGTTCCCGGGATTTATGTTTAATTGAATATCTGCCGGAAATATTAGCTTCCGGCGTTGTCAGTCTGAAGATTGAAGGCCGGATGAAATCATCCTATTATGTGGCAATGGTAACCAGAACATACCGCCAGGCTCTGGACACTCTTATCAGACATACCGCTAACTATCGGAGCAAGCCGGAATGGCTCGATGAGCTCGGAAAAATATCCAACCGTGGTTACACAACCGGCTTTGCCTTCAGCGAAGAAAAGATCAATGAAACCAGTCCGGATATAAAATATATTCAAACTCATGAACCGGCGGGAACAATCCTGGAATATGACGCCACCCGAAAAATAATTCTATTGGATGTCAGGAACCGCCTGACTGCCGGCGATGAGCTGGAACTGATATTACCGGAAAGCACAGTTAAAATAGATTCCTTGACTATGCTTGATTTCAATGGAAACAGGCTGGCCACAGCTCATGGCGGCAATAAGGTTTATTTCCCGTGGGAAGGCCGCGCGCCGGTGGGAGCAATGATCAGAAAGGCTATAAGGCCGAAGGCTGAAGACAATTAAACTAAAAACAAAAGCCCCTGGGGCGAACCGCAGGGGCTTTTTTATACTTTTTTACCTTCAGATTTTAAGTCTTGTTTCCTTCAGCCGGGCTCACTTCTTAATAGTATAATCGGCAGTTGCCGCTTCCACACGGCGGTTCTTTGCCCTGCCTTCTTTCGTGCCATTGGTAGCAATGGGCTTCTCCAGACCGAAGCCTACCGCATTCAGGCGTTTCGCATCAATGCCACCTTTTATGACCATGTATTTCTTCACCGCTTCGGCGCGCTGCTGCGAAAGTTTCTTGTTATATGCAGCGCTGCCGACATTATCCGTATGTCCTTCGATGGTTATATTCAATGCAGGATACTTTTTCAAAACCGCAACCATGTCATCAATTTCCTCAAAGGAGTTTTTCTTGATCTCTGATTTATCGAAGGCAAAGAACACTTTCAGGGTTGTTCTTCCCTTCTCTTGAATTTCTCGTGCTTTCTCCGCCTGGCTCCTCGTTTCCTGAACAACCGGAGGCGGAGGCGGAGGACAACCATCTTTATCTACCGACACGCCGATTGGCGTTCCGGGACATTTATCCAGGTAATCGGGAACACCGTCTTTATCCGCATCCGGCGGGCAGCCATCCCTATCCACCGCCACACCGGCAGGTGTATCGGGGCACCGATCGAGATAATCGGGAACGCCATCCCTGTCGGTATCCGGCGGGCAGCCGTCCCTATCCACCGCCACACCGGCAGGCGTGCCGGGGCATTTATCCCGATCATCCGGAACTCCGTCTTTATCTGAATCCATTATCACTGCTGCCGGAGCAGCGGCCTGCTGAACAGCCGATCCCTCAGCTACAGCAGCCTTTTTGGCTCCGCCAAAGGCAATGGTTAAACCTATTGAATAGAGAAGATTGTGATGGATGTCGCCGAATGGAATAACATGTCGCACATCGGCGCGCAGGGCAAAATTTTCCGTCAGGAAATACTTCACTCCCACTCCGTAATCAACAGCAATTTTGTTCGCTTTGTCTTCGGTGGTGTCAACGTATTTGCTGCTATAGTGGGTGCCTCCGACACCGACTGCCAGGAAAGGCACCAGCGGTCCGTTCGGCAGAATGTGGAAAAGACCTTCGATCCCGTAGCCGAGAAAATTGCTTTTTTCCTTACCGCCCGGACCGGTTATCTCCGTGGGAAAATAATGAACAAAGCCTTCCAAACCAAGGTACCTGGTAAAATTGTAACCGGCTCGCAGCCCGATACCCAAGGAGTTGCTCGTATCTTCATTACCTTCAAATATGTAACCGCCAAGCGTTGGCGAAACGGTGATCGACCCTGCCTTAACTTGCGCATATCCCGCCGTGGCTGCAGACAGCATCGCAAGAGCCATAAGAAACATTACAATTTTTTTCATTTCACCCTCCTTGTATTAAGGTAGATATTATTACTTGTCTTTTTCGAAAAGTGACCGATGTTAACGACATCTTTAAACCATTTTCTTTTTAAACTTGATCCTTTAGTAAGTCAACCTTTTTTTCGAAAAAACGATTTGCTGTTTTTCCCCGCCCCTTCTTCCCAGACTGCTGGCCCTCACACCAATCAACCGGACGCGTTTGTTCAGATCAATTCGCTTCAGACAGGCAAACGCCGCCCTCCTCAACTCTTCTTCGGAATCCGTATATTCGTCTATGGTTTTGGCCCGGGTGAGGGTTTGAAAGTCACTGAATCGGATTTTGATGGTTACTGTCCTGGCAGCGTGCCCGCCATCGCGCAGGTCAGTGACTACTTCCCGGGTCAGTGCCGCCAGAGTTTTTGCTATAAACTGCCAGTCTTTTACATCTTTCTGAAAAGTAGTCTCGCGGCTGATTGATTTAGCTTCCCAGTGCATAACCAGAGGGCTGTCATTAATCCCCCTGGCGGAATCATAAAGGTAGTGACCATAGGAGTTGCCAAAATGCTCCAGCAAATTCTCCAGTTTCAGGGCAGCCAGTTGTCCAATGGTCTCAACACCGATTTTTTTCAGATACGCTTCGGTCTTCGGTCCGATTCCATATAATTTCCTCGTCGGCAGCGGCCATAACCGGCTTTCAATATCTTCTTCATTCAAAATCGTCATCCCATCCGGTTTTTGCATATCCGAGGCAATTTTGGCCAAAAGCTTGTTGGTCGCTATGCCGACCGAGCAGGTTAAGCCGGTTTTTTCTTTAATCCCGGATTTGATTCGTTCAACAATATTTTCCGATGTTTCCTCAAGTTCCGACACATCCAGGTAAACTTCATCTATTCCAATGTCTTCGATAATCGGGGTAATAAATAAAAGCGTAGATTTAAATTGTCGGGAAACCCTCACATAAGCTTCATAATCCACAGGCAGGAAAACAGCCTGAGGGCAAATCTTATACGCGGTTATCAGCGGCATTGCCGAATGTATGCCGTATTTTCTGGCTTCATAATTGGCTGTGGAGACAACACCCCTTTTGGTCGGATCACCTCTGCCACCGATGACGACAGGTTTGCCTCTCAGCGCCGGATTGCGCTGCTCCTCCACAGCAGCGAAAAAGGCATCCATATCAAGATGAAGAATCCTTCTTTTGGCGGGTATACTTGCGGTCATTATCCTGTTCTGGAACTGATATTTTTTTATTTCCGGAGATTACATATCAAGACCAAAGTAAAGTAAAGCAGGAAAAATCGACCCGGATAATATTATTTACCTGTGATCGTTTCGCCCTTTCATATTGACACCATGGCCCGGTCATGCTAGGAACGCCTTTGTCTAAAGGCCAGCTATATTGGCTAGTTCTTTGCCTAAAGCAACAAGGAGGAAATTGTGACTTTTCAGGAATTAATCTTCGCCCTGGAACAATACTGGCATTCCCAGGGATGTGTAATTCAGCAGCCTTACGATATGGAAGTCGGCGCGGGAACATTCCACCCGGCAACCTGCCTGCGCGCCCTGGGGCCGGAACCGTGGAACGTGGCCTATGTCCAGCCGTCACGGCGACCGACCGACGGCCGCTATGGGAAAAACCCCAACCGGCTCCAGCACTATTATCAATATCAGGTGATTTTGAAACCATCGCCAATCAATATTCAGGAACTTTATCTGAATTCACTGAAAAGCTTCGGTATTGATCCTCTGGAGCATGACATCCGTTTTGTCGAGGACGACTGGGAATCCCCTACTCTGGGCGCCTGGGGACTGGGCTGGGAGGTCTGGCTTGATGGCATGGAAATATCGCAATTTACCTATTTTCAGCAGGTCGGCGGCTTTGACTGCAAACCGGTCTGCGGTGAGCTGACCTACGGAACGGAACGCATCGCCATGTACCTTCAGGGGATCAACAATGTCTACGATCTGCAGTGGACGGACAAAGTGAAATACGGCGAGATCCACCATCAGGGGGAAGTTGAGTTTTCCACTTATAACTTTGAAATTGCCAACATCGAAATGCTAAGAAAACTTTTCGACATGTACGAGCAGGAAGCCCTGGTTATTGCCGATAAGAAACTGGTCCTGCCAGCCTATGATTACTGCTTGAAATGCTCGCATGTTTTTAATCTGCTCAACGCCCGCGGCGCCATCAGTGTTAATGAACGGACGAATTATATCGGCCGGGTCAGAAATCTGGCGAGACTAAGCGCCGAACTGTATTTAAAACAGCGTGAGGAAATGGGCTATCCGCTTTTAGGAGCCGTTACGAAATAAATGTTGCACTTCAGCCATTTAGTTATGGACCATTTCGCCGGCTATGATACCACAATGTTAAGTTGTTGCTGAACAACGACTTACAGAAAAGTTTAAAATATATCGCAATGCAACACCTGGAGAAGATAATGAGTAAAGAACTGCTTTTTGAAATTGGAACCGAAGAAATTCCCGCTGCTTTCTTGCCCAAGGCCATCAAAGACATTGAAGAAATAACCGCAAAAGCGCTGTCCGAAAAAAGAATCCCGTTTACCGGCATTCAGGTTCTGGCAACACCGCGCCGCCTGTGCCTTTATATTGCCGAACTGGCCGAAAAGCAGGAAGATCAGACTATAGAAAAACTTGGCCCCGCCAAAAAGTCTGCTTTTGATGCCGCTGGTAACCCTTCCAAAGCAGCTTTAGGTTTTGCCAGAGGTCAAGGTCTGGAAATTTCCCAATTGGCAACGATAACGACGGAGAAAGGCGAATATCTGGCGGTCCGCAAAACAATTTCCGGCGAGCCGACTGCTGTTCTTTTACCGGAAATTCTGACAAAACTTGCTACATCCATTCCCTTTCGCAAATCCATGCGCTGGGCGAATTATGAATTGCGCTTTGCCAGGCCCATTCATTGGATATTGGCTCTTTACGGCGGCGAAATCGTATCGATGCAATTAGAAGCGGTGCAGAGTTCGAATTGTTCTTACGGGCACCGTTTCCTGGCCCCCAATTCCTTTGCAGTCCGGAATTTCGCTGATTATAAAGATAAAACAAAAGAGAATTACGTCATTGTTGATCCTGCCCAGAGAAAGAAAATAATTCTGGAAGAAGCACAAAAAGCAGCGGCGGAAGCCGGCGGAAATATTTTTTATACTGACGATCTTTTAGAAACCGTTGCCTTTCTAGTGGAGTATCCGGTAATTGTCCGCGGCAGTTTCGATCAGGAATTCCTGCAGGTACCCAAGGAAGTCCTGACCACCACCATGATTTCCCATCAGAAATACTTTCCGGTAACCGATGCTGCGGGTAAATTGCTGCCTTACTTCATCGCTGTGAGTAATACGAAAGCACGCGACTTGAGCGTTGTAGCGCGCGGCAACGAAAAAGTTATTCGCGCCCGTCTGGCCGATGCGCGGTTCTTTTTCGAAGAAGATCAGAAAGTGCCCCTGGAACAGCGTCTGGAGGCTTTAAAAAAAGTAGTGTTTCATAAACTTCTAGGCACGTCTTACGACAAAGTCATGCGCTTCCGGAAGCTTGCGGCGATAATAGCAGATAAAGTGAATCCATCTTTTCTAGAGTCGGTTGACCGCACGGCCCTGCTGGCAAAAGCCGATCTGGAGACACAAATGGTCGGTGAATTTTCGGAATTGCAGGGCATTATGGGAAGAGAGTATGCGCTTCTCGCCAATGAAAACCCGGTAGTCGCCCGCGCCATCTACGAACACTACCTGCCGATTGCGGCAGGAGGCGACCTGCCTCAGACTGATGAAGGAGCAATTGTAGGTATTGCCGACAAAATTGACACGATCTGCGGTTTCTTCGGTGTCGGCCTGCCGCCCACCGGCACGGCCGATCCTTATGCACTGCGGCGGCAGGCATTAGGTGTGATTAATATTATTCTGGCCAAGCGCTACCCGCTGCCGCTGGATTTTCTCATCGATGAGAGTTTGAAATTATTGGATAACTCTCTAAAAAAACCGGCCACAGAAATTGAGAAAGACATCCGGGAATTCTTTACCGGCCGTTATCAGAATCAGTTAATCTCTCAAGGCTATGCTTACGACACTGTGGAGGCAGTCCTGGCCGCCGGCTGGAACGATCTTGTAGCTGCATCGGAAAAGATCAAAGCCCTGCAGGATTTTCGCGCCAATCCGGAATTTGAACTTGTTTCAATCGCTTTTAAGCGCGTGGACAATATTCTCAAAGACTTTAGCAGCCCGAATGTGGACGTTTCGCTCTTTGTTTCCGATGCTGAAAAGAATTTGCACGGGGCGGCAAATGAAACCAAGGGAAAAATAATTGCCGGCATTGCAAGGAATGATTATAACTTTGCTTTACTGGAAATGGCCAGATTGCGCCCGCCGGTTGATGCTTTTTTTGATGCCGTCATGGTCATGGACAAAGATGAAAAAGTGAGACTCAACCGTCTGTCACTGCTTTGCGAAATATCAAACACATTTCATTTGATTGCCGATTTTTCTAAAATCGTTACCGCAGGGTAAAATCTTTAACACATCATGATACTCCCATGCCCATGTGTAAAGAATATTCTGATGGTCATATTTTTTCGGGACAGAAGTCGCAATAAATAGGGCAGGATGATGAAAAACCATGACAAACCCGATATTTGACATTAATAGCAAGCCCTGTTAGAATGCCCGCGCTACAAGATTTATAGGGAGTAGATAACTGATGAACGAAATGCCCAACGCTCAGTCTGCAAACAATATTGATGAAAAACTCCGGCTCAGCAAAGCTCTGCAGGATATCACCAACCGCATTCATGCGGCTCAAAACATTAAGCAGATTCTTGTTGACTTAAAAGACGGGATCCTCAACCTTTTTAATGCCCAGTCAATAACCATTTATGTGGTTGATAAACAGCGCAATGAAATTTACTCGATGTTTCTGACGCCGGGAACGGAGTTGAAGGAAATTCGAGTTCCCATCAGCAATAAAAGCATTGCCGGATATGTCGCCAACACGGGAAAATTTCTGAATATAAGTGATGCTTATAACCAAAGTGAACTTCAAGCGATCGACCGTGAACTTTCTTTTGACAACAGTTGGGATAAAAAATCAGGTTACAGGACCAAACAAATACTTGCCGCCCCGATATTCCATAAGAAACAGCTGATGGGAGTTATACAAATCCTCAATCGAAAAGTCGGCCAGGGAAGTTTTTCCCCGGATGAAAAAGGTCTTTTGCAGGAAATTGCCGAAGTTCTGGGCATTGCTTTTTTCAACCAGCAGCGTTTCGCTACCCGCCGAAAGACAAAGTTTGATTATTTAATCAGCCATGATCTGCTCAAAGAAGATGAATTGGAAAGCGCCTGGGAGGAATCCCGAGAGAAAAAAGAAACCATGGAAAATTTTCTCATGGGTAAATACAAAATCTCCAAAGACGACATCGGGCATTCTCTCGAAGAATTTTATCATTGCCGCTTTCTGCTATATAACGATAAAACAGTCATACCGGGAGATCTGATCAGGAATCTTAAAAAGGACTATTTGCGCCGCGAGCTTTGGGTGCCCCTGGAGAAAAAGGACGGCTACATCCATGTAATTATAGACGATCCCAACAACATCTTAAAAAGAGACACCATTGAAAGTCTTTTGAAAACCAAGCAGGTAAAATACGATATTGCTTTACCGGAAGATATAGTCAAATATATCAATCTTTTTTACCACTCGCCCGAAGATGAGCATTCCTTCACTGAACTTTTAGGAAAGCTCGATGACGAAGATTCAGCCGTCGAAGACGAAGAAGGCGGAGATGCAGTTACCGAATCGGACAGCGTCATCATGCAACTGGTCAATAAAATCATCAATGATGCCTATGCCCGCCGTGCTTCGGATATTCACGTTGAACCCAACATCGGCAAAAAAAATGTGGAAATCCGCTATCGTGTTGACGGCGATTGCGCCCTTTACCAGACTGTTCCCTTCAGTTATCGCAACGCACTTATCTCGCGCATAAAAATTATGTCCAATCTGGATATTACCATCAAAAGACTGCCCCAGGATGGAAAAATTAAATTCCGCCGGTCCACAGGAGATGAAATTGAATTGCGTGTAGCAACTATTCCCACCCAAGGCGGCGTGGAAGATGTCGTCATGCGTATCTTAGCCAAGGGCGAGACGATGCCGCTGGAAGACATGGGCCTGCTGCCGCGCAATTACAGGGAAATGACCAATATCATCGCCAAGCCTTACGGCATGATCCTTGTTGTCGGTCCCACCGGATCCGGTAAAACAACGACGTTACATGCCACCCTGCACCATATTAACAAGCCGGACAGAAAAATCTGGACGGCAGAAGACCCGGTGGAAATTACTCAATACGGTTTGCGGCAGGTGCAGGTTCAATCGAAAATCGGCTTTGATTTTGCCGCCGCCATGCGGGCATTTCTCCGCGCTGATCCGGATGTTATCATGGTCGGTGAAATGCGCGATTTTGAAACAGCCAAGACTGGAGTCGAGGCCTCGCTTACCGGCCATCTTGTTTTCAGCACATTGCATACGAACAGCGCCCCGGAAACGATAGTGCGCCTGCTGGACATGGGCATTGACCCGCTTAATTTTGCCGACGCTTTACTGGGTATTCTGGCCCAGCGTCTCGTCCGGACCCTTTGTAAGAAATGCAAGGAACAATACCATCCCCATCAAGAAGAGTTCGAGGAGATTGTGGAAACATATGGCAGGGAAGATTTTGCCAAGTTAAATATTCCTTATGACGATAAATTCCTCCTGTACCGTCCCAAAGGCTGTGATGTCTGCGACAAAACCGGATACAAAGGTCGGATGGGGATTCATGAACTTCTGGTTGGCTCTGATGAAATCAAAAGAATGATTCAAAAGCATTCATCTGTCGAGGTCATGCGGGAACAATCGATGAAAGAAGGCATGACAACGCTCTTGCAGGACGGCATAATCAAGTCCCTCAAAGGATTTACCGACTTCAAACAAGTCCGGCGAGTCTGCATCAAATAAAGGAACAAGGAACAAGGCTCGAGGCTGAAGGCGACGAGTTTCAAATCCGCAGTGGGAAAACAATCTCCACCTGCGGTTTTTCTTTCACTGGGGTTGTTTTCGGCGGCAGCTCCTCTGGCAAGGAAATCCGGACGATGGCCATATCCCGGCGACAAAAAATCACTGATTTTCTGGGTCTGAAAAAAAGCATGGTGGCTTTGCTCGCTATGGTCGTCCTCGTCGGCCTGGGAGAAAAGATGGCCGAGCGATTTTTGCCTATCTATATTATGGCGCTCGGTGGCGGCGCCATAACTATCGGTCTTTTAAACGGCATGACCAACCTTCTTTCCGCCCTCTATTCCTTTCCGGGTGGTTACCTGAGCGACCGACTCGGATATAAAAAAGCTCTGCTTATTTTCAACCTGATTGCCTTGTTCGGCTATGGAATAGTCATTCTTTTTCCCTACTGGCAGGCTGTCATTATCGGCGCTATTTTCTTTCTTTCCTGGTCGGCAATATCGTTGCCGGCGACGATGAGTCTTGTTTCCCGCGTGTTGCCCCAGGATAAACGCACCATGGGCGTTACGGTGCATTCGCTGGTCCGCCGCCTGCCAATGGCCTTGGGACCGATTATCGGCGGGGTTCTAATCGGCATCTACGGCGAAGCAACCGGTGTGCGGCTGGCATTCACCGGCGCTTTTTTTCTGGGCGCGGCCTCACTTGTGCTCCAGCAGGTGATGATCACAGACGACGAAAAGCGGGGAAAGGCGGAAAAACGTCCATCGCGTCTCTGGCGCCATATGAGTCCGCAGCTGAAAAACCTTCTCCTTGCGGATATCCTGATTCGTTTTGCCGAACAGATCCCTTATGCCTTTGTTGTCGTCTGGTGCATGAAGTATAATGCGATAACTGCCACCCAGTTTGGGTTTCTGACAGCGATCGAAATGATTACGGCGGTTGTGGTTTACATTCCGGTTGCCTACATGGCCGACCGCTCCGGCAAGAAACCATTTGTGGTCATTACATTTATTAACTTCACCATTTTCCCCCTGATCCTTTTGTTTTCCCATTCCCTTGGAATGATGGTTATTGCCTTTATCATCAGGGGTTTAAAGGAATTTGGTGAACCGACGCGCAAAGCTCTGATCATGGATCTGGCCCCCGAGGATAAAAAAGCGGGAATGTTTGGATTATATTATCTGATCCGTGATGTTATTGTTTCATTTGGCGCCTTCGGCGGAGCATATCTATGGCAAATATCCCCGGAGGTTAATTTTCTGACTGCCTTTGCCTGCGGACTTCTCGGCACAACATACTTCTGGATCTGCGGAAAAGATCTGACGGGCGGTAAAACACGGCAAAAACAAGTCCTTTTATCCTGAAGGCAAGAGGCAATTTACCAGCCTTGACCATCATCATTTTCGGTGATATTAGTAACTTAATTCCACAAAGAGGATGATTTTGAAAAATAACAAGCAGGATTCTTTCTGGGGTGGTGTCGTCCGCTCTATGGGTATTGTGTTCGGCGACATCGGCACAAGCCCCATCTATACCTTGACGGTTGTATTTGCCCTGACTCCGAGAACAGAGCAGAGTGTCCTGGGTATTCTTTCCCTGGTTGTCTGGACATTGCTCATCTTGGTGACTGCTGAGTACGCCTGGCTGGCCATGAGCCTTGCTTATAAAGGACAGGGCGGGGAAATAATGCTGCGGGAAATTCTTACGAGGACGCTCAAACCCGGTCGCAAATTGGCCTTCGCCGGATTGCTTGCCTTCATCGGAGTCTCGCTCTTGTTAGGCGACGGCGTCATTACGCCTGCAATTACCATTCTATCCGCGGTGGAAGGAATAACCCTTGTCCCCGGCCTGGAGAACCTTCAACTGGAAATCCTGATTCTGATTGCGGCCATGATTGCCATCGGACTATTCACCTTTCAATCCCGGGGTACGGATAAAGTCGCCGGAATCTTTGGCCCGGTTATGCTGGTCTGGTTTATTTGCCTGGCCGTCACCGGATTGGCATCTGTCGCTACTATGCCGGGTATCATTAAATCCGTTAACCCTTACTATGCTTTCAAGTTCCTTACGGAAAATGGTCTGGTAGGATTTTTTGTTCTTTCCGAGGTCATTCTTTGCGCCACGGGTGGGGAAGCCCTGTATGCCGATATGGGGCACCTGGGGAGGAAACCGATCCTGCATGCCTGGTATTTCGTATTTGCCGCTGTCCTTCTCAATTATATGGGCCAGGGCATCTTTGCCCTGCAGCATCCGGAAGTCAAGACCCTTCTTTTCGGCATGGTACAGCACCAGGCGCCATATCTATACATCCCTTTTCTTCTGCTGACTGTTCTGGCTACTGTCATTGCCTCACAGTCGATTATCAGCGGGACATTTTCGGTTGTTTACCAGGGGATTACCATGCGCCTTATGCCGCTAATGAAAATTTCTTTCACCTCCAGCCAGCTGAAATCTCAGATTTACATTCCTTTAGTTAACTGGGCATTGATGTGTGCGGTCATTTTGATGATGCTGATCTTCCAGAAATCGGGAAACCTGGCGGCGGCCTACGGCATGGCTGTCACCGGCTCGATGACGATCACCGGTTTGATGATGATTCTGGTATTTTCCCAAATCAAGAAGCTGAGATGGAAGTTTCCCGCAGCCGTCCTTGTGACCGGCATTGCTTTCACCTATTTTGTAGCAACCCTGAGTAAGCTGCCCCACGGCGCCTATTGGTCGCTGATCCTGGCGGCCATCCCCTTCGCTTCGATTCTTATCTGGACGAAGGGGCAGGCGCGTTTATACGACGCCATGCGTCCGCTGGACTTTAGCACCTTTCTTATCAGCTACGAACAGATATATGCCAAGGGAAGGAATATCGCCGGCACGGCCCTTTTTTTCTGCCGGGGCTATAAAATGATCACACCTTATATCATTCACAGCATCTTCCGCAGCAATATTATCTACGAGCGGAATATCCTTATTTCCATCAACCGTACCGATGAACCGTTCGGCGTCAAGGTGCATCTTAAAAAGGACCTGGGACCTGGTCTCGAATCCTTTGAGGTTCGGGCCGGTTACCGGGAAGTCCTGGACATTGAAGGTCTGATCAAGGAGCAGGGTATTACCGAGAAGGTCATTTTCTACGGCGTGGAGGATATTGTAACGCGCAACCCGATCTGGCATATATTCAGTCTGATTAAACGGGTAACTCCCAATTTTGTTCAATTCAGCAAACTACCGCCCAGCCGCCTGCAGGGAGTTGTGACGCGGGTGGAAATGTAATTCCCAGCTAATAGATGTAGGTGACTGCCCCGCCGTCCACCACGATTATCTGTCCGGAGACAAAGGACGACGCGTCAGAGGCGAGATACAGGGCTGCACCTTTCATATCCTCAACTTCGGCGATGCGTCCCAGCGCCGTATGCTGCACAATACTTTTTTCCAATCTGCCATCGCCCGCAGCCAGGGCATCTTTAACCATATCCGTCCTCGTTGCCCCGGGCGCGAGGACATTGACCCGTATTTTGTGCTTGCCCAATTCAAAGGCCAGGATCTGCGCCAGGGCATGCTCGGCAGCCTTGCTGACAGAGTACACCCCCACGCCCTTATTAGGTTTGAAACCGTTGGTGGAACCGACAAAGATAATGGATCCTCCCCCCTGGGGAATCATGATTTTTGCAACCTTTTTGCTGAGTAAAAAACAGCTTTTCAGATTCAGGTTCATAACCTTATCCCATGCCCATTCTTCCGTTTCGATGATATCGGCAAACTGGGGGTTTGTGGCGGCATTGCAAACCAGAATATCTATCTTTCCCCATTCCTTTATTGTCTTCTCCACGAGTTTATCCAATTCATCACTTTTGGCGGCATTGGCGGCAACAGTAAGGCAACGAACGCCCAAGGCGGATATTTCCTCAGCGGCACAATCAAGATCGGCCTGCTTTCTGCCGGCAATAACAACGTCCGCACCGGCCTCTGCAAAGCTCAGGGCAATCCCCTTGCCTATCCCGCGCGATCCGCCGGTAATCATTGCCACCTTCCTGTCGAGGCGGAACCTGTCGAAAATCATTTTTTTCTCCTTTACTCCTGATTATTGTTGATGACCTCAACCTCCTGCTCAGTCCACCAGCATAAGGCAATAGTCGTTATGCGTTTCTTCCTTCACGCTGAGCGTCTTAATGAAAAAACCGTTGTTGCGGGCTGTCTGAAAAACGTCAATGCCGCAGGCTTCCATGGCCGGCCGAACGCTTCCCATATGCACGCAGGGATTGTCAGTCAGGATTGCGCATTTTTTGCATTTGAGGCAGGGACCGGAAAGAAATACGAAGGCCTTGTAATAGCCATCTTTGAAAAGGGTTCCTTCCAGTTCTACCAGCATCTCCATATAAGCCTTGTAGCGCTTCCCCCGGCCTTCAGTTGCCGGGGCTTCGATGTGAAAGAGAATAGCCCGTCGGTAGGAATCCAGAACTGCCCGCGTCTGATCGTGGGTAGGCGTGTGCGGAGGGCAGCAATGACCCATACCATAGACAGGACAACCAAACTGACATTTCATCCTTACCCAGGGCGCCGTTACGACGCTCCCGGGATGAATGGGAACGGCATCGGTCGCCCCACTATCCAAAGCCATTTGACAATATTTTTCCAGATCTTTTTGCATCCTACACCGATCCTCCTGATAATTTATCAATCGTTATTTGCGGGGAAACCACGGAATAAACATGCTCGTACTGCGCTTGTAATTCTCAAATCCGGGCAATCCTCTGATGAGACTTTCCGCCAGCGGTACACCGGAAATGAAGAGCAGCAGGAAAGTAATCAGCAGCGGGCCGAAAAAGAAAATCCATCCCCCCTGGAACCCGAGAGCAATAATGAAGATTCCCCACCACAGAGACGCTTCTCCGAAATAATTGGGATGCCGCGAGTATTTCCAAAGCCCTCCGGTCATTATTTGCCCCTGGTTTTGTTTGACGGCAAGAAATGTTTTCAACTGTTTATCCCCGACAACTTCGAATGCGAACCCGATTAACCATATGGCAATCCCGATTTCATAAAATGGAGTTACGCCCTCCTGACCTCTGGTGTTGATGAAAACCACGGGTGCGGCGATAATCCAGGCCAGAAATCCCTGGGCCACATAGATGCGTAAATATGTTGTTAAAAGGGCATGTTTGCCCGCCTCCATTTTTTCCCTCATCTGCTGATACCTCGGATCTTCCTTCGCGCCGACAGTGCGCAGCATAATGTGGGTAAAGAGCCGCAATCCCCAGAGGGTAACCATGGCCAGGACAATCCATTGAACGGCGGTATGTGTCGGCTGCATCCAGAAGGTAACATGGGCAACAATAATGAAGCTCAATCCCCACGCCGTATCAACAAAGGTGTGATTTTTCCGCCATAATCCGATAATTAAAAAAATATGCATGGAAATCATCACACCCAGCAGAGCCGCCCCGACAGCAGGTAAAATACCGTAGGAAGAAGCAACGAACGGATAGAAAATCAGGGAAAGCACCATCAGCAATATATAAATTTTCAACGCCTGGCTGTATTTCATCTCACCATCTCCTTTGATTTGCGTAGGTCAATCTGTGTTCATCCGGCCGGAACAGTCTCGCCGGCTACTCCCGTTTCAGGGACTGCTTAATTTGTCGAATGGCCATATCCAGATAGGTCTTATCCGTCGCGCGGACCATTTGTGAGGCGCCTTGAAGAGCAGCCAGAACAAAGACTGCCTGTTCCTTCGGCGGTCCGGAAAACGAAAATTCACCGGTATCTCTCCCCTCCTTCAAAAGTTTCTCCAGCCAAGTGAGAAAATCGGCAATGAACGCCCTTGTTTCCTGCTGCATCTCCCCGGGAAGTGTATTAAAATCATTTTCGAGGGCGCTGCCCAGACACACAGGACCTTCGAATTTCAGGAAATTGCGGAAGATATCGAAGAACGCATCGAGTTTCTTGAGGTAGCTCATGTTGTCTATCCTGGAATTGTTGGTCCACTTTTCAAATTGCTGGCGCGTTCTCTGAATAATGGCGACACCCAGCTCGGTTTTCGTCGGAAAGTGGTAGTGGATGGCTGCATTTTTAACATTGAGGGCGGCCGATATATGGCTGTAGCTGAAGCCGTTATAGCCGCGCTGCAGCAGGAGGCTTTCGGCCAGATCGATGATTTGTTTTTTTGTACCATTGAGCGGTGTCGTGGGAGGTTCCTCCATTGCCAGGAGATCATACTTACTAGTTAGTAAGTTGTCAAGAACTCCTTTCTGTTTGCAAGAATTTTTTTTCGAGAGAAAAGATGAGCAGAATATGGTGCCTTTTACCGCTTCCCTTTACAATCCGGCAAAGCGTTCTTAGATTAGAGGCAAATAATCTGAAATTAAATGGAGGAAATATGAAGCTAAGCGAATATTTTGATAAAGCTGACGGTTTTGGAGTTCTTTCCACTGCGGATACAAGCGGAAAGGTTAATGCTGCAATATACGGAAGACCACACTTCATTGATGAAGAAACGATCACTTTCATTGCCGCCGATAAGCTGACGCATGCCAATCTGCAAGCTAATCCGTATGCTGTGTATATCTTCAAGGAAGCAGGGCATTATGAAGGTCGCAGACTCTATATTACAAAGTTACGCGAAGAAAAAGACAGTCCGCTGATAGAAGAAATCCGGAGGAAAAAATATCCCGAAGGGGAAGGCAAATACAAATCCGGATCCAAGTTTTTGATTTATTTCAGATTGGACAAGGTGTTACCGCTCATCGGCGACGGGCAAATAAAATAGTCGTACTTGAGTCTCCTGCTGCTTCCCCGGCCATCCGGCGATTTGTCAGACAAATCGCCGGATGGCCGGGTGTAACTATTTTGCAGTCTTTATCCCGCCTTATATTGCTTGCGGGATGATCCGATTCAGTTGTTTCAGTTTATGGCCTTCCAGAATCTTAAGGCTCATCACACTTTAATATTTCCCGCTTTCATGGTCTTGGTCGGCACGAACACATCCAGGGGGAATTTTGTGTGCAGTTCTTCCAGTTTCGCCAGAAGAACATTGTAGCCGATACTCTGCGCCAGGACAAATGGTCCAAAGGGTGAACCGCCGCCGTTGGCCATGGCCAGATCAATCTCTTTGGGATCGTCGGCAATGCCTTCTTCCAGAAGCTTGGTCGCCTCGTTGACCTGCAGAGCGATTAAGTGGTTCACGTCAAATTCCCTGGTTGCTTTGGACAGATCAATGGCTGGTCTGCCTTTAGACCAGTCATAAAACCCTTTCCCTGTTTTTTTACCCAGGTTGCCTGATTTGAGATAGGACATAAGTGCTTCCGATGGTTTATAATCCTTGGAAAGCACCTGTGAGAAATAATCCATCCCGTGCACGGCAATATCAATGCCCACATAATCAATCAGTTCAAACGGAGGCATGGGCATGACCGGTTTCAGCGCCGCGTCGAACTCTTCGGGTGTGGGATGTCCTGCTTCCAGGATTTTGGAAACCAGCAGCAGTGTCGGTTCATTGACCCTGTTGTAGATAAAACCGGGGGAATCTTTCTTTACGATTACCGGCACCTTCCTGATCTTTTTGGCAATATCATAAGCAATGGAAATCGATTCATCCGATGTTTTGCCGCCTTTTGTCACTTCGACCAGCTTCATCAGAATAGCGGGGTTGAAAAAATGATAGCCGATGACTTTTTCCGGACGGCTGGTTGCAGTAGCTATTTCCGTAATGCTGATATTTGATGTGTTGGAAGCCAGTATGGCATGTTTGGGCGCGTATTTGTCCAGATCGGCAAAGACGCTCTTTTTGAGGTCGAGTTTTTCGGGTACGGCTTCAATGACAAAATCAGCATCTTTTACGGCCGCTTGCAGGTCAACCATGGGGATCAGGCGCGCCAGGGCATCCGTATAAGCCTCCGGTGACATTTTTCCTTTTTCTTTTAATTTATCGAAGCTCGCTTTAATCCCGGCCATACCTTTATCGACAAACTTCTGTTCGATATCCCGCAGGACAACTCTGTATCCTCCCATCAGGCAACAGGCCGCAATGCCGTGCCCCATATCGCCCGCTCCGATCATGGCAATGTTTTTTACATCTTCAGCTTTCATGACGCATCTCCTTTCTTTAGTGTGAATTAAATTATTATTTATTTCGGAGTAAAAAAGAAACAGTTGTCGCTAATTTACCCGGTATTTTGGGGAAGCATGGAAGCCGGATCTGGTACTGGTTTGTGCGGTTCTTCAGTGGCAAGATTAATTGCAGTTGTTTTACCACTTTTGACCTTTTTTGCACGGCTAGTTGATAGCATTAATCAATTTAATAAATCAAGAAATAATAGGATTAAGTCCTAATTATCTTTGCATTGGGCATGCTATAATTTGCGGACTTGATTGCGGGGTAAGATCAGCGGAATTCTCAAAATCCATCTGCAAAAGCATCACCGAAAATGTTTGACAGAGGAGCCAACCGGAGGTAATAGAACGCTGGGCGAAAGAGCGGTCCTCATGGCCATGGAAATCAAACAATAGGGCTTTCCCCCTGATTGTTGAATAAAATTAAAAAGAATTAAGGAGAAATTTATGTTCAGAACGAGAATGACGCAGATGTTCGGAATTGAGCATCCCATCATGATGGCCGGAATGAACTGGATTACCGAACCCAAACTGGTATCCGCCGTCTGTAATGCCGGAGGGCTGGGAATTCTGGCCATTGCGCGCTGCACCCCGCA
Source organism: Deltaproteobacteria bacterium HGW-Deltaproteobacteria-12 (assembly GCA_002840565.1). Taxonomy (GTDB): domain Bacteria; phylum Desulfobacterota; class Syntrophia; order Syntrophales; family Smithellaceae; genus MVRV01. The sequence continues at coordinate 7,850 of PHBK01000017.1, read as the reverse complement.
GGAAACGCGGGAAAATATCAGGCAGATCCGGCAGATGACGGATAAACCCTTCGGCGTCAACCAGATCCTGGTCGGGCCGGGGGCGAAAGAAAATATCGCCGTCGCCATCGAAGAAAAAGTTCCCATTATCAATTATTCTCTGGGAAAACCATGGTTTGTCAATGATGTCCATGCTTACGGCGGTAAGGTTGTCGGCACCATCGCCATTGCCAAGCACGCCGCCAAGGCTGTGCAGATGGGCTGTGACGCGCTGGTGGTGACCGGCCATGAAGCGGCGGCGCACGGGGCGGCGGCTACATCGATGGTACTGATTCCCCTTGTCGCTTCTCTGGTCCGGGTTCCTTTAATCGCCGCCGGCGGATTTTATGACGGCCGTGGTCTCGCGGCAGCGCTCGCCCTCGGTGCTGACGGCATCTCCATGGGGAGCCGTTTCATGGTGGTCAAAGAAAGCATGGTGCATGAAAACTTTAAAAAATTATGCATGGAGGCCACCGAACAGGATACCCTCTATGCCAATGTGTTTGACGGGATGGACGGCCGCGTGCTGAAAACAAAGGAAGCCCAAGCAATGATGAAGCGGGGTTTCCCGATGGTGGACGCCTTCAAGGGGGCGCTGCTGATCAAGCGGCTGATGAATCTGTCTTTGGCCAAATTTGCGGGCATCAGCATCGAAATGCTCAGAGCCGAGGAAGGGCATCCGCTCATGGTGCTGGCGCGTCAGGCGGTTGGCAACATGAAGCACCTCAAGGCGCTCAACGAAGGCGATGTGGAAGGCGGCATTCTTTTTGCCGGGCAATGCTGCGGCGGCATCACTGATAATCCGACTACCAGGGAACTGATTGACCGCGTCATCAGTGAAGCGGAAGCAACTCTGGCCAAAATGAATACACAGAAAGTCTGAGCGCAAGAAATGAACTTTGATGACCGCGGGAGAATTCTTTCTGTCTGCGGTCGTCGCAGAAAATCATGCAACTGATACTGATTCGTCACGGCGAAACTATCTGGAATAAAGAGGGCCGGGTTCAGGGGACCAGTGATATTGAGCTGTCCGCAGCGGGCCTTGACCAGGCCCGTAAGCTTGCCCTATCTCTGAAGGGTTGCTCCATTGATGCGATTCATGCCAGTCCGCTGAAAAGAGCTTTTCAGACCGCGGAAATTATCAATACTTTTCACCAAAAAGATATTGAAGTTCATTCTGAACTGACCGAAATGGATCAGGGGGATTTTGAAGGCCTGACCTTCAAGGAACTGATGGCCCGCGAAAAGGATTTTCTTCGCCGGTGGACGACTGATCCGGTCTCCGTGAAAATGCCCCAGGGGGAATCCCTGGCCGAGCTGCAGGAACGCGCCTGGCAACCCATCCAAAAGATTATCGCCGGAGAGAAAAACGCACTGGTCGTTTCTCATAATTTCACCATCGCCGTAATTCTTTGCCGTTTGCGCAAGATCAGCCTGGCCGAATTTCGCAACACCTGCGTGGACAACGCATCCAAAACACTCATCAGTATCCGCAGCGGCGAAGCACATCTGGAACTGATCAACGACGTGAGCCATCTGAATTACCTGCCGGACGTTTAGCGAGGGAGAGGCAGATAAAAATACTTTATTTCGGACAGGCGGATATGCCAAGCAAACATCAGCAAATGACCTCAACAACAGCGCGATCTTCACGGCCCGGAGGGAAAAACAAAAGGAAGCTCGCGCATAATAATAATGTCGATCCCCGCTTCTGCGGATTGCGCGATGCGGTCAGGCGCGGCTGGTACAATTTGGAAACCGGCGAACTGTTTGCCGGTTTTAAAGTTACCCGCGACGATATCGTGCTGGATGTAGGCTGCGGTGAAGGTAACGCCATCCTGTTTTGTGCAAAGCAGGGCGCGCACCTTGTCTTCTCGGATGTCGATGAGGCAAAAATCAAGGCACTCATCGCCAAGGCAAGCTCAACTGCGGCCCGAAAAGTCGAAGGTTTCGTCAGCGACTCAACACCCCTGCCCCTGGCGGACCAATATGCGACAAAGATCCTGGCGACGGAGATGCTGGAGCACACGGCAAATCCGGAACTAATTCTGGCGGAGCTTGTCCGGGTGGGCAAACCGGGCGCCAAGTATCTGATCACGGTCCCCGATGCCCGATCGGAAATGCTGCAAAAGCCTGTCGCCCATTCTGACTACTTTGCAGCGCCGAACCACATCCAGATTTTTAGTAAGGAGCGCTTTGTCGGCCTCGTGGAAAGTTCAGGGTTACAGGTGGAAAAATATGATACGTGGGGTTTCTACTGGACGGTCTTTATGTCTTTGTTCTGGATAGTTCACCGGAAAGACCATTTAAAGGGCTCCGTTCTGGACAATATCAGGCCGCCCTATCATCCTGTTTTGCAGAGTTGGTCGAATACCTGGGCGGGATTGATGGCACTGGATGGCGCGGAAAAACTTCTCGAGTCCTTCGATCAATGCCTGCCGAAAACACAGGTAATCATTGCACGAAAGGATTAACACATTTAGTGTTATCTCCCCCCGCATCATCATGAATCATACCATTTCAAATCAAAGATGATATCGCGGCGACAAGGAGGAGGCGACGATGCGTATTATACATACGGTGAGGAAGCTGACAACGACGTCAACAAAGATAGCGCTTTGATTTGGAATTGGTATTAATCAATAATCCTTAGCCTTGATACCCTTAGCCAGGTAACGTCTCCAGTATCTTGTCAGGGATGTGGCCGTAAAAAATTTATTGATCAGACCTATTTTGAGAAGCCGGAACACCAGACCGGAGACGAGAAAAAACAACGACAGCGATATCCCCCATTTAATCAGAAAATCAACCGGCCTGATCAGTATTGCCGGAATAAAAGAGTTGAAATACTCCAGCACCAGTGCGGTCGGCAGGAATGAACTGCTGACGATAATAAAAACCGCCAGGGAGTGTGACACCTGTATGGCCTGCCGCGGGCAGATATTGATGCAGCGCATACAGCTTTCACAGGTAAATCTCCAGAAAGGCCTTTTATTTATTATTTCAATTGAGGCAGTCGGACATTTGGCCGCGCACAGATTGCAGGCATCGCAGTCGGTGGAGGCAATGAATATCTTCGCGAAAAAAAAGCGGCCGTACATAAAATACATGAAGGCGATTGGCGCCAGCGCGATATCTAACGGCAGCATGATAAACACGTTGGGCCGGAAATACATCCTGCCGTTGAATATTTTACCGCAAAAATCATTCACTCTGCCGCGGCAGCGGGCGCTAATATCGGCAACAGTGGGCGGATTAAGGCCGGGATGAAGTGCTATCCAGTTGGAAGGCATGTCCAGCGGAAACATTCCCCTGATCCGGAATCCTTTGATGAGCAAGATGAGGGCGGGCAAAATCTGCGCGAGTCCGCTTATTCCGGGCACAAACCATTGAGAAAATTTTAAGCCGGCCCTTGTGTTGAGCAAAAACACATCGCCCCCCTTCATCTTCGGAAATCTAACAATAAAAGTCAGCATGATCCAGGGAAGGTTGAATCCGTGAGTCGGGAAGCAAAAGCCGATCAATCTTTTACCGGCGGCGGCAGGAACAACTATTTTCTCCCATCTGTCTATGGAAACAAGACTGGTCTTCAGCCCTTTTTTCTGCGCGTATTCCTCTATCCAGCGGCTTGCCGTAAGGGCATTGCCGGTGCCGCTGAAATAATATATCAATAAATCTTTATACATAGGACAATTAGACTTTCCGCTTCAGGAAATTACGGAGAGCGCAGTTGGGCTTGACGGCAATGATATTTTATTAAGCCGCGTGGGCCTTTTTACCGTAAACCCGCTCGTACGCCGCACAGTAGGGACAAACTCCATTTTCAATATTCTTGACAAACCAATAGGCAATCCCCCGCTGTTTTTTTCTGGCGTGCCGGCAGACTTTACAGGTGAGGCAGCGCTGGGCCATCTGTTTATCTTTTTCTGCAGCAGCAGTTGACGTCATATACACCCCTCAATAAAAACGTTGTTTAACTTTGAGCCCTTTAATCGGGAAGCTGAAAAGATTTCGCCAGTTCTGACAATTCTCTTTGCTTCCGGTCGTCGTTCCACCCCAGTTCACTTGCCGCAATATCGGCGACACTGGCCATAACTCTTTCACCTGGATTGCCCAGCGTCCCGATGCCGGTTCTTCTGAAGAAAATATCCTTTAACGTAATCGCCATTTCCTTCCTGATCGCATACACGACCTGGGCCAGTATTTCTCCGTCGGCATTGACAATTTCCGCCAGCTTTTTATCCTGCCGGGCCATCTGCAACACCTCGCTGTACTCGGTGCCGTAATTTCTGCCGAGATATTCAACAGTGGTATTTTCAAAATCACTGTTTTCTTTTTTTATTGACTCGATAAATTTTTCCATATCATCAATCTCGCAGCCGCTCAGCCTTTTCTTAGAAGTCAGACAGGGAACCAGCTTTTTCCTCAATTTCTTTTCCACGACCTTCAGAACGTTTTGCGCAAGATTGCGGCTTGTCGTGTATTTGCCGCCTTCTACGGTAATAATGCCGCCGAGCCCTGCCGACGCATGATCATTAATCTCATATTTGCGGGTTGTCGTATGAATATCTTCTCCCTGAGCATCGAGGAGCGGGCGGAGACCGCCATAGGCAAACAGCACATCGCCGTACTGGATAGGATTATCGTTGCCGAAATCCATATTTACAGTATCAAGCAGTTCCTGAATGCTCTGCCTGGTTACGGAATATTCATCCGGCGTCCCCGGATACTCCTTGTCCGTTGTTCCGATCAATGAATGCCCCCGCCAGGGAATCAGAAAAAAGTGGCCGGCCTTAGTCATGGTGCCGACAGACTTTTTATCGACCAGTTTCCGGACAATCAGGTGGATACCCTCGGATCGACGTATCTTAACTTTTGTAACACCCCTTTCAGCCAGTTGGAGAACGATATCCGCCCAGGGCCCGGCGCAGTTAATGGTAAGCTTGCCCTTGATGGTGCAAATTTTGTTGTTCACCAGATCCCGCACCACAATTCCGGACACCTGATTTCCCTCTGTGACGAAAAAGTCTTCCACCCTCGTATAATTGGAGACCCGTGCCCCGCAATCAACTGCTGATTTCAGAAATGTCAGCGTCATTCGCTCGGGAAATATATTCTGGCAATCATAGTACACCCTGGCTTCCTTCAATCCTTCCCGTTTTGTGTTCGGCTCTGCGGCGATAACTTGCTCTCGCGAAAGGGGATAGTGATTGGGAATTTTTTTACTCTGGTCCCAGGTGAATTTCTTATCGAAGGCCAGCAGATCGTAAACAAACAGCCCTATTTTCATGACGAATGTCGGATTAACAAACATAAAGGGAATGGGATATATATAGTTGGGGGCAATGTTTCCGAGGATTCTGCGTTCTTTGAGAGACTCGCGCACAAGACCGAATTCGAATGTTTTCAGGTAGCGCAAGCCGCCGTGGATAACTTTGGAGGTTGCGGCGGACGTCGCCCAGCCAAAGTCGTTTTTTTCCACGAGCGCGACACTCAGTCCGCGGGATGCGGCATCATAAGCAACGCAGGCGCCGGTTATGCCGCCGCCAATCACGACAACATCGAAAGATTCGTCCTTATATTCTTCAATAAAACGCTTCACGCCGGAGGTTCCTCAATGATTGAGTTCTTTAAAAGCGCCTTTATTGTTCTTATACAATCCCTGGTATTTTTTATAAAGCTGGTCATAGGTAGCCTTATTGCCCGCATTCGGCCGAAACAGTTTCCCTTTTTTCAGCATCCTGCCAATCTCGTTAAAGCTCTTATAAATACCAAGGGAAACCATCGCAATGGTCGCCACGCCCTGAGCCGAGGCCATCTGGGGATTCATCATCTGCACGATCGGTTTCTGCAGAACATCGGCAAAAATCTGGCACCATACGTCACTCTTGGAAGCGCCGCCGATCAACCGGACTTCGTCTACAGCCGGTTGCACTTTCTTTGATGACATTTTTTCCACGAATTCCATGCCCCAGCGAATGTTAAAGGCCACCCCTTCCATTGCCGCCCGGCACAGGTCGGCTCTGGTCGTATTAACGCCGATATTGAATATCTGTCCCCTCAGGTATGGGTTGTTAATGGGTGATCGTTCTCCGAAAAGCCAGGGAGTTAAAATAACATTATTGGCGCCGGGAGGCGACTTGGTTGTTTCCTCATCCATCATCCGGTAAATTTCAGCGGTTGACATGCCTTTAGTGAACTCAGCCGGATAAAGCATCCCCCGCAGCCAGTCCAGAGCGGCGCCCAGGGTTTCCTGTTTGCTGATCAAAAGATACTCGCCGGGAATGCCCGATACGATTGCTCCTATATAATGCTGCGTATCGACGGCGGGCACTGGATGGTGTGTCGCAACCCATCCGGCAGTGCCGATATTAACGTGCATATGCCCCATCTCAATAGCGCCTGATCCTATCGCCGATGTCAGCAGATCGCCGGACCCATTGACAACGGGCAGGCCCGCGGGAACTCCGGTCTTTGCTGAAAATTCAGCCGTTACTTTGCCGGCAATGGCTGTTGAGCTTTTCAGCTCCGGCATCTTATTTACATCCAGATCGAACATCTTATGGATATCGGGAGACCACCTCCACTTTTCCTGATCCTTATTCCGCGTATCCATAAGCCACGTGATGTAGGCCATGTCGTATGAGCTGACAAAATTTCCTGTGGCCAGAAATACTGCATAATCCTTCGCATCAAGAAATTTATAAGCTGCCTGATATAAATCCGGCTTGAATTTTTTCATCCAGGCGAGTTTGCAGACGGTATCTTTTCCGTTTTTTCCCGGCACACCGCCGGTGATTCTCATGAACTGAATCAGTTTTGACGGCGGATAGCCTTCGATCTTGACAAGACCCTTGAACATCTCTTCCTGGGTGAACCGGGCTGCGCGCTCATCCATCCAGGACAGCATGTTCATGAGAGGCTTTCCTTCTTTTCCCACCGGTATCGTGTTTTGCATCTGGCTCGTGAACACAATGCCGGCAAGCCTGTCGATCAGATCCGGATGCGCCGCCAGAACATTCCTGCTGGAGGAGTAGATTGCCTCCGCCAATTCCCGGGGTGATTGCTCCACGCATGACTTTTCGGGGTAAGATAGACTGCAGGTTAACTGATCGGAATCTATGTAGCCATCGGGCTTTACCAGTACTGCCTTGGTCCCGGTGGTGCCGACATCAACAGCAAGAATGAGATTCTTTTCTTCCATAATCACCTCTCCTGTCTAGGATGTGTGCACATGAATACTCTTTAGCGCTTCATTGTACCTTTCTTTCATGCTGTAAAACATGTCCGGCCGGGCATTGCTTTTGCAGGCCGGAGTATAAGACGATAAGGCCTTTCCTGTCAACGGATGAATGGCAATCGGTCTTTTCCTTTCCACTCCCCACACCTTCGATAACCCTCATGATATGGATGCTGTTTATATCTTTTGACTTTACCTGTATTAGAACATCGACTCTACGGTTCCCGGAAGCGATCAACGCAGATACAGACTATGTATTTTGCGGTCAAGTATTCCTTGACATACAAAACCTTTTTTTCTATGCTCCTCAACACAAGAAGTGAGTAATTATCAATTAATTCAATTAAGTATTCCATGAAAGTCAGGACCTAATGGTTTTAGGTGTCCGGCATGCTGATCCCCTTGGCAAAAGTCAGATTTGTCGGAAACAACAAGTAAAAGGAATAAAACAATTTAATGTTTCAGAAAGATAGTCAATCAAATCTAAAAACCGTATGCAACGTTACTATCCCGGCGATGTATAAAGGCCCGCCGGACATCGCCAACGGCGGATATGTTTGTAGTCTTTTAGCCAAATACATGGACGGTGCTG
>PHBK01000016.1 GCA_002840565.1 Deltaproteobacteria bacterium HGW-Deltaproteobacteria-12 | reverse complement strand
TCACCGGTGAGATCATGCGCATGCCCGGCCTGTCCAAGAAGCCGGCGGCGCACAATATCGACATCGACGACGATGGCAATATAACAGGTGTGAGCAGTCTGATAAAATAACGGAAAAAGGTGAAAACTCAGAGTAAACTGGCGTGAACTGGGGCGGGAATTAGCCCCAGACGCCGCATATCGTCCAGACATTTGTGAACGTACACCTCCGATAGATGCGGCATATCTCCGATGGGGAGTCTCTGCACCAGTTCCTGGAATTGACTGCTATCCTGCACGAGCATCTTTGGCGGCCAGGGATCGCGCACGGCACCCATAAGATCAAGGAAAGAATTCTGGCGCTGGTCATCCGGCAGATTTTTAAGCATCTGTTCGAAGCGGGTAACCCAGTCTTTGTAGTTGTGAACCTGCTCCAGGGGATAACCGGCCGATCTGATCCAGTCTGCGAAACTATCGAGAGAGACGCCGTCACTGTCATGGTAATTCCGGACATTAAACACTTTCAGCGCGCTGGCTGTGTCATCGCTGACACCGGCGACAACCGAGGCCACAACATCAACCGGCACGCCGTCATAATGCGCCTTGCTGCGGCTGCCGTCGCTTTGCGGCAGATAGAATGATCCGGGTGCAATACCGGTGACGATGAGGCTGTAGACCAGACGGGTAAACATATCCGTTTTGTTGATTTGCCCTACATATTTCTGGTGTGCGAGCATCATATCGCAGCGGAAGATATTTACGGGCAGGCCGAAACGGCGATGCGCATCCCCCAATAAATGTTCGCCCGCCCATTTGCTGGCGCCGTAACCGGCGGCATAACCCGGGGCTAAAACAATACTGTCTTTAATCGGTGATTGCTCGGTATCGCACTGCCCCTTTGTTAATTTAAGAAACGGACGCACTGCCACAGTTGAGAAAAAATCAATGGGTTTTTTGCGTTTACTAACCGCCAGTCGGATCATCTCGGCAGTACCGACGACATTGGATCCGAAGAAATGTTCATAGGCCAGGGCGTGGTTGACCAGCGCCGCCGCATGGACAATGCGATCAACCCTGGATGCCAACTGCTCGAAAGCTTCCTGCTTCAGACCACACAGCGGTGCGGAAATATCCCCTGCCAGCACGTCCAGGTGTTTTTCCGCCAGATTCCGATAGCGCGCCTCCATCTCGGGATCGGCCCCTGCAAATACCGCGTCCAGTTGCCTTTTGGCATCATCATTGTCGCGGGCCCAGACCAGGCAGATTAATTTGCCGCCCTTATTGGCCAGTTTCTGCAGGTATTCGAGGGTCAGAAAACGACTCAGATAGCCGTTGGCTCCCGTCAATAATACGGTCTTAACGGCGCCGGCTGATTCGGTGGCCGCGTTTCTCAGGGCACTTTGACCAAGGAAGCGCTCCAGCGTCAAATCCTTGCCGGATATTTTTTTCGCGCCCTTGCCATGTATGTCGGCAAAGCCGGGACTGCGGACGCCCGCGGGATTTTGGGCGGATGTTATGGCTTCAGCCCAGGCTGCGGGACTGCCGATCGGACTGAGGATGGCATCCGCGGGAATGAGCACATCGAAAATTTCTTCCATCATAATGGAAAATGTTACGGCACCGAGAGAATCACCGCCGAGCTCTTTATAGGTTCGCCGGGGGTCAATATCCGTTTCCTGCAGACCGAGATTGGCCGCGAGTAAAGCGCAGATTTTCTCCAGAACAGTCAGCGATGAAGTCGGATCTTTCAGTGCCTCTAAATCCTGTTTTTGCTTTTGCTCCAGCTTCTCGTAAAGCGCCTCCAACTGTTCACCGTATTTGCGTTTCAGATTAGGCCGCTTGCGTTTCAGAACGCTCGAAAGCAGGCCGTTCTCGATACTGAAGGGTTCCCAATCGATTATAAAATCCCGCGGCACTTCAAAACCCCGCAGTTTGGCATTATGGCCGACGGTTTGCAGCTCCCGGCGAATCAATGCTCTTAACTGGGCCTCGCCGGGGTTGTCACCGAGCAGGCTTGTCACAACCTCCCTGTTGGGCACTACCACCGCCAGCAGATAAGCACGTAAGGAATTGCCGTACAGGTAGATTTGTTTGATTACTGCGCTGCCGCTTTCAAAGACCGTACCCAGCGGGCCTACCGCCACGTATTCACCGTGGGAGAGTTTTTGCACGTCGTTGCGGCGGTCAATGATCACTACATGGTCGAAAGCGCGCTCTTCGACAATATCACCGGTACACTGATACCCGTCTTCGTCGAAAAGCGCCGCACTCGCCTCCGGCATTTGATAGTAGCCTTTGATGCAGTAATCGCTTTTAAAACAGAACTCGCCGCGGGGATAGGGTTTGTCTTGGACGGAGTAGCCCAGTTCCGGGACGTCACGCAAACGATAATCCTTTACGCGGGGACGCAGAACACGCCCATCCAAGAATAATCCGGCAACGGATTCAGTTGTGCCGTAGAAATCCTGAAACAAGATATCAAAACAATCGCGCATGAATTCTTTGACCGCCGGTGAAGTTGGCGCGGAGCTGATCACGGCGCCGAGAAAGCGGTCGCCCAGAAAAGTAGAGCGCATTTGCGCTTTAACTCTTTGTCCAACTGATTCCTTGTCGCCTTCTCCCGCTTTGGTGCGTCTGAGCACTTCATTTTGGTAATGCTGATAAACCAAATCGCAAATCCGGGGAATAAGATTAAGGTAAGTGGGGCGGACCAGGCGGATATCCTCAAACAGCGTGGACAAATCAGCTTTGGCGGTAACATAGGCCGTACCGCCCGCAGAAAGGACATTGCTGATGGTCGTACGACCGACCAGGTGATTGAGCGGAGCATAGCTCACTCCGACCATGGGTAATTGGTTGCGGGTGGTCAGCCATAAAGCTTTTGCCGCCCGCTCGGGATAGATTGCTCCTTTGGGAGTTCCTGTGCTGCCGGAGGAATGGAGAAGCATTACCGTCCGCTCTGCACCCTCCGGACCGGGAAGAAGAAATTCCCAGGTGGTGGATTGCCCGTCTTCAATCAATGCCTTGATCGTCACAATTTGTGTGAGAACACCGGCACTATCCAGTTTAGCCTTTGCCGCCTCAAACTGAGCCCGCTCCCGGTCATCCCTTTCGTCGTACTCCATGACAACAAGAGCGGGAATACTGCCGTGCTCAACCGCCAATCGTGCGACAATGCTCAGATCACCGGGTCCTGCAACCAGCGCGGCAGGATTGCTATAAGCGAGAATTCGCATCAGGTCGGCTTCGGCCAAAGTCGTTTGCAGCGGCACACTGACGGCATGGGCATAAACGCAGGCCAGATCCACAGCCACATAATCAATGCTGGTGGAACCAAAAATGCACACGAAGTCACCCGGCGCCACCCTGTTCTGTGGATTGCACCGCCAGGCATTGGCTAATCCCTGGACTCGATTGTGCAGTTCGGCGTAGGTAATGGTGGAAAAGCTCGGCAGCAGTTTGCGCAGGTTTTGACCGGTTGCTTCATCCCTGGCGATGGCGTAATCCCTTTCACCCAGGGCCGGATGCTCGGCATAACCTTCCAGCACTGTTTGAATGAGTCGGTCGTAACTCAGGCCGGGTTGGAAGATGGCGTCTCGGACAGATTCGCTCGGCATAAGCTGTTTAATCTGCGGATCCCGTTGGGCGAGTTCCTGCATGCGCAGAAAATAGCGTTTTTTGGGTGAGGGATTTGTATTGCTGTCGGTCATTTTATTTTCTCCCAGCGGCTTTTCCGGTCAAATTGTATCAGTCTGTTGCTGAACTAACCTAAAGACACTGCCCGAGTATTTTCTCCACCATCTCGGGCGTGACGTTAAATTTTTCACCCAGCTTCACCATGCCATGCGCCTTGAGTTGTTCGACAACCGCGGGGATCGCTTCGGCTGTAATGCCGTAATCGCAAAGGCGGGTTTTAACCTGCATGCGTTCAAAGAATTCTCTTGTTTTATCGATAGCTTCATCCATGCGGGCATCTTCATCGCCCCGGGAGATGCCCCAGACACGCTCGGCATATTGCAGGAGTTTTTGCTTTTTATCGTCCTTGCGGATTCTCAGCATGGCCGGCAGTACAATCGCTAATGTTTTGGCGTGATCCAATCCATGCAATGCCGTCAATTCATGGCCGATCATGTGTGTTGCCCAGTCCTGGGGCACGCCTGCACTGATCAGACCATTCAGACCCAGTGTGGCACACCACATCAGATTGGCGCGGACATCATAGTTTTCCGGATCGGCGAGAGCTTGCGGCCCTTCTTCGATCAATGTCAAAAGCAATCCTTCGGCAAGGCGGTCCTGAACTTTGCCCATAACCGGGTAGGTCAGATATTGTTCCGTTATATGGACGAAGGTATCGACGACACCATTACCAATCTGGCTTGCCGGCAGGGAAAATGTTTTTGTCGGGTCCAGCACGGAAAATTTAGGAAAGAGATGAGGATTGGAGATCGGCAATTTTGTCTTCGTAGCAAGCCTGGTGATGACCGCCCCGGAGTTCATCTCGGAGCCGCTTGCCGGAAGTGTCAGCACGGCGCCGAAGGGAAGGGCCTGGCGCACGCCGCGGCCAAACGATTTAACGATGTCCCAGGGTTCGCCGGCAAAGTTGGCCGCCGCCGCAATGAATTTTGTGCCGTCAATCACCGAGCCGCCGCCCACCGCCAGTAGGAAATCGATCTTTTGATCGCGCACTTTCTCTGTGCAGCGCATCAATGTTTCATAAGCCGGATTTGGTTCAATCCCCGCAAATTCATCGATATCATATCCCGGCAACGCCGCCTTAACCTCGTCTAACACACCATTGCGTTTGACACTCCCCCCGCCATAGGTAATCATAATTTTTGCTTCTTTTGGTATTTCTTTGGCTATATCTTTAATCATCCCTTTACCGAAAAGAATTTTTGTTGGATTGCAAAAAGTGAAATTAAGCATATTTCCTCCTCATTGGATATACTTACGGGTCATAATATAATGGACGGCAGATTAGCGCCCCTCAGTGCCAGTACTTTACACCTCAATATTCATAATTAAAAGTTATATTCGCAACATGAAGGCCATTTTATGAAGACAGCTGTTTACTGTCAAGGCAATACTGAACTCTGTTCTTGTTTGTCTATCTTCCCGGTTTATGGTATGTTATAAAGCATAGTAGTTAAATAATTTTTATTCTTCAGCCTGCATTTCCGGAAAATAACAGAAGTATAAAACATAAAGGAGGAATAACCATTTTATGAAAGAAAAAGCCATTTTCACCGCGGCGGTCACAGGAAGCATTCACACCCCCACCATGTCGCCATATCTTCCCATTACCCCGCAGCAAATTGCCGATGACGCCGTCCGTGCCTATGAGGCTGGTGCGGCGGTTGTTCATGTCCACGCCCGCAACCCGGAAAACGGTATGCCCTCTCCCGATCTGGGATTGATCAAGGAGATTATGTTGCCCCGCCGTTATCTGCATCACGACAGGCGGAGGGTTGGGCATGACCCTGGAGCAGCGGGTTGCTCCGGTGACCCAGTACAAACCGGAACTGGCCTCCTGCAATGCCGGTTCCATCAACTGGGGTCTTTTCCCGGCTTTGGCCCGTTACAAGGAATGGAAATATGAATGGGAAAAGGCGATGCTGGGCATGACGGAGGATTTCATTTTCCCCAACACCTTCAAGACCCTGAGGGAATACTGCTCCACCTTCAATGCTACGCAGACCAAGCCGGAGTTTGAGGTATATGATGCCGCTCATGTGAACAACCTGGCCTTTCTGATTCAGGCCGGTTACATCAAGACGCCTATCTACCTGCAGTTTGTGCTGGGCATTCTGGGCGGGTTGGCCGCCTCTGTAGAGAATCTGATGTTCCTGTTTGAGCATGCCAAGCGCAACATTAAAGACTTTGAATTTTCCGTTTGTGCGGCGGGAAGAGCGCAGTTCCCTATCTGCACACAAGGACTCCTGCTGGGCGGCAATGCCCGGGTCGGCCTGGAGGACAACCTCTACCTCGACCGCGGAAATTTAGCCAAGAGCAGCGCCGAGCAGGTAGCCAAAATCATCCGCATTGCCAAAGAACTCGGCATAACACCGGCAACTCCGGAGGAAGCAAGAAAAATACTTGGCCTGAAAGGCATGGATAAGGTTAATTACTAAGGTTTCCGGCAGCCCTGCGGCATACAGGACCGCAGGGCTGATTGGAAAAGATGGCCCAATAAAGACTGATCATTAATATTTCTTGGCGAGTTCGGCGCAAATAATGTAATCCCGCGTCCGATCACAGGCCGTCCGCTTTACGAATATGGGCTGCAACCGCCTCGACGATGCGGGGCCAGGCGCTCCCATGGGGCATGTCGTGGCCCATGCCCTCAATAATCATCAACACGGCGCCGGGTATCGACTCCGCGCTATCTATCCCGCCTGCCACCGGCACCAGCGGATCATCCGCTCCGTGGATCACTAGAGCCGGTGCAGTTATGGAAGCCAGAAATGGTTTCCGGTTTCCCTGCGTCAGCGTCGCCAGAAATTGACGAGCTTTACCCGGACCATAAAATGCCCGATCATAGCTGCGGCCTGCCAAATTCCTGTGCCAATCCTCATCAAAGGGGAAGCCGGGTCCGGCAATAGTTTTATATAACTTCATCTGATAATCGATATAAGCTTCGCGCTCCGCGGGCGGAGTTGTAAGCAGAAGTTTCATGATCTCCGGTTGCGGCAGCGGAAGCTCAGGATTACCAGTGGTGGCGTAAACTTGGGTCATGCTCCGGACGCGAGAAGGATGTTTGAACGCTATCGTTTGTGTGATCGCCCCGCCCATGGAAATACCGCAAATGTGGGCTTTATCTATTTTAAGCGCGTCCAACAGTCCGGCAGCATCATCGGCCATGTCCGCAAGACTATACGGCGCGTTCACTTTTGCGCCATTTCTCAGTGCCGTCATTGCGGTATTGAGATCGGGAACGCCTGCCTCTTCTATTTTTGTGGAAAGCCCCACATCGCGGTTGTCAAAACGGATTACATAAAAACCTTTTTCAGCCCATTTTTTACAGAGTTCCTCATCCCACCCAATCATTTGTCCGCCGATTCCCGCGATCAAAATCAGAGCTGGCGATGAAGGCTCCCCAAAGGTCTCGTATTCGATCTGAATTCCATTAGCAAATGCATTGGGCATAATGATACCTCAACTAGATCTCAAGATGTTTTTTCCGGATTTCGTCATGGGCCGCCAACTCCTCAACCTTGCCGGCAAAAGCCACGCAGGCTTTTTTCATGACATAGACACGATTGGCGAGGGACATGGCCACTTTGAGGTTGTGCTCGACGAGAAGGATAGAAACCCCGGTCTTGCTGATGCTTTCCAGCATATCCCGAACTTCTCTTTTCAGTAACGGAGCCAAGCCTTCCGTGGGTTCATCTACTAAAATGAGATCAGGATTGCCCATCAGGGACCGGCCAACGGCCAACATCTGCTGTTCGCCGCCGGAAAGGTTGGCGCCTTTGCTTTTTTGTCGTTGCTCTAAGGAAGGAAAGTGTTTGAATATCTTCTCTACAGTCCAGGCGTTTGGATTATTCTTGTCTATTTTCCCTCCCTTGATCCCCATAACCAGGTTTTCCATTACAGTTAGGGTGGGGAAGATCCACCTCTCCTCGGGAACATAACCGATCCCGGTTTTAGCCACCTTGTATGGAGGAAATCCTGTAATGTCCTTCCCTTTATAAATCACCTTTCCCGATCGGGGAGTAACCAGTCCCATGATGCTCTTCAGGGTTGTACTTTTCCCCATACCATTCCGGCCTAAAAGCGCCACAATTTCTCCATGGTCCACCTTCAGCGACATGTCCTGCAACACACGGCTTTCATCGTAATATGTATTCAAATCATTAATTTCAAGAAGCATTCTTATTCCTCCGTCTCTCCCAGATAAGCATCTTTTACCGCCTGATTTTCCCTGATTTCACTTGGGGAACCAGAAGCCAGGATGGTTCCCTGATGCAGAACAGTAATCCTGTCCGCCAAGGAAAAAACCACATCCATATCATGCTCTATGATCACAACGGTTTTACCCTTGGTGATTTTTCTGATCAACTCAACCGCGTAGTGCGTTTCCTCTTTAGACATACCGGCGGAGGGCTCGTCCAGCATCACCAGGTCCGGATCAGTAGCCAGGGCCATGCTGATCTCCAGGGAGCGTTGCTGACCGTAGGCCAGCGTACCTGCAGGCACATCCCGTACATCATAAAGGTTAATACGCCTCAGGAGTTCGTTGGTTTCCCGTGTAATATCTTCTATTTTGTCCACATTCTGGAACATATTGAAGCGAACTCCGCGTTTGGACAGAATACCTATGCGGATATTCTGAAAGGCGGTGAGTTTACTAAAAGTACTGGTGATCTGAAAGGAGCGTCCGATTCCATGCCTTACCATCTGCTCCGGCGAACTTCCGGTGACATCCTCTCCCCTGAAAAGAACCTTTCCTTTACTGGGTACATAGGCACCGGTTATTACATTAAAAAGTGTTGTCTTGCCGGCGCCGTTGGGTCCGATGACGGCGTGACGCTCGCCTTTCCTGACTTCCAGATTGACATCGAAAAGAACCTTCAAACCTTTGAAGTCATGGTATAGCCCTTTTGTTTCTAATATATTCATTGTTTGCATCGATCATCCTCCGTGGCTTTTTTTTCCGGCACCCGACGAAACACCTTGTTCCCAATCATTGTCAAGACTCCGGCAAATCCTTTGGGAAAATACAACATGACCACAATGAGGATTGCGCCCATCAGCAATTCGACCTCTTTAATATACCGGCTGGTAAATTCATGGATAAGTGTGAAAATCGCCGACCCCCAGATGGGCCCGAAAAAGCTGCCGACACCTCCTACCATGGCAATCAGTATGACATTGAATGAAGTAATGGGTCCGAGTGCCAGATCGGGCGAGATGACATTCTGAAACAGGGCTAAAACAGCTCCGGCAGCTCCGGCAAATCCTGCGGAGATCGCATAAATCATCCCCTTGCTGGATGTTACCTTGAATCCCATAAAAGAGACCCGCTTGGCATTGTCACGGATACTGACCATTATCTGTCCAAAGGGCGTCTTGGTCAGGAACCATAAAAGCCAAGCACATATTCCGATGACCACAACTGCAAAGTAATAAAAATTAGTTGAATCTTTCATATCCAGGGAGAAGATTCCCGGAATAGTTAGCGGCGGTATGGGAAAACCGCTGACACCATCTTCACCATTGGTTATATTTCTCAATTTCAGTGCCAATGTATAAAGGAGCATACCAAAGGCCAAGTGCAGCATGGCGAAAGCAGTGCCACTAACCCTGGACACAATTGGGCATAAAATTAAAGCCAGAACAACAGAGGCAAAAATGCCTATCAACAAAGCCGCCAATAACGGTAAACCCTGGATGTGAATCAGGGCTAAAGCCGTGGCAAAACCTCCGGTGCCAAAGAACATCGCATGTCCGAAAGAGAACAGACCCGTATAGCCGAGCAATAAATTGAAAGATAGCGCAAACAAGGCAAAAATAGCAAAGTGAACAAACACATTGGTAAAATACGGGCCGACCAATTTGGGTAAAAACGCCAGCAAGACCATCAATCCCAACCATAAAACCCATTTGACTTTTTTATTTATCATTATTATTACTCCCTTTCTCCAAAAAAGCCCATGGGTCTAATGGCCAGAACAATGGCCATAAATGCAAAGGTCAGGATAGGCGCCAGGTTGGACAAAAACTGGACACCAAAAGCAGTGAGCAGCCCGATGATCATGGCAACCATAAAGGCGCCACCCAGACTTCCGAATCCTCCTACAACCACGACGATGAACGCATCCATTCCCATCTGTTCCGCCAGATGAGGATTGACACTCATATAAGGTGCGATGACTACTCCGGCTATTCCGGCCAGAAGCGACCCTGCACCGAAAACAAACATAAAGAGAACGGGCACATTGATTCCCAGGGAATTGACCATCGCCGAATTGGAAACAGCAGCACGGACCACCATGCCTAATCGTGTTTTAAAAATAATCAAAGCCATAAGAACCAGAATGATGGAGGTCAAAACCATGACAAAAATCCGATAGACGGGATAGATCAATCCCCCGTAATTTAAAGACCAGTCCAGTATTTTGGGAGCTGGAACGGCCAAAAACTCTGTTCCCCAGAAAAATTTGACCGCTCCCAGAATCACAAACATGACACCGGTCGTCATAATCAACTCAGCGACATGCCCCATAGCATGGACCTTTCGAAGAAGGAATTTTTCCACAAGCATTCCCAGAACACCTGTAGCAATGGGCGCCAGAAGAAGGGCAACCCAGAAATTCCCGGTTGTCTGTGTAATTTGATATGCAAAGTAGGCGGAGAGCATAAAAAAGGCGGCATGGGCCATATTGAGAACACCCATCATACCGAAGATCAGGGTAAGGCCTGAGGCCACCAGGAAGAGTACCATTCCATAGGCCAACCCATGCAGTCCCTGAGTGACATACATAGTTGTTATTGGATCCATATCTATATCAACCTTCAAATTTTATTTAGGAGCTCCTCAGCCCAAGCCTCAAGATGATTGGGCTGAGGAAGCTGTTCCCCATTAGTTAGTCGCTCAAGTTCATCCTTTTTTATTTAACGCCTTTACATCGATCCATGGTTGGATCTATCCTCGGCATAATTTTGCTTGCGGGAATGGTAAATGTGGGACCAGGTCCGCTGGATTCCGAGAAAAAGTGATATGGCGGAATATTGAACATCTCTTTTTGCTGGTCCGGCGGAACATACTCGAATACATGCAGATCCTGAACAGTCTTGTGGTCGCAGGCCCTCATATGCTGGATTTTCCCGTTGGCATATTGATAGGTATCGCCTTCCCAGACTTTGATGATCTTTTCGGGATCCGCACTGGCCGCCCGCATGACTACATTAAAGAGCCAGTAGGTCTGCTCGACGTAAGAAGCGGTGCTTGCCCAGAAATGTTCGTAAAACTTGGTATTATAAGGTTCCTTCCATTTCTTCCACGCGTTGTTCCATTCTTTGTATAACTTAGTCATTCCCTCATCTTTGAATAACGGCGGTTTTGTTCCATACCAGCTGATCTGAACCAGACCCTTTGATCCCTCTATTCCGAGATCTGCAAGAGCTTCAGGGGTTTCTACAAAAATGTTAGCAAAGGGAATTGTAACCCCCAGTTGCCTAGCCTGTTTTACCATGTTGGTTACATCCGGAGGAAAATCTCCAGTGTAAACCACTTCGGCGCCGGAGGCTTTGATTTTAGCTATATAGGGAGCGAAGTCGGGCAGGAACATCTTGTGGTACTCTTCACCGACGATTTCAGCTTCGGGATAATATTCCTTCAAACCCTTCTTGAACCCTTCACCGAATACATGACCGAAAAGGTTATCTTGACAAAGAATATAAAATTTCTTTTCTTTTTTCCGCTGCCCGTAAAAATAAGCCATCCCCCTTCCAATCTGTCCCGAGGACCAGCAGGTCATAAAGGAATAACGTGTGAAGTTGGCTCCCTCATAGAGATCATCCGTCAGGGCCGGCGTATCTATGGTGATGACCTTGTACTTATTGGCAATCTCGTTTAGTACTTTCATGTTGGCACTACCGGCGGTACCCCACAAAACATTGACCTTTTCCTGAAGAATCATTCTTTCAGCGACCTTTTTGGTCACATCCGGTTTAAATTCCATGTCGGCCTTCAGGACCTGGATCATCTTCTTTTTCCCGTCAATCATCAGGCCGCCCCGTTTGTTGATGTCGTGAGCTGCCCAAAGGACAGTGATCCAGTATTGCTGGCCTATACCGGCGGCGGGACCGGAAAACGGGGCCAATACGGCAATTTTAAAGGTGTCGCCTGTGGGGATCACCGGGTTGTTCGGATCAAAGTCGGACATGTCGGGCATCTTGGTGAAATCCCACTTGTTGACCTTGGTTGCCGGAACCTTTTTGACTTTGGCTGCCATAACCTGGGACGGGCTAAATACCATTACAGAGAAAAAAACCAATAACAGGATTAAAATCCCCTTGCTGAATCGTTTCATTTTAATTCTCCTTTCATTAGTTGATTTAATTTTCTAAAAACCTCCGAAGAAAAAACCTTCGTGAATAAGATAACCCGTTTTGTCCTTTGGATCTGTTCTAAATTTAATCCCGCTGCTGCGGGATAAGTGTTAATTCTCCGCAGCTTGCTGCAAAGTGGTTGATCAAGGCCTGGGTAATGCGTTTCCCTCCAGTCCGATTCCAGGAACGCCAATATGGTTTATGTCTTGAAGCTTCATGAGTTAAGGCTTCCTTCCTCCGCCGGCTTAGTGTAAATAACCATAAAACATTTAGTTTCCTTGCGTCCTAAGGATTCACCGAAATGGGGAAAGCCGGAGTCGAAATAGATACAGTCACCCTCTTCGACGATATATTCCCGATATCCATGAAGAAACTTCATTGTTCCATTTAGAACAAAGAGGATCTCTTCGCCTTCGTGTTGATGCATTGTTTTCTTCTTTGGCTTATAGGGAAGGGTCAGGATGAATGGTTCCATCTTCTTGTTGGGGAAGGTATGGGCAACGGCCTCATAAGAATAATCTAAAGCTGTGCCTTTTCTGGTAACTAAAGGTCTTTCCCCTTTTTTTACAATGCCGAAGCAAGTTTGCTGCTGCTCTTCCCCAACGAGGAAGGAGATGGTAATGCCAAGGACGCGGGCGATGATTCCCAATGTGGAAAGAGGAGGTGATTTTTCTGATTTCTCTATTCTGGAAAGGTAACTTCTTGTAAAGCCGGTTTTGTTAGCCAGCTGTTCGAGAGTTAATTTCTTGTTGATTCGAGAAGACTTAATTCTCCTGCCGATTTCTGACTCAACAAATAGTGTTTTTTGTTTCATCTTTGTACTCAATTCTGCTGATAAATTTAAAATAAAAATACAAACAGGAAACTTTTATCAACTTTTTAAGTATATTATACACTGTTGTCAAGGATTATTTAATAAGAATACTCGACAACGGCAGTTCGAACCTTTCGGAGATGTATTACACCGGACGTGCATTGATTTTCCTATAGATAAGAGGGGCATAATTTCTGCAAGTGTTGCTTTTCTGGTTCAGCAAGTTTATACTATTTTATATCAGAAGACAGACGAATTAGGAACTCCGGCAGATGCGCAGTCTGAGCAGGTAACGGCATAGAGCTGATTTGTAAACATTTCTATTTTGCAAAGGATACCGCAATGATTAACGAAAATAACATTGAGCAGATTAAGAAGTATGGAATTTGCCGGGATACGGGGGAAAAGAGAAGAAAGATCCTAGCTGAGATCGGGTTTCCTATCGGTGTAAAGGCGGAATACGTCATAATTACCGGGTGCTTTCAGGCAGAAACTATACCGCATGTGCTCAAAGACCTAAAAAAATTACTGGACCATTTCCAGGTGAGTTATACTTTGCTGGAGAAAGAATACTGCTGCGGTTGGATGACCATCGGGCAGCCGGCGGTCATGGCAAAAAACAGTCTGGATATCGATCGTTTCAAAGAAGCGTCCAGAGAGTTCATAATGGAGAATTTTGCTCAGGCTGCGGATTTGGGCGCCAAGTCGATCGCACTTTTTTGTGCCGCTTGCGAGCCGAACTATGCGAATTATGCAAACCTGACCGATCTGGAAGTGATTACCTACAGCCGGTTGATTGACCGTTTTTTTTCGCAGGGAGAACTTAACGAAGCGATTGATTACTACGCAGGGTGTTATCGCTTCCGCCGCCGCATTACGGCCAATCCTCTGGATAATGAACCGGCGGAGCGGGTTCTGAAAAGGATCAAAGGACTCCGGGTGAACTATCTCGACAACAAGTTGTGCTGCTATATTCAGCCGCATCTGGCACAACTTGCAGAAAGCATAAAAACACGCAAGATTGTTAATATCTGCACGGCTTGCCATTTGAATCTGAAAGAGAAGCTTGAGCATGATGGAAAAGTGGCATCAAAAATGCTGCCGGAAATAGTCTGGGCATCCATCAAGAAATAATGTAACCGGACAGTCATTGACTTTTCCTGGGGACCTTACTAACAAACAAAGAGCAATTTTTTGGGAGAACTCTATTGTGCCGATCATCGGCGGCCGGGCCCACAGCATGGAAGAAATTCAGGCGGTAGGCAAACTCGGGTATTCCTGCGTTGAAATTTCACTTTATGACCCCGCGCAGGTAAAAGTCGATATTCCACAATTTCTCAGTCTGAAAAAAGAATACGGCCTTACTTATCTGGCCCACTTCCCGAATGAGGGCAATCCCCTCGATTTGGCAAATCTCCGGGAAAATTTTGTTCCCAGAATGCATAGTCTCTTTGAATTGGCCTCTGAACTGGGTATTGCGAAAGGAACATTCCATTTCTGGCTCGACAGCCGCTGGATTACTCCGGATCTGATTTTGCAAAAAATTGAGTTGATCCTGGATATGGTAGCAGCAGCCAATCGAGTTGGTATCGTCTTATGTCTGGAGAATCTCAGTGAGATCTGTACAGATTTTTTACCCGCTTTTCAGCGGATTCCGGATCTCAGGATGACCCTGGACATCGGTCACGCCCAGCTCTTGACTCACGAAAACACATCTTTCGGATTTATCGATAACCATTTCCATCGCATTGCCCATCTCCACGTTCACGATAATCGAGGCGGCAAATCCGTGAAAGATGATCTGCATCTTTCCCTCGGGGAAGGAATCATTGATTATCCGCGGATATTCAGACTTCTGCAGCAAAAATCCTATGCCTCAACAATCACAATGGAAGTGAAGCCTTCCGCGATGACAAAGACGAGGGAAGAAATTCTGCAATACTTTGGTTAGATATAATTTTGCGGCTGCCGTGCGGCGCTGCTTTCCGGTCTTTATCGGAATTCCTCAACCGGGACAGAAGGCCATGCTCTCCAGGAGGAAAAAACCTGTCGCTAAGAAAGACAGGCTAACCCTGTCCACTGCCTTCACGATCCCAGTGGCGTCGGGTTAGCCCGGTCCGCCGCAGCCTCGGTTTCTTTCCCTCGGCGCATTGACCTCCCTGACAAGCGAACAGCACAAACAAGTATTTACAGCCAATTGAAAAAGTTCATTCCTTTCCCATTTTCTTTTTAATATCTTCCCGGAGAACTTTCTTGAGTATTTTACCTACGGGATTTCTCGGAATGACGTTGATGATCTCCAGGCGCTCCGGTATTTTGTAAGCAGCAATACCTTTTTCTTTCATGAAGGATTTGATATCTTCCAGTTCGATTTTCTCATCAGGTTTGGGAACAACATAGACGCAGACTCTTTCGCCCAGGTCTTCATCGGGAATGGCGATAGCTGCCACATCCAACACTTTGGGATTCCCCAAAAGCATGTTCTCTACTTCCTGCGCGCTGATATTAAAACCGCCCCGGATGATGATGTCCTTCGTCCTGTCGAAAAACCCGATGCAGTCGTTATCTTTGATCTGGAAAAGATCGCCTGTATTGAAGAAACCTTTGTCATCGAAGGCCTTTTTGGTGATGTCCGGGCGTTTGAAGTAGCCGGGAATGACATTGGGCCCCTTGTACCAGAGTTCCCCCACACCGCCAACCTCGGTGATCTCCTGTCCTGTTAAAGGATCGAGCAGTTTCAGTTGAAGATGCTTGCGAACAGGTGAGATGTTGAGCCATTTTGATCCCTTTTTCCCGAGCTGAGGAAAATGATCGATACGCATCGCCAGATCCGGGATGTCCAAAGGTCCGGCGATATTGGCTGTTCCTTCATTCTGCCCCCAGATGTTTGCGAACTCGATTCCCCAGCGCCTTTTCATGTCCTGCACGGACCAGAGTGAGGGTGGAGCGGCGCCGATAGTAATTGCCCGCATTTTGCTCAGGTCGAAGGCATCAACCTTCGGGTGCTTAAGAAGAGCATTGACAATGGCGGGCACGAGAAGCGTATAATTGATTTCCTCCATTATGAGTTGCATAATAAAGGTGGGCCCGTCAAAAGGATGGTGGAGAGCCAGCTTGCCGCCACTGGTGAGCCATTCGATATAGACAGTTCCGACCGAGGCCATATTGACAAGAGGTCCGGCGGTAATAAGGTTATCGCCGGGTTTGATCGGCGCAGTTTCGTAACAGAAATTAGACAGGAAGATCCAGTTATTATGGCTTAACGGGCAGCCCTTGGGTTCAGCTTCGGTTCCTGATGACCAGCAAAGAGTGAAAACATCGTTGGCATCGATCTTGATGTTATCGAGTTTGCCGGTTACCTCTCCCTTGCTCATCTCCCGAATTTCAGTAAGAGTTATAATATCTTTGACGGAGGGGAATTTAGACTGAATATTTTTGGCCATCTCCAGATGTTTGAAGCCGCCGAATTCCTCGACGGTAATAATGGCCCGGGCGTCCGTTATTTTTGTGATGTATTCGAGTTCCGATTGCCGCCATTGCATGGGCATCGGTGATATCAAGCCTCCCGCCCTGGTGATGGCAAGGTAAAGCATGGCTAGTTCCCAGCAGTTTGGCAATTGCACCATGATGATGTCGTCTTTTCGAATGCCTTTGAGGATCAGGGCTTCGGCCGTTGCATCAACTTTCCGGTCCAGTTCACGGTAATTAAGTCGCTCCGCCGCCAATCCGGTCATCACTTCTTTATTGGGAGGGTCAACGAGGCAAAGAGCATCCGGCGTTTTTGCCACGTTTTCTTTGAAATAATCGATCAGTGTTTTACTTCCCCAGACGCCTTTTTCTGTCCACTCACGAATGCTTTCCTGTGATGCCAAAATCATAATTTGCTCCTCCTTTCAGAATCAAATCAGATTATCCTATCCACCACTTTCCGCCCGCTTTATGAATTAGTTACCGGCTTAGGCCTCCTTTTAACTAATTAATAATATCTGTTAAAGAGCAGTTGTTAATACCGCTGAGGTTGGGGAATTTCTAGATGCTTGCTATTATGTTAAGCTATAGTTCAGCCGTTTTGAGGTTTCTTGTAAAACTATACCAGCTATGCAGTTAGTTTTCCAGGTTAAATTAGCACTTATCAAAGAATTATATTATTTTATTGAGCTCTTTGCTGCGGCTATTTTTGCAGCGGCGCGCCTTCCATAAAACGTGACTGTAGCCGGCGCATACCTTGCAGCCATCGGTCGTAATCGGCCGCTTTCCTCTGAATGTAGGTTCTTACTTCGGGATGCGGCAGGATCAGAAACTCTTCCCGCTGAAAACCGGCAATTACTGATTCGGCCAGTTGTTCCGGGGCCATGATGCCGTCAACGGCTGCCGCACTGATCGCTGAGCCGGCGCTATCTCGCACCATATCTGTATCAACCGCCTGGGGGCACAGAGCGAAAACCTTGATTCCCTGATGGCCGTAAGTTATGGCCATATTTTCGGCCAGGCCCACTGCAGCGTGTTTAGTGACGGAATAGGGTGCCGAACCAATCTGGCTTAAGAGCCCGGCCGCCGAAGCTGTAATCATAAAAACGCCGCCTCCCCGCTTGATCATGCCGGGGATAACTGCCCGCGCCGCATAGACGTGGGACATGACATTGATTTCCCAGATGCGCTGCCAGGCCTCATTACTTGCCTCCACGCCCCCCGGCACCATAATCCCGGCGTTCGAACAGAAGATGTCGACGGTTCCGAAAGTCTCTTCCGCGAAACGGACCAGACGAATAATATCTGCTTCTTTGCGGACATCGCAGGTCACCGCTCTTCCTTTGATCTCACCGGCAACGGCCTTTGCGCCGGATTCGTTTACATCGGCGACAATGACTGACTGCGCACCGTCGCGGGCAAAGCGCCGACATAAGGCCCGTCCGATTCCCAGGGCGCCGCCGGTGACTATAATAATCTTGCCTCTTACTTCCATCGTTTATCCTCCATCGTCCTTGGACAGCTTCATTTTGATTACGTCCTGCCTTTCATATTTGTACCATATTCTAAGTTAAACTTCAGCTGGGAAAAAGTCCGATTTTACGAAGGAAGCAGAATCACACTTTGAGGCTTGCCGAAAAGGCGGGAAAAGTTTATAAGGTATCCGAAACAAACCCTTAGTATTTGATCCGCTTTATTCAAAAAATGTTGAAGACCTACAAAGAGAAATCCTGTCTTTGGCGGGAAACAGGTCATATAAATCAATGACACTCGCTAAAAACAGGCGAAGCGAAGTTTGAAGCGTAAGTGGAATTGATCCCGAAGGCGAAGCCTGTCGGGATCCAGAGGATTATATTCTCCGCAGCTGGGAAGTTCATTTTAAGATGAGGTATTGAATGTATTTTACTAAAAAGGTGCTCCGGCAATCCGGTGAACTCAGCAAAACCTGGGAGGAAGAGGTTCAAGAAACAATAAAAAATAATCCCGAACAGAAGTTGCGCTTTTCAACAGTATCCGATCTGGAGATAAAAAGACTCTATACTCCGGAAGATATAAAGGATACTAATTTTGCCGCAGATATCAGTGTGCCGGGACTCTATCCCTATCTGCGGGGCAATCAGGCCACGGGGTACCGGGGACGTTACTGGACCTTCCGCATGTTTGCGGGTATGGGCAGCGCGCAGGATACCAACCAGCGCTGGCATATGCTGCTCGGGCAGGGGCAAACCGGACTGAGTACAGCTTTTGATTATCCGACACTCATGGGTTATGACAGCGATTCTCCCAAAGCGCTGGGGGAAGTCGGCAAATGCGGCGTCGCCATCGACACCCTGGAAGATTTCCTTGCCCTGATGCAAGACATCCCGATGGATCAGGTCACCACCTCCATGACCATCAATCCTCCGGCCACCATTCTGTGGTCGATGTATTGCGCCGCCGCGGAAATTAAGGGCATACCCCTCAATAAAATAGGAGGAACGATTCAAAACGACATCCTCAAGGAATTCATCGCCCAGAAAACATTCATGTGCCCGCCGGAGCCGTCGGTAAAACTCATCAGCGACACAATCGAATTCGGCACGAAATATGTTCCGCGCTGGAATACCATCAGCATCAGCGGCTATCACATCCGCGAAGCCGGCTCGACAGCAGTCCAGGAACTGGCTTTCACCCTGCGCGACGGCATCGAATATGTCGAAGACGTTGTGCGCCGCAAAGGATTGAATGTCGACGACTTTGCTCCGCGCCTGTCTTTCTTCTTTAATTCCCACATCGATTTTTTTGAAGAAATCTGCAAAATGCGCGCCGCCCGCCGCATGTGGGCTAAAATCATGAAAGAACGGTTCGGAGCAAAAAATCCGCGTTCCTGGTGGCTGCGCTTCCACACCCAGACGGCGGGCTGCTCCCTGACGGCCCAGCAACCCTATAACAATGTTGTCCGCACGACTACGGAAGCGCTGGCGGCGGTTTTGGGGGGGACACAATCTCTGCATACCAATTCCCTCGATGAGGTTCTGTGCCTGCCTTCGGAACATGCTGTGGAAATCGCCCTGCGCACCCAGCAGATTCTGGCCGAGGAAACCGGTGTGGCCAATACTATCGATCCCCTGGCCGGTTCTTACTTTATTGAAGCCCTGACCAATGAGATCGAAGAAAAGGCCTGGGAATACATCCATAAGATTGACGCAATGGGCGGAATGATTGCCGCCATTGAAAAGGGCTTTCCGCAGATGGAAATTGCCGAAGCGGCCTACCGGTTCCAGCGGCAACTGGACGCCGGGGAAAAAATTATGGTCGGCGTCAATAAATACGCCACAGATGCCAGGCATGACATTCCGCTCATGGATATCGATGAAAAAGTTGGGGAGGAGCAGATCAAAAAGCTGAAAGATGTCCGCCGCCGGCGTGACAATCGGGCAGCCGGACAGAGTCTGAATGATATTAAAAATGCCTGTAAAAAGGGAGACAACGTCATGCCGCACTGTATTGCGGCGGTGAAAAACCTGGCCACAC
Organism: Deltaproteobacteria bacterium HGW-Deltaproteobacteria-12; assembly: GCA_002840565.1. Classification (GTDB taxonomy): domain Bacteria; phylum Desulfobacterota; class Syntrophia; order Syntrophales; family Smithellaceae; genus MVRV01. The sequence continues at coordinate 98,419 of PHBK01000016.1, read as the reverse complement.
TCCAGGAAATCTGTGACGTGTATCGCGAAGTGTACGGAGAATATAGGGACCCGGGACTGTATTAGGGAGATCAAGCCGCCTTTCTACGGCTACCATTGTTGGCAGCGTCGTCGGCGTCCTCAACGTATTTTCATATACGCCTCCGGTGCCTCCTCATTACCGTCACGGTATCCTGATAAATGCGACTTGGTCAGAAAAAGATTGTACCTTGCTAAAAGCAGGAAAATGATAATTTCAGGGAGAAATTATGACGGACAGAAAAATTAGAGTAATGGTTGCCAAACCGGGACTCGACGGTCATGATCGCGGCGCGCGTGTCCTGGCGCGCTGTTTTCGGGATGCAGGGTTCGAAGTAATTTACACCGGCTGCCATCAGACACCGGAGCAAATCGTTGCGGCGGCCATCCAGGAAGATGTCGATCTCGTCGGTTTGAGTTGCCTTTCCGGCGCCCACCGCGCCCTTTTTCCAAAAGTGGTGGAACTCTTAAAGGAAAAAGATGCAGGCGATATTACAGTCATCGGCGGCGGCATCATTCCCGAACAGGATTTCCCTGCTCTTTACCGGGCGGGCATAAAAGCAATCTTTACTCCCGGTGCGGCGCTCGATTCCATCGTCGAATGGATCAGAACCAACATTAAACCCCGGGCTTAATTTATTTTCACAAGCGGCGAGATATTATGGAAACAGTCAAAAAAATATGCACCGGAGACGTGCGCTGTGCCTCCCGGCTGATAAGGGATATCGAAGACAAAATACCGTCGGCAAAATCCCAGATTAAAAAGCTTTACCCCCACACCGGCAAGTCCTTTATTATCGGCATCACCGGTTCACCCGGCGCCGGCAAAAGCACCTTGACCGATGCGCTGATTACCGAATTGCGCAAAAGGAATAAAACAATCGGTGTGTTGGCTGTCGATCCGACCAGTCCGTTTTCCGGCGGAGCCATCCTGGGCGATCGCATCCGAATGCTGCGTCATGCGGAAGATCCGGCGGTCTTTGTGCGGTCTCTGGCCACCCGCGGCGCGCTGGGAGGTCTGTCCCATGCTGTGGGTGAAGCAATCCATGTTATGGAAGCCATGGGGAAAAACATCATCATTGTCGAGACAGTGGGTATCGGGCAACAGGAAATCGACATCATCAATCATGCCCACAGCGTGATCGTGGTTTTGGTGCCGGGCATGGGCGATGAAGTCCAGACAATGAAAGCCGGCATTATGGAAATAGCCGATGTCTTTGTCATCAACAAAGCAGATCGTGCCGGAGCCAAACAGCTGCAAACCGAAGTAATGTCCATGCTCAATTCCGCGCCGGCTCTGACCGATGAATGGCGGCCGCCGATTGTTATGGCGGGCAACGTTTATGATAAGAAAGCTTTTGCGGCAAGCATGGAAGAACTGGTGCAGAAGCTGGAGAATCACTATCTCTATCTGAAGGGCAGCGGGCGGATGGCCGAGCGGATCAACCGTAAAATAATCGTGGAGATAAAGGATGCCCTGCGGGCCAATATATTGGAACCGATAATGCATCATCTGGAAGAAAGCGGCGAACTTACAAATTTAGTAAAAAAAATTAAAAGCAGAAAATCTGATCCCTACTCCGCAGCAGAGGAAATCGCCCGTCGGAAGGTAAAATAGGCAATGCGCTCATTACTAAAAAGTCCAAAAATAGCCTTAAAATACTGCGGTGGTTGTAATCCATCATTCGATCGGGCGGAGTATGTTCAGAAAATAAAATCGGCAGCAGAAGGAATTATAGAATGGAGTAATCTTGATGATGGGAAATATGAAAAAATATTGCTCATCCTTGGTTGCGATACGGCGTGCCTGAAAAAGAACTTTGAATTATTGGAAAAGGGAATAGTTGTATCAATTAGTAACAACGATCAGAATCCGGATAAAATTGTAAAACAATTATTAAGTGAGGATGAAGAGTAATAAAAAATAGCGAAGATAAAAGATTATATTTTCGCGGCGTCCGGCAAAAGTGACATGGATTTGATAGTATTTCCATATCTTAAGGATTTATTGTTGACCGGAAAGATTAAACATGTAAAAATAAAATCGTGACAGGTGATTTATCTTCAAAAGAGGGGCATAAAATGGATAAAGGCGAAATATTTCGGGAATTAGAAAAGGATTTTACCGCAACTTTTATCGAAGAATTAATGCCGGGCATTCTTCATAATTTTGCCAATCCTCTCAACGGCATAATGGGAAGATCAAAACTTTCGCAGCGGCGCATTGAGGAAACAATTAGAAAGATGGAAGAAAAGTATCCTGATGCCGCGGCTGGAATGGCAGAGGACCTGCGACGCATCAAGGCGGATATTTCATCAGTCAATTCGGAAACGGAATATTTCTTTGATATGTTCAAGGACGTTGCCGGTAAGTTTCATGCACTGGTGGAGAAAAATGACAATAGAATAAATATTTCCCATTTACTGGCGGCCGAGATGCGCTTTTTTGATTTTTATCTGAATTTCAAACATGAGATAAAGAAGGATATTCAATGGGATAAAGACATGCCGGAATTCATTGGCAACGTGGCGGATTTATCACTGGGCTTCTGGAGAATCATCCGTTTTGCCATGACGCGGGCTCTGGCCAGTTCGTTAAAGGAATTCCATATTAAGACGGATCATGACAGCAAGTATGTAAATGTCTTTATCAAAAGCTCCGGTGAGGCTATGCCTGCCGCTGATCTGAAAAACCTGATGGAAAACTTGACCTCTGATTCGTTGGACATGAATGGTGTTGTCGAAAAAGGATTTTTGTTGTCTTTACTTCTCTTTGATAAACATCAAGCGAAGATTAATTTTTTCAGCGAGGAAAACTTCAGCACTATTTCCATTGGTTTTCCTTATCGCAGTGATAGAATTGTCAGAAAGGAAATGTAAGAGGTACTGTTAGTTTAACGTTTGATTGCAGCATTTATGAAATCGATGAATCACCACAGAAGGGATTAAATTAGAGCTCCCGTCTTGTGACCTCAAGGTTATGCACAAAGAATGTGCTGGAGGCAAATGCTTATCCTGTCACGAAAGTCTGGCGAATCGATTACAATCGGGGAAGACATTACCATTACGATCCTGGATAGTAAGGGGAAAAATATCAGGATTGGTGTTGAGGCTCCCCGTAATATTGCCGTCCATAGGAAAGATATAGACGAGTATACTCCCAATGCCGAGCCGGATTTGGCTGCGGACATTCCAGGAAAAGAAGAGAATACTCCCGAAGCCGGATCATAATCATCAATTATTGCCCGGCAACCTGTCCAGCTTAGCAGCTGATAATTCACTTTCCCAATTAATAAGGACGAAATAGTCAAAAGGCACAGTAAAAAGCCCGTAGGTATTTTCATCCCTGCCGGGCTTTTTAAGAGACTAAATCAGATAATCTGCTAAGCTTACATGAATCCTCTGTCTTCAGCCCTCAGCCTTCAGCCTTATCTTTTTTTTTAAACTGCGGAAGAACGAGATTTTTGTTGGAATTTTTTGATATTTATGTAATAGAAATGCCTATATTTATAGCAGAAATAACAGGGAGGGGACGATGGCAATCACGAGTTATCAGATTGACAGTGTGCTTAGTGCCTATACCAAGCAAAGTAAATTAAAAGTATTGCAGGCTGCGGCCAAGGGAAATGCCGAAGAAGGCAAATACGCGGATGTGGTTTCATTATCGGTAAAGGAAGAAAACAAAGCGGAAAATCTGGATAAGATAAGCTCTAATCTGCGCGATGGTATCGTGAAAAAATAATGAAACCGTTCTGGGCGGGAATTATTGCTTTCCTGAATCAGTAAAAAATGTATTTGTATGGTAAGTCGTTTTGTCTCTTAAAGGTGTAAACTCTAATGGCAATAAAAATGCCAACGGAAGAGAAGCATTTGGAAAAGAAAAAAATTTTAGTAGTTGATGACTATCTGCCCACCAGAAGACTCATTCTTGATGCTCTGGATCAATATTCTCAATATGAAGTTCACGAAGCGGAAAACGGTGAAAAGGCTTTAGAGCTTTTCCAAAAAGAAAATTATGATCTTGTAATCAGTGATATCATGATGCCCGGCATGAGCGGGATGGATCTGTTAAACCGCATTCGAGAGAAAAACTCTTCTTCATCTGTTATCATGATAACCGGAAATCCCACAGTCGACCTGACAGTTACCGCCATTAAAAAAGGGGCGGTGGATTTTCTGACAAAGCCTTTTGATATTGATGACCTCCTGTATAAGGTGGATATCCATTTGCGGGAAAAATCGCTGTTGTCAGCGGACAACGCAGAGGCAATTTCAGAACAGGCCCAGTTAAAAACAAAGTCCGACGATCTTTCTAAACAGGGATACATATTCGATTCCATAGATGACTCTCCGTTGGATAATGATGTCATTTTCGAAAAAATTGCGGCGCTGGCCTTAAAATTGGTTGATGGCGAATTCTGTTCCATTCTGCTTTTTGATGAACAGGATAATGAATTTCATCCTAAAGTCGTGAAGAGTGAATTTGCAGGAGTTGACCAAAATTATACGACAAGTCCTGCGCTCAAAATGGTATTCAACGAAGTCATCGAACGTAAAGAGGCGGTGGTGATTAATGACAATGAGCATCCCGATCTTTCGCCCTCGCTGATCTGCGCTCCGCTGATGATCCGCAATTCCATCCTGGGTATCTTGAGCATTCGAAAAAAGAAAAACCGGCAAATATTCGATAAAAATGATTTGCATCATATTTTAAGCCTGACTAAAAGGGCTTCCTTGAATTTAGAAAACAAAATTCTTTATGAAAGTATCTATTCCAATATAATGGATACTTTAAAATCACTGATATCATCTATACAGGCACGAGATAATTACACGGAAGAGCATTCCCGGCGCGTGACGGAAACGTCTTTGAAGATTGCCGCTCAGCTCAACTGCTCCAAAAAAGATATGGAAAGTCTGAGAATTGCAAGTGTCCTCCATGATGTGGGCAAGATTGCTGTTCCGGATAGTGTTCTGCTCAAGCCCGGCAGCCTGACTCTGGAAGAATTTCTGATCATCAAAAACCATCCGACAATCGGTGAAAATATTCTCCGGCCGGTTATTTTGCTGGAGGCGGAAAGAAAAATAATTCAATGTCATCATGAAAGATGGGACGGGAAAGGTTATCCTTTAGGACTTGCCGGAACGGATATTCCCTACCTTGCGCGCATCATGGCCGTCGCCGATTCCTTTGACGCGATGACCAGCAACCGTCCTTACCGTCAGGCAATGCCGCTGGAAAAAGCCATCGATGAACTGATCAAGGGTAAAAATACTCAATTTGATGAAGAAATCGTTGATGCCTTTGTCAAAATTCTTTAATACAGATTCATATCCAACTCTCAGCTTTGTACCTTAATTAATGCCGGCAATCCATTCCTGCAAATCCTGCAGAGAGCGATGAGCATAAAGAATATTTCGTTCTTTTTTCTTTATTTTTTTTCCGGGCAAAGGTTTCAGCAGACCGTAATTGATGTTCATCGGCTGAAAATTATCGGCATGATCGGCGGAAGAGATATAGTCAAGGAGCGCCCCGATGGCGGTGGTCGGAGGAGGCGGCGGGAGTTTTTTTCCTTCCAGAATTGCCGCGGCATTTAATCCTGCCAGAAGTCCCATTGCCGTTGATTCCATGTAACCTTCTACGCCGGTGATTTGTCCCGCAAAAAAAATGTTTTCGTTGGTCTTCATCTGGAGCGAAGGATAAAGGAGGGAAGGTGACTGGATGTAGGTATTCCGGTGGATGCTGCCGTACCGGGCGAAACCGGCATTTTCCAATCCGGGAATCAGCCGGAAAATGCGCTGCTGTTCAGGCCAGGTCAATTTTGTTTGAAAGCCGACCAGATTAAAGAGGGAACCGGAAGCGTTTTCCCGGCGCAGTTGTACCACCGCATAAGGGATTAATCCGGTTTTGGGATCAATCAATCCCACCGGCTTCAGCGGCCCGAAAGCCATCGTGCTTTCCCCGCGGAGGGCTAATACTTCAATAGGCAGGCAACCTTCAAAATGCCGCACCTCTTCAAAAGGTTTGGGCGCGACTTTCTCGCCAGCCAGTAATTCCCCCCGGAATATTTGATATTCTTCCCGGGTAAGCGGGCAATTCAGGTAATCAGGTGTGCCCTTATCGTAGCGGGAGCCCCAATAGACTTTTCCCATATCTATCGAGTCGGCTTCTACTATCGGTGCTATGGCGTCATAAAAATACAAATAGGAACAGCCCAGCATACCGCTAATTGCCTGAGCCATGGCGTCAGAGGTAAGCGGACCGGTGGAGATTATAGTTAAGATGTCGGACGGGATTTTTGTAACTTCGCATTTGCTTAGCGAAAAATCAGGTTGCCTGTTTAACTGATCTTCCACATTTTGGGAAAATTTCAGACGATCAACAGCCAGGGCCGTCCCCGCGGCAACGGCTGATTTATCTGCGGCATCAACAATCAATGAGTTTAGGCGCCGCATTTCTTCCTTCAGCAGGCCGGACGAGCTGTCCAGGCTATTGGACTTCAGGGAATTGCTGCAGACAAGTTCGGCCAGATGGTCCATTTTATGAGCGGGGGAGAACTTCTGCGGTTTCATTTCATAAAGATGAACCGCGTGACCACGCCGCAAAAGCTGCCAGGCTGCTTCACACCCGGCCAGCCCGCCGCCGATGATTGTGGCAGAAGACTTGATCATTCTTCAGAGAGTGTTTTGGGCATCTTCTTGATAGTCTTACACTCCGGATATCCTGTACAGCCGAGGAATTTCCCATAACGTCCGCGTTTGATGGCCATGGGCTTTCCGCATTGATCACAGGCAATGTTGGAGAGCTCCGGCTCCTGGGTTGCGGCCTGCCCTCCTTTGCCCATCTTTTTGATGTTTTTGCATTCAGGATAACCGGAACAGCCTAAGAACTGGCCGTAACGTCCGCGTTTGACGGCCATAGGTTTTCCGCACAACTCACAGACAGTATCTGTTGCCTGGGCTTCCTGGGGAACAACCTCGCCGTTTTCATTCGTGGTGGCATTCAAGGTGTTTTTACATTCGGGATATCCCGAACAGGCCAGAAATTGCCCAAAGCGTCCATCCTTGACCATCATCGGCTTGCCGCATTTATTGCATTTAATCTCTGTCGTTTGAGCTTCCACGTGTTGTATTTTCCCTTCTTCATTTTGGGTGAAGTTCATTGTGTTTTTGCATGTCGGGTAATTGGAACAGGCCAGGAAACGCCCGTTCTTTCCCCACTTGATAACCATGGGGCTTTGGCATTTTTCGCAGACCAGATCAGTTGGTGTTTCTTCCCGCTTCACATTGCGCATTTCATCTTTGGCCTTGTCCAGTTCCTTCGAGAAAAGCTGATAAAAATCCTGCAATGTTTTGACCCGTTTGTTTTCGCCGTTTTCAATGGCGTCCAGCTTGGTTTCCATGTCCGCTGTGAAGGCCAGATCCAGAACAGTCGGAAAACTCTGGACCAGAAGCTCGGTGACAATTTTGCCCAGTTCCGTCAGATGGAATCTGGCTTTTTCCAGGCGCACATATTCACGATCCTGAATCGTAGTGATAATGGCCGCGTATGTGCTGGGGCGCCCAATACCGTTTTCTTCCAGTGCGCGCACCAGCGAGGCTTCCGAATAGCGGGGCGGCGGCTGGGTAAATTTCTGCTGCGTATCGAGATTCACCAGCTTTAATTTTTCCTGTTCCTTTACTTCCGGAAGCAGTTTATCGACGCCGTTTTCATCTTCCTTCTCTTCTTTGCTCTCCGTATAGACGATGGTGAAACCGGGGAATTTCAAAATCTGACCCTGCGCACGAAACGTGCAATCAGCGCCGGCGATGTCTATGGTGGTCTGATCAAGAATCGCCGGATTCATTTGACTGGCGACAAAGCGGTTCCAGATAAGCTGGTAGAGCTTAAACTGGTCGGGCGTCAGATATTCTTTGATGTCCTGCGGTTTGTTTGTCATTGTTGAAGGACGGATGGCTTCATGAGCGTCCTGGGTCTTCTGCGCATTTTTATAAACATGCGGTTTGTGCGGCAGATAATCCGAAGAGTAATTTTCTGAAATATAGTTGCGCACGGCGGTAACGGCTTCAGCGGCGATGCGGTAAGAATCGGTTCTCATGTAGGTAATCAGACCAACAGAGCCTTCCTTTCCCAAATCGATGCCTTCATAGAGCTTCTGGGCAACGCTCATCGTTTTCTTCGCCGAAAATCTCAATGCCCGTGAAGCTTCCTGCTGCAGTTTACTGGTAGTAAAAGGAGGCAGCGCTGCGCGGCGGAGTTCTTTTTTCTCCAGCTTTTCAACAACAAAAGAGGCTTTTTTGATTTCCGAAGCCAATTTCTGTGCTTCTTCACCGGTGGACACTTTTGCCTTCTTGCCATGGACCTTGATAAGCTTGGCTTCAAAGGGCGGCGGATTAGCGCCTTCAAATTGCGCCGTCAGGTTCCAGTATTCCTCCGGCACAAACTTGTTTATTTCATCCTCCCGTTCACAGATCATGCGCACTGCGACTGATTGCACACGTCCCGCGCTCAAACCTCTTTTGACTTTGTCCCACAGGACGGGGCTGATCTGATAACCGACCAGGCGATCCAGGATGCGGCGGGTCTGCTGGGCCTCGTACTTATCATAATCAAGAGGCAATGGATGACTGATGGCTTCCAGCACGGTGTTTTTTGTTAAATCATTAAAGAGAACGCGATAGATGTTTTTATTCTTTTTTGTGCCGATGACGTCGGCGATATGCCAGGCAATTGCTTCGCCCTCGCGATCCGGATCGGGCGCCAGATATATGTTTTCCGCAGTCTTGGCCGCTTTTTTCAGCTCATCGATCGTTTTCTTCTTGGCATCAATATTATTATAAGTCGGTTCAAAATCCTTTTCCAGATCAATCCCCAGACTGCTTTTCGGCAGGTCTTTAATGTGCCCCATAGAAGCAACAACATTAAAATCCTTGCCCAGAAATTTTTTTATAGTTTTGACTTTTGTAGGTGATTCCACAACAACTAACGAACTGGCCATGATCGCTCCTTATTTCGCCGTCCCCTATAATGGGGAGAATAGAATTTGTAAAGTAATATTTATTTCTGTAAGCCGTTCATCAACAATAATCGGGAGATTTTAATATAGTAACCGGCATAAGGGGCCGTAACGAAATGTTTAGAAATGTTATGATCTTGCCGCCCTTTAGTGGTGGTTATTTCGTCACGGCTCTTAAGGAAAAAAGCTTTCCCGGAAACTGATCGACAATCCCGTTCAACTCCAGTTTCATTAAAGAACTTAAGATATCTCCGGGCGGCAGACCGGTAGTTATGATCAGTTCATCAATATGAAGGCGGCTGTCGGATAAAAGAGCTGTTATTTGCCGATCAATGTCTTTCAGGTCTTCATTAATCTTTCCGGCTTTTGGATCTATGACGGAATCAGCTATTATTTCCGTTATTTTTGGTTTTTCCAGCTGGGGGAGAATTTCTTCCAGAATATCATCGGTATTTTCAATTAATTTTGCACCCTGTTTGATCAGCTTGTTTGTTCCGCGGGAACCGGCCGCATCTATTGCCCCCGGAACAGCGAATACTTCCCGCCCCTGTTCGAGAGCCAGTCTGGCCGTAATCAGCGAACCGCTTTTTTCTCCCGCTTCTACCACAACTACACCATAAGACATGCCGCTGATGATACGATTACGCGCAGGAAAATTAGAAGCAAGCGGCGGTGTCCCCAACGGGTATTCGGAAACAACGGCTCCATTTTCTCCTATAGCCGCAAACAATTTTTTATTTTCGGGAGGATAGATTATATCCAGACCGGTGCCCAGGACGGCAATGGTTCGTCCCCGGGCAGTCAGGGCTCCCTGATGGGCTGCTGAATCGATGCCCCGCGCCAAACCACTTACAACAGTAACCCCCCTCAAGGCCAGCTCGCGGCTGATTCTCTCCGTTGTATATTTGCCGTAAGTGCTGGCCAGCCTCGAACCGACTATGGCAATATCGATGTCGTCTTTATTGAGAGTGCCACGGACATAAAGGAATGGTGGACGGTCATAAACCTCTAACAGCTTTGGCGGATATAAGCTGTCCTGTAAGGTTACAATACTGATGCCGGCTTTTTCTAAAGCGGCCAGATCTTTATTGATGATATTCCAGTCTTTAAATGCGGCAATGCCGGCGGCAGCTTTTTTCGTAATTCCCGATATTTTCTGCAATTCAGCGGGAGAGGCGGAAAAAATGCTGGGCAGCGTGCCGAAATTGTCCAGTAAAGCGGAAAAGACAACATTGCCAATTCCGGCAATGGACTTTAAAGCCAGCCAATATTTTATTTTGTCGTAATCCATTATACTTATATACCCGGGAAAATATTGCCAAACGTTACATCTTATCCGCTGAATGTGTCAAGGTTTTTAGTAAAAGCACAGGAACAAGGTGCAAGGCACAAGGCACAAGGTGCAAGGCGCAAGGCGCAAGGCAGAAGACTAAAGGCTGAAGGCAGAAGGCAGAAAAGAACTAACAGTTGCTTAATTTTATACATTGAGTTAGGAAGCTCTATATATTTATTGAGGTATTATTCTATGTCCGGAATGAAAAAATATTTTTTCTTATTTATTATAATATCAATTGTTTGGCCATTTAATGTTTTGGCTCAAAATGAGAACAGGCAAAAACAGTCTGACATCAGGCAAAATGACCTTAATGTAAAAACTGTTAATGACAGCAGTTCGCTTCCCCGTCCTGTACTGGCAATTACGCCCAGAGAAATAGATATGGGTACAATCGGTCCCGGTGAAACTATTTCCGGGATTTTTACGCTCAAAAACATGCGCTCCGGGATTATCAGCTGGTCCACCGGCGGCCCGGAAGGATGGAAGGTGCCGGAAAACCAGAAATTAGCCAGTGCCGTTGAAGATGATGCCGACCATCTGCGTATAGAGGTTCGTGTTTTAGCCAATGGAAAAACGTCAAACCAGTCCAAAGCAAAGGTTTCTTTTTATCCGGTGGAAATGAAAATGACGGCAGGAACAGGAAAACTCATCTGCCGCAATGATTTAGCCAATGGTATAAATCGAGAAGCAATTAAAATTGTTTCTAACGGCGGGAACAGGACAATATTTGTCACTTTTAAAATAGTTCCCAATCAAGAATTGGCTCAAATACATTTGAATCCGGAAAGACTGGATATGGGAAGTGTGCTGCAGGGAAAAACCATAGCCAAGAAAATCAGAATGACCAATAAAGGCAAGGAAATATTAAAGTGGTCAATCGCGGAGCAGAAACAAAAACGCAGCGATACCCTGCCCGTAGTTTTCAAAAAAGGGAAATATGTTTCCTTTGTCAATGAAGAAGTACGAGGAAGCGGAACTTATATTCCTCCTTTGCACTTAAAAGAATTCATGGATGTGATGGGCCGTTGGGCGGAGAATGACGGTTATCCCTCAAGCTCTGCCAGCACCAATTCCATTAAGTTTAATTTCACCGGGACGGGATTGATTCTTTATTTTACAGCTTATCCGGATGCAGGAAATCTTACTGTTTATCTCGATGATAAATTAATCAATGAACATGACTGGTTTGCCGATCAGAAAGAAAAAGGCGAATTGTTAGTTGCTGAAGGACTTGCTGACGCACCTCATGCACTGATTTTGGTCAATAAGGAGGGACGTTTAGATATTGAAGGAGTCAGAGTTTTAGGCAAAGATATTTTGCGCGGGCCGGCCGGCTGGATCAGCATATATCCATATTCCGGTTCCACGACGCTGGAAACGGAATATATTAATGTTAATCTAAACACAACGCAGCTTACGCCGGGCTTATACGGCGACAATATAATTTTTAACTCCAATGGCGGTGAGGGAATCGTTGAAGTCTATGTGGAAGTAGTTCCCGACAAATTAACTAGATTCATCGATGTTTATCGTTATTCCAAGGGCTTGGATTATCTGTTTACCGCCAATCCGGAAGCGGAAACTAAAAAGCTTATTCAGAATGCCTACGTTAAAGAAGGTATCGCTTTCCGTCTCTTTGTGCCGGATACGCCGGGAACAACGAATTTTTACCGGTGGTATAATCCGCAAAAAAAGGATCATTTTTATCATCATGATCCGAAAGGCGGCGGAAAACAAATGCAGGGATATCTGCTGGAAGGATCGATCGGTAATATCGCCACATCCCGAATGACCAATACAAAAGAGTTATACCGTTGGTTTAAGGCCTCAAGCGGTCAGTATTTTTATTCCACTGATCCCAAAGGAGAAAAGGTTGCCAAAAAGGGATACAAATTTGATGGAATTGCCGGTTATGTCCGATAAGATGGAAAAATCAGCAATTGATCTTGACAAAAGCCTTTAGAGGGGATATTAGGCTAACTCTTTTTTTGGTGCAGAACGAGAATGCGCCTGTAGCTCAGCTGGATAGAGCAACGGACTTCTAATCCGTGGAATCCGTGGGCCGAGAGTTCGAATCCCTCCAGGCGCACCAAAAGCGAAAATGGTGGGTGTAGCTCAGCTGGTTAGAGTGCCGGGTTGTGGCCCCGGAGGCCGAGGGTTCAAATCCCTTCACTCACCCCATTTTTTGCATTGTAAAATGCGCGCCCGTAGCTCAGCTGGATAGAGTCGCAGACTTCGAATCTGTTGGTCGTAGGTTCGAATCCTACCGGGCGCACCACTTTATTTTAATAAAATCAAGTAGTTGACTTTTTATTTTCACCTTCTAACGAACTTCTAAACTCAATAATTTTACCTCTGTTTTCCAGAGCATCAGAGATCATTCCGCGTTGTCTTTTTGCATAACGTCGTGTTGTCCTGATTGATGTATGTTTATAAACATCTTGAATGAAGTCTATCGAGTAACCCTCATCTGCAAGTTGACATCCCAAAGAGTGTCGGACAGCCTCATATAACCCAATCTTAATTCCTAACGACGCGCAAGCTGTCCTCCATATTTGATTAAGAATCTTATTATTGTAATGAGAGCCTCTTTGGTTGTAACTAAACACCCATCCCTTGAAAGAAGGCCATTGCAGGGCATTATCCAGGGCTTTCCTTGCTCTAGTTGTAATATCCTCAATCCTGATACCTTTAGATCCAGTCTTTGTCGTTTCCCTTAGTTCGTATTCGCTATGCGATCTTCGGAAAATGATCTTATCTTTAATGATGCAATCACGCATCAGAGCCGTTGCTTCTTGCGGTCTGCAACCATATTCCATCATAACGATAAATATAGGACGATGCCTTTCAGGGATTACTGCCAGTATGTTTTGTTGTTCTTCGAAGGTTAAATATTCAGTTGTTTCCGGTTCAGGTTTTGTGAGGGCAGGGAATTCGGGCATGATAAAAGTTGGCACATCTTTCTTATGAAAACGAAGCATTGTTTTCAAAGCTGTTAAGACGTTGTATTTTGCTGCTTCGGATAGATTTAATGATTGCTTAAATAAAAGAAGCTTTGAGTGTGTAAATTCCCGAATGTCCTGAGCTTCGCCAAAGTAGTTAATGACTTTATTTATGGCGTTTCGGTAAATCTTCTTTGTGTTTTTACCGGCTCCGGTGGAAGCGAGCCAGATTTTGGAAAATTCTTTTACGGAGAGTGGAGAATTTGGGCGATATGTTCGAGGGTCAAATGTGCCTTTATCTATTTCCGCTTGCATGACGGATAAAAACTTGCGTCCTGTTCTCTCATCCCATATTGGCTCACCCTTGTACTCCCAAAACTTCTCCTGAACTCCTTTATAAGGAATTGAGACATAACAACGCTTTGCCGGTGCATGAAAATATACATGACCTTTCATATAATCGCCTCCTTTATGATTAAAGGGGCAATTATCATATCCGGCTAAAAAACTCAATTCCCATACTCCATAAACGAAATATTCAACCAACCTTTAAAGCGGAATAAACGGAACATCTAAAGTTCCAGACTTCATAGGTTTCCATTCATTTTTCCAAATATCACTATGCTATCTTTATATTCATTCCGAAATTAGAGCCCCATTTAATAATTGCTTTTTCTCAATATTTGTTTTAAACTATCACAAATATTGCAATCACAATTGCACAAATAATTGTGCATGTCAAATCTTTTTTATGGTACTTATTTTATGAATGCAACAAAAGGAATTGGTCAGCGATTAAAAATAGTAAGGGGCAACAAAAGCCAATTTATATTTGCTGAAGAGCTTGGCATACACCGTAATACTTTGGTTCGGTACGAGGATGAATTATCACATCCTGATTCGAACATCATATCTCAAATCTGCAAAACTTATGACATCAGTTCATCCTGGTTATTGTTTGGTACTGGATTGTTTTTTCAGGGTAAAATCCCTATCGAAGGAACCCAAATTGCTATCGAAGGTACGGGCTCCATTGTCAGCCCTCCCAAAACTCGTCCACTCAAAATCGATCCCGGATTTCTAGACCGTTTGAAAAATGAAATTAAAATTTCCAAAGCATCTTTACCCTTAAAAAAGGAACGACTTGATGAAATTATAAATGGCTCTGTACCAACCGCTAAAGAAATATCGGATATTGCTAAAGCTCTCGGTATATCTGCTATTTGGCTTGCTGAAGGTGATGTACCACCCAGAAAGAAATAATTTCATCTGAATATTGTCTACAATAAATGCTAATTAAAGAACTCGGTACTCTCAAAGATGAAGTGAACAGGTATAAATCAAAAATAACCACACGTGTATTACCGGCTAAAAACCGAAGGTCGCGAATATACCGAAGGTTAAATAGCCGTGCCGGCAGGTTCGCCGGCAGAGGGGGTATAATGCTTTTTGAGGAGTTTAACGACGAGCTCATTCCAGACAACTTCCGTTTCCTTTCTGTCCGGTGGCCGGTTAAATAATTTTCAGCATTCCCTTTGTTTCGGCTTCCAGCTTAATGAATTCGGGCGTAGCACATTCTGTTGCAATCTCGTCGTAATCCAAAACTGCTACGCTAACATTGGCCGTATCTGAATATACTGCCTGCACTGTACCTCCCCGCACTTCAATTATTATTCTTGGATCGTGTTTTGCCTTAATATTTCCTTTTTCCCCATCAGGCGCATGTGCACCAATGTGATCGTATATATAGCCGCATCTTTTACAAACTATGGCTTCATACCCTAAACATCCGTCATATTCCTTAAAGTCAGATACTTCACTTGCTCCACAATTTACACATGGTTTTACAGATATAATCATATAAACATCTTTCTGCCCGTGTAGCCGTTAGCTCAGCTTTGGAAAATTAGTTAGCCTCTTTATTAACCATTAAAATGTAGTCGGCGGCTTTTTGCGCCTGCGCTGCTGCCATAATTACGAGTTTGTTGTCGTCTTTAAGAGCTTTCAACCAGCCTTGAATATAGGCAACACTGTTATTAATCGTAATATTCTCAATTCCGGTAAAGCCGCAAAGAAAGGCTGCTCCCATTTCTGCAACAAGCTCTTCTTTGGAATATTCTTCATTGCCAAAACTGCTGATCTTATTATTAAATCTGTTTAAACGTTTCTCGCTGCCTGTTGAATGGATTGCTTCATGGTATAAAGTCGAATAAAATTCTTCGGCAGTGTCAAAGCTGTCAAAGCGGGGCATGCTGATAATATCGTTTAAAGGATTGTAAGAAGCTCTTTGCTTCCCTTGCTGTATTTCGGGACAATTCGGCATGTTGGCAACAATAGCCTCGCATTCGGCAATATGATCAAAGTCATTATGAATTGCCGGGATAAACGGAATTTTACCTTCATCGATGTTTTCACACTGGGCAACATTATAAACAGTGTAATATCTCATAAACGGAATATTCTTTTCATTCCCTTCATCGTCAATCTGGTTTAGCCAATTCCAGAAAACAACAGGCGTGCCCTTTTCATCTTTCTTCACATTTCCGCCTAAGTCCCGAGCTTGTTTAAAAGATAACCAGTAAGGGCTTTCATAACGTTGCATAGCCAGTAGAAAAACATTAATGCCCCTGTATTCTTTCTTGGTAATTAGGTTTTTCGGCATACCTTCCGCAGAATGCCAGGGCTTATGCCAGGGAATTATCCCCGCTTCCAGTTTCTCAATAATCTTGTTCGTAATAATTTCGTAAACTTTCATCTTTTACTTCTCCTTTCGTTAAATGGTTTTCCCTCTAAAAACATTTTGAAAAACCAACTTCACAGAAAAGGCGGTGCAAAGGACACGAAAGAGCCGCAGGCACTTCTATGCCATGCCCCGAGGGGATTGCGAAAATATTGTTCGAGCTCTTTAGAAGAATATTTTTGTAACGATAAAGATTTTCACCGAAGGAAAACCAACAAGGAATAAATAACAAAATCTTTATTGCCGAAGGCATGGCAGAGAACTTTCGTGTAGAAGGCACCGTTAGTTGGTTTTGAAAAAAAAAGAATCGAAGAAATAAAAGGAGATTATTTGATGGGTGCAGGGAAGAATTAACGGGGATTAGAATCCCCTTAAAATACCTTCCCTGGAGAAAAAAGAAACCGGGCGGGCAGAACGGCAGGTTTTGGGCATTAGTGAGCTTGTTTTGATTAGCCGGATAGGTGTGTTGATTATGCAGCGGTATAGCCGCGAAATAAACGGCACACTTGTCCGGCGGTTATAATCAAAACTGTATTAGCTCTATAATGCTTAAAGCCTCACAACAAGCAGGGCGGGAAAGTTTGTTTCAATAAAAAGAAAATAATGTTTTTTTATAGTCGGTAAAATACCGATAATCGATTACCGAAGATAATAATCAATCGGAAGGGATGGTTAGCTTTATAGAAAAATGGGTTGGAGATGGGGTTCGGGGAAGATAAGGGATTCAAATTCCTTATAACTTCGTCCCCGACGAAAAAAGAGCAATCCGGTTGGTTACCGGAATGCCCTAAATAAAATTCTGTTGATCTGAGATATTTAAATTAAATCAGCTTCTTCATATGTTTCATAAGAGGATTCTTCAATTGTAATATATTTTTTATCTATAACATTTCTTAGCGCTGTTGGTGTCCAATACAAATCAAACTCGACATCGCATTTAATCAGTTCTTCAATATTAATATAACCCATTTCGGCGTTAATTTTATCGCCGTTTAAGCAGGCGTAGCCGAAAGCTTGCAGTTGTTCCCCTGAGGAGTCTTTTTCTACGATATACCAGTCCGAGCCACCTTTGAAATAATGCAAGGAAACGGGGGCAGCAATTCCTTGTTCAGTAGTCTCATATGGCGTAGGCATATGTAAAATTCTATTTTCCAGGTCCTTCAATAAGGACAAAAAGTATTGTCTTTCTTCACCGGCTAAATATGATTGCAAAGAGGAAAGCTGGCTAATGTTTATAAAATGTCTCAACGTGGAAAACATCGGAACTGCCTTTCTCCCCGTATAGCCGATAGGACAGCTAGTTTAATTTGTTTAGATAAACAGGTTACAATGGACAATCGTTATCGACGGCAGAAAGCGAATCGGATTCAACATCTTCATGAGTCGTATCCTTAAAATCCAATACCTGAACTCTTGATGCGATAATGTCCGTAGCGGTGTGGTTATTGCCGTCTTTGTCAGTCCATTTTCTTTTATTGATTCTACCTTCAATAAAGACAAGATTGCCTTTATTCAGTAAATCGGTGCAAATTTCGGCTAAATTCCGGTAAGCAACAATCCTGTGCCATGTTGTGGCCGTGACACGTTCGCCGTTTTTGTCTTTGTAATATTCATTCGTGGCCATATCAAAAGACGCCACCGGACAGGCATCTTTTGTGTAAGCTAATTTGACTTCTTTTCCAACTCTTCCCAGCAAAAAAGCTTTGTTAAACATAATTTAATCTCCTTTTTAATTTAGTATTATTAATTCAATAATTATTACAACCACACCATAAACACCGACTGCTAACGCCCAAAGATAAACCGTTAAATCCGCCGTTAATCACCTCCTTCCCACCCACACAAAAATTCTTTTTTAAAACCTTCAGAGAAAAAGGCGCCAAGAGCCGAAACAGTGCAATGTATCCATGACAGAGAAAAAGTCGTAGTGAAGCGGAGATGAAGAAAAATATTTTAACGGTCAGGAGAAAAAGAAAAAAACAGTAGGCAAAATATTTATCTGAGCTTGCTTTATTGATGGCATGGATATTTCGGCTTAAAAGCGCCGTCAGGTTTTAAAAAAGAGAAGTTATTATTTAAAAAAGAACAAAAGAGAAAATAAAAAAATGCAGGAGGATAATTTGATGGGGTTCGGGGAAGAATTAAGGGGATTATAATCCCTTTAAAATAACTTTCCTGAAAAGAAAAAAAGGAACTGGGTGGGAATAATAAATGTATAGGCTCGATATGGCTGTATTTGTGATTAGCTGAATAGGTGTGTTGATTATGAAGCGGCGTGATCTGAGCTGCAAGCCCAGAGCGTTAGCCGCGTAATAAGAGACACACTTTTTCAGCGGATAAAATCACAAATGTGCTTACAGCCTTATCATGGCTATACCAACCTCAAGCAGGGCGGGAAATAGCGTAGGGCAGTCAATAAGCATTTGTTTCAAAACAAAGCGTGAGAATTTTAAATCTACAGATTCATTGAATGCCACTTAAAATAGTTGATTCCTTGCTATTATTTTTTAATCCAAAGAAAAAATGGATGTCTTCCTGAAACAAACAGATCGTCAACTATGACTAATATGCAAAACTTCAATCCGTAATAAAGGATACGCTGTATTTTCCTCTTTTAAAAAAAATGAATAGTGCTATTATAATATCCAAATTTGTCGGAAAAAACGAACTTCAAATATTAATTATTAGGTAAAAGATAATGGCTAACATAATCGAAAAGAAGAACAAAGATGATCTACCTTTCTTTCGCCTCAATAGAAAGACGAAGAAGGGCAAATACACTATACTGCCGAACTTCAGCCAGTATAAATACTGTGAGGTTGTATACTTCACCGGTTTTGATCGCTTGCCCAGCGGATTCTACACGAATGATGGAATCGGGCTTACTGGATCTGGCATTTTTCTCTTTCAAGAGATCAGTGACCAATACAAGAAGAAGATCGAGCTAACGTTAATTGCCGATGGAGTGCCGAAAATTGATGCTCGTGGCAAGAAGGTGCGGATTACTTTGCTCTACGGCGATCTTTCGGCCATTAACTCCGAAGTGCGCAATACAAAGCGTATACGGAATGAAGAAATAAGAACTGAAGTGCGAAGGTTCTTATGTAAGAAGTTTTCGCGGCAGTTTAAGCAATTCAGGAGTATAACCCCTCAGTATACAGCCGGTGAACTTGCCGAAACGCTGAAGCAAAAGAACCTCATTAATAGACTAGGAACTGAGGACAGAAAAGAGTTGGAAGAATTAATTCCAAATTATTTGAGCAGCATCCAAGGGACATTGAAGGCCAAAAAAAAGCTTCAGGTAGTCTTTGACTCATTGGATGCCGGGAAAAAGGTCTATTTTGAGAAGATAATCAAAGAATTCAAGTCAAAGATGAAAAGAAGAATACAGAACGAACAGATTTGGCAAGACTTCTTATCGGAATACATTTTGCTGCTCAGAAATACCTATGGAGAAGTGCTGGAAAAGGAAAGTGTTACCTTACAGGGGAAATATCCAGACTTCATGTTGCTAGATCCCTACGGCTACTTAGATATCTATGAAATCAAGAAGCCATCCACGAATCTGCTTAAGCTCGATAAGAGCCGAAACAATTACTATTGGGACGTCGAAATGGCTAAAGCCATTTCACAGACGGAAAACTATCTCCATCAAGTTCAAAGAAGCAGCGACGCCTTGACCAATGATATCAGAAGAAACAAGGGGCTTGATGTTAATATTGTACGCCCCAAGGGATACATTATTGCTGGGACTCGTGATCAACTTAAAAAAGGGAAAATGCTAGATGATTTCAGGATACTGTCTGGAGCTCTTAAGAATATCGACATCATTCTGTATGATGATTTACTGTCCAATTTAGAGTCTTTTATAAGAAGAATCGGCACATAACGATCGTATACAGCTGACTAAGGGGCATTTTATGGAAATAAAAAATTACATCAATTTGTTTGGTAAATTGGAAGAACAGCGCAAAGATATTTTTAAATCGATGAATCGAGCATTCGAAACAATGAAAAAAAGGATTGAAGAATCTTTTGACAGTACTTCTTTGGTTGGTAATATAGAGAAATTAAACAATGCAATTAGATTTCAGTTTCTGGATTTCATGATTTATATTGAGTTAGAAATATGTACATTTAAAAATGCAGGATTAATAAAATGGTATCTTTACCAGGAGGTTGATTTTGAGCCGCCGCAGAAAATTTTTATTATACAAGATTTATTTAATGAACGTAGCGATATAAAAAAATCACTTGATTCGGATTTTAAATACAATTCCAATGATACGCAGCTTTACTTTATTCATACCCTTATGGAATTCTGTGAGAAAAGAGATGAATTCGTGTTTAATCAAAAAATAATTAATCAAGGGTAATCCAAGAAATTAAATCACGATAGGAGATAAAGAGATTAAAATTTACGAGATTATTTCAGACCCAGATGTGCTGATTGGACTAGCACCAGAAGAGTTGGCTTTTAATCTTTTACAGGTTGCGGTTACAAACCTTCAAAACGGGAAAGTTCACCGAGACGTAGTCATCTCTATTGAGCCACCATTGGGGCAAGAACGCCCATATAATAGGCAGAAAGAAAGTCAAGTTGAGATCGCACTGATCGAGGCTCTCCAGTGGCTAGAAATCAACGCTATTTTACTTCCGGAACCTGGGATAAACGGCAAGAACGGTTTCCGAATTCTTGGGCGTCGTGGTAACGAAATGGTCAATCGTGATCGATTCGACACGTTCCAAAGAGCCGCCGCATTTCCAAAAACATTGCTTCATCCTTCTATCGCTGACCGAGTTTGGATATCCCTTGCACGAGGCGAACTTGCCGACGCTGTATTTATTGCATTCCGCACAGTAGAGGAAGCTGTCAGAGCAGCAGGCGCGTTTGAAAACACTGATATTGGAGTTGATCTTATGCGCAAAGCGTTTCAAGCTGACAATGGGCCATTAACTGATAATAAACAACCAAAGCCCGAACGCGAAGCATTGGCTCATCTTTTTGCAGGTGCGATAGGATCCTATAAGAACCCACACTCACATAGGACAGTAACTATCACTGACCACACTGAAGCTCAAGAAATGGTGATGCTTGCATCCCATCTCTTAAGAATTGTCGATTCACGTAATCAAAAATAAGCAGGCCGCTACTGCTACATATAAATGCGCACAAGACCGACGCTCAGGCCTGCGGCCTGTCGCATCTGAGCTTTAACATTGGTCACGAGACAATTACTGCAGAGGTCATCACTTCGAATGGTAATCGTCAATTAAAATCAAAATCGAAGACCATTGACTTGTAGGTCAATATCCAGCGTATTTTATCTTTTCTTTATTTACGCCTACACAGTATGGGTTGAAAGCTGCTACACATTCGCTTTTCCGGAAAATCACGATTTCAAATTAGTAATTCACAATGTAGGGATTTTTCAGATTACTTTGTTTGTAAGTCCTAGCAGAAATATTTCCATAAAAATAAAATATTATTTCCATAATGCATGAAATCTTAAATATATTTTCTTAAAAATACTGGTTGATGCAGTGTTTCTTGAACAGTTTAGCATTGTCATTTCGCCAACATAACAAATTTCAAATACACGTCGAGATGTTGTAAAGTCGATCCGGATTAATGATAACGGGTTGTAACGTGCAGAGTTTCGAGCCTGTTATTTTCAGGATGACGTGGTATTTGTGTCTTCCTGTAATTTTCAGATTCAATAAAAAACAAAAATATAAAAGATTTCAATATATTATTATTAAAATATCACGCTTAGCCGAGCTGTAGTGGCTTGCCCAGCAGGCCATTAAGCCATAAGATGCTCACTGTAAAAGCTTAATAATATTAAATATTTTACAGCATTCATAACCATATGATATCATGGAGGATATTTGGCATTGACAGATTTTATGACTTATGTTATAATAATTTCAATAAGATAAGATAATCATTGTCAGAATAAGCTTAACCCTTTCAGTAAGTTCCAATAATTAATCCCACAGAGCTGTATAAAGTAAATGACGAAATGGGTCATTTCAGATGTATATTTGTGTCTATTATAGGAGATGTTTAATTTTGCTGAGGACTTAAATAGTGACAGTATTTTTTATAATCACAGAAATCAATGATATTAATAGATTAAGACGCTCATGAGAACACTAGTAAATCATCTTCAAATATTAGCGGTATTTACTGCATTTTTTTGGGGATGCAATGCTGATATCGCTCAGCACGTCGAAGAGAAAAAGCATATTGATAAAGATTCAAAGGTTGTTCAGGAAATAGCGGAGAAAGGTTGTGATCCTGAACTCACAAAAGAGCAGTTTTATAACCCACTTTATTACGGAGCATCCTCTTGCTATCTGCAGACAGCTGAAGGAGAAGCAACCGTAAAGAACTACACTTTTAAGGTTAGCCATAAAGAAGCTGACGAGAAAGTATGCGTTGATATTATTAGATCGGGCAGGAAGATTCGATCAGATTGCTCAGATTTAATGAGCCAGCTTGCTATTATTACAAGACCAGATCCAGGAACGGACATCAATGGTGATGGGATCCCTGAGGTCATTGCCTATGAATATACAGATGAATGGCACTGTTGCTCTATTTATGCTATATTTTCGTTGGGCAAGAAATTAAAGCTTATCGACGTTCTTTATGGAGATCACTCATACATATTTTTTAGGGACTTGGACGGTGATGGAAAATATGAGGCTATCGGGCTGGATTGGGCCTTTGCGTATTGGAGTTCATCATTTACAGGTTCTCCCGCTCCACAGGTTATTTTACGCTGGAAGAATAGAAAATATAGACTGGCGGAGGACCTGATGAAAAAAAACCCGCCAGTTGATAAAGAACTTTATACAATGCCATCGGGGTTCGAGAAAGGTCAAACATATACAGTATTATCCGCCAGAATGCTTGATTTAATCTACACTGGTAATGGTAACTTAGCATTGCAATATTGTGACTGGTTTTGGCAAAACCTGGATTACGGAATGTCCAAGCAAAAGCTTCTCAAAGAGAAAAAAGACTTTCTTGCCGCTTTCAAGAAACAACTAAGAAAAAGTCACTACTGGGCAGATTTGAAAAAAATGAATGGTTGGTGATTCCATTTTATTTAAGTCGTGTGGATATAACTAAATGTTTGTTGATCTTTTGCGGCACAAAAAACTCTGGCAAGCCAATCCAGCGGACGGTTTATAGTCGCTGCTGATTTCATGCGTTATGGTGAACATAAAATGAACGACAAACTTGAGTTTATCAAAGATGAGTTATGGATAATGGCTTGGGCCGGTTCTGTGCAGCGCGCAAAGCTGTACAAAGACAATATCGATTCAAGCGCGAAAGATTTAGGTAAATTTCGTGATAGCGTGATCAAATTCGTGACCGATAATTTGATTTCGCAATATTTTGCTGGTTGTACCGAAGAACAACATTATGAAAATATAAAACGCTTGATCGTTCATGCAAACAATGTTGATCCGGGCATCCTAAATGATTTGGGCTACAAATACGGCGTAGCGCAAAAGCTACTCAACCTTGCGCTAAAATATCACTGGTGTTTGGGAATAATAAGTGCCCCGCCACATTGTCCGGTAGATCGAATCGTCATAAGCAAAACCAAGTATAGTGGCAAAATTAATTGGACACAAATCACAAACAGGTTGGACTATCAAAAAGTTATTGAAGAAATAAAAGTTTTAGCAAGAAATAGCCAACTCTCAATTCCTGAATGGGAGCTTGCCATATTTAATAGAAGATAAAAAACCATAAGACTCGATCGCTTGGCTCCTGCTTAGCTTTTCGTTAGCCTAATGATACAGATAGAATGTAAAGCACAGAAGTAGTCCTAATTTATATGGAAATAGATATCAATTTTAATTTTAAGAGCGACACGCCACTTGGTAGGGATCCCGATAGTTTCAGTCCAACACTTCGTAATTACCTCACCTTTCTTTCGTTAATCCGCATTATTGTTATTCATAAAAAATTATTGATAGGTAGGTGCAGTAAATATTTCCATAAAAATACAATATTGTTTCCATAATATATGAAATGATAAAAATACTAGTTATTGCAGTTCTTCCTTAAGGTGTAGATTTTCTAATTCTACTGTTAAATGGGAATATTCATGTGGTAATTATTGCTTAGCAAACATTAGCAAACGGTTTCCTTGTAAGACTATTCTAAGAGTTATATAATCTGGTTCGAATTTTTCGAATTTTTCCTTGACAAACATGTTGATAATTGCTTGTTTTAGCTTAGTATTATTCAACAAGGAATAGAGATAATTATGCAAGATGATGGCAGCAATATTAAGCAATGTAAATACTGTACATCTGATATACCCAGCCCAGCAAAGATATGTCCCGTCTGCAAAAGCAACCAGAAGTGGTATCTGAACTATTTTCGAATTAGCGACGTATTTTTGTTCGCATCATTATCTGTTTCACTTTTGATGGTCATTTTCTCATATTTGAATTTCCATGAGGCACGAGAAGAAAGGGTTAAAGCAGGAGTCGCACTGACGACCGCCAATGACGCTGCAACTAAGGCCTCAGCTGCAGTGATGAGTGCAGACGATGCCGCAACAAGGGTATCAAAGGCAGAGGCATCAGTGAACGGGACAGTGGCGCGAGTGAGGCAAATAGAGCAGTCGTCGGTTGACATGAACAACAAAACAAAACAAATACAAATGAAGACAGACAGTGGCCTCAAGGTATTCGAGTCTAATTTGAAGGATATTAAAGATGATGCAGACACTCTCGCTATCTATTACAATGCAAAAGGGGGCAATAGGTCGGCACACAATGTTTTGATCAGGCTTTCCAATCAGGGCGAGAGTCGAAAAGGTATGCTTGTAAAATCACTCTTGAGTGATTCTAATCTTTATTATCATGATTATAAATACAGTCTTTTGACACAGCAGGTAATCAATAAAAATACCAAACAGCATTATCGACCTTCAGCAGAAAAGATGTATGATAGAATATATAATGATTCAGATGTTAGTATGCGGGAAGCATACATTAACGAAATTGCGCAAAGAGATTTAAAATATTTTGTTCATGATTTGGTAAAGATTACCAGAGAAGATCCTAATCTAAAAGTCGCATGTAGAGCAGAGAAAGCCATTGAATCACTTACAGGGAAAAAATTTGAAAATTATCCTCCATATAATGGAGTTCAACTCTGGTGGGATCAAGAAGGAAACAAGGATAACAGATATTCGAATTCAATACACCGCTTAAGCGAGATGCCTGCGAATTTTGGAGAAAAGGACTTTGATAGGGTTCTTGTGCTTTTAAAGGAAATTATAGAATCTCGTCAGGGCATGTGCCAAAGCCACGCTAGTATTGCAGAAATATACCTAGTTAAGGGTGATAAAGATAAGGCCAAGGAGCATTATAAAGTAGCAATTGACCAATGCGACGACGTGTATCTCGCCAAAATCCGTTATGCCGCACTTCTCTATCAAGAAGGCAAAAAAATGGAAGCTTTTGAAATGCTATCGAAGACTAAGCAATATTTTGACGATGTTGCTGCTTTTGAAAGGATGTGTCGTTCTTTATTACCAGACATTTCAAAAGAGGATGGATTCACAAAGATTTTCAACGACAAGTAATTCTCTTCAATAGCTGTTTTTCCATAAGGGAAGCACATACTCTGTTGGGTTACTATTATTTGTTCATACTTTCTTTCAGAAAGCCTAGACAGTTCAGCCCGAACGTCTTTCGTCTTTTGGTGTTAGGAGCAATATTTTATTAAAAATAAAGTATTGTTTCTAAAATGCATATTTTCTTAAAAATACGGATGCTCGTATTTCTTCCTCTCCCTATCAATCTACTCAATCGGACGATCTGGAGCGGTCAAGTCATAAGGGTTTATAGGCGGACAAATTTCTTATAAATTACCTGGCAGGCTTTTGGTCTTTATTGCCGTAAAATGCCGAGTGTCTAAATTTCATTTCCCTTGATTTTGAATACATTGTTGCTTTTAATTCTTTTTTCAACAGAGTATAAAGATAACGAAATATCGAAAAATACTTGGCAACTCTATTAAATGTTGGATGGAGAGATATAACATGGGTATAAAACTTTACTTCTCAGACATGTTTAATGTCCCGGAAAATGAAATAGAAGAATATGGAGCATTTAATGTCTCGCTAGTCACCGACCTACCATTGTTTGTAGACCCATTTCTCCTTTTCAATAGTGAAAACGAAGAATATGTTAAGTTGCATGCCGATATGATTAACTATCTTAGATTTCTAAAAATGAAATCAGAGAGTGGAAAAATCTCGAAAGGCTTGCTTAAATCGTGGTACTATTTTTCAGAAGTCAAACAGAATTGGTTGGGGTTCAGTACGTCTGGTAATGAAGGTAGAGGCCTAGGACCTAAGTTTGCAAGTGCACTTAACGAAAATTTAGTAGCAGTATTCACTAATTTTGGTAATGAAAAAATTACAAAAGGGAGTCATCTTGAAAAACTCTGCCTAATTAGAAGCGGTGTTGGTCGTGATATGGTGAGTGACTTCACGACTAATTTAATCAAGAATTTCCTACTTAAATATACAGAAGATTTTACTGAAAAGCACATTGATGTTTCACTAACAAAAAAATTTGCTGTCAATAGAGCCGTTTTCGATTACCACCTTGAGAGGTGGGTTCCAAGGGCATATAGGTTACCTAACTATAATGACGACTATGTTTTGCTTACGCCTAGAGACATTTTAACAAAAGATGATTCGTGGATAAACCATTCTGACATGATTAAAAACTTTGAAGAGATACCTGATGCCATAGAAAACGAATCGCTTAGAGCTCAAATAAACAATTATTTTTATCAGAGAATACCTCATGACCCAGAACCAACCAAAGAAGATTATCAACGTGCAATTGAGTTAACTCTAAGGGAATATCCACAGCTAATTGACTATTATATAAAACAAAAAGAGCAGAAAGGTGACGAAGCTGTAGCAGTAAGTGACGCAAAGGTTGCTGAGTCATATGAGCTTTATATCAAGCAATTTGGCAGCCTAGCATATCTTTTAAATCAAACTGACTTTTATAAAAAAACTGATGATACAGAAGAAGAAACAAGAGAAAAAATTGAGTATTTCAAAGATGTAATTGAAAACAAAGGTGGTCATCATATTTTCTATGTTAAAGGGGAACCTGTAAAAAAAGAAACAGACATTCATATTCTTTTCAGACTCACTTGGCATAAAACAATGTCAGATGTTAGTCGTGAAGTTAATGATGGCCGAGGCCCTGCTGACTTTAAAATTTCTAGAGGTGCAGCAGATAAAACCCTTGTAGAATTTAAACTGGCAAGTAACAGTCAACTTAAACGAAATTTACAAAAGCAATTAGATATATACAAGAAGGCTAGTGATGCTCAGGCAGGTTTTAAAGTTATTATTTATTTCACCGAAGAGCAGTTCCTTAATGTTAAAAAGATATTAAAAGAATTAGATATGATAGATAGCAAAAATGTATATTTAATTGATGCTAGGAATGACAATAAGCCAACAGGTTCAAAAGCATAAATTTATCCAACAAGATCAAATCAGCCGATCGCTGCGCCCCGGCTGATTTCGTCGTTGGACCAGAGGGAATATGAGCTACGATGAACATGATGCGGCAATGGATGAATTCTATGATCAGATGGACAAAGAATTATACCCCGAGCACAGGGAGCAAGCTATTTCTGAGTTTACGGAGGAGCGCTTACGTTCATTTTACATAAAATCATCTTTTGTTATGAGACCGGCAGTGGACTCACTTCAGCTAGGGAAAACCCTGTTACATTTGGAGCAAGAGACTCCGGCTCTCGTATTCTTCGTGTCAGCAATAGAGCTTCTGTTAAAGTCAGCATTGCTTAAACCCGTTGTTTATGGCTTGGTTCATCATGAGCCGATGGCCGACATCATTGTGAAATATGCGCTGGGGCAAAGCGGATTTGCTCGCTATGAAGGGCTGCTATCAGACCTGTTCTGGAATCTAGCGAAGATTAATATCAAAGACATTAAGCGAGAAAGGTCCGTACAAAGACTCCTCGATGAGTGCAAGAAACTTCAAGATGTACGAAACAACATAATACACAAGGGAGATACGTGTAGCAAGCCAGATGCGGTGATGGCTATGGAGGTATCCGTGGCTGTGTTTGATTTGATCGTCCGCCCGATGCTCCATTCTTTGGGTCTTACGGTCATTGAAAGGGGCGAAATTGTACCGGTCCAACCATCGGGTGTAGCCAATCGCCGATAAAGCTGGCTTTGGCTGAGACGTGTGTTCTTTTCAAATAGTAATCATCAATTCTGACGTCTGCCCACTTCTGATAAATTGAAGGTGTTAGGAGAAATATTTTCATAAAAATAAAAATTGTTTCCGCAATGCATATTTTATTAAAATATACTTTTAACATTTAAGGCTTTCTTTACCGAAAGCGTTGATTGACGGATTATTAAAAGTATGCAATCTTACAAAGCATTATGACTGAAAAGTTAATCCGAACGTTAAGCAGAGATAATAGAAATCAGTATAAATATCGTAAAAACGATCTAATAAAAAAAGCATACAAAATATTTCTCACGAGTCTCTAAAAACAGCATGTATTGGGTAATAATGAGTGTTTATAATTTAAAAATATAAATTAATGGTTAAGAAATGACAATACAATCAGGACAAATTGTTAAAAATCTTATTCCTACCGAACCAGTCATCGTTAATAAAGTACAGAAGTTGGGGAATAGTTTTTCTATTTCTTTCACAGGAGTAAATACAAATCGTGCCAATACCAAAGTAATTTCTTCAGATGAATTTCAAGCCCTGGAAATTCTGACAGAAGAAGGCACATTCAATTTCAAGGGAGACCCTGTAAAGTTTGCATTGTTTGCGGAGGCAGAACGCATCAACTCCGCTTATCAGTTTGACCCATTGTTCGCAGTTAATTGCAGTATCGTTGACCCATTACCGCATCAAGTAGAAGCTGTTTACAAGTTCCTTTTACCACTTCCAAAAATTCGTTTCCTTTTAGCCGATGACACTGGCGCTGGTAAAACAATTATGACTGGCTTGCTCATTAAAGAACTAATGATGCGTGGCTTGGTAGAAAGAGTATTAATTGTTACTCCGGGGGGGCTAACGAAGCAGTGGCAGGAAGATGAACTGGCAGTGAAATTTAATATCCCTTTTACATTAGTCAATCGCAGTTTGTTTTCCTCAGACCCAAATGTGTTTCACACAGCACAACGCATTATTACTTCTATAGATTTCATTCTCCGTGAAGATGTTTTGAATGTTGCCAGTAATTCTCATTGGGACTTGATTGTGTTTGATGAATGCCACAAATTATCAGCTTATGATTATGGCAACAAACAGTATTTATCACTGCGTTATAAAGCTGCGCAAGTTCTGTCACAACAATGTGAACACATTTTATTACTCACGGCAACACCGCACAGGGGAAGAGTTGATACTTTCAAAAAATTATTGCAGCTGCTTGATGAAGATATTTTTGCAACAAATGAAATTGCGTCAACACGTGTAAAGGAAATAGAACACAATGGTATAAATAAGTTTTTTATCCGCAGATTGAAAGAGGATATGAAAGATTGGCAAGGGAAGCCTCTATTCAAAAACCGTTTCACAAAAACAGTTGCTTATCAGCTTACACCCGAAGAAAAAGAATTGTATGACGCAGTAACCCAATACCTTACTAAGAGAAAAGAAGAAGCCTCTGAAACCAAGAACATCCATGTATCTCTCGCCCTTACTGTAATGCAACGCAGGCTGGTGAGTTCAATCTTCGCCATCAAAAATACTTTGGAGCGCAGATGGAAAGCATTGCAGGGCATAGTTGATGAAGTCAATAAAAATCCAAATCTCTGGAGTCAGCGGCATAAGTTGGAAGGTTTTGATGTTGATAATATCGTGGAATATGAAGACCTGGAAGATGACGAAAGAGATGCTTTAGATAATATCTTATCAGACCCTCGCAAATTCAAACTTTTTACTACTGCCACGAGCTTGCAGGAAATACAGCAGGAAGCAAATGAAGTTAAGAAGTTGTTTGACATGGCTCAAACGCTTTACAACCGAAAACAGGAAGAAAAAAAGTTTCAGGAATTGCAGGAATTGCTGAAGTCAAATGGTGTTCTAGAACAAGGAGAAAAACTGGTAATCTTCACCGAACACAAAGACACATTGCTTTACTTGGAAGAACGGCTCACGAAAAGTGGTGGTTATAAGGTAGTAACCATTCATGGGGGAAAAACAGTAGATGAACGTAGAGAAGCACAATGGGCATTTGCAAAACCAGACACTCAAATACTTATTGGTACTGATGCGGCTGGCGAAGGTATCAACTTGCAGTTTTGCCGCTTGCTTATCAATTGGGACATACCATGGAATCCTAACCGACTTGAACAACGCATGGGTAGAATACACCGCTACGGACAAAAGCAAGATGTGCTTGTGTTCAATATGGTAGCAAGCAACACCAAGGAAGGAAAAGTATTAGAAAAATTACTTACAAAATTAGACGTCATTCGTGAAGGCATTGGAGATGACCGTGTGTACGATGTCATCCAAGATGTGTTGGAAAATATTGGTATGGATGACATAATCCAAGCAATATTTGAAGGTCGGGAAAATTCCTATACAAAAGCGATAGATGAAATTACTGAGGAAAAAGTAAAAGCAAAAATAATGGAGCAGAAGCAAAAATTAGCTCACAGCACTGTTGACTATAAAGATGCACGGATACTGAAAGAAAATTCTGATGAAAAACGCTTGCAGCCTATTTACATTCGCTTATTTTTTGAAAAAGCATTCAAACAGTTGGGTGGCAATTTCACAGAGATAAGACCAAATATCTTTCGCATTGATAATATGCCAGAAGTTATCACACAGGAACTTCGCAATGCATACAATATCGTTGCCGATACTCTCCGCCAAATTCTCTTCTGTTTTGATAAGCAGGTATTTTTAGAGTATTCAATGATTGGCGATTTAGGCAAGGTGCATTACATAAATCCCGGAAATCCGGTGTTTGACAGTTTAATAAATGTTGTTCGCAATCAGTATCGTGAAGATATGCTCAAAGGTACTGTGTTGATTTCACCAGACGACAAAGAACAATATTTTGCTTTTTTTGTTAAATCACAAATTGTAGATAACAGAGAAAGCAAAAGAAATGACAGCGTTGCGGACGAAAGATTGATAACAGTTTGCCAGTCAGCAACCAAGACATTTCATCTTACTTCTCCCGCAAAGTTTATTGACCTTCATGCGCCAGCAGAATTTACTAAACCCATTGCTCCTCAAGAGCAAGTTAGTAATGATGAAGTAGTTCAATGGAGTTTTGCAAACATTACTGAAAAACAATTTGAAGACACCAAAACCCATGTGCAGAAAGATACTTCCGATAGGAAAAAATATTTAGAATCTGCTTTCACTCAAGTAATAATGGATCTGCAATCACAAATTCAAGAACTACAAGGAAAAGTTCTTCTAGGCGATATGAAGGCACAAGATAAAATATTGAAGAAACAGCAGCGCATTACCGAACTCATTCGCAAAAAGAAAGATCGTTTGGATAATTTGGAACTTATGGTGCAGCTTAATCCCAAAGCTCCTGAAGTGCTCGGTTGTGCTTTTGTTGTACCACTTTCACAAGTAGAGTATAAAAGTCATTACGGTATGAGTCGTGATGACGAAGCAGAAGCCATAGCAATGGAAGTTGCAGTGCAGTATGAAATAAGTTCAGGGTGGAAACCAACGGATGTATCAGCCAATAATGAAGGGTTTGACATACGCAGCATCAGTCCAGAAGAAATAAAAAGATACATTGAAGTGAAAGGCAGAAGTGCAGATGACGGAAGTGTGATGCTTTCAGAAAATGAAATGAACCGCCTAGCGCAGCTGGGAAATACTGCATGGCTTTACATTGTAATGAATTGCAAAAGCATTCCAGAATTGCACCGCATTCAGAATCCCACAAGTGCATTAAAGTTTGAAAGAAAAACAAAGGGTGTTCAATATTTTCTGCCAATGGCAGAATGGAAACAGAAAGTAGCAACATTATGACAGAACCAAAAAAACTTATTGAAGTAGCAATGCCCATAAAGGAAATATCCGCTGAAAGCGTTAGAGATAAATCCATTCGTCACGGACATATTTCCACACTTCATTTGTGGTGGGCAAGGAGACCTTTGCCAGTTTGTCGTGCAGTAGTATTTGCCAGCTTAGTTCCCGACCCATTAGACGAAAATTGTCCGCAAGCATTTCGTAATGCAGTTGAAATTCTATTAGGAAGTGCAAAAATTCCTTTGAATGAACAAGGAATAGATAAAAATGCTTACAAACCCTATGATAATATTCCTTACACAGCAGCCATTGACAAGATGGAGGATAATCTGCGCAACCGGTTAATGATGTTTATTGGAAAATTCTCAGATAAATACACAAAACTTGGTGAGAAAACGTCGGCAAAAGACCTGTTAAACGAGTACAGTTTAATTAAGTGGGATAACAAAAACAATGAAGTCATTATTAACAAAGCTCGGAAGCTCATTTGGGTTTCGCACAATAGCAGCAATGGTCAAAACAAGCTTTCTGCAAAAGATTTGCTCAATGATTTTGATAAACACTATAAAGCAATTAAAGATGCAGAAAAAGAACTATATTGTATTACCGACCGCCACATTGAAACTGAGAACACCAAATTGAAATCTCAAGACCTGCACAATGCACGTGAAGCATTTCTGGATAAGATGCCAAAAGTGTTTGACCCTTTTGCTGGTGGGGGAGCTATCCCATTAGAAGCAGCAAGATTAGGATGCAGAAGTTTTGGTAACGACATAAATCCTGTTGCTCATATTATTCAGAAAGGGAGTCTGGAATTTCCGCAGAAGTATGGAAAGCCAATTACTTATAGTAAAAAGGAATTTCTGAAATTGTATGGCAAGGAAGAATGGAAGAAAATCACTAATGAAACTTTGATGTTTGAAGATGGTGATGCCATTGGAGTAAACATTTGCAACCGTCTTTCTTTTGATGTCAATTTTTATGCTAAGAAATTATTGTCGGAAACGGAAAAAGAAATTGGGTATCTATATCCAGCTGATGAAAAAGGGGAAAAACCAATTGCTTATATCTGGGCAAAAGTTGGGACATGCTCGAATCCAAGTTGCAATGCCGAGGTTCCTTTACTAAAAAGTTTTTACTTGGTAAACACCAACTCAAAAAACATATTTTTAAACCCAATCATAACTGGAAAACAAATTGACTTTATTATTACAGAAGGCAAATGTGATGTGGAAGGCTGGAATCAAAGAGCAAATTTAAAATGTCCAATTTGCGGCAGTTTTACGGAAACAAAAACTTTAAAACAACAATTCTTTGAAAAGAAAGCATTTGAAATAGTAATAGCTGTTATAGAAGATTCTGAGAATGGTAAAATATATCGTTTGCCGACGGAAGCAGAGAAGTCAATTCTAAAAATAATACCTGAATCGCAGATACCTTCAGAACTAATGCCTCAAAATGATTCCCAAAACCTAAAAATTACCTTTTGGGGTTTTAAAACTTTCGGATCTATGTTTTCAAAAAGACAATTATTTGCATTGCAAACTCTGGTTGCTAAATTGAACCAAATAAAAATTGATTTAGGCTTCTTTGAAGAAGACTATAGCAAATCCGTAATAACCTATTTGGGTATTCTAATTGACCGTATTGTTATAAAACAAAACATGTTTATTACATGGGATACTTCAAGGGAAACCATCAGCAATTTGTTTGGCAAACAAGCTATACCAATGATTTTCGACTACGTTGAAGGTTATCCCTTTTCGCATACATCTGGCAGTGCTAATAATGCTACAGAATGGATCATTAGATATATTGAATCTGAATCACATTATTCATTTTTTACGATTTCAAACAATGCAAGTAGTGGAGACAAATCACAATTTCCCAACAAATATTTAACAGCTGTAATTACAGACCCACCTTATTATGACGCAATAGCTTATGCAGATCTAAGTGATTTTTTTTATACTTGGTTGAAAAGAACTTTAGCGGATATTTACCCTTTAAATTTTGCAACTCCTCAAACGCCAAAAACTGAAGAATGCACCGCATTAAAACATTATCATCACAATAATAAAGATGAAGCAAAAAAGCACTTTGAGCATAAATTAACTGATATTTTTTATGCTATTGAGCTCCAAACTTCAGATATAGTAAGCATAATGTTTGCACATCAAAGTACTGAAGCCTGGACCACGCTTTGCAATTCGATACTTGGATCAAAAATGAATATTACGGGAAGTTGGCCTATTGATACTGAAATGGCAAATAGAAGACTAGGATTATCAGGCTCAGTATTGGCTTCATCAGTGACAGTCGCTGCACGTCCATACCAGACGAAAGGATATTCTGCATATAAAGAAGTGAAAAAAGCGATAGAAAAAACAGTTACCAGAGAAGTAGAGGAATTATACCAGTTAGGTTTTCGTGGAGCAGATTTATTAACTGCTTGCTTTGGTCAGGCAGTAAGCGAGTTTGGTAAATATGAAAAAGTAGAAAAAGCCGATGGCAGTGAAGTAACAGTTGCAGAACTGTTGGAAATGGCAAGAGAGAGTGCCTTCAATGCATTGCTCAAAGGTTTTGAAGGAGATGACTTCACTAAATTCTATATCGGTTGGTTGCAGCTATATAGCTTGGCTGAGAGTGATTTTGATGATGCAGCAAAGTTTTCAAGAGTAGGGTTAAGCATTAATGTATCCGAACTATTCACTGAACACATTCTTATCAAAAGCGGAAACAAGCAAACACTCGGAACATTTGAACAGCGCATTCAAGCCAATAAAAACTTAGGTGATAGAGCGACCAGTTTTTTAATTGATCAAGTTCATCGAGCGATGTCACTTTACAAAGGTAACACTCGAAGCGCACTTTTGAATTATATTGCAAAAGTTGCAGCTCAACCAGAAAGCAGTTTTTGGCGAGTAATAACTGCGCTATGTGAAGTGTTACCAGTAGGAAGCGAAGACCATAAACAAGCATTCGGTTTGCTTACCAACAAAGACAGTTTAATCAGAGAAAGCAAAACCGTTCAGAGCAAAGAAGAACAGCAACAAGAAATGTTCATGTAAAAATCCACAACAAGGACTAATATGAAACCCTGGTTTAAAAATGTAAAGCCGCATAAAGACATTCAGGAAGGACATCTGGATGAATCTATCTTTGCTGCCAACCTTGCAGAAGTGGCATCAGGAACAGGCAGAGAAATATACACAAGTCCAGATATGTTTTTTCAGAAAACATACTTTACCGCTGCTTTAAAGAATATTTCCAGGAGAGCAGTACATGGATTAAACGGCGGACAAGATGCAGAGAACAGAGTAATCTCTTTGCAAACGGGTTTCGGTGGTGGCAAAACTCATACATTGATTTCGCTTTATCATTTGGCAAAATGGGGTAATAGAGCAATCCAAAGTGACTGCACAAAAGAATTATTGCAACACACCGGGACACTTAAATTTGATTCAGCCAATATTGCCGTCTTCACTAACAGCACAAATGATCCAGCACAAGGAAGAAAAGTAAATGGCATTACCATTCGTACTTTGTGGGGTGAACTTGCATATCAATTAGGTGGAAAAGAAGCGTATGAAATAATCAAGGTGAATGACGAAAAAAGAGTTGCACCGAAAGGTCTTTTCAAAAAAGTATTGGAACAATGCAAGCCTGCTTTAATACTAATTGATGAATTGGCAGATTATTGTGTAAGTGCATCAGCTGTAAAAGTGGAAGTATCCAACCTAAGCGACCAGACAGTTAGCTTCATACAGGAACTGACAGAATCAGTCTCAGGAACTGACCAGTGCGTTTTAATTGCAACACTTCCTGCAAGCGCACAAGAGTTAGCATCATCACCAATCTCTGCACAAATTCTTTCCGCATTAGAAAACAGAATTACCAGAGTTGGCGCAAACATGAAGCCTGTTGAAGATGATGAAATATTTGAAGTGGTGCGCAGAAGATTGTTTGAAGATTTAGGTGATGAAAAAGAAATAGAAGAAGTAATTTCCGCCTACTCTTTTATGTATCAATCATTGTTTACTGAAATATCGAGCCATGCTTTAAAGACTGATTACAAGGAAAGATTGAAAAAATCTTATCCGTTTCATCCTGAATTGATTGATATGTTCCGCTTACGCTGGGCGAGCAATCCATATTTTCAGCGCACTCGTGGTGTGCTGCGTATTTTGGCAGCAATTATTTCTGACTTGTGGAAACGACAAACATATTTAACAGGGAGTCAGTTTCTCATTCACACCTCTGATGTAGTGCTTTCAAATGTAGAAGCACTCACCAGCCAGATAACCATTCTGCACGGTGCAAGTTGGGATGCTGTTATCAATGCGGACATTTCCGGAACATCCTCCAATGCTTTTAAAATTGACAACGAAGTAAAAGGTTTAGGTAAACACAGCATAACGCAAGGTGTTGCTGCAACAATTCTTCTGGGTACATTTGGTTCAAAAGGACAAAATAAAGGTGTAGGCGTTGATGAGATAAAACTTTGCATGATAAAACCAGAAGGATTCAATCATAACGATATTAATGGTGCGCTTGACCGCATGGAAGGTAATGCACACTACTTATATTACAGCAGCACCGGACAAAAAAGATATTGGTTTGACACCACCCCAAACATCAACATTTTAATCAATCAGGGAAAAGGTGACATCAAATCAAGCGACATCAATGCAGAAATTATAAAACGTATTTCAGAAAAAACAAAAAAAGTTCAGTTATTCAACACGCTG
The DNA here is from genome assembly GCA_002840565.1 of Deltaproteobacteria bacterium HGW-Deltaproteobacteria-12. Lineage (GTDB taxonomy): Bacteria > Desulfobacterota > Syntrophia > Syntrophales > Smithellaceae > MVRV01. Next base: position 61,518 of record PHBK01000016.1, on the reverse strand, counting down.
GTAAATCCGTTAGATGATATACCTGAACAAATGAAGCCAACATTAGTAATTATGAGTCCAGTATATTCAGCCAATACTAATGAAGTATCTGGCAAAGCGAAAACATTGATTGAAAAAATAGCGACCAAGAAAGGTAAAAGTGAAAGAATTTATCGAAACACTATGTTGTTTCTCTGTTGCTCAGAAAATGGTTTTGCGAAATTGCAGGAAGATTTAAGAAACTACTTGGCTTGTCAGAAAATCAGCACAGAATATAATTCACAACTGGAGAAAGAGCAGAAAGATGACATTAAAAAGAGAATTGATGAAGCCAATAAGCAGGCAGATATATCACTGGTTTCCGCCTACTCCATTGTGTTGAAATATTCCGTGAAAAATGGAATTGAAAAGTTGGTGGTAAAGCAATTCAAAGAGTCACTGGACAGTCAAATCAATGATAACATTATTTCTGCGCTCAAAGAAGAAGAGTGGCTGCTTGAATCCGTTGGTTTAAGCACATTGAAGAGCAACAATCTTCTACCAACAGTTGAGCAACCAGTAAGAGCAAAGGATATTTATGAAGCATTCATTCGTTTTGATGATAAGCCGATGGTGACAGGAATAGACGCAGTTGCAAAAAGCATATTGAAATACTGCTACAATAGTGAGTATTGTATTGCGACGGGTGATGGTAAAATATTTACTAAATATTTTTTACAAGAAAATGTTCCATTCTTTGATGTTACCGATGTTACCTATTGGCTGGTGGATAAAAGCTTAAAACCAATACCAAAAATAACAATAGAGCCTCCAAAGGATGAAGAAGATATTATTATTGATGTTGCCCCAGGCAACCAGAAAAAAGAAGATGGAATAAGAACATTCAGATCCATTACAGTATCAGGTAAAGTTCCCTTAGAGCAGTACACCGAATTATTCAACTATTTCATTTTACCATTTGGAACGAGTGGAAATAAGCTCGATATTGAAGTCAAGTTCAAAATAAAATCTACCGAAAGTAGTCCACTTGATGAAAGTAAACCTCTTTACAAATCTGCCAAAGAAGCATCAAAACAATTGGGACTAAAATTTGAAGAAGAGTAAAGTAAAAACTTCCTGCCAAATAGAGTAATCGGATCATTGTACCCAATTATACGATGAAGATATTTAAAATAGACAGCGCTATCAAAATATATTTCGACAATCAGGAGAAGCTCAAGGGTTATTCTGATGCCTAACAAAGGAGAAGTAAAGGTGATGGCACAAAAAGAAACCAATAATTTGAGATCAGCACTGAATAAGCATTGTATAAAAAATTGTAATAAAGAAGATCGGGCATCAACAACAGAAGAAGGAATTTGCATAATTACATCGTCCATTATAGATGGGGACTTGGTACGCTGCGTAGGTAAATGGTCATATAAAAAAATACATTGGCTTACTCGTTATTGTAGTATTTTTGCCAATGGGATGAAGAATAAGTGGAAGCTCAATTATATAGAAATATGTTGTGGCCCTGGTAGATGCATAATACGTGAGGATGGTCGGGAAATAGATGGAACATCATTAGCAATAATAAATCATGAAGTATTTAACTATTTCAATAAAGCAATTTTTATTGATAACAATAGTAATTCGGTAAACGCATTAAATAGGCGAATAGATTATTTGGGGAAACACTATATAGCGAAGGCTGTGATCGGTGATTATAATGACATAGTCGGCGTGAAAGAAATATTGTCGGATGTGCCAAAACAATGCCTTAATCTAGTATTTATAGATCCGACAGACTGTAGTATTCCTTTTTCTTTAATAGAAGCTATGAGCAGTGCCTTGGGAAATGCAGATTTTATAATTAATATGGCCATTGGGACAGATTTAACCCGCAATATAAGACATGCAATTCTAGATGCTAATTTTATAAAGGTGAAAATGAAATACATCGACTTCTTAGGTAATGATGATTATTTCAGCAATAAAGAAGTAATCAATGCTGCTAAGCAAGATGATAATAGTATAATGAGAAATTTGTTTATTGAAGAATACAAGAGGAGATTAGGCGCTATAGGGTATGTATATACTGGCATAGAAAAAGTCGAACACTATTATGATTTATTATTTGCCTCAAAGCATTCTCTGGGACTTAATTTCTGGAAAAAGTCGCAACATGTTGAGCCTAGCGGGCAAGCAAGAATGGATTTCTGAGTGACTAAATAGTGCAATCTAAATCTTTGAATCAGAAAAATAATTTCAAGAATGCCTTTGGTACATATGAATGGGCTTCCTATAATGCAAATTTCATATCTGGATGTAAACATGATTGTAAATACTGTTATAGCAAAGAAATGGCAATAAGATTTGGAAGAAAAACAAGTCATAATTGGAGAAACGAAGAAATTGCAAAAGAAAAAATGTCAAAAATACTTAGCAAAAAAAGCGGAACAATCATGTACCCTTCTTCACATGATATACATCCGGATCACCTGAATGAATCGCTGATATTTTTAAAAAATATTTTATCTCGAGGAAATAATGTTTTGATAGTAAGTAAACCACATTATGAATGCATTAAAACAATTTGCACTCGATTCAACAGAAATAAAGCAAATATATTGTTCAGGTTTAGTATAGGTTCTATAGATTCTGATGTTTTGAAGTTTTGGGAACCGGGAGCTCCAAATTTCTCCGAACGACTTAAATCATTGAAGTATGCATACGTTCATGGTTTTAAAACGAGTGTGTCATGTGAACCTATGCTAGATGACAACATAGATGCTGTTATTAAAAAAGTATCACCATACGTTACGGATGCTATATGGATAGGCAAGGCAAATTTTCTCCTGAGACGATTAAAAACAAACAAATGCAGTGATAAAGAAACCATTAAAAGAGCTCACAAGTTGATGGAATGGCAATCTGTTGAAAATATTATAAGACTATATGAGAAATATAGAAAAGATAAAAAGATTAAATGGAAAGAAAGCATTAAAAAAATTATCGGGATAGAAGTGTCGAAACAAAAAGGTATGGACATTTGAAAGTATTTTAAATCCAAAGAGATTTTATAAAGGAAATATTTTATTTTAGTGATATTTTGTAAATATTCAGATTCCCTATGGTTAGTACATGGTGACTAAAACAGATGCCAAAAGTCGGTAAGGATTGGCTCTAAGTCGTTAAGGATTGGGTGTTTTGAGGCAAGGATTTTACCTGCTTTTAGTTTTAAACGTTTTTAGTAAATATCTTGAAAATCATTTTTTAATGAAAAACCCGTAAAAATCTAGACAACAACCCGCAGAAATTATTTTTAAGAAATCGTCAATTATCTTAAAAATATGGTTTTTGTCGTAATTTCCCGCCCAATGTCATCTCGATTTACTCATTGACAACATCAATCATATTCATGATAATGCCCTTCAATCTAACAAAAAAAGGAAGGTACTTTTTATGAAGAATAATTTATTCAGAGTTATAGCCATTTTCGTTTCATTGCTGTTCATCAGCTCGGTTGGATTTGCGGCAGATCCCAAAGCACCGGCCAAACCGACGCCACCAGCGGCAAAAGCGGTTGCAGAAAAAGCTGCCGATACAAAGGCTGATGCAAAAGCTGCTTTAATCGACATCAATACAGCCACCAAGGCAGAATTGTCGTCACTTCCTGGTATCGGTGATGCCTATTCCCAGAAGATCATCGACGGGCGTCCTTATACCAAGAAAGATCAATTAAAATCGAAGAAGATCATCCCTGGTGCAGTCTATGATAAAATCAGTGACATGATTATCGCCAAGCAAGCACCGAAAAAGAAATAGTCCGAATATTCTCAAAAGGAGGCCCCGGATAAGTTTTCTGGGGTTTTCTCTTTTCAATATGTTGCAATCATTTGACCCGCAAGATTACTTAAAGATTACCACATACCAAGGAGCAAAATAATGGCACTGACTAAACAAGATCTAATCGACGCACATTATGGACAAGCAGGGTTAAACAAAAAGGAATGTGTATCCGCTGTCGAATCGACCTTCGAGATAATCAAGGATGAACTGGAAAAAGGCAACTCGGTAAATATCTCTGGATTCGGCAAATGGACTGTCAATTCCAAGAGAGAACGCAAGGGTCGGAATCCGCAGACTGGTGATCGCATAACCATTGAAGCAAGAAAGGTTGTTACTTTTAAACCGTCACTGGTATTGAAGAAGGAACTGAATGCCAAATAACAAAATCCGGGGCAAAATAGACCAATTAAGTAATAAGGAATGGAATAATGATTATGAAAAATCAGTCTAACTTTTTCTCTAACCATAATTGAAAGAATAAACCCAAATGAATCATGTTGATGACACATTACCTGTAGAACTAATGAAACAGACATTCGGGATTGGTATCAAAGTCTTGACCAATGATTATAAAGATCTGCCGGCTACTGAAAAAAATGAATATAGCTGCTATCAAGAAATTGTTTTTCAGATTGAAGATGAAGATATTGATAACCCGGATACATTTGCAATCGGCATGCTTTTTTGTCTGTCATTAATGTCTTTTACATATGCAGCTCCGAGGGGATATTCAGAGGTTGAATTCATTCCTGACGAGCATTGGAGCCTTGGCTACTTTCTTCAAGGGCTTGACTTTGAGAATGGCCAGCTTGTTTATTACGGTGACTATGTATCCGGGCGGATGATGAAGACAGAAATTGTCTATCAGTCCGGTGGAAAAGTAACTTTGAGGACAACAAATAGAGGTAAGAGTTCGGAACGATGGTTGATGCATTTACAAGGCAAAAAGCATATTACAGAAGTCAAATAACGTCAGAAATCATTCCATCGGAAGCAATAATTAATATTTTTGAAGGAATGGAATAATAATTATGAAAAGTAGGTCTAAACTTTCTCTCATAACATTTCTTCTGCTACTTACTTTAAATATTCCGGCCTTCGCTGATAACATCTTCCATAATGTTTCCGGTGCAGTATATTTCAGTCCCAACGGCGGCTGCACAAAAGCTATAGTCAATGAAATCACCAATGCTAAATCAGAAATATATATCCAGGCATATTCTTTCACTTCGGCGCCGATAGCCAAAGCTTTAGTTGAAGCACACAAGAGAGGCAATAAAGTTGAAGCCATTCTGGACAAGTCCAATGTAACGGGGAATTATAGTTCCGCAACATATCTTAAAAATGCCGGTATTCCGACTTTTATTGATTCCCAACACGCTATTGCTCATAACAAGATTATCATTATCGACAAGGAAACGGTAATTACCGGCAGCTTTAACTTTACCAGAGCAGCAGAAGAAAAGAATGCCGAGAATCTATTGATTCTGAAAAGTAGGGAACTGGCTAACCAGTATTTAACCAATTTGGAGAAACATAAAAATCATTCTACCCCTTATTAAAGAAATATGTACGGAATAACTCGCATTGACAATGACGCCAATAGAACGCACTCGTGGCATGTGCAACTTACACGAAAAGGGTTACAATATAACAAACATTTCAGCGATGGTGTATATGGCGGTAAGCAAAAAGCTTTAAATGCTGCAAAAGAGTATAGGAAAAGTATAATTTCCAAACATTCTCACTACACGAAGAAAGATGTTTGCTCAAAAGTCAGAAGAAATAATCAGTCCGGAATTCCCGGTGTTGGTAAATATTCATATAACGGAAGAAACGGGAAATTATATTGGTTTTGGCTGGCATATTGGACGGATGAAAATGGTTCACGCAGGCAGCGCAAATTTATGATAAATACATATGGCGAAGACGAAGCCTTTGATCATGCCGTAAAATTAAGGCAAAAGATGCTTTCCAAAATGAGCGAAGAGTGGTGCAAATGATGTGTAGTGTTCCAATTCTTAGTCGGAAAGAGAGTTAAAATGGCAGAGAAACTTGATCCGAAGCAAACAGTTGATTTCAGAGAACTTCTCATGTCCGAAGTAGTCCAATCGGAAGCGATGATTAATCTGCTGGATGAGAAAGGGATAATTTCCCGGGAAGAACTGCTGGAAGAAATGAAAAGAGTGCAGGCTTTGATGATTATATCAAAAGGATGAAGCAATAACACAGGGTAAGAATTATGGAATACATACCAATGCTACTGTTTCCATTATTGCTTGGATATATAGCAATCAGGGCAATGGAACAATGAATAATCTCTTTGCCGACATCCCCGAAAATCTGAAGGAACTAGCAGTCGAGTATTATAATAAATAGGTAACAAAAGAGTTAAAAGGGGAACTTATTGCTATGAGCGATGAAATTGAAGATGATGTTGCAGAATTCGAACTGAAAGATTATGCCCTGGAATTGAAAATGAAAAAGTTGGAGAGTGAAGCGACACGTTTATTACATCATTCCAATGAGCTGCTGCAGGCAATTAATAAGGAAGCACCTAAGAAGGAAGAAATGAAACAAGAGGACAGCGAAGTAAAAGACCCAGAAGAAAGTAAAATTCCTTCATAGATTATTTTTCAAAAAAATAACTATTGGATATAGACAATGATCTTTCGACTCACAATAAAATTATCAAAGAAAATCGAAATTGCTCCCTTGCCGGTTATTCAATTTGATGAAAACCGGAACCCCATACTTGAGTGGAATGCACATTTATTTACAGCTCAGCGCACCCAGTACATAATTCTAACCAATACTGCATCACTATATTCCATACTCATGTATGGAAGGGGAATTACAAATGACAAGTCATTTGTTCGGGAAGCATTGTCCTGTATGCACGAATTCATGATCATAGACGGAAACAAAGAAATATTTGAAAATGTCATTGAACCAGAAAGTCAGATGATATATTTTTCTAAGATAATTGATAGACGAGTATCAGGATCAATGAATGATTTTATATTCCAAGCGAAGTTATATTTAAGTGAGGGTCATAAACAGCCATTTGATGTTTCCTTTATGCTCAATGAATCTCCGATGTCGTATTTGAATTACAGTAAGCCCAAAATTGAATTCCGGAAATTGTATCTTACTAAAGACGGAGAATCACCAGGCGATGGGCAAATAAAGAATAATGTGATTTACATTAAAGATGTTCGACGTTGAAAGCAAAACATTAATAATGATAAGTACTAATTAAAACTGCTTCCAATAATAATTATAAATGTCCATACACATAATTCCAGCCAATAAACTCAGTGCTCATGCCCTTAAAGGCGTCATTGAAGAATTTATTTCCAGAAATGGAACTGATTATGGGGCAATTGAAGCTTCCTGGGAAACAAGTGTCAAACAGGTAAAAGAAAAACTTAAAGGCGGCTTGGCAGTTCTTGTTTATGATGACGAAACTGAAACTACCAATATATTTTGGGCTGATGATCCTATCTTGAAAAAACTCGATGCAGTATAATTACCAATATCCAGGATTACCAAACATGCTTTTAGTGAGAGATGTGTTCCATGCAAAGAGTTATATTTCTGGTTGACATGAATGCCTTTTTCATAAGTTGTGAAATGACAAGGAATGATTCTCTTGTCGGAACACCAGCTGCTGTTGCAGGTGATCCGAAGAAGCGTTCAGGAATTATTCTTGCGGCAAACTATGAAGCAAGATCGTTTGGTGTCAAAACGACAATGGTACTTCATGAAGCTTTGAAACTTTGTCCTAAATTAACTTTAGTACCTCCAGATCATCATTTCTATGGACAGAAATCGGAAGAAGTCATGGATTTACTATCAAACTATACTCCTGTCCTGGAACAAAACAGCATTGATGAGGCCTGGCTTGATATGACAGGGTGCGAAGGACTTTTTGGTAAACCTCCGGATGCTGCAAAACGTATCATGGATGAAATCAAAAAAAGACTTGGTCTTTGGTGCTCAATAGGAATCGCTGGAAATAAGTTTCTTGCAAAAATGGCAGCTGAAATGAAGAAGCCACTGGGTATTACCGAACTATGGGAACAGGATATCCCGGTAAAACTCTGGTCACTCCCGGTAAAGGAAATGTATGGCATTGGTGCTAAGACTGCTGAAAAGCTAAATAGCATGAGAATAAGAACGATAGGTGATCTTGCCAAGTCTGATGTTAATCTCATAGTCAAAACCTTCGGTAAAGGTGGAAATGAAATTCATCTGCATGCCAATGGAATTGACAATTCCCCTGTTCTCGCTCGCATGTCTGATGACATGAAGTCAATCGGACGCTCAACGACTCTATCGGAAGATATATCCGACATCGAGAAAGCAAAACTGGTTCTAATGGAACTTGCTGATGATATTGGAATGACTGCAAGAAGGCATGACAAAAAAGGTCGCACAGTTCATATCACCCTAAAATATTCTGACTTCCGAGTTGCCACTAAACAGACAACTATTCCTGCAACCTGTACAACGAAAGAAATATATAACGCTGGTTGCAGTCTACTTGAACAAAATTGGAATAAGCTACACCCAGTAAGATTGATTGGAATAAGCCTGTCTGGATTTAATGAAGAAGGCTCTGCGGATCAGCTATCGCTTTTTGACCAGATGGAAGGAAATGTTAAAAGTGATAAGAATAGACGAATTGACGAGGTAATGGACAAAATAAGAAACAAACATGGTTCTGAAATGATAACCCTTGCCGCATTAATTAAGAAAGGAAAAAGCAGCCACTGATCATCTAATCAGATGGCTTTTGAACCATTTTAGAAGTGTGAAAATCTGGCGGACAGTCCGCATGTTATAGTAAGCTGAAATCAAGCAAGTCAATTTTCTGCCCTTGATACTGGATTTCAAAAGGTATTAAATGATTACAAAAAAACATTGCCTCGATATTCCTTTTCAATTGCAATTTATTCTGGAAGGAAAATAGAACTTGACAATTGTCACGTGACGCGTTATTGAAAGGACATGATAAAGACCTTCTCTGATAAGCATACAAAGGATCTTTTTGAAACGGGGAAATCGAAGAGGTTTAAACCGGATCTTCTCAGAAGAGCTATACGCAGACTAGAATATGTTGACCTGGCAACGTGTATCGATGATCTTAAGACGCCACCGAGTAACCACCTTCATTCTTTGAAGGACGATAGAAGTGGACAATATGCAATATCTATTAACGACCAATGGCGCATCTGCTTCAGATTCTTTGATGGAGATGCATATGATGTCGAAATAACCGATTACCATTAGTGAGGCTTACTATGAGTTTAGCAAATAGAATAGATCGAAAGATAAGACCAACCCATCCAGGGGAAATGCTTCGGGAGGACTTTATGCCCGATTACGGGTTAACTGTCTCCGGACTTGCCAAAACGCTTGGGGTATCACGTCAGACAATGAATGAATTGTTGCGAGAACATAGGTCACTTACACCCTTAATGGCATTGCGTCTTAGCAGGTTATTTGGAAATTCTCCGGAATTTTGGCTTAACGCACAAAGTGCTGTTGACCTGTGGGATGCGCAAAACAGTCACCGTGATGAAATAAAGCGCATCCAGCCGCTGAAAGCAGCATAGGATAATGCATTGGTTTGGCTGTCTTGAAATATTATTTATGGGAGATTCCCAGTTAATATTTAAATATATTCTCAAACGTCCACCATAAGGCGACATTATAGATGCAATTCAAATATATAGTTGTTTTATGTTTATTATTTTGCTAAAATGCCTACCATGAGTTCACATAATGGATCGAAAATAAATAAATTAATATCGGAATGGCCTAAAGGCACCGTTTCGACGGTAAAGTATCTCCAGTCCCGCGGCTTCAGCCGTAACCTGCTCAATAAATATAAAAACAGCAAATGGCTCGCTCCCCTTGGCCACGGCGCATATACTCTTTTCAACGACAGGGTGGAATGGATGGGGGCTCTTTATCCACTCCAGGCGCAGCTTAATCTTGACCTGCATGTCGGCGGGAAGACGGCTCTTGAACTGAAAGGATACGCTCACTATCTGACCGATAAGATAAAAACTGTTTTCCTTTACGGGCACCCAGGGTCCAAATTGCCGACCTGGTTCAAGAAAAACGATTGGGGTGTCGAAGTTATATCCGCGATGACCAATCTGTTTCCCAACGGGTACAATGAAGGCTTAAGCGAATACAGGGAAAGGGATTATACGGTAAAGATATCGACCCCTGAACGGGCGGCGATGGAAATGCTCTATCATGTGCCCGGCAAAGTAAGTTTTGAAGAGGCTTTGTTAGTCATGGAAAACCTCAGCAGTCTCCGTCCTTTGCTGGTTCAAAACCTCCTTCTGAACTGTAATTCGGTCAAGGTTCGAAGGCTCTTCATGTACATAGCGGAAAAGCATGCATATCCATGGGTGGAACAGGTTGATACTTCGAAAGTCGCTTTTGGACAAGGAAACAGAAGTATCGTTGCGCACGGAATACTCGACAAGAAATATAAAATAACTGTCCCTCGGAGCAGCGTGGAGAAACCGATTTGAGAGAATCCGTCTATTATAAACAGGCAGAGTTGTTGCTGAGAATATTGCCGATCATCAATACGGAGGTGGATTTTGCATTGAAGGGAGGAACAGCAATCAACTTTTTTGTTCGTGACATGCCGCGGCTTTCGGTCGACATCGATCTGACTTACCTTCCGATTGGTGAACGCGAAACAGCCCTTGACGGCATAAGTAAGTCGCTGCTCTCTATATCCCGGAAGATTCGGAAGATGTTTCCGGACAGTCAGATATCCTCGAAGAAGATTCATCCTTCTGAATCGTTGAGTGGTTTGATTATCCGGAGGGGCGATGCCACTATCAAAATAGAACCCAATCTTATCTTGCGGGGTTTCATGTTTACTCCACAGGTCAGAAGTCTCTCCAAGAAAGCGCAAGATATGTTTGAAACTGCCGTCAGCATGAAGATCCTCTCTGAGGCTGAACTTTACGGAGGCAAGATTTGCGCCGCCTTGGACAGGCAGCATCCCAGAGACCTGTTTGATGTTAAACTTCTCCTGGATAGCGGGGGATTCAACGAGCAAACGAGAAAGGCCTTCATTGTCCACCTTATCAGCCACTCTCGACCAATGGTAGAACTATTGAATCCCAACTTTGTTGATACCAGGGATATCTATGAAAAAGATTTAAAGGATATGATGCTGGAAAAGGTTGAATATGAGGAACTCGTTGAAACAAGAGATCGACTGGTCCAGACGATTATAAATTCCTTGACGCCGGAGGAAAAGAATTTTGTTCTTTCCGTGAAACGTGGCGAGCCGGCATGGGGTCTGCTGGGGCTGGATGGAGTTGAAAATTTACCGGCCGTCAAATGGAAAATCGTCAATATTAAGAACATGCATCCGACAAAACACAAGAAGTCTTTCGAAAAGCTAAGAGCCTTCTTTGATCGGTAATATCTAAAATTTATCCAGAGAGCTGGTAGGCTCCCTATATGCCAAGCAATCCACCAATGGTACTGCCTAGCAATGAAGCGGAAATTGAGTCAGTACCGAACAGCATAGGTGCACACATACCCGCCAGCTATGGAGCTTATAACCAGTCCGATAAGATAAGGTGCCGTTGAATGGAGTTTCCTTGACATGCGCGTAAAGACGAATATAAGGCAAAACTTAGTACGTATATCTTCCTGAAATTTTGATTTTCCATCTTGCCTATTTTACGCAATATTACAATGTGAAATAGTTAAAATAATTTGCCATGCCGACTTACTATGTGGTACACTTAACTTAAATGTCAACCTGATGCGTCGAAATATAACGTTTTGAGTTTTCACGAAATACCTCACAATAATTAATGCATGTGGCATTCAAGAGCATCACGGAATGAACCCTAAAATTATTTCGCTAAACAACGCTATCGATTACGTCAAGATTCTTGATGAAGCCAGCGATCCCCTTGTTACTCTTAATTCTGATTATCAGTTCACCTATGCAAACAAGGCTTTTGCGCAAGCGCTAGGAAAACCGCTGGAAACAATTATTGGTAATGACCTATGGGGGATCTATCAGAAAGACGGGGCAGACTTTCGCCGGGATGTAACCAAGGAAGTATTTGAAACAGGCAAGATTAAAATCGTTGACAATGTCGTTCCTAAACCCAGTGGTAACTTGTATTTTATAACGACATTTAAGCCGATATTTAATGAGCAGAACATAGTCATTTCAGTTGTTGCCATAGCGAAAGATATTACTGATCGCAAGCGAGCGGAAGATGAACTTAAAGACATGGCCAGGTTCCCATCCGAGAGTCCCAACCCGGTCTTGCGTATTGCCAAAGATGGAACGCTGCTTTACATGAATCCGGCCGGTTTTAGTTTGCTGCCAGAGTTGCATTTGCAAGTCGGCCAGGCAGTCCCCCACAAACTGCGAGATGCCGCTCATCAGGCCATGAGCAACGGTTCAACGCAAAGTCTGGAGCTTGAAATTGGTCAGCGATTTTTTTCATTTATCCTTGGACCGGTTGTTACTGCTGGTTATGTCAATCTCTACGCAGACGACATCACCGAACGCAAACGCACGGCTAACGCTCTTGATGAAGAACGCAGGCGACTCCAACAAGCCCTTGATGAGGTCAGAACATTGCGAGGGATCGTGCCTATCTGTGTAAACTGTAAGAAAATCCGCGATGACAAGGGTTACTGGAACCAGGTGGAGAAGTATGTCAGTGAGCGCACCGAGGCCGAGTTCAGTCATGGGGTTTGTCCTGATTGTGCGAAAAAACTTTATCCGGATATTTACAAAGAGAAAAAGATAAAGGATATGGAAAGATCAGTAATTCTCTTTGTTGATGACGAAGAAGACTTCCGCATTATTTTTATCTGGAAAATTAAGCAAATCCTTAAAGATCAAGAGTTTGAATTCATTGAAGCAAGTGATGGAGAAGAGGCTTTGGAACTGCTTAAGAAGGGGGCGAAGCCTTCCATTATTATTCTTGATTATGCGATGCCCAAGATTGATGGAGTGGAATTGCTAAAGAGAATAGACAGTGATCATAGTGACTTGTACGATGTTCCTCGTATAATGATAAGTGGTTATACCCAGAAGGAAATAATAAGTGAAGCTCAAAGATTAAGATGCGTTTTCTTTGAAAAGAACACGGATAATATCTTTTATCAACAGATTTGCCAGTATATGACAGATACACTTGTTGATCTTGCACATATAAAAAGGGGGGTGTAAACAAGTAACCCGAAAACATGAATTACAGGTATGAGGAAATTTTTGATCTTTTCTGAAACAGGTCCATATAAAATACAAACGTTCCTGAAGAGGACATCCGGTAGTTTAACACAACGATGTTTTTAAGCGGTAATCTTCACCTTACGTTCAAATCTAAAACCATTGACTTGTAGATACCGTTCTCGTCAAGCGAAATTTTGCTGATAATTGGGATCATACATTTTTCCCGATTTCAGGACTCCAAAGATAACGTGAACCAGTTTCCGCATAATAGCACAAACAATCACTTTCCCATTTTTGCCTTTTGCTTTCAGTCGATTATAAAAAGCTATCATAACAGGATTGCATTGAATGGACACCAGCGCCGGCATATATAGCGCCTTTCTGAGCCGTACACATCCGATCTTGCATAATCTGGCTTTGCCTTTAATAGATGACCCCGAGAGCGTTTCTTTTGGAGCGAGTCCGATGAACGCCACAACTTCACGAACATGGTTGAATTTATCTAAGTCATTTAATTCTGCCAAGAGAGTAGGAATAGTTGCTTTACCAATCCCGGGAATAGAATCCAGTAAATCCTTTTTTTGTTTAAGACTAGGATTCTGATCAATCAGATCAACAATTTGTCGTCTGATCTTTTCAATTTCCTGATCCAAATAAGCTATATGCTCTTTGATCAAAACGATGACAGATTCATGGGCCGTACTGATCCGATTCTTCTCCTGGCTGCGCATGTCAATCAAACTATCAACCCGTCTGACCAGCGCTCTCAATGATCTGATCTCCGGTGAGGGTGGGATCCATTCACCTGGTTTCATGGCCAAACAGAAACGCGCAATCAAGGCGGCATCAATTTTATCCGTCTTGGTGCGGATCAGTTCACTCTGACCAAATCCCTTGATACGGGCGGGATTTACAATACTAACCATGTGGCCGACTTCATGAAGATAGATCGCTAAATCCTCTCCATAGTTGCCAGTCGCTTCCAGACAGGCATGGACCTTTTGAATTCCCTGCTTCTCCAGCCAGAGCATCAGGGCCTCAAACCCTTCCGACGAATTCTTACAGGCCTTATGTTTTGTTTTCCCGTCTACAAGTAGCGCAACATCGAATTTCTGCTTTGCAATATCTATCCCAAGAACCGACGCTGACATAAATAAAATACCTCTCTTACATTAATATTTTAACCTTCAGTAAAATAGCTTCGCTCGAATCAACCTTGCAAGTGCAAACTCATTCCCATCCGGGAAGGTTTATGATACCGTACGAGTTATTGAACAAAGCAGTGAGAAGGGGATCTACTCTACAAACCATGCTCTCTGGCATCAGGTGTAACACAGATTCACCCTCCCCATTTTACCACCGGTTTCCCAAAGTATCTTATACCAATTGATAATTTTTAAGAACACAAGGTGTTATGATTGTCAATACAAGACTTCATTGGACACCATCTGTCAAGTCAAGTATAGGTCAAGACATCATTAATAAGGCAGGACTTAATTTGACAATGTCTGTTAAGTCAAGTACAGGCCTAGACACCTGAGCATAAGACGGCTTTTTGAACGTATTTAAAAATAATCTTAAGTGTTAAGTTTATTTAACTGCGTCTTTAAGACCTTTCCCGGCTTTAAATGTAGGAACCTTCTTTGCGGCTATTTTAATAGCCTCGCCTGTCTGAGGGTTTCTGCCTTTGCGGGCTTTTCTTTTGCTGACACCAAATGTGCCAAATCCCACAAGTGTAACAGCATCGCCTTTTTTGAGTGCTTTTTGGATTGCCGCAAATGTTGCATTTACTGCCTTCGCGGCTTCCTTCTTGCTGCAGGTAACCTTTGCTACTTCATCAATCAATTCAGATTTGTTCATTATTTACCTCCAACTATTTATTTTAAGATATATGCCGACTATACATCCTCGTTTGCCACAAATCAATATGAATCATTGCAACGAATTGCAATAATCTGATCAGCGAAAGCAGAAACAGAAAAAGTTAGTAGCAACAAATGAAAAATGTTAAGAAAAAAAATTAGTCTGATTTTTTATGATCATCATTGTATGTTATGTAATGGATTCATTCTGTCCCTGATGCAGGCAACAAGAACCTCCAGATGTTCCTCCGGCAGATCGAGAAGAAAGCCAAGATCAACTTCCAAGTTTAATAATATTATGATGATTTTAAGTAGGTCTGTTTTTCATAAGCGTGTGGCTGTTTTAAATCATTTATTATGAGGCTTTATTTTAAAATAACCCGGGTGGCCACCCGAGATTGTTTCATCTCAGCAAATGAAATGATGAATTCATTTCAATGAAATGGAAACATTGTTTCATTATAACGTATGCATAATAATATGTAGTTTAGACGATTTAAGTATATATAATATATCATTATTATCTATATTGTTGTTAAAATCAGTTTTGCACCTCATATGAAATGCATATTTCATTTCATTCTAAAACAATAAATTACTAAAGTATAATATATTAATTGACAACTATATGAAATTATAATAGAAAAGACGCTACAAGAATATATTAAAGGTTTCCAATGAAGATGAAAACTTACTTCAAAAAGGTGTATCCGTTTCCGCTCTGTTATTTCCATTGTTGCCTGATATTAAAGCAGATTACCAGATTATTTTTATAGTAAAAATAGGATAATTCACAATAATTAGTCATAAGGGCTATTAGTATTTATTTTATTGAAATGTCGGGACAGCTGACCTCATATGCAACAATAAGGCATCATCTCGATATACAAGACAAGATAAGTAGGCAAATGCTCGATGTTATATATATTAACTGTTGAAGAAAATGCATTTGAACAATCTTGATATACAAGACGAGATAGTAATAGAACATATTGAAATGACAGTCATTATGACGTGTTGGTCTATGTTGCCCAATAAGCTTGATATCCAAGTCCAGTTGGACAACTGAATCCGCTTTGGAGAAAATGCCGTATCACGAAATCGAATAGGTATGGCCATGTATGCAGATGCGGTTTCCAATCCGGCTATGGTCAGAAAGATCCGTGGTTCCATCAGCCGGATAGACATTCGTTTGAGCACCGAGACAATCCTCCGTGATCTTGTTGAGGCGGAGAAAATCCTCTACTTTGCCTTAACTCCTATTTCCGCCCGTAAAGATTTCAGTTTCTATCAAAACAACAACTTAGTAACTATGCATGAGACATACAACTCATTGTTGCGTTTGCTAGGCGCCAGTCTGCTTGCAAGGTTGCTCCTTTCCCTCCGTAATTTATCTGATTCATCTTTTTTTTCTGACGATTTATTTTTTCATCGCGGAGAAGCAAGATGAAAAGACAAGGAAAGCCCAAAAAATGTTTCTGCGGAGTTGTTATCGTTCCTCATCGAAAAGTCGGTTCTCGTCAGAAGACTTGCGGCGCAAAAGAGTGCCAGCGAGAGTTGAAGCGTCGTAACAATGCCCGCTGGCGGAAGAGTAATCCCGATCACTGGCTGGATGATTATGACCGTGTCAAGGCTTGGCTTGATGCGCATCCCGGCCACCTGAAAGGATACAGAAAAAGCCATCCCGAATATGTCGAAAAGTGCAGAGAGGCGCAAAGACGCCGGGACAGAAGCAAAAAGCTTCATCTTGATATACAAGACAGGATCAAAAGACAAACGTCGGAAATCATAGATCAATTGTGGGATAAAGTGCATTCGGATAATCTTGATATACAAGGTGCCGAGGGAATTAAATCGCTGGAAGCACTATTTCTCTTGGGCTACCCCAGTTTTATGAATCGATCTTGATATCCAAGTCCAGTTGGACAATTAAGTTTACTTTGAAGAAAATGCCCCTAACACAAAATTTGATCAGAAGAAAAAGCATAAGGAAAAAGAGTGAAAAAAATATTCGTATTGATGATCTGTCTGGTAACTTTGCAGAATGTAAGTGCCGCAGAAATACGGCCGGCCGATATTGAATATCGATATGAAGGCAGGGCAGATTCAGGGGGTATCTCTCATGGCTATATGATTAGAGAGCAAGAAGTAAAAAGAATAAAACTGACCAGAAAATCAAGAACACCGCTAGCCATAAAATTCTCCCAACCAGACAATGTAAATCCGGCACACACAATCCAGTTAGCAGAAACGGAAAATAGAACTATTGTGGAAAATGCCGTAAGAATAAAAACAAACCACCCCGCTCCCATAAATCCCGCTAAAATGACAGCCGCCGCGCTCATATCACCGCCTGAAGAAAAAGCCATTAGTCAGCCGTCATGTAAAAAGAACATCGTGTTCTTACCACTGAACGGATCCCGAATAAGTAATCCGGAGAAAGATCAAATTAATCAGTTTATCAACTGTCTTAAGGGGAAAGAAGTTAAAGTAACCGGCTACACCTGTAAAATCGGCGGAAAGTCCTATAACGATAAGCTGGCAAAAGCGAGGGCCCATAATGTTGCCGAATATCTGCAGCAAGAAGGAGTGGTGGTCAAAGAGATAATCGGGAAAGGACGGCAGGGATATATATCCCGTCTTGATTTCATAAACAGACGTGTCGAAATCAAACAAATATAAAGGGGAGAAACGGATCATGAAAAATAATTTCCAAACAATGGTTATCGCCTTGGTAATTGGAATCTTGGTAAGTGCGTGTATGGCTGTAAACCTACAGGCCAGGGAACCGGAAAATGAGAAGCGGGAGATCGCAGCAAAAATTAAAGAAATAGCAGCAATTAATACCGAAGCCATTGAGAAAACACCACTGGAGGGAATATACGAAATTGTGGCCAATAAAGGGAATATCGTCTTCTATTATGCCCCAAAAAGCGAATTAATCATCTTCGGCGAAATATATGATAAAAACAAAAAATCCCTCACCCAGGAAAAACGCGATCAACTTCAAGCTCAGAAATTAGCGGACATCCCCCTGGATAAAGCAATAAAAATAGGCACTGGAAAAAATAAGGTCATTGAATTTACCGATCCCGATTGTCCGTATTGCCGCCAGGCTGCAGAATATTTTAAAAACAAGAATGTAACAAAATATGTCTATTTAATCCCTATTACCCAATTACATCCGCAAGCTGAAGAAAAAGCAAAATACATTATAGCCGCGGCAGATAAAGGCAAGGCTTATTACGAAGTGATGAGCGGTGCGAAAGATAAAGACGACCTCGGCCAGCAAAAAATATCGCAAGACGTAAACGATACGTATCAGGCTCAGCAAAGTATCGGCAAGGCAATAGGCATAACCGGAACGCCGGTATTCTGGATCAACGGAAAGTATGTGCCGGGAGCGAATATAAAAATGTTTGATACGCTCCTGGTAAAATAAAAGGGAGGTTAAACATATGAAGAAAGAAGAATTGGTAAGGGTGTTGTTGTTCACGTTGTTTTTGGTCATGGCAATAGTGCCGTCAGCATTCGCCATTGTAGCGCCGGCCGCGGGCAGTTTCGCCTATGATGTTTATGATATGGCCGTAAATTCTATTTTGAAAGGGCCCATTGGTTTTGTATGCGGCTTGGCCGCAGTGTGTTTTGGGGCAGCATTGGCTATTCAGCAAAAAATCGGCGGCGCCATCCCGGCGCTGTTGGGGGGAGCCGTGCTGCTTAAATCGGATACCATCGTCACCAGTATGGGCTTGCTGTACTGATGAAAAAACAATTTCCTCAATATCTGTCGGCTCCGCTGCAGGTACTTTTTTGGGATAGTGACGAGCTCTGTATCATGATGATGTTTTTCACCGTAGCAATGATCTTCGGATCTGTAACGTGGCTCGCGGTTATCGTTGGCCCCTGGGGATACAGCAATGTGAAAAAGAAATATCCCCGCGGATTTATCCGGCACATTCTCTATTTTGCGGGAATCGTGAAATTTCAAAAATATCCGGATTTTTTCGAGGACGTATTCCTTGAATGAGAGAGGGAAGGATCAAAGTGAAGCTGAGTAATTACTTGAGCGATAAAGCAAAACACAAAGGTGAAAACAGGCTGTTAAAATTCACCATCTTGGTTATCGGCATAGTTACGCTATTGAATACCGGTATAATGCTCAAGGCTCTTAGTTATCAAAGAGTCGTTATTGTTCCGCCGGGATTACAGGAAAAAACGACAATCCAGGGAGACAAACTAGACGAAATATATGTCTCCACGTTTGTTCGCTATATCAGCTCTCTGGCCTTTTCTTATACTCCGGCGACAGTTCGCCGGCAATTTGATGAGCTGCTGCTTCATTTTGATCCCAGCGCCTATCCCCGGGGAAAGACAACTTTTTACAATCTCGCCGAAAAGGTAGCAAATACGCAGGTAACGCAAGTATTTTATATCAATAAGATTATAGTAAATACAGAAACAAGAAAAATCGAAATAGAAGGAACCAGAAGACAATATATAGACGACCGCAAAGTAGAGGACGGCAAAAAATATTATTACATCGATTACACAATTCTTAATGGAAGATTTTACATAATGGCCATTGCGGAATCGGCGGCAGAGGGAGTTTCACCAAGTCATATTCAGGAAGAGGCACAAAAAGGAAAATAAAATGAAAAGGGCAACAATACTGACCATCATATTATTTAATCTATTATTCGTATCTCTGTCTTACGCGGAAGATAAGAATCCCGGAGAGCCACCAGCACAAAAAGAGCAAAAAGAAGCAGACACGAAACTTAAGCCGGAAACGAAAAATGAAGAAATAAATGAATATCAAACACTGTCGTCCCTCAAAACAAGAAAGAAGTGGAATTATTCGCAACCGGGATGTCCAGCGGGAGAATGCAGCGAAGATCAAACACCCAACAAAGAACAGCCGTTCGATAATGAAATAAAAGTAAATTATGGTCAGGTACTAAAAGCAGTAGAGGAAGTGCAGTCGCCAACGATAATAACACCGGAAATACCCACGGCAGTGAAAGTCAGCGCTAGGGATATAAACAGAGTAACCTGCCAGGCCGGAGAAATTAAAGACATTGTTTATTCTAAGGAAAAGGGAATGACGGTGTCATTTTCCGGGAGAGATGCCTACGTAAAATATAAATACATAAAGCGTGGCAATAAAGCAATTTATCCCAGTGTTACGGAAATGTATATTGTCTGCGGTGATGCCACTTACAATCTCATCGCTGTCCCGGAATTAATCCCAGCAACAACAATTCAGCTCTCAGCAGGCGAGGGCGAAAAAATAAAGAAAAATAAAAAGTACTTCAGCGGAATGTCCTCAGAGAAAAAAATAATGACGTTAATCAGGGCTGTCTATACCGACGACCTGCAGGAAAGTTTTACTCTGGAAAGACAAGCGCCGAGTGACATCAGCCCCTATGCAGAATTATCCATAATACCGACGAGGAGAGTTACCGCCCCTGGAGAGGGTATAAGAGTATCAGAGTATATAATCAAAGTAATATCAGACGCGAAAAAGCAGGAAATAGAACTAGACGAACGTGATTTTCTGGAAATGGCAGCAAATCCGATAGCATTAGCCATCGATAAACTAAAAATAAAAAAAGGCGATACCGCGCGGCTGTTCATTTGCGAGCAAACCAAAGGCGACTATGAAGCGGATCAGAATCCAACGATAAAAATAAACAAGGGTTATTTAAATGAGAATATAAAACCGGATGCAAGAGAAGTAAAAAATGACAACGACAAGAAGGGTTCCAAGCAATACAAAATTAAATAAGGCCAACGTCAGCACAGAAATAATTAAGGAGCTTGGATAAATGGCACTGGATGTAAAGAGCAAATTTAAAGAGTATTGGGGTAACCTGGATGCCGAGAGCAAAAAAAAGGTTGTAAGAACCTTTATCATTGTGGGCCTGATGGTATTTGGCATTGCGGTATATTATATAAAATATGGAATAAAAATCAGAGAAGCACCACAGGCAAGTCCAAATCCCAAACAGGAAATAAAGCTCGAACCTCATCTATTGGAGAAGTCTGCGTATTTGCAAGGTCAGGAAAAAATAAACACGATGCTGAAAGAAGTAGAAGATCTGAAAAAAGAACTGAAAGAAGATAAGAACAAGCAAGGTGATAAATCAGGTCCCGCCGAAGCAAAGCCAAATAATAAGCAGACAGGACAAACACAGCCACCAATGCAGTCCATTAAACAGCACAACCAATCGGGGCAAACATCATTCCCAACAATGAAAAGTGAACCACTACCGCCACCGCCGATTCCCCCGAGTCAATTTCGACAGTATAATAATTCAGCGCAAAGAAGCGGATTGCCGGTACCCCCGGCACCTGGCGTGGCAAAACAACAAGATGATCCGCCGGAGCGTGAATACGGAGCAATTGAAATAGCCGGCAATCGTAACGCCGGGGGAGAGAATAAAGAAAAAGCAGCCGAAAAAAAAAGCAAAAAAAAGACAGTGTATTTACCCCCTTCTTTTATGGAGGCCACGATGTTGAGTGGCTTGGATGCGCCGACAACAGAGGGGGGAAAAGGACAGCCTGTTCCGGTTTTATTGCGGATTAGAGACCTTGCTTTTTTACCCAACCAGGTACGGGCAAATCTTAAAGGATGTTTTGTGATCAGCGAAGGGCATGGATCTTTGGCGGATGAAAGGGCTCACTTGAGGATTACCAGCATATCATGTCTGTCTAAAAAAGGAACAGCGGTGATCGATCAACATGCCAAAGGATTCGTTGTAGATTCCGATGGTAAGATAGGATTACGGGGCACGGTGGTAAGTAAAATGGGCTCAATAGTAGCCAGATCAGTGCTGGCGGGATTTTTTTCCGGTATCGGGGATGCAATTAAGCAGCAAACTACAATAAGCAGCATCAGTCCGCTGGGACAAACACTGACGATAGATCCTAATCAAGTGCTCACCGCCGGCGTAGGTGGAGGTATCTCCAGTGCATCTCAACAAATATCCAAATTTTATTTGGAACTGGCCCGACAGACAATGCCCGTTATTGAAGTGGGAGCTCTCCGGGATGTAACGCTGGTTATATCGGAAGGCGTGGAATTGGAAATTAAAGAAATAAATAAAGGGGAAGAGCTTCCATGAAAAAAAGTATCATCATCATTACAATGCTGTGTCTAGGGGGCTGCGGCATAATGTTAAATCCCTATAAAGACAATTTCTCCTGCTCGGATTATGACAAAGGAAAATGTATTAAAGTCGCAGGCGCCTACAAAGAATCTCTGCAAAAAAAGAAGAGCAACACATTAAGTGAAAAAGAAAATAAAGCGGCGTGTGAAAAATGCCGCCAAGATGCCAAAAACAATAACGCATCGGAAGATACATATTGCACGGCCTGTTTTCCCTCAGAAACAAACGAGTCAGAAAATAAACGTATAATAACGGAATCATCGGCAACGATGTATCAAAAGGCGGTTAACAAAAAATTGGCAACAATGCTTAGAGAGCCGAACACACCCTTGGTAGCACCACCGCAGGTAATAAGGGTACTAGTCTTGCCATATAAGGGAGATATGAACGAATTATACATGATGAGATATATCTATTTATTAGTAGACGATCCAAAGTGGGTAGTGGGCAATTATTTAATAGATTCTGAAGAATAGTAAAAGGAATAAGAATGGACGTATTTTACGTAATGCTGGCAATAATTGCCACAGGCATCCTTTCAATAATAACTTATATATTCCGGCATAAAATACAGGATATTTTATTAGGGCGGGATCGGGACGCAACGGTGGACGATATAGAACGAATAAGCCAACATAATAAGTTTTCGTCATATTTGCCCTGGAGAGCATACGATAAGGAAAAAGTGTTTTATTATAACGTGGATGAAACAGTAGGATTTCTATGGGAATGCACACCGCTGGCCTTCGCCGGTGATAAAACAACATTTATTCTGGAAGGAATATTTCGAATCGGTATCCCGTTCGGCAGTATAATCCAATTCATCCTATATGCAGATCCGTATATTGAGGAAGAAATAGAATTATACCAAGCCGGAAAGACCCGGGACAATAAAGTATTACGAAAATCAGCGAAATGGTTCGCCGAATATTTTAAAAAAGGTACAAAAGGGATGGATATATTTCAGGGGATGCCGCTCAGAAATTATCGTTTATTTGTGGCCTTAAAGATCCCGGAAAAAGAAGCAGAAAAAATCAATGTGACCGATTTATACAGCACAGTCAGGGAAATATTATCCGGAGCAGGCGTGCATCCGCAAGATTTAGGGCCGGAGGATTTAGTCGACTGGATGAGAAAATTATTTAATGATCAGCCTTCAGTCAATAACAAAACCTACAACGAAGAAGAGTATCTCAATAAACAAGTCATCTTCTCCGACACCGCTATCAAAAAGAGCTTAGCGGAAATTAAGATTGGGAAAAGATATTTCCGGTGTGCGACCGTCAAAACATTTCCCCGGGAAGTAGATGCATTCCAGACCAATGAATGCTTTGGCGGTATCTGGGGCGTTATCTCCGATTCCAATCAGGTATTGACGCCGTTTTTATATTCGCTGAATGTCGTCTATGAAGATTTAAAAATGAAACTGCATATGAAATGCAATCTGGTGCTGCAACAACAGGGCGCCGGAAGCTTCACGCCGTCGTTAATGCGGAAGAAAGACGAGTATATGAAGGCGGTGGATGATATTGAAAAAGGGCTGCCCTTTGTAAAAATAATGCCGACAATGTGGGTATGGAGCGAAGATCAAAAACAAGCCGCAGAATCTATCGTGAGAATGAAAAGGCTATGGGAACAAAACGGCTATGTCATGCAAGAGGACAAAGGTATATTGCCTCCTCTACTGATAGCCTCCCTGCCGTTTGGACTGTATAACGTCAAAGACAATGTAGAAAATCTGGATAGGGATTTCATCGCACCGGCTTCCTCAGTGGCGACATTATTACCAGTGCAAGCGGATTTTTCCGGCGGCGGATATCCCTATTTGCTGTTTATGGGACGCAAAGGGCAACCCTGCCGTCTGGATTTGTTCGGCAAGGCTGCCAACAATCATAATTTATTTATCGCGGCGTCATCCGGCGCCGGGAAAAGTTTTTTAGTCAACTATATCACCCTTAATTATTATGCCGCCAATGCCATGATCAGAATCATCGATATTGGCGGATCCTACAAAAAACAGACAGAGGTCTTTAAAGGGAGATTTTTAGATTTCAGACCGGATTCTAATTTATGTATGAACCCATTTACATTCATAGATAAAAATGACCCGGAAAGCGACATGCCGCCAATAGTAGCATTGCTGCACACAATGGTCTATTCAGCAACGGATACTGTGCCCTTCGCCAATGCCGAAACGGAGATGACAATATTAAAAAGTGCCGCCCGCTGGGCCTGGAGGCAAGCAGGTAACGATGCTGATGTGGATTTGATACATGAATATTTAATAACATATCCAAAGTATGCAGACGAGGGGATAAAAGATAACAGCGGTGATAAAAGGCTCTTTACACAGTTGGCATATATATTAGCTCACAATATAAGAGATTTTACATCAAAGGGGTCATATGGAAAATGGTTTTGTGGCCGGTCCAACTTCGATATCTCTGCGGATGAATTCGTGGTTTTGGAATTAGAGCACCTTAAACCAATCAAAGAATTATTCAAAGTTATCACCCTGCAAGTTATTAATGCTGTTACACAGGATTTATACCTATCAGATAGAAGTCGCAGGCGTCTAATCATATTTGATGAGGCCTGGCAGTTTCTTAAGGAAGGCCGCGGAGCATTGCAGGAAATTATTGAAGAAGGTTATCGTCGCGCACGAAAATACGGCGGCTCATTTAGTATCATAAGTCAATCCATTCTCGATATAAAACAATTCGGCAGCGTAGGCGATGTTATCATGGCCAATTCTGCTTTTAAATTTTATTTGGAATCGGGAGATTTTGAAAAAGCAAAAGAAGAAAAATTAATTGATCTAAGTGATTTTGGGATGCAGCTGTTGAAATCAGTAAAATCAAACAGGCCCAAATATTCCGAAATATTCATGGATACCCCTTATGGCCGGGGAGTTGCGAGATTAGCAGTAGATCCTTTTAGTTATTATTTATTTACATCGGATGCGAAAGAAAAAGCGGAAATAGATTACATAGTGAAGCAAGAGGGGAAGGATTATGCAGAGGCCATTGAAGAAATGGTTGGAAAGTATAGCAGTTAGAATATGTATCCTTGTGCTATCGGCATATCCGTCTTTTGTCTGGGCAGATAACGATATAGATAAATCACGGTCGAAAGCGCAGGATGCCGCGGGCAGTGTTTATGAATACTTAGGATCTGGTGCAGCAATCAAGCAAAATGCCGCTCAGCCGATCACATCTTCCCAAACTCCAATGAAAACCATAGATCAATCTCAAAGTTTTTCGGCGCAGTTATCCTGCCCGTCAACAGCAAAATTCGTGAATATTCTGGTGCAGCCGGGAAGTACAGGCGATTTGGCCATGGTGATGGTAATGCAGGACACAAACCTCGATGGGCAAATGGATTATCAATACAATCTGCCCTTCCCGATATCCGGCATCTGCGGCAATGGGGTAATTCAATGCGATTTGGGAACGTGGAATAATTGCCAGTACTGGAAGTGGGTCGCCAATACTGAAGGACAATTAAATATCCAGCAAACAGATATTACAAAAATGGGTGGCTGTTATTGTGTAAACAACTCCTGCGGAAATAATATTGCGTGGGTGAGCTTGCCCCTCATCCTGAAAGATCTGGGTGCCGGGGCCACAGGAGCAATAATGTCCCAAAACCCCAAATACAGTATAACGGACGTCGCCATAAGCGATGCGGAAATATCTTACTACAGCCAAGCGCTTACAAGCTGTGGAGCCGGCAATCAGGGAGTAGCGAATCCAGCAAATTATTTTGCGGGGGGAATGACGGATGCACTGGTAACAAGCGCGGCCCAACAGGAAATAACGGCACAACAGACAGAACCGGACAGTCTGTATAGTGTTATGAGTAACGCTATACAATATCACGATACCATGGGAAATCGTGTAAATTGTACTATTAAAAGAAAAATAAATGTAGTGCAGGTGTCATCGTGTAATTATGGCAATAGTCCGACAGTGTCTGGAACAATATGCATTGACAATCAGTCATCATGCGTAAGTTATTGTGATGAAAATAATAATATTGGCTGTGTTTATACATTGGCACCCCTGCCGATTTACGGCGGTTATATTTACCAAACAGGAATAAGAGCTGTTTCTGCCTCCGGAAATACTATTAATTGGGCCGATTGGGGAGACGGTTATTATGCCGGTACTTTAGCGATTATACCAGGTCATAATGTATCCGGTGGTTTTACCAACTGCGGCTATCCGGGTTGTATTGATAGATTCAGGGGAGAAGGAAATAACGTTATCTTTGAAAATTGTATAATCAGTAGATGGGGATGTTTAAGAGGGTACCAAGAATATTGTGAGTTATATGGGCCTATTGATTATACCTGGCAGGAAGTAGGCAGGGTTGAAATAGCAGATGCAATTGTTAAGACTATAACGCCACAAAATTGGTTCTATCTTAGTCAGCTAGGCGGCTATGTATGGAACTCCGACAATGCAGTATTATACGGCCCGGCGAATGATCCGGGCGGGATTGCGTTTTACACTGCGCAATGTCAATACCCGGCAGCCATAACAGATGAAGTACAAGAATCAATTGATGACCAATGCTTTGCACTGGACCAAAAATCAAACTGTATGGTTGAAGGTGAAAAGGTTGATAATGTTTATACAGTAAAAAACTATGTTTCCACAGGATTAATGCCTTTAGCGACATGCAAGGACATTATTGGCCATTATGATCATAATATCTGTCGTGATTGGTGGGAAAAGGATCGGACGTACTTATGTCAAAGCGATAGTAAATTCGATTTCACGGATAGCATGCGGCGGGTAAACTCGGTTTATAAGACTACGCAGGAAACAAACGGGGCGGCGACATTTATCGATTACAGGCAAGACGACAAAACAAAAACATGGCAAACAGAGGGTAATACTTTCGATCTGGGATTAGCCCGGTCTCAACCGTACGAAACATGCAGCAAGGTATGTAAAACCAGAAAACCGAAACTAGATACCCAGGCGACACAATCGGGGACAACCGCCCAATACAGAAGGGATGTAACCACCTATGAATTTTATTACAGGCAATGTTACCCCAATCCCACAGTATGCCCGGCCGGATCGGGTGAAGAAATATTAAAGGATTGTCAATGTATCGATGAGTTTGCGGAAACATTTTCTTTAATAGAAGCTCTGAAAGAAGCCGGTCGGGACGCTGTTTGTTCATCAGGGGTAAAAAAATGAAGAAATGCATTATTACCCTTTTCATATTAGTGACATCAATCGCAGCAGCACAAGCGAGTACGTGCATCAAGGATTTGAATGGGAATGGAATAATAGACGCTAATACCGAAAAGTGGAATTGCTTGGCAACAGAGCCGCCTGTTTGCCCTCAGGGGATAATGAATTGTACGACGGCAGCCATAACATTCTCGGGAATGATTAACGCTTCCCCGACAAACGTTAAGGATAAAATAGGTATTACGAGCATAAGTGCTGATTCTCAGGGAACATCATTGTTAATAAGTGGTTGGATGTGTAGTAATATAGCGTGTTCATCAGGCAATATCGGCACTATTAAAATTCAAAATGCAACTGTATCAGGTTCTGCAGCGGCGGACAAAATATCAAGAATAGTTGGTAACGGTTCTGATCTGGAAATATTCGGGTGTGATGGCGCAACAGCATGTGCAGAAACAATGATTGGGAAGGTCAATATAAATGGTGCCTTAATTACCGGATCGGCCGCGGCGGATGCGGGGATTATATCAATAGCAGCCAGTAGTTCAACACTTTCAATATCAGGAATGACCTGCAGCAATTCCGGATGTTACCAAATAAACGCCGGCACACTATCAATTACAGGATTAAATGCGGCATGTCCTGCCGGATCGCAATATTCCTGCGTGGATGTAAACGGGGAAAAAAAATGCTCACCGTTGACCTGTAACGACGATACATACGGCGGCAAAGTAAGCCCCGGTCAACAAATCTGCGTGAAAGATTTTAATAATGACGGCACTATTGATTTTGGCTCCGAAATGGCAATATGCCGGCAATACAATAATAAATATTATTGTCCGCTGCAAACACAGGACTGTTCGGCGACGGAAAATACAGCGGTTCCGACTTGTCCCTCCGGAGGGACACTTAACCTCACAACAAAAAGATGTGAATCTAGTCCGGCCACTCAGGATACTTGTCCTTCGGGTTATACATTAGGGTCGGGCAATATTTGTGCGGCGTTTCCGGTGTGTGCTCAAGGAACACTTAATAACTCTACCTTTCAATGTGTCACAGGGACCATAAATTCCTGCCCATGGGGCGCACAATATGAATGCTTTCCGAACACAGAAAAAAATAATGTCATGCAGTGTAGTAATATCCCCTGCATTGACGGATCGACGCAAGGTTCTACCCCCAAATCTTCCGACAGCTCTTCCTATCAAGATGACGGGCCAAAGGACAATACGGGGAAGTGTTTGGGAACTTTAATGATATTTAACGGGAAACCATTGGAATGCCGTCCGTCTGGAGTCAATACTAATTTTTTCAATTGCTGCGATCAGTCGGCAGGCAGTTTTTTATTTGTCAAAAAGATGTGCGGGGAACCCGATACGGAATGTGTAGCCAAAGCAAGTACGGGAAGCTGTCATTTTATAGGTGATTATTGCAAACAAGAATGGCCGCTGATTGGCTGTGTTCAGCACGCGAATGTCTTTTGTTGTTTTAATTCCATGATAGCCCGGATTATTCAGGAGCAAGGACGTTCTCAGCTGCAATCTTTCAGCGGATGGGGATCCGTGGGAGCTCCGGATTGCCGTGGTTTTACCGTGGAGGAATTTTCACATCTGGATTTTTCCAGGATAGATTTATCCGAATATATAAATGCCACAAAAACAAAAATGAACAACAAAATGCAGATTATCCAAAATAAAATAACTAAGCAGAATAAAAGCGTAATTCAAGAAAAGGTTCAATGAAAACTGTAATAATATCCATAACGATAATCTTGGCAATTAATATGTATATAGAGGCTTTAGCAAAGGATCTGGGAATGTATGGTGCTACTTATCCCATCATTGAAGAAGATGCCATATCACAGCTGAAGAAAGCAATCGCAGGGTATGACTGGGAAAAATTTAAAAGAAAGCAAAAAGCAAAAATTAAAAACTATAAACCGCAAGACCTGATGGATTTGCCAACGGCAAGGGAAGATAAAGTATTTAAAGTGGATATGACCGGATCGATTAAAGAAGATATTGTAGGAAAAGACGGGGCAGTTATCTATCCGAAAGGTTATCAATATAACCCCATGGAATATGTGTTTATGAGAAGAATAATTGTTTTTATAAACGGTAAAGATGAAAAACAAATCGAATGGTATAAAAAATCGCCTTATCCGACGGACATGAGAACCATGCTTTTGATCACGGATGGGTCGTACTTGAATGTAAGAAAAAAACTTAAAGCGTTAACAGTATATTATGCCAACAAGGAAATAATTGAAAGAATGGGCATAAAAGCGGTGCCATCTGTGGCTGTGCAAAAAGGAACAGAACTGGAAGTGCGGGAATATGCCCTGAAAAAAGGGAAGTAATGAGAAAATCAGCAATTATAATATTACTAATAATATTTTTTATGCATCCCGTTTCGGCCGATGCCATATGTCCGGAAGATTCGGCATTAGAAGATTTAATCAGTTCGATTTGTTGGGAGTGTATCTTCCCCATCTATATAGCGGGAGTGGAAATAGACGCCGGCTCGCACGTAAATGATATAACAGAAAGCGAAGCAGAGATGGAATGCATGTGTCCGACGGAGGAACCTCCGTATGTAAGGGAAGGGATCACAATCTCCTATTGGCCGGTATCATATTATGTGGAATTAGTAAAAGATCCCTATTGCTTTCCGAGTTATGGCCTGGACATGAGTACTGATGACGAATCATCAAACTTAAGATCGTTAATGAAAGGTGGCGGCGGTGAAATAGGCAATGGAAACCCCGAAACATCGACCTTTATGCAAGCTCATTTTTGGTATTTTTACCTTATGGGGATGATGGATGAAGAGCTAGATACGATGTGTCAAGAAATGACATCAACCGATTTGGTGGGCTTATCCGAAATTGATCCTTTATGGCAGGATGATGAACTAGCCGCGATTATCCAGTTGGAAGCATATTTATATGCAAATTACGCGGCGCAGTTAACATGTATAGCGGATGCCGTATCCGCTAATATCGGCTATTCGATATCTCCGCTTCATTGGTGTGTAGGATCGTCGGGCAGTCTCTATCCTTTAACCGGGCATGTAAATAATGATGATTTGCTACAGGCGTATGAGTTAGTCGTGGGACGGTCGGTATTCCGGATGCACCGCCAGGCGGCCATCTGTGACGGGGCCTGCTGGTATTGCCAGTGCATGTATACACCGATCTGGATTAAGCATCACTACCGTGATCAGGTTGCCTGGCCGGTCAATGCCGGCTTTTGTCACGCTTTTGGAACTACTGATATAATTTGGGGTCCGGGGAAAAATCCCCCCGATGTGCGGAAAATGGATAATTTGATATTTCTACTTTACAGGAAAAGAACATGCTGCATGTCCACACCATAACCTTACTATTTAGCATAATATTAATGACCTTTGTCCATCAGGCCCAATCAAAGGAAGCATTTATCGCAATGCCTTCACCCTGCTATTCCATCGAAGAAATTAAAAAAGAGAAAGTATTTTTAAAGGAAGATGAAAAAGCATGTGCCCAAATAATTCCAAAAACATTAATTTCAATAGATGACAGCATAGATCAGGTAGAGGTTTATGTAAAAGGAAAATTGTGGAACACGCAGGCGATAAATAAAAAGGATATTGATTTGGAAATAATAGCGGAGGCTGTTGAAGATCAAAAAAAGAAGTTGGAAATAAAAGGCGTAGATAACAATAATGATGAAGCAACAAGACGAGCCGGTGCAGTGGCAAAGAAATTTTATTCGGAGCAATATCAAAGCAGATTAAATAAAGAAATGGCAAGAATCAAGACTGATCTGTTTGCTATGGGAGAAAAAGAAAATAGTGAAATAGTATATCCGGATACGATCAAAACCCCTGAACAATCACTTGGTCAAGGTAGTTATTTATACATATTTATCTCATCATCGCTGCCGGAAAATACAATACGGGCATATGTCCAGGACACAGCACTACTTAAGGAACAAAATATAATGATTATCCTCCGAGGAATGATCGGCCAACCGGCAAAACTGAAAGAAACGGCAAAATATATAAAGAAAATTATTCAAAAAGATCCGGAATGTGAAAAAAAGTGCAAAGTTTATAAAGTCAGGTTTGCAATCGATCCCGGGCTATTTGAAAAATATAATATCACAGAAGTGCCGGCATTTGTTTATGACCAAAACGTTAAAACAATGAGACAAAATATAGGCAATAAAAAGGAAGATAAAAGCGCCGGCGAATTTTACAAGCTAAAAGGTGATGTGTCGATAGAATATGCTTTAGAGATATTCAGAAGGGAAACAAAAGAAAAAGAACTGGAAAGATTGATCAGCAAACTAACAATGGATTATGGCATCAATAATTAGAATAACAGCAATATCAATTATTATATGCATGATGTTTTGGTCGGGGACACTAGTCATAGCGGATGATGACGGTGTAATGTTTTACAAAGAGAGAAAAACCGGCTGGTGGTGGTATCAAGATCCTAAGCAAGAATCAAAAAATAGCGAAGACGAGAAACTAACTCTCAAACCGATAAAAGTGGTGCCATCGATTGCGGCTATACCGGATGAGCTCCTCTGGAATTTGCATCCTGATCAGTTTCAAGAGCTTCTCCTCGCGATGCAGAAAAAGGCGGTACAGAACCCCACTGAGAGAGCAATGGCCGACTATACCAGGATGCTGGACATGGCCCGGCGTAAATCAGTGGTATTCGCTAATGCCAGCATGCTCTATGTGCAACAACATCCGGAATATGATGTGGCCGCAGCCGATCCGATAACTACTCCCGGAAGAGTAGCGACAACAAAGCAAACAACAAAAGCAATAGAGGATAAGATTAAATGGGCCGTGGGTAGTTATGGCCTTATCTATTTCTATTCCCAGGAATGCCAATACTGCGAAGCGCAGACACCAATATTAAAATATTTCGCAGAAAAATATAATTGGGAAATCCAACCATACGACACAAAAATTGATACTAAAGTAGCCCAAACATTTAACGTAACAGTTACGCCAACCATATTAATAGTCGGACGGAAAAACGGCGAATATTTGATCGTGTCCTCCGGAGTGGTATCGCTGCCGGATATGGAAGAGCGGATATACCGGGGTGTAAGATTATTGGAGGGCGAGACCAACGTGGAGAATTATTCAACATATGATTATCAAAAAGGCGGTGTGCTGGATCCCCCCAGTATATTTTTAAACAAATAGAAAAGAGGTCTTTATGAGGAATAATAAAATCATATCAGCAATCATCATGACTTTTGTGCTGATTGCCGCGCCGCTTCAGGACAGCAAAGCCGGATGGATAGATGACTGGGTAGACCAAAGAGTATATTCCGGACCTTCCTATATAAGAGGGCAGCAAAGGGGATATTATTCCGGTGGATCTTTTTCCGCTCGCTGGCCGGTGAAAAAGGATTATTTATTAACCGTGCAGCCTCCCAGAATTAAAGCGGGCTGTGGAGGATTGGATATATTTACAGGTGGAATAAGTTTTATGAATTTTGACTATCTGGTTACCAAATTAGAAAGAATACTCCAGTCGGCGCCCACAGTGGCTTTTGATTTGGCATTAAACGTATTATGCGAGCCCTGCAGTAAAGCAATAAAATCAATAGAATCTATTGCCAATGGTTTAAACAGCATGTCCCTGGACGAATGTAAGGCAACTAAGGCAATTGCCGCCTATGCGCTGGATAAAACGGATGCCCAGGATTTGTTCGGCAGTTCCAATGAATACGATCACAGCGGGGAACTCGAAGATTACTATTCCGACTATTTAAACGCCCAGGGCTTGCAAGACTCTTATCAAAAAACAAAAGAACAAATAATGGGGACCGGCGGAACATCCGTGCCCAATGCGGATGCAACATCATTGATAGTCGGCTGCCCGGATGAAGTAACCGCAATATTCTTCCGGCAAGGATCAATGATTGCCAATCTTAATGCACAAATAGGGTTAAATGAAAGTCAGGAATATGTGGAGCTGGTGAGAGGGTTTATCGGGGACATCGAGTTGCAATTGGCCGGACCCCGCGGCGTAATTATTAATGCCATACCCCCATGTTCCGGCAATAAAGGTAAAACCGTTGATAATTTACTCAATGGTGATGTTGAAAAAAGATCACTGGCTAGTGGCTTATGTGTACCCGTGAGTGACGCGAGGTCAAATCTTACGGAATATGTAAAACAAATGATTATGGACATTGCGAGTAATTATCAGAGTAGGACAAATTTAACACCGGCTCAGGTGGCTTTTATAAATTCCAATCCATTATCTATAGCATTAGTAATTAAAGGAGCAATAGCAGCAAATAATGTTGAAGTAATAGCGGCAAATTTAGCCGATCCGACCGCAAAAGCATTAGCTTATCGGATGATGGATGATATGTATCACCGGATATGGTTTATGGTTCAAAGAGGGCAATTGATTGCATCCAAAGCACAGCCTAAACCCGGTATGCCGCCGGAAACCTGTAAGTTTGAGGTAATTAAACCACAAATAGATAAACTTACGGCGTTAGGCGATAAGGTAGAAAAAACAAGAGAAGCATTGAGATCAAGTTACTTTACGGCATTATCGGAAATCGACTCTGTTTATAATTTAGTTGAAAAATTTCAAAAAGCCAACATGATTATAACCAAGGATATGACGAGCCGATTCGGCAATTCCGTCGCCCAAAGAGCAACTGGAAGATAATAGGAAATGAAAAACAAAAGTTTTATAAAAATAATAGTCATCACCGGCATCATATTAAAAGCGTCCGCAAGTTATGCGCTGGATATGGATTATTATACATGGAACGGTTTCGATATTGAAGTAGAGGCGTGGAGAATATTAACTCTGATCTTTGCGGATAACGGATATAAGACTTTATTTTTTGCAGTAATTACAATGGGCATCTTTCTTGGAGGCTTCGGTACAATATTTGGTTTAATGAGTGGCGTAAAACAGGGATCATCATTGTCCTGGGCCTGGCCTTTGGGATTGGGTGTTGTGCTATATCTGGCATTGATTGTGCCGAAAGGGAATCTGACCATATACGATCCTGTGGCTAATAAATTTCAAACAATTCCACAAGTTCCCAATGGCCTTGTCGCTGTTGCCGGCATTTTGAATAAAATCGAAAAAGGACTATCGGATATTATTACAACATCGGGCGGTTATCCACCGGGTGCACAGTATGACAATGCCGCCGGAGGAATAGGAATATCAACTATTTTGGCATTTACAGGGCTAAATACCATGGATGCGTACTTAAATCAGTCGTTAGATGAGTATGTAAAAGAATGTGTCATCTTTGAAATGGAACAGCCGACACCGTCAATAACAATGAGCGACCTGGATACAACCAATGATTTACTGACAGTAATGGGCGCTGCGGCAAATCCTGCTGTCTGGGTTACATATTGGGATAGCAGTAATCCCGGAGGCACAACTCTTACGTGCAGCACCGCCTGGGCGAATCTCAGCAATATTCTTAATCAGACATCAACTTATAATCAGTGGGAGAAAAAAGCGTGTTCCAGCGCCGGGTTTAATACAAATGACCCTTCAGAGGTGCAAAGATGTGAAAATATCTTGGGCTCTACGATTGAATATTTATATGACAATAATACTTTCGGGGCGACAACTTTTATTTTAAATATGGCTTTAGCACAAAGGCTGGATCAGGTGATTAAAAAACTTAACCCGGAACTGGCGCAAGGATTATTGGCCAATAAACAAGCCTCTATGGGCGGGGAAGGGGCGACAATCGTAGCGTCTCAATACATTCCCATTGCAAAGGCTATATTCAAAGCCATAATTGTTGGGATGATACCATTTTTAATATTATTTCTCCCTACAACGTTAAGCGTCCGGACACTGGGCATTGTGGTAGGGTTTTTCATCTTTGTTACGTGTTGGGGCATATGTGATGTAATTATTCATAATTTGGTAATGGTCAGAACGTTTAACGAACTGCAAAATATCAGAGATCATGGAATGAGTTATACAGCGGCAACACTATGGCCGACAGCCGGTCAGCGAGCTTTAAACTTATATGGAAATATGCGGGCCGGAAGCGTTATGTTCGCTGCAGTAATATCAGCGGTGATATGTAAGTTTGGAAATTATGCATTAACATCGATAGCCGGAGGAGTATCAGGAATGATTACATCTACCGGGCAACATATTGGGGGAGTGGTCAGAGAACCGCAGACAGCAGCAGCATATACCGATTCGCTCAGGGGGTCAATTTCACCACAGCTAAATGCTCGGAATAATGATTTCGAGTTAGATGCGTTTGCCCGGAGTGCCAAGTATACAGGAACTACTGCGGGAGATATTACGGCGACGGAAGTGTTTGGCGGTGCAGCAAAAACAATCGAACAATATCGAACGGGAATGTCTGGCAATACAGTGGATCAGGTATCAGCTGGTGGCGGGAAATTCGATGCCGGCTTGGGTAATGTAATAGACATATCCAGAGGAAGAGCAGCGGGTGGTGTCAAAGGGCAGATAGACAGGCAACAATCATCAGAATACAAGGATAAAAGCCTGCGAGACGGTGCGGAAGTAATACAACGACACCAATCAGCTTCAGAATCGGTGATTGGAGATACAGGAATATCTTCCAGTATGAGGGGAGAAAATAAGGAAGGGTGGCAGTTAATAGAAAACCAGCACGGAATACGGTATGAACAAAATGAAAGAACGCCATGGGCGCTAGTTAAAAACTTCAACCCACAAATGACACTGAGTAATAAAGCGGAATTAAGTAAATCGGCTGCAAAGAGCCTGCAAAATGACATTCGCTGGAATAATTTATATACGAATTCAGAACAATTTGCCATGGACAATAGGACATCGAAAGAAACGGCCTTTTCTGCCCAAAAGGATATCTCCCGAGAATTCTCGAAAAGAGTATCAGAAGACAATTCATTATCTGAAACTGTAAGGGAAGATGTCAGGAAAGAAATTAATTCAACTACGTCAGTAGGCTGGCGGGCCGGTGGCTTCATGGGGTTGGCTCCATATGGACATTTTAATGGTGGGATGACAATAGGCAAAAGCAAAACAGATGGAAAACAAGGCGGTCATACACTAACCGGCGCAGAGGCAGAGGCGCTCAATAAAATATACAGAGAGAGCGAAAGTCATGCTCTCAGAAACAGTTTATCAAATGCTGATTCTCAATCTTGGGCCAAGCAATTAAATGAAAGCGTTGGATCGGCTCAAACTAAGAGTATTCAAG
Organism: Deltaproteobacteria bacterium HGW-Deltaproteobacteria-12; assembly: GCA_002840565.1. GTDB lineage: Bacteria > Desulfobacterota > Syntrophia > Syntrophales > Smithellaceae > MVRV01. The sequence goes on along the minus strand of PHBK01000016.1, from coordinate 24,951 downwards.
AAATGGCATCGAGGTCAGTATCCTTAACGGATAACCAGAGTCAAAATATAACGGGCGAAATGGTAGATTATTTAAAACAAAAATACGACGTGTCAAGTGACCAGGCAATGGAAATGCTGAACAAAGGCTATGATGGCAGGGATGCCGACACAGCTTTTGTAGCTTCCAATGTATTGATGGGTAGAAATATAACTGAAACTGCGGATAATAAAATCAATAGTATCCAAAATGAGGTAGAAGCTAACACCCTAAAAGAACAGGACAGCACGGCCTCACTGAAAAACGATGTTGGTAGATATACATCACACGCCGATCTAAAAAGAGTTGATCCCGAAGATAAGCCCAAATCAGGTAAGATAACTGAAGAAGAAATGAATAAAAATATTGAACAAAGAAAAGCTGAAATAAAGGCCAGAGAAGAGAAAATGTCGCTGGCCCCCCAGGTAGTTCAAGACGCATATGACGCCACAAAAAATAAGCTCAAAAGGTTGGCACAAAAGGGTGTCGATGAATCATCTACTAATCCTTTAGATGTCGGACCTGAGGATAAAGAGAAAAAATAAAAAGGGTGCAATAGAAGTAATCCGCACCCTTTATAATAAGCGAGACAAAATGAATCCTTTATTCGTCAAACCGATGCGTAAAATAATAGGCCTCAACGGAGTTTCCACCCCAGGCATCAGTCGAATGATCTGTCGAATAGGGATCATCTGGAGGATAGCCTTCAGGCCAGCCCTCCGGCAAATTACTAATTGTTGTCTTAACGTCTTTGTCAAGCCATTTGAAAAATGCCCCGGCCAAGACAAAGAATCCAATTACGGTAACAAGCGTTATAAGAATCATAGATACACTTCTTTCTGTAAGGGATTATATCATAATAAATAAAATAGAAAACAAATTAAATAAAAGGGGCGAGCAAAAATGACGAAAGAACAGAAAGAAGAACAAAAGGATAATAAGCCTCCCACCGGCACACTTGAAAGATGTTACACTCCCCCTGGGCTGAAAGAAAAAAAGCCGAAATATATCCTAATTATTATTTTAAATATAATTATCACACTGGCTTCTTTATTTGTTTATCATAACTACATTTTAAAACATCAACAAAACCAAAATATTGTTGGTGTGGATATAAAAGGGTTTTTGGAAAAGCAAAAAGCCGGCATGGTGAACGGTAAAATATCGGAAGAACAATTTAAAGCCAATATGGATAAGCTGGAAGTGATGGTAAATGATCTTGGGAAGAGAAAAGTTGTTTTAATGAGTGATGTTATATTGAGAGGAGCGGAAATAGTTGGCATCCAATAACAATAAAACAACAAAGTGGACAAAGCTTAAGATATTTATACTTATTATTTTAATTCTTATCGCCGGTACTGCACTGCCGAATTATTTTGCGGTAACGACTACAGCATCTCTTAATAAAAGAATTTATTTTATCAAAAAGGGCAAACAAATAGAAAAATTAAAAACCGGGGATTATGTAATATTTTCACTTTTAAAAAGTAAGCAGGAAAATGACCTACCCGCAAAATTAGTAAGAATGATTGAGAATGATGGTGAGGATTCTCAGATAAAAAGAATAGGGTGCAGTGCCGGGGAAGAAATAACAAATATTGGGAATGAGTATTATTGTAAACACGAATTGATAGCAAGGGCCAAAGATTATTCGTTAGGTGGGGAAAGATTGAAAAAGTTCAAATTCTCTGGGAAAATTGAGGAGGGCGATATGTTTTTAGTGGGTGATCATGTAGATTCGTATGACTCCAGATATTTTGGGTTTATAAAAGCAAAAGATATCATTGCAACGGTATATCCACTTTTATAAATGGAGTAAATGAAATGATGATAAAAAGCGCTCAAGAGCGTACTCAACTGTAACAGTATTAGAACCAATCGCTGAAAAGGACAAAGCTTATGGTATGGTACAATTTAAGATGCAAATCCTCAAAATATTTTATCCACCACAATACGTAGATTGTGTGAATTAGCTTTTTCTTTAAAAAACGGTATTTTAGGAGAATGCATGAAATCTTAAAAAAATTTTCCTAAAAATACTGCTTAATGTGGTGTTTGCTGAGCAGTTTAGAATGACTCATTTCGCCAGCATCCCAGACTTCAAAGCGAGATGCTGGATGATTGGGTCAGATCATCGAATACTGGTCGAAACATGCATCAACTGATCTGATATTCCCCAATATTTCGTACCTATTCACAACTTCCTGAAAGATAGCGTCAGGTAATATTCAAAGACATGCATCATTTCAATCGGAATTAATCAAAATGGCTGAACACCAACTTAATATGTGCTACATTACTGGTGGCAGGTCAATTTTTGTTTAAAAAAGGAGCACAATGATGAATCTTTATAAAAAAACTCTGGTTATTTATATGATCAGTGCATTAATCGTGCTTCCGGCATGGTCAAAAGGGATGGCGCATGGAGGGGCTGCAGATGCAGTGTTCATTGACAGTATGATCATACACCACTATGCATCAATGGATATGGCCGAGCAGGCCCTGAAGCAAAGCAGCAGACCGGAGATTACCAGTCTGGCAAAAGAGATCATTGTAAGCCAGGAAAAAGAGCTTGAGCAATTAAAGTCCTAGCTGAAGACATGGTATCCCCATACAATGCCCACAGGTGGGGGCATGGGTGGTGTTGATATCGGTTCGATGAAAATTGGGTCAGATATGACAAAGCCATTTGATTTGCGCTTCATTGAGGCCATGATTCCTCTTCAAGAAGGGTGCATTAAAATGGCCCAAGAAGGTTTAAGTAATGCACAGCACGAGGAGATCACGATTTTTGCGACCAATACCATCAGTTCTCAGTAATCTCGGCTCAAACAATTGAAGCAGTGGAAGAAAGACTGGTTCAAGAAATAATGCCAAGCTTTTCAAGGAAGAGTTGATCTGTTTATACGACAACTTCTGCTCTTTTCCTGATCCAAATTCTATATTGTTAAAGTCCAGACCTTCAGATCCATCGCCTTGTCTTAGACTTATACCCCCGATACAACTCGCCAAAGACATTTTCCACAATGGCCTCTTCTTTGGGGATGACAACTCAATCCATGTAAAAGAAGAAACCGACCTGGAATATCAGGCCGATCAGAGATCCCACAACAAACGGAAATCCCGTCAGAATTAAAAGCATCCCCGGATACATGGGGTTCCCGATTCTACGGGATATCCCCTCCGTTACCAGCCTGTCCGGTTCCTTTGTGGGGTTGACAGTTGCTCCTTTTGACCTGAAGAGACCGACGGCGACTGTGAGTAAAGAGATGCCCGAAAGAATAATAAGACAGCCGATTCCCTTTTCAGCAAAACCTAAATTCAGTGTTGCGGGATACAGAAAGCTCAAACTGCACTCAAGGCCAAAATACCATCATAATCAAAAGCGGGTATCCGTTTATACCACCTCCGGTAATCTTGTTCACATCCATTATCAAAAAAGAACTGCTACGCTTGACCGATCGACATCTATATCACTGAATCTTATCGGCGCAGCAGCCTCAATCCATTGAACACCACCAGCAAACTCGCGCCCATATCGGCAAACACAGCCATCCACATCGTCGCCTGCCCGGTAAAGGTCAGTACCAGAAACACCGTCTTGATGCCGAGCGCCAGCACAATGTTTTGCGTCAAGATAGCAGCCGTAGCCCGGGACAGGCGCACGAAGGAGGGAATCTTACGTAGGTCGTCGTCCATCAGCGCCACGTCGGCTGTTTCAATAGCGGTATCAGTGCCTGCGGCGCCCATGGCAAACCCGATGTCCGCGCGGGCCAATGCGGGGGCATCATTGATCCCGTCGCCAACCATGCCCACTTTGCCGCCATTTCCGTTCGCAAGGAGGCTTTCGATTGTTTTGAGTTTGTCTTCCGGCAGCAAATTGCCCCTTGCCTCATCAATGCCGACCTCTCGTGCGATTGCTTCGGCTGTATGGACGTTATCGCCTGTAAGCATTAATGTTTTCACACCGAGAGTATGCAGACTGGCGATGGCTTTGCGGCTTGTTTCCCGCACGGTGTCGGCAACAGCGAAAATAGCGAGCACGTCGGTCTGGTTGGCCAACAAGACTGCCGTCTTGCCCCGGCTCTCCAGTGCGGCAAGCCGGTTCTCGATTTCTTCCGAACAAAACCCAAGTTCCTCAATCAACCGGTGGTTACCCAGTTGATAGAGATGTCCCTTAATGCTTCCTTTGACCCCGCGACCGGGAATGGCGGCAAAGTCGTTTACTTCGCTAAGCGTCAGTCCTGATTCAGTCGCAGCATGGGCAATAGCCAGTGAAACCGGATGATCGGAGCGTGAAGCAAGGCTTGCCGCCAGGATTCGTATTTCCTTCGCATCACCGCTTAAAGCAATATAATCGGTCTGCACCGGTTTGCCGTATGTAATGGTTCCCGTCTTGTCGAGCGCCAGCGCTACCATTTTGCGTCCTTCTTCCAGATAAACACCTCCCTTAATTAAAATTCCTTTGCGGGCCGCGGCGGCAAGACCGCTGACAATGGTGACGGGCGTCGAGATCACCAGTGCGCACGGGCAGGCAATAACCAAGAGCACCAATGCCTTGTATATCCAGTCGAGCCAGGCCGCCCCAAAGACCAGCGGCGGGACAACGGCCACCAGCATTGCAAATGCAAAAACAGCCGGTGTGTAAATTCGGGCAAACTGATCCACAAATCGCTGGGTCGGCGCACGGCTGCCCTGGGCGGACTCGACGGCATGAATGATTCGGGACAGCGTGGAATTGCTTGCTTCCGCCGTCACCCGGTATTCAAATGAGCCGGTTTCGTTGATCGTACCGGCAAACACCTGGTTGCCTACGGCCTTATCCACCGGCAGGCTCTCGCCTGTGATGGGGGCCTGATTCACCGCAGAGTGCCCGCTGGTTACGACACCGTCGAGAGCGATCCGTTCACCGGGCCGCAGCCGGACAATGGCGCTAAGCGGTACATTCTTGGCCGGCATATCCATCCAACTTCCATCCTCCTGACGCACGGTAGCCGTTTCGGGCGCGAGATCCATCAAGCCGCGAATGGCATTGCGCGCCCGGTCAAGTGACTTGGCCTCGATCATCTCGGCCAGCGCGAAAAGAAACATGACCATCGCTGCCTCCGGCCAGTGTCCGATGATCATGGCGCCGGTTACGGCAACAGACATCAGCGCGTTCATATTCAGATTGCGATTCTTGAGAGCAATCCAGCCTTTCTTGTAAGTGGGCAGCCCGCCGGTGACTATCGCAAACAGCGCAAGAGCGATGACAGCCCAGTGATTGCCGTCGTTGATCCAGTAGACGACCTCGGCCAGCGTAGCGGTCACTCCGGAAAGCGCCAACGGCCACCATTTGGTCTTGGGTAACGTTGCCGCAGTTACGGTGCTTTCTACCGTAACGCCCGCTTCCACTTTTCCCTCAAAGCCAATAGATTGAAGGGCCGCCAAAACTTCGTCCAACGCTCTCGGCTTGTGCGTCACCGTGAGGCTGCACTTCAGCAGATTAAAATCCAGTCCCGTTACCCCGGCCATACCAACAAGTTTGGCCCGGATTAATCCTTCATCCGTCGGACAATCCATTTTGTGAATGGTCAGAACCGTTCGCACATTGTCTGTCGGGGATTCGATGCGTTTCGCCTGCATCCCGATAGCGCGCAAGGCCGCTTCAACCGGCTTAAGCGAATCGAGCCGATGGCTCACCACCAGTGTTCGCTGCATCAGATTAAATTCCAATCCTGTTACACCGTCCATGGGCTCCAGCTTCTTGCGGATCAGCGACTCCTCGGTAGGACAATCCATATTTTCAATGCGGTAAAGCGCCTGTCCCGGACCCACGGGGGCCACGGGGGAGGGAACCGTCAAGATCAGGGGCATGGGGGAACAACTGCACCCGTCGGTCTGGCATCCATTTGCGACCGATTCGTCTGGTCCCTGTATTGTTTTGAGCCCCTCAGCGCCGGACAGAATAACCTCCGATCTTGTGTCTTCGGCCTGCCGGGCGCTCATGCCGGTCTTTTCCTCTGCCGCGATGATGTCCTTATTCTCAATCGTTTCGCTCATACCCTTATTCCTTTCGTCACAAATACATGCTTCATTAAATAACAATATGTGTGCATATATTCATATATATAGTTAAAATTTTTTACTCTTCTACATGTTTCAGGCCCGCAGTGAGAATTGAACTAATATGATCATCATCCAAGCTGTAATAAGCAATTCTGCCGTCCTTCCGATATTTAACAAGGTTCAAATTCCTTAAGACTCTTAACTGATGCGAAATGGCAGACTGGGATGCGCCGATAAGAACGGTTAAGTCACAGACGCAAAGCTCTTCCTGCAAAAGAGCAGATATAATCTTCGTCCTTGTGGGATCGCCCAAAACCTTAAAAATCTCCGCAAGTTTAAAAAGCGTTGCATCGGTTTTCATGGCTTTCCTTGCAGAGGCCACTTTCCGCTCATTAATGCATAGAACCTCGCATTCGCCTTCTTTGTCCTTTTGTCCTTTTTTCACAATTTAAACTCCAATATATGAATAGTTGATCATATATTAGCATATCGTTTTCTATTGTCAAGAGTAACTTCAGAATTTTACGTTTGTAAACCTGTGCCGCTGTTAACCAACTATCAAGTGAATGTGTTCAATTTCCACTTTATTGTTAAGACACGCTTCGATTGGATCGCGGTACTGCGGGGCAAAACGAAGGCAAATACCGCAGTCCGAACTGATTTGTTTGGGAATGGGAATCAGTTTATGCGGAAGTTGTTCATGCCGGAGAATCTTTTCAGCTTTCAGGGCATGACTCATCGTCTTGAAAAGCATTACAAAATATGACACCTGTCCATTCATGGATATATCAGTCGCCCCGCTCTGCTCATGGTTGCGGCAATGTCGTACATATTTGATACCACACCCACGTCCAATTTATCTTTGACCTCAAAATAATTGAGGCAGGTGCCACAAACGAGAATTTCCACGCCCGCCATTTCCAGTGCTTTGAGGTCATCCAGCACTTCCGAACCCTGAACCGTTAGCTCCACACCGGTGTTATAGAAGATCATCACATCCGGTTTTTGAGATTGCTCGGCAATCGTGTGCAGGAATGCTCTAACCAGAACATAACCCAACTCATCATTACCTCTGCCCATTTTATTTTCGGCAAGAACTATGACAAAAGGACCTGATAACACAGACGGTGATGGGATGCCCTCTTCCTTGGCAGGAACAACGCCTGCCTTGCGTGTCAAATCGATTTCGAAAGTGCCATTGTCTTTCTTTTCCGCCTTAACTTCAAAGGCTAGCTTTGCGCCGAGACGCTTGATATTTTCTAGCGCCGTTTCGTCATCCACCATGACCTTGACTTTTGAACCGGATTCCAATGCCTTTTTGGTCAAAACTACCGGTTGAGGGCAGGAGAGCCCCCGGACATCCACAATGATAACGTCTGTCATATTATTTTCTCCTCCTGCTTATTTTTTTCAATGCTTCAACTGCTCTGACAACTTGCTCTTGAGTATTGAAACAGCTGAAGCTGAAACGCACTGTCCCCATAGAGTAAGTGCCGATTGTCTTATGCGCTGATGGCGCGCAGTGCAAACCGGAACGTGACATAATTTTAAAGCGTTCATCCAATTCCAGAGCAACTACGGCCGGATCCATCCCGGCGATATTAAAGGAAACAACAGGTATTCGTCGTCCAATTGACATTTGTCCATAAATAATTATTCCCGGCAAATTTTCTATACCTTCAATGAATGTTTTCACCAAACTATCTTCTTTGCTTTTAATTTGATCGATTCCCGTGGACAAAACAAAATCAACACCAGCCTGCAAACCTGTAATGCCGACAATATTAGGTGTACCCGCTTCATAACGGTCGGGCATGAAGTCCGGCTGCTCTTCTACCTCCGAGCGGCTTCCCGTTCCACCAATACAAAGAGGTCCGATGCTTTTTTCCAAACCTTCGCGAATATAGAGCCCGCCGGTCCCGGAAGGTCCGAAAAGAGATTTATGTCCGGTAAAAGCCAACAGATCAATATTCATCTCTGTCACATCAATAGGATAACTGCCTGCCGTCTGGGCGGCGTCAACACATAATACCAATCCGTGTTCCCGGGCAATCCGGCCGATATCCGAAACAGGCATGCCCCCCCCAGTAACGTTAGAGGCATGAGTAATAAATATCGCTCTGGTATCTTTTTTGATCGCACTGGCAATGTCTGCCGGATCAATCAACCCTGCCTTATCGCATGGAATAATCGTAATGCCAACGCCTCTTGCTTCCATTGCCCGGAGCGGTCTCATGACTGAATTATGTTCCATGCTCGAAGTGATTACATGATCACCAGGTTTTAAGAAACCCAATATCGCGATATTCAGCGCCTCAGTCGCGTTTTTGGTCAGCACTATCCGGATAGGATCTACAACATTGAACAACTGGGCAAGTTTTTCTCTGGTATCATAAATTATCCGTGCCGCATCGACAGACAAACGATGCCCGGAACGGCCAGGATTGGCGCCGATTTTTCGCATGTATTTTTGCATTGCCGCACTCACTTCCGGCGGCTTCGGCCACGATGTGGCCGCATTGTCAAAATAAATTATTCCCATAAATTAACGAAAGCTCTAATATTTAATTAATTAAGTTTTATGTTTTTCTTAACATTTACAGTATGAAAAAAATTCATTTTTTCGCCAACATCTCAAACAATGCTTCTACGCGAGTGCGGATCTGCCCTATGTCGCTTTGCGAATAATCCGTCTCGATTTTCAAAAACGGCATGCTATGCTTCTCCTGGACATGTTCTTTAATTTTGTGCGATTCGATATTATAAGAATGGCAGGCATGCAGAATAACATCAACCACGGCATCCGGTTTAAATCGTTTGATCATTTTATCCAGCTCAGCCAGACGGCGGTTGTTGGGTGTCATGCAGGAACAGGGCAGCTCCAGATACCGGCGCGAGAGAGCCGCAAGAGGATCGGATGTGTTTTCGTCAATAAGACTGGCATACGGCTTCATTCCCGTACAAGAATCCAGAACCACAACCACACCGCCCGCGTCTTCTATAACTTTAAACACTTTTGTTGCATCTCCGCCGACCGGGCAACCGGTGACAAGAACGCGGGGCGAATTCTTTTCACCGTGATAAATGCCGTCGGCAACGCGTTTCTCCAGTTTTGCAATGCAGTCATTGAGAAGGCCCAGTATGTCTTGCGTTGTCGAAGCCTGTCCCAGATAAGTTAAATCATAGAGCTCAAGCCAGCTCACCGGCGTAGGGGTGAGAGCGGCGAAATCAAATATTTTATTCATGAGGCGGTTCTTTTCATTTGTCGCCTGAATCTCCTTTTCCACATCCCTATCGTCAATCTTACGGTTGAAGGTCGCCTCCAAAAATCCTTTGAGCTTTCTGATCATGACCGTCCAATGATCCAGAGCTTCCTTTTGATCGGGCAACTGAGGCAAATCCATCACATGCATGGGCTTAATATCCGAAATCAGCTCAAACATTTTTTTCTTGCCGTCACAGGTGGTCTCGCCAATGACCGCTTCCGAGATGGCAAAAAAAGGACAGGTATCGGTTTTGATAAAGCCGTAACTGGATTTAATGAGCGGACATAAATTGGCAGGCAGCACGGTTTCCGCCGCTTCGATGGTCTTATTGGCAAAGGCGCACAAAACCGCAGGTGCGGCATTGGCTGCTCGTATCAGTTCCAGGGGGGCATAGCTGCAATAAATTCCAACGATATGCTTCCCGTTTTCTCTCTGATTTTGAAGATAATTCAGTGTGCGTTTGGTTGCCTCTCCGGCAAATCCGTCATTCACTAAGGGCTCAACATCCGCTTTCATATGGTATCACTCCTTTTAGGATATATTATATTTAACGGCAGTGAGGATGTAAGATGTATGGATACATGTCTAATAGATAATAGTTATATTGTTATGATAATCATTCCATTTAGTTATTGGCTATGTTTTCAAGCTGTTGATCATTGCCTTCCGGCTGTAAGAATTGTTTTCAGTTGCATCAATCCATTCCAGATTTCTTCATCACCGATGTATTTGCTTTCACCAGTAAAAGGATACCGGATTACACAGGTTGGCGTTCTCTCTATCTTGTTCCTCCTGATGATCTCACTCATCATGGCAAAAACCGGTTTTCCGTCAAATGCCGTCCATGCAATTTTATTCTCTTTCAGATAAAAGACCAGTGCTTCTTCCGTTAAAATATTTTTTTCCTGGGCCGCCTTGAAAAGCGCGTTGCGGATGCTGAATATCTTATTATTATTTGCGCCGGCATTCACTGCGTAAAGATAATAGCGTGCATAAATAGGCGTCAAACGGTTAAACGGCACATCGACAAATGTAATTTTGACCTTTCCCGTCGCCAGTAGTTCTTTCATCAGCGGTTCGGCTTTCGTGTCGATCCGCTTGCAGGGCGGACAGAAGTAGTCGCTAAATATCAACACTTCGTAGTCACCTTTGCCCAGCGACGGAACACCGCTCAGTTTGTCCTGACCGTAGGCCGGCGTTACGGAACCGGAAAAAGTCAACAGAATAATGAAATATCCCAAAATACTGACAACGAGTAACGGCAACTTATGAATTCTGAACATAGGTAAATCAACCTCCCCAAAAAAATATAGCCACATCTGGCGGCGGTTTTGGCGCCAGGCGGAAGGAACTTCATAATTAATTATAAATGACAAAATCAACACTACCGAGAATACTAGACAAAACGGACAATAAACATCGTTTTGCACTTGAAAGGCATATAAATAGACTTCAACGCCGAGAGCCGCTGCAAGAAGCACTCGGACAAACGGTGTTTGCCGGAAAGCGGTTAATGTAATTATAGCCCCCATATAAAATATTCCGACCCATTTGAGGTCAATGCCCAAGATATCGCCTTTCAAATAACTGCATGACGTATCGCAGTAATCGTAATATGCCATAATGCCGATTCCAACCAGAGACAGAATGATGGTGATAATGTTTCGATATTTCTTCACACTTTCAATGATCTTCGACATCAGTATCCCCTTTGTTTTTTTCAAGAGATTCATTAAGAATGACATCATCCGATTCTTAAGTTAAGCGATCTGCCCCTGCATAGACATAACCAGTATTGCTTCGCACATAACCTAAAAGCGTGACGTTGTATTCTCTGGCCAAATTCACGGCGGCAGCCGTGGGAGTTGATCGGGAACAAAGAACGGGAACGCCCAGGCGGATGACTTTGGTGATGATTTCGGAAGAAACCCTCCCGCTGACAAACAGCATTCCTGCTGCAACCAGTGCCATTTTATTGTTTTTCAGAAGCACGCCCCCGATCTTGTCAAAGCAGTTATGTCGCCCGATATCTTCATTGAAAACTGAAAAGTCCGGGTGCTGGAAAAGAACACTATGCACACCGCCCACGTTCTTGTATATCTCCGATTGCCGCTCGAATTCTTTCATGGTGTTCAAAATGTCACGAATATATCTTTACTATCGTTTTAGTAGTGATTAAACTATCACAATATGGTTGTCAATATTTTTTTAATATTTATTCCTGAAACTCCAATTCCGAAAGTGAAATCCGGCGAATGCTGGGCGAAGAGTATCGGAATCGGTAAGTTAAATCCAGCCAATGGTAGGACAAAGCGGAGAGTATACACCTCAGTATGCTTAGGGTTCATACCCGTAATTCAGACTAACGCATATTGCTTTTCAGCCTTCCACCTTGTCCGCTGCCCACGGTGCGACCGATATTCAGAATGCGCATGGAAAGGCAGGAGGCGCAGGCCTCTGAAGTTTCATTAATGCAGGCTTTGTTGGGATAGATTTCATACATCACCCGGTATTGCGGCGGCGTCAGGTTGGGCATCACGATATTGGCGCCGCGCATGAGACCGAGTTCGCGGCCATCGGCTTTATTGAGACTGGCCAGCGCGGTTGTGCTGGGGATGTTTGCCTCCGGGCAAACCAAGCGCGTCAGGGCAATAACTTTGTAAGTCATTTTTTCCGTATTGGGCACCTGATCTGCCGCAACATCATCTGAACCTTGCCCCAGCGACGTTTCGGGATGAGGAATGAACGGGCCGACGCCGATCATGTCGAGATCAAGCGTGCGAAAGGCAAGGATGTCACGGGCAAGGTCTTCATAGGTCTGACCGGGAATGCCGATCATGATGCCACTGCCGACTTCATAACCCAGCTTTTTCAGGTTCTCCAGAATGGCAGCAAACCGGTCCGATGATTTTTCACCCAAAGGCGGATGAATCCGGTCATAGAGCATCCGGTTGGAGGTTTCAAAGCGCAGGAGGTAGCGGTTCGCGCCTGCCTCCCGCCAGGCCGCCAGATCCTCTTCGGGGCGTTCGCTGAGGCTCAAGGTGACGGCGAGTTCCGTTTCACCCTTGATGCGCCGGATGATGCCCGTCATCCAATCCCGGGTGATGCCGTAATCCTCGCCGGCTTGCATCACCACCGTTCCGTATCCGAAATTCACCGCCTGGCGGACACAATTCAGAATTTCGTCTTCCCTCATCCGGTAACGGCCAATCCGGCGATTTTCGCTCCCGATGCCGCAGTAACTGCAGCACCGGACGCAAATATTGGAAATTTCAATCAGTCCGCGTAGGTGGACCTGTTCGCCCACATGGCCGCGGCGCATATCATCCACCCGGCGCCATAGGTTCTGGAGCTTTTCTTCGTCCTCTTCACGGAGCCAGGCGATTACCTCTTCCCGGTTCATCTATTAAAACCTCTAAACGCCGATGCCTTCGAACAGGATCGTCGAGAGATAACGCTCACCGGCGTCAGGAAAGATGACGACGATTGTTTTCCCGGCAAATTCATCCAGTTTTCCCAGCCTTACAGCGACCGCCGCCGCTGCACCGCAGGAAATGCCCGACAAGATGCCTTCTTCCCTGGCCAGGCGTCTGGCGAATTCCACCGCCTCCATGCTCTCCACCAGTTCCACACGATCCACGACGGACAGATCGAGTGTGTCCGGGATGAACCCGGCGCCGATCCCCTGGATCTTGTGGGGCCCCGGTTTGAGGTCCTCGCCGGCCAGTTTCTGGGTGATGACGGGGCTTTCCTTCGGCTCCACAGCGACGGATAGGATGGCTTTGCCTGCCGATTTTTTAATGTACCGGGAAATGCCAGTGATTGTGCCGCCGGTTCCTACGCCGGAAATGAGGACGTCAACGGCCCCTTCCGTATCGTTCCAGATTTCCGGTCCCGTTGTTTGTTCGTGGATCGCCGGATTGGCAGGGTTCTTGAACTGCTGGGGCAGAAAATAACGCCGGGGCTCGGAGGCGGCAATGGCTTCGGCCTTGCTGATGGCCCCCTTCATGCCTTCCACCCCCGGCGTCAGCACGAGATTCGCGCCAAAAGCGGCCAGGACACGACGGCGCTCAATGCTCATGGTATCCGGCATGGTCAGCGTCAGTTTATAGCCCCGGGCGGCGGCCATATAGGCTAAAGCGATGCCCGTGTTACCGCTGGTGGGCTCCACGATCTCCACGCCCGGCTTGAGTAAACCCTTCCCCTCGGCGTCCCAGATCATGGCGGCTCCGATGCGGCACTTGACGGAATAGGCGGGGTTGCGGCCCTCGATCTTGGCCAGAACGGTTGCCTTTGCCCCTTGGGTAAGGTGATTCAGCTTGACCAGTGGCGTATTGCCGATAGACAGGGAATTGTCTTCATAAATTCGTTTCATTTCATCTCTCCTCTTTCTTATTTTTCCACAACGAAAATTGCGTTTCGGGCAAAGAGATTGGGACAACAGGCCAGGGTCCTGCCGGCGCCCAGATAGACGGCCTTCAGGACCCGTAAACCCTTGCCCCTGCAAAAATCTTCAAAATCCCGGATGCTAAGGAAGCGGACGTTGGGTGTTGCATACCAGAAATACGGCAGCGACCGTGTCACCGGGGTTTTTCCCTTGAAAAAAATCGTTGCACGCGCATTGATATGGGCAAAATTCGGAAAGCCGACGATCACCCGCTTCCCAACCCTCAGACATTCCTCGATGACAAAATCCACCTTCCTCACCTCTTGCATGCTCTGATTCAGGATGACATCATCAAAGGAATGGTCGGGATAATCCGCAAGGCCGCTCTCGATGTCTCCCTGGAAAACGGTCAATCCCTTTTCCACACACCGGTGAACCGCCTCATCATCGAGTTCGATCCCCTGGACGGAGGCATTTTTTTCCCGGACCAGCAGAGACATCAGCGCTCCGTCGCCGCAGCCGAGGTCCAGGACGTTGCCATCGCGAGAAATGAGATCGCAGATGATCCGGTGATCCAGTCTTTCTTTCATTTCGCAATACTCCTGAGCAGCCTCTCTTCCCCGGCAGGAACGAATTGCGGGGAGAGGGAGGCTTTAATATTCCCCAAGAAACTGCTGATCAGACGTGTCTCCTCTTCCACTTCCACCAGGAACGCGTCGTGCCCATAGGTTGATTTCAAATCGCAATAGGTCGCTGCGATGCGCCGCCGTTTGAGGAGACGGACGATCTCCTGGGACTGATAGGGCGGATAGAGCCAGTCCGAGGTAAAAGAAATAACAAAGAAACGCGTCTTTGTCGCTTTGACGCCCGGAAGGAAAAGTCCGTCCGACAGATCGAAGTAATCCATGGCCTTCGTGATGTAAAGGTATGAATTGGCGTCAAAGCGCTTGACGAAGTTATCTCCCCGGTAGCGCAGATAGCCTTCCACCTCGAAATCATCGGCGAAGGTGAAACTATAATTGCCGTTTTTCAGCTTTCGTGAAAATTTCTCTTCCATCGATTGATCGCTCATAAAGGTAATGTGACCGATCATCCGGGCTACGGCAAGCCCTTTGTTAGGCTGGCCGTGTTCGTAATAGTTTCCTTTACGCCAGTCCGGATCGGCCATGATGGACTGCCGGATCACCTCGTCGAAGGCAATCTGCTGCGGCGACTGTTTCAGGGCCGTAGCCATCGGGATCGCCGCGCGGACCCGGTCCGGATAGGCAGAAGCCCACTGCAGGGCCTGCATCCCGCCCATGGAACCGCCAACGACACAAAAAAGTTTCCCGATTCCCAGAAAATCGATCAGGCGGCGCTGGGCGTTCACCATATCGGCGATGGTGATCATGGGAAAATCCAGGGCGTATGGTTTTCCGGTCTGCGGGTTGAAGGAAGAAGGCCCGGTGCTTCCCTTGCAGCCGCCGATAACGTTGGAACAGACGACAAAATACTGCTCCGTATCGAAGGCCTTGCCCGGCCCGATCATGGCATCCCACCAGCCCGGCGCCGTCTCACCCGGATGGAAGCCCGCCGCGTGGGCGTCCCCCGACAGGGCATGGCAGACCAGTATGACGTTGGACCTGTTGGCATTCAACCGGCCGTAGGTCTCGTAAGCCAGCGTTACCGGCCCCAGCGTCCGTCCCGATTCCAGGAGGAGCTGGTCCGTCCCCGCTGCAAAAGTAAAATATTGGGGTTCAACGGTCCCCACCGAGTTTATATCCATAAAGTTTATACCTCTATAACGATCACGCCCGATCCAGCGCCTGCCCGATATCCCAGAGAATATCGTCAATATGCTCGATCCCCACGGAGAGGCGGATGAAGTCCGGCGTTACCCCCGTGGCCAACTGCTCCTCCGGTGACAATTGCTGGTGTGTCGTCGTCGCCGGATGAATGGCGAGGGTCTTTGCATCCCCTACATTGGCCAGATGGGATACCAGCTGCAGGGAATTGATGAACGTCCGGCCGGCCTCGATCCCGCCTTTGATGCCGAAACCGATGATGGCCCCCGCCCCTTTGGGGAGGTATTTTGCCACCCGTTCCTTTTTCGGACTTCCGGGCAGGCCCGGATAATTGACCCAGTTGACTTTGGGGTGCTTCTCCAGGTACCGGGCCACAGCCAGGGCGTTTTCCACATGCCTCGGCATCCGCAGATGCAGGGTTTCCAAGCCCTGGAGAAAGAGAAAGGCATTAAAAGGGGACAGGGCCGGTCCGAGGTCCCGCAGCAGTGTGACCCGGGCCTTGATGATGTAAGCAATATTCCCCATGGGCTTCAGCGCCTCAACAAAGTTCAGACCGTGGTAGCTGGGATCGGCCTCGGCAATGAGCGGGAATTTTCCGTTTGTCCAGTCGAACTTCCCCGAATCAACAATGACGCCGCCCAGGGACGTGCCGTGCCCGCCGATAAATTTCGTCGCCGAATAGACGACGATATCGACGCCGAAGTCGATGGGGCGCAGGAGATAGGGCGATACCGTATTGTCTAGGACGAAGGGGATCCCGTGCTTATGGGCGACGCCGGCGATTCCTTCCAGATCGGCTACATCCAGTTTGGGATTGCCGATGGATTCGGCATAGACTGCCTTCGTTCTGGGGGTAATCGCTTTTTCCAGAGCGTCCAGATCATTCGATTTCACGAAGTTCACCTTAATTCCCAGTCGGGGGAAAGTATGGTGATAAAGATTGTAGGTCCCGCCCTAGAGGTTGTCCATGGAGACGATCTCGTCGCCCGCCTGGGCAATGTTGAGCAGGGCAATAGTGATCGCCGACTGGCCGCTCGCCACGGCCAGTGCACCGACGCCACCCTCCAGAAGGGCGATTCTTTTTTCGAAAACATCGGTTGTCGGGTTCATGAGGCGGGTGTAGATATTGCCGAACTCCCGCAAACCGAAAAGACTCGCCGCATGGTCGGTATCCTTGAACTGGTAGGACGTCGTCTGGTAAATGGGGACGGCACGTGATCCCGTTGTGGGATCGGACTCCTGCCCGCCGTGCAGGACCAATGTTTCTATCTTTAATTGACTGTCAATCTTGCTCATTTTTTTCTCCTAATTCTATATTCTATGATCATGATTTTAAATATCAGGGATGATCAAGCGGAAGAACGAGATGAACGGATTCTATCTTCGCCGCTTCATGCAATCATCCGGGTTCCCTGCACCCTTCCGGCATTAGCCAGACCAGCCTCGCAGGCCGGTTCGAGCGCTTGCGTTATGGGAGCGATATCTGCAGCAATCACGGGCATCAGACATCGGAGAGCCCTGGAAAGGATCTCCGATGATATTCTCCCACTCGTCAAAAGGATTTCTCGGGAAGAACCGGTATCGCTGTATAGGGCATCAGGGAGGACTTCTTCCATAATAGGCTCCGTCCTTTTATTCTTCAGGTTCCTGTCGAATTTATTAATTTCAAAATATTCCATAAATGACCACCGTCAATTAATCCTTATGATGCAGCATCCTCTCAATACTGGCCCTTGCACGATCGGCAATATCCTCCGGAACTTCGATGGGATGCTTCATATCTTCAAGAGACCAGAGAACTTTCTCCAGGGTCGTTAATTTCATATTGGGGCAAAGGGCCCTGTCCGACACGGGATAAAAGACTTTGCCCGGATTTTCCCTCTGCAGCCGGTGGATAATGCCGAGTTCCGTGGCCACAATGATTTCTTTGGGCCCCTTGGCTGCAATCCAGCGACACATCCCCTCCGTCGACAACACCTGATCGGCCAGGTGACGCACTGGTCTCGGGCATTCGGGATGCGCTACAACCGCAGCCATCGGATGCTTTTCCTTCAACGCCATGATCTGCTCCGGCAGTATTTTCGCATGGGTAGGACAATAGCCCCGCCAGAGGATGAATGACCGCCCCGTCTTTTCCGAGACAAAATCTGCCAGGTACTGATCGGGAACGAAGATGATCTCCTCTTCATCCTTCAGGACCTCGGAGACCATGCGGACGGCATTGGCTGAGGTGCAGCACAAGTCGCATTCCGCCTTGACCTCGGCCGTCGTGTTGACATAACAAAGAACTTTCGCCCGGGGATGCTGCACCTTGAGCGCCCGCAACTGCTCACCCGTGATCATATCCGCCATGGGACAGCCGGCCTTGGGATCGGGAATGATAACCATCTTGTCCGGAGAGAGAATCTTGGCCGTCTCCGCCATAAAATAGACGCCGCAGAAGACGATTACATCCGCTTCCGTTTTGGCTGCCTCAATGCTCAATCCGAGCGAATCCCCAATAAAATCGGCAATATCCTGAACCTCCGGGATCTGATAGTTGTGAGCCAGAATGACCGCATTTCGTTCCTTTTTCAGTTTTTCAATTGCTTCAATGAGTTCCATTGAGAACCTCTTCAATCACACCGCCGCCCAGAACCAAGTCGCCGTCGTAAAAGACGACGGACTGCCCCGGCGTGATGGCCTCCTGGTCTTCCTCAAAGACAACCCGGAGTTTGTCTTTTTCAAAGTCAACCGTACAGGGGGCTTCCTTCTTCCGGTAACGGATCTTGGCGTGAACCTTTTCGGGCCAGTCCCGGACAAGGATATTCAGATCGCCGGCGATCAGGCATTTTGCCTGTAAATCCGTTTTTTCTCCCACGACAACCCGGTTTCGGGTCACATCGATAGCGACGACATACAGCGGCGTCTTATGGCTGATCCCCAAACCGCCGCGCTGGCCAATCGTATAGAAAACGATGCCCCGGTGCTCGCTAATTTTTTTGCCGTCTTTATCCACAATCCACCCCGGCCGTATCTCCGGCAGACGTACGGTGATAAAAGCATGGTAGGTTTTCTGCGTCACAAAGCAGATATCCTGGCTTTCCGCTTTTGCTGCCACGGGCAGGCCGGCTTTTTCCGCCATCGCCCGCACCATTTCCTTGGTATAAGGCGCAAGCGGAAAGAGGATCGAGGCGAGACGTTCCCGGGCCATGTGATAGAGAAAATAGGTCTGGTCCTTGCGTTTATCCTTCGGCCGCTTCAGGAGAAAGCTCCCCCCTTCCGGATCGATGCCGGCGTAATGGCCCGTTGCCAGATAGTCGAAACCCATCGCCTTGGCTTTGTTAAGGAGCGAACCGAATTTCAGGTGGCGGTTGCAGTTGACGCAGGGATTGGGCGTCCACCCGCGGGCATAGTCGGCAATAAACGGACCGATGACCTGTGCCTCCAAGTCCGCCGCATAATCGAAAACATGGTGGGGTATCCCCAGCCGGCCGCAGACATGCCGGGCATCATCGACGGCATCGGGTCCGCAGCAGCGGGGCTTTTCACCCTCCGTTTCCTGCACGCCGAGGCACATCGTCACGCCTGTAATCCGGTAACCCTGCTCCTTCAGCAACAGGGCGGCCACGGAGGAATCCACCCCGCCGCTCATGGCGACCAGGACTTTCTTGCCGGTTGTCATATTCCTTGATCCTTATCCAAAAAAACCCTTCACACCGTAAAAGCAATCATGCTGTCCCGTATTGTTAAATATTTTGGCTATTCGCCTGTTCCGCCTTGTCCTGATTCATGCGCACCAACTGCTCCAGGGTGATGGCGTCCAGGGTTTCCGTAATCTTGCCGCCCAGCAGCGCCCAAACATCCCGGCTGGCGCAGGTGCTGACACGCGAACATGCAGACGCGTTTTTCACACAATCGACCAGGCAGTCCCCTTCCAACGGTTCCACAATCTGTCGCAGGGTGATCTCACCCGGCGATCTGGCGAGGGTGTAACCGCCGTGAACACCCCGGTTGGAATTCACCAGACCGGCGCCCCGCAGGGGAATGATGATCTGGCCGAGATATTTTTCAGATATCTCCTCGCTTTTTGCCACTTCCTTCAGGAAAAGAGTCCCCTGTCCATAATTCCTGGCCAGCGCCAACATCAATCGTACGCCGTATCTTGCCCTCGTGGAAAGCTTCATGTCATCACCCTAAATATGATTGCTATAATTCCTATCATTTTAGTAGTATTTAAACAACCGGGAAACATTTGTCAAGACTTTTTTTGTTTATTAAATTCTGCAACAGAACTTCACCCTGCGGCCATGGGCCATGTCCGGAATCGACGTTAATATGACCGACGAATCCGGCATTAACGAAGCGGCTTCCAATGGCTGATGCCAGATCCTGCGCCGTCTCCGGCTTCATGTAGGGATCGTTCTTGCTGCCCACAATGACGGAAGGAAAAGGCAGCTTACCCGGATTATGCGGGGCAAATCCCTTTGTCGAGTCTGGCAGTGCAGTGGATGATGCAATATCGGGAGGTGCAATAAGCAAGGCTGATTGGACTCTGTTTGTATGGTCCACGTATAGCCCCGCCAATAGAATAACCGTGAAGCAACCGAGACTGTGGGCGACAAGAACTAACGGTTCCGGGTGCGCCATGATGGCTGCATCCAAGGTCTTCACCCATACGGCGACATCGGGGTTTTCCCAGTCGCACTGCTCTACGCGCTCAAACCCATATCTCTTTTCCCAAAGCGTCTGCCAGTGATCGGGACCGGAACCGTTCAATCCGGGCACAATCAACCCTCTCATTACGTCCTCCATGATTTCAGCCTTTGTACTTTCATTTTCCTTCGTCTTGCGAATTGAATTTCAAAATAAAAAACCCGCCATCCGGTTCATCATTCCTGACCGGGTGCGGGTTGTTTCCTCTTATTCATGCGTTTTCGAAACGACTACATGAACGAATGTCCCCTTTCCCGGAGTCGGCACATGGCCATGGCGATAAAGCACATGGCCCTGTTGTCCGAAGTCCGCCTCCCGAACGTCATGTTAAGGGTAATATGTTCCGGATTGATCGTCATCGCCTTATCTCTTCATACATTATATGGCATAGTTATTTGCCGCTGAATTTTCCTGCTTTGCCTGCTGCTTCTCCACCATGTCCTCCAGGGTATAAGACGCCAGTGTCTTTTCCAGGCTTTGTACCGCTTCGTCCCAGAGATCACGGGCCGCACAGCAGGAGGCACGATTGCAGACCGATGGTGAATGCAGGCAATCGATAAAAGAGACCGGCCCTTCAACCACCCGGAAAATATCTTTCATGGTGATTTCAACAGGTGGTTTGCTAAGCCTGTATCCCCCTTTTGCCCCGCGAAGCGTCGTTACCAGGCCGCTAGTCTTCAGGAGATTGATGAGGTACCTTCTTGCGTCAATCGATCTTCCCCGGAATATACAAACCCGTCATTGCTACGCACATAGCCAAGGAGGGTGACGTTGTATTCCCGGGCGAGATTCACGGCGGCGGCTGTGGGGGTCGATCGGGACACCAGGATCGGAACGCCGAGACGGATGACCTTGGTGATAATCTCGGAAGAAACCCGCCCGCTGACAAACAGCATTCCCTTTTCAACCAGATCCATTTTGTTGTTTTTCAGGAGCACGCCTCCGATCTTGTCGAAGCAATTATGCCTGCCGATATCCTCATTGAAAACGGAAAAGGCTTTGTGCCGAAAGAGAACGCTGTGAACCCCGCCGATGGCCCTGTAAACTTCGGATTGCCGCTCGAAGTCTTTCATGGCAGCCAGAATGTCGCAGAGAGGAAACCTGTCCTGATTCTCAACGCGCAGAAATTTTTCATGTTTGAGGGGATTGATGTAGGTAAAGCATTTTCCGCAGCCTGACGTGACGCTGCGCAGACTCTCACACTTTTCGACGGATTTTCCGGGGGCAAGGTTGATCATGACGGCGAAGAGACGTTCATTATAAGAAACGGAGGCGACATCATCTATGGTGTCAATGACGCCTTCACTATAGAGAAAGCCCAGCGCCAGTTCTTCGGTCAGTTGATCGAGGCACAGAAGCGACGCGTATTCTGTTCCGTTGATGTATATTTTCAGCGATATTTCGCCGATAACATCTTTTTGGCCTTCGCGCAAAGTGATCACGCCATGATCAGCGATAATCTCTTTTATGTCAAAGGTGCCGTACAATCGTTCATCCATGATTTTCACCACTGCATTTCGATTTGGTTGGCCCGATGGCTTCGTTCAAACTCCCCATGCGATAGCCCTGAATATCGAGGGTGACATATTGAAAGCCCATGGATTTCAGCGCTTGCGTTATTTCCGATGCCAGAGGTTCTTCAAGCAACTTCATTCTGTCTGTGGCAGCCACTTCAATACGGGCCAGATCATGATGACACCTCACCCGAATAGTCCTGAACCCTTTGTCGATGAAAAATTTTTCTCCCTTCTCGACTCTCTCCAGATCTTCAAGCCTTATATCCTGTCCGTAAGGAATGCGAGAAAACAAGCAGGCATAGGCAGGCTTGTCCCACGTTGGCAGATTGAGTGTTCTGGAAAATTCACGAATCTCCGCCTTCGTCAATCCGGCTTCCAGCAGAGGGCTCAACACCTGCAATTCATCAATGGCCTTCCTCCCCGGACGATAGTCCATCAAATCATCTGCATTGCTTCCGTCCAGGACATACCGGATTCCAAGGCTCTTTGCTTTTTCGATGATCGCGCCGAACTCCGCCTTCTTACAAAAATAACAGCGGTTGACAGGGTTTTGTTTGACCTCAGATTCAATTTCAGCGGATTGGACAATGATATGTCTGGCCCCGACCAAACGGGCGATCTCAATGGCGTCTTCCAGTTCATGCCGGGGTAATGCCGGCGAATCGATGGTGATTCCCACCGCTTTGTCACCCAGGGCCTCTCGCGCTGCGGCAAGCAAAAACGAACTGTCGACACCTCCGGAAAAGGCAATGGCCACATGCACCAGACGCTTCAGGGTAGCCAATAAATTATTGTATTTCTCATTAGTCGCTTTGATTTCCTCCGGACTGATGTTTTGCGACTGTGTTCCCTGCGACACTATCAATTTTCTCCTCCTTTATTGTTAATTCCAACCTGCATTTTGCCAAATTTATCAACCCAAACGACACCGGTCCCATGTATTGCGGGGACAACTTTGGGCTTCAAATGATGATATTTTGTCATTGGACAATAATGTTTTCTTAATCCGATATAATGTTTTTTTATCCTGACTATGTGCAATGATGATCTCGCCTATGGTTTCATCCCGTTTGGCATCCAGACAGCCCACGGCCAGAATCGTCGGCCCGCGGAAATTATCTGGCTGAAAAATACTTTGTCCGTCTTTGACCAGGGTCAAAAGCCGTTCATTTTCTTCCTGTTTGCGGCCCAGGATAATCTTGAGATCAGGATGCAGACGGTAGTGACGACCCAGCGTCAAAAGAACTAAATCGGTATGGTTGTAATCGGGCGTGTGATCGAAAAGATCGCGCAGACGCGCGGCAATGACCTTGTCGGTCAAGAGACAACCGCCGGCAGGACAGGGATAGTCCTTAACACCTAGGTTATCCGCAAGCGCAAATTGCTCCTTACGACCCCGACCGGAAATATTGAGCAGTTTATCCCGGTCCACGATGCCTTCGCGCTCCGGCATCGTGGGCTCGAAATGTTGGGCCGAGAGAGGGCGAAGGATTAAGTCCCGCAACCCGCTTTCCTTTTCGATCAGGCGAATCGTATGTCTCTGCTGTGACATGGGACGCTGGCCAAGAACTTCTCCCGTTATCACAAAGGAAGCGCCCATCTCCGGCATCATCTCTTTGACCTTGCGCAGCATGTAAATGCGGCAATCGATACAGGCATTCATCGCGCTACCATGGCCGTGCGGCGGGTTTTCTACCATCTTGATATAGTCCATTCCCTTGTGGATGACGGAAATGGGAACGGAAAATTCTTCAGCGACTTTACGCGCATGCATTTTACAGCCTGCTGATTTAGGCGAACAATTGCAAAAAACGCTTGTAAAATGGACAGCCGTGACATCGATGCCCTGGTCGATCATCATTTTTACAGCCAGAGTACTGTCTAACCCCCCGGAGAGTAAGGCCACCGCCTTTTTGTTGAGACTCATTTTCGTTATTTCCTTTAAGTTTTATTACCGCCTAAGCTGCCGTCCAATCCGTCACGTAAAAACCGGCTTTGGTAATCATGTCCATGTCTTCTTCATATTCCTGGCCAGGAGTGGTCAAATACCCCTTCGTAAAAATGGAGTTTGCCGCATAAAGAGACAGGACCTGCATCAAACTCTGATGACACAGTCCGTCCCGACGCCGTAAATCAGCGGGCCGGCGGCGCGGATAAAACAGTGAACATTCTGGTCGAGGTGCTTGTAAACCACTTTTTCGCCCATCAAATCGACTTCCCCGCGCTCCGCGGTCTTGTGATGCCGTCAGACGTCTTAATCGCCCGCCCTATATCTTTGTATTCCCCCAATACACCTCGTAATCCCTGATCCCCTTAACGAAGGTGGGAATCCGTGTAGGCAGTGTTTTGTATTTATAAACGGGCCTGAACTCAAGGATGGGCGCATTTCCTTCTTTGAGCGATACTTCCACTTCCTTGAAATAGTCATCGGCAGGCAGGCTGAAAAATACTTTGTGCGCACCCGGTCGCAGTTGTATCTTTTTCTCAAGTACGTACTTGATGCCTTCTCCCGCATCAGGATCACGGCTTGTCTCTCCATTCTTGTCATAGCGCGGCAGGCTTTCTTTTTGCCCGTCAACTTTCCAGGTTGCCGCCTGTCCGTCAATGTTGATCACGAAGGGGTAACCGGGTTTTCCGTGAACCGATTCTTTTGATTCAAGTGCATAGTATCTTTCCAGATGGGTCTTGATTGTTGCTTTGATGGTAAGAATAACAAAACCCTGTGCTGGCATGGCGTCATTCTTGATTTCCATAAAAACATCCATTCGCTGGCTCTGTGCGCTCTGATGGATTGCCTGTGACGTTCCCGCACATCCTATTAAAAGCAAGCTCATTACGCCTGCCAAAACACTCATGATTGCTTTTTTCATTTTTTCTCCTTTACTTATACGATACAATCGCGCGTGTTACCAAAATGAACATACCATTAAATCGCATCACGCCCTCTTTCATTGGTGCGAATTTTTACAACTTCTTCCACATTCACCACAAAGATTTTCCCATCACCCGTATTGCCAGTATGGGCATATTTTTGAATGACGTTGACGACTTCATTCACCATCTCATCATTGACAACAACCTCTAATTGAATGCGTGGAACAAATTCCACCATTTCGTAAACAACTTTATCCTCTGCGTTTTTCGCCCTGCCTTTACCAAATCCTCGAATTTCCGATACCGTCACACCGGGCAGTCCTTCAATTCCTTTAAGTTCCTCGACTACATCCCACAATTTG
>PHBK01000015.1 GCA_002840565.1 Deltaproteobacteria bacterium HGW-Deltaproteobacteria-12 | reverse complement strand
CAAGGCGGACATTGTCGTTTATGAAAAAGATTTATATTCTATACCTGCTGAAAAGTTTACCCAAGATTATCCCAGGGTCATGGGAACTTATATAGGCGGACTCAAAGTATTTTAATAAGCTCTTTCATTAATTGAAGTATCAGAGTGATGATCTGTCTTCCAGCGCGTATTGATAACTTTTCTGCTATCGAGGAATTCGAATCATAAAATAGCATCTGATACCGCTTCCAGAGGAATGCCGTTACGGCTGGCAAGAGGCCAAATTTCTCCTTGGCTCATTAACAATGTCTATACCATAATTCAACTAGCAATCCTCAATTTTGACAACTGCCCGCTACTTGAAACATTATAGGTGCAAGATTTGCCAGCGGTTAAAAATAAAAATATCGATGATGGCTTATCCGTGATGTTCTTCCTGTACTCCTCGACCTACTACCCGCAATAAATATACAAGGGTATGATCGTTAATACTCACCCAAGACGTTCTAATCCGGGCAAGGTAGCTAAGTATCTGAATGCATGTAAAAAAAGTAAAGTGTCGGATATTCTTACAAACTCAAAAAATAATAATACGTATAATTACAGGTTGTTAAGTTAAACATGATGACTATACACAAGCCTACACCACTATTTACTGTCGGAATACTTTACAAAACGGCGTGACAGAATCTTCATTAAAATTTTTATGTTCCTATAAAAATTGGTTTTTTATCTTTGGCACGTTATGTGCAATTATTACAAGGTTGCAGACTGAATATACTATGAATCATCATGAAGATATGGAGGTAAAAATGATTAATCGAAACTTAATGAGAAAAGCCAGCCAGATATTCGTTGCACTTGCCCTCATTCTCAACTGCGCTGTAGCGGGTGCCGCACAAATTTATTGGACAGACTGGACGGGATCGAACACCGGTCCGGTATCCGGATTGTTTCAGGGTCAAGGGACGATCACAACTCCCACAACAACATTGAATGTAACTTACAATAATCCTCAGGGGATCGGCTTTTATCAAGTAAGCGGTGGCACGGATTGGTGGAACCCTCGGACGCCAGTTGGATCATCGCCATACACTAGTGCCTTGGTTGACAATCCGCCAGACTTTAATGATATTGTCGCACTGCAATATGCTGGCAACCAGACGCTGCAGTTTTCGCAAACTATTGCCAATCCAGTTTTTTCCTACGTCAGCCTCAATGGCAACGGCTATGCCTTCCTCAATCAGGATTTTGAAATCTTAAGTTATGGAGGGGCGGGAGGCAACTTGCCAGGTGATAACAGCTGTGGCTACTGGGGGTGTGGCACTTCCTATAAAAACGTTGTTAATCTCGGCAACGGGAATATCGAATATCAATTGTTGGGCACCGGCGAACCTCACGGGACTATTCGATTCACCGGCGCATTCAACACACTGACGTGGCGGAGTCTCAGCAATGAGTACTGGAATGGCTTCACCGTTGGTGTTCAAGGGACAGCAGCCGAAATATTGCCTCCCACTGGTGTTCCTGAACCAGCCACCATGCTGCTTCTTGGTCTCGGGTTGATGGGATTGGCAGGGGTCAGGAGAAAATTTAAGAAGTAGCGAAACACATAAACGATTAAATTGCGAAAAGGCAGGGTCAATTGGCTCTGCCTTTTTTTGTGCATTTTAAACCGTAATTAGCAGAAAGCAATGGTCTCCCAGAACTTTTGTTTGTGAATGAGATGATACACAGGAATAAAAAACTGAATTTTTCAGACAACCGGTCACAATTTGGTCACAAACGAAAAAAAGGGATTAACCATAAATGGTTAACCCCTTGATTTTAATGGTGGGCCAGGACAGAATTGAACTGTCGACACTCGGATTTTCAGAGCGAAATGAGTAAAACTTTAATCCTTTGAGATATTATCTGGTTTCCCGTAACCAACTAAAATAACATAGAAAAATCATTTCTATCTTTTCCTGTTGATTCTGTGAAATTCCCTCTTTTTCTATTAATTCTAGCACAAATTTAGCACAATGACAATTTTTCAAAAGTCCGAGGCTCCTCTAATTTCACCCCATCAGTAGCAATATATGTGCTGTGAATATAAAAAGAATTAATCAATAGGTCAAAAATATTACCCCTACCTGGAGATTCCGCTGAAGAAAGCTCTCAGTTGAATTCAAAAGCGTAAGTTTCCGTTCATTCGCTTCCGCTGATCCAACTTTGGATTGTAACTTATTCAAAATCCGCTAATCGCGGGCTAACCGGTACGCTGCTTTTTTACGCTTCGGGCTGAATAATTTGCTGAACCGAATTGAGGGATGAACTTGATTTCCAGATGGCAGCCAACAGCTTGGGCATATTTTTTCAGGGTTTTTAGGGACGGTGAATGCTTTCCAGCAGATTCCAAGCGTGAAACAGCACTTTTTGTCGTTCCCATCAACTCAGCAACCGCATCTTGGGTGAAACCGGACTTTGAACGTGCCGACAACATCTCGCGGACAAGAGTATATTCTTCTTCCAGATCATTGTATGCCTTGCTGAATCCTTTCCGTTTCTGGGCATTCTTGAGAAATGCCTTATGGTCGTGGGAAACAGGTTCGTATTTTAATTCAACCATTATGTATCTCCTTCATCCTTTTCCGTGCTATCTTCAGTTCCTGTTCAGGCGTGTCCGGTGTTTTCTTGACAAACGCATGAAGAATTACGACACGTTGACCGATTAGAAAACAGTAAAACACCCGTCCAATGCCTTCGCGACCTCGGGGCCTCGGGGCCTCAATTCAAAAAGACCACCACCCATAGCACGTGAATGCGGCATGCGCAAATTCAGCCCAAATTCCATCAACAACTCCATGATCCGTGCATAATCAGCCAAAATTCCGTCAGGCCAACTTTCTATCTCAGCTTTTACCCGTGAATGGAAGTAGACGATGGAATAACTCATGGCTGATGGTTAGCATATTTGATAACATATGTCAATGGCATTTTTTCATAACCCTTTGAAACCTCCATGCCGACCAGATGCTGTTTTCATGGTATCGCAATTTGCGCTACCATGAAATGAACTACCCCGCAGCAAGTTTCGGGGAAAATGACCCGAAAAGATTCAACCTCTTCTTGAGACCTTTGCACAACTCCTTTCATTCGGTAATGCGCAGGAGTGATCAAAGAAAAATTAAAATACACTGGATATTTCTTTCACCTACCTTATCAACAAAATTTAGTCGGACAAAATTTATTGATAATCATTTGAAAGTGAGCATATGATTATCCGCCGCATACTTACTGATAGAAAATATAAAGTGAGAGATTGGCCGCCTTGGACAGATCACTGAGTACGGGTTGCAACATGCAGAATCTTGATAGTGATTTTTCCAGATGACGTTTTATTTAGTGCTTCCTCCTATGAAAAATGATATTGCCTCTCATAAGCGATCTTTCATTTGTAAATCAACTGTTTCGAATAACCCATTGTTTAGCACTGTTTCCTTGACATACAAATCTAATAACATTACATTCCTCAAATGAACAAGCAAGCTCTCATCGAACAACTGCGTGAAGAAATCATTCAACGGAAGCAGGTTGAGGAAACTCTGAAAGATCGGCTGGATTTTGAAGCCTTGCTATCGGAACTCTCGGCACGATTTGTCGTTGTGTCTCCCGAAGATGTAGATCAGGAAATCGAGCAGGCCTTAAAACAGATACTGGACTTCTTTCAGGTCGAACGCTGCGGTCTGGGGTGGGCGGATAAGGACTCCTGGAAATTCGTCCATGGCGTCCAAAGCCAGGAAGTTCCTCCCATGCCAATTAATAGGAGAATGCCCGCCAGCATGTTCCCCTGGGTTTACAAAAAGATAGTCGAGCGGCACGAAGCGGTGATTTTTGAATCTTTGCGAGAGCTGCCGGCCGAGGCCTCGACCGATAAACAGTCCTATGAAGCCATGGGGACTCAAGCCTGCCTCAACCTTCCCGTTTTCCATAGTCGCTCCTATGTTTATTGTTTAATCCTCCACTCGGTCCGTAGCGAGCGCAACTGGCCGGAGGGTTATATTCCCCAGCTGCGGGTCCTGGGAGAAATCCTGGTGAACGCCCTGGAGCGTAGCCGGAGTGCCGAGGAGTTGAATAAGCGTTTGAGGGAGATTGAAGCCCTCAAACACAAGCTGGAGACAGAGAATATTTACCTTCAGGAGGAAGTCAAGAGCCTGGCCGAGCATTCGGAGATTGTGGGGCAAAGCTCGGCGATAAAAAAAGTCCTGGCTCAGGCTCAACAGGTGGCCCAGACGGATTCCACTGTCCTCCTGCTGGGTGAAACCGGGACCGGAAAGGAGTTGATGGCCCGGATCATCCACAACCTGAGCCGGCGAAAGGATCGGCCTCTGGTGACCGTCAATACAGCCTCCCTACCCCCTACGTTAATCGAAAGCGAGTTGTTCGGCCGGGAAAAAGGCGCCTATACGGGAGCTGCAACCAGGCAGATCGGCCGCTTTGAATTGGCCAACGGATCCAGCCTGTTTCTGGACGAAATCGGTGAGCTGGCGCCCGAACTTCAGGTAAAATTACTGCGGGTGCTTCAGGAAGGGCGGTTTGAGCGCCTGGGGAGCCCGAAGTCCATCCAGTCCAACGTCCGGATAATTGCGGCCACCAATCGTGATCTGGAGGAGGCTGTACAACAGGGGAAATTCCGGGAAGACCTCTATTACCGTCTGGCGGTTTTTCCCATTCACATCCCCCCCCTCCGAGAGCGAACCGAGGATATTTCCCCAATGGTCGAGTTCTTCGTCCGTGAATTTGCTGAAAAAATGGGCAAGAGGATTCGGAACATTCCCCGAAAAGCCATCGAAGACCTGCGCCGGTATCCCTGGCCCGGGAATGTTCGCGAACTCCGTAATGTCATTGAACGGGCAGTTATTGTCAGTTCCGGGGATACCCTGAACATAGAACTTCCTCAACGAAACAAAGGAAAGACTTCCCGGATTACTACCCTGAAAGAAGCAGAACACGATCATATCACGGAAGTTCTGAAAAAAACCGGGTGGCGAATCAAAGGCCCCGGCGGGGCTGCGGAACTTCTCGGTTTGAAACCATCAAATTTATATGCCACCATGTCTCGTCTTGGCATTCCCACTAAACGCCAAAAAGACACTATTTTGACTTGAAGACACTATATTGACCTTTTAGCTATAAAATCCCCTGATGATTACCATCAATCCTGCTTAAAAAAACATGTGATTCAAACATATTGAATGCTTTTTGGGAAATTAATAACAACTGGCATTCATCTTGCGGTGTTATCAGCATAAGAATGAATGGGCGAAGTCCTGGAAATCAGGATCACCCATAAACCACGAGGAGGATTGCCATGAAAAAGACCAGCTTAGCTGAAGTAAAGGAATATCAGACAGAGTATCCCGCCATTGCCTGGGAGACGGCAGAAACAAGGATCAAGGATTTAAAGGAATTTCTGCTTAATGCGCCGCAGCAGTTTGCCCCGGAGCGTATGCAGTATGTGTTGGAAATTTACAACAAGCATAAAGGCGAGTCCATGATCTACATTCGGGCCAAGCTTTTCGAAAAGCTGCTTACGAGCCAGCCCATCTTTCTGGACGGAAACCCTGTCGTCGGCACCATGACCAGCATCAGGGCCGGCGTTCCTGCTTATCCTGAATATAATGTGAACTGGATCAAGGACGAAATAGACCTCGCCATGATGAGTCATTTGGGCGAAGTCCAGGTCACCGCCGAAATTAGAAAGCTGATGAATGAAGTCTATAATGCCTGGAAGGGTCACACCAATCTCGACCAAGCCGGCGCCCTTCTAATGGAACTGCATGGAATCAACCTCTTACCTCTGGTGCAATCCGGGCTCCTCTTCCCCGCTGGCAGCGTATCCCAGGGTTTAGGGGTGGCCAACTATCCCCGTGTGCTCAACGAAGGCATGGGCGGCATGTTAAAGGATGTAGAGGCCCGACTCCAAGCCGTACTGCCCGTCAAAGAAAAGACCAAGAACCAAATCGATTTCTATCGAGCCGCGAAAATCGTACTTAAGGCCGTGATTGCCTGGGCTAATCGCTATGCGGACTTAGCCGAGGAAACAGCAGCCAACGAAAACAATCCCCATATCAAAGCGGAACTGCTGGAGATAGCTGAGGTCTGCCGCCGGGTGCCGGAACATCCTGCCCGTAATTTCCGTGAAGCGGTGCAGGCATTCTGGTTTACGCATCTCGCCCTCGAACTGGACCAGGCCGGCTGCGCCACCTCACCGGGCCGCTACGGTCAGTACATGTATCCGTTTTATAAGAAGGATGTAGAAGAAGGACGATTGACCAGAAAGCAGGCCATGACCCTCCTCAAGTTCCAATGGATCAAGCACCTGGAGATTGGCGTTTATCAGGGAGCGGCTAATGCCCGTGCACTTTCCGGCCATACCGGCCAGACGATTTCTCTCGGCGGGGTCACGGCGGATGGAAAGGATGCGACGAACGATCTGGAGATGCTGATCCTGGACGTTCAAATTGCCATGAAAAATATTCAGCCCACGTTAAGCGTCTTCTACCACCATGGTATGAGGGATGACTTCCTGCATAAAACGGTTGAACTCATCCGCTGCGGCGGCGGACAGCCCCAGATCATGAACAATACCGTAGCCGTTGAAAGAAATCTCCAGAGATGGTCTCATAAAGGTATCACGCTGGAAGACGCCAGGAATGTTGCCAACTTCGGCTGTGTTTCCACCGGCGTTTGCGGTAAATCCGCCCTTCTTATTGAATCCGCATTTAACATTAGCAAGATATTCGAATTAACCCTCAACAACGGCTTTGACCCCGTGACCAAGAAGCAGATCGGCCCGAAGACAGGCGCGGCGGAAGATTTCCAGGGTTTTGATGATTTCTATACCGCCTTTCTGGCGCAAATGGATTGGGCCGTAAGCATGCACCGACAGATTACCTATGTCGGAGGCATGATGATGGACAAGAAAACGCCCAGCCCGTTCCGGTCCGTGATGGAGGGGGGGTGCATCGAACGTGGCATTCATGAAGAGGCAGGCGGTCCCTACTACTACCAGTCATTGTTGAATGTCACCGGTGGAATGGATGCCGTGAACTCCCTAAGCGCGGTGAAGCATCTGGTCTTTGATCAGAAGACCCTCACCATGGAAGAATTGAAGAAAGCTCTGGGCGCTAACTTCAAAGGCTACGAGCATATCCAGAAACTTTGCCTGGCCGCACCCAAACATGGCAACGACAATCCCGAAATGGACGCTTTAACCCAGCGTGTCTATACAGATCTTCATGATAGTGTCGACTCTTTCCAGCAGCAAAATTATCTCGAAGAAAGAATTGCCATAGATGCCTATTCCGTTTCACTTCATAACTACTTTGGCATGCTGACCGGGGCTTTGCCCACAGGAAGGCAAGCCGGCGCAGCCCTGACCGACGGCAGTGTTTCCGCGATGCCCGGTACGGATGTGGAAGGTCCAACGGCGTTTATCAACTCCGCAGCCAAGGCCATCGATACGGTGCGCTACGGTGCCAGCCATTGCAACATGAAGTTTCATCCCACGGCCCTGCAGGGTACCACCGGCACGCGCATGTTGCTGAGTCTTATCAAGAGCTACTGCGATATGGGAGGATCACACATTCAGTTCAACTGTGTCGACAGCAAAACGCTGCAAGATGCTCAAAATAACTCCGCTAATTACAAGGACCTGGTCATTCGAGTGGCTGGTTTCAGCGCCTACTTCACTCGTCTGGACAAGGGTGTGCAGGACGAAATCATCAAACGCACCGAGTACCAGGCATAGAGAAAAAAAACAGGCCTGCCTGAGTTGGACAGGCAGGCCTGAAGGATAATATCATGTCCGAAGGCTTAGTCTATAACATTCAGCGACTGTCATTGCACGATGGGCCGGGAATAAGAACCACTGTTTTCCTCAAAGGCTGCCCCCTGCACTGTTTGTGGTGCTCCAATCCGGAGTCGCAGAGTTTCGTACCCGAGATGCTCTACTTTGAGAATCAGTGTCAGCACTGCGGTATTTGTGTGGCGGTTTGCCCCACCGGGGCCTTGTCTCCTCAGGACGACGGAACTCCCCGCTGCGACCGCAGGAAATGCCTCGCCTGTGGCGCTTGCACAGATGCCTGTCCTCACGATGCTCGGAGCATTTCCGGGAAACTTATGTCCCCCGGAGAAGTGATCAAGGTTGTGAAAAAAGACCGGATTCATTATCAAAACTCCGATGGGGGCATGACGGTCAGTGGAGGCGAACCCTTGGCGCAACCGTATTTCCTGCTGGAGTTGTTGAAGGCTGCGCGCGAGGATTTCTTGCACACCTGTCTGGACACCTGCGGCTTCGCTAAATGGGAAATCATGGAAAAGATACTCAAATATACCGACCTGGTTCTTTTTGACGTAAAGCATTTGCATTCAGCAGAGCACCAAAGACTAACCGGAGTTGATAACACCTTAATTCTGGATAACCTGAAGAAAGTCGCAAAATCAGGGGTTCCGGTGAGGATTCGCCTGCCTTTGATCCCGGGTCTCAATGATTCCGACAAAAATATCATGGAAACAGGGCAGCTTGTCGAGAGCCTGGGCTTGAAGGACGTCGATCTTATCTTCTACCATATGCTTGGTCTTAACAAATACAAAGCTCTGGGCATGGAGTACCGGGTGGAGGACAAGCGCACACCGTATGCTGTTGAACATGCGGTGAGAATTCTGGAGTCATTTTCCTTACAAGTTAACAGTTCGCCGGGCGAGATGAGTCGATCAATTATTAAAGAAAGGGAGATAAAAATATGCTGTCTATAGAAATCACGAAAGATGCTGAGCGGAAAGTGCGCGAGTTTCTGCGTGAATACGATGAGCCGTATGTGCGGGTGAGGAGCTTCACTGTAGGGCAGGCTTGATCGGCCAAGTCATTCCTTGGCGTGTCCATGGATAAATTGGGTGACTCCGATGTCTTGACGCAGGTAAACTCGATTCAATTCATCGCGGAACAAGATTTTATCGACCAACACGGCGAAAGCTTTGTTCTCAGCCTGAACGAGAACCAGGGTTTCCAAGTGCTTCAAAAAAATGCGTGAGCGTCAATGACAAGAGCAAGAGAACGAAAAATTAATAAATTAAGGAGAATACAAAATGAGTGAAAACAGAGCTGTAGGCGGAGGTGCAGTGACAGCGAGCAGTGGATGGCAAGCATCCAGATTCTACCCCTGGAGTGTCTTCGGTATAAACTTTATATTGATGATGTCGGATTATGCTACTCGTAATGTCATCTCTCCTCTTTTCCCTATGATCAAAGCCGAATATATGTTGTCGGATACCCAGTTGGGAATGTTGGTCAGCGCCGTTACACTTGCGGTAGGCTTTTCAACGATTCCCCTTGCTTTGATTGCAGACCGCTTCGGGCGGGTCAAGGCCGTTACCATCATGGCAGTTGTCTGGTGCCTGGCCACTATGTATATAGGTATCTCTAGGAACTTTGAACAAATGTTAGTGGCAAGATTCATCGTCGGTCTGGGTGAAGGCGCCTACGCCGCCGCCGGCTTTGCTCTGCTGGCCAATGCTTTTCCGCCGCGGAAACATTCCTCCATTATGGGCGCTTTCCAGTCGGCTGTAATGGTCGGTTCGACTCTGGGCGTCCTGATTGGGGGTATATTGGCCGTCAAATACGGATGGCGTACGACTTTTATCCTCGTAGGCGCACCCGGGCTACTGTTCGCCATTCTGTTTCCCTTAGTAGTACGCGACTACAAAACCGTTCCCCTTTCCGGCAACAACCAGACTGGTGAACGTGATACAGCTATGAGAAGGGCCGGAATGATTATACGTGAAGTGTTCGGCTCCCGCTCTGTCAACTTGACTTATTTTGCCTATGCGCTGCAAATGGCCATTCCCATTACTCTGATCACTTGGATGCCAACATATTTCAATCGATATTTCGGCATGGACATTAAAAAAGCCGGCCTGATGGGAGCAGCACTTGTAGTGTTAACTGCAGTGGGTATGATTTTGGGAGGCACCTTTTCCGATCGGCTGTCCCGCAAAGATATGCGCTATCGGGGATGGTCTGCTGCAGCGTATACAGCTCTCACTGGTGTTTTGTTGATTGTGGCCTGTGCCCTCCCGCCCAGCTCACTTGTTTTGGTGCTAATTTTCGGCGGTGCGTTGTTCGCCGCCGCCCATTCGGGTGCGGCTTCAGCTATCTTGCTTAGCACCACTAATCCCGCCGTGCGGACGACCGTGGGGGCGACATGTATCACTGCCAGCGCCCTGATCGGCCAGTCTGTGGGCCCCGTCCTGGTCGGCTTTATATCGGACATAATCGGTTTGAAAGCAGCTCTTACCCTGATCCCGTTTATTACATTCGTACCGGCGATACTCTTTATTCTCGTCTCGCGAACTGTAGTAGCAGATATGGCTAAGTATGCACAAGAAGAGACGCCTGGCGAGAAGGCAATAAGTTAGTTAATCAAAAGTCGAAGTGTTCTCCGCGTTACACACTTCCCGGGGGGGTGTGTAACGTTAATAGCCTTAAGAACCTAAAGAGGGAGATTAATTTGAGGCTTTTGATGATTATTCAGCAGTTCGGATTGAAAGCTGCTACACAAAATCACCGGCCTCTATCATTGCTTTCAATAAACTAAATGTAAGCTCTCAACATGATCAAAGTTATTGACTTGCGATTGAAACAGATCATATCTGAGAAAATCGGCCTATGCTACATTTCAGGAAGATAAAAGTAGAGTTGAATCAATGGAATCACTGTCCATCGCAGCACCTTGCTATCCCTCTTTAATACTTAACCCTATAAAAATGTTTGAGCATCCTTTCATGCGTCCCCTTGAATACGGGTAATTTTCAAGGTTGAAACCACGAACGCCGGGTAAAAGAGTAACTCCTAAAATGTCACTCCGCATAACGGCGCTGGAAAATTGAGGAAATATAAGCTCCCAGAATAACGGCAAGTGCATCAAACACCGAGCGATATACTAAATCCAACACTGGGGTGACAATAAATAGTAAGGCAAATAGATTAAACAATATCCAGTTAATTCCAAAGACAAGCCCACCAAACAATACCGCGCGTTTAAGAGGATGCATGCGCAACATGCCCCCGCTGATTAATATATACATGACCCCGATCCATCCGCCCATTCCTGCTGTCCATAAGAATGTAGCAAGCGGTCGTGTGACATACGATGACTCAATCTGCAGGACTGCATAGGAAAAATATCTCACCATGATATATATGACGGTGATGATTATGATCGCTGGGAACGTTGTGCTCATATGTGTCTCCCCATTAAGCGTATCGTCAGCCCGATACTTCCCAATTAAAAGGCTCATGAGCAGTATACCGCAACTATCTGCTATTCCAGTATATATCTCCCCGAATAAAGAGACCGGGTATAGAACATAGACTTCGGTCATTCCAATGATCCACAAGCCACTCAATGCGAATCCAAATACCCCTCCTTTCCAAAGCTTCGTTCCCCGGAACGTCTTTTGAATCCCAAGAAATATGCGCCCCATGACACCAAATGTGAAAGCAAGAGCGATGAAGGCAACTGGTGGAAACCACCCAGATGTTATCAGGATGCTTTGAGGCTTGCTCTTCAAATGCATCAGTGGATCATCATGCAGTTGATGGAGAAGAATCGCAAGGATTGTGCTTGCAACGATGATAAGAATAAATCCCCATCCGCTTTTTTGTTGTTTTTGTTTCATTTATTAGTTTTGTGAAATGCACCTAATTATTTTTTCTAATTTGATCTTCTTTAATCCATATACTGCTTAGACGGGACAGCGCTGCTAACTTATTCCTTGTTATGACGGCATTTGAGTTGAGTAGACTGGTTTCTCCCGAGGTTACAGCTAAGGTTTGTTTTCCTTTTGTCGTCGGGTTTTCCACCAGTGCCATAATATGGAAACACTGTGTGTATATCATGTTTTAAATGAAACAACATCTAATGATAATGGATCAAAAGCAAGCATATTTGCCGAGTTTGACTTTTTGTGGATTTGGAGGAAGCTAGGTCTTCATTTTGAGTTGGCCTTCCCCTCGAAGCTTGATCAATTTTCGGGGGGGGGGCAGGTCACCTCAAAACTATATTCCCTTGTCCTTATTAATATACTTATCATATTCCTTGCTATTGTTTGTCAGGAAGCCCGCCGAAGTAGCAGCGTGTGGGAATATTATTGGACACTGCTCCAATGCACCTGTTACAAGATTTGCAGGTGCTCTCTTTAACTCCTTCTCTGAATTTCTTCACCAGATCAGGCTGCCTGATGAAGGGGCGGCAGAGACAGATAAAGTCAGCCTCCCCCCTTATGAGAACTTGCTCCATATGCTTAAAACGGCGCATGCCGCCCACGAGGAAAAGGGCCATGTTACCGGTTACCGGTTTCACCATTTTCAGATAATCCAAATTCCAGCCTTCGATCAGGTTATATTTTCCGCTCCATCTCTTCAACTTCATGCGCCCGATGGGCCGCATCCATGCGGGCAGCGACCGTAGTAGCTCCTGTATCGGAACCTCGCCCCTCCAACAGTTCATGAGGCTGTAAAACTTGATCCCTGAAGTTAGCTCCAAGGCATCGATCCCGATTTCCGCCAGCATGGCGGCATATTCCCTTGCCAGTTCCGGAGTGACTCCGGGCTTGGGCGTAAAGTCCTGGGCATTCATCTTTACTAAAACAGGAATATTGCCGAGCGAGGCCTTAATCCCTTCAATGATTTCACGCACGATACGGAACCTGTTTACTGCAGATCCGCCCCATTCGTCCGTTCGATCATTGAAGTAAGGACTCAGAAACTGGTTAAGTAGGTCGCCCCCGCCTGCATGGACATAAACTATATCACCGCCGGCAGTCACAGAGCGTCCTGCAGCAGCTATAAAGGCAGCGATCACCTCACGGATGTCA
The DNA here is from genome assembly GCA_002840565.1 of Deltaproteobacteria bacterium HGW-Deltaproteobacteria-12. Taxonomy (GTDB): domain Bacteria; phylum Desulfobacterota; class Syntrophia; order Syntrophales; family Smithellaceae; genus MVRV01. The sequence goes on along the minus strand of PHBK01000015.1, from coordinate 73,110 downwards.
TGAATGGTCATTGCTGCGGGTTTGATGAAAAATGTTGGGTCTCGCCTTATCGCCGATGGCCCAAGCGGTCTCTGGCCGATAAGCTCTGGTCTGGTCTGTCTCCCACTATGACTGATCTCGAAGGCTATCTTCCCTCCACCTTTATGAACAACATCGGCTAAACGGGATAACCCTGAAATAGCTTCGTCATTATGTATTCCAAGCTGATTGTGCAGAGCCCGCCCAAGAGGATGAACAAACATGAAGCTACTGAGGATAAGACCAGTATCTCCCTGCGCCAGGCGGCGATAGACGGACACAAGTTCATCCGTCACCCTTCCGGATTGATCAGCCATACCCTCATAGGTGGCTGCCCTTACAAAGCGATTCTTTATCTCAACATTGCCGATCTTCTTGGGAGTAAATAGCATGGACATTCTACACCTCCATCTCCTGTTATAAATGAATAATTTGGATGGTTCTGTTATCTGAAGTTGATGGGTTTATTGAGCTATAAGAGCAACAATGATTAAAGAATGTTCTTATGCGAATGGAAAGTCAAGGGGGAAATTGCTTCAGTTTTATCATGGATTACCGTCCGAAAGGGTGGGTCTCCACCAGAATTGCTGGATGCTCTCTTTCAGGAGGAAGCTGTCACGGGCAAACTCATCATCGTTTTTCCCCCTTTCAGCCGCTGGTTAATCTTGCACCATCCATCCACTTATCAATCATGTGAAAATTAATAAAACTTTGCCTACTACGAGTAGAAAACATAGGGCACAAAATTCGGGGTAGTTCATGCATAAAAAATCGGACATTCACAAAAGTAATGTCCGATAAATTTGTTCTATTACTTTATTTAAATCAATTATTTTGCAGCTTCTTTGGTAGCGTCCTTTACTTTAGTTACAGCATCTTTAGTTGCGTCTTTTACTTCGGTTACAGCTTCTTTGGTAGCGTCCTTTACCTTAGTCGCAGCATCTTCTGATTTTTTACAACCCACAACTGCAAGTGATCTGGTCAAGTAAAAACGGACACCCCGTTAAGCGGAGAAATTCCGCAGCCGGTGGAGGTTAATGCCGTTGTTCCGGTGGAATATCAAGGGAAGGGGGTTGCCGCTGTTTGTTTATTTCGTAAAACGACAGCTGAAGGAGCATTAAAAGTTGAAATTTTAAAAGATGGGAAAGTTTTATCAATTTCTGAAACGACACAACCTTTTGGCGTTGTTTCGCTGGGTAAGATCCCGGATACGAATTCTATTATAAATAAAATTATTGGGATTATACTGGGTTGATCAATGAGTATATATGATGAATAAGTCAACTGACAGAGGCAAGTGATTCAGTATGGCATATTGGATCATCGCACAGTCGGCTTCTGGATTAATTCCCTCCTGCCGTTTATCTCTGAAATTTAGAGGACATTCTTGCCGATGGTCTGGAGATTGTCTGAGGCTTTTCACTATCCTTGCAATTATGATCGCTCTGAAGAGCCGGTTGAAGAGCTTTGAACGCGCTATCTCAATATAGCGGAATACATTGCAGCTGTACTTTCTATTCCTGATTTCATTTATTATCAGTACGGAATCTTCAACTTATGTATGAAACTCTCATTGCCGCGGTGGATGACGCAAAAATGGAATTGATTCCTTGCTGGCCCATCTATTGCGGATGAGATCATTACTCCTCTTTTGTCAAAACGCACTTTGACCGTGGTCTTATCTAGCGGTGTAGTACTAGTTGCTGAAAACGTTCCGTATGGTCCCACTTGCCCTGTTACAAAACCCCAAATGATGTATTCTCTAAAAGGAAAACATCATAGCTAGGTGGCGTACAACTTTTATCCTCTACAATCACATAATCTTCCCCAACCTCTTTGAGAACAAATGGCCCGGAGTTATCAAAGACAATACGGCAAGTGTCATAGGAACTCCTCGTACAAGTCATAGATTCCCCAACATGCTTTATCAGTAACTTACGATACCTCATAATTCTTTACCTCCCTTGTTTCTCAAGTGTACAAAAAATATCTATTATTTAGACACCAACAACTGATTTATCCTCAAGAACGTAATACACTTACAGAATGTTTTTTAACCTTACTATTATTAATGTAGCATAAAAAGACATAATGGGAAAAATAATTTCGGCAAGAAGGAAACGCAGCTAAGCTCACTTACAAGCATTTAAATCTAAAATATGGTAAAAATAATATTACGGATTGAATGTAATAAATGAATTGCTTAATGAATTTCGCATTTGCCATCGAGATATGGATGAACGGACAGGCAGACCATATTTTTTGCAGACAGATGAAGTCTCTTGCCATTGCTGTTTATTCCAGCGTACGCCCGACCCACCATTATTTTTTCTTTTCATACCACTTGATTAGACAGTAGTTAGTAAAACCGATTACCACCATAGCTAACAGAAAAGCTGGATAGGCGATCTTCCAGTTAGCAGATCCGGTCATCATAGACCACTCTGACATCCCACCGATTCCAGCAAGGAGTGTAAGCGGCATAAAGATAGTGGTTATGAGTGTCAGCCGTCTGACTGTAAGATTTGTTTCGTTGGCAACTTTAGTCATCTGGTTGTTTAGCATCGACAGGTACATCTCCATGAGACTGGTGACTATTTCACGATAAGATTCAGTCAGCTCAAAGAATTTTGTAAGATGGTCGTAGATGTCCCGATAGTGATAGATTGCCTTGTCCGGTATGAAGTGACAATCTTTGCGACAAATCTTAACGAGGATCTCCCGTTCATGAAAGAGACTCTTGCGGAGGTTCAGCAGGTCACGACGCAATCGGATCATCTCGGCAGGGTTGAAATTTGAAACGCTGGCCAGCATTGTTTCTTCCTGGATGTCCAGTTCATCTTCCAGCGCTTCAATTGCCAGAAACTTTTGGTCCACAACATTATCCAGAATGACGTGCATCAGGAACGCCGGTCCGTGCCTGGCACTCTCCATGTCTGTCTCCATGATGTGCTCAATGCCATCCAAAACTCGGCGATTGTCGGATTTGCGTTGGCTGACTGTCACCAGAAAGTTGTCTCCGATAAACAGATCAATCTCGCCGATCGAAAGTTTTTTGTTTGAATATTCAAAAGTGTTGAAGATAATAAAAGTATTCCGGGGAAAGTCTTCTATCTTGGGAATCTGGTTTTTGTCTAAACAATCCTCAATGGAAAGAAGATGGAGATCAAGGAGACTGATGAGGATCAAGAGTTCCTCTTTCTTCGGCTGACAGTAATTCAGCCAAAAAAAGCCGCCGCTCTTTGCCGCAGCCACAGCGGCATCAACATTTATTACGCTTGTGAGCTTTCCTTTTTGGGAAATATGATAAAATTTTGATTCGGACATGACTGCCTCCGTTGACTTCAACCGCCTAAGTGCATCTGACAAACAACCTCAACGCCACAAATTTGCCACTAAAACATCAACAGGTCACTTTTTTTATTTATCACGATGTGTATTTGAAATCTACAACAGTAATAAAACTATTCTGCATAGCACTTACAGGAACAACTGTCTTAAATGTTAATAATAAAATATTTAAAAATACATTATTTTAAAAACACCGTCATACTCAGCATTTTTTTATTTGTCGTTTTTAAAGCCTTGAAGCTTCATTGTCGGGTAAACAGTCGGGAAATAAACAAACGAATAAAAATTCATTGTTTGATTGCTCCAGTTAACCTCGTTTTCACGACCCACACTTTTCAGATAAGGCTGCATCAACACATCATACTCATCTATCAACTTGGGTAGTTTTGTTGTTTCATAGATTTCATCATGCCTAAAAGCTGCTACAGGCATTCGGGGCTTCTTGTGGGATCGGTCTGCCGGATAACCAACAGTCAAGCCATTCAGAGGGAAAGTATATTCAGGAAGATTCAACAGCGAGATAATAGCGGCCGGATTGTTACGAATACCACCGATAGGCACGATTCCCAGATCGAGCGATTCTGCCGCTGTAATTATACTTTGCAGGCAAATTCCTGCATCAATAGAAACCGCAATTGTCGCTTCAACACTCTCGGGAATGACGAGGGGTTTACCGACTTTTTCTGCAGCCAGCTTGGACTTATAAAAATCGGCAACAACTAGGATAAAGAGCGGGGCTTGAGCAATCCAATGCTGCCCTCCAGCGATTTCCGCAATCTGTTTCTTTTTTTGTTTGTCTCGAACAATTACGAGACTAGTCTGCTGTCCATTGATGGAGTTCGGGGCAGCCTGGGCAACTGCCACCAGTTCGTCGATAATTGCATCAGGCACTTCTTTATCAAGATAGCTGCGAATAGAGCGATGGTTTTTCATGACTTCGATGGTTTTATTCATCTTCATAACCTTTCTTTGTACTGAGTGTGAATAGCGGTTCTCATATTCACACATTTTTAATGGCTTCGGCAAGAAAATGTGTAACCTGCCCCCTGATACTTGTACCATATGTTAACTTTGAGTTCAGCCAATTTTTGATTATTTCCGATTGAAATACAGCCTTTTCAAAAAACATGACGTTCCGTTTGTTTCAGCACCCAATGACCACAAATGGTCTACTCGGCGGGACGCACCGGGAGCGCACGTTTGAAGCTCAAGCCGAACATGGTTCTCCAATTAAAATGGGAAAGATGGTAAAGGAAACTGGCGGCATTGGAACCACTTTCGGATGACACAAAACCCCTCCTTATAAATTTTTATTATCAGATTGATTTCTATGCTCTTCCACAAGATGTGCCACAATAGGATTATTGATCTTTCTTTGTACTGAAATAAGGTAATATTGCTCCTTCAATCCTGTTAAATTGCCAACATGAGCAAGTCCATAACTTTTTTTAAGCTCTTTCTTTGCCCAAAGCGGTGCCGCCATAAAACCTATCCCCTCTCTGGCAAATGTCTTAATCAAGGAACTGTCTTCGATTTCAGCACGAACTACAGGAAATATTTTCCGGGACAAAAACCATTCTTCCAAAGCCCGGCGCAGATAAGTATTGTTGGTTGGAAGCAAAAAAGGCGCACCATTAAGATTCTCAGGATATTTCATTTTTTTATTTTTCAATAAAGTCAAATGGCCGAATATGGCGAGTGGTGATTCACCCAACAGGTAATTAAATACTTTTATTTGCATTTGGGGCTGCACAGGTGAATTCGTAATGATAATTTCTAAATCATGAGAGAGTAATTTTAATACCAGTTTCTCACAAGAATCTTCATAGCAAATAACTTTGATATTATCGTGATGAAATAAAGGCGCAAGAAGCCGGTACCCAGTCATTTTATGCAGAGAATGGTCAAAACCAACCTTAAAGTTCATCAGACCTTTTTGCTTCTTGGATTTAGTTGTGGATAAAAGTTCTTGTCCCAGTTTGAAAAGTTCTTCGGCATAACTAAAAACCACCTTGGCTTCTTCAGTCATTGCCAGGCCGCGACCTTTTTTATCGAACAGTTTTATACCCAGCTGATTTTCCAGAGTTCGCAGTTGCGCGGATATTGTAGATTGAGATAAGCATAACACACGAGATGCTTTAGAGATACTGCCTTCTTTAGCGACCCAATAAAAGTATGTGAGATGCTGATAGTTGGGATATTCCATAATTATTGTATAGTTCGTATTTTTAGAAATATCAATATTATATTATCTAATATTACGAAACATTAAAGCATGGTAGGTGAATTGCGAAATTGTACTAAACACTATTTTATGGAGGGGTAAAATGAGTAACGATTATTTCGGAGAGAAACATAACAAAAAACATCATGGTTATTATCAAAAAGATAAACATGATCGGGACGATGAATATAATAAAACCTTTGATATCTCGGGTAGACACGACAATCAATACCGCAAACATGAAGACATTGGTCAGCAAATAATGTCGATGCTTATGGCCAACAAAAAGCTGCTAGTTGCTGCAATTATAGGCGGTATTGTGCTTTTGGGTGTAGCAATATTTATTTTGATATCGCTATTGCCGATGATTTCATCCATTCTTGAAAACATCAGCAAGAATGGATTAAAGGGTGCTATTGACTCGGCTCTTCCAATTCTTAATAAGTTATTGTCGGGAACAGGTAAATAAAATTATAAGGATTTTAGCATGCCAAATTTAGTTTTAAAATTAGTAAATCCGAAGTGGTGGTTGGTTTTAAAGATATTGCCCATTCTGGCTGTTTTTGTAGCCATTAAATGGATATTTCACTTTTACCAATTGGAATATCTGGAAATGAACGCCCTTTTTACCAGCCTTATCGCTGCCACGGTATTCCTGATCGGCTTTCTTATCTCGGGCGTACTTTCTGATTACAAGGAAAGCGAAAAAATTCCCGGAGAAATAGCCTCTTGTCTTGATACCTTATCCGATGACGCCCTTTCCATTCATTATAAAAAAAAGGATGATCGCGTCAATCAATTACATGAACATATAATTCAAACACAAAAATTAGTTATTGATTGGCTCTATAAGAGGATTCCATTTCATATGCTTCTGGAACACATTGAAAACTACACTGAACATTTTTCCAAACTGGAAGATTTAACTGCTGTGAACTATATCGTAAAACTAAAGCAGGAACAAAGTTCCTTGAGAAAACTGCTTATACGTATTCAGGTTATCAAAGATACCGACTTTGTTTCTTCCGCCTATGCCATCCTGGAAACTTTGGCTCTCCTGATCATCATTGGTCTTCTAATGATTAAAATCGAACCGTTTTACGAATCACTATTTTTTCTCGGATTTGTTGTTTTTCTTATTTTATATATGATCATGCTGATTAAGGATCTGGACGACCCCTTTGACTATTCGGAAAAAGGAGAATCTCCCGGAGAAGTAGCTTTGTTCCCTATACATGAGGTTAAAGAACGCCTCGATAATAAATTACGAAAAATGGGTGAATGAGTTGTTCTGTTATACAAAGCATGATTGGAAATAAAATTATAGAGACATTAAAATGACAAATCCAATTTATAAGATTATAAAGCCAAAATGGTGGTTGGTTATAAAATTGTTGCCGATCCTACTTGGTTTTATGTTCTTGAAATGGGTCATTCATTTTTATGATCTGGAATTTCTGACGATGAACGCTCTTTTCTCAAGCCTTATCGCTGGCACAGTATTTTTAATAGGATTTCTTATTTCGGGTGTTCTTTCTGACTATAAAGAAAGCGAAAAAATACCGGGAGAAATAGCAGCCTGTCTGGATACCTTGTCCGATGACGCCCTTTCCGTTCATTATAAAAAAAAGGACGAGCGAGTCAATCAATGGCTGGAGCATGTCCTGCAAACACAAAATTTGATTATGGATTGGCTCTATTCAAGAGTTCCATTTTCCATGCTTCTCGAACATGTTGAAAATTACTCTGAGCATTTTTCCCAACTGGAGGATTTAATTCCGGCAAACTACATTGTCAGACTCAAACAGGAACAAAGCTGCTTAAGAAAAATGCTGATACGAATTCAGGTTATCAGAGATACCAGCTTTGTTCCTTCCGCCTACGCCATCGTGGAATCTCTGGCTGTTTTAATTAGCATCGGGCTTCTGCTGGTAGAAATCGAACCATTTTATGAATCACTCTTTTTCCTGGGATTTGTCGTATTTCTTGTATTGTATATGATGTTTTTGATAAGAGATTTAGATAATCCATTTGAGTATTCTGAGCATGGGGAAACTCCCGGTGAGATTGCCTTACAGCCTATGCATGAAGTTAAATACAGGCTAAAAAATAAAATTAGTAAAATAGCGCGATCAATATAAAAATGGCATGGAGCAAACACTATGAATCGCGCTGAATCTGTAAATGAAAAGAAAAACGTAGCGATAATTTCGGTATTTGCCGCAGTATTTCTCACTGGCTCTAAAGCCACAATAGGACTTCTAACCGGTAGCCTCGGCTTACTCTCTGAGGCTTTACACTCAGGCTTAGATCTTATTGCCGCCTTCATTACTTTTTTATCTGTCCGGGTTTCTGATGCTCCGGCAGATATAGATCATCCTTACGGGCACGGCAAAACAGAAAATCTATCTGCTCTTATCGAAACCATTCTTCTCCTTATTACTTGCATATGGATAATCTATGAAGCAATCCATCGAATATTGACTGGGAATGTTCATATTGAGGTAAATCGTTGGAGTTACATTGTTATAACATCTTCTATTATAATTGATTATTGGCGATCTCGCGCACTTATGAGGGCGGCTCGCAAGCACAACAGTCAGGCGCTGGAGGCAGACGCACTTCATTTTTCAACCGACATTTGGAGTTCATCGGTTGTTTTGCTCGGGCTGATTTTCGCCAGTTTTGGTTGGTACTATGCAGATATTGTTGCAGCACTTATTGTTGCCTTAATTGTAATTCATGTATGTTATCGGCTTGGTAAACGGTCGATAGATGTTTTACTGGACAAGGCCCCGATAGACAAGTTTAAACAAATAAATGAAATCCTGCAAAAAATTCCGGATATAATATCTTTTCATGATGTAAAAGTAAGGAATTCAGGCGCGGATATATTTGTAGATTTATGTATTCATATTGATCCTCTATTTACAATCGAGAAAGGGCATCAGATAGCTGATAATATTGAAAAGACTATTCAAGAGGAAATTCCCAGAAGTACAATCTTTGTACATATAGAACCAGACAATAAATAACAGTGAAGTCAGTCATGCGCTGTGTGTTCAATGAAAACAGACTACAATATGCGCAGTGATGATGTTTACCTTCTTGCGTGAATTGTGTTTATTTCAATTTGTAGTCCAGCATTTCTGTTAAGTATGACTTTTTGTGGATTTCAGGAAGGAGTGCTTGCCGTCTGCACCTACATGTCAATAATTTTGGGGTTGAGACTTTATATGAAGGTTACCACTCGAATTGCAGTATCCGACATCTTCGATGAATGAGCCAAAGACCCCATACCTTTACTGGGGAAATTACTCGAGACAGCAATTAAATCATCTGGGTCTGGCGTCAGTCATGAACTGCATTAAAAAATCACGCGCGGTTTGAGGCGGATGATGTTCAATCTGATTTCGCTCAAGCGTAAGTGATTGCGACTGACATTTATAGGCGCATACACCGCATCCTATACAGCGTTCAGAATTCAGCTTCGCAACCTTGCCGTTCTTATTCGTCAGCTCACGCTGCCCACCTTCCTTGCCTATAACCGCGGTCTTACGTCCCTTAACAGACGGCTCATCCAGCAAATTCAGAGCTGCCATCGGGCAGCGCTTAATGCATAAACCACAGCCTACACAGGTGGATTGATTGACCGTGACGCGATAGTTCGAGGGAGTCAAGCTGCCATTATGCCCATACTTCTTCATGGCCAAAAACCACATGCAGCAGTCACGGTCGCAGTTACAGATGGTATCGGGTTTCTCCTGCTGGTTGGAGATGCCATGGATAAGCCCCAATTCAGCAGAGCGCTTGAGTATCTCTTCTGTCTCCTGCCGCGTAATCTCCCGGCCCATGCCGTTTTCCACGATATAGTGCCCCAGCTTATCAAAATGCAGGCAGACCTCGGTTGGGTACTGGCTAGCCGGTGAGTCCGGATCAAGGTTGTTGGAATGCCGGCAGGGACAGTGGCTCACGGTGAAATACTCGACTTTATCCAGTATCTTGCGCACTTCTTCATAGGGCAATACGCCGGTGTTATCCTCGATCGTTGCCTCTATGGGCAGTACCCGCAAGCCTTTTTCTTTAACGTTCTGCCAGGGTGACAATGCCCCGTCGGTCAGATATTTGTGTTGAAGATGCCCTACGCGCAGGTCATACTCATCGCGGCGACCGGGCCAACCAAAGGTGCGGGCGATGAAGAAACTGTCGTTTACACAGTAGCGTTCGCGGTTCTCTTTAACCTGCTTATAGACAAGCCCCTTGGCGGCCAGCGCGTCGAGTTTGGGGCGAAGCACATCAGCATTGGTTCCGGTTAAATCCGAAAGTTCCTCCAGTGTCTTCGGCGCAAAGGGCATGCCTGTGAGGAGCACTGCTTCTTCGAGCGTGTAACGCGCGGCTACATATGGCAGAAGGACATCGGAATCCGGCACACCATACCAGCTCTGTTTGAGCCATTCGATGAATTTGGTATAAGTTGCATGGTCATCTTTTGTCATAGCAAGTTGATTGGTGTCCATGATGCTGCCTCTCCTAGATATTCTGTTTTGATAATGTATTGCTTGCTTTCGAGATATTCGATATATTGAATATATACTGACGCTGTTTTTTCTTGTCAAGGGATATGATAAGTCTAAAAGTAGGAACTGGCGATGCGTTTGGGAAATATATTAATTAGTATCATTCGAAAGCATCGACTTTCCCTATCTCTGTATGGTTCCATAGTTCAGGAAGCTTTCAACGGAAAAGCCATCATTGATATTTTTTGTCACTGGCAAATCTTGCACCATTCATCTACTAATAAGAGGACTGATAATAAATATAATATGAGACAGCAAAGTGGTATGAATCTCTTAATAATTTATCTTCTGATAGAATATTTTTTTTGCCAACTCCGCAGTTAAAATATAAAGGACAATAATGATCCCCAGTATCATGAGAAACGACACGGGCAGAGGTACAAAACCAAATATTTTCGCGAGTGGCGTAAAAGGAAAGATCAGTGCAGCAAAAACAATAGCCATTGTGGCGATAAGGAGATACTTTCCCGGCCGGCTCCTGAAGAAGGGCCTTCTGCTGCGAATGACCAGTACAATAATCGATGCGGAAATGACAGATTCCACAAACCAGCCTGTGCGGAATTGATCGGGTGAAGCGCGAAGGATAAACAACAGAACGCCAAAAGTTAAATAATCAAAAACCGAGCTGATCAAACCGAAAGTGAGCATGAATTTTTTAATAAAAGATATATTCCACCGTTTTGGTTGATTGACCATCTCGGCATCTGTCCGATCCGTGGCAATGGTCATTTCCGGAAAATCAGTCATCAGATTCGTCAGCAGAATTTGCTTGGGCAATAAAGGAAGAAAAGACAGAAAAAGAGAAGCACCGGCCATGCTGAACATGTTTCCGAAATTAGCGCTGGTCGCCATAAAGACATATTTCATGGTATTGGCAAGTGTCGTCCTGCCCAGATGGACCCCTTGCACAAGCACCTCCAGATTCTTTTCCAGAAGCACTATATCAGCCGATTCTTTGGCCACATCCACCGCCGTATCAACAGAAATACTTACATCCGAGGCATGCAGGGCAGAAACATCATTGATACCGTCTCCGATATATCCCACAACATGTCCTGCTTTTCTAAGCGCAAGAATAATGCGTTCTTTTTGATTGGGCTCCACTTCTGCGAAGATGTCCGTTTGGTTTACTTTCTGCAATAGAGCGGAATCATTTATTTCATGCAGTTCGGGGCCTGTAATGATCCTGGCACCAAGCATTCCCACGTCCTGACTTATCTTAGTGGCAACGAGGCGGTTATCTCCGGTGATGACTTTCAGCGTAACACCAAGTTGTTTGAGGTGTTCTATCGTTTCCAAAACTCCTTTTTTGGGAGGATCGAAGAAAAGCAGAAACCCGAGAAAGGTCATGTCTCGCTCGGAATCTTTGTTGATGACAGACTCCGTACCCATATCCCGCATGGCCACCCCAAGCACACGGAATCCCTGGCTACTGAGATCACCGAACTTTTGCTGAACCATTTGCGTCACTGTGCTTGTGTCTATCTTATCCCCTAAATTGTTCTCCGCAAAAGGACAAACGGCGAGTACATTCGAGAGTGCCCCTTTCGTCACCATTAAGTGTCGGCCATCCTTTTTGATCAGGATACTCAAACGCTTGCGGAGAAAATCATAGGGGACCTCGTCAACTTTCTCATATCCCATAACATCCTGCTTTTTATAAGACCGGATCGCTTCGTCGATGGGATTGGAAAAGCCTTTTTCATAGAAAGAATTCAGATAGGCATGCAAGAAAACCCGATCACTTGGAGTGCCGTTGATGTCTATCGCTGAATGCAGGCGTACGGTTCCTTCAGTCAACGTACCCGTCTTGTCCGAACATAGTACGTCCATACTGCCGAAGTTTTCTATGGAGGCGAGCCGCTTTACAATGACCTTTTGCGCTGCCATTTTTCTGGCGCCGTGAGCCAGATTGATACTAATAATGGCCGGCAGCAGCTGCGGCGTCAGTCCGACAGCGAGGGCCAGAGAAAACAGGAAGGATTCAAGAACGGGTCGATGGAAAAATACATTGATGGCAAAAACAGCAATGACCAGCAACAGGGTTACTTCGAGCAGTAAATAACCAAATCGCCTAATGCCATGCTCAAATTCGGTCTCCTGGGGCCTCAGTTTCAACTTTTCGGAGATTTTGCCAAATTCGGCCTGCTTTCCCGTGAAAATTGCCAGAGCCGTGGCTGTGCCGCTGATCACGTGCGTTCCCATAAAAAGACTGTTGGTGCGCTTGGCAAGCGGTGTTTCCGGAGGCAGAAGGCCGACATTTTTCTCGACGGGGAAAGTTTCGCCAGTCAGGGTAGCCTCATCCACAAAAAGGTCTGTGGATTCCAGAATCAAGCTGTCGGCGGGAATCGCATCTCCGGCATTCAACAAAACTATGTCACCAGGAACAACTTCTTCCAGCGCGATATCCTGCTCCGTGCCGTCTCGCAGGACAGTGGTCTTGATCTTGACTATCGCCAGCATCTTTTCCAGAGCATTAACAGCGCCTCTTTCCTGCCAGAACCCCAGCAGACTGCTGATTAAAACAATGGCAATAATAATGATAGCATCTACCGGGTCATGAAGATAAGCAGAGAGACCGGCCGCAAAAATCAAGGTCAGGATAATGGGACTTTTGAATTGGGCAAACAGCAGGGCAAGGGTGTCGGATCGTTTCGGAGGTTTCAGCAGGTTTGGACCGTACTCTATCAGCCGCTCTCTTGCTTCTGTATTGCTTAATCCTTCCTTCTTTGCATTAAGCTGAACTAATAGATCGGGTTGTGGAATACCCCAATATTTAGGTGGCTGCTGGATCATATAGCCTCATGTTAAGGAGACAGATGAACCTTGTCAATTAAAATAAAAACAAAAAAAGACCTAAAAGTGCGACACCGTCAGAAAGGATAAACATCTTCGCTGATCATTTCCTTTAATTTAATTCATAGTGAACAGACAGCTAGTTTCATATATTTGACGAGATACTGCTTGTTCCTGGTTGAATCAAGACAAAAATCTATCGTACAAAAAAATCTTGACTGCAAAATATAGGTACTGTCAATATTTGTTGTCTGGCATAAAGCAAACATTTCAGCTATCCATGCTCCGCTTTGCCTCACCTTTTCTGTCGGAAGGTTTGACCACCTATTCACACATGGAATCCTGAGCTTTCTTGAATATATTTTCTGCTAGGCGAATTGACGCAAATCAAATGTTATCTCACACAATTAATCCTAAAGATTCCCTTCCTTAAACTGATTGCTTAATCTAGTAAGTTTCCCCCGGACCAAATCGACATGCTCTTGAAGCTTGTAGATCTCGTCAAAAAAAGCCAAAGGAACAGAAATTTTATTGATTGATGCCTCAATTTGGTTAATCTTTTCATGATAACCCGATATATCTTCCCGCCCGGGACTTTTTATAATTTCTAATTCCAAATTCTTAAGTTCTCTATACCATTGATGGAATTTTCGACGGTGCCGCCAAGAATACAGCCAGGGTATACTTCGGATTAAAGGGATCAAGATTATAACCAATGGGAGCATAATTAAGATCGTGCGGTCAATAAGCGCAGCAATGCCAAACGGAAGGTAGTCCAATAAAAAAGGCCGCCCGGATTTATAGAATCTTTCCGCATAATTTGATGAAGGAAAACTTAACTCTTTTAATGCGGGGAACTCACCTCTCTTATTCATCCAACCTGCATTGCCGTGAATTTCAACTGCCGCATCCAGAAGCAAATATATTAAAGCAGGGTGCAAATCTTTACGCACAATAAGATTTGTTGTCACTGCCAAAAGATGGATGTCTTGGGAGGGTATTTTTTGGGAAACATCAAGTATGCCTTGGGGTAATAAGACGTGCGATAAAGCAGGAATCCGCCGGGTATAAGCCTCAGCTTGCCTGAAATTCATCAATTTGACTTTGGGTGAATTCAGTAGTTCCTTAACGAGGGCATTATCCTCTGTACCGAAAATCATTACCGCATCTATCTTTCCTGCCAATAAACCTTTATTAGCAGCAGTACCAGAAAGATCAAGGAGGATTGTTGGTGGAGCAACAATATTATTTAATTTTAACAACTCGATGGCAAATTTGCGCACACCACTTCCCTCTGGTCCGATTGCGATTCTCTTTCCTTTAAGCTCGGATAGGTAGTTGAAAGTATCTTGGCTCCGATAAAACACCCAAAGAGGTGAATAGCCTATTGCTCCGAGGGACACTAGATTATTTGTTTCTGAGAGTGAACTCGTTCCATCTTGGACAAAACCGACGTCGACTCGGTATGATTCATCTTTAAGGCGCTTGAAATTTTCTACAGAGCCTGACGAGGGAATCAAATTAAGATGTATATTTTCACGTGCTAGGATCTGCTGATAGCGCTCACCAAAAATTGCATAAGCCCCACCTTCAAATCCGGTGGTCATAACTAAATTGTCGGGAGGCTTAAAATGATTGGCTATAATAATCGATATGAGTGCTACGAACAAAAACGAGGAGAGGATAATTAAAACGCCCCGGTTAGATATTGAAGAAAAGATTCTGCGTCCAATCTTTGCTTGCATGACTCCTTCATTCCTTTTTTTACATGGCATCTGTGGCGATGCATGAATGGGCGGCGGCAGCCCCGGCACTCATGGCAATCCCGACGAAGATTGCTTCGGCCAGTTCCTCGTCAGTGGCACCCGCCTTTTTCGCACGCTTCACGTGACCGTCGATACAATAAGGACACCGTGTTATATGGGCCGCACCGACGGCAATCAGCTCCTTGACCTTCACTGAAAGTGCACCAGCGGCAAAGACCTTCTGATCAAAGGCGAAGAAGGCGCCAAAAAGGTCCGGCTTCAATTCCATAAGTTTACCTATGCTTTTGAGTCCATCTTTTGTATAAAAGTGATCGCTCATTTTCTTTCCCCCTTTTGTCTCCCTTTGAGTCGAGTAGCCCAGTTTCTCTAGATATTAGAGTTTACGTTTAGCCTCTCCCTTTACCACCTTACTTCCCGGAAGTGCCAAAGCCTCTCCAGCCATATCCGCTGGTCACAGTCCCTTCACGTTTAGGTCATCATATCATAATAATCGTGAAAACAAAATTATTGATAACTAATTGAAATCATGCATCTTCATTAAGGTTAGATTTTTGTGCAGTACAGGAAGATTATAATAGCGTACAAAACACTTGTAAACACTCGTTATGCGAATACCAATGCTTTCTTAAAAACACTTCAGATAATGATAATTGGTTCTTTTCGTTCTTTAGATGCTTGCCTGAGAATACTGTTCATAACCATTTTTACTATTGGATTAGTTTTGGCAACCCTTGCTTTTTGTTTACAACATCTAACACATGCCATGCATCCTATGCACTGCTTCTTTGCCGCCTGACTTATATACCTTCCTGACTCAGACAGTAGTAAACCAAGAGGACAGGCCTTTGCACATTTTCCACATTGAACGCATTGTTTTTCATTGTAAGATGGTTTGAGCGATGGATATTTGTCAGACTTGGAGGCTTTGTCAAGCTGAACTGGAATATCTTTAAGGCTTAAATGCCTGGATGCGCTCAATATCCTGGCTCCAAAGTTTCGTGCTTTATCTATATCTGATTTATCCGGTCGCCCCACTGCGACAGGCACTATGTCTGAATATGAATGCTCGCCAATAAACGCTCCGGCTGCGACGACAGTGAACCCATTTTGTAGAAGCATTTCTACCATATTGTAAAGAGCAATTCCGTAATCCCGATTACCGTATACAACAATCGCCGTGCATGCTTTTCCGGTTCCGCCAAAAGCTCTGAGATAGTCTATAGCTTGAAGTGGAAGCTTTCCGGCATAAACTGGGGCACCGACAATTAAGTGATCTATATCTTTCATAGCGGTACGCGAATTAGCAATAATACTACTCCGTGTGTTGAGAAAAGTCATGTCCAACACTACCGGATCTTCTGATCCCATACCCAAAGCTACAGCATTACATATTTTTCTCGTTGTATTTGTTGGAGAGAAACACATAATCCCTACATTTTTAGTCACACATCGCTCCTTCGATAACCATACTTTCCCATCCGTTAGCTATGATCAATCATCACGAATAGCTTATATCCATTTGTAATCTTGCATAATTGATGAAAGTCATCAAGCAAACATTCCAGGACAATAAAAGTAGAAAATAAAGTACTGAATCAACGGAATCAATGTCCCCATCCTCAAGTCAGCAACTCTTGTGAATAAAATATTTTGATGATTTGCGCTTAAAATGATTGATATACAATGTCCAAACTCAGGGGAGCACCGCTTTTAGGGCGTCACTTGGAGCACATTGTTAAATCTCTGCTCAATGCGTTGCCAATTCCAGAAGAACATCCCTCATCTGAAAATAGGCAATCAAGAACTCAAATACCATGCGCCATATAATTTCCATGCAGAAAAATAACATTGCAAATAAAACATAGAATAGCATTCGATCTTTTGTTTTTGTAATGCTAAAGATTATTGTTTTACTGGATTCGTAAATATCAGAAACAACCAAGTATTTATTCTTTATCCTCCGAGCAAAGAACCAGCTTCCAACTGGAACACCAAGGGCACCAATATAGTAGCAGGCCAATAACACATGAGGGCTGATAACAGACCTGAAGGTTAGGTAATCAATAAATCCTTGCATGACATCTCATTTCATGTTGTGAATATTTCTTATAGGGTGTTCACAATTAATATACAAACTTCGCTTTTCCCAATAATTTGAATTTCAATTTAGCATGACTTATTTTTTAAATAAAGAAATAATCATTTAATTTTCAGCAAATAACCGCCTACAGTGTTTTGCATGTAACGTATTGTAAATTTGTCCAACTGCCAGTGGACTTCCAGAAGCACCAAATTATTATTGTCATAAATATTTTGAAAAGATAGTTAATGATTATAACTTTAATGTGGTACAAGATTCTGAGCATATCAGTGATTTGATGTAACCCAATTTTGGGCTACTGAACATCTGAATGGAGGGAAGGCTATGTTATACGAAATTAAAAGTAAAAAGACTATCGATCAGGTTTGTCAGGATCTTGAAAAAGCTGTGGTCGAACACAAGTTTGGCGTTTTGACGGTCCACAATCTCAAAGAAACAATGAAGAAAAAAGGGGTTGAGTTTGATAATGAGTGTCGAATCTTTGAGGTATGTAACCCCCATCAGGCCAAGAGAGTCCTCGAAAAGAATATGGATTTTTCCGTCGCTTTGCCTTGTCGGATATCAGTATTCATCGAGGGTGAGAGTGTTAAACTGGCCACCTTTAAGCCCACGGCCATGATTGCCCAGTTTAACACTCCTGAACTTCAGTCGGTTGCAACAGAAGTGGAAGAGATATTAATTAAAATTATGAACCAAGCTTCCCGGTAAAGCTTCATTTTGATTTAAAAATAATGATTAAGAAATATATCATGGAAGGATCCTTCTGGTCGGCATAAGGTCGCTACCCGGTGTCCCAACTATAAATGTCTCTTTCTCTACTTGATAAAATGGATTGATTGTTCTCCCAGATTGTGAATCTTGTTCTTAATTCCGGATTGAAGTCATGCCCAGCCTTCGGTTGTAAGTGCCTCATGCAGTTCATCAGGATGATGGCGGCAACGGAATTCCAGGTGGCTGGACTCGGCGTGTGCTTTACTGTAAGTCAACCCAATTGCCATGCGATTTCGTTCATGCAACTCATGCAGCAGCACGAATCCTCTTTCTTTTTCCTCAATAGAATCGTCGATCCAGACCTCACCCTCAGGAACAAATTCATAGACGTGATCATGACCACCGGCCGTAAAATCAATGTCGAAGGCGCTTCGCACTAATCGGCCATTGACAATCCATACATTTACACCATTCTCCAACTTCTTCCATAGACGCTCTTTCACAGCACCGGCATCAGGCAGCTCTTTACCCTGATGTGTTACTTTGCGGACGTCTCCGGCCCGCCTCCTTTCTCTGCGTTCAATCCTGTCGGCCTGTGTAAGCGCATCGCCATATGATGCACCTTTCGCCATGAGGTCATGCTCAATAAGTAAGTGATCTATGAAGAATACGCGCTCATCGTGTTCGGCTTCCTTGTCCAGCCAGAACTCCTTCTCAGGGATATAATGATATCTGTAGTGTTGGCCGAAATTAGTGAATTCCTCATCAATATGCCCGCGGATATATGCGCCATCAACTATCCAAACCTGATAGTCCCCCCGTGTTTCGTCCTTTTGCAAATAAGGTGGCTTGAGCGAATATGCCATGATGCGTCTTCCTTTTTAATCATTTTTTATTTTTTTATGCACATGCCGTTACTAAAGTTATTTATTGTCTGTGCTTCTTTTTGCTTTCACCGTTTTCCAGTAAATACCGATAATTAAAACGACAATTGATAATAAAACCAGAGGAATTATGAAGCGGTGTGAGTACATATAAACATAGTGCCATTTTTCGCCTAGGAAATAACCAAAGCTCACCAGAGTAATTGTCCATAAAAAACCGCCCGTATAGGCAAATAGTGCAAATGTTCGGTAGGGCATAAGAGAAATGCCTGCGAAAATTGCCGTCAAATGCCTAATTCCAGGGATAAAGTAACCGATGAATAAAGCAAATTTCCCGTATCTATTATAAAAATTTTCCGCATCTTGAATATCATCCAGATTCACATGCAGTTTAGATGCATATCTTCTTAGGAACGGGTTGCCAAATGTCCTGCCCAAAAAATATCCCAGCGTAATACCGCATGAAGTTCCGATGAAGGCAACCATAATGGTATAAAGATAATTCAATTTGCCGTTAAAAACCAAAAAACCTGCATAGGCCATCAGCGTTTCATCAGGTATAGGCAATCCAACGATGCCTAGCCCCAGAGCAATGAAAATTCCGAAGTAAGAATATTGTGTGATACTGAACAATAGTGGATGCATGGATTGTCTTTAATCTTAGTCAAATGCTATTACTGAAAGAATATTGATTTGTAGTATCTACACAACCACTTTGTTAATAAAAAGTAAGATTTTGAGATGAAAAATATTATTCATAATAATTTAAGATATGATCATATAACCTAAGTGGAACCTATTTCTCCGCAGCGCGTTGCGGCCTTGAAGTATCGGACTCATGGCCTTTCTGGTCGGAACTTCGATGTATGGGGATGTAAATCACTGATGGCCTACCACTTCCACTCTGCGGATAAAGATCCATTAGTTCGTACACCTTGCGCGGCATATCTGTCGAGACCTTAATTCCGAACTGTTTCAATGCTTGCACAGGTAAAGGAAAGTCGTGTGTCCAGCGTCCTTCACTCAAGATAGTTGCCAGTTGTAGGGCTTGTTTTTCTGGCATGTGTTTGAACAATACCTGGGCAACAAAGCTAGCTACTTGCACCCGTGATTTTTGAGCCATGTCCGCGAGGATCAACATTTCGTCGCTAATCTGAGCAGGTTTTTTGTATTCCAGTATTTTAACAATTGAAGCAGCCGGCATACCGCCGATTTGAGGATCAACAGGACCAAGCACAGCATTGGCATCCATCACAATCTCATCGGCAGCTAAAGCGATCAACGTGCCACCGCTCATTGCATAGTGGGGAACAAATACGGTAATCTTGCCTTTATGCTCCACCAAGGCTTTGGTGATTTGCTCCGCTGCAAGCACTAACCCTCCAGGTGTGTGTAAAATTAAATCGATGGGTTGATCGGGTGGCGTTAATCGGATAGCACGTAACACTGCCTCTGAGTCTTCAATACTAATATAGCTTGATACTGGCACACCAAGGATGCTGACATTTTCCTCACGGTGTATCATCGCGATTACGCGAGTCTTTCTGTCCTCTTCAAAGCTCTTGAGTAGGTCTTCACGAGCTTTTTGAATTCCTCGGGATCCGAAAAATTGTAACAGCACAAAAATCAATAAGATTAACAACAAAAACATCCAGAAAAGTAAGCGCGCTGCATTCCCAATACGGCTCATCCAATCGGCTTTTATCGAGTCCATAGCATTTTCCTCCCAGGATTTTGTATTTATGGCACAACCATAAATACGTGCCCTTATCGGTGAATGAGGATACGAACAGTTGCCTTATATGTCAATAGATTTTACTATAAGTTATTTATCTCTTTAATGATTGTAACTTTAAATCAGGCGGATTATAGCAAAATGACTTTTACGGATTTACAGAGGAAGCACATCCCTGGAAAAGCCATCATCGATATTTTTATTTGCAGCCGCTGACAAATCTTGCACCTACAACTAAATAACTTTGAAAAGCCCAGATATTGATGATTATGGAATAAAATATTGTTATCCGCGTAGTGATGCCAATCAGTTCATTGAATTCCATTTCTCCGGCGCCAGAGGCACACCTTAAAAAATATCTGAACTCTATTTAGTACAAGTATTGGGGGTATCACCCGCATTAATACATGTATTGTTCAGATATACCTCATATTCTTTTATACCCTTTTTAAAGTTGGGAATTCTGGTAGGCTGGGTTTTGAATTTATAAACGGGTCTGAATTCAAGCGTAATGGAGTCCCCTTCTTTCAGTGTTATTTCCACTTCCCTGAAATAATCATCGGCAGGCAACACGAGGAAAACTTTGTGCGTTCCGGGGCGCAGTTGTATCTTTTTCCCCAGAATGTACTTGATGCCATCCCCTGCCTCCGGGTCAAGGCTTGTCTTTCCGTCCTTATCATAGAGGGGCACACTTTCTTTCAGTCCGTTAACTGCCCAGGTTGCTGCCTGTCCGTCAATATTGATCAGGAAGGGATAGCCCGGCTTTCCGTGAGCAGAGTCTTTGGACTCAAGGCAATAATACCCTTCAAGATGCGTCTTGATGGTCGCTTTGATATTTAAAACAGCAAAACCCTGTGCGGGCGCGTCGGCATTTTTCACCTCTGTAAAAACGCCAACACGTTCATTTTGTGTTTTTTGCTTAATCGTCTTTGCCGTGGCGCCACATCCTATCAAAGCAAGAATCATGACACCTGTAAACACACCTGTTATTACTTTTCGCATTTCCTCTCCTTCTTTTATGCAGTCACATTACCACGGTTTTTTATCCAAATCCTGCCGGTATCGCCGACATCATAAATAAATATTCTATATTCATCTCTTTTGCCCTTTGGATCTTGCGGCTAAATCGCATCTCTCCCTCTTTCATTTGTTCTGATCTTCACTATTTCTTCGACATTAACCACAAAGATTTTCCCATCACCCGTATGCCTGTATGAGCATATTTCTGAATTGTGTTGATGACGTCATTCACCATCTCATTATTTACAACAACTTCTAATTGGATGCGTGGAACAAATTCCACCATTTCGTAAACAACTTTGTCTTTTGCGCCCACAGCTCTTCCTTTGCCAAATCCTCGAATTTCGGACACAGTCACGCCCGGCATTCCTTCAATTTCTTTTAGTGCTTCGGCTACGTCCAACAATTTGAATGGTCTGATGATTGCCTTTATCTCTTTCATATAATTCTCCTTATGGATGAGTGTCATGTGAAATATTCACATGCCCATTTACATTTCTCCTTCAACTTTTCGCTTTTCAAACCAACTGTAAACCGATGGAATAATCAGCAGAGTAAGCAATGTTGAAGTAATCAATCCCCCCACAACAACCGTTGCCAACGGTCTTTGGATTTCGGAACCTGTCCCGCCGGCAAGCAGCATCGGAATCAAACTGAAAACGGCGATGGACGCAGTCATTAATACCGGGCGTAATCGATCCAAACTCCCCTTCCGGATTGCTTCCGGTAATTCCAGGCCTTCATCGCGCAACTGCGAGATACGTGATACCAGTACAAGACCGTTTAAAACGGCAACGCCGAACAAGACAATAAATCCTACTGACGCCGGAACAGACAAATATTGTCCGGAAATAAACAGAGCAAAGATACCACCGATTAACGCAAAGGGCAGATTAGAAATAACCAGGAGTGACAAGCGAATCGACCTGAAAGTGACATATAAGAGAAGCAGGATAAGTCCTACTGCAACAGGTCCGATGATCATGAGTTTGTTCATCGCCCGCTGCTGATTCTCAAATTGCCCACCCCAGGTGAGATAATAACCGGAAGGTAACTTAACATTCTCTTTTATCTTTTGTTTTGCCTCCGTAACAAAACTGCCGATATCTCTGCCACTAATATTCATCTCGATCCCGATCCTCCGGATACCATCCTGGCGGCTTATTTGAACCGGCCCTTCAATCATCTTCACATCGGCTAACTGTTCGAGTGGAATATTCATTCCCGATTTTGTAGTGACTAATATGTTTTTGATTGCTTCGAGAGAATTTCTTTTTTCTTCCGGCAGGCGAAC
The DNA here is from genome assembly GCA_002840565.1 of Deltaproteobacteria bacterium HGW-Deltaproteobacteria-12. GTDB lineage: Bacteria > Desulfobacterota > Syntrophia > Syntrophales > Smithellaceae > MVRV01. Next base: position 50,633 of record PHBK01000015.1, on the reverse strand, counting down.
GGTGATATCAAAGCTCCGGCTCTCTTCATAAAATTGAGAAGCAGATTTCCCGGCAATAGCTATTTCAATGACATTCTGAACATCACTGATATTCACGCCATACCGTGCTATTTTTGATCTGTCGATGTTAACTGTCAGGTAGGGCTGCCCCGACACCTTTTCTGTAGCCAAATCGGTCCCGCCCTTAATGGAAGAAAGGACTTTCGCAATTTCAGCCGATTTACTATTCAACACGTTAATATCTTCACCAAACAACTTGACAATCAATTGCGCGCGTGTCCCGGCAACGAGTTCATCAATCCTGCACTGTATTGGCTGACTGAAACCGAAAGTGATTCCGGCGATAGATTCCAATGACTTTCTCATTTCATTGGTTAGTTCTTCCTTCGAAATATCCCGCTTCCACTCACTCTTCGGTTTGAATATTCCAACGTACCCTGTTTTGTCCGTGCCTCTGGTATCCAATGCGACACCAGTTTGTCCTGTGCGCGAGACTATAATATCCAGTTCCTCAAACTGCTTCAGCTTTTGAGCAGCACGTTGATTGACTTCCATTGCTGTTGCCAGCGAAACACCGGGAAGCATGGCAATGTCCATATCAAACGAACCTTCGTCCATTGTCGGTATAAACTCCGTGCCTAATCTGGTGAATAGAAAAAGAGAAATCACCAGGAAAACACCGGCAATACTTAAGATTACTTTTTTCTTATTCATGGCATATTCCAGAAGCGGCAAATAATATTTCCTTGCATACTTCATGATGATGCTCTCTTTATGTAACTGGGGTTTTAGAAACAAGAGGCAGAGAACCGGAATAATGAAAACAGAAAGAAACAGTGATGCAAGGAGCGCTATGGCAACAGTTATGGCGAGTGGCCCGAACATCTTCCCTTCAATTCCCTCCATGGAGATAATCGGAAGAAAAGTAATGGCAATGATTAAAACACCAAAAATGCTGGGCTTTTGAACCTCAATCACAGCCTTAAGGACCGTAAGAATCGGATGTTGATCTTTTTTCATCTCAGCATAATTGCGCTGAACATTTTCCACCTGTATTATTGTTGAGTCTAAAATCATTCCAATGGAAATAGCTATTCCACCGAGGGACATCAAGTTCGCGCTCAATCCGACAAGCTTCATCACAATAAAAGTAACGAACAGGGAAAGCGGCAAAGCAAGCAACACGACCAAACTGCCCCTGAAACTTCTCAATAATAAATACAATATAATGAGAACGAGGAGTGCACCTTCGATAAGAGCTTTCGTTACCGTCGTAACGCTCGCATTCACAATATCACTTCTGTCGTAATAAGGAACGATCTTGACGTCGTCCGGAAGCATGTTGTTCTCATTAATTTCCTTAACTTTTTGGGCCACCCGGTGAACAACGTCACGGCTGTTTTCACCGCGCAGCATCATGACGATTCCACCAACGGCTTCATCTTTACCGTCCTTCATGGCCGCACCCATCCGCACCGCTTCGCCAATCTTTACTTGGGCAACATCTCTTATATAAGTCGGTGTGCCATGTTCAGCTTTCAAGACAATGTTCTCGATGTCACTGACATTCTTTATCAGCCCGACTCCGCGAACGATATATTGATCCGTATTTCGTTCGAGAATATTTCCGCCAACGTTTTGATTATTGTTGCCTATCGCGGAATAGACTTCATCTACCGTTATGGCATACTTCACCAATTTTTCCGGTAATACGATAACCTGGTATTGCTTGAAGTATCCGCCGTAAGAATTTATTTCATTCACACCGGCAACACTTTTTAACTGTGGGGTGATAATCCACTCTTGAATTGTTCTCAGGTTGGTCAGGTAAGAAATTTTTTGCAGGGGATCTTTCGGCATTTTTCCTTCCAAGGTGTATTGGTAAATTTCCCCCATGGCCGTGCCGATAGGTCCCATGGCAACTTCAACACCTTTGGGCACTTTTTCTCGTGCTTCCGCTAATCGTTCAAAGACCAGCTGCCTCGCAAAATAAATATCAACATTATCTTTGAAAACTATGGTCACAATGGACAGCCCGAACTTGGTAACCGAACGCATTTGTTCAATATCAGGTAAACCGCGCATCGCCATCTCAATCGGGTATGTGACATTTCTCTCAATCTCTATTGCCGATAGTCCGTCGGCGTGGCTGACGACTTCAACTTGAATGTTGGTGACGTCCGGAAATGCATCGATCGGTAATGTTAAATAGGAATACATCCCTGCCGCAATGATTAAGAGTGAAAGGAAAATAATCATTCCTTTTTGCTTTAACGTATAGGCAATTATTTTTTCCAGCATTAGTGTGCATCCCCCTCAAGTTCACCTTTTTTAAGTTCGGATTTCAGGATGAAGGCGCCCTTGACTGCGACCGCCTCGCCCTCCTTGAGCCCTGCTGTAACCTCCAGGCTTTTCCCGAGTGACCTTCCTGTTTCGATATCTCTTCTCTTAAACTGGTCGGGAGAGACCCGAACGAAGACATAGCGCGCCGCGCCTTCGATCTGCACGGCTTCTTCCGGAACAGCGATGAGCCGCTCGGCCCCAATGTTTCTTGCTTCGATAAGGACGGATGCAAACATGCCGGGCTTAAGCAGTCCGCTTGTATTGTCGATGGTTACCCGCGTTTTTTCTGTTCTTGTCTTTACATCCACAACATCGGCAATATAAGATATCTTTCCCTTGAATGCCTTGTCAGGGAATGCTGTGACCGATACCTTCACGCCTGTACCGACCTTGAGGCGGGACATGTCTTTTTCATAGACATCGATAACAACCCAGAGCGTCGAGAGATCTGCCACCATAAAGAGCGTTTTTTCAGGACTGACAACCTCACCCTGGGTAACCGTCTTTTCTATCACGATCCCGCCAACCGGAGATGCAACCGGCACAAGGGGACGGTTGCCGTCGCCTTTGGTTGCGGCAAACTGCTCAACATCGACGCCAACAAGCCGGAAACGCTCCTTTGCAAAGTTTATGTCCGCCTCGGCCTCTTCCAACTCCTGCCTGGACTTCAACACATCTTTTTCGGGGGATATCTTCTTCTGAAACAGAGTCTCCTCGCGCTGAAGGTTCCTTCGTGCCAGCGCTACTTTCCCCTGCGCCTTGCGATAATCGCTCCATATTTGATCGAGTTCTACACTGTCGATATAGGTAAGAGCCTCTCCGGCTTTCACCCTGTCACCCTGAGACACGAGAATTTTTACAGCCTTTCCTGTTACCCGCGGACTGATCTTGGCGGTTCTGTCCATGTTCATTTCGATGACAGCCGTAGCTGTGAGGGGAACCGCCGCTTCTTCCATGGCTACCGGTTTTATTTCTATTCCTGAAGACTTCTGCATTTCCTGGGACAACGTTACAATGCCCTGTTCTTCTTTGTGATCTTTTCCTTCATGGCCTGATTCCTTTTTTTCCGCCACCACAGCCGCTTTACCTTCTTCCGGCGCTTCCTTTTTTCCACATCCCACGGTCAGAATAGCCATTCCCAGAAGAAGGAAGATTGCAACAAGCAACCCCTGCTTTGCTATATTTTTATTTTGCTTTATCATTTCAATGTTCCCCCTATGGTCTTTTCCAGTGCGTTGAGCGCAAGCTGTGTTCGAGTCTGTGCTTCGATATAGGCAAACTGAGCCTCAATCGTATCCTTCTGAGCTAGCCGTACTTCGAAGAAACCGACCTTTCCTTCTTTGAAGGCCAGATTCAGGAGATTCAAATTCTCTGCGGCTTTTACAATGATCTCTTTTTTGAAAAGAGTTAGTTCTTCAATGGCGGTTGCTAAATCGCTGTATGCTTGCTCGACTTCGCGCTCTATCGTTTTTTTCTGCCCGTCGTACTTTATCTTTGCCCCTTCAGCTTTTGTATGAGCTTCTTTTTTTTCTGCCTGCTTCCTGTCAAAGAAGGGAAAGGGGATGGATATCTCCAGCCCCACGGCATTTCTCAGCTCGTCGCGGTCATAAAATCCGGAGATCGTTATGTTTGGAATAACTTCCTTTCTTGCCAATTTTAGCGCGGCCTTGGTTTTCTCCACCTCAAATACGGTTGCCTTGGCGTCCGGCCTCATGGAAAAGGCTGCTTCCTGAAGGGCCGCTCTATCAGGCAAAGCTGGTGCTTCTGAAGGCAAATCGCCCTGAAGGGCGAAAGACCTGTCCGGTGATAGTCCAAGGAATCCCTGCAAGGTAAAAAGCGATTCCCGATATTCTCTCTCCGTCAGGAGAAGTTCTCTCTTTGCCTTGCTCAACTCAACTTCGGCGAGGTTCACATCAAGGCCGGAAATATCGCCCGCCTGAAACTTTATCTTTGTATAGCCGAGCAGCTCTTCTTTCAGGTGAACGATCTCCCGTGCCAGCCCGCTTTTCTTTTTAAAAGCAAGCACTTTGGTAAATGCATCTTTCACCTCCGCAATCAAAACCCGTTCTTTGTCCTTGATACCGGCCTGCACGCGGGCAAGCTCATTTTCTGCCACAGCAATTCTTGAGCCTCTCTGACCGGCAACCTCGAATTCCTGGGAGAGCTTGAATCCATAGTTTGTGAAGGCATCACCAACTTCCCCCTGAGATCTTTCCTTTTTTGAGATATTACCCTCGACTGTCGGATTGCTGATAAACAGGAGCCTTGCTTTTTCCAGCTGGCCGCTGGCAGAACCTTCTTCAAGTCTCAGTGTTTGGAAGTCGGGGTTATGCTTAAGAGCTTGCTGCACTGCCTCTTCAACCGTCATTGAATGAGCTGGGGCAACAAGAAAAATCATTAAAAAAAGCGTAACAATAAAACGTCGCATTAATTCACCTCGTATAAAAATTATGAAATCAGGTGCAGGTATATCAGCTTGATTTTGTTAGAAATCCGTTGAAATAGCTCTGCAAAGAAATGGCTTATACGAGGAAATTCTGAGGTGGTTTATCGATGGAATAATGAAGTTCGGAGACGGCGGATGCTTCTTGAAGTTTATTGTAGTTGGCTACGATAATCTGGATGTTTGAAGAAAAGACTTCGGTGCTCATGAGAACATTTGCACAAATCGAACAAAAGGATTTATGACTCTGCTCGCCGTTTGAATTTGATTGCGTCTTTTTTGGAAAATAACTAGCATCAACGCTTGAAATCATCAGATGGCTTATAGTTTTTTGCCCCTGAGATGCTTCACTTACGCAGTCGGCACATACCATCCTGTCGAGCATAGGGATGCAAAGGTAGAGAAGAAGAATTAAAAATGTCACGTAATTTCTGAGTAATCTGGAAAACATGATTTTCAAATACACTATCGCCCATTCTAAGTCAAGTCGTCCAAAATCGGCCATCCAGTCAATCGCCGTTCACGCCGAAAAATACCTGATTGCCGCCACTGTAACGACGATATTGTAAGATGTTAATGTGGGGTTGATGTTTGCTGTATATAAACGGTGTTTATTTCGGATTGCAAGAAAGTATACTCACAGAGATTGACATTTTGTGGATAACAGAAAGGAGTGCCTGCCGTTTGCACCTACAACTAAGTAACTTTAGTAAGATGATATTCTAAGAATTATGGGTTGAAAGTTGCATATTCCGTGGTCCGATTTTTCGGGAAGCTATGGCGTTTATATCTTGCGATAATTACTCTTTGTCACATCAATTATTCTATGCTACACGGCAATCGGTAATGTCTAAATAATTGCAAAACTGTAATTGAACCCGTGGCACATATTAGGGGCTGGTCAATTGGAAAACACTACCTTAACCCGAAAAATGTATTCTTATGCTTACATGTATTTCACTGCAGTTTTATCAGGGCTTCGTAGAGAAATTCAATTAAGACAAACAAATTGCCCACTTTATTATTTCCAACCAAGAGAAAATACATGAAGAAAATATTCGGATTATTCGTCATAATATTTTTAAGTTCAATTACTTACAACTCCTTTTCGCAGACGACCGTGGAACATCCTATTTCGCCCGATCGGCCCGGTGTTGGAACCCCGCCATCGCTTGTTACTAAGAATCATTTTCAGCTTGAAACCGGTTTTCTTTATGACCGTTCGCATTCTGACGGAACAACGACCAAGGTTTATTCCTATAACCAGAGCCTGTTTCGCTTTGGTTTGCTGTCTTTTGCCGAAATCCGCGTGTCAACCGATTATAAAAAGACAGAAGTAGAAAATTCTGACGGAACTACTTCTGTTACCGGTTTCAGCCCGATCACTCTGGGTACCAAAATTGCTCTGTTACAAGAGAAAGGATTTATTCCCCAAACATCTCTGATGGCAAATTTCACGCTGCCAAAAACCGGATTGGCCGATTACCGTGTGAATAATGTAGCACCCTCTGTATACCTGCTCTTCCAGAATTCCTTATCAGATGCGTTGTCTTTGGGCTATAATATGGGTCTGGAATGGGATGGTGACTCCAACCAACCCACCACCTTCTATGCTGTAAACCTGGGCTTGCGACTGACCGACAAACTAAGCTGTTTTGTTGAAAACTACGGTTACTTTAATCCGACTAGTAATGATTTTTATGTGGATGGTGGCTTAGCATATCTGCTTACCAAGAAGATACAGCTGGATGTATATGGCGGCATTAGCACCAAAGGAGGAAACACGAACACACAAATTAACGTGGGCTTTTCCTGGTTGATACCTTGATTAAATGTTGAGGGTCTATACGAATTGATGCTTTACGTTTGAAATTGTATATTCTGACGGAAAATTCCCAAAACACTAGTACAGGAAGTTGTCCATGCTATGCTAACCTGAAGAAATCAAGATAAATAATGTGCACTTTTCAACCCGTTATCATTGCCCGAAACGATTTGAAAAAAGTCTATTTCAAGTCATCGCTTCCCTTGAAAATCTCCTTAGAAAACCATTTTTTCACTTTTGGTACTTTTAGCACCAGAGCATATAAAAAACACATAGAAAATAAAAACATCAAAACAATATCGGCTAACTCTGTTGAGATTTTATGTGTGATTCTGGCATAGGCGAACGACATCACTACGGCAACAGTCGCGCAGATGATAATAAATTTGAAAATTATTAGATGAAAATTTTTTATTATTCTATCTCGTCTATCTTGCAATAGTATAGGTTTGGCCACTTCTTCTATTTTCTTTTCAAGCTGGTTCGTGTCCATACTATTTCCTGACAATTTTAAGAAAATCTAATATTTTGGCTTCTGCTTTTTCCTCGGCTTTGGACAAATCTTTTTGCAACTCTTTTTTTATAATATTTAAGATTAATTGTTTCTCATCTCCATCAACGTAGATGCCTGTCCTATCCATAACTTTATCTAACGTTTTTTCGATTATATCGAGATTAACAACATTGTCCTTACGCCCGGAGGGACATTTCATTTCGCCCTCGCCAGTCAATAACCAATCGGCATTATAACCAGTCTCGTAATAGACTAATTTAGCCATTGGTGATGAAACCTTAACTGTCCCCAGCTCCATGTTTTTAACTTGGTACCAAGACAGTCCTAGCCTCACTCCCAGTGCTTTCTGGGTAAGGCCCAAGGAAGTTCTAATCATTCTTAATCTTTGGCCCGGCGTTTCCATAAAGTAATCTCCGTAGAATAAAATAGCTTGACAAATAGACTAATATGTCTATAATAGGTGCCATTGTTAGACGGTAACGTACCATAAAATTAACAAAATATATAGGATTTATTTAACATTAAAAAATATAAAGGAGCTTCCATGAATGAAATTACAGATTTACTTACAGCAGATCAATTAGCCAGAAAATTAAACATAACCGTCTCTTGGATATATTCACATACAAGAAAAAAAGAAGACAATTCGATCCCTTATCTGAAAATCGGAAAATATATTAGATTTTCGGAGAGTGACGTCAGGCTGTGGCTGCATAGTAAACAAAAAAATGTGATTGCGGGCGAATAGGCATTTGTATGCAAAACAACAATGACATTAAAAATATTTTCTCTACTTCATCGCCGTTGCTACTGGACGAGCCACCGTTAATTGTTCTGCCATCTCTGGCAATTAAAGTTGGGCTTGAACCGGCAATTGTCTTGCAGCAGATTCATTATTTCTTGGGGTTAAATTACCATGCCGGGCGTAATATTCGCGATGAACGGGTTTGGACATATAACTCATACGAAAAATGGCAACAAATATTCCCGTTTTTTTCTAAAAAGACAGTCCAACGCATTTTTGTAAATATGGAAAAGGATGAGATTTTAATCTCTGAAAATTATAATAACTCTGCCCTGAATCGTATCAAGTGGTACACGATTAATTATGAAAAGCTGCAAGCTCTCGATTTTCCCAAATCGAAAAATGCAAGAGGTCAATTTGACCTCATGCAAGAGGCCAACTTGACCTCTTCTTCTATTACAGAGAATACAACAGAGACTACAACAAACAACTGTAGTTGTGGTGTTTTGTATTTCCCGAAATCAGAAAACAAAGAAGAAGCCGATAAAATTGCCGGACGGGTAATTAAATATTACACCGGCAGTGGGGTTACCATAAAAAATTCTCATGGCCTGAAACACCATCTTGCAAAAAAAGCTCTCCATGGAGAGTTGGAAATTCCTGATGGTTTTGCCGTTGCTGAATCATTGAAGGATGAAGCTATCTGCTCAAGTTGCGGGAAACCGTTCCCAAAAGAAAATATGATGCATAAAAACAATGGTTTGGTTTGCATCAAATGCTATCAGGACTAATTTAAGGATAAATCATGGCCGGGGCAAAAAACATTACAGCAAAAGGCGCAAGCAAATACTATTACGAACGCGATCCCATCCTGAATGCTGATGGTCAACAGCAAAATACTTCCTGGCATGGATGCCTTTGTGAATCGCTAGGTCTGAAGGAAGGCGATAAGATAATATCCAAGGATTTTCAATCTCTTTGCGCAGGTAAAAATTTAGCTGACGAGCAAATAATAAAAACTACATATGCCGATCAGGAAACAAAGCGAACTGAACACAGAGCTGGCCTTGATCTTGTCTTGTCTGATCCAAAAAGCGTCAGCCATGCAAGGCTTGTACTCGATGATCGCAGAATTGATGATATCCGGGATAAAGCATACGAAGGTTTTATAAACGAATTACAGGATCGGATATATTACCGGGAAACAACTGACGGCATCACAAAATCCGTTAAAGCCATCAACGGCGGATTAATTGCCAGATTCCAGCACTCCACCAGCCGGGAGAATGATCCACAATCGCACGACCATAATATTATCCTGAACATTGTGGAACGCAATGACGGCAATGGTTATCGTGCACTGGACAATTCCAGGATAATTGCTGATCAACGTTATCTTGATGCCATCTATAAAAGCGAAGAAGCTTATGGTTTGAAGCAACTTGGTTATGGCATTGTCAACCATGGCAACGGTAAATTTGAAATTGCCGGTTATACTCAAGAGATTTTAGATCAGTTTTCCAAACGACATCAGCATATCAAAGAAACAGAGCAAGCACTGAAAGATGCCGGAACTCTACCCTATGCCAATGATCATCAAATAAACAACATCGCCACACTAGAGAGCCGACCGGCGAAAGATAGTTCCATTTCCCAGGAAGAATTAAAAGATTCCTGGCATGCCCAGCACGTAGAAATTGGCATATCGCTGGAAACCATCAAACAAAATATTGAACGAACTGGCCATGATATTTTATCCACTAATAGATTATCAGCAATAGATTGTGTCTCCATGGCTGTTGCTGATCTCACGGTAAAGGAAAGCTGTTTTACAAGAACGGATGCCCTGCGTGAAGGTCTTTACCTCGGTATGGGAACAATGCGGGATAGAAATGCAAAGCAGGCTTTTAATGAGCTGCTTAAAGTCGGGACGATTCAATGCCTAGATTTTCAAAAGCAAATTTATAGCAGTAAAGAAATGATCGCTATCGAGAACAACATCCAGGATATTTTCCAAACATCAGACCAAAAATTTAAAAAAGTAATGTCTCTGCCGGAAGCGGAAAAGTATCTGGAGTGTTATGAACGAAAAAATAAGATTGATCTTACTGCCGGTCAAAAAGAGTATTTTTATGCTTCCATTGGCGGCAACAGCAATCTTATTGTGCAGGGTGATGCCGGAACAGGCAAGACAACCGCAATCAAAGCTATAAATGAAGCATGCAAAGAAAAAAATGTAAACATTATCGGAATAGCCAAAACAGGAAAAGCAACTGCCAAACTCGCAGAGTGTGTTGATACGGCAATGACCATAGATAAATTCCTGCTCCAATATAGTGACAAATCAACAAACCCCAAAACAGCACGGATGAAATTGATTATTGATGAAAGTTCAATGATCGGAAGCCGAGAAACTCTCAGTATTCTAAAAATTGCAAAAAGAGATAATCTGCAAATTGACCTGGTCGGAGATCGTTTCCAGTTGATGAGTCTTTCTGCAGGTAAACCTTTTAATGAACTTCAGGACAGAAGCGGAATAAAAATTGTCCACCTGGATGAAAATATCCGGGCAAAAACAGTTTACGCCAGGGAGATATTTCAGCATGCCGCTAATCAGGATATACCCAAAGCAGTGGAAATAATCGAACAGGCAGGAAAACTTTACGAAATAAAAGATCGAACAGAACGCCTCGAAGCAATAAAAAACTCCGCCTGCACAAAAGATAATACAATTATTCTGACAAGTATTAACGCTGACCGTAATGAATTAAATGAAATGATTCATCAGGAAAAGGTCACCCAGGGGATTTTAAAAAATGAACAAACAATGACAGTCCGCGAACCAATAAATATGACCGATTCCCATAAGCGTTTTGCCTATAATTACAAAGTGAACGATTATATCTTTGCATCGAAGCCTTTACCGCAAATGAATTCTGGAACCGAAGCAAAAATTATTCAGATTGATTCCAGTAAAAATATTCTTTACTGCCAGATTGAAAATAAAAGAAATCCCTCTCCGGCAAATACAGAAAAAATAATTCCGGTTGACCCAAGATTATACGGAGACAGAATTTCTGTTTATCAGGAAAAAACTTTATCCTTTGCCGAAGGTGAACAAATTATTTTGAACAAAAGAGATAAAGTTTTAAGCGCTGATGGAAAAAGTTTTACCGAAGTAAAAAACGGCTATGCCGGTACAATAAATTCTTTTGATGATCACGGTAGAATACAGGCAACTCTCGAAGGCAATAAAAAAGTAATTCTCGATCCGGAAAATAACAAATATTTTGATCGCGGCTGGGCCGTCACAGTTTATAAAAGTCAGGGCGAGAGTCGGCACAATGTTATCATCAATGGATCGTATGAACGAACAAATCGAAATGAATTTTATGTGGCTGGTTCCAGATCAACAGATGATCTTCAACTCTATGTCGATGACAAAAATCAATACATCGAAAGATCAAAAATTGAACAGGAAAAAAGTTCAACTTTCGATCACAATGAAAAAAATATAGCGCTCAATACTGAAAGTATAATTGAAAAAGATACTATCAATATTGAGCGTTCTTTATCTAAAGCTGCTCGCGAATCTGGTTGGGAAATAAATCAAAAGAACGAATTGATTATTGAGATGAAAGAGAAATTGCCTGCGCAGTCTGCGTCAATGGAAATGGAGATTTAAGGGATGTGGATTCAATTTATGGGAGGACTCGTGTTTATAGGACACGTTACGCAAACGTCGCTTGCCAAATGTAAACAAATTAAGAACCGGCAATTCATAAAGAGATGATATTATTATGTATTTATTTGGCGCATATGTTTTAAAGAATCACAACAAAATGATGCATAACAATATGTATTTATTACGTTTAAATATTTAAACTAAAAGAAGCGAATATATGGAAATAGTTCATATCAAGTTAGGGGAGCAATTGAGCACGAAAATTAATGCAATTGCTGCCAGAGAAAAGACCACGGCATCAGAGATTGGCAAGAATATTTTGACTCAATATTTATTCGATGACCAATATAAAATTCCGCCTAAGGTCGATGTTATTTCCCGTCAAATTGAAAATTTGAATCTGCTGATTCAAGAACAATATTTAAAAAATGGATCTCAAAAAATAGATGGGAAATTACTCGATAAGATTACGCTCATCGAATCAACTTTTTCCGTACTGAAGACAACGATGGATTCAGTTAATCAAGCAAGAAGAAATGATGGCAACGATCTTAAAAAAGTAAGTGAAGATATTTCCGGCCTGAAAAATAAATTAAATTTTGTTCAGACGAATTTATCACGCCAAAGCGAAGTTATCTGGAAAAACTTTATTGAAAGTCCCGGAGCACATTTTTGTAATATGTTTGTAATATTGTCAGCAGTCGCTTTTTTTCTTCCCTTCATTTCTGCTTTTGCCAAACCAATAAATGGTTTCGTTGAAGCAATTTATATGTTCGCCTGGTTTTTTCTTTGGTCAATTCCATTTATCATACCAGTCTACTTTTTATTACTGCACAGGTTGACAGTTTGTTTAAAAAATTAAAATAATTAATTTGGATGGCGAAAAAGACGGTAAGGTTATGTCAGTGAATCAGATATTCGATAGCAGCTATTGGGACATTTTAGATTTGTCCCATTATCTCAAGGTAAAAGTGAAGACACTCTATGCGATGATTTACGACATCCCTCATTATCGAGTTGGCAAACTGATACGCTTCAAAAAAGAAGAAATAGAAGCATGGATGGAAAACAAAAAGGCAAAGGAGGATGTTAAAAAACAGCCAAGGAAGAAAAGAGAGAGGTCAGAATCAGCGAACAGCCATATTGACAGGCTAATTAGGAAAACCATTGACCAGACCAAACAGGAAGATTATAATCTTGATCACGGGAAACCAGACCTCAAGGGCTCCAAGAGAGAGGAGGTCAACAATGGGAATTTATAAAAGGGGTCCTGTCTGGTGGATGCGATTTTCCTATCAGGGAAAACAGATTCGGAAGTCAACGGAAACCGATGACCGGAAACTGGCACAGCGGATCTTTGACAAATTGAAAGGAGAAGTAGCGGAAGGTACATGGTTTGAACGTTTGCCCGGTGAAGATTGTACATTCGAAGATTTAATGAAGAAGTACATGACTGAATATTCCGCAGTCAATAAAGCTCCTACATCATATATTAGGGACAAGAGCCTGAATGAACACCTTCAAAAAAGCTTTGGGAAATTTTATCTACCGGATATAACGCCAAAGATGATTTCAGAGTATAAAATTAAACGGAGAAATGAAGGCGCATCACCCAGGACAATTAATTATGAACTGACGGTTATGTCTCACGCCTTTAACCTTGCAACCAAAGAATGGGAAATCATCAAAGATAACCCTGTCCGAAAAGTTGCAAAAGAAAAGGTAAGAAACCAGATTGAACGATGGTTGACGGATGATGAAGAAGAAAGACTAATGCAAGTCTCTCCCGATTGGTTACGTCCGATTATTACATTTGCCATCAACACTGGTTTTAGGGAAAGCGAGATTTTAGGTTTACAGTGGACACAGATTGATTTTTCCAGAAGAGAAATAACCATCAGTGAGCAGAAAAATGACCAGACAGATACACTTCCCTTGAATGATGCAACAATGAAGGTTCTAAAGGAAAAATGGAATGACCAGCAGAAAGATGCGGAGTATGTTTTTCCCTCACAGAGTAATACAAGAATCAGTAATCGTAATCTTTTTAGAGCATTTGAAAGTGCTAAAAAAAGCGCCGGGATTAAAAACTTTCGCTTTCATGACTTAAGACATACTTTTGCCACAAGACTTGTTAGGGGTGGAGTGGATATTTACGCAGTCCAGAAATTGGGAAGGTGGAAAACATTGTCCATGGTAACAAGGTACGGACACTATGACACGGACAGTCTGCGATCCAGTATAGAGGTCATGGGTAAGGTCGAGAAAATAATTAGCACAAATTTAGCACACGACCAAAAAAAGAGAGGTTACAAACCGTTTTTACGACTCGTAACCCCTTGATTTTAATGGTGGGCCAGGACAGAATTGAACTGTCGACACTCGGATTTTCAGTCCGATGCTCTACCGACTGAGCTACCGGCCCGCCAAATTAATACATTACCTGCGCAAATGAGGCATTCGTCTATAAAATATGAAATCTTTTGTCAAGGTATTTTTTGATACGGAGCTTAGGGTTGATCAGCCTTTGCCTGTTTTTCGCCTGTCACTGGCGCATCCGGCTGAACCGTTACCTGAGTGCTGATGTGGCTTTGCTTTTCAAATGCTTGCGGGGAAGCGAAAACGGGGTGCGGTTCCGGAATAGTCAGGCCGTCAGCTTCACTTTCATCATGCCGGATAATAACGACCGTGCCGGCAATCTTGTCATGCCAGCCCTGCTTTCGTTGGTCAAAGGCAGCCCAGATAAAACCAAGGGGAATTGTAAATAAAAGACTGGAAACAAGATAGCCTACTGCTCTTAAAAAAGCTATGCCGAAACCAATGGGAGTGCCTTGTGCCGATAAAACCTGCAAGCCCAGCAGCATTTTCCCGGGTGTGCGGCCCTTAATGCCGTGGAAATAAGTGAAATAGGCAATCGATAAGACTATATAGAACGTTGTTACTAAGAGAGCGATGAAAGTAAATTGTGCCGGATTGGTTAAATGCGTGATCAAGGTGTCAGTGTCACCGGACAATGATCCCAAAATGAATGCGGCGGAGATGATTATAATTAAAAATAAAAAAACAATATTAATAATGATATTATCAATGGAGAAGGCAACCAGACGTCGCCCGAAACCGGCATATTTATAGACAGCCATTCTCCCCTCCTTTGCTGCTGAAGATTCCCTTTTCATACTGGATTATGGAGATAATTGCCAGCGCAGCTGTTTCCACCTTGAGAATCTGTTTGCCGAGGCTCACGGAAGTAAAGCCGACCTTTCTTGCCTGGGAAATTTCATCTTTGGATAATCCGCCTTCGGGCCCGACAATGATAAAAATATTCTTAGTCTGCGCCCGGGATTGATCGGAGAGGATGTCTTTGATGCTTCTTTGATCCTCCTCTTCCCAGAAAATCATTTTGAGAGCCTGTTTATCGGCGCAGGCCAGCATTGTTTCCCAATCGGCCACCGGCAATACTTCCGTTATTTGAGAACTCCGGGAGCAGCGGGCGGCATCAAGGGCGATCTTCTGCCAGCGGGCGGCTTTTGCAGAAATTTTTTCACCGGCAATGCGGCTGACCGAACGCACCGCGGCAAAGGGAATGATCAAATCTGCACCCAGTTCCGCTGCACCGCGGACAATCAGATCCATTTTCCCCGCTTTGGGCAGGGCCTGGGCTAAAGTAATTTTTATCTTGCGGTCAAGGTTCTCTATGCTTGCTCCCAACTCCAGAACGACTTTATTCGGGGTGAAATATTTAATAACAGCCTCAAACTCATGACCAAAGCCATCAAAAACATTGACGCGGGCACCCTGTTCCAGTCGCAAAACCTGATTTAAATATTTGTTGTTGTCTTTTCCCAGTTCGCAAAGTTTTCCCTGTTCCAGCGCAACCGGGCTATAGATTCGGGGGATGGTCAAGGGTTGGCTTACCTCTTCGGAAAATATACATAATACAGTTACTTGTAAGAGAAAGAAAAATATTCCGGCGGCTAGACGGAGGATGATTTTTTCTTCAGGACGTAGCAGACCCATTCCTTCTCTTTGATCACTCTGCTGAGAATGAGCGGTGCAACGGAAAAATTATCTTCAATCTCTTTGGCATCCTGTTCGACAATGCCGGAAATGATCAAATAACCTTCCGGCAGCAGCAATTTAGTTAAATGATGACGCAGTTTGAGAAGCAGTTTGGCTGTTAAGTTGGCGATGATTAAATTCCGCGGCTCACTGACTGACGTCGCATCTTTACTGAAAACATGCAGCCGGTCGGAAACCAGGTTAATGGAGGCATTTTCTCCGGCTATTTCCGTAGCCTTTTTATCGATATCAATGCAGATAACGTCCTGTGCGCCGAGTCTGGCGGCAGTAATTCCCAGGATTCCGGTGCCGCATCCAACATCCAGCACTTTCCAGTCTTGCACTGAGCGATCTTTCATAATTACAGCTTCGAGTGCTTCAATGCACATTCTGGTGGATTCATGCTGGCCGGTGCCAAAGGCCATGCCGGGATCAATTTCTATGACAATATCGCGGCTTGACGGCGCATATCTTTCCCATGTCGGTTTAACGATAATATTGTTGCAGACGCGGATCGGCTTGAAATATTTTTTCCACTGTTCTCCCCAATCCGGGTCGCTGATCGCTTCTGTTCTTAAAGCGGGCGCCGGGAAATCAGCAAAAATTTCACCCAGGCTTTCCAGATATTTTTGGACAGCGGCAATTCTTTTCTCACTGCGCGCATCCCAGGGAAAATATGCCTTGATCGTTTCCGCCGTCGGGGATTCCGGAAAATCATCCTGGGACTGGGGGCCTGATGTTTCCTGAAAGACTCCTGAAGCTCCTGTTTCCGTAAGAAAGTTTCCCAGAGCGTCCATTAATTCCGCCCTGGCTGTAATTTCTATTTTCAGCCATTTTTCCGGTTCTTTTTCCGCCATGAATAAACCTGTAATCTTTATTGTTCAAATTTAATCTGTTGCCGCTGAATATATCTTTTTTTAAGTATTATTTCAAGGAGCCGAAAAGTAGACTACACGGAAACCGGAAAGCAAATTGTCTCCTAATAACACTTCCCGCCCGAGCTTTGCCGGCAGCGGGTTGTTTTCATTTTCCCCCTCGATCACCTGTTTAGGGGATCGAGGGGGGAAAATTAACTGGCCATTTTTTATGGAATTTACTTTGCTGCGTATTCTTTGATCAGCTCGATGAGCTTGGGGATATTTTCCGCAGGGGTTTTGCCTGAATAGATGTAGCGAACGACGCGATTCTTATCGAGGAGGACACATGTGGCGATCTTGGGCGGTACGCCCCAGGCTTTGCCGATCGTAAAATCAGGATCGAGCAGGACGATGGCGCCTGTTTTCTTCTGCTTGCTCTTTGCTACCTGCTTGATGACAAAATTGGGGACTCCACTGTCCTTCTGGTTGCCGATTCCTATTCCTCGATATTTCTTTTCATTCGATAAGCGTTCCAGATCCTTGTTGGCCTTCAGTGCATCGGAGACATGATCATTGTCATCAGCCGCACTCGTGCTTGCATAAACAATGTAAAGAACTCTGCCTGCTAACTCCGGTGAGTTCAACGAGTATTCCTTGTCGTCAAGGGCATCTTTGAGTTTAAAGTCCGCCGCCTTGTCTCCAACTTTCAGACTGGCGGCCATGGCAAAAGAAGCCGTAAATAAAACTGCCAACAATACGATCCAAAATACTTTTTTCATCTTCATCCCTCCTGTTAATTTTAATTTAATGGAACATGAATGTTTAAGAAAGGGTATATTGTTTCCGAACCCCCTTTTTCGGCGTATTCTTTAGACAATGATAGCTGTTTGATGTCTGAGATATAGGGAATTTCCGGCAGTAAGTCAATGTGTTTTTTGGGTATGCTAAAGCCATTTGAATAAGGCGCCTCCTGAATAACACAACAAACTTCATCCTGCCCGGAAACAGCCTGGCCCTGGTCTTTTGAGACTTCATCGGGTCTTCAAGTATTCCCAGCCTTTGTATCTGATTTATCCAGCAGGCAGATCCTGAAAAATTAATGAAGAATCCTTCAGGATCTTACCTGTTGTCTGCCTTTATTACTAATGATGCTGGTTATGGATACTTTTAGCGTCCCTTCCACTGCGGTGCGCGCTTTTCGGCAAATGCCCGTGGACCTTCTATGAAATCCTCGGAATTTGTCATGGCGTGCCCGCCGGGGAACGTATGCGCTATAGCATCTTCCAGAACAGGCATGCGCATTCCGCAGACCGCCGCTTCCTTGCTTGCGCGGAGGGCCAGCGGTGATGCTTTTAGAATTTCAGCAGCCCATTTTTCGGCTGTTGGTATAAGGTCCGCGGGGGCAACGACTTCGTTTACCAGGCCGTATTGAAGAGCTTCCGCGGCCGTAATTCGTTTGGAAGTCAGGATCATTCCCATGGCCAGGTGATAGGGAATATGGCGGGGAAGACGATGAACTCCGCCGGCGCCGGCCATGAGGCCTACTCTCGGTTCGGGAAGACCGAAGGTCGCTTTTTCAGAGGCAATAATGATGTCGCAGGCCAGGGCAAGTTCTAAACCGCCGCCCAGGGCCAAACCGTTGACAGCTGCAATAAAAGGCTTAAAGCAGTCATAGCGATTGGTAATGCCTCCAAACAGGCCCTTGACTCCGGCATATCCTTTAGCAACTGCCTCACCGCCGTTGATGGCCTGATATTTCAAATCGTTACCCGCGCAAAATGATTTCTCGCCGGCTCCGGTGAGAATGCATACCCAGGCGTCCGTATCACGGTCGAAGTCATCGATTGCCAGGGACATCTCTTTACTGGTCACCGGGCTTAAGCAATTCATTACGTCCGGACGGTTAATGGTTATTGTGGTGATGTGGTTTTTCTTTTCTACCGTAATTTCACTCATGCTTTTCCTCCGTTAATTAAAATTTTTTAATGACCATAAGGCCAATTCATTCCTGGATTTATATCTATAATCTGTATTGGCGGTTGAACAAAAAAGCCGTAACACATGGTGCAGCTGATTGTCAGAGTCAATAATTACCTTTATATCGATTCGAACTCTCCCATTCTCCTGTGTGGAGCGGGATTATAGGAAATAATGATTGACATGTCAATCAAATAGTGGTCGAGCAGTCAGTAAGCCGCCGGCCATCCGGCTGCTTGAAATTTACCCCCCGTCATGATAGCCTTCATCTTTAACGTAATCGGACGACTCGGGGATAAAGATGGAGAAAGAAATTTGCGCTATTATCCTTTGTTTTTAGACATTTTGGGCAAAAAATGCGTGGTGGTCGGCGGCGGTGAAGTGGCCGCAAGAAAGGTCACCAGGCTGCTCGAATGCAGAGCTAAAGTTGTTGTTGTAAGTCCGAAGCTTACACCGGAGCTTGCTCGCCTGAAAACTGAAGGCGCAATAGAATATTTCGCTGCAATGTACAATATTGAATATTTGGAAGGTGCGGTTTTAATTATCGGGGCGACAGATGACGAAAATACCAATGCCGCGATTTCTTCCGATGCCGGAAGACTGGGAATTCCGGTCAATATTGTTGACGATCCGCAGAAATGCACTTTCATTCTGCCATCTATTGTGGAAAGAGGTGATCTGACCTTTGCTGTCAGTACGGGTGGCAATTCCCCGGCGCTGGCCCGTCGCCTGCGCGAGGAACTCGAGGAGCGATATGGTGAGGAATATGCAGTACTGCTTGAACTTTTAGGTCAATTGCGGGGGAAAATGGAGAAAAATGCAGGTATTGGCGCTATCTGGTTTGAAAAGCTTCTGACAGCCGGATTGCTGGATGCAATCCGGATCCAGGATACGAGCGCAATGAAGAAAATCATCCGCGACATCACCGGCGAGGAGGTGCACATTGCTTAGCCTGGAAATGACCATGTTAGCGCTGTCCTTGTTTTGCTGCGCGCTCGCCGTTGCGGGTTATCTGTTGTCTCTGCTGGTGAAAAGAGTCGTGCTGGCAAAAGTATCCACCTGGATTCTGGCAGCCGGATTTCTGTTTCTCACTCTGAACCTGGTTGCGGCTGCCATCAATTCTTCCGGTTGGGACAATTTCGGCTCGCGCCATTTCCTGTCCATTTACGCCTGGGTGATTGCCTGTATATACCTGGGATTGCAATTTTCCACCAAAACAAGATTGCTGGGCGCTTTCATTGCGCCGTTTATTTTATTGTTTGTAATCGCAGCGGTCGGTCACGAAGCGGATAAAAATCTTGTGCCGCCCCAGTGGCAGGGATGGCTTACCGCGTTTCACCTGGTGCTGGCAATTGCCGGCGAGGCCCTGTTTGTTCTGGCCTCTTCAGCCGGGGCGATGTTCATGATCCAGAACAGTCTTCTTAAACACAAAAAACCCGGCAAGATGGGGCGGGTATTGCCGTCGCTGGGCGACCTGGACAGGATCAATCACCTGGGTTTGTTGTGGGGGTTTCCCCTGTTGACGCTCGGCATGATCGGCGGAGCGGTTTATGCAGCCTTTGTCTGGGGAGACATGTGGGTTTCCGATCCCAAAGTAGTCTGGTCTTTTGCCGTCTGGGTGATTTACGGATTTTTGCTGCATCAGCGTCTGGCGATCGGCTGGAAAGGATTTCGCATGGCGGCATGGTCTTGCGCCGTATTCGCTCTTTTCTTATTGTCGGCTCTGGTGACCAGATTTTGTTTTTCAACCGTCCATAACTTTATTTGAAATATGATTGCATTAGTCGGATTAAATCATAAAACGGCGCCGCTGAGCGTGCGTGAAAAAATCTTTGCGGGATGCCAGGATCAGGTTAATCTGCTGGACGATCTACGGGCAATGGAAAGCGTGCTGGAAGTTATGTATCTTTCCACCTGTAATCGTGTGGAACTGGTTGCCGCTGTTGAGGATGCGCCGCAGGCAATAAAAGCATTCCAATCTTTCCTGGCCGGGTATGGCGGTTTGACGAATGATGAAGCCGCATCCTGCCTGTATGGATATCAGGATGAAGAAGCGATCCGGCATTTGTTCCGGGTCACCTCCAGTCTTGACTCACAGGTGATGGGCGAGGCGCAGATTCTCGGTCAGGTCAAAGATGCTTACCGGCAGGCGCTGGCGCAAAACGCAACAGGAATCGCCCTCAACCGCCTGCTGCACCGGGCGTTTCGCACGGCAAAGCGTGTCCGGACGGAAACAGGCATTGCTGCGAATCCGGTTTCGGTGAGCTTTTCTGCAGTGGAACTGGCGAAGAAAATATTCGGTTCTCTTTCCGGCAAAAAAATTCTGATTGTCGGCGCCGGGGAAATGGCGGAACTGACCGGTACTCATCTGATCAGCAACGGCGCGGAGGAAATAACCGTTGCCAACCGGTCGCTTTCTCAAGCCGCATTGCTTGCGGAAAAGTTTCGCGGCCAGGCAGTTGATCTTGCCGCTCTTCCCGAAGTGCTTTGCGATGTCGATATAGTCATCAGTTCCACCGGTGCGCCGTCTCATATAATCACACAGGAGATGGTCCGTCGGTGTTTGCGCAAGCGCAAAAACCGCCTGCTGTTTTTAATTGATATCGCGGTGCCGCGCGACATCGACCCCGCGGTGGATGGCATCGAGAATGTCTATCTATACAATATTGATAATTTGCAGGACATAGTCGATGAAAACGTAAAGAACCGCCGCCGCGAAGCACTGAAAGCCGAACAGATAATTGCGGAGGAAGTGACGCAGTACAGCAGATGGCTCAAGGAGCTGCAGGCTGTGCCGACTATCATATCGCTGCGGACCAAAGCCGAGGGCATTGTGCAGGCGGAGATGATCAAAGCTCAAAGCTGGATGTCTAAGTTCGAAAACGGCGACCGTGAAAAGGTGGCATCTCTGGTGAACGGCATTGTCAACAAGATCCTGCACGCGCCGGTGACCACAATGAAAGAAGAGAGCGCCGAATTCAGTTCTCAGGATATTGTCGCCGTTGCCCGGCAGCTTTTTCGGCTTGATGATTAAGAGGTGACGCGGCAATAGGAAGGGCATTTTATCGGTCAGACAATGCCCCGATTCATCTGCCGGTTATGAGGATGAAAGGTAAAATATGAATATAAAAATTGGAACACGCGGCAGCAAGCTGGCTCTGGCCCAGACGAAGTCAGTTGTCGAGAGACTGAAAACAGTTGCCCCGGAAATAACGACGGAGATTTGCGTCATCAAAACGAGCGGGGACATCATGCAGGATGTATCTTTGCTTAATATTGGCGGTCAGGGTGTATTTGTCAAAGAAATTGAAGACGCGCTTATTGCGGGAAGCATCGATCTGGCCGTGCACAGCATGAAGGATGTGCCCGGTGAAACGCCGGAAGAACTGAGGTTTGCAGCTATCCTGCAGCGGGAAGACGTCCGCGATATTCTCGTATCCAGGGGGAACGTTAAGCTCGAATTTATGCCCAGAGGAGCTAAAATCGGCACGGGCTCGCTGCGTCGCGGCGCCCAGATTCAGATGATGCTTCCTGATGTTATGATAGTCCCGCTGCGCGGAAATATCGACACACGCCTGAAAAAAATTGAAACGGAAAATCTTGCCGGGGTCATCCTGGCGGCTGCCGGCATGAAGCGGCTGGGATATGTTCAAAAAATAACGCAGTATTTGCCTGTCGAATTGATGCTGCCGGCTGTTGGACAGGGTGCCCTGGGCTTGCAGATACGCAAGACGGATTCCGATCTGGCCGCTTCTTTGGCTAAACTGGACCATGCGCCGACCACCGCAGAAATTACGGCTGAGCGCTCTTATCTGCGGACGCTGGGAGGGGGTTGTCGACTTCCCATAGCAGCGCTGAGCCGGCTGGAAGGACAGCGGCTGTCTCTCGAGGGTCTGGTGGCTACTCCCGATGGTTCCGGTGCGGTTCGGGATAAAGTATGGGGCACTCTCGAAGAAGCGGAAGTTATGGGCAAAAAGCTGGCGGAAACGATTATGGAAAAAGGCGGTAAACGATTCTTGAATCTGTCGTGTTGAAAAATATGAATAAAAAAACTAAATCGGGCAAAGTCTATATTATCGGTGCGGGACCCGGCGATGCCGGGCTGATAACTCTCAAAGCTGTGGAGAGCCTGCGGTTGGCCGATGTCGTCATCTATGATAATCTCGTCAACGAAGAGCTGTTGAAGTACGCACCGGGGCGAGCCCGCTTCATTTATGCCGGAAAGAAGGGCGGCGATCACACGCTGTCGCAGGATAAGATCAATGAGCTGCTGGCTAAAGAAGCGCTGGCCGGCAACACGGTGGCGCGTCTCAAGGGCGGCGATCCTTTTATCTTCGGACGCGGCGGCGAAGAGGCGGAGGTATTAGCTGCTTATGGCGTGCCGTTTGAGGTGATCCCCGGCGTGACATCGGCTATTGCGGTCCCGGCATACGCGGGAATTCCACTCACGCACCGGGGGCTGACGTCCACCGTGGCGTTTATTACCGGCCATGAAGATCCGGCCAAGGAAAAAAGCGAGATCGACTGGCAGGCGCTTGCGGGTATCGGAACGCTTGTTTTTCTGATGGGTGTAAAAAATATCGCCCAAATCACAGAATCTCTGATGGCGCATGGCAAATCACCTCAGACGCCTGCAGCTTTAATTCGCCGGGGGACAACACCGCAGCAGGAAATCATCGCCGCGCCTTTGGCGGATATCGCCGCGCTTGCGCAGGCTGCCGCTTTCGCCGCGCCGGCCATTCTCGTTGTGGGAAAAGTTGTCGACCTGCGCGAAACTCTGCAATGGTTTGAAAAAAAGCCTCTATCCGGCAAGGGTGTTGTCATTACGCGTCCGGAAAAGCAGGCCGACGATCTGGCGATCCTGCTGGAAAAAGAAGGTGCGCAGGCCATTTCTTTTCCCACAATAAAAATTATACCGCCCGGTGATTGGGGCAGTCTTGATGCGGCGCTGCAGCAGCTGGATACCTATAGCTGGATAATATTTACCAGCGCCAACGGCGTGCAATATTTCTTTGAGCGGCTACGGGAAATAAATAAAGATGTTCGGGAACTGAAAGGGGTGCAGATCTGCTGCATCGGCCCGGCGACTGCCGGCCAGATGACTAAAATGGGAATTCGCGTTGATCTTGTGCCGGACGAGTATATAGCCGAAGGCATTCTGCGGTCTTTTGCCGGCAGGGATTTGCAGGGGAAGAAAATACTTATTCCCCGGGCGTCTAAAGCCCGGAATATTCTTCCCGAGGGGTTGAGAAAATTGGGCGCTGCTGTTGATGTAGCGACAGCATACCAGACCGTTAATTCCGGCCGGAAAAAAGAAGAGCTCGAAGAACTTATTCGGGAAAATAAAATAAATGTAATTACATTCACCAGTTCTTCGACAGTAACCAACTTTTTGGAAATTGCCGGAAAGGACTTTTCCCTGCCGCCGCAAATCCGTATTGCCTGCATCGGTCCGGTCACTGCGGCCACGGCGCGAAAAGCAGGATTTTCCGTTGATATTCAGCAGGATCAATACACAATGGAAGGTCTCGCGCAGTCGCTTGTTGATTACTACCGGCGGCAGGAGGGCGAATGATAAAAAACTATTTACTTGTCTTGCTTCTGATTTCAGCAGTAATCATCGGGGGGCCTTTTGCCGTCTGCGCTGAAGTGAAGGAAATTATCGCCGAAGGAACATACAACATGGGTGACGGTGAGACTCCGGTGACGGCAGAAGAAAAGGCGCTGCTTGCGGCCAAGCGAACCGCACTGGAAGAGGCCGGAACTTATGTGGAGTCCTACAGCAAGGTCAATAATTTTGTTCTGACGCAGGATGAAGTTCAGGTGCTTGCCGCGGGGATTATGGAAGTCTCCGTGCTGGAGAAGAAGAGAACAATTGCCGGGGATGGTTTTAATTTCCGGGTGAAGATAAAAGCCAGAATCAATCCCGACAGCATTTCGTCTATGGCCCGGAAAGTCAAATCAAGGGAAGTCGTTGATGAATATAATAAAGTTAAAGAAGCTTATGATCAAAGCCAGAGACAGATTGATGAATTGAAAAAGCAGTTGATTGCGGCGAAAGATATAAAGAAGCCGGATCTGGAGAAAAAAATAGCTTCGGAAGAAAAGAAATTTCAGGCCAGTCAGTGGATAGAAAAGGGCAATTCTCTGGTTGCCAAAGGCGACTATGAGGTGGCGATCAGCGCATACACTAAGGCTATTGAAATCGATCCCTCTTCCGCCTGGGCTTATAAAAACCGCTCCTGGGCCCGACTGGAAAAAGGCTTATATACAGAGGCAGTGCGGGATGCCGGTCGTGCGATTGAACTGGAGGCTCAAAACCACGGAGCCTACAGCAACCGGGGTGTGGCGCACCGCCGGATGCGTCTTTATGAAAAGGCAATTGCTGATTTTAACAAGGCCGTTATGATCAACCCGGAGGTTGATTTTTATTATAATAACCGCGGCAATGTATATTTTGACATGCGTAATTATGAAAGCGCTCTGGCCGATTATAACCGGGCGATTGCACTCAATGCTCGATATGCGATTGCCTACAGCAACCGCGCTACTGTTTACCTGCATAAAAACATGCTGGATCAGGCGCAAAATGACTATAATCAAGCCATTGAACTCGATCCCCGTGATGCTTCCCCCTACAACGGGCGCGCTGAGGTTTACAAGCGAAAAAACGAAGTGGACAAAGCTTTAAGTGATATTAATTCGGCGCTTCTGCTGAACCCCAGGCTGGCCGAGGCCTATAACAGACGCGGTGTGCTCAACCGCTGGAAAGGCAATGTAGATGCTGCTATTGCTGATTATAGCAGTGCGATAAACATTGATTCCCGTTATGTTGATTCCTACAACAACCGGGCATATGCCTACATTGTCAGGGGCGATTTTAACAAAGCAATCGCCGACGCCACAAAAGCGGTAGCGCTTGATCCGGGGTATGCCAATGCTTATGTTAACAGGGGGAGGGCTTATGTTAAGCTCGGTAAAATGGCTGCCGCCGGGAAAGATTTTTCTCAGGCCTGCTCGCTGGGAAATAATGACGGTTGCCAGGAATTGAAGGCTGTGCGAAAGCTAAAATGACGCAGAACACAGATGTTTTGATTAATGCTTAGAATATTTTCATGAGGGCGAAGTAATGATTGGTATTTCCAAACTATATTGCGGGGCGGTGGAACCGTCGGATGTATTGCGTTATGGCCGGCAGTCCGGGAAACTGCCTGCGCATCTGCTGCAATTTTCGGCCGACAAAAAACCGGTGGTTGTCTGGAATATGACCCGTCGTTGCAACCTGAAGTGCATTCACTGCTATTCCAATTCCGCTGATATGAATTATCCCGACGAGTTGACTACGGAAGAAGGGAAAAAGCTCATAGACGATCTGGCGCAGTTCGGCTCGCCGGTGATTTTATTTTCCGGCGGCGAACCGCTGCTGAGGCCCGATTTAATTGAACTGGCGCAGTATGCGACAGATCGGGGTATGCGCGCGGTCATCTCCACTAACGGGACTCTCATCACGAAAGAGATTGCGGCCAGACTTAAAAAAATAGGCCTTTCCTACGTTGGAGTGAGTCTGGACGGCCTGGAAAAAACACACGACCGCTTCCGGGGTAAAAAGGGTGCCTTTGCCGCCGCCCTTGACGGCTTGCGCAATTGCCGGGAAGCAGGCGTCAAGGTGGGCATCCGCTTTACCGTCAATAAGTACAATCTGTCCGACGTGCCGGCCATGTTTGATCTGCTGCGGAAAGAAAAAATTGAAAGAATGTGTTTCTATCATCTGGTTTACAGCGGTCGCGGCTCCAGGCTGCGCGACGAGGATTTGACCCATGAAGAAACCCGCAGGCTGCTGGATTTAATTGCCGGCGAGACCAGGCAAATGTTCGACTCCGGCCTGTCTCCGGAGATACTGACCGTGGATAATCACGCCGACGGTCCGTATCTGTATCTGAAAATCAGGCAGGAAAATCGAGAGCGCGCCGCCGAAGTGCTGGAACTTCTGGAAATGAATGAGGGCAACAGCTCAGGACAAGGGATCGGCTGCGTCAGCTGG
Organism: Deltaproteobacteria bacterium HGW-Deltaproteobacteria-12; assembly: GCA_002840565.1. GTDB lineage: Bacteria > Desulfobacterota > Syntrophia > Syntrophales > Smithellaceae > MVRV01. Next base: position 24,144 of record PHBK01000015.1, on the reverse strand, counting down.
GACGGCGAGGTCTATCCTGACCAGTTCTGGCGCAACCAGCCGCTGGGCAACGTCCGGCTCAAGCCGTTTAGTGAAATCTGGCTGGATGAAAAAAATGAGCTGCTGAGCAAATTGAAGGATAAAAAGAAGCATGTCCATGGGCGTTGCGCCAGCTGCTGCTGGCTTACGGTTTGCGGCGGCAACTTCCGCGCCAGAGCCGAATCGGCAGGCGATGTCTGGGGGCCGGATCCCGCCTGTTATCTAAATGATGAAGAAATAAGCAGAAGGGAGGATTAGCAAATGCAGTATCCGGAATACCGTCCCCGGAGATTAAGAAAAAATGAGAGTTTCCGTCGTTTGATCCGTGAAACACAATTGAGTTTCAATGATTTTATTTATCCGCTTTTTGCCGTTCCCGGTAAAAAAGTTAAAAAACCTATTTCATCAATGCCGGGCATTTTTCAAATGTCCATCGACAACATAGTCGGAGAAGCTCAGAAGGCGAGGGAACTGGGTATCCCCGGCATCCTGCTGTTTGGTATTCCTGCGGTTAAAGACGATCAGGCCACCGGAGCTTTTGCCAAAGACGGCATCATTCAACAGACCGTCCGCCGGGTAAAAAATGAGGTGCCGGACATTTTGGTGGTAACAGATGTCTGTCTGTGTGAATACACCAGTCATGGCCATTGCGGAATGATTGAAAAAGGAGCTGTGGACAATGACCTGACACTGGAAGTACTGGCGGAGACTGCCGTTTCCCATGCGCGGGCCGGCGCCGATATGGTTGCGCCTTCAGCCATGATGGACGGGCAGATAGCGGCAATCCGGGAAGGTCTCGATGAGGAAAATTTTGAGAATATTCCCATAATGGCCTATGGGGCTAAATATGCTTCCTGTTTCTACGGACCGTTCCGGGAGGCGGCGCAAAGCACGCCGCAGTTTGGAGACCGGAAAGATTACCAGATGGATCCGGCCAACGGCGATGAAGCTATCCGGGAAATATCGCTTGATGTTGCCGAGGGCGCCGACATTATCATGGTTAAACCGGCTTTGGCTTATCTGGATATAATATTTCGGGCCAAGCAGGAGTTTGATTTGCCCCTGGCGGCATACAACGTCAGCGGCGAGTATTCGATGATCAAAGCAGCGGCGCAGCTGGGCTGGCTGAATGAAGAAAAGGCCATGCTCGAATCACTGACGGCAATTAAGCGCGCCGGCGCCGATATGATTATTACCTATTGGGCACTGCAGGCAGCGAAACTGTTGAATAAATAATGGAAAACACATTACGCATGATCGCCTGGGAAGTTACGCGGAGCTGCAATCTGAACTGCCTGCATTGCCGGGCTGCCGCCAGTTGCGGTCCTTACGCGGGAGAACTGACTTCCGAAAAGTGCCTGAAACTGATCGATGAAATCGCCGCTCTTGCGTCACCGGTCATCATTCTGACCGGCGGCGAGCCTCTGTTGCGGCCGGACATTTTTGATATTGCCGCCTACGGAACACAAAAAGGCCTGCGCATGGTCATGGCGACGAACGGGACGCTGTTGGATGAACCGACCGCAAAAAAAATGATCGCCAGCGGCATCCAGCGCGTCAGCATAAGTATTGACGGCAAAGATGCGCAAAGCCACGATGCTTTCCGCGGTGAACCCGGTGCTTTTGACGGCGCAATGCGGGGCATTAAAACGCTGAAGGCGGCGGGGATTGAATTCCAAATCAACACAACGATTACCACCGCCAATCTTCATCAGATCAAAGCCATCCATGATCTGGTTTTAAAATCGGGGGCCGCAGCACATCATATCTTTCTGCTTGTGCCGACCGGAAGGGGCAGGGACCTGGCCGCGCAGGCCATTACCGCCGCCGATTACGAAGAAACGCTGCTGTGGTTTCATCAGGAAAGCCTGACTTGCGAAATACAGCTCAAGGCCACCTGTGCGCCGCATTATTTCCGCATCATGCATCAAAATAAAATCAAGGGCGCCGGCCCTGTGAAAAAAACAGGCGGCCGCTTTACCGAATCCACCCGGGGCTGTCTGGGCGGCATTTCCTTTTGCTTCATTTCTCATTTGGGCCGGGTCCAACCCTGCGGTTATCTGGAGTTGGACTGCGGCAATGTGCAGGAGCAGAGTTTTGCCGGGATATGGGAAAAATCCGGGGTGTTCGGAAATCTGCGCGACTACAGCCGGTACGGCGGCAAATGCGGCCGTTGTGAATTTATCAAAGTCTGCGGCGGCTGCCGCGCCCGGGCTTACGAGGCGACCGGCGATTATCTGGCGGAGGAACCGTTGTGTTTGTATCAACCAGGCTGTTGAAAAACGCTGATTAATATCGTTGTGTCTTTATGAATCGAGTCGTTAGCAACGAAGAAATTATTTCTTGTGAGTCATTCCGGCGAAGGCCGGGAACCAGATATATGCAATGAGCAATCAACAAGCTGTCTATATTCTGGCAAATGGGAAAAATGGAACCATCTATATTGGTGTGACTTCGGATCTTTTCAAAAGAGTATGGGAACATAAGAATTACTTAGTAGAAGGATTCACGAAACGATATAAAGTTCATCGTCTGGTTTGGTATGAACTACATGAGAACATGAACTCTGCTATTGAACGGGAAAAAAGACTGAAAGAATGGAAAAGAGCCTGGAAACTGAAGTTGATAGAAGGTTTAATCCTGTCTGGCAGGATTTATATGAGACTATAGTTTAACTGGATTCCGGCCTGCGCCGGAATGACGAAGTGGCATATGGACGGCATCGACAAAAAATTACTCAACATTCTGCAAAAAGAATTTCCGCTCACGGAGCGCCCTTTTTTGGCTGTTGCCGAAAAATGCGGCATCAGCGAGGAAGAAGTTATCCGGCGTGCGCAAGCATTGAAGGACAGGAGAATTCTTCGCCGGATCGGAGCGATTTTCAATGGTTCCAGTCTGGGTCGAGTCAGTGCTCTATGCTCGGCTCGGGTGCCGGAAGAAAAACTGGATAATTTTGTCCGTGTTGTCAATGCTCACCCCGGTGTGACGCATAATTACCTCCGGACCAATGAATATAATGTATGGTTTACAGTTAATGCAGCCAATAGTGAGGAAATTGCCCGGTTTCTGAAACGTTTAAAAGAGGATACTGGTGTGACAGATGTTCTGGAAATGCGGGCGGTGCAGACTTTCAAAATAGATGCTTCCTTTGAAATGTAATTCCTGATTAATTAAGTAAAGCGCCTGGCGCCGATCGGAGCTTTGGATTATGTCTACGGAAAATAAAGTACCCATTGTTGCTCTGGTTGATGGCAGCAATTATGTCTATCGCGCCTTTTACGGCATTCCGCAGCTCACAAATTCCAAGGGTTTTCCCACCAATGCCATTTACGGCTTTACCAATATGCTCCTGAAACTCCTGCGGGACATTCAGCCGGATTATATTGTGGTGACGTTTGATCTTAAAGGGGCAACTTTACGCCATGAGGAGTATGTTGATTACAAGGCAACCCGCAAACCAATGCCCGACGATCTGATTCCGCAGATTCCTTTTATCAAAGATATTGTTCGGGGCCTATCCGTTAAAATATTGGAAAAGCAGGGTGTCGAAGCCGATGATATTATCGGCACACTGGCCGGCAGGGCCAGCCGGCTTGGCTGGAAAACTATTCTCGTTTCCGGTGACAAGGACCTGATGCAGCTCATCGACGAAAATGTCACCATGATTGATACCATGAAGGATAAAACTTATGACGTGGCGGCAGTGAAGGAACGCTTCGGCGTGACCCCTGATAAAGTTATGGAAATCCTCGGCCTGATGGGCGATGCATCGGATAACATTCCGGGTGTTCCGGGCATCGGCCCCAAAACGGCTCAAAGACTGATCGAAGAGTACGGTTCCGTCGAAGAAGTTATCCGGAACGCGGATAATTTGAGAAACGTCAAGCTGCGGGAGAGCTTCCGGCGGCATGCGGATCAGGCCCGGATGAGCAGGCAACTGGCTCTGATTCGAAAAGATGTTGATGTTGATTTTGATTTAAATGACGCCGGGCGTAAAGAACCGGATAAGGAAATACTTTCCCGGCTGTTCAGTGAATTTGAGTTTTCATCACTGCTTCAGGAATTAAAGCAGGGAGCACCGAGCGCCGTAAAGGATTGTGCAATAGTTCAGGATAGGGAAAGACTGGAATATCTTGCGGCGCAATTGGAGAAATATCCGGCAATATCAATGGAGCTTATCCGCAGAAATGATTTTCCTGCGCATTTGATCGGCATTGCATTCAGCAGCGGCGTTGAAGTCTTTTACATACCGACAGGGCACACTGCCGTGCGGGCGCAATTGCCGGTAAAAGAAGTCTTTGCCGTCCTGGCTCCGGTTTTTAAAAGCGCCGGAATCAAGAAATATGTGCACGATCTTAAAGCCGCCCTGGGATATCTGGCCAATTATGGAGTGGCTGCAGAATTAGGTGAAGATACCAAGTCGCAGTCAAAAGCATACCGCGACGGCGAGGAAGAGGCGACGCAGGCGTATAGTATCATACGTCGAGGAGCAGATGAGGAAGCCAACAAAGGTAGGCGAATGAATGCAACTTGGTATGATGTGATGCTCGCTGCTTATCTACTAAATCCAGCCCGACATTCTTATGACCTTGGGGAGATTGTCTGGGAATATCTGCATGAGCGGATTCCGGCTGCAGATGAAATGGCCGGGGGGAAAGGGAAAGCTTATCCGCTGGACATGGTGCCTGTAGATAAAATGGCAGCTTATGCCGGCGCGCGCGCCGCTGCCTTGTTGGCGCTTGGCCCGGTTCTTTCCGGTAAATTGTACGAAATAGCTGCCGCCGATCTTTTTGAAAAAGTGGAAATGCCGCTTTTGCATGTGCTCTCGCAGATGGAGAAAAAAGGCGTGCTCATTGATGTTGATCTGTTGGGGCAGATGTCCACAGAGCTCAAGCAATTGCTGTCTATTTCGGAGGAAAAAATATTTCTTCTGGCCGGGGAAAAATTCAATATCAATTCTCCGAAGCAATTGCAGAGTGTTTTATTTGAAAAACTTCGCCTGCCGCCGGGAAAGAAAACAAAAGAAGGCTACTCCACGGATGTTGATGTCCTTTCTGTTCTGGCGCAAAGCCACGAACTGCCGGCGGAAATCCTCGCTTACCGCAGTCTGGCCAAGCTTAAATCCACTTATGTTGATGCACTGCCTTTGCTTCTCAATCCGCAAACCGGCCGGATTCATACCTCCTATAATCAAACGGTAACGGCAACAGGCCGGCTCTCCAGCAGCAACCCCAATTTGCAGAATATTCCGATTCGGACGCTGGAAGGCAAAAGAATCCGGCAGGCTTTTATTGCCGCCCCCGCTTGCGTCCTGATTTCCGCCGACTATTCGCAGATAGAGCTGCGCGTGCTCGCCCATTTCTCGGAAGACGAAACCCTGATCGAAGCCTTTACTTCGGGAGAGGATATCCACAGCCGCACCGCGTCGGATATCTTCGGTGTTTTTCCGCAGATGGTTAATGCCGACATGCGCCGGCAGGCCAAAGTGATCAACTTCGGCATTCTCTATGGCATGAGTGCTTTCGGCTTAGCCAAAGAGCTGGGTGTCTCGCAGAAAATAGCCCAGATCTATATTGACGGATATTTCTCCCGCTATAAGAAAGTGCGGTCTTATCTGGATGGCATCCTGGAAGCAGCCCGCCGCGACGGCTTTGTCTGCACGCTTTTGAACCGCCGCCGTTATTTGCCGGAATTAAAGAGCCCGGTGGCGAGCGTGCGGCAGTTTGCCGAACGCATGGCTATTAATACGCCTATTCAGGGAACCGCCGCCGACTTGATCAAGGTAGCTATGGTCAATATTGCCCGGTTGCTGCAAAAGCGAAATCTTGCCGCCCGGCTGATTATGCAGGTGCATGATGAACTTGTTCTGGAAGCGCCGATTCAGGAAAAAGACGAAATACTGCAATTGGTCAGAAAAGAAATGGAAGAGGTAATCTTGCTTAAAGTGCCGCTGAAAGTAGAGATTGCCTATGGCAGCAACTGGGACGAAGCACATTAGGCAGGTCTGTTGACTTTTAGGCCGAAGACTGAAGGTTGAAGGCTGAAGGCTGAAGGAACAACCACCTGTATGCGACGTGAAGAACAAAAACATTGAAAGCGAAATATAAGCCTCACAGCGGGATTCTTGCGGGCCTTGCATCTGAGCATTTTTGAACAGCCCGGAAAAAGTTAATATTTCCTCTCCCTAGACTGGAGATGTGATGGGTAGGGTGAGGATGAAATTTCTTCGTTGTCATTACCGGGCGCGAGACGTCAACCCAATTGCCGAATATGTTGAGGATGCTCGCCGCTGCCAGTAAAGATAGCGCATTGATCTGAAATGTATCACGGCAGCGCGGCCTTCTTCCCCAGATCAAAGGCCTGCTGATTCGCTTCTTTGTTAGCCGCGATATCTCCCTTGTCAGTGGCGGAGGCCATTATGGCGCCAAGCCAGTGCATTTTGGACATTTCCACTGTTGTTTTGAAGCTATGCACGATCGGGTCGGCCATATGCACATTCGGATCACCGCAGACAGTGATAAGTCCGATGCGTTTGCCCCGCAATTTAGGATAATAAGCTTTCTGCCAGCGCCACTCGGCATCATAAAAGGCGCACCACCTGTCCAGATAGGCTTTCATCTGTGCCGTCATCGAAAAGAAATAAACGGGGACGCTGTGGACGATGGCAGTCGCCTCCAGTATCTTCTGGTGTATTTCCGGCATATCGTCTTTAAGCACGCAAAGGCCGGTTTCGTTGCACTTCTTGCAGTCCTTGCAGCCGGAGATTTTCATCCTGTCCAGAACGATTTTTTCCACTTCCGCACCGGCTTCTTTGGCGCCGGCTAAAGCCTGGTTCAGCAGGATATCGCTGTTGCCTCCGACTCGCGGACTTCCCATAATGCCCAGTACATTCATGTAACCCTCCTCTTGATGATAATTGCAAGTTCAACTGCCTATCTTCGGGATAGCGATTTTTTTCTCTAAATCCCGATCCATTGAACAAAATTGAAGGCCAGGACCCCGCCCAGGTAGGAAGCCAGCAGGGTCAGAAGGATGGTTGAATAAAACCATTTATTGCTGTTCATTTCTTTTCTCAATACGGCAATGGTTCCGGCGCAGGGGATGAAAAGCATCATAACCACGAGGAAGGCCGCCGCCGAGGCGTGGCTCATAACCTGAGGCAGCACATTTACCAGTCCTTCCGCACCAACCGAATAAAGAACACCAAGCGTAGCGATAACATTTTCTTTCGCCACCAGGCCGGTTAAAAGAGCGGCAATCATTTTCCAGTTCAAGCCCAGCGGTTCTCCTATCGGTTCCAGCAATTTTCCCAAAGAGGCGAGCCAGCTTTCTTCTACAACACCCGAAGGATAATAAGATAAAAACCAGATAGCGATGGCGACACCGAGGATGATTGTTCCCGCCTTGCGCACGAAAGAAACCGTTCTCGACCAGACAACCATCATGATTGTTCTTAAATCCGGCCGATGGTAAATAGGCAGCTCCATGATAAAAGGAGCATCCTGCTTCCAGATAGCCTTATTAACAAAAATGCCGGCGATGCCCATAGCTAAAATATTTAAAGCAAGAATGCTCCAGGATACATAAGGTGCTTTTGATCCAAAGATGGCTGCTGAAACAAGGGTCAGGACGGCAAGTCTTGCCGTGCAGGGGACAAAGGGAATCAAGAGCAGGGTAATCATCCTGGCCTTGCGCGTCTCGATAATCCGCGCACCCAGCACCGCAGGGACATTGCAGCCAAAGCCCAGGCACATCGGAATAAAACTTTTGCCGTGCAATCCGACAAGATGCATGATCCTGTCCATCACATAGGCGGCGCGGGCCATATAGCCTATATCTTCCAGCAGTGCCATTGTGACAAAGAAAATAATCAGGATCGGCAGGAATGTAATTACCGAACCGGAACCGCCGATGATCCCATTGAAAAATAATCCCTTCAGCCAGGGGGGCAAGCCGATAAATAATGGCTCACACCAGCCGGAGAACTGGGAAATTAAACTATTCAGCCAGTTTTGCAGGGGAACTCCGATCGAATAAGTGAGGAAGAACACAGCGGCCATGACAACCAGCAAAATCGGAATCCCGAATACCGGCCGGGTCAGAATGTGGTCGATCCGGTCGGTCAAAACTACCTGCCCCATTTTGAAACGGGAAAGAGCGGCTCTCGTTATTTGTTCAATCCAGTCATAACGCCCATTAACGACGGCATGCAAAGAATCTTCATGCTGAGCGAAGAGTGCCATAATTTTTTTCCAGGAGTCGGGTGGAAGTTGCGCTTGCATTTGTTTGGAAACGTCGGGATCCCCCTCCATCAATTTAATCGCAAGCCATTGTGCTGTGTAGGGTTCAACGCTGTTCGGCTGCACCAGTTCGAGTATTTTCCGGTAAACCGGCGCATGATCGTCGGATACTTCCGGTAAATGCGGATGCAGGATGAGATCGCCGGCAGCGAAAGCATTGATCTTATCTACCAGTTCTTTAATGCCGCTGTTGCGTTTCGCAATCATCGGAATTACTGGAATACCCAGGGCATTCTGCAGGGCCGGCGTATCGATCTGTATACCCTGCTGGGAGGCGACGTCAAGCATATTGAGCGCGACAATGACCGGCCGGTTCAGCAGCAGGACTTCCGAAAGAAGATAAAGGCTCCTTTCCAGCGCTGCGGCATTCAAAACCAGCACTACCAGATCAGGTTTCTCTTGAATGATAAATTCCCGGGCGACTCTTTCTTCTTCCGAGAAGGCCGTCAGACTGTAAGTTCCCGGTAAATCGACAATCCTCAACATAGTGTTGGCTGAGCGGTGAAAGCCTTCTTTCTTCTCGACGGTTTTACCCGGCCAGTTGCCGACATGCTGGGATAATCCGGTGAGGATGTTGAAAACAGTGGATTTGCCGACATTGGGCTGGCCGGCCAGTGCAACGAATATTTCTTTCTCAACAGGGGGTTCACAAACGTCATCTTTGATGGAGAGTTTATAGACCATTATTTTTGCCGCTTCGCCGTGTCCTAAAGCAATTCTTGTGTCCGCCACCTGAACAATCACGAGGCCGCCGCTGACCTGGACAATTTTGAATTTGGCATTAGCAACGATGCCCATACCGGCGAGACGGCTGATCAGGGAAGAGCCGCCTTCGATAGAATGAATAATGCCCTGATCGCCTTCCTGCAATTGGGATATCGGGATGGAATTGGTCATAGTTCTCCACTTTACTGCTTTAAACAAACGCGATATTTCTTCAAAATAAATTCCGGTCCATATGAGCCTTTCGTCCGGCGCAGATTTTTGTTGCCCATGTCCTCTTCCAGATTGAGATATTTATACTGAGGCAATAACCGCTTAGCCGTGTCATTGAACATAAACTCATAAATGCCGTGGTATATCTTGGAAGCCTTGGCAAAATGGAGGACAAAGGTCTCCGTGTTCAATGCTTCGCCGATAATAAACCCTGCCGGGTCATTCTCAATGTAATAAATAGTTCCCCATAAAGCAAGCCTGGAAAATTTTTCCAGAGCTTCCCGGCATTGCTCAAAATCAGTTTTATTTAATGCCAACCCGGAATCATCCTGCCAGGCCTGCAATATTGTCATCGCCTGCGCTGCGTTATTTTCCGAGATAGCTTCCGCCCGGGGATCATAGGCGGAAAAAAACTGATTTAAATGATTTCTATGGCGGGTATACTTGTTTCCCTTGAAAGAGGCCATCTTTTCCGTCAGATAAATGTAATCCGATTCGCCGTCGTCGCAGGTTATAACAAAGTTTTCTTCCGGGAAAAAGGAAAGCCATTCACCCGGTATCGGAAAAAAGAAGTTTTGCTTATCCAGAAGATTTACAAATACCTGCTCGTCGCATTTTCTCAGGTCGTTCAGCGGCATTATGTAATTCTGGCCGTGCCGGTTGCAACCGGAAATAAATAATCCGCAATCGGTAGTTAAAAATTCATAATGGCTGATGTTGCGGAAGAGAAATATATTGGCAAACGTGTAATCGGAGATCGGCAGATTAAGCTGCTTAAAATTATCCAGGAGAAGTTCGCGGTGCTGAAAATCAATTGTTTCTGCTTTCTTCATAAAATAAATGTTCGATAATCCTTCCTTAAAGTAATTTACAGAATAAATTTATGTCCGTTTTCTTTGAGCCAGCTCCGGTGTAGCTTGTATTCCGGCATTGCTGTTTCCATTAATTTCCAGAATCGGGCGGAATGGCTTTTTTCTTGAATATGCATCAACTCATGGATGATTACGTAATCAATAACAGCCGGCGGCGCCATAATCAACCGGAAACTGAAAGCTAAATTGTCTTCCGGCGAACACGACCCCCAGCGTGTCTGAGCGGATGTAATTCTAATACTGCGGGGCAGCAACTGCATCCGGAGGCTGAGATGTTCAACCTGCTTTGAAAAAAAATCCCGAGCCTTATTTTTATACCATTCAATAAAATATTTTTCCCCCTCAGCGTCGCCGTTTGCGCTGTTAAGATAAAAACGATTGCTCCAGAAAACAAGACCTGCCGGCAGGTCTTGTTGAAAAAATACTTCGAGGGGGTAGGGTGTGCCCAAGTAATAGAAGTATTCGCCCGATATATATTTTTTCTCTGCGGCATGAACCTGCTGATCTTTTTGCTTTTGAATGCTTTTCTGAATCCAATCGTATTTTTGCTCGATAAAACTCTTGATCTCGCCGGCCGGTGTAAAATACGGTGCTGAGACAACAACATCATTTTGCCTGGTTATTTGCAGGGAAATCGTCCTTTTTCTTTTTCTGCTTCTTTTCAGAATGTAAGGAACCGCGATCATTTATAATCCAGGGATAGAGACTTTTGCCAACCGGTGAAACCATATCGATTTCATTTTACTGATTTTTCCTTACCATAAATAAACTGTTAGTACCATTTATTACAGCCACAGGAAATCAGTGCCTTAAGGTAAGCCGTTGTTCAAAAGTAAACTGATCAATAAATTAAAGCAAACGGCATAAGGAGCCGTAACGAAATAGAGGGAAAGAACAGGTCTTGCCATAACCTGATAGTCTGAAGGTCACGCGAGGTCACAAGACCAGCTTGGGTGGTTATTTCGTAACGGCTCCTAAACATAACTTTCCAATAAATAAATAATATGCTAAAAACTGAGCAAAATTTTATGGGTGTGAGGGCAATGGAAAAAATCAATAGATGTCCGTGGGGTTATTACGAGGTGCTTTCCGCTGCCTCCGATCATAAAGTGAAGAGAATAGTGGTGGAACCGCAAAACCGGCTGAGCCTTCAGCGTCACAAATTGCGCAACGAGCACTGGTTTGTTGTTGCCGGTGAGGGCATGGCGATGGTTGACGGCAGAGAGTTCCCGCTTCGTGCCGGAAGCGTTATTGATATTCCGGCCCTGACCAGACACAGGGTAGAAAATTATTTCAGTGAAAACCTGGTAATCATTGAGGTGCAAACCGGAGAGTTCTTCGGAGAAGATGATATAGAACGCTTCGAAGACGATTACGGCAGAACTTGAACCGGATTATTTCTCCTTTCTTTGCAGTTGAATAGTTAGAAAGGACATTTTCGAGTGAACGAAACCACTCCTTTATACAATCCCCCGACGGTAATCGGTATATTTATGCAGCAGGCCGGCCGTTTCGGCGACAGAACTCTCTCGCTGGTTAAGAAAGCCGGCCGCTGGGAGCCCGTCACTTGGCGGCAATCGCGGGAAGCACTGCCGGCCCGCGTCATGGGCCTTTTCGCTCTGGGTTTCAGGAAAGGCGATACCGTCGGAATTGCCAGCCGTACCCGCAAAGAATGGAGCGATGCCGATCTCGCTGTTTTAGCGGCGGGGGGAGTGACCGTCGGCCTTTACCCTTCGGCCAGCCTCTGGGAGCTCACCCACGTTGTTAATCACAGCGGCCTGAGGATATGCTTTGTGGAAGACGAGGCGCTGCTCGACAAGCTCCTTGCCGTCCGGTCGGAGACGGGACGGCCGGAGAAAATAATTCTCTTTGAAGCAAACAGCAAATCCCTGCCCCCCGGCGTGATCACTCTGGAGAATTTCATCGCGGGGGGACGAAGCACTTATGAAGCCGATCCACAGCTTTTTGAAGCTGCCTGGCGGTCGGTCGAGCCTTCCGATCTCGCCACAATTGCCTACACCTCCGGAACAACGGGACCGCCCAAAGGAGTTATGATATCTCATGCCAACCTTTACCATACTGTCATCAATGCAACCAAGATGCACAATTACGCAGAAAGCGATTTCGGCCTCGCGTTTCTCCCCCTGACCCATATGCTGCAAAGAATGACCGTCTATGCGGCCTTGCACCTCGGCATTGTCGGCGCTTATGCCGAAAGCATCGATAAGCTTTTGGAGAATTTTCGGGAACTCCGTCCGACTGTGCAGGTCAGTGTTCCCCAGATCTTTGAGAGGATCTACAACCGGATCAATCAGCTGCTGGCTTCCGGGCACTCCTGGAAACGGTGGATATTTCAATGGGCTGTGGCGGTGGGCAGCAAAACCGTTCCCTACCGTCAGGCAAAGCGGTCACTGCCGCCATATCTTGCCCTCAGGCAGGCAATTGCCCATCGCCTGGTTTTCCGTAAAATTCATAATATCTTCGGGGGGCGGGTGAAATATCTTTTGTGCGGAGGAGCCCCCATGCCCATGTATCTGCTGGAATTTTTCTCCGCTGCGGGGCTTTTGATTCTGGAAGGTTACGGATTGACGGAGACCGTGGCGCCGGCGGCGGTAAACCGTGCGGAGCGTTTCCGGCTCGGCACGGTGGGGCAATTGATTCCCGGGATGGAGGCAAAGATTGCCGCCGACGGGGAACTGCTTCTGCGGGGGAAAGGACTTTTCCAGGGCTACTACAAGGATCCGGAGGCAACAGCGGCAGCAATAGACGAAGCCGGATGGCTCCATACCGGCGACATTGCCGCCATTGACGACGAGGGGTTCATCACCATTACCGATCGCAAGAAAGATCTGATCGTCACGGCCGGCGGCAAGAACATCGCCCCTCAGAATATTGAAAACCTTATCCGGACGCTGCCGCTGATCAGTCAGGTTATGGTCTGCGGTGATCGTCACAAATATCTGACAGCTTTAATTACCTTGAATGAACAGGAACTGCGGAATTTCGCCGAACGGGAAAATATTCCCGGCGGGGAACCGGCCGAGCTGGCCGCTGACCGGAAGGTCTGGCAGGCTGTATACGGGCATGTGCAGGAGATCAACACTCGCCTGGCCCCATACGAGCAGATCAAGCGGTTTGCCATTCTCCCGCATGACTTTACCGAAGAAGCAGGAGAACTGACTCCGACTCTAAAACTCCGCCGCCACGAGATCAGGAAACGCTTTTCCGGCCAGATCGAAAGCCTCTATAGCGAATCAAGGACAGAGCTGACAGTTCATTGACGCCCCGCAGATTACCTGCCCATCATCTGAAAAAGGAGACGGCATCCCCATCGGCATCCTGCCACGCGGCAAAGTTTTCACGATACTCCCTGACTCGGTCATAATTCAATGTTGTTGTGAAAATGCTGGGGATATCAGAGTGTTGGTACAGGATGTTCCCGAGCGGATCAATGATCGACGAGCCGCCGCTGTAAAGAAGGCCGTTGCCGTCTTCTCCCACCCGGTTCACGCCGATAACATAGCACTGGTTTTCCACAGCCCTTGCCGGCAGCAGAAGTTTCCAATGGGGCGCGCGTTTGCCGGGCCAGTTGGCGACGTAGATCGCCGCATCATAGCTGTTGGCGATATTCCGGACCCAGATGGGGAACCGCAGATCATAACAGATGAAGGAACGCAGCTTCCATCCCTTCACCTCAACAGTGAGATGACTGTTGCCCGGTGAGTACACTTTATGCTCGCCGGCCATGCGAAAGAGATGTTTCTTGTCATAGGTCAAAAGCCCGCCGTCCGGTTGGGCCCAGAGCAGCCGGTTAAAATATTTTTGGCCTTCCTCGATAATAACGCTTCCCAGGATATGGGCATTCTTCTGCCTTGATTTGGCCGTGATCCAGGAAACCGCGGCTCCGTTCATAGATTCGGCCAGCTTTCCGGCATTCATGGTAAAGCCCGTTGTAAACATCTCCGGCAGGACGATAACATCCGTTTTCTCGGCAATACCGTCAATTTTATTGTCCATCATGGCCAGGTTGGCGGATATGTCTTCCCAAAAGAGTTCCGTCTGAATCAGGGTTACTGTTAAATCCTGCATAAAATCTCCATTATATGAGTCAAGGTTACGGTTAAATCTTGCATAATTTCTCCGCCGCTGCAATCAGTGTTTCATCCTTCTTGGCAAAGCAAAAACGCAGTGTCTTGTGGTCATCGCCTCCAACGTAAAAAACCGATGGGGGAATGGCGGCCACTTTATGAACCGTGGTGAGCCGTCTGGCGAAATCAATCTCCTTCTCAGCGGAGATGGCTTCATAGGAAAGCATCTGGAAATAGGTTCCGAGGCTGGGCAGAGGCTGGAACCGGGATTCTTTGATCAGCGAGAGAAACCGGTCCCTTTTTTCCTGGTAAAAACCCGCCAGGGAGAGGTATTTTTCCTTTTTCCCCATAAATTCGGCAAAGGCCAACTGGGTCGGTGTGTTGGAGGCAAAGGTGACAAACTGGTGGACCTTCTGAAATTCCGCGGAAAGTTGCCGGGGGGCCAGGCAATAGCCCAGTTTCCAGCCGGTGACATGATAGGTTTTGCCGAAAGAGCTGATGACGAAACTCCGCCGGGCCAGCTCCGGGTATCTGGTCATGCTTTCGTGGCGATGACCGTCAAAGACGATATGCTCATACACTTCATCGGATATGATGAGGATATCCGTGCCGGCCAGAATATCCGTGAGAGCCGCCATGTCCTCCCGGCCCAGGATGGCGCCGGTGGGGTTATGCGGTGAATTCAGTATCAGCAGCTTCGTCTTTGAGGTTATTGCATCTTTCACCTCGTTCCAGTCGATATGGTAGTCCGGATGCTTCAAGGTCACATACACCGGCTTTCCCCCGGCCAGCAGAACAGCTGGCAGGTAGGAATCATAGGCCGGTTCGAACATTATCACCTCATCGCCCCGGTTCACCGCACAGGTGATTGCGGAAAAGAGGGCCTCGGTAGCCCCGGAGGTTACGGTTATTTCCGTGTCCGGATCGTACGAGGCGCCGTAGAGTTCCTTTGTCTTTTCAGCAATACGCTGTCTTAAGGCCGGCACTCCCTGCATCGGGGCATATTGATTATGCCCTGAGGCCATGTATTTGGCGACCAGTTCACGGAGTTCCGGGTCAACATCGAAATCCGGGAACCCCTGGGAGAGGTTGATGGCTCCGGCATCGCCCGCCAGTTTGGTCATCACGGTAAAGATCGTAACGCCAACATTGGGCAGTTTGGAAGATAACGAAATCATATTTTCCTTTTCTTTAAAATAAACGGGAAAATCCCCATCAGTTTGAGTTTAAGGGGACGGTTCTATTTATTCCTTTGTGCCTCTGTGTTAATAAATAGAGTCGTTCCAATATACCCCATGTCAATTAAATTGATTTGATTATGATGATACCATATGTCTCTTTTTTTTCGAAGGGGATATTATATGGGATAGCCTCATTGATTTGGCATGGGTTTAAGTGTAAAGTGGGAAAAAATGGAAAGCAAGGATGAATGATTCAGGCAATTTTCTGGGACAATGACGGCGTGCTGGTTGATACGGAAGGTCTTTTTTTCCGGGCCAATGAGGAAACACTGGCAGGTGTGGGAATTTCCCTGGGATGGGAGCAGTTTGCCGAGATCTCTCTGGCCCGGGGGGAAAGCGTGCTGCAAATCGCGGCCAAGCCCGGGACGGATGCATTTATTAAACTGCGTCATGATCGGGACGGCCTTTACGCCGACCTGCTGACCCGGGAACCGCTGGTGATCGACGGTGTCCGGGAAGTGCTGGATGCGCTCCGGGGAAAATACTTGATGGGAATCGTCACGAGTTCCGGACAGGAGCACTTCGAAATCATCCACCGGCAGTCCCGACTCTTGCCCTACTTTCAGTTTGTTCTGACGCTGAATGATTTTTCACATACCAAGCCGCATCCCGAGCCGTACCTCAAGGCTCTGGAACTCAGTGGTTTTTCACCTGCGGAGTGCCTGGTCATTGAGGATTCGCCGCGCGGACTTGCCGCCGCCATGAGCGCCGGAATCCGGTGCATTGTGATCCCGAGCAAATTCACCTCCGGCAACAATTTTGCGGGGGCCTGGAAGGTGCTGCAAAGCATTAAAGAACTGCCGGCGGCGCTTGGAGAATAATACCCGGGAACTGATCTTTTTGCCGGGGAAGCACCCGGCTATTCCTTTATTGACACGCAAATATCCTTTGTATTAATATGAAATCGTCCCCATTGCCTGATTATCTATCGACAGGACGAAAAATGCTTTTGCCCATCATTTGTCTAATTGTGCTTGTCGCCGTGAGCCTCTCTGTTATTCTCCTTTATAACGGCTTGCCGAAGGCCAGCGGTAAAAAGATGATTGCCGAAGAAAATGTGGATGAAGAAAGCAATGCCCAGCAGATGCAATGGTATTAGCGCCAGACCCGCGCCAACTAAGATTATTTCCCGGGAGATTTTTTATGGCTGATGCAATCATCATCGGAGCAGGTTATGCCGGAATGAGCGCCGCGGCTCTTCTCGCGAATGCCGGCCGGAAAATTCTTCTTTTGGAGGCGGCGGACCGGGTCGGAGGCAGGGCGCACTCTTACAGGGACGAAAAAGGCTATCTATGGGAATACGGCGCCCATTCGCACCGGCTGGCACAGCGGGGCATCGCCAATGCGGTGTTCCAAAGGCTGGGCGAAGAAATCAATTTCCTGCCCGAGGCCAAAGACGCCAAGCTGATATTCCGGGGTCGTCTCTGGGAAAGGCCGGAAGGACCGGCGGGCTTCTTAAAAACGCCCCTGCTGTCATTGCGGGCCAGGCTGGTGCTGCTTGCTTTACTGGTCAAAATTAAAAGGGCCGATCCTGCGCAGTGGTATGACAAAACCCTGCTCGAATTTTATAAAACGTTTTTTCGGAATTCCGAGGTCGAGGCATTTCTGCCCTTCCTCGGCATGACCGTTATGTGCCCCGCGCCCGATAAGGTCAGCGCCGGCGAGGTCATCATTTTTCTGCAAAGGGCACTGAAGGCCGGAATCGGCGTCGGCGAGCCCAAAGGCGGCTCCGCCCAGATATTCTCCCGGCTGCAAAAACATGTTGAAAAAAACGGGGAAATACATCTCCGGGAGAAAGTGGAAAAGATAATTATTGAAGGCGGCAGGGCGCGCGGCGTTCAAACGGATAAGGCGACATACCAGGCCCCCGGCATAATCTTTGCCGCCGGATTGCCGCTGGTTCTTGATTTGCTGGACAGCCGGCAACTCCCCCCGGCCACGCTCGATTACGCAAAAAATATCGAAAGCAGCTCCGGCCTCACCATCGACTTCATCACCGACGGGCCGGTGACGGATATCCACGCGGGGATTCTCGGTGTGGACATACCGATCTGGGCGCGCTTCCAGTCCAATGCTGATGATTCCTTCACTCCTCCGGGAAGGTATCTCTCGACCTGGGGGATCATGCTCCCCTGGCATTTTGACGGCGACGAGAAAACAGTCGAACAGACGGAGAAAAGGCTTAAAAGTACAATCTCAGCGATCTTTCCTGATTTTATGTCTAAGGTTGTCGCGGAAAGAAAGACCGTTGTGCCGGTAATGAATGGAAATGTTCTTACTCCGGCCCAGTCCAGGCCGCACAGGCCGGACATCGAATGCTCCACAATTAAAGGACTCTATTTTATTGGTGATACAGTAAAAGGCGATGGATGCTCCGGCGATATCAGCTTTTCTTCGGCCATGATCGCAGCCGATAAAATACTTGGTGCATAAATGCGGTTCTCTCAATCTTCACAAGTCATTACTGGACTTCCCTCAGAAAATAGAACCGTCCCCTTTATTGTCTGTCCCCTTTATTGTCTAATGACCGTTTTTCGCCTGGTGCCGCCGGGCATTGATAGACGTTCATGATCGTAATCATCAAGAATACCCAGACCCCGCGAATACTCGGAAATGATCTGAATGATGCCCTTTGTTTCGTCGGATATGATTTCCAGTGCGACAACATTGGAAAGCAGGCTTACAGCCTCCTGCAACTCCTTGATTTTGCCTGCCTGAGCCTCAAGCCTTTTTTGATTGAGCGTGTAACCTTCCACGATGTGTTTGCGCAAAACGTTGGTGGCCCAGATGCGGAATTGGGTGCCTCGTTTGGAGTTCACCCGGTAGCCGACGGAGATGATGGCGTCGAGATTGTAGAATCTGACTTTTCTCTGAACGCGTCGTTTTCCCTCTGTTTGAACTACCGAGGATTCCTCGGTAGTTGCAGACTCTTGCAGCTCGTGTTCTTTATAAATATTTTTCAGGTGCAAACCGATTGTATCGGCGTCTTTATCGAAAAGCGCGGACATTTGTTTTTGTGTCAGCCAGACAGTTTCGCGCAGCAGTTTGACTTCGAGATTGTTTTGATAGAGAACAATCTGACCGCCCGAAATATCTTCAATGTGTTTTCCTTTTTGCGGCATGGCCCACACCCCGCTTTATTCGATGGATTGTTCAAGAATTCGAGGTAACATAGGACTGCTGTTTCCTTCTTAACTTATTCTCTTGATCTCAGTATTCAGCCCAACTTTTTTTCGACGATCATCACATTACTTTTAGAAAAGCTTCGGGCCCGTACCCTTTATTTCCCTTTATTTTCTTTGGCGGTGTGGTGCCGCCACATATCCTCGTCGGTGAAGCAGCGCTCGTCCTCGTCGGGGTGCATGGCGTCCTTGTCCATATGGCGGCGGTCGTAGGGCTGTTTAAGGACCTCGTCGTAGTACTCATGCTGGATGAGGAGGTTCATGATCTGGCTGGTGCCTGTCCAGATCATGGCCAGGCGAGTGTCCCGCAGCGCGCGCTCAATCGGGTAGACATCGGTATAGCCGATCCCGCCCATGACCTGCATGGCGTTGTTGACAACATTCCAGGCGGCTTCGGTGGCAAAGCGCTTGGCCTCGCTGACGATGCGCCGTTTGTTGGGGTAGTCCTCATCCACGGCCCGCGCGGCCATGTAAGTCAATCCCCGGGCGGCGTCGAGCTGAGTGATGGAGTCGGCCACCAGGGTATTGACGGCCTGGTATTGCCGGATCAGCTTGCCGAAAGCGGCACGCTTGTTGCTGTAGCGCACGGCGATGTCCAGGGCGCCCCAGATCCCCAGGCACCCGGCGGCTGAGGTCAGGCGCTCGGGGATCATCATCTGGTTGAAGCACAGGGCGCCGCCGTGGAGCTCGCCCAGGAGGTTCTCTCTGGGCACCTTCACGTCCCGGAAGACCAGGCGTCCGGTGCCCCCTCCGCGGCAGCCCAGCAGCCCGTAATGGTATTCGGTCTCCACGCCAGGTCCCTTTTCGATGATGAGCAGGCTGATCCGCTGGTACTTGTGGGCGTCCGGCGCGAAGTTTGTCCGGCAGTACACGACGAAAAAGTCCGACCCGTCGGCGCCGACCACGAATCGTTTCTGGCCGTTGACGATGAAGTGGTCACCGTCCAGAACGGCCTTGGTGGTTGCTCCGAAAAAGTCAGAGCCACCCCGGGGCTCAGTCAGTGCTTCGGCGGCGACAAGCTTGCCTGCGAGATAAGGTTTGAGAAACTTTTCTTTCTGGGCGTCCGTGCCGAACTGGTTCAAGGCTTCGCCCACGATGGAGGGCATGACGAAGGCGCAACCCAGGGCCATCCCGAGGCAGCCGA
This sequence comes from Deltaproteobacteria bacterium HGW-Deltaproteobacteria-12, assembly GCA_002840565.1. Lineage (GTDB taxonomy): Bacteria > Desulfobacterota > Syntrophia > Syntrophales > Smithellaceae > MVRV01. The sequence goes on along the minus strand of PHBK01000015.1, from coordinate 4,363 downwards.
TCTCCTCGATGGCCGCCACTTCCGCCACCCAGTTCAACCCCCTGCCGCCCCATTGTTTGGGAAAGCGGATTCCCCGCAGGTTGCAGGCGGCTAATCTCTCCACAAACTCCCGGGGATAGACGATCTCGTCCTTGTCCATCTTCCTGAGAAAATCGCTCGAGACCTCTTCCCGCACAAATTTCCTGGCCTCATCCCTGACTTCCCGTGCTTCCGGAGTTAGTAAAAAATCGTACATACGCACCTCCTGGTTATCTAATTATCCCAAAGAAAAATATTTCCCAGCGGTATCCGGTGAATTCCAGTTCAAAGCCCAGCATTACTGGATTCCGGCTCGTCGGCCGGAATGACAGATTGTTTATTTAATTTTTTCCAGCATCTCTCCCATCATGCGATGGACTAGGTTGATGGCTTTAAGAGGGCGAATCATTACCTTGAAGTCGGTAATCCTGCCGTCCGCGTCCCAGGTGATCATATCCACGCCGTTTATGGTGATTCCTTCGATCACTGTAGAGAATTCCAAAACCGCGTTGTTACCGGATATGACCTCTCTCAAATATTTAAAGCTGTCGTTATTGAGAACATGAAGTGCTGCGTAAAGATAGAGTTTGGTGATCGACTTTCCGACTTGTGGTGTATGCACAACCGGGGAATGGAAGACAACATGATCGGCAAGAATATTGTCCAAGCCGGCTGCATCCTTCGCTTCAACCAATTTGTGCCACGCTGCTACGGTGTTTTCAATCATAGCCGGACCTCAGAAGGAAAATAATGATGCGTATTAATTAGTTGATTCGTAGGGGATATTACAACTTCTGAGGAACAATGCAAGGATTTATTAGTAAATAGTAAATGGTGACGCGTGACAAGCAAAACACGATTATTTGTTGCCGGTTAAAAAAGATAGATTGCTTCTTCGTCCGCAGCTGCGGACTCATCGCAATGACCGGGGAGGGCTGTCTTATATACTGGATTCCGGCTCGTCGGCCGGAATGACTTATTATTCATTTCATCTTTTGCAGCATCTCGCGCAAAATTTGATGGAGTTTCCCCAATAGTTATGCGGCTGCAACCTTATCAACCATTACTTTATCGAAAGACTGAACTGTGAGTTCATGAACATCAACTTTTTCCGACGCGGACAAAATTTCAATGCCGATAACGTTCCCTTTATCATCGTAGTCCATAATGATATCCGGCGTTACTTCATCGGTGTTATGAATGCGATCTTCTTTTAAACGTATATAAATAGCATCGGCAGCCTGACTATAATGCATTCTCATCTTATTTTACCTCCTTTGTGTATTTACTTATTTTATCGGTAATGTAAGCTGTGATTAATAAATCACCTTCGGTGATAACCCGCAACAACTTGCCGGATATTTGTTTATGATAGATTGTTCTGTTTCTGCTGCCAAGTATCTGTTCATCAGGATCGTTCAAAGCATTTTCGATGAGCTCTTTTGAGCTTCCGCCACCCGCTGTTTGACGATTTGCGCTCGCTGGCAGCCCCAGGAGACATTCATGGCGCAGGCTTTTTCGTAATCTTTCAGGGCCGGCTCGTTATTCCGCAATTTCATGTTGATATCCGCTCTGTGCAGAAAATAGTAAGGCGAGCGGGGATTAGATTGAATTGCGGCATTCACATGCTCCAGAGCTTCATTATGCTTTCAATGTATGTTCCGGCTTTCTCCAGAGAGATTCTTTTGGCTTCCATAAGAGCGAGGGCCTTGGCGTTCTGCTTGGAATCAAGATCGCCCATAACGTATTTGCCTTCAGCCGTGACAACTTTCTTTTCCGCGAAAGCAGTCGCGCAAAATACGGAAAGAAGAATAAGTACTGCAACAATGCCTCTGCTGAACCGATACATTATCCGCCTCCTTTAAGGCTTCGCGGTTATTTCCGCTTCCCCTTTGTCCTTTTGCGGGCAAAAAAAGAGTTTCCCGGCTTGACAAATCTTTTGCCTTCGTAGCCCCGGTTGTCCCTGCTTTTGTGTTTTTCGGCATATTCAATCTGTACCCGTCGATTCTGATATTTTGCTTTTTTCAATCGGGCCAGGAGAATGTCCACCTGACCGGGATCTATTTCGAAAAACGAACAGGAGCGCGTGACCTCAACATGAGAAATGCGCAGGTTCGGTATATTGACTGTGTCGGACAGATAAGCTTTTAAGCTGCGATCATTGAATTTTTCCATTTGCCCGAGATTGATAAACATGCGGACTAAGCCGGTAGAACTGCCCGAACCGGAAGACTTTCTTTCCGGCCGGCCTGCTTCCTTTCTCATTTCCACATTGATATCGGCGGCACGGCTGTAATAACTCAAAAAGCGGTTAAATTCAGTAGAGATAAAACGCTGGATGATCTCTTCTTTGCTGAGCTTGGCCAATTTTTCATAAACCGCCGGCAGAAATTCCTCAATTTCCTTATTCTTAACCTCGGTATTTTTAAGTTTTTCCACCAGATGCAGCAACTGCCGATTGCACACTTCCGGGCCGGTGGGGATTTTTACCTGTACAAATTTTTTGCCGATTTGCTTTTCTATCTGCTTAATCCGGAAATGCTCTTTTAAGTTAATAATGACTATGGAAATGCCGGATTTGCCCGCGCGACCGGTCCGTCCGCTGCGATGCGTGTAGTGTTCAATATCGTCCGGGAGATTATAATTGATGATGTGCGTCAAATCCGTGACATCGATTCCCCGGGCGGCAACGTCGGTTGCTACCAGCATTTGCAGATTTCTGGTTCGAAAGCGGTTCATAACGCTGTCTCGCTGCGTCTGGGAAAGATCGCCGTGCAGGGCGTCCGCGTTATAGCCGTCTTTCATGAGGGCATCGGCAATTTCCTGAGTTTCAATTTTGGTCCGGCAGAAAATTATCGCATAGATATCGGGATAATAATCGGCAATTCGTTTGAGGGCCACATAACGGTCTTTGGCATGCACAACATAATACTGATGTGAAATATTCTCCGCTCCCGTATTTTTTGCGCCGACGGTTATTTCCACGGGCTTTTTCATATAGCTGCGGGCGATGCTTTCAATTTCCGGCGGCATCGTTGCGGAAAAGAGCAGGACTCTTTTCTCCACGGGCGTTCCGGACAGGATGGCATTCAAATCGTCTTTGAAGCCCATATCCAGCATTTCATCGGCTTCATCGAGCACCAGCCAGCTGATGGCGGAAACATTTACCTTCTTGCGCTTGAGCATGTCCAGCATGCGGCCGGGAGTGGCCACGACAATCTGCGCTCCGGCGGCCACCTGCCTGATCTGCGTGAGAATATTGGCGCCGCCGTAAATTGGCACAATATTCAGGCCTTCGATGTGCTCGGCAAAGTGGTTGAGATCATCGGTTATCTGCAGGCAAAGTTCCCTGGTGGGCGCCAGGATTAAGGCCTGCGTCTTTGTTGAGGATGTATCAATTTGCTGAATGATGGGTATGCCGAACGCAGCAGTCTTGCCCGTACCGGTATGAGCCATGGCCACCAGATCCCTGGTTTCCTCTAATAAAAAGGGGATAACCTTTTCCTGGACGGGCATAGGAGCCACAAATCCCATTTCGGTTATGGCTTTGAAGATTCTTGTGTCCAGGCCTAATTCTTTAAATGTCTTTGCGTTTGTTTTTATGACGTTGCCTCACTTATTTCATCAGTTTGTGGGATTATTAGCCGGCCGCGTTCCGGCGGAAATTGTGGAAACAGATGTTATTCTTTATACTTAATTGATAAAATTCTCAAGGAAAGGTTTTGCCGCTTTATGGCGGTGTTTCCGGTAACGTGTGATGGTTTTGGAAAAAGTCCGTTACATCTGTGTGAAAACAGGTGCCTGGCGCTTTGTAAGTCTTTGAAATATCTTGATTCTGACTTTTTCAGGCGTCGTTGATCTTATATCCGGCAGATCAGGAAGAACTCTGTTCCGGAACGGCGGGCATTAACCGATCGAAGAACCTGGATTCTCTATTAAAATGATGGGGGATAAGAAAAACTGCTGGAACCATGCCGGAATTGACAGACAACATCAAAATAAATCGTGTCTCGGTAATTGTTAGGCCAAAGTCTTTGAGGTGGTCAGTTGTCAGAATTGAGGATTACTATTCGAATTATGTTATAGAAACCAACTACCCATAGAAAACCGGCATGACATCATTGGCGATCCTACAATTGCTGATGGCATCTTTGACCGGCTTATCCACAATGCACATAAAATTAATCTAAAAGGATGTTCTATGAGAAAAAAACATTCCACATTGACCTGATAAAATATTTATGAGCACTACTGTCCGGAATAATCCGTGAATAAGTTCAGTTGGTTATTGTTTTCGACCATATTGCTTGTGTAATCATAAAATGTAAGTAGCTGAAACATGGAC
>PHBK01000047.1 GCA_002840565.1 Deltaproteobacteria bacterium HGW-Deltaproteobacteria-12 | reverse complement strand
CAGCCATCGCCGATGCGATAACCTGACGGGCATCCTCACTGTCCACGATGGAAAAACTGTTTTGATAGCCCAGACGGAAGGCGTAGCTCCTCAAGAACCGGTGGGCAATGGAATGAAACGTACCGCCCATTATTTTCCCGGTGTAGCAATCCACAAGACTTTCCACCCGGTTGAGCATGGCATGGGCGGCCTTATTGGTAAAGGTCGCAAGCAGAATACTTTCCGGCCGTACGCCGGGTTCCAAAAGACGGGCCACCCGATAAGTCAGGGTACGCGTTTTACCGCTTCCTGCTCCCGCGAGAATAAGAAGCGGCCCGCCTGCTTCTGTGACAACGCGATACTGTTCCGGATTCAGCTCTTTTTCATACTCAATCATTTAATTATTGAGGTTCAGGCTTTCAGGGCTTTTTTAATTTCGGCAACTGTGTCTTTGGAAGAAAGCGACAAGAAGGTTTTCAGCAACCCTTCTTTTTCATAAAAACCTATGAGCGGCGCGGTTTTCAGGTTATAGGTTTCCAGGCGATTGGTTATCGCTTCTTCCGTTTCGTCATCTCTTTGAATGGTCTGATGATTACACAGCGTACAGGTGCCGTCTTCTTTGGGCGGGTTGCTTTTGATATTATAAATGGCCTGGCAGGATGGATTGCAACAGGTTCTCCGCGTGGTCAACCGGTCCAGGACAACCTCGCGCGGCACATCCAGGTTGGCGACAAAATCCATCTTGATGTTGAGTTTAGTCAGCAATTTTTTAAGGTCTTCCGCCTGCGGGATCGTTCGCGGGAAACCATCCAGGATGAATCCTTTCCGGCAATCCGGCTCCTGAAGCCTGGCTTCCATGATTTCCATGATCAGAGAATCAGGCACCAGATCTCCCCGATCCATATATTCCTTTGCTTTTTTCCCCAGGGCATTTCCTTCTTTAACAGCGGAGCGTAAAATATCGCCCGTGGATATCTGCACGGATCCGTCATATTCCGTCAACAATTTGGCTACCGTGCCTTTGCCCGCGCCCGGCGCGCCTAATAAAATAATTCTCATTTTTTCCTCCCAAAACTAAAATGTCGAATGTTGTAAGCTGCGGGGCTTATAATGCAAAAAATATATGCGGTCAAGTTAATTAAGGTTTTGACACGGATTGCCCCGGCAGTTGAATTTCAAATACTTTAGGCCAGTATTTGCCCGTCACAAAAATTCGATCCTTCTGTTCGTCGTAGGCAATGCCGTTCAACACATCAACCTGCGCATTCCGGGGAAGGTATGAACGCAGCGCCGACAAATCAATCCAGCCGGTTACTCTACCGTTTCGGGGGGAAATCCGGGCAATCATATCTTCCTTATAAATATTCGCCCATATCTCACCTTTAATAAATTCCAGTTCATTGAGACGGTCAACCGACGTATTGCCATCATGGACCTGGATTTCCCGCACCACTTTGAATGACTCCGGATCATGAAATGTAATGGCAGACGACCCGTTGCTCATGAGCAAATGTTTGCCGTCCGTGGTCAATCCCCAACCTTCCCCCCGATATTTCATCCTCCTGACTTCCCGAAAAGACCGGGCATCATAAATCAAGACCGTTTCATTCCGCCACGTCAGTTGGTAAATTTTCCCCTTCAGCAGGACAATTCCCTCACCAAAATACTCTCTCGAAATATTGACTTCCTGTAAACTTTTTCCTGTTTCCACCTCTTTGCGG
>PHBK01000014.1 GCA_002840565.1 Deltaproteobacteria bacterium HGW-Deltaproteobacteria-12 | reverse complement strand
CCATTGCGCAATATTCCTCACTGCTGCCTCCCGTAGGAGTCTGGACCGTGTCTCAGTTCCAGTGTGGCTGATCATCCTCTCAGACCAGCTAACCATCGTTGCCTTGGTAGGCCATTACCCTGCCAACTAGCTAATGGTACGCGGACTCATCCTTCAGCGAAAGCTTGCAAGCAGAGGCCATCTTTGACTACACAACAGAAGATGTGCAGTGTCATTCGGTATTAGCGCACCTTTCGGTACGTTATTCCCAACTGAGGGGTAGATTATCCACGCGTTACTCACCCGTGCGCCACTTTACTGATCCACCGAAGCGGACTTTCTCGTACGACTTGCATGTGTTAGGCACGCCGCCAGCGTTAGTTCTGAGCCAGGATCAAACTCTCAAGTTTTAATCCTAGTCAGAAAGATTTCTCTTTCTTAATTTCGCGTGATTCCAAAAAAATTTGTATAGGACCCACAAATCAATTATTTCCCACTATTCAATTTCCAAAGAGCCATCTTAAAACGAGCTGTAACAAATAAATCAATAAGATTTTTTTGTCAAGAACAATTTTAAAAATTCAAAGAAACTTTATGTTCGGCAAACAATCATGGTGAGCATCCGACGACTTCGATATACATCTATCGGTGAACGTGCTGAGAACTTCAACTTACCTTAAAGAACTTTTTTGCGAACAGAAGTGAGCTTCTACCCCCTCTTCGCTTTTGTGTCAAGAAAAAATTAAAACTAATTTATCATAATTTAGCCGATTTGCTTTTTCCTCTGTTCTTACAGGCATTTAATAAGAATATTTTTTTGTCTTCATCAATTTTCTTTTACAAATATTACTCTATAGCTTATCGCCGTAGAATCGATGCAGCTATAGTCCTGCCGGTAAATTCAACTGCGCCGAAAGTTGTATTAATCTTGTTTCCGCCAATTAACATCATTGACAGTAATATACATATATGTAATAAAATTAGAAAGTTTCATATCAATAAACCGCGCATCACGAAAAAAAATGAACGCCTTCAACAGATAAAGGAGAAAAGACATGCCGACTAAATGGCACGAGAAATACAAAAAGAAACTTATATCGCTGGAAGACGCCGTTGCCAAAATAAAAAGTGATGATGATGTAATAGTGGCCCAGTGTGCATCCGAACCGCAGGGATGTATGAGTAAATTTCATTTGGTTAAGGACAAAGTACAAAATGTAAAAGTATTCTCAGTTCTTACCATGAAACCTTATGATTTTTATATGAAGCCGGAAATGAAAGGCCATTTTGAACTCTGCAGCTGGTTCCATGCTCCAGGCTCACGTGCTGCCATCAAAGATAATGTTGGAACCGTTACATATGTACCCAATATGCTGCACCGCGCTGCCACAGACAGAATATATGCAAAAAAGCCAGACATCTTCTTCGGAACCTGTACTCCAATGGATGCAAAGGGATTCGTTTCTTTATCTTTGGGCATTACTTATGAGAAAGACATTATCGAGGCGGCTGATATTGTTGTATTGGAAGTAAACGACCGGCTGCCGCGCACTCTTGGTGATACGCATCTGCATATCAGCGATATTGATTTTGTAGTCGAATACAACCAGGACGTTCCTTCTCTTCCCATGCCGGTCCCCAGCGCAACCGATATGTTGATCGGCAAATATATTGCGGAGCTTGTCGCCGACGAATCCACTATTCAACTGGGCATCGGAGGCATTCCCAACGCCGCAGCCCTGGCTCTGACAGAGAAGAGAGATCTCGGGGTCCATACGGAAATGATGGTTGATTCGATGATGGAACTTTATGAGCTGGGTGTAATAACGAACAAGAAAAAATCACTATATAAAGATAAATTCATTTGTACTTTTTCCATGGGGTCAAGAAAACTCTATGACTGGCTTGATGATAATCTGGCTGTGGAATTTCAGAGAGGCAAATGGGTGAACGATCCAGCTGTCATCAGACAGAATTCCAAAATGGTCTCGATAAATACCTGTCTGATGGTTGACTTTACCGGTCAGGTGGCCAGTGAATCAATCGGCACAAGGCAGTATTCAGGAACCGGCGGGCAGTCGGATACGGCCGTGGGTGCAAAAGAGGCATATGACGGACTGGGCAAGGGAATAATAGCCTGTTACTCCTCAGCCCAAGATGGCAAGATATCAACGATTGTCCCGACCCTCCCCGCAGGAACAGGCGTGACACTGCACAGGAGCAACACGGATCATATTGTAACCGAGCACGGTATAGCCTATATGAGAGGCAGAACAGTTAAGGAAAGAACCAAAAACCTGATCGCAATTGCCGATCCGCAGTTCAGAGAGGAATTGACAGCTCAGGCAAAGAAACTGGGATATATATAATAAGCATGACGCTCCCCGGGAATTTTATAATTACCAAATCAAAGCCTGCCAGACAAATGTTAATATATCAGATTGATTATTTTACATAAATCATTTTGACAAAGACAGGCGCGTTTGTTAAAATTATCACTAAGAATCGTGTCAATATAAAATTTTTAAAATACCAAGGGAGGATCTAATTTATGAAAAAGATTTTAATTTTTGTATGTGCTTTTATGTTCGTCGCCACAGTTGCCCTGGCCGCGGGGCCCAAAACTTATCAGGTAACCGGTCCGGTATTAGCAGTAACAGCCGATACAATCGTTGTAGAAAAAGGCAAGGATAAATGGGAAGTTGGCCGTGATGCCGCGACAAAAATAACCGGCGATTTAAAAGTCGGTTCCAAAGTGACCATTGAATATACCATGAAAGCGGCAGCAGTTGAGGTGAAAGACGCCAAAAAAGCCGAACCCAAGAAAAAGAAGTAATATAATAAAGTGAAAAGAACCGGTTGCTTCTATCTGCCTGATGGAAACAACCGGTTTTTTCCGTGTTTTGTTGATCAAGAATAAACGGTTGGCCGTATTAACAACTTCCTGTTTTAAATACTTTCAAAGTTAAGTAATTTTTCCCGGATTCTCTTCTATACTGCACGTCATCCATTATTTTCTTGATCATAAAAATCCCCAGCCCGCCAATTTTTCGCTGTTCAATATCCGCAGCAATGTCCGGATCAGGAGCATCAAGTACATTGAAAGGTACACCAGAATCGGTAATTTCAATGACAAACATTGCGTTATGATCAATCATACAGGATATTTCTACATCTCCGCCGCAGTCACTATAGGCATAGTTAAAAATATTTACGAGTGCTTCATCTGTGGCCAGTTCTATCCTGTTGATGCTTCTGCTGTCTAAGCCCTGCTTTTGGGCACACGACGCTACAAAATCCATACATTGATGAAGACTTTCGATTTTGGCCGGTACTTTTATGGTTTCCAGGATGAGCATTATATTAAGCCTTGAGAGCTTCTTCTTCTGTTTCGTAGATAGCAAAAATTGTGCTAAAACCTGATATTTTAAAAACATCCTTAACATTATCCTGCAGACTCGCAAACAACAATTTCCCTCCACTCGGTTTCAATTGCTTAGCTACCCGCAGGATACTTCTGAGACCTGAACTGCTGATAAAATCCATTTGGTTCAAACTTATAACAAAGATATTACCTCCGGCGGATATTAATGCTGACATGCTTTTCTCAAAATCAAGAGAGGTAACCGCATCCATTCTTCCTCTCACCGAAACGATGACGACTTTTCCTTCTTGTCTTGTTATTATATCCATAATCGCTCCCGGTGCATTATTTAAATCACTGTTATTCAGGCTATACAATATCTTTGCCTTTATGCATTCGTCAATGTAAATTTTATTTCTGATAAAATATTCAATAAGCTGATTATAATGTACATAACGGTCTGTTCGCACGATCATTATCTGTACTTTCCCTATCCACTGTATTTACGCAAGAGTTTATCCCATACAAGCAATGTGACAAGAAAATCATTGACATGCAACATCCTTCTTCTTATACTCCGGGCTACCGTAAGATAAGTTCCTGTTGAATAAAGGGATAAAACTTATCGGGTATTTCCCGGCCTGCGATCGTCTTGAGGGAACTCTATGAGGCGCCTGATCAACTTTCTGCTGCTGCTGTTTCGAACCCGTCGCGGCCGTCCGGCGGCTCTGGTTATGTTGCTTTGTTTCGCCGTTCTGCAGTTTTATCCTGACCTTTCTCCCTTCCGTACTCTTCGTTTGGCCCTGTTTGATGCTTATCAGACATACCTGCCCAGAGCTAGAAACTCGGCACCAGCTACAATTGTTGGTATCGATGAAGCAAGCCTCAAGCTTTTTGGCCAATGGCCCTGGCCGCGTACCCGTTTAGCGCTGCTGATCGAACGGATTGCTTCCTACCAGCCTGCAGCAATCGGTCTTGACATGATCATGCCCGAACCAGATCGGTCATCACCCGCACGAATCGCGGAGTCGCTGCCCCAGCTGGACCCCCTCATCCGGCAACGCCTGGTTCTTCTTCCCGATAATGACAAGACTCTTGCCGCTGTTATCGCCAAATCGCCGGTGGTATTGGGCGTGGCGGGTTTCGAACAGGAAACTCTGTCCACCTCTTTGACTATGCGCACAGCGCCGTTTATCGTTAAAGGGGGCGATGCAGTCCGGTACGTACGTCATTTTCCGGCAGTGCTGAAAAGCATACCTGATCTGGAAGAAGCTGCATCAGGTCAGGCTCTGCTCAGTGCTGACCTGGAAAGGGGCGTTGTACGGCGGCTGCCACTAATCGCTTCTGTGGGACAAACACTCGTGCCTTCTCTGTCTATTGAACTTCTGCGTGTGGCCAGTGGTCATCCTGCCATTGAGGTCGAGGTAAGTTCCCACGGGATTGCAAGTGTGGGCATAGGCGACTTGCGCATCCCGACGCAGGCCAATGGGCAGGTCTGGGTAAATTATTCGCCGTTCCTTTCGGAACGCTATGTTTCTGCTGCTGATATACTTGCCGGGCGGGTAAACCCGGAACTTATTAAGCAGAAGCTGGTATTGGTAGGTTTCACCGGACTGGGTCTGATGGATTATCAGACGTCAGCTCGAGGTGAACGGATCCCCGGCATCGAAGTACATGTGCAGTTTCTGGAAAATATCTTCGACCAGCATTTTCTGCAACGGCCGGCCTGGTTACCCTTATTAGAAGTGGCTATTTTACTTTTTTTCGGTCTCTTCTTTCTTATTACCCTGCCGAATCTCAAACCACGATTATCGACAATACTGGCGGCGATTATCGCGGTTCTGCTGCTGCCCATGGGCTTCCTGCTCTATCACACAAACGGTCTGCTGTTCGACGCCGCTTCCCTCTTCATGGAAATCAATATCATTTTCGTAAGTCTCCTGGGTAGTAGCTTCATCGAGTCCGACCGCCAGCATCGCATCGCCAAAAAGGCACTGCAGCTCGAACGTGAGGCCGCAGCCCGCGTTGCCGGCGAGCTGGATGCCGCGCGCCGCATTCAGCTGGGATCGCTGCCGCAGCCGGCAACCGCTTTCCCGGATGAGACAAGATTTGAACTTGATGCCGTGCTCAAGCCGGCACGTGAGGTTGGCGGCGACTTGTACGATTTCTATATGCTGGATGAGCACCGTTTGTTTTTCATCGTTGGTGACGTTGCCGGCAAGGGATTACCGGCAAGCCTGTTCATGGTTATGACCAAGGCCCTGGTAAAAAGTATCGTACTGAGCGAACAGCTCGACGTAAGTCTGACCCTCAATCGGGTTAATGAGGAAATTTCCCGGGAAAATCCGGAAATGCTTTTTGTCACTGCTTTCGCCGCAATTCTTGATGTGGAAAGCGGCGTTCTCGAATACTGCATAGCAGGGCACGATGCACCCTGGCTGGTTGGAACTGACGGCACTTTATACCAGCTGGACGGTGAAGGCACCCTCCCGATGTGTATAATGGACAAATACGACTATCCCCTGAGGAGAATGCAACTTACCGCAGGCGATTCAATCTGCGTCATTACAGATGGCATCACTGAGGCTATGAACACAAACGGAGAACTTTATGGGAAAATACGTCTCACCAAACTCCTGGAGAGGAAAGCCATGCTTCTCTCACCATCAGACATTACTGTTCTCCTGCTTGATGACGTTAACAATTTTGTTGGTGAGGCCGAACAATCGGACGACCTGACATTGCTCATTGTGCGCTGGTGCGGCCGGCGCGCCGCTTAGCGCACATTGATTTCCACCCGGCGATTACGCGGCTCGGTGACACCATCCGACGTCTGCACAATCATCTCCCGTGAACCTCGACCTGATATTTCGATCAGTGCCGGAGAGATGCCCGCCCCCTTCAGTATCTGGCGAACAGCTTCAGCACGTTTGAGGGAAAGAGCATCGTTATAAGCCGCCGTGCCAACTCTGTCGGTGTGGCCGATGACAGCAATTTCAGGGAATGGCCGGCGCGCGAGTTCTGCTTTTACCAGTTCCATAACCGGTTTCGATTCCGGCGTTAGTTCATCACTGTCTCCGAGGAAATAAAGCGTGAAAGAAACAGGTCTGGGCGGTTGGGCCGCCAGCGCCCGATCAAACTGCTGACGAACCGCTTCGGCATCCAGCGTCTGAGTTTCAATGCGGCCGTCGCGATGCACATCGGCCGTTTTGTATGGTTTATCAAGGATAGTCTCTCCGTGAGCGGACTTGACCACCAATGCCCCGGAACGGCCTTCCTGGTCGGGTAACAATACCGTTCGGTCGTGACCGGCGCAGCCCAAGACTCCGATCAGCATAATTCCGATCAAAATCGACAGCCTGCGCATTTCACTCCTCCTTTCCGCTGCCGGCATCAATAACGAATTCCGTGCCCCTCACACCAAGGATTGCCGCCGGCGTGCGGAATTGTACGGAATTAGCCGGATTCTTGGCAAGTTTGCCGGAAACCACTGAAAGAGTTCCTCGCTTGAGGGAAGTATCAATGGTTCCCGCATGTGTAGATGCATCAAAGGTAAAATTGTTAATAACAAGTAAGCTTTTGGGCCCCGCAGAAAGTAGCGTGTTATCCCGCAGGGTGATGCCAACTGAACCGTCATCCCCGGTTATGACCTTATCTCCGGCAACCACAGGCATTCCCGCGGCAGCGGTAATTTTCTGACCTTTGCGATCGATACTTACTGCTCCTTTAACTATTTTGATTAATCCTGTTTCCTCCGCCGCCCAAGAAGGCAAAGCAATTACGACTGTCAGAAACACCATCAATAATAATTTCCATAACTTTCCCATACGGCTTCCTCCTTTTATCGCTATTTGCTGCAGATCAAACCGGCGAAAATGCCCCCTAAACAGCTATTTTTTATTCTATATCTTGAAATATGAAAATATTTATATTACAAACTTAAAACGTTGGCAATCATAATTAATTCTGGATGGAATCAGTTTCTAAAACAACTCTCAGAGGGAATCATCATGAAAATTCACTTTTGGGGCACAAGGGGATCTCTTCCCGTTGCAATCACCACTGATGCAATTGAAGCGAAAATATTCAAAGCAATCCATGCATCGCGAGCTTACCCGCTGGAAACCGATGAAGCGATAAGAAAATTCATCCGCAAGGAACTGCCATTTTCCGTCCGGGGCAGTTACGGCGGCAATACATCGTGTATTGAGATCAGCGGACAGGAAGAATACGTCCTCTGCGATGCCGGAACAGGGCTGCGCGACTTCGGAAACTATGTCATGAAAACCGGAATGATCGGGCGGCAGCATTTGCCGAAAGTCTTTCACATTTTTATTTCCCACCCGCACTGGGATCACATTCAGGGGTTTCCCTTTTTCACACCCGCATACATTCCAGGCAATCAGATCAATATCCATGGTCATCATGACGATCTGGAAAAAATCTTTGTTAATCAGCAGAATGCACCCAATTTCCCTGTTCCCTTGAAGGCAATGAGGGCGGATATCTCCTTCCATATCATGGAACCGGGCAAAACATACGACATTGCGGGGATGAATGTAAGCGGCATAAAACAGAACCACCCGGGGGATTCCTACGGATACTGTTTCATTCAGGGGGGGAAAAAAATTGTCTACTCCACTGATTCAGAACATAAGGAGGACGCCGAGGATGATGATTATGCGTTCATCGAGTTTTTCAAAAATGCAGACCTGCTGATCTTTGATGCGCAATATACATTATTGGACGCCGTCGATACCAAGGAAAATTGGGGACATTCCAGTAATCTTGTTGCGGTCGAACTTGCGGTGCACGCGGGAGTCAAACGCCTCTGTCTTTTTCATAGTGAGCACACTTACGATGATGAATCCCTGACCAAGTTCCTGCAAAACACCCGTGAATATCTGAAGATACACGACGCTTCATCAAACCTGGAAATTCATCTTGCCTATGACGGCATGGAAATAGACATATAAGTTAATTTTAAGCTCACTGTGTATGGAGCATTATATTAATTTAATATGGGATAGCCCCCTGTATTTTCTTGCCTTTGCCGCCGTCTTTATTTCGTTTCAAAAGGTATCTCGATCTCGTTCACGCCATAGGCCTGGTGCATCTTGAGATTGGGGCCTGCCTTTTGAAAGACCTTCATCATGGGCGTATTGCTGGACAGCACGTCCGCGGTAATTCCATTTATGTTGTGCTCTTTGGCGATGCGGATCAGGCTCTGGATTAGAAATGTTCCGATGCCGCGGTTTTGCCAATCCTGATGAGTTGTGAAAGCCACTTCGGCGAAATTGGTATTCGCATCGCGAATATAGCGGCCCACGGCCACTATCTGCTCCCTGTTGCCTGGTTCCTCTTTTCCCGTAACCGCGGCAAGGGCCATTTTATTATTATAATCTATGGCGGCAAGGGGCATAGCGACCTTGTGGTGAAATGACTTGAGGTTCTGGAAGAACCGGGTATAGATGTCCTGTTCAGGAAGGCCGTATATCAGGTCCTGGATCGCCCGTTCGTCTGTGGCTTTCACGGGGCGGAAGAAGATACTTACCCCTTTTTTGTCTGTCCAGTAAGTCTCGTAGGCCTTCGGATAAAGCACAGCCGGCAATATCTGGTCTTTGTAAACATACCCCTGTTTCTTTGCGGCATCGAGCAGTGCCGCACGGAAATCAGGGTGTGAAATGTTTATGAGCGCCACAGCGCGATCACGGATAGATTTTCCATGAACGTAAGCGACCCCGAATTCCGTAACCACATAGTGGATATCACCCCTGGTCACCACCACACCGCTCCCGGGGGAGAGATAAGGAACGATTCTGGATGTTTTCCCGTCGTCTGTTGTGGAAGGCAGCACCATAATGGATTTTCCTCTTCTGGAAATGGCTGCACCGCGGACAAAGTCGACCTGCCCGCCGATTCCGCTGTAGAATTCAAAACCAAGAGAATCGGAGCATACCTGTCCGGTAAGATCTACTGTAAGCGCCGAGTTGATGGCGACCATCTTGTCGTTTCGAGATATTACATACGGGTCGTTCACATAAATGCTGGGGCGGAACTCAAATAGCGGGTTGTTGTGTACATAGTCATATAGCTTTTTGGTACCCATGCAGAAGGAAGCAACAACCTTCCCGGGATGTAAAGACTTTTTTCGACATGTAATAACACCCGCTTCGATGAGATCGATGATACCCTCGGTAAATGTTTCGGTATGAACCCCCAGATCCTTTTTGTTCATGAGGTATGTATAGATGGAGTTGGGGATCTTTCCCACCCCGGTCTGAATGGTTGATTCGTTCTCTATGATATCCGCAATATTCTCACCGATGGCCTTGGCAATTGTATCCGGTGATTTCTGCATAAACTCCAGCAGGGGCTTATCATTTTCGACAAAAGCATTGATCTCGCTGACATGGAGAAAGCTGTCCCCCAAAGTCCGCGGCATGTTCGGATTCACCTCGGCAACGACGTAACCGGCTACTTCGGCAGCGGTCTTGGTAATATCTACCGAAATACCAAGGCTCACAAACCCGTTATTGTCCGGTGGAGACACGGTAATAAGCGCCACATCGATGGGCATGCTGCCGCGTTGCATAAGCAGAGGAATCTCCGAGAGGAAGACGGGGGTGTAATCCGCCCTGCCCTCCTTGATGGCCAACCTGGTGCTGGGGCCGATGAACAAAGCATTATGCCGGAATTGCTCATTGAAGACCTCCTTTGTGTAATTAGATATTCCTAAATCGAGGAAGTGGATGATTTCGGTATCAGCAAGGTCCGCCGCCACATCTATGAGAGTCCGAACAAGGAGTTGCGGCTCCCCGCAGGCAGAACCGATAAATACCCTGTCGCCACGCCTGATCCGGGAAAGTGCTGTTCGGGCATCAGTAAGGCGATTTCTATAGGTCTCAGCCCAGTTGATTATCATAAAATTAGACCTCTATTTTTTGATAACAACCTTATCATCTTTACCAGGCATTACAGATGTGCAGATAGAGGATTAATTTACCATTTCAACGATCAGATATTTCTTCTTGCCCTTACGCACGCGCAGCTCATTGCCTTCGGTAAAATCGGTTGCCTTGATTTTCTCATCAATAGATTTCACCTGCCGCTCATTAATATAAATGCCGCCCTGTTCGATGAGGCGCCGGGCTTCGGAGGAAGACTTGGTCAATCCTGATTTAGCGCAGGTTGCCATTATCGATATTCCGGCTTCCAGATCTTTACGCGATATCGCATAGCGCTGAATTGCGGAAGTATCTGTTGCCGGAGCTGTGCGCGGAATAGAGCTTGCGGGGAAGATGCCCGCATCCACAGGGCGCGAATGGAAAGCCTCCATGGATGCCCGCCAAGCGCCCTCGGCTGAGTCTCGTCCATGAGTGACTTTTGTTGCTTCAAAAGCCAGTACGGCCTTAGCCATATTCAATTGCGCATCCGCCAGCTTCTGCACTGCATGAATTTCATCGAGCGGCAAAAAGGTGAACAGCTTCAGGAATCTCTCCAAATCAGCATCAGCGGTGTTTATCCAATATTGATAATACTCATAAGGTGTAGTCAGAGCCGCGTCCAGCCAGATAGTCCCCTTTTCCGTTTTCCCCATCTTTTGCCCCAGAGAAGTGGTGATTAAGGGGAAAGTTACAGCATGGGAATCTTTGCCGGTTACTTTACGAATCAGCTCGGTTCCCGCCAGCATATTGCCCCATTGGTCGTTGCCGCCCATTTGCAGCGAGCATCCTTGATTCTGGAACAAGTAAAGAAAATCATAAGCCTGAAGGAGCATATAGTTGAATTCGATGAAGTTAAGACCTTTTTCCAGACGAATCTTATAACTTTCCGCCGACAGCATCCGATTAACGCTGAAATGCCGGCCGATATCGCGCAGGAATTCAATATAATTAATTGCAGTCAGCCAATCAGCATTGTTAAGCAATAAGGCTTTACTGTCGGAAAAATCCAGATACTGCGAAAGTTGCTTCCCGAGGCATTGGGCATTGTAGTCAATTTGTTCACGGGTCAGCACCTGGCGCATTTCGGTTTTGCCGCTGGGATCACCTATCAAGCCTGTTCCTCCGCCCACCAGGGCGATTGGTTTGTTGCCGTTTTGCTGCATATGGGCCAGCGCCATGATGGGCACCAGGCTGCCGATATGCAGGCTTGTTGCCGTGGGATCAAAGCCGATGTAGCAGGTAACGGGTCCAGCCCCAAAAAGCTCATCAATCAACGCCTCTTCGGTCACCTGCTCGACAAAGCCTCTTTCCTTTAAAATATCATAAGCGCTTTTCATCCTCACCTGCCTCCGCCTTTTCTTTCAGCTTGACGCTGATTCGCTCCAGGGAATTTGCTTTCCCGGTCGCCGGATCAATATCCAGCAAAACGGCCTGCAGTCGAACATCACCTTTGGCCGTATCAAATTTGTTCGGGACTCCCGTCAAAAACCGTTCAATGATAACGTCCTTTTTCACCCCGATCACGGAGTCAAAAGGCCCGGTCATACCAACATCACTCAGATATGCCGTCCCCCCAGGCAAAATCTCGTCATCGGCTGTCTGCACATGAGTATGGGTCCCTAATACTGCACTCACTTCGCCGTCAAGATACCAGCCCAGTGCCTTTTTTTCCGAAGTCGCCTCGGCGTGAATATCCACAATAATGACTTTTGTTTTTTTACGCAGTTCTGCTATCTCGCTCTTTGCCCTCTGGAACGGGCAATCGATCGGCTGCATGAAAATTCTGCCGGCCACATTGAGCACTCCTACATATTCACCTGCCGCAGTCGGCAGAGTTACAGCCCCGGATCCCGGAACTTTTGCCGGATAATTGGCCGGGCGCAAAAGCGTCTCATAATCCCCGATAAACTCCATTATTTCTTTCTTATCCCAGATATGGTTTCCGGAAGTCAGAACATCAATATGGCTTTCATAAAGCTCTTCAACGATATCGCGAGTTACACCAAATCCGGCGGCGGCATTTTCGCAGTTGGCAATGACCAGATCAATTTGGCGATCGCCAATCAATTTGGGTAAAAGTTCCTTCACAGCTTTTCGTCCAGGTTTTCCGACGATATCGCCGATGAATAATATCTTCATGTATTTCCTTTACCTCTTTTAAGTGCCGTCAGGAACACTTATTTAGCAAAATTAGAAACACGAGTCTCCCGAATTACTGTTACTTTGATCTGGCCCGGGTAAGTCAGTTCGCTTTCAATTTTCTTGATAATATCATTGCACAACATGACTGTATCGTTATCGGATATTTTTTCATTTTCTACAAGGATGCGGATCTCGCGGCCGGCCTGAATAGCATAGCATTTATCAACGCCGCTGAATGAATGGGCGATCTTTTCGAGTTCTTCCAGGCGCTTGACATAGGTTTCCAGCATTTCACGGCGTGCACCCGGCCTTGCTGCCGAAAGAGTATCGGCCGCCTGCACCAGCACTCCCAGTAATGTATTGTTCCGCCCATCATCATGATGGGTGGCGATAGCCTGGATAATTCGCGGATTTTCCCCAAAGCGCTTGGCAAAGTCTGCACCGATCGCGGCATGCGGTCCTTCAATTTTATGGTCAATTGCTTTCCCAATGTCATGCAACAATCCGGCTCGTTTGGCCTCTTTGACGTTCATCTTTAATTCGGAGGCCATAATGCCGGTCAGGTAAGCTACATCAATGGAGTGCTGCAGGACATTCTGGGAATAACTAGTGCGGTATTTCAAACTACCCAGTAAATTGATTATTTCAGGGTGGACATCATGAACGCCAACATCAAAAGATGCTTTTTCTCCGGTTTCCCTGATAATCTGCTCTACTTCCGTTCGGACTTTTTTGACGATTTCTTCAATGCGCCCGGGGTGAATACGGCCATCCTGAATTAATCTTTCCAGCGATATCCTGGCCACTTCTCTTCTTACCGGATCAAAGCTGGAGAGAACCACCGCCTCCGGAGTATCATCAACAATTAAATCGATCCCGGTGGCCGCTTCAATGGCGCGGATATTTCTGCCTTCCCGCCCGATGATTCGGCCTTTCATTTCTTCACTGGGCAGATTCACAACGGATACCGTATGCTCGGCCACATAATCGCCGGCATAACGCTGAATGGAATAAGCAATAATTTCCCTTGCCTTCCGATCACCGGTTAGCTTCGCTTCTTCTTCGATTTTGCGCACGGTTGCTGCGGCATCACGCTTAGCATCCCCCTCCATGGCCTGGATTAATATTTTCTTGGCTTCCTCCGAAGACATCCCGGCAATCTGTTCCAGTTTTTCTCTTTGCTCATCCAATGCCAAAGCTAATTTCCGTTGTTTCTCTTCAATGGCCGCTTCTTTAGATGAGATTGATTTCTCCCGGCTTTCAAAGGTTATTTCCTTTTGTGCCAGCAGATCAATCCTTTTATCCAGATTTTCTTCTTTGGCGCGAATCCGTTTTTCTAATCCATCCAGCTCATTTTTTCTATCTTTGGTTTCGCGGTCGAAATCGCCCTTCATTTTCAGAAGGTTTTCCTTGGCCTGCAGAATCGCTTCCTTCTTGATAGTTTCTGATTCTTTCTTTGCTTCTTCAACGATCCTTGCGGATAAGCTCTCTGATGATTTGATTTTCTTGGCAGAAGAGATGTGCTTTAAAATGTATCCGCCGATAATACCTGCCACCATGACAACAAATATGACCAGGATAAATAAACTTCCGTTTAACATTTAACTTACCTCCCTGTGCTCCGCCGAAGAAAATCACCTTCTGAAAACTCTCTGCTTTACTGATGAATTCAAATTCTTGAAGTAAATTTTTTCCGGCAGCGCTATATTTAAACCTTTCGGACAAAGCCAAATGATCTTTTACCGAAGGATTCATTGTTATTTTAATAAACTGCATGCAACTTGGTTTTTTCTAAAGACAGGATCAAGGAAGTAATGCCTGAGGTATAAAAAACCCCGCATATGCCGTGTTAATGGCTTTTTGAACCTTTTTATAAGTGGGCGTCCGGTATTGTTTTGCTTCAGGCTTTCGACCTCCCGACAAGCGGAAACAAGGCCGACCTGCACACCGCAAACAAGGAAAGACCCCAGGTTCAAAGTGTTGGCTCAAAAACAGACGTTAATCACGAACATCGCAGGGGTGTACTTACTACTATAACTAACTTGCGTTTTCGATCAGTTGAATCAATTTTTCGGATCTGCTTTCTAATTGTTCGCAGAGTTCCTTATTAACTCCCCTTAATTTCAATAAATCTTCTGCCACATTTAAAGCTGCCAGAATGGCAACATCCAAGGCTTTGAGATTATTTGCAGACTTTAATATCTCTTCCACTTTTTCATGTACTAATTGGATCACCTTGGCCACTTGTTCATCATCTGCATCACTTAAAACCGCAAGCTCCTGCCCTAAGATATTAATGTTATAGCTTTTTTTCAAAACACACGCCCTGGAAGCTTATTTCGCCAACTCTATATCCGCAAGTAAATCAAGCAATGAATCTACCCTCGCGCGTACGCTATCCCTCTCCCCATCTAATGCCTTTAGTTTATTATTTAAAACTTCAATCTCCGATTCTTTATTTTTTAGTGCTTCCTCCAATATTGAAATCTGTTTTTTTAAAAAAACCTGCTCGCTGACTATCCCCTTTATCTTGTCTTCCAGCTCTTTAAAATTAGCCAATTCCACGATAATATTTATCCTTCCTTTGATGCCGTAATAAATATAAAACTAAAAATTAATCATCACAATCGTATATAATGTTTCTCATTTATGCCAATTCATCCGTTCAAAGTCAAGGTATTATTTCAGGGGTGACTGATGACAAAGTCCGAAAATATTTATCAAGTTCATCCTGCATGCTTTCCCTGTCCCGCAGGGAGGAAATGTGATTACGAAAACGGCTCGACCCTTCCAACCCTTTCGTGTACCACAGCAGATGTTTACGGAAATTTCTCACTGCCGCAATCGAACCGCACATTGCAGTTTCCATTGCCCAATGTTTTTCAATTATTTCATGTCTTGAAGATAAACCGGGCATGAAGTCTGCGGGCGCTCCTGTCAGTAATTGATTTATCCCTTTAAATATCCAGGGATTGCCCAGCGATCCTCTTCCCACCATTACTGCATCACAGGATGTTTGCGTCATCATGTCCACTGCATCCTGCGGTTGCCAAATATCTCCATTGCCGATTACCGGGATATGCACGGATTCTTTGACTGCGGCAATAACCTTCCAGTCAGCAGTTCCGCTGTATCCCTGATCGGCAGTCCTCCCATGAACTGAAACGGCGTCCGCTCCCGAATCCTCGGCAATACGGGCAATCTCGACGGCATTGATCGAGCTGCTATTCCAACCGGATCGAATTTTTATGGTCACAGGTAAGGAAACTGCTTTCTTAACGCTGGAAATAATGCAGGCAACAAGGTCAGG
Organism: Deltaproteobacteria bacterium HGW-Deltaproteobacteria-12; assembly: GCA_002840565.1. GTDB lineage: Bacteria > Desulfobacterota > Syntrophia > Syntrophales > Smithellaceae > MVRV01. The sequence continues at coordinate 141,091 of PHBK01000014.1, read as the reverse complement.
ATCTTTCATCAGAATTGCTCCCGCTCCGGATCTAATGACTTTTTTCACCGGGCAGCCCATATTGATATCGATCAATTCGGCACCGCGGCCGGCAACAATACGGGCCGCTTCGGCCAATAATTGCGGATTAGAACCGAAGATCTGCACACCTAAAGGCTTGTCTTCAGCACAAGTTTTCAGGTATTCGTAAGTATTATTGGTTTTCCGGACGAGGCCGTTGGCACTGATCATTTCCGTGTAAGCCAGCGCACAGCCAAAAGATCTGGCAATTAAACGGAAAGGTAAATTGGAAATACCCGCCAGCGGAGATAAAATCGCCTTACCCGGCAATGCTTTGATTAAGTTAAACACAAATCAAACCAGACTCTTTCGGTCATTTCGGAGATGCTGACTCGCTCTGATCAATTCTTCCGGCGTATTAATTCCCATTACTTCGACATAGTCTGGGGCAACCTGAGATCGGACGACAAATCCTTCACGAACTGCAACTTCGACAATATCAGTCAGATAGTATTCCTGCTGCTTGTTATTATTGGTTATTTTCTCTAAAGCGGCAAACAGGAAAGATGTATTTACACAATAAATCCCGGTATTTATTTCACCGATCTTCTTTTCCGCTGGTGAAGCGTCGCGCTCCTCGACAATTTTTAAGACATTCCTTCCGGTGTCTTGGACAACTCGGCCGTAGCCGCGGGGATCAGATGGATATGTTGTCAGCACGGTAAGCGGCGCCCCTGAAGCCCGATGATTTTTAATCAATATCTCGATGGTGGCGGGCTTCAGCAAGGGCACATCGCCGCAAAGGATAACGGTCAAGCCGGCATATTCTGCCAGCGCCTCCTTTGCCTGCAAAACTGCATGGCCTGTGCCCAATTGCGGGCTTTGCTCGACAAAGATAATCCCGGGATCAGCAAACTCTTCCCGCACCAAAGGAGCCTGATGACCGATGATAACAATTATTTTCTCCGCTCCGGCACTACGGGCGGCAAGAAGTGAATAATACAGCAATGGCCTTCCTTCCAATAGATGGAGCACTTTGGCTAAATCCGATTTCATCCTTGTGCCTTTACCGGCAGCCAGAATCAGCGCACAAAATTTATTTTCCGTCATATTCTGCCATTACCTTTCCAGTTTTATCGTCAATTCCAAATCAGACTGCTCGGGAAGAATTATCAAAACCTCTTTTATCGATTTCTGATCGGCATTTTCGATAATAAAAATTATCCCTTTATAATCAATTCTTTCTTTTCTCGGGGGAACTTTCCCTAATCTGTGCATGAGAAAGCCGCCCAGAGTTTCATAATTACCTGCGGGTAATTTCGCCGCAATAATTTGCTCCAACTCTTCAATACCCATGCGCCCATTGACCAGATATTTACCGGGGGCGATTTTCTTGTATAATTTTTCACCGGCAGAGTATTCATCATCAATGTTGCCGATAATTTCCTCTCCAATATCTTCACTGGTCACAATGCCGACAGCCCCTCCATATTCATCAATAACAACAGCCATGTGCTCGCGTTTTTTTTGCATATCCACCAGAAGTTCCTTGGCTTTCTTTGTTTCCGGCACATAGAGCACTTTCGTCTGTAAAATGGATTCTATGGTTGCATCTGACGCAGGCATTGCCAATTCATCCTTCTTCTTATGCAAAGCTTCCAGCAAATCAAAATAGTGCAGTATGCCAACTATATTGAATATCTGACCGGAATAAACAGGTATCCGCAAATATTTTTTACCGGCTACAAATCTGGCGGCATCAACGATTTTAGTACTGATTGGCAACGCCGTCATCGCGGACAGGGGAATCATGATTTTATCCGCCGTAATTTCCGAAAAATCAAATACCCGGCTGACCATCTCTCTTTCTGTTTTTAAAATATCGCTGCCCTGCGTTTTTGCCCCCAGGATAAACTTCAAGCCCTCCTTCGTGATATAAGAAGGTTGATTTTCTTTCCGGCCGGTTGATACCCTCACCGTCCCTTTGGAGACTGCGGCAATAACATAAGCGGCCGGATAAAAGATCACCGAAGACAGACGGATAAAAAACGCCAGTTTTATGGCCATTATCTCCGCATAATGTTGAAAAATGCTGCGGGCAATTATCATAACCAGCAAGGTCGGTATGATGATGAGCATTGAGATTTGTTCGCCATAAACAGGCCCGAAGAAAGACAGAAAAAGGCCTGTGGCCAGAGTAGTGCTGGTGACAATGGCCAGGTTCGTGCCGATTATCGTTGTCGAGATAAACCACTCCGGTTTTTCCATCAGTTGCAGGGCATGCCGGGCGGAAGCTGATCCACGACGGGCAAAGAATCTAATCTTGTTGATATCAGAAGAGATCAAAGCTATTTCGCCACCGGAATAAAGAGCTTCCAAAATAAGGCAAATAATAATAATGGCTATAATCAAATATATGCTCATATGGTTTAAATGTGCTCCAAAACCCGTTTGACCATTATTTTCAATATCCTCGCCCGGCCCACATTTTCAACACGAAAAATAAAACCGTCATAGCTGTATTCTTCACCTTTGGCCGGCAGATTGCCGAATAAATGCAAAACAAACCCGCCAATGGTATCGAATTCATCCTCCGGTAATTGCGCCTGCATGATAGTATTGAATTGTTCCAGCGGCAATTTACCGGGTACAAATATTGTATTTTCGTCTATTCTTTCGCATCCGTTTTGGAGATTATGGAAATCCGTCAGTTCCTCTTCAAATAAATGTTCCAGAATATCTTCGAGTGTAACCAAACCGGACACACCACCATATTCATCGACAATGACGGCAATTTGCATGCGGTTTTCCCGAAAATCATGCAGCAGTCCGTTGATCGTTTTTCCTTCGGGAACAAAATAAGGCTTCTTCAGCAGCTTTTCTATATTATCCGGCTTTTTCTCTTGCAAGGTGGCATTGAGCAAGTCGCGGGCATAAAGAATGCCGGTTATATCATCACGATCACCGGCATAAACCGGCACTCTTTCGTGTCTTGCCTGAACTACTTCGGCGGCAACTTCTTCGACCGTCATGGTCACGGGAAGGCAAAACATTTCGACTCGGGGAACCATAATATCGGTTACCGGTTTATCTCCCAGTTCAAAAATTCTATTGATCAGCTCTTTTTGTGATTCCTCAACTACACCTTCGCGGCTTCCTGCATCAATCAATGTATTAAATTCATCTTCCATTATCGGATCGGCAGTGCGGAACTTACCGTGACTGTACAGGTTGAGGATAAAATCAGATAATTTTTCCAAACCCACAACAAAAGGGTATTCCAATCGTGAGAAAACAGACAGCAGAGGAGAAACAGCGGAAGATATTTGCAGGGGATAGGTCACACCGAATGTTTTGGGCACAGATTCGCCGGCAATAAGGAGTACAATACTGGTAAAAATAATAGCCAGCCATTGACCATTGACTCCAAAAAGGCTGATGAAAAAAGATGCCGCTAAAACAGATATACTAATATTAACAGCTTCATTACCGACGACAATGGTTATCAAAAGACGGCGCCGGTTTTCCAATAATTCGCTGACAAAGCTCAAAAACGGATAGCGGTCCATTTTCATCTTGTGGAGATGCAAATCGGTCAGAGAAAATAAAGCCGCCTCGGCAGAAGAGAAAAAACCGGAGAGCAACAAGAGTAAAAAAATTATTATTAGTTGTAATGATATATCCAAGTTTTCGATAATCCTGTTATTTATATGCACATTAATTTAGCAGATTGTCAGGAGAAAAGACAAATATTTTGTCAAGGAAGTGAAACTATTGCCGCAATTAATTGACTTAGCACTAATTTTCCGTTATTTACTCCGGCAGAATACTTTTGGAGATTAGGAAATGTCCAATATACTTTTAGTCGGGAATGGCGCCCGTGAACATGCCATCGCGGAAGCAATCAAGCGATCAACGAAAATCCAGTTTTTATTTTCTTACATGAAAGCAAACAATCCCGGAATAACGTCGCTATCGGCAAAAACAAAGAGCGGCAGTTATTTTGATCTCGAGGCGATTGTTATCTTTGCCACAGAAAATAAAATTGATTTTGCTGTAATCGGACCGGAAGATCCGCTGGGCAATGGCGTAGTTGACGCTCTTGCTGCGGCCGGCATTCCGGCAGTCGGTCCAACAAAAAGTCTGGCACGGCTGGAGACTTCCAAAGCGTTTACGCGGAATCTGGTCAGCAAATATAACATTCCAGGCAATCCGCAGTATAAAGTCTTCACGGCGATAGATGGCGTAGAAGATTTTTTGAATTCCCTCGACGGCATCGTCCTGAAACCGGATGGATTAACCGGCGGCAAAGGCGTGCTGGTTCAGGGCGACCACTTTACCACAAAAAAAGAAGCACTGAAATTGTGTGAGCAGATTCTGAAGGAAAGCTCGTCCCTGATCGTCGAAGAGAAATTCGACGGCGAGGAATTTTCCCTGCAGTGCCTCTGCGATGGCAAAACGGTTGTTGGCACACCGCTGGTGCAGGATCACAAGAGAAGGTTCGACGGCGACAAAGGGCCCAACACCGGCGGCATGGGCTCCTATTCCCTGCCGGATCATTCCATGCCGTTTTTAAAACCTACGGATATTGAAGAGGGATTGGAAATCACGCGCCAGGTCGCAGCAGCGCTGATGAAAGAAACCGGCAGATCTTACAAAGGCGTCATGTACGGCGGATTCATTGCCACAAGAAATGGCACGAAACTGCTGGAATACAATGCCCGCTTCGGCGATCCCGAGGCCATGAATATTTTACCGCTGCTCAAAACCGATTTTGTTGAAATCTGCAGACACATCATCGACGGCACACTGGATAAGCTGAAAATTGAATTTGAACAAAAAGCTACTGTCTGCAAATATATTGTTCCCAAGGGCTACGGACTCCCCGCCGATAATACCGACACGACATCAGTGAAAGCGAAAATTGAAGTGGGCAACGTGGGAGAAGCGAAACTTTATTATTCTTCCGTGGATAAAAAGGAAGATGGCCTTTATCTGAGTTCGTCTCGCGCCATTGGAATTGTCGGTATTGCCGACACGCTGACTGCCGCTCGCCTTATTGCCGAAGAAGGTGTCAAAGCCGTGCAAGGTCCCGTCGATTATCGCAAAGACATCGGCACGGACGAGCTGATTCAGAAACGGATCGATCATATGAAGGAGATAAGGAAAGAGTAACTTAGCCCATCTTCCGCAATTCAGGAATTTGGAAGATGCAATATCAATAGGTTATGGTTTAAATCAGACCATTTTCTCCACTACATTCATCCTTCAAAGACCTTTCTCTGTAGTCTTTCAGCTTTCCACCCATAATCGATCTGATGTCGACTGTTCTTGATTCTTGATTGTGGAAGATGGGTTAAGAATAAGCAAAGTTATTCGTAACTTAAAAAGTATCACCGATGCAGCCGGTCTTAAGTGTAAACAATGTTTTATTTTTTCATCATGCCGACCACTCTGAAATGGTTTGGCCAATCAGCAGTGCACATTCCAGGAATATTAATTTTTCGATTTTGAAGAAGTCGATTTGAAGATAAAAACGATTCCTGGATTCCGGATCTCGCTTTGAGCGTCCGGAATGATAGGAAATAAATGATGTTTTTAGTGGTGGAACAACCGCAAGCCGCAAAATGCCATGACTATTCCGTACTTGTTGCAGGTGTCAATTACCTGCTGGTCGCGGATGGAACCGCCGGCCTCGACAATGGCGGTTACGCCGCTGCGATGCGCGCGCTCAATGTTGTCGCCAAAGGGAAAGAATGCATCGCTGCCGAGACAAACACCGGTAACTTTGCTAAGCCATGCTTTTTTCTCAGCCGCAGTCAAGGGCTCAGGCTGGCTGGTAAAGGTTTCGGACCAAACATCGCTGCCAATCACATCCTCCGGAGAATCACCGAGGTAAACGTCAATGGCATTGTCGCGGTTGGGTTTGGAAACATCGTCGCGGAAAGGCAGATCAAGCACTTTGGGCATATGGCGCAGCTGCCAGCAGTCGGCTTTCTGACCGGCCAGGCGGGTGCAATGGATACGGCTCTGCTGTCCGGCGCCCACACCGATCACCTGGCCATCCTGCACGTAGCAGACACTGTTGGACTGAGTGTATTTCAGAGTGATCAGACTCAGCACCAGGTCGCGCTTCTGCGCATCGGTCAGGATTTTGTTCTCGGTAACAATGTTTGTAAGCAGACTGCTGTCGATTTTCAGGCTGTTGCGGCCCTGCTCGAAAGTAATGCCATACACCTGCTTGTGTTCCAGAGAGGCGGGCACGTAGTCGGGGTCGATGGCGACCACGTTGTAGTTGCCACCCTTTTTAGACTTCAGAATTTCCAGCGCCTGAGGCTCATACCCCGGGGCGATGATGCCGTCGGTAACCTCGGACTTGATTATCTGCGCAGTAGGCACGTCGCACACATCGGAGAGCGCAATCCAGTCCCCGAAGCTGCTCATGCGGTCGGCGCCGCGGGCGCGCGCGTATGCGTAAGCCAAAGGAGACAGCTGCATGCCGGGAGCGATGTGATACATCTGCCGCAGAACATCATCCAAGGTATAGCCCAAAGCGGCGCCGGCGGGAGAGACATGTTTAAAGGAGGCGGCAGCAACCATTCCGGTATTCTCTTTGAGCTCTTTGACCAGCTGCCAGCTGTTAAACGCATCCAAAAAGTTTATGTAGCCGGGCTTGCCGTTCAACACAACAACCGGCAGTTTGCTGCCATCCGCCATGAAGATCCGGGCAGGCTTCTGATTGGGGTTGCAGCCGTATTTAAGCGCTATTTCGTTCATTAACTATCCCTCCACTACTTTGTATTTGTTAATAATGACATCATCGTAAGCCTGGTTCTTCAGGTCTATGGCCCGGACAAACAGGCTTACCTTGTTTTCTTCATTCAAAGCTTCCCAAAGCTTGCCCGCGTATTCATTGGGGTCTTCCTCGTCGATATCGACGCGTAACGGCTCACCGGCAAAACTGGGAATCGGCGTACCGTTGCACTTGTAAGTGCTGATAAAGTGCCCTTCAACGGCCACAGGCTGCGGATAATCGAAGGTAAAGCGCTGCAGACTGCCTTCATTCCCTTCGTTGCTTTTTAAGATGTTGAGTTTATAGGCACCCGTTCGCATATCCACCATTCCGGAAATTCTGGGTGTCCAGTTGGGCTCGTCGTCCTCAAATGTACGTGTATTGAGCGCGGCTTCAAAGCCAAATCCCGGAAAATCGTTACGGGCCATAAAATGGCGGATTGTGTCGGTCTGGTCGCCATTGGTCACAATCGTTGTATTTTCATAAGTCAGGACAGGATTGTAGATAATCAGGTGCGGGTCCGTCATTTTGGAATGATCTGCCGCCAGGGTGCGAATGCCGCCTTCGATGGGGTCAAACACCCGGTTACGGCTGTTGACGCTGCGTCCCATGATAAAGTAGGCAATCATCACTTTTTTACCGCCGGGCGTAAGCCCTACGCAGATGCCGCGGCCCGGATATTCATTGCCGGCCAGATATTTGTATATATTCTCTTTCATTATTTGCTTTTCTCCTTGCCCTACTGAACTTTTGACAGTTGGGGGAATTTCACGTCGAGCACGGCGTTCCATTTATCTACCATGGGCTTGATTCCGGCCATCAACCCGGAAATGTCACCTTCAATCAGAATGGAACGGATTTTATCGCCCTGGGCAATCTGGTTGACAACAGCCTGATCAGCAGCGCTGAGCACTTCGCCGAATACAGTATGTTTACCATCCAGCCACGGTGTAACAACATGTGTAATAAAAAACTGGCTGCCGTTGGTTTGCGGTCCGGAATTGGCCATGGAAAGAATGCCCGGTTTACTGTGGCGGAGCGCCTGCACAAACTCATCTTGAAACTTATAGCCTGGCCCGCCGCGTCCATCACCCTCGGGGCAGCCGCCCTGGATCATAAAATCGGGAATAACCCGGTGAAATTTCAAATTATTATAATATCCCCGACTGGCCAGATTCACAAAGTTACCCACCGTAACAGGTGTCTGATCAACGAACAACTGCAAGCGGATGGCACCCTTCTCCGTTTCAATGACAGCGATTAGTTTATTGTCCATTAGATTCTCCCTTTTTAAATTTAGCTGGGACTGTAGATATTTCGGTCTTGCCTGTCAAGGTAAAAACAAAACCTTCATGAAAACTGCTGCTTGCAATTACATTTCCAATGAGTTATTAGGCGCACATACTCCATCCAGGAATGAGACAAAGGAGCCGACATGAAAGCAAAAAGCACCAGGCAGAAAAACATTATTGTAAGCGTAGTTATGGGCAGTGATTCCGACTTGCCGATCATGGCTGAGGCGACAAAAATTCTGGAGGAGTTCGGCATTCCTCACGAGCTTTTCTTAACTTCCGCCCACCGTTCTCCCGAAAGAACAGCGCGGTTCGCTGAGGATGCAGCAAAACGCGGTGTAAAAGTAATTATCGTCGGCGCGGGTGCAGCGGCACATCTTGCCGGTGTTATCGCCTCCCAGACACAGCTGCCGGTAATCGGTGTGCCGATAAATGCAACCGCCTTAAACGGCATGGATGCGCTGCTATCGACAGTACAAATGCCCGGCGGTATCCCGGTGGCCACTATGGCTATTGGAAAAGCCGGTGCAAAAAATGCCGCTCTTTATGCCCTGCGCATTCTGGCCCTCGAAGACAAAAAGACAAGCATCAAACTATCTGATTATATTAAAAAGATGGCACAGGACGTGGAGAAAAAAGCTGAGAGTATTTCATGCCGGAAATCCTGAAAGCCGACAGAGATAATTCTGAAGAAACAGTCTTATCCCGCGCTGCGGAAATTTTAACCGCAGGCGGTGTCATCGCCTACCCCACCGAAACATTTTACGGGTTGGGTGCGGACGCAACTAACGAACAAGCCATCAAAAAAATATATAACCTCAAAGGCAGAAATTTTCACAATCCAATTTCTGTTATCATTGATTGCCGGGAAAAACTCTATCCACTGGTCAGCGAAGTGCCTGCCAGTGCTTTAAAACTGATGAAGGCTTTCTGGCCGGGGGCACTGACCATTGTCTTTAAAGCATCCGCCGGCGTATCACCGCTTTTAACTGCGGGCACAGGTAAAATCGGTATTAGAATTTCCAGCCACCCAGCAGCAAGAGCACTTGCGGCCAGGCTCGGGCATCCTGTTACCGCCACCAGCGCCAATCTATCTCACGCTCCCGAATGCTCCGCCGCGGATGAGGTCGTAAAACAAATCGGAGATAAACTTGATGCGATTGTTGATCTGGGAAACACGGCAGGCGGCAGAGGATCAACAATAATCGATGTCACCTCCAATCCGCCAAAAATCCTGCGCGAAGGGGTTATTGATCACCACTCTATTGAAAGACATATTAATATCTAATAATTATCTGATTATTCTTTTTTTACTGGAATATTTATTGGCTTTTCAAAACTGATACCATCTACAGAAACAATGTTATTGATATTTCGCTAATACTGCTTGACTAAAAAAATTATTTTAATTATTTAGTTAGCAATATGGAGTCTTAATATTTCAAACATTCATTATTAACATTGGGAGTATAGAGATGAAAGCAAGATTTTTTTATAGCTTTACCCGCATTTTTTTAATTTTCTTTGTCCTTGTCTTGTTTACCCCATCATTTGTGCAGTCCGCAGCCCAAACCTCGGCGGATGACAATTTCCGGGATGAAAAGTATGATCCGAATAAAAAGGCCTTGGAGAAGCTCAGCAAAATGAAGCCGGCAGAAATAGAGGCACTCGACAGCAAGGTCGCCGAAGCGCTCACCCTTTATTACGATGGTCAGTACGGGCAGGCTCTGCCGATATTCAACCAGATTGCTTCCACCGTCGAAACGATGGATTTAATGTGGTGGGTCGGCACAAGTGCCATGAAAACGGGAAATATGGCATTGGCCATTAAGAAGTTTAAGAGCATGCTGGAGGTTAATCCTAATTTACACCGTGTCCGGCTGGAACTTGCCGCCACCTATTTTCAGATGCAGCGTTATGAAGAGTCCAAAAAGGAATTGGAAGCAGTTAAAGCCGCCCGCCCTCCGGAAGCAGTCATGCTGAATGTGGATAAACTGCTGGCAGCCATAGCCGAAGCAACAAGAAAGGTTGTATGGAACGTGCGGTTTTCGCAGGGAATTATGTACGATACCAACATCAGTGCCGGACCGAATGATAAGGAAATCCCCGTTTCCGGTGGAGCCATCACTCTTACAGACCTCCAGAAGAAGTTGTCGGACTATGCCTCCATCACCAATTTCAGCGGCAATGTCCTCTACAACATTTCCAGAGAAAAAGGGGTGATGTGGAATTCGGCTCTGGACGTTTATAACTCTGCCTATTTTCAATACGGCAAGTTTAACTACTTCTTTACGGATATAAATACCGGTCTCTGGTGGGCGGGTCGGCAGGACATTCTCAAGGTTCCCGTTGGTTATTCCTATCAGGAATATGGAAGTGAAAGAGTTTCCGACATTGTCCATTTTGACCCCAGCTACGAGCATTTTTTTAGCAGCAACTTCAGCCTGAAAGGAAGCTACCGTTATGCAAGGGAACAATACTATGATGTTAGTAACGAGTCTCTGGACAATATTACAAGACGATATGAAATAACCCCCAGCTTCTATTTCGTTAACCGCAAACATGTCTTTTCTTTGAGCGCCGCCCTGGAAAATTCTTCGGCCAATGCCCGGCAATTCTCCTACGACGGCCAATTTTACGCAATTTCCTATTTTACACGCTTCCCGACCCAGACGGAAATCTTTTTGAGATACCAGTGGTCAGCGAAGGAATATAAAGAGATTCCCCCTCTCTTCAGCAGTTACCGGTACGATCGGCGTAATATGTTCACGGCAGTTATCAATCAAAATTTTTATAAAAATTTCTTTGCATCGTTTGCCTTTAATTATATTGATAATTATTCATCGGCAGGACTATACGATTTTAGCAAGGAAACATTTACATTAAGTATTGGCGCTTACTTTTAGCCCAGGGAGGTCTCCATGAAAAAACACAAGATCATCATAACAATTTCAGCAGTCCTGGCCGCAGTGCTGTTTATCTTTTCTCTTCCCGTCTTTGCCGATCGTGGCGCCGGAGTATCAAAGGAGATGATCCCCCGCGAGCTGCGGGGTATAACGATAAATAATACTTTCATACCATCTTCAGGTAAAGAAGCAGGTGTCATCCAGGAAGCGACGGGGGCAGTGATTGTTGCCCGTGCAGACTTGAAACAGGCCTTTTTTGCAGCGCCCGGTGACAAGATATATGAAAAAGACACCATCTTTACGCTCAAAAATTCGCGGTGCAGATTCCGCTTATTATTTGAGGATGTGATCAGCGTCGGAGACAATACCAAAATAAGTGTGACAAAGTTTATTGATGACAAAAAGACACAGGAAAAGCACGCCTCCTTCAATATGCTGAAGGGCAAGGTTATGTTTTACACGATGCGCCTGTTCCGGTACAAAACCGCAACCATGACGGTAGATACTCCCACGGCCATTGCGGGAGTCAGGGGGACAAAGTTTGGTGTCGAGGTTGCTTCCCTGAAAGAGGAAACCGATACCGCCGGAAAGCCGGTTTATTTGGCCGATGCTTCCGACAGGGCATTTATCCATCTGGCCCAGGCCAATCCCCCCACCGGCAGCGTAACCAACGTACATGCTTTTGACGGTAACCTTTATGTAACCAACACAACGACAAACCAGACCCAGTCAATCAGCACCGGACAATCTACTTCCAGCACGCCGGCGGGGCTGGGGCCGGTCGTGTCGACACCTCCGGGCGTGGCCCAGCAGTTCCAGCAGAGCACAGGTGGCAGCGGATCAGGAGGCTCCGGTGGCGGTACAACAGACACAACCACGAATGCCGGGGGAACGAGCACCGGAGTTGATACCGCAACTAATACTGCCAATGTCGCTCAAACACAGAATACGCAAACAGTCTCGCCGGAACCGACACAACCTACAAGAATTCAACCATGGACGGGCAGCGGGTATTTTACCGGTTTGCTCAGCGTGGATGACGACGGTAGAAACTTTGAAGGGACTTATATATCAACGACCCCGCAAAACTTTGCCGCTGCGGTAACAGCAGGTGATTTAACGGGTTTACCATATTCTATCACTGCTGATGGGCCAAGCGAGTCTGTGACTGGTATAGCCACATCGGTTTATGGCATATTTGCCGGTTCAAAACCGGTAACAACTGTTGAACTGGGTTACAATGAATATATGTCCTGGGGTTCCTGGACACAACCCCTGGCAATGACGACTGATAATGAGACTGATCTGTTTTTAGACAACCCCAATTATTATGTTGGTGGAACCGTCACTCCCTCGCTACCCCAAACAGGTACCTATGATTATTCCGGGCCTGCCCAAGGCACATTATATAGCACAGCCGGGGGTACAGTTATGAGCGGAGGTTTTACGGCCAATGTTAATTTTATTACTGCGCAAATCACCGATTACAATATGGCTGTTGCTAATGGCGCTAACGCAGCGTCTATTTCTATTCCCGGCGCGATAGCCATCAATCCCGGACAGCCGCATTTTTCTGCCAATCAAAATACCGGAACTTGGACTCTAATAGTGAATGGTATAGGTGCCGAAGGTAATGTTTCCGCACAAGGCAGTGGCCGATTATATGGGTCATTCTTCGGTCCCAATGCCGAAAACATGGGCGCTGCCTGGGCAATGAGGCAAGGTGCAAATAACGCCGCTGGAATTGCGATTGGTAACTTCAGGCAACCTACCGTTCCTTAAGTAAGATTATTTATGGAGCACGAACATGCTCATGTGCTCTGTAATGCCTCGTTTGTGTCCAGCGGCCATTGACTCCGGTAGATTTTGCTTGATCTCCCTTTTACGCCGCTCCGGAAGGTGATATGCTGGAATACCGAAACGGGTTAATGGGGAGCCAATATTACCGGGATGATCGCCCCCGGTCTTAACGGAGCTACCAATTTTCGCGGCGGTGCGGCGGGCACCGGCGCCATCGGATCCGGAAACATCACCGGTATGGCTCCCGGAATAGTTCATTAGAAGCAAAACATTTTCAGCAAAAAGGGCGCGGTAAGAAACGCGCCCTTTTTTATTAACTAAATCTACTTGAACCTTGACCTTGAACCTTGAGCCTTGAACCTTTGAGCTTCAACCTTTATCCTTTATCCCTTCCCTCGGCTAAAGAAGCCGCTCGGCGCCGATTGTCTTGACTGTTGTCTTGATTACCCCTGCCGGTTCGCGGGTAAAAACGATCATGAATGGTATCATGCCGTTGGGCATAATTTTATCATTGGAATTGCTGCCGCCTTCCGGGCGGGCGAGTCTTTTTAGAATATCTTCCTCCGGCAGCACCGCCAGTTCTTCATCATTCAAAACATTGCCGGCATAGGTGGACTGTTCGCCTAAAATCACCGCATAGGCATCAACAATTTCGCCTTTGATAACTATCCGGGCGATGGAGTAATCCGCCTGGTTCACGGCCGTCCCTTCGACAATACGGATTGGACCCAAAACATAATTATTTAACATCCGCTGCCTTATATCCTGTAACTTGACCTGGCCGGCGACGATCTCCGGACGCGCCGGTTCACGGATGCCGATATCAACATAGGAATTCACCACCTTCAGCAAACGGTCGCCCATTTCCGGAAAAACAAAAAAGTAAATAACTGCCGGAATTACAACAATAACGGTAATAATCCAGGCGGCAACTTTCAGCACCCTCCAGAAACCCCCGGGGGATGTTTTTTCTCCTTTCTGCTTCTGGTCCTCCTGCTGCAATTCAAAAGCTGCGGCACTTTCATCTTCTTTGTCTTCCGCGCCTGACGGTTTAGCAATCTCCGGCGCCGTTTCTCTGCCGTAACCATCACTCGTCTTCATGCCGTTAGCTTGCAAAATGGCAACATCATGGTTTTCGGCAATCGTCTCTCGGGCCGGAAGATCTTCGGAGGCGGAAAAAAGATCCCCCCTGTCCAGCGGTTCCTGCTTTGAATGTACAGTCTGCGGGTTGTCCTGAAAGAAAACATGCTGACAATGACTGCAACGCAGCCACACGCCATCTCCTTCCATCAGGTCATCAGCAAAACGAAACTTAGTCCGGCATTGCCGGCATTGAATGATCATTCTCTTACCTCTGTCTGTTGTTTGATGATGTAGACTTCCGGCAAAAAACGTGCCTGTTCGTTGAAATCAAGCCCGTAGCCAACGACGAAACCATCATCGATAGTAAAACCGACATAATCGGCCTCAAAGGGAACTTTTCTTCTTTTCCGCTTATCTAAAAAAGCGCAGACTTTCAGCGATTGCGGATTTCTTTCTTTCAACCAGTTCACCAGATATGTCAGCGTTACGCCCGTATCAATAATATCTTCCACGATCAGAATATCCCGGCCTTTAATCGATGTTTCAATATCCTTGGTCATAACCGTCCTGCCGGAGCTTTCCTGACCGGCGCCATAACTTGCTATCCGGACAAAATCAACCCGGCAGGGGATGCTCAGCGCCCGGATTAGATCAGCCATGAAAATAAAAGCGCCTTTCAGAATGCCGATAACGATCAATTCACGGCCTTTGTAGTCACCGGAAATTTGACCGGCTATCTCCTGCACCCGCCGCTCAATGGCATCCCTGGTAAAAAGGATTTCTTTGGGCATTTTATCCAATGAAGATATCTCCTCAGATTACTTGCTGTATTACATTAACCAAAATATGATTTGCCGTCAACAGGAAATCAAAAATGCTTCCGATACGCAGCGACAAATTGCTGTATGTTGCCCATAACCAAATCCTCTGCCGCGGCGATTTCCTGCGCACTGGCGAATGTGGAAGAAAGGCTCAGAAAGATTTTATCCAAGGAAGAGATCTCCCGGCCGAATTTAGCATAATCAATAAAGCTGATCATATACTGCGAACCGTCAAAATAATACTTGCCCAGCCGGTTGGTCTCGAATGACCGGAACGGCCAGGTAATTTTCCATTTAAAAAACTCCCGGGCGATATTGCTTAAAAATTCGTTTTCAAAGACTTCCGGTTTGAGTTCCGCGCCAATTCTATCGGCCAGTATGCGGAAATACTCCGTTACCAGATCAATATCCGTCAGACAAAGGCCATAAAGATACCAGTCTTCAATTATTTTAACTATAATCAGTGCCTGATTGCGGGAAATAAAATGATGGCTGGGACACAGATGACCGGCGCAGGTTTCCTGTCCGTAAAAAGAAGCGGCGCGCATATCCAGTCCGGAATTCTGCAGCGGGTGCAACAAACAACCGACTTTACGCTCCGTCTCCAGGAAACCCAGATATTCGCAGCAGTAAATTCCTTCGTATCTTTTCCGGAAATCCTCGGCGGCAAATGTGGCCGCGGCGTAAGATTCAATATCCCCCGGTTTCTGCACCATCGTGCGGAAGCGCTTGGTGCGCGCCAGCAATCTCTGCATCAGCGCTTCGCGGGAGCTGTCCACGTAATTGTAAAGACCGCAGCAGGCGCCGCACGACTTATGTTCATCAGGCTGACAAAGAGCAGCTGTATTTGTATTCATTATCTGAAGATTTCCTTGCAGTGGGAGCAGGACAACAGTAAAATTGCATGAACATCTCAGCTAAGACGGCCCTGTTTTTACTGGTTAAAATACCTTTCTTAATTTATAGAATTATTGGCGTTGCAGGTCAAGCTTAAAAATGCTAAGAGACGACGCCTTGCAGCAAAGAGAGTTGGAGACTGGAAATTAATGAAATTAATGGAAGAAATACTTCTTCCCAACGGGCTGAAGTTAAATATTTTCGATCGGACACAGGAGATAGCCGCCGAGACAGTCAAAGTGGAAATTGCCGTAAAGATGGACATCGGATTGAAAGAATCTTTTTTCGCTACCGCGATTGATTACCGGCAGGTAAAAAACATCTTCGGCGATAACCTTGTTTATGAATATAAAGTGGAAAGAGCTTATATCCAGAAAGAAAGCGGCGCAGCCGTCCGCGGGGAATTACTCAGCACGTTTAAAAATAATATGCTCCTTTACCTCGGAAAAGAAAATTTTGCCCAAAAGTATGCTCTATCCCTGCTCCGGGATATCCAAAAAAATCCTTACAAGTATTCTGATAAAGCTGATATTGAGACATGATCAAATATAATTTTGACGAGCTGTTGCTTGCCGCTGACAAGCCCAGCCGCTATATTGGCGCGGAAGTAAATTCCGTTTATAAAGAGAAGGCTGAAGTCAACTTTCTGCTTGCTTTTCCGGATACTTATGAAGTCGGTATGTCGCATCTGGGCATCAAAATTCTCTATGAAATATTAAACGGGATTCCCTATGTTGCCGCCCAAAGATGTTTTGCACCCTGGCCGGACCGGGAAAAACAACTGCGGCAGGGCTCCTTGCCCCTCACTTCCCTGGAAAAGCAAATGCCCCTGCAGGACTTTGACATTGTCGGTTTTTCCCTGCAGTACGAGCTATCCTACACCAATGTTTTGAACATGCTGGAATTGGGCGGGGTGCCGCTCAAATGCCTCGATCGCCGGGAGCGTGATCCGCTGATAATTGCCGGGGGGCCCTGCTGCTTTAATCCGGCTCCCCTGGTTGATTTCATTGATGCTTTTGTCATCGGCGAAGGTGAAGAAGTTGTCGCGGAAATTACCGGTGTCATTCGTGATGCCCGGAAAAATAATCTCTCCCGGCAGCAATCCATTGCGCAGCTCGCGCAAATTCCCGGCATATATGTTCCTGCCGTCCATGGAAAAAATAGCATTATCCGGAAAAGAAGAGAAATTGACCTCAATTTGTGGCCCTATCCGGCCAGGCCCGTTGTTCCGCTCATGCAAACCGTCCATGACCGCATTATCCTGGAAATAGCCCGCGGCTGCACCCGTGGCTGCCGTTTTTGCCAGGCGGGAATGCTTTGGCGGCCTTACCGGGAAAGAAACTTATCCCTCCTGCGGGAAATGGCCGGGAAATTACTGGCCTCCACAGGCCATGATGAGATATCTCTTCTGGCTTTGAGTTCCGGCGATTACAGTTGTCTCGAACCGCTGCTAAAAGATCTGATGAATAAATATCATTCCCGCCGTGTAGCCCTCGCGCTGCCGTCTTTGCGGGTGGAATCACTGACCGGAGCATTAATCGAAGAAATTAAACGCACCCGCAAAACCAGCTTTACGCTCGCGCCGGAGGCGGGTACGGACAAAATGCGCCGAGTCATCAATAAGGGCAATACCGCCGACGACCTGCTGGCGACTGTGGACAAAGTGTTTGCGGCCGGCTGGAAATCAATCAAGCTCTATTTCATGATCGGACTGCCTGGAGAATCACCGGAAGATTTGGAGGGAATAATCGACCTGGGCTATGCGGCGCTGCGGGCGGCGAAAAACCGCGGCCAGGTGACCATCAGCCTGTCCACCTTTGTTCCCAAACCGCACACCCCGTTCCAATGGCACCGCCAGATTTCACTTGCCGAAACATATGCCAAGCAGGAATATATCCGCGGCCGGATCCGCAACCGCAACCTCACCGTGAAATGGCATGATGCCCGCATGAGTATGCTGGAAGGGTTATTTTCCCGCGGTGATGAAAGACTCGGAATGCTTCTCGCAAAGGCTTTTCAGAAGGGGTGCCGTTTTGACGGCTGGACTGATCTGTTCAATTTTGAACTATGGATGGAGGCGCTCCGCGAAACAGGCATCAACCCGGAGGATTACACCCGGGAGCGGGATATCAACGAAATATTACCCTGGGATAATATTGACTGCGGCGTCAGCCGCGATTTTCTGCTCGCAGAAAAGACCAAAGCTGCCGGTGGTGAGACAACTGAAGATTGCCGCTTTGCCGGCTGCCGGCAGTGCGCTGTTTGTGACTTTACAACCATTAAAAATACTTTTTCCGCCGCGGAAGATAAAACTGATCGGGAGTCGGCTGTAACCGACCGCCAATTCTCTCATCTCCCGGTTATTGAGAAAAGTTATCGCTTCACCTTTACCAAAGCCGGGCGCGCGCGCTTCCTTTCCCACCTGGAATTATCTTCCGCCTTAATCCGCTCCCTGCGCCGCAGCAGCCTCGCTATATCCTACTCCACAGGTTACCACCCCCATCCGAAGATATCCTTTGCCACCGCAACCTCAGTCGGCATGGAAAGCCTTCAGGAGTTCGCCGATGTAATAGCTCAGAAATATCCGGAGGATTTGGATTCTCTGAAAAAAGAAATCAACGGCGCTCTGCCTTTGGGAGTAGAAGTCCGGGAAATCCGGGAGCTGGTTTTTGGCGAAAAAGACCTGGCGCAGGCACTACGGGGCTTTTCCTACGAGCTTTATCTGCCGGACGGGACAGGTTCAGAGCATTTAGCTGCATTAGAAGACCATATTCAAAAATTCCTAGCCGCCCCGGCATTTATTATTGAACGCAAGGCTAAGGGTAAAAACATTACCAAAGATATTCGTCCGTTTGTGGAGGAGATTCTCCTGAATCAGGCGGAAAAAACAGTTTATTTAATCGTGCGGTATTCCCAGCAGGGGTCAGCCCGGCCGCAGGACATCATCGGGCATGTTCTGGGATTAAGTGAAGAAGAAAACAAACAAATTCGGGTTGTTAAAAAGCTCACCTTACTTTCTTAAAGTTATTATCAACGCCATATCAATAACTTATGCATGATCAGGGTAATAATTAAAAAACATTAACACAAAAGCTAAATCTTATTGACAAACAGTCACAAATTAACTATAAGCTTCGATCTTAATTCCAATACAAGGATAAGCATATGTATGCAGTAATAAAAGCAGGCGGAAAACAGCACAAAGTCAGCGAAGGTGATGTTTTCTCTACAGAAAAACTGGTTGGTGATAAAGGCGCGGAAGTAGTTTTTAACGAAGTCCTGATGGTTGCCGACGATCAGAACGTTAAAGTTGGCAAACCTTTTGTGGAAGGCGCCACGGTTACCTGTGAAATCGTCAATCAAAAGAAGGGTCCGAAGATCCACGTTTACCACATGACGCGCCGCAAGGGTTTTCACAAGAAAACCGGCCATCGCCAGCAATTAACCAGCATGAAAATAAAAAAGATTTCAATGTAAGCGGAGGAAGTCATGGCACATAAGAAAGGCCAGGGAAGTTCTCGCAACGGCAGAGACAGCAATTCCCAACGGCGTGGCGTTAAAGTGTTCGGCGGCGAAAAAATCCATGCAGGATCAATCATCGTGCGGCAGGTGGGAACAAAAATTCATCCGGGCAACAATGTCGGCCTGGGAAAAGATTTTACTCTTTTTTCCTTGATTGACGGGATAGTAAAGTTTGAAAGACTCGATAAGACCAGAAAAAAGGTCAGCGTTTACGCAGCCTGAGACTTTACAACAATATTACGATTACGAAAGGCGCTTAAACCAAGCGCCTTTTTCATTAATGAGACTCCAATTTCAGAAGCGTAGCGCTGTGGAATTGGTTAGTCGAATTTATCCCGCAAGCACAGCGACGCGGGATTAATGACACCTTTACACAAGCGCAGCGCATAACCTAAAGGTCACGAGTTGGAATTGGTTAGTCGAATTATCCCGCGTATGCGGGACTAATAAAGTTACCCTAAAAACTCTCTATGTTCTTCTGGAATTGATTCAATCCGGGCAATATTCATGAAATTTGTTGATGAAGCAAAAATTTTTATTCGGGCGGGGCACGGCGGACCCGGTTGTGTGAGTTTCCGCAGGGAGAAATTTGTCCCGCGCGGCGGTCCTGACGGCGGCGCCGGCGGCAAGGGCGGCGACATAATTTTTCGCGCAGCCCAAAGCCATCGGACTTTATTGGACCTGAAATATCAGCAACAGTATCTGGCGAAAAACGGCGGCCATGGTTCGGGAAACAACCGCAGCGGCAAAAGCGCCGAGGACATGGAAATTGTCGTACCTGTGGGCACAGTCGTCAAAGACTTCGAAACTCACGAGATACTTGCCGATTTGTCCGTCAACGGACAAACCTACATAGCCGGCCACGGCGGCATCGGAGGCAAGGGCAATGCTCATTTTGCCACTTCCACTCATCAGACGCCGCGTTTTGCCCAGGAAGGGATGCCCGGCGATGAACGCTGGCTTAAACTGGAGCTCAAACTACTGGCCGATGTCGGTATTGTGGGCTTCCCTAATGCCGGAAAATCTACTTTTATCTCCCGTGTTTCGGCAGCCCGTCCGCAAATTGCCGATTACCCTTTTACAACTCTCACTCCGCACCTCGGTGTGGTCAACCATCGTGACGGTAAAAGTTTCGTTATGGCGGACATTCCCGGGCTGATCCCCGGGGCTCATGAAGGCCGCGGCATGGGCATCCAATTCTTAAAACATGTGGAAAGAACGTCTCTGCTGCTCCACATTATTGATATTTCTCTGGAGCCGGACAACAATGCTCTGGCCAATTATAAGGCGATTAACAAAGAGCTGGGGTTTTATAATCCCCAACTGCTGGAAAAGCCGCAGATCGTGGCTATGAACAAGATTGATCTTCCCCATGTAAAAGATCACATCAAAAAAGATGTTGCACGATTCAAGAAAAAAGGCATAGTATTATATCCGTTTTCCGCTGCAACCGGCGAAGGAATAACAGAAATATTAAATAAAATAATTGAGAGATTAAGCCAACCTTAGATAAAGTTCACCCCATGACAGACATCCGCAAGACAATTCTGGCCCATACAAAGAAAATCCTCATCAAAATCGGATCGGCAGTGCTCACCGGTGCGGACGGCATTGATCTGAAGATTGTTGATGCTTTGGTCAAAGAGATGTCTGCACTGGTGCATCGCGGTTATTCGGTAGTCCTCGTGACTTCCGGGGCAATTGCTTCGGGAAAACACCGTCTGAACATAACCGGCAAACTGAAAAGCATCCCCGAAAAACAGGCTGCAGCCGCCGTCGGGCAGGGCCGTCTGATGCACGTTTATTCCAAGTCTTTTGAAAAAAACGGCGTTTACGTCGCACAGATTCTGTTGACTCTTTCCGATCTGACCGACCGCCAGAGATTCTTAAACATCCGCAACACCCTTTCCACGCTGATGGAGTGGAAAGTCATGCCCATTATCAATGAAAATGACAGTGTTGCCGTCGATGAAATCAAATTCGGCGACAACGACAACCTCGCCGCCATGATTGCCAATATCGTGGAGGCTGATCTCTTTATCAATCTGACCAATACTGCAGGATTATACGACAGTAACCCTGCTGAATCCAAGAAAGCCAGGTTCATCGGGCTGGTCTCGGAATTCACGGATGAAATCGAAGCCATTGCTACCGCGGAAACATCAACGGTCGGCACCGGCGGCATGAAAAGCAAAGTCCTGGCCGCCAAAAAAGTTACAGCTATCGGTATTCCCTGTATTATTGCCCCCGGCAAAAAGAAAAATATTTTAAATGATATTCTTGATGGCAAAGAAATCGGCACGCTTTTTCTGCCAATGGCGGACCGTCTAAACAGCAAGAAATACTGGATTGCCTTTACTTTGCGCTCCCAGGGCAAACTCGTTGTCGATGACGGCGCCTGTAAAGCCCTGCTGGAAAAGGGCAAAAGCCTGCTTCCTTCCGGTATTATCGATGTAGAAGGAGATTTTGCCTTAGGCGATCCGGTGAGCTGCGTGGATCGCACCGGAACTGCAATAGCCAAAGGACTCGTCAATTTCAGTTCGGCGGAAATCCGCAAAATAATGGGTTTGAAAACAGCCAAAATCGAACAGGTCCTGGGGCACAAAGATTACGAAGAAGTCATCCACCGTGATAATCTGGCTGTCACCAGGCAATCCCGCAAAAATAAAATATAATATTTCCCATTTTTATATTAGCCTGATAAAAGCTTTATAATAATAAAAAACAAGGAGGCCATATGATACCATTCATCGTACTGGTTGTAATCATCGCTTTAATTGCTTTCTATTTTGTAGGCATATATAATAGTCTGGTTTCCTTGCGCAATCAATACCTGAATGCTTTCAAGCAGATCGATGTCCAGTTAAAACGCCGCTATGACCTCATACCCAACCTGGTGGAAGCCGCGAAAGCCTATCTCGCGCACGAACGGCGGACTCTGGAAGAAGTCATCAATGCCCGCAACAGCGCCTTCACTGCCAGCAAAGCCGCCGCCGCCAACCCCGGTAATTCTGCAGCCATGACCGGATTATCACAGGCGGAAGGATTTTTAAGCACGGCAATGGGCAAACTGCTCGCCGTGGTTGAATCTTATCCTGATCTGAAAGCCAATCAGACAATTCGTTCGTTGATGGAAGAATTGACTTCGACGGAAAACAAAATTTCCTTTGCCCGTCAGGCCTACAATGACTCCGTTGCCGATTATAACACCAGACGCGAACAATTTCCCGCGAGCTTCATTGCCGGTTCTTTCAACTTCCAGAAAGCCGAGCTTCTGGAATCCATTGAGGCAGAGGATGAACGAAAAGCGCCCAAGGTTTCCTTTAACTGATTAAACAGGACATTGTTTTAATGACGAACGGGCGTTTGACCACGAATTTTTTTGCCAGACAGGAGCAGGCCCGCCGGAATTGCCGAAAACTGGGCCTCCTGTTCGCCGGCGCAGTGCTTTGCATTATTGCCGCCGTTTATTTTGCCTTCCGTCTGATCTGCTACATCAATTTGATAACAAATATCATTACTGTTCCCGGGCCTACGGCCAATTCCGCCCCGAGCGGCTCTTTTGCCTGGTGGGACCCGGCGTCTTTTATCCTGGTCTTTTCTACCGTAGCGCTTTTCATCTTCATCGCCAGCATAATCAAAATGCGGCAACTTCAAAAAGGCGGAGGCACAGTTGCGGAAATGCTGGGTGGCAGTCGAGTTCCCGAAAACACCGACGACCCCGCCAAACGGCGGCTCTTGAATGTAGTGGAAGAAATGTCGATTGCTTCGGGCATTCCCGTACCGCTGGTTTATATCCTGGAAAGAGAACAAGGCATCAATGCCTTTGCCGCCGGTCTGGGCATCAATGACGCGGCCGTCGCCATAACACAGGGCGCCCTCGACAGGCTTTCCCGGGACGAATTGCAGGGAGTAATTGCCCATGAGTTCAGCCATCTTTTGAACGGCGATATGCGCCTGAACATTCAATTAATAGGCATAATTTACGGCATTCTGATCATCGGAATCATCGGCGGAGAAATTCTGGAACACCGCCGGATTTCATCAAAATCAATCGTCCTTTTTATCGGCGGCATACTTTTAACCGTGATCGGCTATATCGGAACATTTGCCGGGCGGTTGATTCAAAGCGCTGTTTCCCGGGAGAAAGAATTTCTGGCCGATGCGTCGGCGGTTAAGTTCACCCGCAACCCTCTGGGGCTGGCCTCCGCCTTAAAAAAAATCGGCGGCTGCATTTACGGTTCACAGATTACTTCCGCGACTGCAAAACAGGCCAGCCATTTGTTTTTCGGTCAATCAGACATTGACGTTCTTTTCCCGGCCTTCCTGGCCACACACCCGCCGCTAATCAAACGCATTCAGCTGCTGGATCCTTCTTTCGACGGTACCTTCCCCGCGGCAAAAGACATTCCGCCAAGACTTTTTTCTCCGAAGCCGGATGCTGCAGTGTCTTTCCTGGATAAAATTCACGGCTCTCCGGATCCACCGATCGCCAAAGATATAATCGATTACGTCGGCAACCCTGCTGTAAATAAGGGATCCGCTATCCTTGCCTCTCTTCCCGACCAGATAAAAGCAAAATTAAGGACTCCGGATGGGGCTGCGACTGTGATTTGTGCCCTGCTCACGCCGGACAATAATACCCTCCGGAAATATCAGTTCCATGATCTGCAGCATTCCTTGGTCATGCCCGGCCACGAAGATGATTTTCTCCGTTTATGTGACCAAATAGCCGGCCTGAAAAATGGCCAGAGATTGCCTCTGGTTGAGCTGGCTCTGCCTTCCCTGCGCAGCTTAACCATAATGGAAAGAAGAAACTTTTTAGAGACAATAAATTCTCAGGTCAATGCTGATGGAAAAATAACTTTACCGGAATTTTGCGTGCAATTGATTGTTCAGCAGTATCTTGGCAGTAAAGATGAAAGCATCTTCGGAGAAACGGTGTTCTCCCATTTATCTCAGGTCGGATATCAGATTTTTATAATTTTAAGAATGCTGGCCAATGCCGGAAATAAGGGCAATGCTGATGCCGCCCGTATGGCCTTTAATGCCGGTGTGGCGCGCATTCCGGAACTGGCCTGCAAAAACCCCGATTACTATTACACAGAAGACTTCAACTTTGCCGAAATTAAAACGGCCTTGAAAAAAATGGATTGTTCATCCTTTAAAATAAAGCAGGTTGTCGTTGATGCCTGCTCCCATTGTGCTTTTGCCGACAGAAGAATTACAGTGACAGAAGCCGAACTGCTCCGTGTCCTTTCGCTGGCCCTGCACTGCCCCCTGCCGCCGTTTGCGCCGGAGTATTAATTCCCGCTTAAAATAATTGACATACCCACCGAACTTTCCTATATTTCCTCTACCGGTAAGTATTATCTTATCGATAGGGATTCATCAATACCAGGCCCGGCAAAGGCCTTTACACCGAAAATCACAGGGAAATTAAGAAAAAAAGAAGTACCGGCGGCAGTCACCGAACATGTTTGAAAAAGGCCTAAGGAAAGGAACAATGTGAGCGATATCTCCATTATACCTACAGGGGCTTGCCATGATTGCGGCGGCAAATGCGTGTTCAAAGTCCACGTCAAGGACGGGGTTGCCATCCGGATGGAAAGTGACACCGGACCTGACGAACCCCAACTGAGGGCCTGCGCCAAAGGACGAGCCTATCGCAAAAGGGTTTATGACCCGAACCGTCTCCAGTATCCGCTGAAGCGAGTGGGAGCCCGCGGCGAAGGCAACTTTGAGCGTATCTCCTGGGATGAGGCGCTGGACACGGTCGCGCAACAGTTGACCAGAGTGAAGAAAACCTACGGGAACTCGTCTATTCTTTTCATCAATTATACTGGCAACCACACCGTATTTCAGGGAGGCGGTCACGTCTCTGCTCTGCTCACGATGTTCGGCGGACATAGCCGGGTCTGGGGGATGGCCTCCAATGAGGGAAGCATCTTCGCCTCTCGAAGCCACTACGGGACCCTGAGCACCGGGAATACCAGAGACGACCTGGTCAACTCGCGCCTGATAATTATGTGGGGCTGGAACCCTGTTTGCACGATTCAAAGCACCGGAACCAGCTATTATGTTGTGCAGGCTAAAGAAGCTGGGGCCAGGATCATTTGCGTGGACCCGCGCTTTACTGAATCGGCCGCTCTTTTCGCGGACCAGTGGATATCCATCCGGCCGGGTACTGATGCCGCCATGATGGCGGCTATGGCCTACGTAATGATCAACGAAAACCTGCACGACCGCACGTTTCTGAATAAATATTCCCTGGGATTTGATGAGTTCAGGAAATATATTATGGGCGAGGAAGATGGAATCGCCAAGACACCGGCCTGGGCTGAAGCCATCACGGCAGTCCCCGCCTCTGCTATTGCGGCTCTGGCCCGTGAATATGCCACTTCCCGGCCGGCGGCGCTTATCGCCGGATGGGGACCCGGCCGCACAGCCTATGGGGAACAATACCATCGCCTGGCATCTACCCTGGCAACAATGACGGGAAATGTCGGCATCCACGGGGGCGGAGCGGCAGCCTTTGAACGCGGGCCCCTGGGAGCACAAATATCTCCGGAAATCGAGAAATTTATTGACGACAATCCCCATCAGCTTGATGT
Source organism: Deltaproteobacteria bacterium HGW-Deltaproteobacteria-12 (assembly GCA_002840565.1). GTDB lineage: Bacteria > Desulfobacterota > Syntrophia > Syntrophales > Smithellaceae > MVRV01. The sequence continues at coordinate 115,363 of PHBK01000014.1, read as the reverse complement.
AGCCCGACGTCTGCGGACCAGGATACACCATACTCAAGTATGGGACGCCATACTGCAGGGGAAAGCCGGCGGCTATCCGGCCGATATCAAACTGTTCTATGCCTGCTCCCATAACCCCCTGAACCAGTGCCCCAACATCAATAAGGGAGTTGAAGCGCTAAAACAACTGGAATTTGTTATTGTTCATGAGCAGTTCATGACGCCGACGGCTAAGTTTGCCGATATTCTGCTTCCGATAAATACCAAGTGGGAAGTGGAAGACATCACCCGGCCCTGGCTGGCCGGGCCGTACTTCATTTATCTTAACAAGGTTATCGATTCCCTGTATGAGTCCAAATCCGATCTGGATATTTGCCGTGAACTGGCCCCCCGGCTGGGAATTGCCGATTTTGCCAATAAAACAGATGACGAGATGCTGAGAGAAGCAGTAAAGTCCTCCACCGACATGTCGCGCGATGTTGACTATGATCGCTTCAAACAGCAAGGAGTCTTTAAATACAAAGTTACCGGGCCGCAGCTTTGTTTAAAGAAGCAAATCGAAGACCCGGGGAATAACCCTTTCCCGACCCCGTCGGGCAAAATCGAGATATCGTCGGAGCGGATCGCCAGGATGAATAACCCGCAGCTGCCCGCAGTGCCAAAATACATTGAAACCTGGGAAAGTCTGAATGATCCGCTGGCAAAAAAATACCCCCTGCAACTGATTACCCCTCACTTTATGTTCCGGGCTCATTCCTGTTTCGATAATATCCCCTGGCTGAAGCAGATCGAAGCCCAAGCGGCTTGGATCAATACTCTTGATGCCCGCGTCCGGGGAATAAATGACGGGGATGAGGTTAAGGTATATAATGATCGTGGAGTGGTCATCATTGGGGCTAAGGTAACGGAGAGAATTATGCCCGGGACAGTCGCCGTTCCCCAGGGAGCCTGGTATCGCCACGACCCGACCGGGGCAGACAAAGGCGGCAACCCTAACTGCTTAACAAGAGATATCTATTCTCCGGGCGGCTCCTGGCCGGTTAATACTGCCCTGGTGCAAATCGAAAGGGTAAATTAACTGATGAACAGAGGATTTTTTTTCGACCAGTCACGCTGCACGGGATGCTTTACCTGTATGATTGCCTGCAAAGACTGGCACGAATATGAAATGGGATCTGAACCGGAGGCCTGGATAATGGTCACCTCCGTGGAACAAGGTAAATATCCTGACATATCTGTTACTCACTTGGCCCGATCATGCTACCATTGTGCCGAAGCGCCCTGTGCCAAAGTCTGCCCGGTCCTTGCCATCACCAAACGGACACAGGACGGCATCGTAGTAGTGGACAGAGATCTCTGCCTTGGCCGGAACTGCATGCTTTGTAAGGAAGCCTGTCCCTATGGCGCTCCACAATTCGGAAACGAGGCGAATGCCGCCATGCAAAAGTGCGATTTATGCGTGGAAAGATGGTCCGATGGTAAGAAGCCAATTTGTGTGGAAGCCTGCCCGACCAGGGCCCTGGATGCCGGATGGATAGAGGAACTGCGCTCAACATACGGTGATCTGAGGGAAGCCGAAGGTTTCGTTTACTCCAAGGAAGCGGGTCCTTGCGTTACCTTCAAGTTGAAGAAGCAGCCAAAGCCCGCCCCCGTATTTGTCAGGGAAAAAGATAAGTAGCTCAGTTGTCGTTTAACACCAACAGCAATAACGATAGACGCAATATCTAACAAAAGCACGCATCCGCCGCATGAAAAATCATTTTACCGCAATCCGGCCTTTTTCGTCCGCCGCCACACCCTCTTTTCCCAGCAATTCCTTTTTCATCCAGATCCCGCCGCCGAAGCTGCCCAGGGAGCCATCTGACTTCACGACTCGATGGCAGGGGATAGCCAAGGGAAAGGGATTATTGGCCAGAGCCGTCCCGACGGCACGCGCCGCCCCGGGAGATCCGATTTTAGCAGCCAGCCCCGAATAAGTGGCAACTTTACCCCGGGGAATTTTGCCTGTCTGCTTCAAGACGCGTGCGGAGAACTTTGTCAGTTTTGCTAAATTCAAGCAAGAATGATCGAAGCTGACTTTTTCACCGGCATAAATTTTAGCAATTCCCCCCGCAATACCGCCCGGTATTTTCTGCACTGCCTTTTTAGCTTCCGGAAATTCTTTGCTAATCTTATCTTTTAAAATCTCCGCGGGCTCAGGCAAATAAATATATTCCACAAGCGTTTTGCCGCCGACAATCTGCCATACCAACCCAATTTCATCTTTGCCTGCTTTGATTATCGAATAATACATGACACCCCTCTCAAACCTTCAGTCCTCAGCCTTCAGTCTACATGTGCTCCATCAATATCTTCACACCAATAGCGATTAGAACAACACCGCCAAAGATCTCAACCCTCCTGCCAAACAACTTTGCCAGTGCCTTGCCGAAGAGCATGCCAATTGCCGTCATAAAAAAACAGATAATTCCGATAATAACCGCAGGGAATAATATCGGCATTTTCAGCACGGAAAGACTAAAGCCCACAGCCAGGGCATCAATACTGGTCGCAATGGAAAGCAAAAGCAGCGGCAGACCTCTGGTCTGGTCAGCCTTTTCCTCATCGTCTGCCTCCCCGAAACCTTCCCAAATCATTTTGCCGCCGACAAACGCCAGCAGTGCGAAGGCAATCCAATGGTCAAAACCGGCAATGATAGAAACCACTGTCGAACCGGCCAACCACCCGATAACCGGCATGGCAAACTGAAAAAGACCAAAGGCCAGGGAAAGGCGCCAGACAGGCGCCCATGCTTTCCTGGTATTGGCTGCACCGATGCCGATCGCCACGGAAAACGCATCCACACCCAGCGCTATCGCCAGAAGAATAATAGTTGCCAAGCTCATATCAGTTAATTATGATCACTTAACTTCTCTCAGATGAGAGTATATCTTTTCCGCCAGTTCCTTACCAATTCCCGAAACTTTTTGCAAATCTTCAAAAGAAGCGTTTCGCACCTGTTCGGCCGAACCGAAATGCCTGAGCAGCATTCTTTTGCGCCGGTTGCCGACATCGGGAATTGCCTCCAATAAAGAACGCAGATCATTTTTCTGCTTTAGTTTGTGGTGGAAGCTGACAGCAAAGCGATGGGCCTCATCCCGCAGTCGCTGTAAAAGTGAAAGCGCCTGCGGGAATGCTGAAAGAAAGACAGCATCCTTCCGTCGCGGCAAATAAACGCGATCTTCCGCCTTTGCCGTTTTCTTTTTTATGATTCGGCTGCCGGAAAGGAAGGTGCGCTCTTCTTTAGCCAGACCGATCACATCCAATTTGATCTTCAAATCTTTCAAGACGGAAAGTGCGACATTAAGCTGCCCCTTGCCTCCATCCACCACAACCAGGTCCGGCATTTCTTCAGCGCCGGTAAAACGTCTGGTCAGCACCTCACGCATCATGCCGTAATCATCAGGTTCTTCCGCGGTTTTAACCCGGAAACGTCGATAAGCGGCTTTGTCCGGCTCGCCGTCCTGAAAGACCACCTGCGAACCGACGGCTTGCTTGCCGCTGATATTGGATATGTCATAACATTCTATCCTGCGGGGCAAACGGGAAAGCGTCAGTTTTTCCTGAAGGATCGAAAGAGCTGCCGTTTTCTGCTCCTCTTTCTTCCGGGCTGACTCCAGCAATTCGCGGGAGTTGGCGCAGGCCATTTCAAGCAGCGCTTTTTTGGCCCCGCGCCGGGGAACAGTTATCAGCACCTTCTTTCCTTTTTCGTCGGAGAGCCATTCGACAATGACATTTTCCTCGGGAAGATTGCAGGGAAGGATAATTTCTTCCGGCACCTCAGAATTATCGTAAAACTGTTGGAGCAATGATGAAATAATTTCAGCAATCTCTGCTTTTGTTTTCACCGGCGCGAACGACTTGCTGCCGATAAGCTTCCCCCCGCGCACAAACAAAATACAAAGCTGGCAGGCATCATCATCCGTATAGAATCCCAGCACATCCTGATCCTGATTACCGACCCAATCCACATTTTGTTTTTCCAGCACATGTGTAAGCGCACCGATACGATCGCGCAAACGCGCCGCTTCCTCGTAATTCAAGTCCTCAGCCGCCTCTTCCATCTGTTTTTGCAAAGCGGGAATCAACTCACGCCTGCGCCCCTGAAGGAAAGACACAGCACTGTCCGCCAACTTTTTGTAGGCTTCTTCCTCTACCAATCCCTTGCAGGGAGCAAGACACCGTCCGATCTGATGCTCCAGGCAGGGCCTTGCGCGTAATCGGAAATCACGGTTGCGGCAGCTGCGTAGAGGAAAGACAGACAAAACAAACCGCAGCGTTTCTTTAGCGGCCAGTCCCGACGGATATGGACCAAAATAAAGCACTTTTTTGTTCGTTCTCTTACGCACCAGTTGCAGACGGGGAAATTTTTCCGCAGGATCAAGTGACAGATGATAGTAGGTTTTATCGTCGCGTAGAATGACGTTGTAGCGGGGACGGTGCCTCTTGATCAGGTTGTTTTCCAGAATCAGCGCTTCTTTTCCCGTGGCGGTCGTGATGAAGTCGATGGAACACACTCGAGCCATCAAAAACGGCGCCATCGGCCGCGTGTCCTTTCCGGTAAAATACGAAGCGATGCGGTTTTTGAGATCGTTGGCTTTGCCAACGTAGATCACCTTCCCGGGTTCATCGCGCATTATGTAGACACCGGGACTGCGCGGCGCGGAAATCATATTCTCTTTTAAGTTGGCATGTTCCGGCATTTTTTAACCAGCAATTATTTCTTCCACTTATAATTTATTTGAAAACTCTGTTCAACCGGGCAATTTTTTGATTGTTGCTTCCGGGATATGCGATTCACAGGGAACCCCGGTCGCACAAAGGCCGCATCCATAAATGAAGATATGATAGTTAGTGTTGCAGTACTTCAGGGAAGCGGCAACTTTTTCATAGCAGGCCTCCTTGTCATGGGCCTTCTCGCTGCTTATAGCCTTGGCCGGACAACGCTGCGCGCATTTCAGGCACGAAACGCCCTGATATTGAAGGCAATGTGCATGGATGTCGGCCGGACGCTGCCGGTTCGGTTCCAGTTTTAAGTTGACCACAAAACTGCCGAGGCGATGTGCACAGCCTTTCTCCGTAATCAGGAAGTCATGCATCCCAAACGTGCCCAGGCCTGCAGCATAGGCGATATGCCGATGGGACCAGGGCGATGCCCAGCCCACGCGGGGATAACGCTTCTTGTTGAATATGGGAGTTGCATCAGGTGAGACGGCGAGTATTCCCTGATCCATCAGCCCGGCGACAATTTCCCGCACAAAGGTCTGACTGAAGATCTCGCCCAGCAGACGACCCTGTGCCCAGCGCTCGGCAACCCAGTCCCCGGCAGAGGCATTGTCCTGTTTGGTTCTGCCCGTGAACGGCATGACAAAAGAGACAACGCTTATATCGTCGGCATCCGGCGGCACTACTCCGTTGTTGTCCGCCTGCCATTTCATAATTTCCCGGGGAGTAAAGTGGTGAGGCCCTATGATCTTCTGAAATTGATCAAATATCGGGTCGCTGCCCCGGACAAAACCGATGAGGGGGTCCTCAAAAATCGGCTCGCCGTAAAAAGGGTATTCCATGGCATTGTCCGGGTGGTTCGCCACCTTGTGTTTGATCGTCTGAATAAACCATTTTTCATCCGGTATGTTCGGCTGTTTAATTCTTCGGGCATTCTGGTTCAGGACAGGTTGTTTGGACACAAACAAGCCCCGCATCTCTCCCAGAGCATTTTTCATTCCCTCGACATCAGACAGGAAGGAAAAGCGGCGGTAGCGGTCTTTCATTCTCGGACGTTTATTCATAGATCGCCTTTCACTTCTTGTAGGGAAAGGTTTGAATTCCCTTATCAACACATCTCGATCAAAATCTTGTTCAACTCTTTTATCTCATCGCGCAGGCTCGCGGCTTTTTCGAACTCAAGATTCTTCGCCGCCTGCTTCATTTCCGCTGTAAGTTTTTTAATCAGCTCGGGCAAATCTTCTTCTTTAGCCGGAATGGCCCTGCCCCGCGCATCCACTGGAATTGTAACATAATCGGCTTCATAGATGGAGCCCAGTAAATTACTGATCGACTTTTGAATTGTTTCCGGCGTGATATTATTTTCTTCATTGAACTTAGCCTGAATCACCCGGCGGCGCTTTGTTTCGTCCAGGCAGGCCTGAATGGATTTGGTGATTTTATCGGCATACATGATGACTTTGCCTCCGACATTGCGCGCGGCGCGGCCGCTCGTCTGAATAAGCGAGCGCTCGGAACGTAAAAACCCTTCCTTGTCGGCGTCGAGTATCGCCACGAGCGACACTTCGGGAATGTCCAGCCCTTCGCGCAGCAGATTGACCCCGACCAGCACGTCAAATTCGCCCAGACGCAAATCGCGGATAATGCTGACGCGCTCGAGTGTGTGGATATCGGAATGCAGGTAGCGTACACGAATCCCCAGGCTATTGTAGTAGTCAGTTAAATTTTCCGCCATGCGTTTGGTCAGGGTAGTTACAAGCACCCTTTCCTTTTGTTCAGTCCGCTGCCGTATTTCTTCAAGCAGATCATCCACCTGATGCACTGCCGGCTTGATCTCAATTTCCGGGTCCATTAATCCCGTGGGGCGGATGATTTGCTCAACCCTGACGCCCTGCGCCTTTTCCAGTTCATATTGTGCAGGCGTCGCGGAAATATAGATACGCTGATTGGCCAGAGCTTCGTATTCTTCAAAACGCAGCGGCCGGTTATCCAGAGCGGAAGGCAGGCGGAAACCGTATTTTACAAGGGTCTCCTTGCGCGACCGGTCTCCGCGATACATGCCGCCCAGCTGCGGCAGCGTGGCGTGACTCTCATCGATGATAATCAGAGCATCTTTGGGCAGGTATTCCATCAGGGTCGGCGGCGGCTCACCGGGACTTCGTCCGGTAAGGTGACGGGAATAATTTTCAATGCCCTGACAGTAGCCCATCTCTTCCATCATCTCCAGATCAAAGTTGGTGCGCTGTTCCAGGCGCTGCATCTCCAGCAGCTTGTTTTGATCTTTATATTCAGCCAGCGTCCGGGCCAGTTCCGCGCGGATATCAGTTGTCGCTCTTTGGAGATTATCGCGCGTGGTCACATAGTGACTGCCGGGATAAACAGCGGTTTTCTGCACTGATCCCATCTTCTTGCCGCGCAGTGGATCAATGAGCGTCATGGATTCGATGGTGTCGCCGAAAAACTCCACCCGCAGCGCCTGTTCGTCTTCGTAAGGAGGAAATATTTCCACCACGTCGCCGCGCACGCGGAATGTGCCGCGGTGAAAATCAATATCGTTTCGTTCGTATTGTATCTCCACCAGTTTTTTTAAAATCTCCTCGCGGGGAACATCCATGCCTACTTCCAACTGCACGATCATTCCCAGATAGGCGTCCGGAGAACCCAGACCATAAATGCAGGAGACGCTGGCAACAATGATGACGTCGCGGCGGGTCAGCAGCGCATGGGTGGCCGCGTGGCGCAGTTTGTCAATTTCTTCATTGATAGCGGAATCCTTTTCAATAAAAGTATCCGTGCTGGGCAGGTAGGCCTCCGGCTGGTAATAATCGTAATAGCTGACAAAGTATTCGACAGAGTTATCGGGAAAGAGTCCTTTGAATTCCTCATACAATTGCGCAGCCAATGTTTTATTATGAGCAATAACCAATGCGGGGCGCTGCGCGCGTTCAATGACATTGGCAATCGTGAATGTTTTTCCTGACCCCGTAACACCCAGCAGCACCTGATGACCTTTGCCGTCGGCCAACCCACGCGACAATTCCTCTATCGCCTGTGGCTGATCGCCTGCAGGAACAAAACCGGTTATCATTTTAAACTTATCCATAAAACTATATCCATATTATTTGTAAAGTGGTTCGTAATTTTATCGCTACAAGCTGTATATATTAAATAGTCCCGATTGATTCTAAATAATAAGCCGGAGCGCAACAATCGGCTGCATTGCCCTTTTTATCTTTTCACTCCATCGGTTTAATTTTCAAACCAAACTCTCTTTTCTTTACTTCGGCTTTATATAGTAATGGCTTCGGGTTTCTGTTTTTAGCCCAATTGATGATTTTTGTTTTATTTGCATCTGGCATTTGGCATCCTATTATTACACCTGTCAGGAGTTGTGGAGGAAAACTATACTTTCCTACACCTTTTATATGTTCAATGATGCGCCACTCTTTCTCATAACTCCATAAATTGGATTTGGTTAATAATGTACCCTCCATCTGAGCATGTTGAGAGCTTTTAAAAAAATTTATTGATGGATATTCCGTGCTATATATATAATTTTTTGAGCTCTACTGAAAAATGGTGTGGTTGATGTAGCCCTAAATTCAAGACAAAAACCTGTGTGGCTTTCACTGTAATGCGACCACATTAGAATTTGATCATTTACCTCTGACATGCAAAAAACACCTATTTGATCAAGATACGAATCGAGTAGTCCTTCGGGTATGCGTTCATAACGTCTTTCTCGGATTATTTGCCGTATTTCAGCTAGTCGTTGTTCTCTGTTCCAGTCAGGATGTTTTTTTCTGTACAACTTAAGAAGATATGTCTTCCAAGCATCTTTTGATCCTTCAAATTCCAAACGAATTTTTGAATCAAACGGGTCGTTGAAAACTCTTGGAGAACGAAAATAAAGTTCATTGTGTGTGAATATTCGTTCTCTATGTTGAGCATTGTCCTTGTTTAGTGAACAGTATTTATATAAAAACTCAATATCCTGTCCTGATTTTTTTGAGTCGTGATTTTCGTTGCATGTTAATGAATTCATTTTTTTACTTTATTTAAATAAGATAACTTAGTTTATATGGATCGGTGACTACGGATACTCGATCATTAGCTTTGCAGGATATTCTCAACCAACCAATTACAATTTATTATTTAATACCTTAATCTAACACCGTTATCAATCTGTATTCCTATTTCTCAGACCATGTTGACACTGCCCGGTTCGACTATATTGTTTATTATTTCTTTGTCATTGCGAGCCACCTCTCAGGTGGCGTGGCAATCTCAAAATCATAAAGATTTCTTCGCTTTGCTTGCAATGACTATATAGACTTACCGAGCATAATAATCTCATAATGCTTCGTACAAATCATTCCATTCTCTATTCATATCTTCAATTAACTTGATCTTCTTTCCCCGTGAGCCGCCTTTGATTTGCTTCTCCCTTACAATGGCACTATTAATGTCTTCACACACCTCGTAGAACACCAATTTATCCACATTATATTTCTTAGTAAAGCCTTCCACTAATTTATTTTTATGCTCATAAACTCGTCGGACGAGCTCATTGGTAACTCCCGTGTAAAGGACAGAATTATTTTTATTCGTCATAATATAAACGTAAAATTGTCTATTCATATAACTCTTATCGAAACCAACAATAGTTAGATTGCTTCGTCACCCTGCTGGCTCCTCGCAATGACAACTTTTTTATGCAGAGGCAGTGGGGCAATGACAAATTTGATTATGCACCTTCTTTTTCGCAGGGTTGTTCAAAACGGCTCAGATACGCGGCGCGCGATGTCTTCGGAGTGAGACGTATTTTGACATACGCCGCAGCGACGAAAGGCCGAAGCGCAACAAAGTAGATGAGTCGTTTTCAACAGCCCGATTACAGGAAGAGGACCGGTTCTCTCAGTATTCCTTCCCTGGCTTTGAAGGCGCACCCCGCCACCTCCGGATAATTATCTTTCAGCGCGGCAATCTGCCTTAAACTATCGGCTGTCCGTAAAATTAAAGTCGCCATGTCGCCTTCGGCAAATCCTGTCGCCTTAATTACACTATCCCAGCTGCGTCCCTGGGCCCAGTAATACATCGCGATTCCCGCCGCAGGAGTTAGTTTCGCGGTAACAAATCCCGCGGCATTAAGCCTGCGCATGAGCGGCCGGACGACCAGCAATGTTTTCTTCAGCGCCGCTGTGAGTTTCGGCGGCAGGTCTTTCACTGCGACGCTCGTTTCCGTATCGCGATCATAAGCAAAAAGAGCTACAATCGCTGCCAGAAGTCTTTCGTTCTGCTCGGGAAAGCACTGTTGCCGCAAGCATTCAGCAACGAGCAGGGGAGCATCAAGCCGAAGCCTTGCCGCCCAGAAGCCATCAGCGGTAAGACTTTCTTCATCACTGACAAACCCTTCCGCCTTTAAAAAATCTACATGGCGGCAAAAATCAACCCAGAGCTTTCGGGCGGCTCTCTGTGCTGAATTGCGTTGGCGCTCATTTTGCTGATAAGCAGCCAGAGATCTTTCAAATATTTCCTTTATATCGGATGGTTTCTGAGACATCAGCAAATTCAGAACCATGGCAAAATCATTTTTCAGCTGGCTCAAAATATCTTCCGGAGCTTTGAACAATAATCTCCGCACATGACCGATATCCATAAACTTTCCGCTAATAGCAAGCATAAAACCGATCTTGTCTAGTCCCCGCCTTCCGGCGCGTCCCGTCATCTGCCGGAATTCAGTGGCCGACATCGGCTGAAAATCATGTCCATTAAATAAATCAGAATTGAAAAGCACAATTGTCCGTGCCGGAAAGTTCACTCCTGCGGCTATTGTTGATGTCGCAAAAATAGCCCGCAAATGCCCCCTGTTCATCATTTCTTCAACTAACAATTTCCAGGCGGGCAGCTGACCGCCGTGATGAGCGGCAATCCCGAAGAACTGCAAGGCCTTTAATTGCCGGTGGTTTTGCAGTGAAGGAAAACGCTGCAACAATTCCTGTAATGAAGTATTGAACTCATCAGATGGAGGTAGCGGAGATAAAAACTCTTTTGCCGTTAAAGCTGCATCGCACTCCGCTCGTGACTTTAAGAAAAATATTGCCGGCAGGAGGCTGAATCTTTCCATTATTCTGATGATGCCGCCGTATTCGGGCATGCGCCGGTGGGCGAAATGCCGGCCGGAGTCTTTCTGTAAAAAATCAGCAACAGGTGCTGATAATTTTTTCCCTTCTAAAAAAGGCAAAAGCCTGCCGGAAGGATGCAGAAAAATAGGATAGAGAGGCACCGGACGCTTCTCCTCTTTGACTACCACGCAAAGCTTCTTGCGAATAGCCGAAAGCCACGAGGCAATCTCTTCACCGTTGCCGATTGTTGCCGATAAAAGAAGAAGGTTTACCCGCACCGGCAGATAAGTCATAACCTCTTCCCAGACGACCCCGCGGTCCAGGTCTCCCAGGAAATGAGCCTCATCGAGAATAACCAGGTCGCAATTCAAGTCAGTCCCCTGATGCATGGCATCGTAAAGCTGGTTGCGCAATATTTCCGTTGTGCCGACAATTATCGGCGCTTCGGTATTTTCTTTGGTGTCACCGGTAATAATGCCCACATTCCCGGACTCGAAATGAAGGCCAAATTCAATCCATTTAGAATTGGAAAGCGCCTTCAGGGGTGATGCATACCAGCTCCTCCCGCCCTGTTTCAGCACTGACAATATCGCTTCCCGCGCAATCCAGGTTTTGCCGGAACCGGTCGGAGCGATAACAAGACAATCTGTTTTTTTTATGGCTTCCAGGGCATCTCTTTGAAAAGCATCGGGAACAAAAGGAACGGGATGAGGTTTGCCTATTTTGGCCAAGACACTTTTGAGCGTCGGATCAATTTCCGGCTTCATTGCCGGAGAATATGATTTTGACCGGTGCCTTTTTGCGGCATAATTCTTGTTCAATGGCCGATAATATTTATCTTTTTTAATAACGGAGCCTTTTGCGATTTTATATTTCGTTATTATGTATCATAAAGCCCTTTATCCGTAAAGGCAACGGCAGAAATTTTACCTTTTTTAAACTGCAGATGTCAGTCCTGCTAAAAATAATTTATCCTTTAGATGCCGACCAGCACAATAAAAAGCCCCCTGCTCTCGCGAACAAGGGGCTCTAAGTTTATTTAATACCTCTTAGCCTTCAGTCTAACAACCTTCAGACTTAATTACATGCCCATGCCGGGGTATCCGCCACCAGGGGGCATACCGGGCATTCCGCCTCCGGCGCCCTTTTCTTCGGGCTTGTCGGCGATCATGCACTGCGTGGTAAGCAACAATGCCGCCACTGAGGCTGCATTCTGCAGAGCAAAACGGGTAACTTTAGTCGGATCAATGACACCTGCTCCAATCATATCTTCATAAACATCGGTGCGGGCATTGAATCCATAAGCACCCTTCTTCTCTTTTACCTTTTCGACAACGATAGAGCCTTCCTGACCTGCATTAGCAGCTATCATTTTCAGCGGTTCTTCAATTGCTTTCTTCACAATATTGACGCCGATCTGTTCATCACCCTCGAGGGCAAGTTTAATCAAAGCAGGCAGGGTCCGCAGATAAGCGACACCGCCACCGGGGACGATACCTTCTTCAACGGCAGCACGGGTTGCATGCAGTGCATCTTCCACGCGGGCTTTCTTCTCTTTCATTTCGGTTTCAGTTGCCGCACCGACCTTAATTACGGCAACGCCGCCAACTAACTTAGCAAGACGTTCCTGTAATTTTTCACGATCGTAATCGGAGGTGGTTTCTTCGATCTGGGCGCGGATTTGTTTGACACGGCCTTCCAGCTCGGCTCTCTTGCCGGCGCCATCGATAATGGTTGTATTGTCTTTATCAACGGTGATCTTCTTAGCGCGTCCTAAATCTTCCATCTTCACGTTTTCCAGCTTGTAGCCCATGTCTTCGGAAATCATCTTGCCGCCGGTGAGGATAGCAATATCTTCCAGCATGGCCTTGCGGCGATCGCCGAAGCCCGGAGCTTTGACGGCAGCCACATGCAAAGTGCCGCGGATCTTATTGACAACAAGAGTTGCCAGTGCTTCGCCTTCGATGTCTTCAGCTATAATCAGCAGCGGGCGGTTCGTTTTGGCAATCTGTTCCAAAATGGGCAGCAGGTCTTTCATGCCGCTTATTTTCTTTTCGTAGATTAAAATTAAAGCGTCTTCCAGCGCAACAAGCATCTTGTCGGCGTTGGTGACGAAGTAGGGAGAAAGGTAACCACGGTCAAACTGCATACCTTCGACAATTTCGAGTTCGGTAGCCAGGCCTTTGGCTTCTTCTACGGTGATAACACCTTCTTTGCCGACTTTACCCATGGCCTCGGCAATAATATTGCCGATGGTTTCATCGTTATTAGCCGAAATTGTGCCGACCTGAGCAATTTCTTTCTGATCTTTGGTGGGTTTGCTCATCTTGCTGAGCTCTTTAACAACTACCTCAACTGCTTTATCAATGCCTCTCTTAATATCCATCGGGTTGCTGCCGGCGGCAACGGCTTTCACGCCTTCACGATATATGGCCTGTGCCAGAAGGGTTGCTGTGGTCGTGCCATCACCAGCCACATCACTGGTCTTGCTGGCGACTTCCCTCACCATCTGGGCGCCCATGTTTTCAAATTTATCTTCCAATTCAATTTCTTTGGCCACAGTAACACCATCTTTTGTTACTGTCGGAGAACCGAAACTTTTATCAATTATTACGTTACGGCCTTTAGGGCCCAGAGTCACTTTCACTGCATCCGCCAGGGTGTTGACACCCTTCAGCATCGATTTTCTCGCTTCTTCGTCATAAAGAAGTACTTTTGCTCCCATCGTATGTATTCCTCCTTCTTATATTCTTGCTTGATTGATTATTTTTCGATAACGCCTAGGATGTCGTCTTCTCTCATGATGAGATACTCCTGGCCGTCGATTTTGACTTCGGTCCCGCCGTATTTACTGAAAAGAATTTTGTCGCCTTCTTTTACATCCAGTTTGATCAACTTACCATCATCCGCCACTTTTCCTCTACCAACAGCAACGATTTTACCTTCAATTGGTTTTTCTTTTGCTGTATCCGGAATGATGATTCCCCCTTTGGTTTTCTGTTCTTCTTCCAAACGTTTTACAATGACTCTATCCTGTAAAGGTCTGATTTTCATGCGTTTTTCTCTCCTTTCCACTTTTTTTAGAATTTATATATCGGCGCTTTGAAGCGGCGCTATAATATGCACTTTTTTTACCGTGTCAAGGTTTTTTAAAAAATTTTCTTGTTTTTTAAAGTGCTGATTTCAGAAAATATTTTCCATTAATTCGTTTAAGGAACTAACGGTGCAAATTTCCATTTTTGCTATTTGCGCCAACTGGACAGCATTCGTCCGGGGCACCAGACACCGTTTAAAACCTAGCCGGGCCGACTCCTTGATCCGCACTTCCAGTTGCGAGATTGCCCGCACTTCACCGGTAAGCCCAACTTCACCCAAAACAACCGTCTGCGAATCAATCGGCCGATCGAGAAAGCTTGAGGCCATCGCGGCGACAATTCCCAGATCAACTGCCGGTTCTTCCACCCTGATCCCCCCGGCAACATTAATAAAAATATCCGAACCGCTCAAATGCAGACCGCATATTTTTTCGAGCACGGCAACCAAAAGTGAAACCCGGTTATGATCAACACCAATCGCGGTGCGTCTGGGCATACCCAGGTTGGTGGTGCTTACCAGGGCCTGAATTTCAACCAAAATTGGCCTGGTCCCTTCCAGGCTGGGCACGACAACAGATCCGGCAACATCCCGGGGACGTTCTGCAAGAAAAAATGCAGATGGATTGGGCACTTCTCGAAGTCCTTTATCCTGCATTTCAAAGACGCCAATTTCATTGGCAGGCCCAAAACGGTTTTTCATGCTGCGGATAATGCGATATGCATGGCCGGAATCACCCTCAAAATAAAGAACCGTATCAACCATGTGCTCCAATACTTTGGGGCCGGCAATGGAACCATCTTTAGTCACATGTCCGATAAGAAAAACCGGAATGCCATGTTTTTTGGAAAACAAAATCAACCGGGATGACGCTTCACGCACCTGGCCGACACTGCCCGGTGCGGACATCAGATCGGCTGAATAAACCGTTTGGATAGAATCAACAACAACGATGGCGGGATTAACCGATTTAATGTGCTCAAGAATTTTTTCCAGCGAAATCTCCACCAGCACCAGTAAATCTTTGGCCGATGCGCCAATGCGGATACTGCGCAACTTAATCTGCTGAGCTGATTCTTCACCGGAGACGTAAAGAACCATCAGCCCTTTTTCCGCCAGTTTATGCATCATCTGTAAAAGCAGCGTGGACTTACCAATGCCGGGCTCTCCTCCGACCAAGATTGCCGATCCGCCGACAATGCCGCCGCCCAAAACCCTGTCTATCTCTGCGATACCGGTTACAATCCGCTCGCCTTCCTCAGCCGGAATATCTTCCATAGACAGTGGCTTCGCATCAAACTTCATTTCGGCGCGGCTCGATGAATCCGGTTCCACAACCAATTCTTCGGCAAAGCAATTCCAACCGTTACAGGACGGGCACTTACCCAGCCATTTGGGTGACATGTAGCCACAATGCTGACAGAAGAAGCTTGTTTTGCTTTTCTTCAAATTCTTTCTCCCCGATTATCTAAATTTACAAGAACACATTTTTCAGGCTGATGTCAATATGATTCGGAATTTGCATATTTGTTGCACAATTCGATCAAAATCGTCTATTGCAGATTTAGAAGCCTGCTGGTTTCCGACTGATTTTATAATTCAGAAAAATGGGGAAACCCTTTCTTTTTAAACCTGATTACAAGCTCTATTTAAACAGCTTCCGATACTCTCCATAACCGCTCTTTTCCAAGTCTTCCTTAGGAATGAAACGCAGAGCGGCAGAATTCATGCAATAACGTAATCCCGTCGGCGCTGGTCCATCAGGGAAGACATGCCCGAGATGAGAGCCGGCGCGTTTACTTTTCACTTCCAAGTCGTGGGGTGATTTCACAACATTGCCCGGTTCCAGCGGCTTTGTAAAACTTGGCCAGCCTGTTCCGGAATCGTATTTATCTTGGGAACTGAAAAGTGGTTCACCGGAAACAATATCAAGGTAAATGCCTTCCCGATAATTTTTATCATATTCATTGAAATGAGGCATTTCTGTCCCTTCCTTTTGAGTTACTCTATACTGGAGTGAGGAAAGAGTTTTCTGCAATGTTTCATTGTCCGGTTTTTTAAAGTTCTTCCAGTCGGAAGTATTCACTTGATCAGTTCTGACGTTTGTCGAATTTTCGTTTTTCACTTTTACCTCCTTCTTTTCCCCTATGTTGCTTTTTTCCGGCGGTGCACTTCCGCCGAAATTCTGGCAAGCAATCGTTGTCAATAAAATCAAGAAACTTAACATCAATATTTTCATAATAACTCCCCTTTAAAATTAACCATAGGGGAATAATATAGTCATGAAGTGATAAGGTGCAAATCAGTAGCGATTTCTTATAACGGGAAACAATTTAATGTCTAAATGGCATGAAAATTGATCATGACTCGTTTGCCGGAAAATCCGGGCATGGTCTGTCATCTATATGCGGAAATGCTGAATGTTCAGCAGAATAATTATTAATTTTTAATTCAACAGCAGTTATTTCTTAGCATTCTCCTCCCGACTTTCATTTATTCCATCGAGCAGATCACGGAATACTGTAATCGGCTGGGCTCCAACAATTTTATATTTGTTATCTATTATAAACAGGGGCACACCGGTCAAACCGGTCAATTGACCTTCTTTTCGGGCGTTGTTTAAACGTGAAGCATAACTTCCATTGCGCAAGGCGCTGAGGGTCTCTTCTGCCTTGAGGCCGCTCTTCCCGGCAACGGCGGCAATAACATCCGGATTGCCGATATTCAGGGCTTCCGTAAAATACGCATGAAACACGTTCTCATGAAAAGACTCATACAAACCTTGATCACGGGCAAATTCTGATGCCATCAGCGCCAGCCGCGAATTGGAAAGAAGCGTGTGGCTGCCAAACGCAACACCGAATTCTTTCCCGCGGATGCGCAACTGATCATAAAAGGAAGAGAGGTCATAACCCTTGAATCTTTCGGACAGCAATATTCCGGCGGATGGCGTCTCCGGATGAAGCTCGTAACTCACCCAGGTATCATCAATGGCATATTCTTTCTTCAATCGGTCGACAATGCCCTTGCCAATGTAACAGAATGGTCAGATATAGTCGGAGAAAATCTTAAATATGATTGCCATTTTGTTCCTCTATAGTTATTAAATCATGATTGCTTGATCGTTCGGCCATCAGCGGGCTGCATAATTATTAAAAAGCCCCGGGAATTAAATTCCCGGGGCTTTAAATTAACCTTAAGGCGGTTCTTGTCTTAAAAGGTGAGAGTCAGCTTGTTAATAATCAGGTAGTCGTTATTCACTTCATTGCCCGTTGTGTAGCCTTTGAAATAGTCACCCACAAACCAGTAGCCAAAACCCACCATATAGGAGAGGTTTTTGGTGATTTTGTAATTGCCGACAACGTCAACTTCCCAGCCGTAAACGTTACCAATATACTTTGTAGCGGTAACTATATCTATCGGCCTCTGATCGGCGGCAGCGTAAGCAACAGACAGTCTGATATCCAGAGCGGAGGTCGGACGAACACCGATGAATCCCTGGCCAAACCAGGCATTTGTCATTCCCACGGCTCCAAAGAGTCCGCTGCCGCTGTCTACACCGTTAATAGCGCCGGGAGGCCAAGCTCCCCCATAACCGGGGAGCGCACCTGCCCAGTAGCTGCGATCATAATTAAACATGATCAAACAGGGGTTCCAGTCCCAACCGCCGCCAATCTGTCCGCCTTCCAATTTGTCGGAAGTGTCCTGATTATCGCCGGAGATGTAGGCAAATTTGCCGCCCAAATATACCGGTCCCGCATCAACCGTGGCACCGACATAAGCCGCAAGCATGGATAGCTTAAAATCACTTCCGACTACTCCATCTTCATATTCCGCCGTGCCAAACAGGTACTTTAGTTCCGCTTCGACGGAGACCGGCCCGATTTTGGCTTTGGCATAAGGATTCAACTGGTGAGCCTTTGCCAGAATTGTGGAGGGAGTGAATCCATAGGCAACTAAAGCCACTGCAGGTATGGCCTTATACTGCGCTGCACGATAGTAAGAATAGAGAAGACCGGCGCTGATGTTTTTGCCGCCGTAATCAACAAAGGCCACATACTGATCGGTATCATTATCGGCCAAGCCCGCCGGATAACTAGCGGTTCTGCTTAATTCCACTACCTTGCCGGTGTAAACCCCAATGGCTACATCGCCGAGCTTTGTGGCAAATTGAACTTTGGCCAGCGGCGTCGAGCTATCGCCAAATTCGGTTCCCCATCCGCCATCGTCCATATAGCCGGCCATAACATAACCGATGGGAGACAACCACTGGGCGTATGCCCAGTCGAAGGCAATGTTCTGATTTTCCGCCGTAGTGCCTGATGAAGCTGCATCGAGGGATGTTCCCGCAGCTGTTCTTGTGGCACCCCACGCTCTTTCCATGGCGTCAAAACGTGTAACCATAGAAAGGCCGGGAGAAATTACGAATTCTGTCTCTACGCGCAGTCTCTGAAAATAAAAGGCCGTGTTTGTTCCCGGTTGCACAGTTCTGAGCGCCAGAATTGTGGGATCGAAATAGACATTATCTGTCTTCAAGACATTTGTCTTATCCAGGTACATACCAGCAGCATAGAAAGAGCCGCTGAACTTTACCTCAACAGCGAAGGCCTGAGCACTAAAGGCCATAACCAGCCCCAGTGACAGCAAAACTAACCAGAATCTCTTCATTTTCTTCCCTCCTAAGAAAATTTATTGAACTTGAAACGCTTGTCTTAAAGAGAGCGTTCTTTATAGACGTCTTTCCCCTTGCTAATTACCTCACTCGGGAAAAATGCTTTCAGTTAAATTTATGGCCATGCTTTCCTTTTTTGTGAGTGATGAAAAAGCCAGCGAAAGCATTGATTTATATAGATTAAGTTTATACTATTAAATTCTGAAGTCAATAAATATTTTCTGCTTCTAATATTTATTTAACATTAAATTAATTTTTCTGCCTTTTATGCAACATTGTTGGTATTTATTTAAATGATTTAATGTGTTAAAATTAAAAAACTGAAATATAAAAAGAAGGGGATTACCTGAAGCCTATGGCCAAATATGAAAAATTCAAAAAGAATGTACTGGAGGCCAGCCTTTGGCTTTCCGAAAAGGGCTATTTCGGATCGCACAGGGGCACCGGCGGCAACGTTTCGGTCCGTGTCACTGAATCGGCCATGGCCATTACTCCTTCGTCGGTAAAATATCAGGACCTCAAAGCATCCGATATCTGTGTTGTGGGCTTTGACCATGAGGTTATTGAAGGGAAAATGAGTCTCAAACCGTCGGTGGAATCAGGTCTGCACGCCATCATCTACCAAAAGCGACCGGACACCAACGCCGTCGTGCATACCCATCAGCTATACGGCAGCGTCTTTGCCGTGATGAATATGTCTATCCCGCCCCTTTTTGATGACGTTGCTTTTTCCCTGGGGACAAGCATTGATGTTATCCCCTATGCCCTTTCGGGAAGTTCAGAGCTGGCCCATAATGTTGCCGGCAAATTATCCAACAACGCCAACGCCTATATTCTCCAGAACCATGGGATCCTGGCCCTGGGCAAAACAATCGAAAAGGCAATTCTCCATGCGGAATTATTAGAGAAGGTAGCCCATATCTATTACCTGGCCTTATCTACGGGTAAGCCCGTAAGTACCCTGCCGGAATCAATCGTCGAGCTTGTCAAGGTTGTAAGAAATCATGAGGTTAAAGAATCATAATAAATGACATTTAGTTGAATATCGCTGATTTGCCTGATGAATACCGCTCCCGGGAGGTTTTATTATGAATAGCAGGAATAAATTGGAAAAGTTGGTCGAAACAAGCCACTCTCGAAGAAAATTTCTCACCGTTACGGGGAAAGCGATTGCATTCTTTTCGGCCCTGCCCATCTTGAACTTTACGGAGAAAAAGGCCCATGCCAAAGCTTTATCAGGCAAGAAGACGAAAGCCGCCATTTCTTCGGTGGGCGGAGATTATACACTGCTGAAGAACGGCTTTATTACCGATGGGACGGGGAAAAAGGGCTTTCAGGGCAATCTGCTTATCCGCGACAACAAAATCGAAAAAATCTCCACCAATGAAATCAACGCAACCGGTGCTGTTGTGGATTGCACGGGGTCAGTCATCATGCCGGGGATTATCGATGCGCATTCCCACATGGACTGGTATCTGCCCATCAAAGGACATGATGAACTGAAGCTTCCCTTCACAGCCCAGGGTGTAACCACTTTTGTGGCCGGTCAATGCGGCCACGGCATAGCAGGGTTTCGTAAAAACACTCCTTTCCTGGAAAAGATTGAAAACAGGACAATGGGCCTGTTCCGCATTGAATGGGACAGCATGGCGCAGTATTTCAATCACCTCAAACAAAACGGAATAACCCACAATTTGGTAAATCTGGCGGGGCACGGTACTACCAGAACCTCGATCCGCGGCTATAAGGCCGATCCCTTGAATAAGGACGAAATGAAAGAGATGCTCGCCCTGCTGGCACAGTCAATGGATGAAGGCGCGGCCGGGGTCTCCCTCGGTCTGCAGTATGAGCCGGGAATTTTTGCCACCGGCGATGAACTGCGCGCAATCGCCAGGCTCGTTAAAAGTAAGAATAAATTGCTGACGGTCCATCTTCGGGCTTATTCATCGCTCTCGCCGGGATACCCGATGAGTACACCGAAGATACTGCTGGATTATGTTTCCCCCTTCGACGGCTATGAACCGCATAATCTGCTGGCCATTGATGAAATGCTCAATATCGCCCGTGAAACCGGCGTGCGGCTGCAGATTTCCCACCTGATATTTGTGGGAGCGCGAACCTTCAAAACATGCGCAGACGGGCTTAAACGAATCGACAGGGCTATTCAACAGGGAGTGGATGTTAAGTTTGACACCTATTCCTATCATTGCGGCCAATCAATTATCAATGTCATTCTGCCGTCGTGGTTCCTGGCAAAAGTTCCTCAAGCATTCAGCGATAACAAGATGCGCGAAAAGCTCAAAAGCGAACTCGGCCTCATCCAGCGATTCCTCGGCTTCGGATACAATGACATCCAAATCACTTACGCACACAGCGAAGAGCTCAACCAATTCAACGGCATGTTCCTGGGAGAGATCGCAAAAAATCGGGGCATGGACTGGTTTGACAGCACTCTGGATATCGCTCAGAAAAGCAAAGGCATTGCCGCGGTGCTGAACCACCGCTACAGCAATCTGCCGATTGTTGAAGAATTGATGCGGCACCCTGCTTCCATGTTTATGACTGACGCGCTGCCCGCTCTGCGCGGTGTGCAAAATCCGGCGTTCTCCGGAAATTTCCCCTTGTTCCTCCAGCTTGCCCGCGAGAAAAAGATCATTTCACTGGAAGAGGCGGTCTATAAAATGTCCGGCGCCACGGCCGAGAGATACGGCATCAAGGACCGCGGCTTTCTGAAAGAGGGCCTCGCGGCAGACATCACGGTTTTGGACTGGAAAAATGTCCGGGACAACAATACACTGACCGAAACCAGCAAAACACCGGCAGGAATAGAGGCAGTCTTCATCAACGGGAAGCAGGTTTTGAGCAAGGGAAAAGTCAATGCCGCAATTAAGGCGGGCAAGATCCTCGCTTAGAAAACAGGATGCCCGGCATTTAAGATCGTCGCTTTTGCGGTAAAGAAAAGCTGTGAAACAGCCTTCCCAGCATCCTGCCGACATCGAAAAGAATCTCGCTGGTTATCCTGTCGAGGAAATCCAGTTTGGAAAGGTTGGTCTCTTTAAAAAGAACTCGGGCCGCATCCGCGGAACACATATTGGTTTGATCCGCCACATCCAAATGGCTGTTTTGATCCAGCTGCGCAAAAACATCGACCAGCTCCCTGCCGAATTGATCAAGGAAAAAATTGAAGATCGTATTATGTCTTTTTTCAGCCTGTTTGATGTATGCGGACAACCCCGTCTGCAGATCAAGGTCATCCTGACCTGAACGGGCTCCCTGCAATAAAGCATATTGGAATGCCGGGAAACCCTCACGAAACCGGCGTTCGACATAGACTTCGTAACTCTGATGCACGGCCGAAACAATATTGAAAAGCTCGCGGCTGGAAAAAACTTTCTTCATCAAAAGCCAGCCGGGCAAGGCTTTGACATGAAAGGGATTACCCAGGTCTGCCAGGTAGTGAGAACCGCGGGAGAGATAACGCCAGCCCCAATAATCGTTGCCGCTTTCAAAAGCACTTTGGGCAAAATTTATGTGCAGGCGGAATGATTCGGGAGCCATGCCAAAAGTCCTGCCGAGCAACCGGAATTGCATGTGCCGCCATCCATGAGATCCACCGGTTATTTTCTGATTTTTATGGAGATCAAGATCACAGTCCGGATTCAGGTCCGGCTCCGTGCTGTAAATAACGAGCACCTTCCAGGGCTCAATAGTTTTATCCAATGGCGGCTCCAGAGCAAACTTGCCATTTCGTTCTGCATAACAAAAAGACCACAGCGGATCCAGATGACTGACCTCCCGGTAATCTTCCTTGTATACGTCGACATGCTTGGGACCGCTTGGCCAGTTTTGATCACTGATATGAGGATTTGGTTTTACCGCCGCCTGTGGCAAAGACATCAGCCTGTCAACAGCCTGCCCCGCAAAGTACGCAATGTATTCGTGGGAAAACCAGGGTGCCCAGGCCATCGGCAGGCGGGGATCATCATGCAGGTAAAAATCCAAGATTAAAATTCTCCCAAATTATGCCAAAGAAATCCGGCAGACTCAATCAAAGACCCTGCCGGATTTGTCCAGGCCATGTTTTTATAAACTAGATTTTAAAATCTGTTTTCTTATTCCAGACCCCTAACGCAACTCCCAGTTCTTCGTGCTCCTTGGCGTATTCTTCCAATTTGATGCCCTGGACAGCGGCATCGATGGCCTGACGCAGCGCACGGGCGCCCGCCCTCGGACCTTGAGGATGGGCATGAATGCCGCCGCCCGAACCGATCATGATATCACGGCCTACAGCGTTCACAATATCGGCGACATTGGCCGGGGTGATGCCGCCGGACGGCATGGGCATGGTGGGCTTCAGATCACCCATGGGATAAGTGAGGTTGCGCACGGTATTCATAAAACGATCATGCATGTAGATGGCCTTGCCGCCCATGGAAAAGGGCAGAACGATGGAATCCGCTCCGCATAAGCGGGCAATCTTGCCGAGGATAAGCGGCGAGGAAACACCCTGTTGTGGTGACATGTAGTAAGCGCCGGCAAAGTCCATATGAGCGAGAATCGGCACATTGATGGCCGGATCATCGGCCAGAGCGCGCATGGCCTCAGGACCGACAGCCAGATAGTTGACCATCATGGCATTAGCGCCGGCATCAATACAGCGTTTGGCCAGATCGAACATCCGGGGCAGGCGATCGGTAACATTCACCGTATAAAGGGTGTGTTCACCTGTTTCCTCAAATACTTCTTTCTCAATTTTCATATATGCTTTCACGCGCTTGACCGCATCGTTATAACGCATATTCGCGATCAGTTCGTCATCCTTGATCACATCGCAGCCTCCCAGGGCCGCTTCGCGAAAAAGCTGGGCGCCGACTTCCAGTGGATAGCCGCTGCAGGGTTTAATCATATTGTTGAGCAGCGGGCGTCCTTTTTTTATGCCGAGCGCTTTCCACCAGCCATCAGTGCCGAATTGCGGACCTTTATACTGCGCCAGCGTGACTTTAGGAATCCTCAAGTCCAGCAACTTGAAATTGGGCACCATGGAAATATTGCCGATAACCGCAGTCAGCATCATCGGCAGCTGATCTTCGACGTTGGCGGCGGGAAAGGCAATCTGCAGTATATACTGTCTGTTTGTAACTTCCGGCGGCACAGCGTATTCATAAGTGGGCGCTTCATAAACACCGATCACTTTAGCGACGTGACCGGCGCGGATTTCCGGCGTTTCGCCGGGAACCGGCACCCAGGTACCGGTGGTCTGCTCAATGGCCAGAATCTGGCCCAGAACCGACATGTCCCAGGCTTTATCAACCTGAATCCAGTAAGTTGCGATAACATGGTCTTCCATGTCGATGCCTTCGGGCAGGGCGATGGGCTTGTCATCGAAAGGGCCTAATGCTTTTTTTGAAACTTGCGGGCTTTTATTTTTTTTCATGGTTTTCTGCTCCTTTTAAGATAAATGTTATATCTTCAACTCCTGGGAATCAGCGAAAGCAGATATTCCCAGATCTCCAACGTTTTCTTCAACGCTTCATCATCGTGCTGCATGCAGGTGTACATGCGGGTTCCGGCCAGGGTGCACAGACCGTGAGCCATCGTCACAACCTGATAGTCATCCGCAACTTGTTTCCGGGTGAGAATCTGAGCCAGCGCGTCCGGCGCAGCCAGGTCCACGGAAAAAAATGCAGTCGTCATATAATGCATGATTGCCCCGAAATTATAGACAAAAAACCCCAGATCGGGGCGTGTCGCGAACAGATCGTTTAAAGCTTTAGCAAGCCTGTTGGCATAAGCGGTTGCCTTGCCCACAGCGTCATTTTCCACCATGAGCTTCAGGGCATAGTAGCAGGCCGCCATGGAAATGGGGTTTGCGGCCAGCGTGCCGCCGGCAAAAACTTTTTCCCCGAGGCCGCCCGCACAGACTTTCATGACATCCTTTCTGCCGGCCACCGCTCCGGACGAGGGATAACCGTGTGTGATGATTTTGCCCAGCACAGTCAGATCCGGCATGATGCCGTAGAATTTCTGAGCGCCACCCATATCCAGCCGAAAGCCGGTAACCACTTCGTCGAAGATCATAAGTGATCCGTACTGATCGCATAACCTGCGGATCGCCCTATTCCAATCGGGATGAACCGGATGGGCGCCGGATTCGCCGCCAACGGGTTCAACCAGAACACCGGCAATTCCACCCTTATCCTGATTATCCTGGAAGGCCTTCTCGAGGGCCTCGAAATCATTCGGCGCGACATCAACGATGTGGGCAAAACATTCAGCCGGAATCCCTCTGGCCTCCAGGGCTCCGGTCTGCGGAATATGAATCGAATAGACCATCTGGTCAGACCACCCATGATAACTGCCGCCAATCTTAATGATTTTTAGTTTTCCGGTAAAGGCCCGGGCAATGCGAATGACCGCCATATCCGCTTCAGTCCCGGACTGAAGAAAGCGGACCATGTCCACACCGGGCATGTGTTTGATAATTTCTTCAGCGGCCAGGAGTTCATATTCCGAGGTCAGACCGGTGGCCGGCCCTTTTTGCCGGATAATTTCGATAATCTTTTCATCGAGGGGCTCGTAACCGTGACCGAGGATAATGGGCGCGCCGCACAGAAGATAATCAATATACTCATTGCCGTCCACATCCCACATTTTATAGCCTTTAGCCCGGTCCATGGCCAGAGGAAAGGGCTTATTCTGGCTTAAGTTATGCTCGACACCGCCGGGAATCATGCCTTTAGCTTTCTCGAATATATCGATCGACCGCTTGCAGCGCTCAGCATAGAGCTTATGCTCTGCGGCGAGCTTCTCCGGCGGGATCGGGCGCACCGGCCTGGACAGCATCTCTTTTCTTCTGGTTAAGATTTCCTGATATTCCATAAATGAAGTGAAGTCCTCCTTTGGTTTCTGTTTAATTCTTTTCTATTTGCAGACACCTGCTGCCTGCTTATTCAGTCGTGCACACGCTTTTCTTTGGGCGCCGTAATAGTTAACAAACTCCCGGAACAATTCATCGTAGATTTTGCGGTTATCGGGATTGGGAGTATATTCGGCCTGAATTTGAATATACTGCGGTATGTCTTCCACGGTTATATATTTCAGGGCGATCGAAGCCAGGAATGCCGCACCCCGGGCGTTGGAATAGATCGGGTACTTGACCTGACGGATTTTCCGGTCGAGCACATCGGCAAAAATTTGCGACCAGATATTGGAATTGGCACCGCCGCCGATAAAATTAAGGTATGCAAAAGGCCGGCCCATGAATTTTTCCACGGGAGCGATCAGCCATTTAGAGTTGAAAGCCACACCCTCATAAACAGCCCGGGCAATGTCCTCCCGCGTATTTTCCAGGGACAGATTAAACATGGAAGCCCGGATATGGCAATCATCGACCGGAGAACGTTCTCCGTAAAGCCAGGGAGTAAAAATCACGCTGTTGGCGCCGGCCGGAACGCGCTCCACGATTTTGTCCAGCACCTTGAAGATATCCGGCGCACATTCCTCCATCAATAATTCATCTTTATGATACAAAACATTGTCCCTCAGCCAGGTCAGGCATTTACCGGCGCATTCCTGCTCGGAAAGAATGAGGTAACGGCCGGGGATCGGACTGGGAAAAGAACCGAAATTATGCGAGATGTCCGTCTTCTTGAAAGGAACGTGAGCGGATATCCAGGATGATGTGCCGATATAAATATGACCCTCATAGTTTCGCACTGCGCCGGAACCTACGCCCGCTGACGGCACATCCGGACTGCCGCCGATGACGGGTGTGCCCTCTTTTAAGCCCAGTTCGCGGCATATTTCCTTTTTCACCGGACCCAGAATATCCATCGCCGCAATCAGATCGGGCAGCTTGGAACGCTCCATTTCGGCCATTTTGAGCAGCTTGTCCGAGTAAACGACATGCGACGGATCACGGTTGTCAGTCACCCAGTGCAACAAAATCGAATCATACGTGGCGGCAAATTTGCCGGTAAAACGGAAGTTGATATAATCCTTGGGTTCAAGAAATTTATATGTCCTGCGATATAAATCCGGATGGTTCCTTTTTAGCCAGAGAATATGACAGAGCGAATCTTTGCCGGATAGAGATGGGGCGCCCCCGGTCAGCTTCAGCCAGGTCATCATTTTGCGCACCGGATAGCCATCTATTTTAATCAGGCCTTTCAATATCTCCTGAACCACCCCGGCCCCCCGGGAATCCATCCAGATGATGGCATTCATTAAGGAATGGCCCTCCTGATCCACGGCAACGGTCCCGGACCACTGGGAGGTCACGCTCACGGCAACGATATCACCAGGCGAGACAATGTTTTTGCTGATGACTTTTTTCGCGGTGGCAATAATAGCGCTCCACCATCCCTGCGGGTCCTGTTCCGCACCGCCATCGGGAAGCAAGATAACAGGGGTATCTTTAAACTCGCTGTCCACCACCTCCCCATAGACAGAGATTAAAGCGGTTTTGGGACCGGAAGTGCCCAAGTCAATGGCCAGTATGTACTTGTTGCTGCTTGCCATAATACCACCTCATATTTAGTATTTGGAGCACACTTGCCAACAATAATTCTTTTTATCCACCGGCGTCGCAGTTACCTTGCCCCGGTTGAAGATAAAATTTAACCGGTTATGCAACACATTGCATTATCAACAATTGTCTTCAGCGAAATGTCCGGGTCGTATTAAATTGACATGATTAATTTTTAAAGTCAATAATTGTTGCATTTCTGCAGTGCAGAGCTAAAAAATAAAAGCAGACTTTTTCATATAGCATCGGTTGCAACCATTTTTGATTCCTTCAGCTTCAAGATCAGAAATACATTCGCTGCCATCAGCGCAAGGAAAATGAGCATCGCCGGCGTTTTGGAAGAACCGGCCGCTGTCAGTATATCCATACCGAAGATAAAGATTATTCCCGAAATCTGACCGGCGAGCATCAGCAATCCCTGCGACGTAGCCTCGGGCGCCGGATAGCTGATCTCAGCACTGTATTGGTAGCAGATCGGCCCGCCCGCCATGAGGAAAAAACCGAATATGAGACATGACGCCAGGAGCATTGCGTAAGTACCGGCAAAAGTCATTCCGACCAGTCCGGGAATGGCACCGATAGACGCAATAACTATAAAAACCTTTCTTTTGCGCATTTTATCGGAAAGGACGGGCAAGATGGAAGCGCCGACGATGCCGCCGATCATCATTAAGGCCCCTGCGATACCGGCCTCCGTAATGGTAAAACCGCGCGGACTGATAATCTGCTCGATCCAGGTTGTTACCGCGTTAAAAATTCCCAGCGCTACAAAGAAGAAAATGATGAGATAGACCATATCCTTTTGCTTAAAGATATGTTTCAAACCGGCAAAGACCGCAATACGTTCATCCGTTCCGGGAGGACAGGGCGGCAGGGGCGGCTTCTCTTTGTTAAATATTAAAAAGATAAGAGCACCGGCCAGCGTGGCAATACCATAGATCAGCAACATCTTCTCCATTCCGTACATCTTGAAAAGAACCGGTGTGAGCGCCATCGCTATAATAATCCCGACGAATTGCGCTAAAACACTGATGCCGGCCTGCGTAGCCCGCTCATGCAGGGGAAACCACCGGACGCCAACTTTAGTAACCGAATTCAAGACAAAGGGCTGGCCAACTGCAATGCCGATTTGAGAAATAATTACCATCTCGTAGCTCGCACCATAGATACCTTTAACAAACCCGAAAATACCCATCAGTGCGGCGCCGATGCCGATGCCGATTCTGATGCCCCAAGTGTCAATAATATATGATGCCGGAAAAGATATGAAGAGATAAACGATCATGAAAATCAGCGAAACAAGATCGATTTGCAGTGCGGACACCTGGTAGAACACGACCGCTTCGCTGGTGACGGGAGCAAACGCTATCCACTGTATCTGCATTAATGCGTTGATTAAAAAGTATACCAGCAGAACTACCCATCTGTACCGATAAACCTTAATCTCCTGTTCCATTTGCATCGCCCTCCTTTGATATTTATCGTGCTCGGAAAAATGAGTTTTTCGGTAATGCCTGACAAAAGTTAAAGTTTTAGAGCATTAAATTGATCCAGTTAAATTATTAAGTCAATAAATATGTTTTTAATTTCGCTAAGTATTTTTAATGCGAATAAGCGGATTGAATATTGGTCTTAAACACAGCAATCAATCTTTGCCCTGTCAATCTTTACCCTTGACAAAAAGCAATATGGTTGTATCATACAACCATGGAGACAAAAATGAGTGAGCAGAATGCGGGAATGATGGAAATATTTATGGGGATGGCGCAGGTTACAAGGTTTTGCCGCCAGGATGTTGCCTTTTGTGAAGGTGTTACTTTTCATCAGTTTATGATCCTTGATGCCGTGGCAAAGCAAAACGAGCTGAACATGGGGGAATTGCGCAAAATCCTTTCCGTCGAAAAAAGCACAGCCACGCGACTGGTTAATCCTTTGATTTCTAAAGGCCTGTTAAGGCGAGATCAGGCGATTCATGATTCCCGCGCCATAACTCTTTTTCTGACGCCGGAAGGCAAAATCATTCATCAAAAAGTTTCGCTGTGTCTGGCCGGATTTTTCCAGAAAATAACGAAAAATATTCCCGAGGAAAAAAGAGCGGATGTATTGGAATCAATTAATATTTTTATCAATGCCATTAAAAATTCGGCGGCGGGCTACAGCTGCTGCGAAGAGTTTCCGGCAGAAGCGGGAAAACCGATTCCGATATGCCAAACTCCGCCGATGGCAAAGGATTCAATTACTCAGGTAGAGTTTGGTGCGTCAAGAAAAGGAAAGCCGAAAGGATAGGGTCATGGATCAAAAAACCAGTTGTTCCAGTGGGAGTCCAATTATTTTACCGGTAATTTCAGAGGAACCCGGTTGCTGCCCGGCAATAAGACAGGTGAGAAATATTGTGCCAAGAATGGATCAACCTTTTATTACCGGTTCGCTTCCGACCGTCCTGGGGCAGATACCGCAGGTATCGTCCGAATTGAGCAGACGCGATAACTGGGGAACAGTCAGGGCCCGCTGGGGCGTCGGCAGAATGGACTACATGGTTGATCCTGGTCTGTACGCTCTGAAAAATCCTGATCAAAATTCGCCGGTTTTAGTCACTGCCAACTACAAAATGAGTTTTGACATGCTGCGTAGTTCGCTGCCCGGCAGAAACGCCTGGATTTTAGTGCTGGATACAAAGGGAATCAATGTGTGGTGCGCCGCCGGCAAAGGGACATTCGGCACAGTAGAACTGATCAACAGAATCGAAGCAAGCGGTTTGAAAAATATTGTCCGCCACAGAAAGTTAATCCTGCCGCAGCTGGGGGCACCGGGAGTGGCCGGCCACACCGTGAAAAAGATAGCCGGTTTTACAGTATATTACGGACCAATCAGGGCGAAAGACCTGCCGGAGTATCTTGATTCCGGATGGCAGACCACACCCGCAATGCGGATAATGACTTTCCCTTTAGCCGACCGGGCCGTGCTGATTCCCATTGAACTTGTTTACGCAGTAAAACCATTTCTGATCATAGCTCCGGTTCTCTTTGTTTTAAGCGGCATCGGAGGTCCTGCCGGCTTCTGGGCCAATAGCGTCAACTATGGTGTTTTTGCCGTTCTCGCGTTCTTGAGCGCTATTATCAGCGGAGCGGTTTTAAATCCTCTGCTGCTGCCTTACTTGCCCGGAAGGGCGTTTTCCACCAAGGGTTTTACACTGGGCATGATTGTCGCGCTGCTGCTTCTTTATCTGCGGGATATCAATTTACAAGCCTGGGCAGGAAGGATCGAAGCCCTGGCCTGGCTGATGATTATTCCCGCCGTGTCCGGGTACCTGGCTATGAATTTTACCGGCGCTTCCACTTATACATCTCTTTCCGGAGTGAAGAAGGAAATGCGCTGGGCGCTGCCTCTGGAGATTGCCTTGGGCACAGTCGGTCTTTTGATGTGGATAGGCGCAATATTTATTTCTTAGGAGTTGATAATGAATAATTCAGTTTATCTTAGAAATGTTGTTACTTTGCAGCTCGACCAAAAAAAATGCACCGGCTGCGGGATGTGCCTGAACGTCTGCCCTCATGCAGTTTTTACAATGAACAGCAAACATGCAGCCATACAAAGTCGCGATGCCTGCATGGAATGCGGGGCATGCAGTCAGAATTGCCCGGCCAATGCCATTTCCGTGCAGTCCGGTGTCGGCTGTGCGGCTGCTGTCATCAACTCACTGCTGGGACGCAACGGCGGCGAATGCTGCTGCGGACCCGTAAACGACAATCCGGCAAAAAACAGCAAAAGCGCCGGCTGCTGCTGACATCTGATTTCCCTCATGACAACACGCAGCAGTTCATCGACCGCGCAAAGAAAACTTACCGGCAAACTGGTTTTAGCGCAGGTGCGACCATGAAATATTATCTTCTGGCACTTTCCTGGATCATCTATTGCGTACTGCATAGCTGGCTGATCAGCACATCCGTGACTGATTTTCTTCAACAAAGACTGGGTGGCGCCTACCGCTTTTACCGGCTGTTTTATAATATTTTCTCCATAATTACCCTGCTTCCGGTAATTATCTATTCGCAGTCGATCAAACAGGAGCCTTTTTTTATCTGGCCGGAATATCTGCTTCCCCTCAAATACGCTCTTTTGCTCACTGGAATTTTTCTCTTCGTTGCCGGAGCAAGGCATTACAGCCTTAGTCAATTTTCCGGCTGGGCCCAAATAAAAGAAAAAACCAGTTCTAAACTGATCAACGAAACCGGCGTGCTTTCTTCAACCGGTATTCTGGGTGTGGTGCGTCACCCGTTCTATGCGGGAATATTCCCGCTCATCTGGGCCAACGATCTGGATATAACAACACTCATCACCAATGTCATCCTGAGCATCTACGTATTGGTCGGCACACTGCTCGAGGAACGCAAGCTCGTTGCGGAATTCGGCGATGCTTATCTGGAATATTCCAAGACAGTATCAATGCTTTTCCCGCTCCAATGGATTAAGAAAAAACTTGGTTTTATCCCGGCCTGATTCTCAGAATTTGTCGCTGCTCTCCTAATATTATTTGACCATGCGCCTTTTTCAGTGTACGAAAGCTAAAAATGATCCCCAAACAGTTGAGCGGGCATTTTCTGCTGTTTTTCGGGACAGATTTAAAAAACCGCATATACAAAGAGGAGACAACAAATGAGCGAACCTAAGATGACAGACATCAAGATAAATGTCGATAACCTTTACAAGGAAGAATCTTTCACCGACCTGACCTATGCCACGATCCGGCGCCTCTCCCCCGTCAAGATTGACGGCTCGATTGATGAGAGCAGGGAGGTAATTTTTACCGGAATAGCCCAGCTCATGTCCCCCAATGGCCCGATTCCCGTGCAGTGCCATATTGAAGGAGCAAATACCCTCAGCGAGGCAGCGGCCAGATTACCAGAAGCAATTGAAAAAACGGTTCAGGCAATGATTGCCGAAGCCAAGGAAATGCAGCGTCAGGAATCATCTAAACTCATTGTTCCCGGCCGCTAGGAATTACGGGCAGTGCCCATTGCCTAATTGAGCACTGCCCTTCATCACATCATTTTATTTACGATCGAAGCATAATCAAAAGCATTTTAAATTTTTCCAGCGCTTTGACGGCATGAGGTTTATTGGCCGGCATGATGATCATCTCTCCGTCCTTCAAAAAGTGCGGCTTTCCGGCTATGTGTATCTCCACTTCTCCATCAAAAACATATACAAGAGCATCAAAAGGAGCCGTATGCTCGCTCAAACCCTGCCCTTTGGCAAAGGCAAAAACCGTCACTGTTCCGGAGTTTTTATTGGCTATTTCCCTGCTGACAATCGCATTGTCCTGATAACTGACGGCATCGAGCAAATTGAATTTTGCCGCCTTAATTATTGCTGATTCATTATGTTCCTTTTTGGATGTCATTTTTCAGTCTCCTTTGCTGAAAGTGATAACACTTAAGTTTATGCGCCTGTTCTATCTTTACAGAAGTAATAAAGAAAGCAGTTCCCCGCTCTGCATATTTCTATCACATGTCCATTAACAATTCAGCAATTTTACAGACTCCCTGCTCTCGATGACCTTAAAGCTCTGGAAGCAATAGGAGTAACGGGACACTAGGCCGGCGAATTTGTCGGTGTTATTGCCGTTATTCCCAAATCGCCTTATTCCGGGGGCGCTTTTCCGGGCGACAAAATCCGCCTGCAGAAGCATAATATCGAGCCGGACAGCTAGAGAAATAAATTTACCGCCATTCTTCCGGAGCCAGAGTCATTCTGAAGAAACACCAATAAGCGCCAACTAAAGAAAATACACTTTTATTACGAACCCTTAGGCCGTCTACGGCTCCCCTTGTTCCGACCTTCGATCAATCAGCGGCAGATTCACTTAAATATCTTGAGTATAATTTTCATTGCTGGTATAAAAAACGGCTTGTTTTTCAAATTTCATTAAGGATGCGTATTATGCAAAACCCCAATTTTAGTTCAGGCCCTTGCAGTAAAAGACCAGGCTGGAACCTGGATGTCCTCAAAAACACGCCGGTCGGCCGCTCGCACCGTTCCGCGGTCGGCAAAGAAAGAATAGCCAAAGCAATTAATGAAACCAAGAGAATCCTAAACATACCGGCAGATTATCTTGTGGGAATTATGCCCGCTTCCGATACCGGCGCTTTTGAAGCCGCCATGTGGAGTCTTTTAGGGCCAAAACCGGTGACAGTTTTGGTATGGGAGAGTTTTTCCGAAGGCTGGGCTACGGATGTTGCCAAGCAGCTGAAGCTCAATCCTAAAATTTTAAAAGCCGATTACGGGAAATTGCCCGATCTGAAATCCGTTGATTGGACCAATGACGTCGTTTTTGTGGCCAACGGTACAACCAGCGGTGTAAAAGTTCCCGATTGGAACTGGATTCCCGATAATCGCGAAGGATTATCTTTATGTGATGCCACCAGCGCTGCTTTCGCCATGGAAATGGACTGGTCCAAGCTGGATGTGACTACTTTTTCCTGGCAGAAATGCCTGGGCGGTGAAGCTGCTCACGGCATGCTTGTTTTGAGCCCCAGGGCGGTCGCCCGTCTGGAATCTTACGATCCAGCCTGGCCAATGCCCAAAATATTCCGTCTCAAAAAAGGCGGTAAAATCAATCGGGCCATTTTTGACGGCGAAGTCATCAATACTACTTCCATGATTTGCGTGGAAGATTATCTGGACGCCCTGAAATGGGCGGGTGAAATCGGACTTGCCGGTCTGGTCAAAAAAAGCAGGGCCAATTTGCAGGTCGTAGAGAACTGGGTTGCCAAAACGGACTGGGTTGATTTTCTGGCTCAGGATGCCGAGACCCGTTCCAACACTTCAGTTTGCCTGATGGTGGGGAGCCCCAAAGTGGATAAGCTTTCTGACGAGGATAAAGGAAAATTTCTCAAAAGCATTGCCTCGGAATTAAGCAAGAAAAATATCGCCCATGACATCAATTCCTACAAGGATGCACCGGCCGGATACCGCTTCTGGTGCGGCCCGACAATTGATGAAAATGATATTCAAACCGCCCTGGCGGAGCTGGAAAAGATATACAACGAAAAGATTAAGAATCTGTCTTGAGGAGAGAATTTATGAAACGAGTCTTAGTCAGCGATTCTATGGCCGCCGAAGTCGTAGAAATACTGAACAACGCCCCGGGCATCGAGGTTGACGTTAAAACAAACCTGAAACCGGAAGAATTAAAAGCCATTATCAAAGATTATGATGCGCTGATCGTGCGCTCATCAACAAAAGCAACGGCCGAGATAATTGAAGCGGCTACCAACCTCAGCGTTATCGGCCGTGCCGGAGCTGGTGTGGACAATATAGACATTCCCGCGGCCAGCAAGCGGGGCATCGTTGTCATGAATACCCCCGGCGGCAATACTGTCACCACCGCCGAACACGCCCTCGCCATGATGCTTTCACTGGCCCGCCGCATTCCGCAGGCCACTGCTTCCATGAAGGCCGGAAAATGGGAAAAAAGCAAATTTATGGGCAATGAATTTTGCAATAAAACACTGGGGATCATCGGTCTGGGACGAGTGGGCGCGATAGTTGCCGACCGCGCCCAAGGGCTGAAAATGAGCGTGATTGCCCATGACCCTTTCATTTCCCCGGACGTGGCCGAGCAACTGGGCATCACTCTGGTCTCCCTCGATGAACTCTATGAGCAGTCTGATTTTATTACCGTGCATTCACCGCT
This sequence comes from Deltaproteobacteria bacterium HGW-Deltaproteobacteria-12, assembly GCA_002840565.1. GTDB lineage: Bacteria > Desulfobacterota > Syntrophia > Syntrophales > Smithellaceae > MVRV01. The sequence continues at coordinate 80,507 of PHBK01000014.1, read as the reverse complement.
TTCCAAGGAGACAAAGAATCTTCTTGATGCCCGGGCTTTTGCCAAAATGAGAAAAGGCGTATTTCTGATTCATTGCGCCCGCGGCGGAATCGTCAATGAAAAAGCTCTGTATGATGCCCTTGTTTCAGGCACCGTCGCCGGGGCCGCCGTCGATGTCTTCGAAGAAGAACCTACCAAAAACATGGAGTTAATCGCACTCGATAATGTCATTTGCACCCCGCATCTGGGTGCCTCCACTGACGAAGCACAAACTAATGTTGCCATCGCCATCGCTCACCAGGTTGCCGCCTATTTCGCTACCGGCGAAATTAAAGGCGCCGTTAATTTCCCCTCCGTCAGCGCAGAATTGATGGCTGTCATCCGCCCCTATCTGGACCTGGCGGAGAAGCTCGGCACTTTCCATTCGCAGCTGGTAACCGGCGCCCTTCAGCAGGTAAATATTGAATATAGCGGAGAAATTCTTCATTACAATGTTGCTCCGGTAACGATCTCTTTAGTCAAAGGACTTTTAGAGCCCATTTTATTGGAAACCGTCAACTATATAAACGCTCCGGTTATTGCCAAAGAAAGGGGCATCAAGATCGTGGAATCCAAAAGCAGCGAGGTGAAGGATTACACCAATATGATCACGCTGACGATAAAAACATCCAAGGAAACAAGCATTACAGCGGGCGCCCTGTTCGGGAAGCACGATCCGCGCATCGTCCGGATCAACGAATTTTCTGTAGAAGTCGTTCCGGAAGGCAATATGCTCGCTGTATCCAATTATGATCAACCCGGTGTTATCGGCAACTTAGGAACAACGCTGGCCAATAATAAAGTTAATATTGCCCGCCTGAATTTAAGCCGCGATCCGGAAGCCAAACATGCTATGGTGGTGTTGAATACGGATTCGGCCGTCCCGGAAGATATTCTGGACAAACTGAGAAAATTACCACATGTGATCTCCATTAAACCGATAAAAATGTAAGGATGATAATCATGCCAAATGTTGCAGTAGTGGGCACACAATGGGGCGATGAGGGCAAAGGAAAAATCGTTGACCTCTACACGGAAGGAGCCGATGTCGTTGCCCGTTTCCAGGGAGGTAATAATGCCGGCCATACACTGGTTGTCAATGGCCGCAAGACAGTATTACATCTGATTCCGTCCGGGATTTTGCACAACAATAAAATATGCATTATCGGCAACGGCGTTGTCATTGATCTGGTCGTATTAATGCAGGAAATTGACGAGTTGCAAAAAGGCGGCCTTTTCCCGCCGCATACGAAACTGTTCATCAGTGAAAAGGCTCATTTAATTATGCCTTACCACAAGCGCCTGGATATGGCGCGCGAAGCGAGCGCATCCGGCAAGAAAATCGGCACCACCGGCAGAGGCATTGGACCTGCTTACGAAGACAAAGTGGCCCGCACAGGCATACGTGTTTGTGATCTCTATGATGAACCCCGGCTGCAGGAAAAGTTGAGATACAGCCTGCTGGAAAAAAATTTTTTACTGACCGGTTTATACTCCGCCGAGCCCTTCTCGGTCGAAGAAATTGCAGTTGAATATCTGGCTTACGCCCAAAAGATCAAATCATATGTAGCGGACACTTCGTTGATCCTTGATACTGCTCTGAAAGCGGGGAAGAAGATTCTTTTTGAAGGGGCTCAAGGCTCTCATCTCGACATTGACCATGGAACCTATCCCTATGTGACTTCTTCCAATACTGTCGCCGGCAATGCCGCCTGCGGTTCGGGACTCGGTCCCAATGCCGTAAATAACGTGGTCGGAATTTGCAAGGCATACACTACGAGAGTTGGCGAAGGACCTTTTCTGACTGAATTAACCTGCGAGATCGGGCAGCGGATACAGAAAGCGGGGCAGGAATTCGGCGCTACGACAGGCAGACAGCGCCGCTGCGGCTGGCTGGACATGGTGCTGGTGCGGCAGGCTGTGCGCACTTCCGGTATTGCCGCCCTGGCCATCACCAAGCTCGACGTCCTGACTGGCCTGGAGACAATAAAAATCTGTACAGGTTATGAATCCGTAAACGGCAATTACACTTCTGCCGTACCGGCCAGCATTGACGAGTTTGCCCAATGCCGGCCCGTATATGAAGAATTTACCGGGTGGAAAGAAGATATTAGCCGAATAAGAGATTTTGCCGATCTTCCCGTTAATGCCCGTAAATATTTACAGCGGCTGGAAATACTGGCCGGTGTACCTTTAAACCTCGTATCGGTTGGTGCGGGAAGGGAAGAAACAATCATCCTGAAGAATCCTTTCCGCGATTGATCCTTATTTTATTAGTTTCTTCTTGACACGATAGAAACTAGCTGTTAAGGAGGCACCTCCAAAAATAATACCATCAGTGGGCTGTTAGCTCAGTGGTAGAGCAGCGGACTTTTAATCCGTTGGCCGCGGGTTCAAGTCCCGCACGGCCCACCAGTAATATCAAGGGGTTACAGTCTTAGGATTGTAACCTTTTGTCGTTTAATGGGCCAATCGTAACTAAATTGTAACTGTCCTTTAGTTGTTTTGCTTGTATCTCTTTAAAACTTTTTCGTTTTCTTGCGGCATCCTTCAAGTCCTCTTGCGATACAATATTATAACGGTCGAAAGCACTCTTGTCTTATGTCCGGAAATTGTCATGGCCATTCTTTCCGGCGCACCTGCGCTTATCATATCTCTGATCGCACTATGTTGATATTTTCATTCTCAGTTGCCGGCAAATCTTGCATCATCTGTCTATAAAGAAACGAGCCCGTTGAATAAATATTTTGATGAATGCTTTTGGAATATTTGATCAATGGTTTGAATTTATCTGGCGCAAACTGTGCTAGAAGCATTCTTGAATTGCAAAGGGAAAATGGCTGAACATTAACTTAATGTATGTTACAAATATCGGCATCAATAAGGTGATGGGTTACAGAGGAATAACTAACATTTTTGCTTGCTAAAGTAGATTCCTGAATATCTACGCTACGAGACAATCATTACTCATTGTTTTTGAATTATTTTCTCAAAAGGAGTGTGCTAAAATGAACGAAGTATTAGTGGAGAAAAAGGGTGTCGTATATACCGTAATCATCAATAGACCGGAAATAAAAAATTGTGTGAACCGAAAAACCGCCGATCAGCTGGCCGATGCCTTTCGCGCTTTCGACAGCGATTCCAATTATTCAGTAGCCGTCTTATGCGGCGCAGGAGGATCATTCTGTGCGGGGGCTGATTTAAAAGCTGTTGTTGATGTTACCGGTCCGAATGGACATGGAAATAGAATGGATAAAGATATGACAAAAGATGGACCAATGGGTCCCTCCAGAATGCATCTTTCCAAACCGGTTATTGCAGCTGTTTCCGGATACGCTGTGGCTGGCGGCATGGAACTCGCCTTATGGTGCGACATGCGGGTGATAGAGAAGGATGCAATTTTTGGCGTGTTCTGCCGCAGATTCGGTGTCCCCCTGATTGACGGGGGAACTCAGCGTCTGCCTCGCTTGATAGGCATGAGCCGTGCCCTGGATTTAATTCTAACTGGCCGTCCAGTAAATTCAGATGAAGCATTGCAGATAGGACTTGCCAACCGGGTAGTGGAAAATGGCACCGCCAGGGAAGAAGCTGAAAAATTGGCAGAACAAATTGCTGCTTTCCCGCAGCAATGTATGCGTAGTGATCGGCAGTCGGTCTATGAAGGGTTTAATATGAACTTTGCAGAGGCCATGGAACAGGAATTCTCAAAGGGTTATGACATCGTCATGACCAGCGGCGAGACTATTCAAGGTGCCTCTATGTTTACATCGGGTCGAGGCAGACACGGCAAGTTCGAGAATTGATAATTATATAGTATGTTCAAACCTTTGGATTTAAAACTTTTTTTGCCAAAATTTGCTAAAACCTGATGATATTTGGAATCACGATTCCTTAACATTTAAAATACTTACGTCTTTTGAGGAAGTTAAAAAGCCCAGGAGACAATACTTTTATCCGTTGGCCGCGGGTTCAAGTCCCGCACGGCCCACAAGAAATATCAAGAGGCTGCAGTCTTATGACTGTAGCCGCTTTTTATTGTTGCAGTAATTTACCTTTTAAAAACGGCTGTCTTCGACAATATTTTCATCTTTTTACGATGGCCGGGCTGGTTTACGGATCAGTTCAGGTCAAAACATTTCAACTCGCCGGTTGCCCATAAGATGCTTTCACTTTTTCCCGGTCGATCTCGCCATCCGGTGTTCTCGGCAGAGAATCAGCAAAAACCAGATATTTCGGTTTCTTGTACCGGGCAATCCGGTCAGCCATAAACTCTGTCAACTCTTTGAGGGTAAATGCTTTAACGCCGGGCTTGAGAACAATAACGGCTTTGACCGCTTCTCCCCACTCCGCGTCACTCACGCCGATAACGCTGACCCCGGCAACGGAATCGTGGGCAAGAATCGCTTTCTCCACCTCGGCCGGGTAAACGTTTTCGCCTCCCGGTTTAATCAGATCTTTTTGCGCCCCTCTCTTCACATACCAGAGGAAGCCATCTTCATCAAACCGGCCGATATCTCCCGTGTGATGCCAACCGTTGCGGAACGTATAAGCGGTCACTTCCTCCAGCTGCCAGTATCCGCAAAAGACGGCAGGGGAACGCACGCAGATCTCTCCGGCAGTGCCGACGGGAACTTCCTCATCGTAATCGTTGAAGAGGGCTATTCTGGCTAAATTCGAAGGCCTTCCCACACTGCCCGGCCTTTCGTCCATCAGCCCTCCGGCAATGGCCATCGCCTCCGTCTGTCCGTATGCCGCGTAGAACTTTGCGTTTTTAGCCATACCGCAAAAACGCGCAATATTCTGGGGGGACTCTATCCCGGCAACTTTGGTGACGCTGGATAAATCGCCGCCGTTTTCTTCATATTTATCGGCGATCATTTTCAGGATCGGTGCAAAGGTGAAAAAAACCGTCACTTTTTCTTTGCCGATCAATTGTAAGGCTTCGTCGGCATCGAAGCGCTCGGTGATCACGTTGCGGCCGCCGCTCTGCATAACGGCCGAACACATGACGAGGCCGCCGATATGGAACAGAGGTAGAAAGCAAATATTGCAATCATCACTCCCCAGCTTGTACTGATCAATCATCTCCAAATTAACGGCCAGGATGTTCGCCTGGCTGAGCAATGCCCCGCGCGGCTGCCCATCCACCGCTGCGGTGTACATCATGACGAAACCATCATGGGCATCAATGTCTATGGATTGATCGGCAGCAGGGGAAATGAACAGTTCATCGAAAGGCAAAAATCCTTTCTGGATATTCCGACCCAAAACATAGCAGTTCTTCATGGAAGATAGATTGCCGGCTGCGGCCGTAACCAATTTCTGATAATCACTGCCGACAAGCACTAATTTGGGTTGACTGTCGCGAAAGATGTGGTCCGCCTCCTCCTGCTGTACCCGCCAATTCACCGCCACGATGATGGCGCCGATCTTGGCCGCCGCGCCATAAAGAAGCAGAAAATTATCGCTGTTCTGATCAATAACGGCAAGGCGATCTCCTTTGAGAATACCGTCCCGGAGCAGTCCGGCGGCAAGCTGATCACATTTTTCTTTGTATGCCAGGTAACTCAGGCTTCTGCTGCTAAAAATTATGGCTGTCTTATCGGAATGAATTTTGGCATTACGGCAAATGACATCATAAAACGTATAGCTGTGAACACCCATGTTTACCTCTCTACCGATCTTTATTCGAACTCCTGTACACAATCGCCTTCTTCCCTTTTAACTCAACCCCAGCGCGCGCTGAATGATCTTCCCCTTTGCTTTGGAGATCAGCCGTCCGGTCAGGGTCAATTCTTCCAGGGAAACGGGAAAGTGCGTCAGCGTCTCGTATCCGTTCTTTGTTATCAGCACCGTATCCGAATGCCGGTAGCCGCCTCTTGCATCGAAGTAGATGCCGGGCTCTATGCTGACAACCATATTTACCTGCAGCGGCCTGTCGTCACCCTCCGCCAGCCATGGTTCTTCGTGATTCCCGAGCCCGATACCATGCCCGGTCCGGTGGAGGATATTCCCCTCATATCCCCTGGTGCGCAGGAAGCCGTTCGCCGCAGCGTCGATTTCCGCGCAGAGCACGCCGGGCTTCAGAATGCCGAAGGCTCTCCGCCGGGCTTCCATAACATCCCCGAAACGCTCCCTGTCCTCGGCGCTGGGAGTGTCCAGGAAAAATGTTCTTTCGCATTCGGCGGCATAGCCATTTATCCGGAAATAGCACATGGCCACGTTCGGACCGGCGCCATACCGCTCCCCCAAACCCGGAACACTGTGCGGCATGGAACTCGCAGGGGATGGCCAGGCCGCCGTGAGCAGGTAGGTCAAAAGAGGATTGAACTCGCCCGACTTGATCAGATCCGTTTGCGTCGCTTTGGATACCATAAACGACTCTACAACCGATGCACCATGATATAAGCTTTTAAGCAGCCGCCCCATCGCGGATGAAGCGATCCCGGCCGCCTTCCGAATCATCTCCAGCTCAGAGGCGCTTTTCACCAGCCGCAATCCTTCCACAATGTCAATAACAACGGGAGAGAAGTCGCGAATTTCCAGCAGGAGGGAAGCCTTCATCTTTCCTTCTATGCCTACGTTCCCTGCTCTCCCGATGGCTTTTCTCAAAACGTCCGCCCAGCCGCAGCCCTCCGGAGCGGGGAATTCCCTGTAGGCAACGACGAAGCTGTCGATCGGGGGAGTCCCCAGATGCCGCTCTTCCAGGGTAGGAACGACGAGCGTGGGTTTGCCCTCGACGGGAACCACAACGAAGAATGGCCTTTCCTCAGGCTTATAGACCAGATTTGTTAAATACCAGATATTTTCTTCGGTAGAAACAATGTAAGCATCCAGACCTTTTTGACGCATTTCTTTCTTCATAAGGTCGAGGCGATAACCAAGCTCTTTGTCCTGCATCGAAAAACCCTTTCCCGGAATTTGTTGTATTTTCCCTTACTGCGTCTAAGGCAGGCAGTTTAGGTTTGATCTTTTATTCTGTCAATAAGATAATTTTTTATTGTTTGATCAAGATATGTCCTCTGTGTTATATGCATCGGCACAGAGATTAAAACTATAGAGGAGAAAAAGAAATGCTGACAGTTATTGCCAAGATGCCTATAAAAGAAGGAAAGATGGATGAAGCTTTGAAAGAAGCTCAGCAGCTGGTAATGGAAGTGGCTAAAGAGCAGGGAACAGTTCTGTATTCGCTCAACGTTGAAAAAGCCAATCCCAATACGCTGGTTGTGGTCGAACAATACACCGACAAAGATGCCCTGAATTTCCATTCTTCCACACCGCATTTCCAGGAATTTTTCACCAAGATCAGCGTATTGCTCGGCGGAGATCCGGAAATCAAGATAATGAAAGAAATAGCCAGGGCAAAATGATCTTTTGCTCCAACATATATTGACTGCCATCCTCCTGGAATTTTGATTGCTGATGCACAACCCAGGAGGTGGCTCATAATCTGTATCTGTAGTATCGGAATGTCCGGTAAAACGGCTGACTAGAGAGAAAGATCACTGTCCTTTTTCACCGCATTTAACAATTCTTCTATTCTCCAGAGACGTTCCTGGAACGTGGCAATGCCGAGAGCCGACTCTCTCGGGTGCAGTTCTTCAATCTCCGCAATGCGGGAGCGCAATTGCAGGATGATTTCTTCCGTCAAAACAAGCAACAGCGATTTTTCGAACTTTGTCATGCTTTACCGCCACGATCATTCATTTTATTGCCGTCTTCTTTTGTGCGTCCCTGATCAGCTTCCATTCCAGAAAAGCCTTTTTGATCGAATCGGCGGCGGACTCGATGCTTAAATTCTTCATGTTGATCAGCATGTCGTAATGTGCCGGGTTGTTAATATCTTCATTAAAGTATTTCCGGATGAACGCAACCTGATTAGCATCGTATTCCACGATATATTTTTTAGCCTCGTCCGCCGGAATCCGGCGGTCACGCATGACATTCTCTATCCGCATATCCTGCGGCGCAATGGTCCTGACCCGAAACGCCTCATCGCCCAGGATAAAGTTGGCACCCCGGCCGATCAGTACTATATTACCGTGAGTCGCCAGGGTATGGATGACCATTGATAAATGCCGCATATACTCATTGGGCCAGATGTGGCGGGATTCAAAGAAAGAGCTGATCATGCTTTCCAGAAAAGAGATATTTTTCTCATCCAGGGATTTGATCACCTTTTCGCTCATGTGGGCGCTTTCCGCCACCAGATGAATCAATTCACTCCCGTACATATTGATATTAAGATCAGTTGCCAGAATTCTGCTGATCGAACCGCCGCCGGCGCCGGCTTCACTGGAAAGAGTAATGACATAGCCCGGTTGCTCTTTTTTCTCCTTTTTCCATCTTCCGATCTCGCTCTCGACAATTTTATCGAGATCCTTATCGCGCAGTTTGATATCTCTTGTATAATCCGCGCAGTTGACATCAAACAAGGCATTTGATTTGACCCGGTAACGTTTCGTGCAGTTCTCGCGCCAGGCACAAATAACACAGATTCTTTTGTCCGATGCCGTTGTCATAACCAACCTCCTTGGCGAAATTAAGATACTATCCTGTCTGCTCCTGCAAAGCCTCAAAACCAGCCACAATATCGAGCAGCTCTTCTGTGATCGTCATCTGGCGCGTGCGGTGAAACTGAACATGAAGCTCAACCAGTTGCTCTTCAATATTTTTTTCCGCGTTCTGCATGGAAGCCAGGCGGCTGGCATTTTCACTGGCCAGGGATTCAGCAAAAGCCCTGTATAGAGAAACGAACAGATATTCCCGAATGAGTGAAGAAAATATCCGGTCGCCGTCCATGCGGAAAATCGGCAGCGACTTGGAATCCCATTTTTTCCTGGCGAGTTGAGTAAGCCAGTCCATATTGACGGGCAATAACTGAAGCATATGGGGATGATATGTCGCTCCGGTCACATATTCATTATAAAACAACAGAAAATGATCAATATTGTTGCGAAAATGCCACTCGTCAATAACCATGATAATTTCCTGCACCAGCGGCGTGATACCGGCTGTGGAACTGGGCGTACCCATCAACTCGTCCACAGACTGCCCGGCGTCTTCCATGTAGTCCGCCACGCGCGCACCAATGGACAGAACTTTGCGGTTTTCTTTTTTAACACCGCTGTTTTTAATATAGTCCAGCGTAAAAACTGATATCTGGTCATTGAGTTGTCCACACAGCCCCTGATCGGACCCGAAAATGATTACCCCCAGGCGTTTCATCTTCGTATCCTTCCGGTGCATTGTGGCGCCCATCCGTTCTTTGAGCACAATCTGCAAGCCCATTTCGACTGTCCGGTTGTAGTCACGCAGTGAATCCACCGCCCGCTGATATTGACGAATGCTTACAGCGGCAAGGGCTTTCATCGTCTTGACGACGGATAAAAGATCACCTGCGCTTTTCATTCTTCTTTTCAGGGACTCAGTTGTTTGCATTAGCTTCCTCAATCACTTCAAATGGTTGAATGGTAGGTTTGATTTTATTCATAATGCTGTCACGGTCCGCTATATCTATTTTTTTGCCCTCTTCAATCCGCGAACACAATTCCGGCAGCTGTTCATTGACTGTTTCCAGAAGGCGAGCCTCAACCTCACGAATTTTCTCTGTCGGAACAAGATCGAGAGCTCCTCCCGTCACTGAAAGCAGAGAGGCAATCTGTTCCGATGCACGTAAAGGCTTGTACTGTCCCTGTTTCAGAATTTCGCGAACTCTCCAGCCTCTCTCCAGCGTCCGGCGGGTAGATTCATCGAGCCTTGTGCCGAAACGAGAGAAGGATTCCAATTCCTCAAATTGAGAATAGGACAGACGCAGATCACCGGCCACGGAGCGGTAGGCCGGCAATTGCGTTTTGCCGCCCACGCGGGAAACCGACTTGCCGACATCGACCGCCGGCAGGATACCCTTGCTGAAAAGCACCGGAGAGAGATAAATCTGCCCGTCCGTGATGGAAATAAGATTGGTCGGAATGTAAGACGACATGTCCTGCGCTTCCGTTTCGGTAATCGGCAATGACGTCAACGAGCCACCGCCCAACTCGGGACGCATGTGGGTTGACCTTTCCAAAAGCCGCGAATGGATATAGAAGATATCACCGGGGAAAGCTTCGCGCCCCGGAGGCCGACGCAAAAGCAGCGATACTTCACGATAGGCCCGTGCGTGTGATGTCAGATCGTCATAGATAATTAAAACGTCCCTCCCCCGCTCCACAAAATACTCGCCCATGGACGTTGCCGCATAAGGTGCGATAAACTGCAGGCCCGGCGTATCTTCTCCGGTAGCCACTACGACGATGCATGATCCCATAACGCCGTGATCCCGCAAATCGGCAATCACCTTGGCTACGTCCGCACTTTTCTTGCCCACGGCGCAATAAATAGAGATGATACCTGTTTCCTTCTGATTGATAATTGTATCCACGGCAATGGCCGTTTTGCCGGTCATTCTATCGCCTAAAATCAATTCGCGCTGGCCGCGACCGACGGGAATGAGGGCATCGATCACCTTGATGCCCGTTTGCAGCGGCACAGTAACCGGCGAGCGGTCCATAACCGCCGGCGCTGGTCTTTCCACCGGCAGACGCATGACGGTATTTACTTCACCCAGACCGTCCAGCGGACGTCCGAGAGGATCGACCACCCTTCCTAAAAGGCCTTCTCCTACCGGCACATCGAGCACGCGTTTGGTGCGCTGCACTTCCGAACCAACCTGCAGGTGTTCACTGGGATCCAGAAGAATCACACCGATCTCCTTCGGATCGATATTAAAAACAAGCCCCATATAATTTCCTGCAAAGCGAACCAGTTCCTCTGCGCGGATATGCGGCAGGCCGCTTACCCGGGCAATATCACGGCCGACAAATTCCACTTGTCCGACTTCATACTGCCGCAATTCCGGATTCTGCTCATCCAGGACTTTTTCCATGGTGTCGAATGTATCGTCCAGGAAGGTTTTTAATTCCTGATTTTCCACCTTGCCAACCTCTGCATTCATTCTATGCCTCCTGACATCATATACTAGTCTTCAGTCTTCGGTCTGAAAACCTTTCTATGCCGCATGCGCTTCTTTCTGGAGAGTTTCCGTCAGACTCTCCACCAGGGTCTCCAGATATTCATTAAGGCTCCAGGCGATTTTATGTCCGTTCACGCGCAACTCAATACCCGACACAATATCCGGCTCCAGCAGATAACGGATTGTGAAACCATTAGTGATCTGTTTTTTCAGTACTTCCTCAATCTTTGTCTGTTTCGGAGCGGGTATGTCGAAAGCACTCTGAATGGTCACACGATTGCCTCCTCCGCTGATTGCCTTGCGGATGGAAACACTTTTTTCTTCATCAAGTACCTGGACACGCCGGATAAATTCGTCGATAATCCGTTCCTCCAGATCGGCATCAGCCAGATCGCTCAAGGCCTTGCGCGCTGTGGCATATAATTGTTTAGCCGCCCGCTGGCGCAGATCAGCGAAAAAGGCATTCTGCTCACGAATCAGCATATCCTGCCAGCGTGTTTTGACCTGATCAACATCAGCGCGAACTTTTTCCATCAGCTCCTTGCGCTTGGAATCGGCAGCCAGCGTTGCCTCGTTGAGCAGCTGTTCCTTCCTGTCGTTGAGCAACTGGTTGCGCTTTTCATAGAGTTCAGCTGCCTCACTGGCCTTGACTTTCAGCTCTTCGGCTTCAGAAAAACGTGCGGCTATTTTTGCTTCCCCGCCCGTAAAGAAAGCGTTTCAGCAAGTACATGAGCAGGAGGAAATTAAAGATTTGCGCTAAAAAAACAAACCAGTCGATATGCATGGATCATCCCCCTTACTTAATAACGAAGCCCCAGAAAGGATTGGCAAAAATAAGAATCATGGAAATAACAAAGCAGTAAATAGCAATGGATTCAATCATGGCCAATCCGACGAAAAGTGTTCTTGTCAGAGAATTCCTCTCATCCGGCTGCTGAGCTATGGCGGCCAGCGCTTGGGATATTGCCTGGCCCATACCGAGGCCGGGGCCAATTGAACCGATTGCCATTGCCAAACCAGCGCCGAAAATCGATGCCATCGCGACGAGACTTACACTGTCCATAAATACTCCTCCTTTAATTCAAATTTATCAGGCTGAAGAGCCTTCTTTCTTTACTGCGTGATGAACGTCATCCTCGGCGGAAAGCGCGGAGGCTATATAAACCATGGAAAGGATCGCGAAGATATAGGCCTGAATCACACCGATCAAAAGTCCCAGAATCTGCATCACAACCGGGAACAGGAACGGTGTAACCGCCAACAGGATACCGACGACCTTTTCATGACTCATGATGTTACCGAACAGACGAACGGTCAGGGCCAGCGTTCTGGATAATTCTCCCATGACATGGAAAGGGAAGAAAATAAAATTAGGCTGAAAATACTCCTTCACATAATGAAGAATACCGTTGCGCGATATCCCATAGTAGGGAACGGCAATAAAGACACAGGTGGCCAACGCCGCAGTGGTCGTTATGGACGCAGTCGGCGCGACAAAACCCGGCACGATCACCAGAACATTGGACACACAAATAAACAGAAAGAGGGTACCGACCAGCGGAACATAGTGATCCGCTCCTTTTTTCGTCATCTCACCGATTTCCCCCCGAATAATGGAGATAATCACTTCCAGAAAATGCTGCCAGCGTGACACATTCAGTTCAGAGGAAAGTTTGCGCGTGACAAACCATGAGCCGACAACCAGGATGCCCATAACCAGCCATGTATAGAGAATGGTCGCGTTGATTATAATAAAGCCCCAGCTCCAAAGAATAACCTGATCGGGACTAATCTGATTAAGAGTTACAATCTCCATATGTACTCCTTGATCGGCCGTATTATTAATGAACCGCTTCCGCCGCCTTTTGAGGGCCCAGACGATACGTAAGAATTTTCCTTATCAAGACAAAACCCAGCATAGCCACGGCCAGTCTTTCCCAATGGCCGCCCATGACAAAGTAAAATCCTGCTGTTACCACAGCCACGCGCAGGATAAGACTTCCCAGCATCAGGCGCACAGGACTGGTCGCTGATGACAGGCGGTTAACCGTCCGCCACAGCGCGACAAAGTAAAATGCACCGAGGACCAACCCTGCAGCAAACGACATCATTAGAATTATCATGGTGGACAGAGTCATACTATTCTTCCTCAATAATTTTACTGCGTACTTTTCTCACCCAATAGGCGGCATTGATACAGCCTATGACAACGCCGGCAATCATCAGCATCAAAGCCCAGGAATACTGGCTGGGCCAGGTGCGGTCGATCCAGAGCCCCAGGGCAACGCCGATCAGCGTCGGGATGGCGACCGCCCAGCCAACTATGCCCATCATGCCCAGACCGAACCAGACGGTTTCATCTTTATGACGCAGCCCCTTCAGGCGAAGTGCTTCTTTCCTGGCAACCTCTTTGGTAAAATGGTCGGCCATTTTTCGGCGCCTACCGTCGGATGTTCGTTTTATTTCAACCATGTTTAAACCTCTCAAGGTTCAAGGTACAAGGTACAAGGCACAAGGCACAAGGTTCGAGGCTTATTTCTTTTTTCTTTTTTCTTTTCCCTTTTTCCTTTCTCCTTGTTCCTACTCTTTTCTCCTTTTTCCTTATTTCAGTTCCACCATCCGCCTGATGAGCGACGCCTCCAGTTTGGCGGCCGCTGAGCGAACCAGTTTTTCCCGCTCATCCAGAGCATCATATTGCTGCACAACCACCTGTTTGAGTTTTCCGATATCGGGCGCTTTTACAGCATGGCGCGTGGAAACCAATACCTCTGACCCTTTTTTCACCAGCGTACCAACATCCATCGCCAATACTTCCTGACCTCCGACTACCAGCTCATAACTAAAAATACCCGGCGCCAGGGTGGCGACAAAATCAATGTGGTTCGGCATCAGGCAGAAGGAACCGTTTTCCGCTTCCGCGACTATCTTCTTGACTTCCTGCTCCATCATAATTTCCGCCGGGAGTAAAATCTTAAGCCGCATCATGAATCTTTGCCTCATCTATGCAACCGATCATATACAAACACCTTTCGGGATATTCCGCAAATTCATCATTGAGAATTCTCTCACACCCGAGTAATGTCTCTTCCCGGGAAACCATCTTCCCTGCTGTTCCGGTAAACTGCTCGGTAACAAAGAAAGGCTGGGTGAAAAAACGTTCCAGACGGCGGGCTCTGTAAACAGTTCGTTGATCTTCACGGGACAGTTCGGAAATTCCCAGCATGGCGATGATGTCTTTCAGGTCTTCATAAACAGCAAGTGTCTTGCGGATTTCCTGGGCAATCTTGTAATGACGCTCGCCGGCTATATTCGGCATCAACATCTTGGAAGTGGATTGGAGAAGATCAATAGCCGGATAAAGCCCTTCACTCGCCCTTTTGCGGGAAAGAGCAATTGTCGCTGAAAGATGGCCGAAAGTATGAACGGCCGAAGGATCGGTAAAATCGTCGGCGGGTACATAAACCGCCTGAATAGATGTAATAGCGCCTGTCTTGGTGTTGCAGATCCGCTCCTCGAGCTCCGCCAGTTCCGTCGCCAGAGTCGGCTGGTAACCGAGACGTGACGGAAGCTGACCCAGAAGGCCCGAAACTTCCATCCCTGCCTGAATGAAGCGGAAAATGTTATCAATCATGAGAAGAACGTCCTGCTTGGCGTCATCCCGGAAATACTCCGCCATGGTCAGCGCGGCATGCCCTACCCGGAAACGCGCACCGGGCGGCTCGTTCATCTGCCCGAACACCATGACGGTATTTCCCAGAACACCGCTTTCTTCCATTTCCCGGTAGAGTTCTTCACCTTCACGACAGCGCTCACCAATACCGCAGAAGATACTCATCCCCTCATGACCACTGACAGTATTATGGATCATTTCCGTAATGAGAACAGTCTTGCCGACACCGGCTCCGCCGAACAGTCCGGCTTTACCTCCCCGCTCCAGAGGCGCCAGAACATCGATGGCCTTGATGCCGGTTTCAAAAATTTCGGAGACTGTCGATTGATCACGCAGCGGAATCGGTTCGCGGTGTATGGATCGTAATTCGCACCCTTCAACATCGCCTTTTTTGTCGATAGTGTTTCCAAAAACGTTAAACACTCTTCCCAGAAGCGGACTCCCAACAGGCACTTCAAAAGGTTTGCCCGTATCGGTCACAATCGCGCCGCGCGCCAGACCCTGCGTAGGCGTCAGAGCGACACCCCGAATGGTGTTGTTGTCCAATTGGGTAAATACTTCGATGACGAATTCGCCCTTTTCTCCAGCCCTGAGCACATTGCGGATCGCCGGTGCTACAGGAAAGCGGACATCAACAACACTACTGCGAACGGATATAACTTTTCCCTGGTTGATTTGCTCGGCCACTGTTCAATCACCTCTTCATTATTTTTTCTTGGTACCGCTACTCATTAACATTACGTACTTTTCCGTCAATGAATAGGAAATATAGTCAAACATAAGAATGGTTCGCGTCAGTGCGTCCATCGCCTGCAATTGTTCAACAACAGTAACGAATATAGCCTGAAATTCCGCATAGAGCCAGATATGACGCCGCATAAGAACTATGGCGTAAAGCGCTTCATGGAGAGGAATGCCGTCATTAAACAACGCTTCGGCGAATTTCCCCATAAACTTCTGAATTGATGTAAAGGGATCCTTGTCTGTATAAACGCGGCTTAACTGTTTATAAAATTCGACCGCTTGAGGTATGATCTTATCTTCGTTCAGGTTATGATAATAAGGAGTTTTGGGATTTCGGGCAACATCCTTAACCCATTGCCGGGCAATTGTATCCGCATTATTGGCCATTAAATCGAGCAGCTTTAATGATGGCAGCACAGGCAGTATCCTTTCCCCAAAGAAAGATTTGCCAAGCGATTATTTTCTCTATTATAAAGCAACAGCCATGCCACCGTCTTCATTTTTCCGCAAACGGCTGCTATACTTGAATTGATGGAATCATCCCGGAAAAGACCGCCGACTGATAAATGAACTTAATGTCATGGACAAAGATCCTGATTTACGCACCGGACACGCCGGACGCATGCTGATCAAAGGATCGCCCGGGACGACGTTTTTGTCATCCGGAGCGACTTAAATGTCATAAATGCCCATTGAGTTAAGGCTTGCATTAATGGTCAGAAGCTGTATTATTTTTGGAAGTTTAAAAGAGCGGTACGTTAAGACACAAAAAGTGATGGCGACGGATTATGACATGGTACGGCAATAAAGTGGGGCTTGCTTTGGGCGGCGGCGGCGTTCGCGGAATGGCTCATATCGGCGTCCTTAAGGTTCTGGAGGATGAGGGTATAAATATCGATCTGATAGCCGGAACCAGTGTCGGTGCGCTGATCGGCGGCGCTTATGCCTGCGGCCTGTCACCCAAAGAGATCTCGGCCAGAATCGATGCCTATATGAGAAGCCCCGAATTCGAGGACTCCACGATCAAGTCTTTAGGCCTGTCGCTCTCTTCCCAGCCCAAGAAACCTCTCCAAAAAATGCTGGACTTGGTCAAAAGCCGCTACTTACTGGCCCAGGCTTTTTTCAAACCGGCCATCCTGCCTGCTGAAGATTTTCAGTCTCTGATCAACTCACTTCTTCCGGACATTGATATACGCCAGACCAAAATCCCCTTTTGCGCCGTCTCTACAGATCTGATCACCGGACGGCAGGTTGTCTTTTCCGAGGGTCCGCTCCGGCAGGCAGTACTGGCCAGCAGCTCCGTACCCGGTGCGGTGGAACCGGTTCGCAAGGGAGAATGGCTGCTGGCCGACGGGGGCATCACCAGCCTGGTCCCGGTTTATGCAGCCCGGACGGCCGGCGCCGACACCGTCATTGCCGTTATGGTGGACCGCGAACTGCCTCAGGATTTCCGGATGGAAACGGCAACGGATGTTATCTACCGCGCGGGAGAAATCACGTCCGGAGCGCTGCAGGCCGAGGAACTCAAAAGCGCGGACGTCGTCATTCATCCGGCGGTTGGCTCCCTGCATTGGAGTGATTTCAGCCGGTCCAAGGAAATGATCAAAATCGGTGAGGAAGCGACCAGCGACGCCCTGTCCCGAATTAACGCCAGCCTGCCTTTGTCCCGGCGTGTTCAACGCTTTGCCGGACGTCTGCTGGCAAAGGCAAAGCCCCGGAATTGAACTGTACTTCCGGCCGGCGCATCAAGATATATCATCAGGTCTCCGGGCATGTCGAAAGCTGTTTGCTAGCCGGTTGAGGAAATAGCGGCCAGTGCATCCAGAAAACTATCCATTTCCGCATCTGTTCCGATGGTCACCCGAATAAAGTTATCAATCCTGGGCTTGTTAAAATACCGGACCAGAATCCCTTTTTCTCTGAGCCGCTGAAACAGGATGCCACCGGGACATTGATCAGAGCTGATGAAAATGAAGTTGGCCTGGGAAGGGATAACCTTGATACCCATTTCCAAAAGCCTCGTTACTACCCGCTCGCGGGTCTTGATGATTTTCGATCTTGTTTCTTGAAAATAAGCGTCGTCCCTAATCGCTGCGGCTGCTCCGGCCAGGGCCAGACGATCAACAGTGTAAGAGTTAAACGAATCTTTAACCCGGATTATTCCCTCAATCAATCCTTCATTTCCCATGGCGTAACCTACCCGCAATCCCGCCAGTGAATGCGATTTGGACAGGGTTTTGATCACCAGCAAATTCGGATAGTTGTTGATTAGATTTACCGCCGATCGACCGCCGAAGTCCACATAGGCCTCATCAATGATGACGACACTGTTTTCGTTCCGGCTGAGTATCGCTTCTATCTCCTTGCCGGAAAAACCTTTCCCGGTGGGGGCATTGGGATTGGCAATAATAATCCCTCCATTCTCCTCGTAGTATCCGTCAGGGCGAATGTTAAATTGCTCATCCACAGGAATCAGCCGATAGCGGGTATTAAAAAAAGCGGCGTATACGGGATAAAAACTGTAGGTTACTTCAGCGAAAAGCACCGGTTTGCCTGCCGGTTCAAAGAAAGCCGGAAACGAAAAAGCCAGTAACTCGTCTGAACCGTTGCCGATAAAAACCTGCTCTTTCCCGAGACGATAGTATTCGGCTATAGCGGCCCGAAGATTCTCACAGGTTGGATCCGGGTAAAGCCGGAGACTTGCATCAGCCGAACGCTTGATTGCCGCAATTACTTCCGGAGAAGGCGGATAGGGATTTTCATTGGTATTGAGTTTTATATATTTGCGGTCTTTCGGCTGTTCCCCGGGGGTATAGGGGTTGATGCTTTGGACAGTCCTGCTCCAGTATCTATTCATATAAATTCATCCATTTCCTATTCATTTCATTGGGGAATGTATCACAAAAAGACAGAATGGAGAAACAAGATTTTAAGGCATGTCCCTATGGTTAGGGTTCCCATCGCGTCCGGATCGGCTTCCGATCCACAGCATACAGGTACTTCAGTCTCGGGTAACCCAGAACCAGCGCCGACATGATTTCATTGCCCTCAGGCAGTTGCAGTTCGGCATAAATCTCCCGGTTTCCCCTGGACGCACCAACAAGAAGGCCGATATACGTGGATTCAATGCCCATTGTCCTGGCCAGAAGACTCAGGGTTGTGGAAGCAATGACGCAGTCGTCCTTAGGGGCGCTCCCATCCTGAGCGGCATGAAAGATCAGGACTGCGGGGGCATCATAGAAGATCGGATCCTGTCTTGCTTCCCTTGCCAGTTTGAACCTGTCCCCATATCGGCGGACCCTGACCAGATTATCCGGCGGCTCTTTACCTTCCGCGGCTAACTGTTCAAAATACTGCTGGAGCTGACCTCCTGTGGAAATAAAGAAATCAACGATGTAATCCGAAAGCCTCTTTATCTTGCCGCGACTCTCCAGGACTATTAGTTCCACGGATTGGGCATTGCTGCCGGTGGGTGCGTAACGGCAGGCATCGATCAGCTTTTCCAGATCGGGCCGCGGTATGGCTTTATTTTTAAAGTGCCGGTGGCTTCTCCGGTTCCGCAGGAATTGGATAAACTTTTC
The DNA here is from genome assembly GCA_002840565.1 of Deltaproteobacteria bacterium HGW-Deltaproteobacteria-12. Taxonomy (GTDB): domain Bacteria; phylum Desulfobacterota; class Syntrophia; order Syntrophales; family Smithellaceae; genus MVRV01. The sequence continues at coordinate 61,480 of PHBK01000014.1, read as the reverse complement.
CGTCTCAAAATTAGCATCCTCATTGACAGCAGGAAAGTTCATCATGTCCATTTCACCGTGGGCAATCGCCCCGGGTTTGCACAACGATATGCAGTGCCCGCAGATGTTACAGTTGCTTGCGTCCGCGGAGGCGACAATTGCGCCATCCACTTTGCTGAAAACACCGGGGCATCGAAGGAGGCAGAGGCCGCAGCTGTTGCACTTCGTATGGTCAATGGAAACCCAATTCATTTGATCTCCCTTATCTAATTTGTTAAATTCGATTACTGATTGAATATCATAAAAAACTCTAAATTATTATACTCTGTTTTCCGGACAACAATTTCATTGTGGCCAGTTTCCTCTGCAGCTGCCTTACTGTAATTCCCAGGATTCTTGCCGTCTCCCGGCGATCGCCCTTCGTGTGGTTCAGGACAAAGGAAAGATGACGATCATAGTTTTCTTTCAGCGTGCAGAGAGCCGAAACGGCGGAAGGCGGCGACGGTTGCCTCATCTCGCCTAAATGAACGGGCAGGATTACCGGCGGCTCAGCCAGAATAACAGCGTTCTCCACTAACTGGGACAACTCCCGGATATTACCAGGATAATCCTGGGAAACTAAGACATCCATGGCCTCCCGGCTGAAACTCCGGATTTTCTTGCCGTGCCGATCACTGGATTTTTGCAGAAAATATAAAGCGAGACCAGGAATATCATCTTTCTTCTCTCTCAACGGCGGCAGATGAATACAGGCGGATTTCAGCCGGTAAAGGAGGTCCAGACGAAATTTGCCTTCCTGACAGGCCTGATCAATATCGGCATTGGTGGCCGAGATGAGACGGACATCAACATGGATGGCCCGTGATCCTCCCAGAGGGGTGAAAGTTTTGTCTTCCAGAACGCGCAGGAGTTTTGATTGCAAACCTATGGGCAGTTCGCCGATCTCGTCGAGGAAAAGAGTGCCGCCGTCAGCCTGCTCGAAGAATCCCTGGTGAGGATTGTCAGCCCCGGTAAAAGCCCCCCGCGTATGGCCGAAGAACTGGCTTTCAAACATCGTTGCCGGGATCGCCGAAACATTAACCGCGACAAAGGGACCTTCGGGAGCGGGGCCGGCTCGATGAATGCCGCGGGCCATTAGTTCCTTGCCCGTTCCGGACTCTCCGGTGATCATTACGGGATTGCCGCTGCGGGCCATAACCTGCGCATAGGCGATGAGGGCTTTCATGCGCGAATTTGCAGTAATGATGCCGGAAAACGCAGCGGGAACATTGATTCCGTCGCCGCTTACCGATGTGGACAATCCCGCCAGCAGTCCTTTCCTTTCGTAGGCCCTGTCTATGGAGAGAAAAAGAAGTTCATTGTCCACAGGCTTGACGAGGTAGTCATAAGCTCCCTGACGGATAGCCTTGACTGTCGTCGCAATGTCATCAACCGCCGTCAGAATGATGAATTCCGTCCGCGGACGAAATAACTTAGTGGCTTCCAGAACCTGCATTCCATCAACATCGGGCATCAGCAGATCCAGCAGAACGATGTCAAAATCCCCTTCCGAAATCCTCTTGATGGCATCCTTGCCGTTATCGCAGATTTCCACATCCTTTATTCCCCGCCACTGCAGAACTCTCCGCACTGATGTGAGAGAAACTTTTTCATCATCGACAATCAGAATTCTCATAACCTTTGTCTCCCCAGCTTGTGGATAATTTCCTGCAGTTTATCAATATTGAACGGTTTATGCAGTATCAGATCAGGAACAGCGGTAATTTCCTCCGGCGGCCTGATCGCTTTTTTATCGCCTGAATAGAGGATTACGGGCATCAGGGGAAAGCGGCTTTTAATCTCAGACAAAAGATTCCAGCCGTCAAAACCCTTTAACTGAATTTCCGAAACCACTATATCCACCTCAGGGTATTCCTCCAGAAAGCCGATAATATCCTCTATTTTGTCATCCGGTTCCGATCTCCAGATCACGGCATCGACGAAGTTTGTCTTCAGTTGTTTCAGGAATTTTACATTATGATCAATGAAGAGAATCGCCGGATAGAGGCTGATATTAGTTTCTCTGTCCACCGGCAGAAAAATAGAGAAACGACTGCCCAGGCCGGGACGCGAATAAACACCGATAATCCCGTTATGCTCCCTGACCAGACCATAGGAGATCGAAAGCCCCAGACCGGTGCCGCCCCTTTCCCGGCGCGTCGTAAAAAAGGGATCGAATATATGATCAACAATCTCCCGCTCCATTCCTTTGCCATTGTCCTCGATATCTACGACGACAGCATTTAATCTCTCGATGTGCCGGCAACGGACGATCATTTGTCCTTTCTTTCCTTCTTTAATCGCCTGATGCGCGTTCATCATGAGATTAGTGATCACCTGCTCTATCTTTTGAAAATGTCCGTAGGTGGGAGGAATATTTTCGGCGATTCTCAAATCTATTTTTGATACGGTAGTTCTCACCTGGGCCCCGACAATGATCAGCGCCCCCTGGATAACATCCTGGATAGCGACTGGTTTCTTGCGGGTTGTTTCGTCGGAACGGGAGAATTCCTTCAGATGGGAGATAATCCGGTTGATCCTGTTTCCGCCAATTTTGAAGGCCCGAATAATCTCCCGCATATGCTGAAATACATCCTGCTGACTTAGTCCCTTCCTCTTCCAGACGTCAGAGGTTACTTTGTTGTCAGCAAGGATTGCCTCAACGTTGCTCCAGATTTCTTCCAGCACAGGAACATTGTAGGCGATAAAACTGATGGGGTTATTGATTTCATGGGCAACACCGGCAACAACTTCCCCCAGGGCGGTAAGCTTATGGGTTTGCATCATTTGCTGGAGGCGCAGTTCACCTTCCTGCCGGACTCTTTTATCTTCCGTCACATCCTGCCAGGCACCGACAATGTAAGTCGATAAACTGGCGGGCAGCGGGATGATCCTCCAGTAATCGGAAAACCAGCGATAAGAATCATCCATGACCCGGAAACGGTAACTGACACGGTGCGTGCCCTTCGGACGGTCGGCTTGCAGATCCGCAATCACGCGCTGGCAGTCATCCGGATGAATGTGATCTTTCCAGAAATCTTTTTCTTCCAGAAAACAGTGCGCCGGATAACCGGTGATCTCCTCAATCGTATTGCTGACAAAAGTTATTGCAAAATCCCCGCCGACTTTGCGCGTGTAAGATACTATGGGCAGTGATTCCAGGATCAGGGAGAGATGATCTGTAGTTTCCTTCAGCGCCTGCTGTGTCCGGTGGCGCTCCATAAGTTCGGTAAGCAGCGCTTCGTTGGCGCGGGCCAGTTCTTTTGTTCTTTCTTGAACTCTGTTCTCCAGATCGCCCTGAGCCTGCAGAAGAGATGCTTCAGCTTTTTGCCGCTCTGTAATATCTTCCAGTGTTTCGATGACGCCGACCAGTTGTCCTGCCGCATCACGAATGACAGCCGCCGTAAAACGGAGCCATTTCCCTTCTTCACCCAGTTCCGGGAAGAAATCCGTCGCTTCGTAAGCTTCATCCAGGAGATTGGATTTAATGTATTTTCCCTTGTACCACCTCGCGAGATCGTCAATCTGATGATCTACCAGAATATCAGCCATACAGGGGCGTTTCTTTTTGTAAAATGCCCGCCAATGCTGATTTGTCCCGATAACCTCCCGTGCCTTGATTCTGCTTAATTCCTCCAGAGCCTTGTTCCAGTATATGATCCGGTGATCTTTGCCGATCATAAAGGCGGGGATGGGCGATCCGCCAATAATGCTGTGGAGGAGTTGTTCGCTTTCCGTCAGACCCTCTTCCGGGTGCTTTATTTTTAAAGCGGATTGCCCTGCCTTTTGCTGATGCAGTCGTTGGGCCGGGATTTCTGAAGTGATGCCGTCATCACTATTTTGCCTGTCCTTCATGATTCCGTCCTTCAGCTTAAGTTTAAAATGACATGAATCCGTTCGAGAAAGCGGGGACGATGGTGACGATTAACACATTGCCTTAATCCTTAATTATAAATAATTATCGCACCTTGACGGCAGAAGTCAAACAAATCTTTTTTAGATGCCTGCGCAAGGAGAGCGGGAACGCAAGGATACCCTTCAGCCTTTCTGGAAAACCACTTGACAAATACGGCGGGAGATTCTTATTTAGACAGCGAATCAGACTTTTATCTTCATTGGGGAAAATTCAATAACAAAGCCTTTGCTGCATTTTAGCTGTCATAACTGGGAGGTGGTTAATTATGAAGAACAACAGCAGGAAAAGCGGTATGAAAATGACCGCACTGGGGCTGCTGATGCCGGCCTTGATCGGCTGCTCCGGTTATCATACTCAGATCAAAAAGCCGGAAGTCAAAAGCATACCTGAAGATAAGTATGAACGCATCATCAAGCTGAGCAATCCTGAAGGCGAACCGGACAGGTCGCTGGCCGGACTGATTTTTATTAAGAAGGGCGCCGGGGTCTGCACGAACTACCCGCGCGAGGAAAGCATCACCAGTCTCGAAGAGCTGCAAATAATGGAAAAGAGTTCCTACCGTTTCTTTAGTACTTATGCCATTAAAGTCGGCGAAGAAACATTTGGCTTTATCGCCATCCCACTTGGTTACCGGGCTAATATATGGGAAAACAAAAAAAATACGGAGTGCCGGTTCCTGGTGGACATCGTACTGCCGGAGAGCACAAAAGGGAACAGCGGTCCTTTTACGGGCGGCGGAATTTTTAATGTGTCCCCGTAACCGATCAGGAACCGCCAATAATCAGGCCCCGCAGGCGGTGCCGGTCATTAGTTTTTCCCCGCCAAAAAATCCCTGTATATTGCTGCAGTTTCGGCAGGTTTTTCCAGCATGGGCATATGACCGCAATCTTTGATTATCACCGACTGGGAATTCTTTATCCCTTTCTGAAAAACCCCGGCAGCGGAGACGTGAATAAGTCTGTCTGAATCTCCCCATAATATTAATGTAGGAGCTGTAATCTTGTCCAATTTGCTCTCCAGGATGAAGCTGTCCGCTGATGCATCCTTCCCGATCCTGGAATTAAACGGACTGGCCTTAATTGCCTGCTTTGCTAAATATTTTTTCAGAAAGGAAGGGATTGGCGGCGGCTTCAGGAAAGCAAATTCCAGAAGTCGATCAAAGTCATTGACATCTTTAATAACAAAAGGATTGATACCCTTCTCCAGAAGTAAGGCCCGTTCGCTTTTTATCGGAGACACAACACCGGCGGAATTAAATAAACCGAGGGTTTTAACCGTTTCCGGATAAGCTGCGGCATAATTACCGGCGATAGAGCCACCCATAGAATTCCCGACCAGATGAAATTTTGTCAGTTTTAACTCTTTGGCCAATAAATTTAATCTCTCCACCTGTGACATGATGCTGTAATTCTTGTCCTGGGGCTTGGAGCTGTCGCCAAACCCGGGAAGATCAGGGATGATGACCCGATAATCGGGCGTGAAGAACTTAGCAAAAACCGGCCAGTTATCTTTATTACCGGTAAAGCCGTGAACCAGAATAATTACATCACCGGTTCCACCCTCCGCATAAACAATCTTAAATTCGGGGATGTTCACTGATTTAATCGTCAATTTGGCTTCACTGCGCTGACCATCGATGAATCTATTGTACAAATATGACGGGGCAGCAAAATAAAGAAAGATGCCGACAACGATTACAAGAACTGCAATTGTCAATAAAACTGTTTTCTTGGATAACTTTTTCATGATCTTTCTCCTCCATAATTGGAAATTGGCTTCGCGGGAGTTCTTTATTCAGCTGATAAAAAATAAAGCCCCAAAAAGGAATGCCTCTTCGAGGCCTCGCACAGGCACCTTCGGATAACTTCTTCTCATAAAATTATCCGGAAGGTCAAGGGTGAAAGACTCTATATATTGCCCTTTGACTCAGGCCATATTACCGATTTGTATTTGATCTGGGATCGGCAAAAAAAACAAGAAACAACCGCAGGAAGATGTGCTGAAAACAACTACCTATCCGCACCGACAATTTTGCCACGAAATTACTGATTATTTATTGGAGTCATGATTTGGTGGAGAAGCGAATGTGTGGCAGGTTTCAACCTGTACTGTGTATGATCAATAGAAGAAGAAATGAAATACACTGGACATTGGCTCCACCTACAATTGTTCATCTTTGGATAGTCATCTGAAGTGAGGATAACTATTCGAAAGAGAGTAATATTGTTATCAGTCATCGGCCTCAAGCCTGCAGGTGAATAAAAAAGAATATATTGGAATGCAATGTGTGGTGAATTTGGTTATGCACCGCATTCACGGCTAACGGATTAAAAGTTGTAGGGGGTGCCTCAAGACGCAAGGCACCCCCCCCGTTGATCAGTTATGTTTTATCCTTTAGCCGCATTACTGCCGGCAAACCAGCCGGACGTAAAAGCCCAGGCAAGTGCACAGCCACCCATATACATGTTGCCGTGAACACCGCCTGTGGTCTCGCCTGCTGCATAGAGACCAGGTATCGACTTGCCATAGGGATCGACCACCTGGCACTTATCGTTGACCCTGATGCCTCCCATGGTGAGAACCGTTGCAAAGGTCATCTTCACTGTGTAAAAGGGGCCGCCTTCAATCTTGCGCGTGAGGGACTTGGCATCTCTTCCGAATTCCAGGTCATTCCCTGCCTGTACGTAACTGTTGAACGTTTCGACTGTTTTTTCCAAACCGCTGGCGTCGATGCCCATCTTCTTGGCCAACTCAGAAATGGTGTTTGCCCTGAAGAGCCAATCACCGGCTTGGAGCTCCTTCTCGATCCATTCAGGAGAACTCGGTGAAATAACACCACCGGGGGGATACTTAGCGAATACTTCATCCCATACCCCTTTCGATGCGATCAGGTAATGGACCTTTTCCGGTTGCTCTGAAAGATATAGGGAGAGCTTTGTCGGGGTTATCGTCTCATTGACGTACCGCTTGCCCTTCTTATTGACAAGAATTGAACCCAGGGGGGTGAAATACCAGTAGCGGCAGACAGGGCCGCTCCTCGGCGACACCTCAAGACCGTAAGGATAGGTGCCTGAGTACTGGAGATGTGTTGGTAAACCGCCCGCATCCTTCGCGATCATTTTGATGCCCTGGCCAACATTTCCCGGGTCCCCGGTAAGGTTGCCTACTCCAGAATAGGCGGGGACCCATGAGTCAAAGGTTGCCGCATCCCTAACGAATCCACCACTGGCGACCACCACTGCACGATGGGCCTGTATATTCATCTTTTTCCCCGCCTTTACTGCTTCGACCCCCATTACTCTTCCCTTCGGGTCGACAAAGAGTCTTGTCACCTCTGTTCCGAACTCCACGGGTATATTGCGTTTCTTCACTTGGGCAAACACGGTATCAAGCAAATCGCGGCCGTTGTTCTTGTTCGAGCGATGGCCTCTCAATACGCTGTGTCCCGGGTAGGCCTCGAAACGGAAACTGGGAAGACCGTTATCGACAAGCCACTCAAACACCTTGACGGAATTATCTGTCAATAGGTGCGCAAGCTCCGGTATATTCATGTATCCGCCATTTTTTAAGAAATCCTGGTAAAACTTCTCCGATGAATCATCAATGCCCTTCTCCTTTTGCGCCCGGGTGCCAGCAGCCGCAAACAGACCACCGCTTACGGCCGTGCTTGTTGTGTATACGGTGGGCGTTTTTTGAAGAACAACGACCTTTGCTCCCGCGTCACTTGCCCGTACAGCGGCCATCAGCCCCGCACCCCCGGCCCCTACAACAATGACATCTGTTTTACGGTCCCATTTCTTCGGCGGGACTGCGGCCTGTGACACTCCGACCATCCCTCCTGCCATGGCGAGCCCACCGGCGCTAGCCGCCGCACCTTTTAAGAATCCTCGTCTACTGATACTTTTCTTTTTCTCATCGTTCATAAGTATACCTCCTTTGTGTCATCGTCGATAGGACCAGTCATTCCGGCCGATCCTACAGCTATTCACTCCTAAATTCGTAGCACCGCCTGTCAACAGTCAGCCGTGTTACTTTGATTGTGTCCTTTTCCATGCACTGCGCTCCTTTACTGGTTCAAAGCTATCGTATGTTTCAAAAATCAGTTGTCTCTTGAATAAGAGTTTCTCTCTCCCTTTCACTTCACGGGTTTTTCTGTCGCCGCGCTCTTGCCGGCCAAGTAGCCTGAAGTATGCGTCCAGGCCATAGCACATCCACCCATGTAAAAGGCGCCTTCCTTTCCTTTTCGTGTAGGGAGTAGAGTATAAGAAAAGCGCCCTCGTGTGTCAAGGGAAATGCATCCAAATGATGTGGGATGATGCGTCAATGATCGTCTAAAGAACGTGATTATTACAGGAAGCAGTTCTTGCCGAATGCACCTATTACTGTTCAGTCGAGGATTGTTTTTAAAAGTGAGGATTACCATTTGAGTTGTGGTATCCGACTACCGTATTAGCTTCTCTTTACAGTAAGAATATGAATGACAATCAAAATCCCTATTTTCATAGCACTTGCAATCGCAGTGATTCAGATAGGGAAGACCTTTCGGGCAGCATACATAAGGACAGCCCATTCCACCCCCGCAGAAATTAGTCATACAAACAAGGTTGCCCGGGCAGAATTCGTGGTCTGGAGGAAAAGGGGTTGCCCTGTTTGGATCAACCACTCCGCAGTTTGCCTGATAGGCTTTGTCTCCCCGATTGTCTGTTTTGACAGGTCCTGCCACACGTTTTAGGTTTACAATAGAGCTAAAAGGTTTAAACTCAACATTTAATAATTTACCAGAATTCCTATCCCAGGTGATCTTGTAGGTATCACTCTTATGGAGCATCGAGTTGCCGTCTGCTAAAAGAGTGTATCTCCATCTATATGTTAACTTGCCTACTTGTCTAAGAGCTGATGCTGGCACACCATCATAGTATGGTGCCCACTCTTCATAAGATAATGTTTTCTCTCTTGCAATTTCAGCTGCATTTCCATGATATAGTTTTGGAACCCCATCACCGCTTGTTGCTCTAACTTCGTATCCGTCACCTTTCTGCACAATATTGATATCGTCATCAATATTATTGTCATAATTTTTGGATGTCATTGTCCAGACTCCTTCAACTGTGAGATTACTCTGCGCCTTTACCGTTTGAATATTGCAGAAAAACGAGAGCAAGAATATTAGACAAAATAATAAACTGCTTTCTATAATCTGTTTTTTCATAACACCTCTCTTTTTAATGAAGAAGGATTGTTTGACGATTATTGGTTGTAACTTAGCATAAAATTAGAAAATTTAAAAATCAGGATAGCAGGAAGACACAAATAGCGCGTCATCCTGAAAATACCAGGCTCGAAAATTTACACGTTTTAACCAGCATCCAGTGATCTGGTCCAATCGTCCAGACTGCCGTTTTGTATTTGAAGTTGTGCATACCTTCCGAGAAGCCAAAATCGGGGAAGACAACGATTTCAAGAAATCGCTTCACCCACATCCACAGCTAAGAGTTTTTCGTAAAAAGCGTGAACTTCCGCGGTCTCTTCTGCAGGCGACCAGTCAGCAAACTCAACAACAGTTGCCGGATCATAAGGCCCGGGCTTTACTTCGAAAAATATGGACTGATCATCCGGCATTGCTGCGGTAATCAATTTCATTGATGCCGTAACCATTATTTTAGGATGTCCCCTTTTTTTCCTTAGCCAGTTTTGGGGGTGAAAAGAGAATTGCCGTCATTGAAGGCTCGATCGAGCATCAGGTCCACAACCTGAATGCCGTTCATCATCCCGCCATAAAGGCCATGCGCGAACTTCGGCTGGAAAAGGTTGACAATCGGGGTCTTCATGGGAAGCCGCTTGGGTCCGAACTGGGTGACGAGGGCGGCCATGTCATAGATGCTCCCCGTGGGGGAACCGGAATAGCGGGCGTAGGTTGCCGGGGTGGCGACGTCCCGGACGACAATGTGACGGCTGAGCCCCGGGATTAGATACTTTTCGGCGATGCCGACGAAGAAATCCCCCCAGCGCTCCTTTTCGGCCTTGTACCGCGCCGGATCTTGCTTTCGCCACCGCGACCAGTCGCTCATGCCAAAGGGGACGCCGCGGAGCGTTAAGGTATTTTTGGTTCCGGTTGTGAGAGAAGGGCAGACCAAGGCCAGATGGAAGCAATCCGGCGAGAAGGCGTTGTTGCCGGAGAGAAAGCCGTCGAAGAGTTTCTCCGTCGTTCCCCGTCCCGTGGAAACAACGTTGTAGGGATAGTCCAGATCCATCCCGGCAAGGTCGATTGCGTCATCGAGCCCGAGGGCCACATTCAGGGAAGAGCAGGACATCACAGTCCCTTCAAGTTTTTCGATGTATTGCGGGCTTAGGTGATCATCGCCCACGAGATGCCGCATGGCGATCATCGGATCGATCGTGGTCACCACGCGTTTGGCCCGAATCATGCCGTCGTCTCCCTTGACCTGCACTCCGACGACCTTTCCCTGATTCACAACGATCTTTTCCACCTCCGCCCGGAGACGGACCTCTCCGCCCCATTGCTGGTAAAGGCGGGTCATTGCAGCGGGGAAGGAATCGAAAAACCCGTAGGGGCGAAAGCAGCGCGTCATGGAGGAAAGCATGGCCCCGGCGGTCAGGATGGCGCCGGCCCGGTTGGCGGGGACGCCGGTAAACGAGCTGAACGTCTCCAGCACTTCGCGGAGCCGATCGTTGACAATCCCGAATTTGTCGAGAAGTTCGGCGTAGGTGCGATTCAGATTCGCGACGACCTTGGGGGCCCGAAAGGGCGTGGCCAGCATGTCCAGCGGGGTTGGAAGGGCCTTGAGCTTCCGCACCTGGGCGAACATCTCCACATTGTAGGCCATGAGTTTTCGAATTTTACCGGCATCTCCCGGGAAGACATCGCAGAGATAAGTCGTGAAATTTTCGGCGCCGGCGGGGATCCGGTATTCCTCGACGGTCCCATCGTGGACGACGAGCCGCCGCATAAAGGTTCCCGTATAAGGCTTGAGGTCGATCTCCAGACCGAGATAGCGGAGAATCTCCACGATATCCGGGAAGAGCTGCGTTGTTTCGAATACATATCCGCCACGCTCATAGGCAGTCACATACCCGCCCGGATAAGGGTTCTTCTCCAGGATCAGAGTCTTTTTGCCCCCTTTGTTTTTCAGCCACATCAGGCCCGTGGAGAGGCCGCTGATGCCGGCGCCGATGATGACCAGGTCATAAGCGCCGCCGTCATAATTCGACTTGATGTCTTCCTTTGCAAGATGCATCCGCTCCATCAAATTTCCTCCTTATCCGAAAATATTGATTAGAAGTATCCGCCTTCATCTGCCCGGGAAGAAAGGACATCGGAATGGTACTGCCGGCAATCATACCGCTCCCGGCATATTGCCGGGAGCGGCTGTTGTGACCATCCTTATAATAGTGCCGCGACAAAAGACCCCGTAAGCTTCACACCGCCCAGCTTATCCGCCGCCTCAATCTCGCAACGCATCCTTTTTTCTCCGTCCAGCTCGAACTTTTCAACCACATTGCCGGTGACGACAATTGTTGCCCTGTCTCTCGAGTTGGGGTCATCCATATCCAGTGGTTCCGTCATCCCGGAAAACCGAACGCTGAATTTACGCAAATTTTTGTCATCGATCCAGTCAGTGATGGCCTGCCCGACAATACCCATGACAAACATACCATGAGAAATGACCCGCGGCATCCCGAAAAGCTTGACGAATGTCTCATCGTGGTGGAGGGGATTAAAGTCTCCCGAGGCTCCGGCATAACGGACCAGATGCGTTCGGGTAATGGGATCGGAAGTAAATGTCGGCATCGCGTCGCCAATGTTGATACTCTCATACATTAATGCTTTCTTCATGGCCTCCTCCTATCTTTCCACTAAAGTTGTGCGGGCGCGAATCGCCAGTTCCCCACGCTGATTTCTGATCTCCGCTTCCAGAACGGTAAACTCCATGAATTTCCCCGGCTTGCCTTTCTTCTCCTTGTCATACATCTCGACAATCCTGGTTACCCCGGTCATGACATCGCCCGGATGAATAGGGAGCAGATATTCATAGTCTTCCTCCCCGTGAAGCAGCCTGACCAGGTCGATACCGGCGGCCTGCAGCATGGGTATCAATCCCCCGCCGCCCCAAAGCAAAAAGCATGTTTGAAACGTGGACGTTGGAATAATATCCGTGTAACCGGCTTCCTTTGCCGCTCCGGAATCGACATAGATCTGCCGCACCTGGCTTTTGCTCTCCTTCTGGGAAACGGCCATAGCGAATTCGGCGATCTTTCCCTTTTCCACCTCGAAGGTGTAGGGGGGAAATACCATCCCTACTTTTGTTTTGTCTGCCATAATAACCTCCCCTTTTAATGGTAATTAAATATTATCAGAACGTCAGCATCACGAAAAAAGACCTGTCCGCCGGAATTCATCGATCTCTTCCTCGGTATATCCCAGATCAAGGAAAACCTTCCTGTTGTGCGTTCCTGCCGTTACACCCGTATTCCCGTACCCGGGGGGCGTTGCTGAAAATTTGAAGGGACAGGCCGGCTGTCTCACAGTGGTTCCGTCAGGCAAAGCGACCTCGACCGTCCAGCCACGTTCCCTGGCCAGAGCGCTGTCAATTGCCTCCGGCAGAGAAATCACCGGTTCAACACAGGCTTCCACATTGGCGAAAATGCATTCCCATTCCATCCTGGTTTTCCCGCAGATGACAGCCCGCAGATCTTCCTTAACCCTGGCCAGATCGGGCGGCATCAACCCGCCAGCAATCAGATCGGGGCGCCCGATCGCCTGGCAGAAAGCGGCAAAGAACTGCGGTTCCATGCCCCCGAAACCAATATACTCATTGTCCGCCGTCTCATAAAAATCGTAAAGTGAACCGCCGTTGAGGATGAAACCCTCCCTCTCCGGTATTTCACCTGCCACCAGACAGGCTGCCGCGGCCAGAGCATTGAAAGCGAAAACCCCGTCCGTCATGGATATGTCGAGATGCTGACCCTTTCCCGTCTTCTGCCTGTGGATGACTGCGGCCAGGATGGCGATTATGGCATTCTTCGACCCTGATGCCACATCAGCAATCTGCATGGGCATCGGAACAGGCCCGCCGTCTTTGCGTCCCGCATAGCTCATCAGTCCGGCAAGGGATAAATAATTGATGTCGTGACCGGCTCTGTCTTTGAATGGTCCCGTTTGTCCATATCCCGTCAGAGAGCAATAGACCAGGGACGGGTATTTCTCCTTGATCTGGGAAAACCCCAAGCCAAACTTCGCCATCACCCCCGGACGGAATTGTTCAATGAGAATGTCGTACTCCTCCAAAAGACGATAGATGACCTGTATGGCCCGAGAATCCTTCAGGTTGAGCGTAACCGATCTTTTCCCGCGACCCAGATAGGCCGAAGCAACGGAGAGCTCAGTTCCCGGAATAAACGGCGGAATTATGGCCGCCAGGTCAGGCCTGCTTCCCGAAACAACAGACAGGACATCGGCTCCCAAATCAGCCAGGGTCATGGTTGCATACGGTCCGGGTAAAAGAGTCGTAAAGTCGATAATTTTTAATCCTTCCAATGGTCCAGGCATGCTGCCTCCCTTTATAATCCCATAAACCGGGCAATAATGACCTTCATGATTTCATTGGTCCCGGCAAAAATCCGGGCTACTCGGCTGTCCCGCCAGGCCCTTGAAATCCCGTATTCATCGCAGTACCCGTAACCTCCATGGAGTTGAAGGCATCTGTCCGCAACCTTGTGGGCCATATCCGTGATCCAGTATTTGGCCATCGACGTCTCGATAATGACTTGCCCCCCCTCCATATGATCGACTATCAGCTTGTCCACAAAGGTCCGCCCGATCCGGATCTCCGTGGCGATTTCCACAAGGGTGAACTGATTGGCCTGAAACTTGGAAACTGGTTTTCCAAAAACAGTCCTTTCCCGGCAATACTTGATTGTTGTCTCCAGCATGTATTCGGCGGCCGCAATGCCGCAGATGGCAACAATCAGACGCTCCTGTTGAAGCTTCATCATGAGTTTCAGAAATCCGGTCCCCTTTTCGCCCAGACGGTTGCTTTGGGGAATCCTGCAGTCCGTGAAATACAGCTCGGACGTGTCCTGACTGTGCCAACCGGCCTTCTTGATCTGCTTGCCTTTCTCAAATCCGGGGGTACCGGCTTCAACAATATAAAGATCGACCGCTTTGTGGGGGTCCTGACAGGCCGGATCTTTTGCCGCCACAATGCATAGATCACAATTGATCCCGTTGCTGATAAAAGTTTTCTGTCCATTGAGGATGACATCATCTCCATCCTCTACAGCCGCAGTCTTAATGGCTGCAAGGTCGCTGCCTGTATTTGGTTCCGTCATGGCCACCGCCGTGATGATATCACCGGTGACGCAACCGGGAAGATATTTATGCTTCTGCTCTTCAGAACCGAAGGATATGAGGTATGGAACAACGATATCGGTGTGCAGGGGAGCCGCAAGTCCCGCAAAATTTGCATGTGCCAATTCTTCAGTAACAATCACCGAATATAGAAAGTCCGCTCCCGCTCCCCCATATTCCATCGGAACGGACATGCCCAGAAATCCATGTTCCCCCATTTTCTTCCAGGCCCTCCTGGGAACGATACCGGCTTCTTCCCATTCCTCGACATGGGGAATCAGTTCATTTGTGACGAACTTTCGAAAGGTGTCCCGGAACATCCGGTGTTCGTCCGTATATTTGATAATATCCATCAGTCTGTCTCCTCATAAACATGCATTGCCCTACGCCTCCGCCAAAAACATATCCCAGCGGAAGAGACCGCGGAGGTGACCGGCGCAGCGCCATTACCTCCGCGGCTCAGTGATCATCAGCGTCAGACAGAATTATTCTCCATACTTTCCTACAATGGAAATGGCGCACACGTTCTGGTGAGGGAAACCGCCCAGGTTGTGCGTCAGACCGTAGCGCGGATTTGCCAGCTGACGCTGTTCCGCCCGCCCTTGCAGCTGCAGGTACATTTCATAAATCATCCGTAATCCCGATGCTCCGATGGGATGTCCGAAACATTTGAGGCCACCGTCGATCTGGGCCGGGATTTTACCATCCCGGTCGTACATGCCGTTTAAAGCGTCTTTCCAGGCCTGGCCGCGCTCCGAAAGATGAAGATCCTCATATGTCACGAGTTCCGTGATGGAGAAGCAGTCATGACATTCAAACATGCCGATTTCCTCGCGCGGATTCGTGATCCCGGCTTCTTTATAGGCGGCGGCGCTGCATTTGTCCGCTGTCACGAAATTCGTTCCGTCCCACTCATTGAATCCGCCTTCATAACCGTTGCTGACAGACAGTTGAGCGGCCTTGACCGTAACCAGGTCCTTCTTCTTTCTGCCCAGTTTTTCGGCGATTTCCGGCGTTGTAACGATGGCACAGGCCGAACCGTCGCTGACACCGCAGCAGTCGAACAACCCCAAAGGCCAGGCGATGATCGGAGCCGCCAGGACCTGATCCATGCTAACGGCTTTCCGCAGATGGGCCTTGGGATTCAAAGCTCCATTCGCATGGCTTTTCACCGAGACATGGGCGATGGCCTGCTTAATGTCGTCATTTTGAATCTTGTATTTGGCGACGTAGGCGGAAGCAAGCTGGGCAAAAAGGCCCGGCGCGGTCGCATTGGGAAAGAACTGCCACATAAGGCTTCCCGCCGTTGAGCCCCATGCGGGGAGACCTCCGTATCCGGTATCCTTCAGCTTTTCCACACCAAGAGCCAGACAGATATCATAAGCACCCGAAGCGACACCATAGACGGCGCCACGGAACGCCTCCGTGCCCGTGGCACAATAATTTTCCATCCGGGAAACGGGAATGTTGGGCAGACGAAGGGCAACACTCATCGACGGAGATCCCTTTCCCACATTGATCTCCTCCATACACACCCCGAACCAGGCGGCCTGAATATCCTTTTTTTCAATGCCTGCATCGGCAAGCGCTTCATGAAAGGACTCAACCATCAGCCCCTCGGCTCCTATATCCCATCGCTCTCCGAACCGGCTGCATCCCATGCCGATAATAGCGACTTTATCTCTTATTCCTGAAGCCATAACACCACCTCCTCATTAGTTGAATTTGAACAGCTTTCCGATCAGCTGGGATTTCATCATGTCTCCGCCGACCTTCAATTTCCCGGCGCTGAATGCCTTCATCCCGTCAAGCTTTCCGGTTATCAGATCAACAAAATCCTCGTCTGTCATGCCGATCGTTGTG
Source organism: Deltaproteobacteria bacterium HGW-Deltaproteobacteria-12 (assembly GCA_002840565.1). GTDB lineage: Bacteria > Desulfobacterota > Syntrophia > Syntrophales > Smithellaceae > MVRV01. Next base: position 45,314 of record PHBK01000014.1, on the reverse strand, counting down.
GTCGGATTTTCTGCCTTGCCTTTTGTGACCTGGCATGATCCATCCTTGACGGCAACAAACCAGTCACCTCCTGTCGGACCGGATACATTGAACTGGAAAGTTACCTCCTTGCCGGCTGCGGCTGCCGCATTGAAAACCGAAGGCATTTTCTCGAAAATACCATTGACATCCAGACTGCCGCCGCTGCCTTTTTGCGCCTCGCCGCCACCTGCCGCAGGCGGTGCAAGGAAAGCCATAATGGCCATGTTGAGCTCCGGATATGGTTTTGCACCTTCCATACTGTTGATCTTTTCCCAGTTATCGCGAATCATTTCGGGTGTCGGCACATGTGTTTCGTCCCCCAATGTCACTCCGGGGCCGGTCAAAATGGCCGCCCGGCTGTAGAACCCGGCCGCCGCATTGAAGATATTGCCCGAATCCTTGCAATCTTCGGAACAGAGATACAGGACGATGCCGGCGACGTAGTCGGGATTCATCTTCTGGAGCATCTCCGGCGGCATCATGTCTTCCGTTAATCGCGACGCAGCGATGGGGGCAATGGTGTTGACTTTGACATTGTATTTAGCGCCCTCCAGCTTCAGCGTATTCATGAACCCGACAACCCCCAGCTTGGCTGCGGAATAATTTGTCTGGCCGAAATTGCCATAGAGGCCGGCCGCAGAAGTTGTCATGATGATGCGGCCGTATCCGTTGTTCCGCATGGCCTCAAAAGCCGGCCGCGTCACGTTATACGCGCCGTTGAGATGGACGGCGAGAACAGCCGACCAGTTTTCCGGCTCCATTTTCAGGATGCCTTTATCCCGGAGAATGCCGGCGTTATTGATGAGAATATCGACTTTGCCGAAAGCGTCCAGGGCCGTTTTCACGATCTTCTGACCGCCTTCCGGCGTGGCTACGTTGTCGTAATTGGCTATGGCTTCGCTGCCCATGGCCTTAATCTCCTCAACAACTCTGTCCGCGGGACCGGCGGCCCCTGATCCCGAGCCGTCGCGTGCGCCTCCGAAATCGTTCACAACAACCTTTGCTCCGCGGCGACCCAGTTCCAGGGCATAAGCGCGACCCAAACCGCCGCCGGCGCCTGTTACAATAGCCACCCGCCCCTGATAATCGATTTCCGGCGTCCAATCCGTCTGAGGAACAGCCTTCCAGAAGTATTGGGAAAATCCCCGGACGGTGTCCACCAGCCGCCTCCGGAAAGACATCTTGACGGGCATGCCGATTTTGATGTCGTTCAACTCGCCGTCCGTGAAATCCATCATGAGCCGGCCGCCGCCCTCAAACTGCACCATTCCGTAAATCGCCGGGGGATCAACGGACACGGCCAGAAGATCTCCCGTAAAAGAGCGGACCCGAGCCTTGATATTGGTAAATTCGTAATCGTCCTGAGTTCGCAAGTGACCGCAGGCCGGATTCACACAAAGATCAGCCGGGGGATACTGAGCCGTTCCGCAATCACGGCATTTTCCGCCAACAAACCCGAGGATCATTTTCCGGTTCCGCCAGAGGGCCGTCATGGTCGTCTGCACGGGCGCTTCCGCCCGGATACCCATCTCCGGATTGATCAGATCACGGAATTTCAGGAATTTCATGTAGTTGTCCGTGGACTTCTTGTTGGCCAGCGATCCTTTGAGCCCCGCCCGCTCGGCCATTTTATTTATGTTTTCAGTAACCCTGAAATAGAGAGCGTCACATCCCTGTCCAAAACCGGCCACAAGGATGCCGTCTCCCGGCTTTGCCGATTCGAGCGCCCCGACCAGCATCAGCAGGGCATGCGCCACGCCGGTCTCTCCGGTTACCTCGTGCATCGTATCGGCCAGTTTATCCGGAGTGGCCCCCAATTTCTTCCCGATCGCCTTGTGCTCCGCCTTGAAAAGACAGGGGAAGACCATTTTTTGCACGTCATTCATGGTGATATTCAATTTCCGGAACAGGCCGTTGACCGCTTCGGGAATGATCTTGGAATAACCTTCTTCCCGGAGCCAGCGTTCTTCCCATGTGTAGTCGAACTCGGATTTTGCTCCCCGGTAATGATCCACAAAATCGTAGGTGAGGGAATAGGAACCCAGGAATTCAGCCACAACGTCCTCGTCTCCCACCAGGATAGACGCTGCGCCATCGCCGAACCACATCTCGTAAAAGGCGGCCGGACGGGTCTGCCTTTTGTCGGACGCGGCAACCAGAATCGATTTACGGTTCCCCGATTTGATAATGTCCAGGGCGGTCAAAAGACCGGTCGTGCCCGCCCGCTGGGAAGATGTGAAATCAGCCGTATTAATGTCACTCCGCAGATTCAGAGCTGTGGTCATGATGCCGGCATTCTGGCGATCAAGGAAAGGCAGGCTCGTGGAGCAGAGGTATGCTGCATCTATCTTTTTTTTGTCTTTTCCAATCAGGCAATCCATGGACGCGGCAACAGCCATAGTCAGACTGTCCTCATCATAATTGCACATGGAGCGTTCGCCTGTAGCTACACTGATCAACGCCGGAGCAAACCAGCCCAGAGACTGATAAATAGCCATTCTGTCCAATCTCAGGCGCGGAATATATGCTCCGTATGAAGTGATTCCAATCATCTTATTACCTCCTTTATTTACAATACATTGCGTTCATATTTTAAAATCGATCCTTCAGAAAATCCGCGCCTTAAAATTTGAAGATTTTCTCCAGGAGCTGGGATTTCATGATATCCCCCTCGATCTTCAGTTTTCCCGAGGTATAGGCCTTCATGGCATTTACCTTGCCGTTCATCAGGTCGAGAAAATCACCAGCATTGATCTTCAGCGTACAGGTTGGGCTTCCATGGATGCCGGAAGCCACGGTACACGCACCGCCCTTGATATCGGCAGACCAGTCACCGCCGCCGTCACCGGAAATGCAGTACTGGAAAACAACCGCTGCTCCGCCCGCACCGCCGGCCTGAAAGGCGCCGGGCATTCTTTCAAATACGTCCTTCACCGCAGTGAATCCTCCTCCTTGTGCCGTCTCCTTCTTGCCCTCCAATGCCGAAAGGAGATCCTGCAGGACCAGGTCGTTCAATTGTCCGTATTCCTTGGCCCCCTTGAGATCAATGATTTTCGCCCAGTTGGCGGATACATCCTCGAGGGACGGAATCTTCTTGCCGCCGCCAACGACCATACCGGGGCTGGTCATCATGGCCACACGATTGAAAAATCCGGCACCGCAATTGTAAATCCTGCCGGTGTCGCCGCATTCATCCGAACAGAGATAGAGGACGATAGGCGCAACAAATTCCGGCTTCAACTTACCCAGCATGTCCGGCGGCAGGATGTCCTCCGTGAGCCGGGACGCGGCAATTGGCGCCACCGTGTTTACTTTAATGTTGTACTTCACCCCTTCGAGCTTCAGGGAGTTCATGAAGCCGACAAGACCCAGCTTGGCTGCGGAGTAATTGCTCTGGCCGAAATTGCCGTAAAGCCCTGCGGCGGATGTCGTCATGATGATCCGTCCGAAGCCATTGTCCCGCATTGCTCCAAAAGCCGGGCGCGTTACATTGAAGGCACCGTTCAGATGGACATCAAGAACAGCCTGCCAGTTTTCGGGCTCCATCTTGAGCAGCCCCTTGTCGCGCAGGATACCGGCGTTGTTGATGAGGATGTCCAGCTTCCCGAAGGCGTCGACGGCTGTCTTCACGATATTGGCCCCGCCTTCCGCCGTCGCCACGTTGTCATAGTTCGCAACGGCTTTGCCTCCCAGCGCCTTGATTTCATCAACGACTTTGTCTGCCGGACCTGCGGCTCCCTTTCCGATACCGTCCCGTGAACCTCCAAAATCGTTGACAACGATCTTTGCCCCGCGCTTGCCCAACTCAAGGGCATACACCCGCCCCAAGCCTCCGCCCGCACCGGTAACTATGGCTACACGACCATCAAAACTCATTTTCTTATCCGCTCCCATAATCGTTCTCCTTTTTTGTAAAATGGCTCTTGAAAGCAACCTTCTGTTTTATCTGTGGGCGATTAATACAAAATCTTTTTTGACCATCCTGCCGCTGCAGCCGGAAGCTAAAACAACCTGCCCACCATCGTGATCGTTTCCTGTGCCTCTTTCACCATCCGGCCCATCAGTTCTTTGCAGGTGGGAACATCCTGGATTAGTCCAATGGACTGCCCCACCATCATGGGAGCAACATTCACATCGCCGTCATCCCATGCCTCTTTCATTCGCTCACCGGCGATGAGGGGATAAAGAGCCTCGAACCCCCCTCCTTTTTCCTCGATTGCACATATTTCCCGAACCACCTGGTTCTTGAGCGCGCGGCCCTGCAGATGAAGGGTTTTACAGATCAGCGTGGTTTCGTTCTCCTGGCGTTTCACAATTTCCTGTTTGATATTTTCGTGGACCACACAATCCCTGGTGGCAATGAAACGGCTGGCCATCATGACCCCCTGCGCTCCCAGCGAGAGAGCCGCAGCGAGGGACTTGCCGTTAGCGATACCTCCCACCGTTACCACGGGTATTTTCACGGATTCGGCAATCCGGGGGGTAAGCACCATCGTGGTGACATCGTCATCCAGCGGATGACCGCCCTCCTCGATGCCGGCGGCGTAAATACCGTCATAGCCCGCCTTTTCCGCATGCAGGGCATGACGCACCGACCCCACCTTATGAAAAAGCTTAACACCTGCTTTTTTCAGCAGGTCGATATACTCGGGTCCTACCGCCTTGTCCACCGGAGCTCCGGATACTTCGATTCCCGCAACTTTTTCTTCCGCACAGACCCGCAGGTACATCTGGTGATGCCCCGCCGTTATGCGCACCGAGGGAAGAATGGTAACTCCCACCATGAAAGGCTGGTCGGTCAGCTTGCGTGTCTCCCGGATTGCGTTGCGGAACTCCTCTTCCTTTTCATAGTTGCCGGCGGTAAGGTTTCCCATCCCCCCGGCATTGGAAATCGCCGCGCACAGTGTCGGCTTGCAAAGCCACATCATCGCCCCACAGATAATCGGGTACTTGATTCCAAACATCTCGGTTATTGCCGTTTTCATGTGAATCCTCCTTAATTATTTCAGCTTAAAATACCTTGTTCCTCCAATCACTGTTTGACGGTCCGGCTTCTTCCCTGCGGCCTCAGGAACAAGGATGAGAAGAAAACACGGCATTCCCCGGCAGAAAATCGACCGTTTCGCAGCGGGCTATGGCATCTATCTTCCCGAAATATATCGGGAACTCTGTCGCCAGCCAAAATTCCGCTGCGCAAACCTTGCCATAATAGAAAGCCGCCTCCGCATCCCGAGAGAGGACTGCCGTCAGTGCTTCACCTTGCACATCGGCCGTCAGCGCGGCAAGCTTCGGGCGCGCCAGCATCAGAGACCACAGATGCATCCAGGCAAGCATCAGGTCGTAGAAGGCCCTCCGCACAGGATCGACGTTTAAGAGCAAGGCATGGTATCGCCCCGCACCCAGATGCGTTTTCAGGGAATCAATAATGGAATCCATGCGTTCAATTCCCTTGATAAGCATATTCCGGTAGACATCGGCAACGGCGCCGGATGAGTTTTCGATCGTCTGCAGCATTCTTGATTTTAATATCCGGTAATTTCTCTGATCGGCATTCATCAGGATCTTTCTCATGACCAGGTCCAGAGACTGGATGCCGTTTGTTCCTTCGACGATGCTCAGAACCTTGCAGTCCACCGCCAGTTGCTCCACGGGATATTCCGAGCAATACCCGTATCCCCCGTGGACCTGGATGGCTTCACCGGTGATCTGCCAGGCTTGGTCCGTGATGCCCGCCTTGACCAGCGGGATGAGAATATCGACCAGGGCCTGGGCATCCCGGCCCTCTTCCCCTTCGAGCAGCTTGGCCAGATCGATCTGCTTGGCCACATAATATGCGAGCATCCGTTCCGCCTCGATGCAACCTTTCATTCTCATCAGCATCCTCGTGACATCGGGATGTTCAATGATGGGAATTTTGGGGGCGTCCGCATCGAACATCCGGGTGAAGTGCGCCCCCTGCAGCCTTTTGCGAGCGTAATCAACCGCATACTGAAAAGCTGCGGAGGAACCTCCCAGAGCCATGATGCCGACCTCGAGCCTGGTCTCATTGAGCATCTGAAACATGATATTCATTCCCCGGCCCTGCTTGCCCAGCAGATAACCCGTGCAACGTTCATCTTCACCAAAGGACATGGCACAGGTCGCCGATCCGTGGGCGCCCATCTTATGCTCTATGCCGGTGCAGAAGACATCGTTCCTGTCTCCCAGGGTTCCATCTTCATTGACCAGATACTTGGGAACAATGAACAGGGAAATCCCTTTTGTCCCCGGCGGGTCCCCCTCGATGCGGGCCAGGACCGGATAGATAATCTGGCGGGTGATGTCCTGGTCTCCGTTGGTAATGAAACACTTCTGCCCGGTAATTCTATATGATCCGTCGGATTGCAGGACGGCTTTTGTTTTCAGAGCCCCCACGTCGGAACCTGCTTCGGGTTCCGTGAGGCACATGGTCCCGGCCCATTCACCAGAAAGGAGCTTTTGCACATAGCGGAACTTCTGTTCCGGGGTTCCGAAACCATGTATTAAATGTGCGGCCCCGTGCCCCAGCATAAAAAAGAGCATCGGCGCTCCGCCCGCCCCGCAAAATATTTCCCAGGAACATGACTGTATGGCAAGCGGCATGCCCGCCCCTCCAATGGCCGGGTCATCGGAAATGCTCAGGAACCCAGCATCAAAAAGAGCCTTGGACGCGCCTTTGAAGCCCGAAGGCAGTCGTACGGATTTGGTTTGCGGATCATAATGGCACCCCTCCTTGTGCCCGTTTACATTCGCCGGGTAAATCCATTCTCCCGCAATCTTCTCGGCCAAACGGATTGTCTCCTCATACATAGCCCGGTCAAAATGTTCAAAACGCGGGAAGCTGTTCATTTTGTCTACTTCCAGAAATTCAAACAAGGTGAAGAGCAAATCACGATGATCAACAAGATATTTCTGCATCACACATTCCCTTTCTCCGGAATCATATTCACCTGTTTAGTTTTTAAAGGCCATTGGCGTACGGCATTTAAAAGGCAAACAAACCCGTCTATTTACCTGTGCTGAATTTCTGCACCATTTTGAAAAACTCGCCCGAAAAAACAAGGACGGTCTGGTTCCTGTTTTCCAGGTTCACGGCATTCTCCAGCGAGGGAGCATTGATATTTTCACTCAGCACCCGCTTGGTGAGTTTTAACCCTCCCACGCTTTTACCCACCATCAACCGTCCATAGGAAAGCGCTGTTTCCAGCAGTTCCTCCAGCGGGACCATTTTATTGACGAGACCTATTTTTTCCGCTTCATCCGCTCTGATCTTTCTGCCGGTAAGCAGAATGTCGGAAGCGTGCGCCAGTCCCACCAGACGGGGCAGCAAGAAAGAACAGCCCAGTTCACCGCCGGAAAGCCCGATATTTATGAACGAAGCGACAAAATACGCTTCCTTGGACGCCACCCGGAGGTCGCTGGCAAGTGTCATGGAAAAACCTCCTCCGGCAGCCGGTCCGTTTACAGCTGATATAATCGGCTGGGGAATCCTTCTCATGCCCAGAATCAGGGCGGCGTAGCGCTCCTGCACGAGCTTCAAAAATTTTTCGGGGTCCGCAAACGCTTCGGAATCCTTGTAGATCATCGCGTCATTGAGATCCGCTCCCGAGGAATAGCCCTTGCCGGCACCGGTGATAATGAGAACTCTGATGGAATCATCCCGGGACAATGCCTGAAAGAGCGATTCGAAGTCCTCGAGCATATCCAGGTTGATGGCATTGAGCTGGTTGGGACGGTTCATAGTCACCAGGCCTATGTGCGGCTCCTTTTCCTCAAAAAGTAATGTCTTAAATTCCGGGATCATCGAGCTCATGATGCTTTCTCCCTTTTTTTCTTATCCATATCCCTCAATTCGCGGCGCATGATCTTGCCAATCGCACTCTTGGGAAGTTCATCAATAAATTCTATCTGTGTGGGAACCTTATAGCCCGTCATTTTCTCTTTGCAGAAGGAGATCACCTCCTGCTTCGTAAGCGTTTCCCCCTGCTTAACCACTATATAGGCCTTTACGGTTTCACCCCTGTACTCGTCAGGAACACCTATGCAGCAGGCCTCGATAATTTTGGGGTGGCCGAAGAGGATATCATCTATCTCTTTGGGGAAGATATTGAAGCCGGCGGCAACGATGACATCTTTTTTGCGGTCTGATATGGTCAGGTAACCATCATCATCGAAGTATCCGATATCTCCGGTATAAAACCATCCATCCTTGAGGGCATGCGCTGTTTCTTCCGGTTGTTTATAGTACCCGGTCATCACCTGGGGGCCTTTAATGCAGATTTCACCGGGTTCATTGACGGGGAGTTCTTTCATGCCTGTCGCCGCATCCACGATTTTAATGTCCGTATTGGGAAGCGGCAATCCCACTGTTCCTATTTTTACCTTCCCGCCCCAGGGTGTGGTTGTGGCAAATGCCGTGTTCTCAGTGGCGCCATAGACATCATAGATTATTGCTCCGTGAAGTTCTTTCAGCTGGTTCAGGGTGTTTTCCGGCAGTGGCGCCGCCCCGCCGAAATATCCCGTCACAAAGGAAAGATCCATCTTCCGGAATTTTTCATTGCCCAGAAGTGCCGTATAAATCGTCGGCACACCGGTCAGGAAGGTCGGCCGGTACTTTTCCAGCATTTCCACAATAACGCCCGGTTCCGGTTTGGGCACCAGAGTACAGCCCCAGCCGTTCCAGATGGGAAGGTTCTGGCTTACCGAATACCCTGCCGAATGAAACACGGGATAGATCCCCGTGAGATTCTGGTATTTGCCCTTTAGATCGGGAAACCATACGGAGAACTGCTGGACTATTGAGGAGATGTTGGCATGGGTAAGCATTGCTCCCTTGCTGACACCGGTCGTTCCCCCGGTGTAGATAAGAGCGGCCAGCGAATCCCACTTTGCCTTGTTTTTCACCGGCGCATCAGAGTATTTGACAATAAGGTCCATGAACTCGTAGACACCCGGCTGCGGTTCCACCTTTCTGAACATCCCCTTTTTAACATAGGGAAAAAGCTGCTTCTTGGGAAAGGGGAGGTAGTCGCTGATGTGACAGGTAATGATCGTTTTGATCTTCGTTTCGCCCCTGATCTTGAGTATCCGGGGAAGCAGCAAATCCAGCGTTACAAGAACAGTTGCGTCGGAATCATTGAGCTGGTAGGTTAATTCCCGCTCCGTATAGAGCGGATTGTTCATCGTGGTGGCCGCTCCCGCGCGGTATGTGGCATGATTGGCGATGATCATCTGCGGAATATTGGGCAGGAGCATTGCCACCTTGTCTCCCTCCTTGACACCGAGGTCAATCATTGCCCGTGTGAACCTGTTCACCAATTTTTCCAGCTGCCGGAAGGTAATTTTCTTACCCATGTAGATAAACGCTACTCTTTGGGGATAAGTGTCTGCGGTTCTCGTCAGAACTTCCGCCATGGTGATCTTTTCTACATTAATTTCCGCAGGGACACCTGAAGCATAGGATTTGTGCCACATTCTCTCAAATGACATATTCTCCCTCCTTCTTGTTTTATCTGCCAATTATTCGGCGCCTTATTTGCGCCCATCACCGGGTTGTGCCAACAAAACCTGCTGTCATCAGACTCGCCTCTCCTGACCTGAATCAAACAGGGATGGATGAGATTATTTTAACTTTTCTATCGCCCTCGATAATTCGGCGTCCGTTTCTCGAGAAACGCCGTAACCGCTTCAATCATGTCGTCGTTGGGTATCAATGCGGCATTCCGCTGGGCCACATATTCCAGGCCCTGCTGAATACCGTGATCGCGACTGTAATTAGCGACTTCCTTGATGCCCTGAACAGCAAGGGGAGGCAAACCGGCTATTTCTTCGGCCAGCGCCCGGGCCTGTTCAAAAAGATCCTGAGTGTTCTGGCAGAGTCTTGTAATGTATCCCATTTTCAGGGCTTCCTCCGCAGTCCAATCCCTGCCGGTTAAAGCCAGTTCCCGGAACCAGCCCTGTCCGATAATATATGGAACGCGCTGGAGAGTCCCGATATCCGCGATGATGCCGATTCGTGTTTCCCGGATGGAGAAAATGGCATCTTGAGCTGCAAGCCGGATATCACAAGCGCTGGTCAGATCGACGCCGCCACCGATACAGTGCCCGTGAATGGCGGCAATGACAGGTTTTCGGCATTTTTCGATTGCGTTCATACTAGCCTGGAGGTTTAATATTTTTCTGCGGAGTTCTTCCCGGTATAGGGCCGACCCGTCTCCGAGGAGAGACTGGGCGGCAACAAGGTCCAGGCCGGCGGTAAAACTCTTTCCTTCCGCCCGGATAACGACAACACGGACAGCGTCATCTTCATCCAACGCCTCAAAAAGCCGGCGTATCTCCTGAAAAAACTCCATTGTCATCGTGTTGCGCTGTTTTGCTCTGTTTAGAATCATCCAGGCGATGTGTCCGGCTTTTTCAACTTTAAAATATTCGCTTTGCATGCTGATCTCTCCCCCCTGATTTATTTTACGAACAGCCTACAGCTTTTGTGTTGACGCTTTTTAACGAATTTGATTTTTAACTCTCGTTTTGTAACGGGAAAAATCCTCCCCTTGTGGTTCTGAAAGAGCCGGTGCCGAGTAAAATGCTAAAAGAATGCTCATTCCGGAAATGGCCGGGAGGGATTTTGTCCATATTAAGGAGTTTCCAGTCGAAATAATTGCTGATGCAGAAAATGACAACTTCATTAATATCGCCTCTCATTGCAGAAGCTAATGGAAATCGGTTCCATACCAATAGAATCAATTATAATGTTCCATCTATCAATTCCATCATTTGATGGTATTATTATTTTGAATATTTTTTTTTGTCAAGTAATTTTTTTTAAAATCAGCCAAAAGAAACCGTCTTGACTTTTTGCATATTCTATAATAGCGATATTATCATTTGATTACATCATTCTATTGAACATACTGCGAAGATTGTCTTCAGAAGCTTCTATAGAGACACAGAATTCATGACTTGATCAGGAGGCGTGGAAATATCGATATGCCCTGTGGATCCGGATAATGGGGAAGGATATGACGAATGACTATACACATCACGAAATCGGGAAAGAAGTGCACTTCGCTGCGGGACATTATGAGATCGTCGAAGAAGGACTTCTGATACACGAAGGGAAAGAGTTTATCTATCTCCTGGGTGTTGCGACCGTTGACAACGCCTGCTGCGGACACACAGGCTGCCGGTTTCTTTTTATCCCCGGGTATGTTCATTCGTGGAAGACGAAAACTAATTGCCGGGGAAGGATCATCAGCGAAGTGGAACCTATTATTGATGTGCAGAAGCAGTCTGCAATCAGGGCTTTCCTGGCTGCCTGCTATCCGCACTCGCAGATCAGCTTTTCCGGAGGGTAATTTTCAGGTAAATAAATTTGCAGCAGTTATTAAATTGCTGACAATTTTTAGTTTATAAAGTATGCAGAGATCTGTAAGATACTCCCGGATTGATAATTTTTCTGCGAAGCATACTTCACAGAATTTAACCTGAGCGATTAAATAAAGGAATAAGACATATGGAGTTGCACAATGAGATCACCACTTGAAAAGGCCCGTAAAAACCCTGAATCTATGAAGGCAAGGATCCTTGCCTCTGCCCGCCGTATTTTTGGTGAGTACGGTTTCCACGGTACGACAACCAGAATGATTGCCAAGGAAGTAGGAATCGACATTTCCACCCTTCACTACCACTGGGGCGATAAAAATGACCTCTATGAGGCTGTTGTCATTGATGTGAACAACGACCTGGGACAGGAGCTTTTCAATGTGGAAAAAATTGTCCACGACACTTCTTTGGAAGAGCGCATGAACATCTCCATCGACAAGATGACTGATTATCTGTTTGACCATCCGGAAGTATCGAACCTTGTCCTGCTTCGCTTCGGCAGGACAAGGAACGAGGTCGACACTGATCTCAAGGTGCCGGAATTCAGCGGCGATATAGCTCGTTCCATGGGCCTGACAAAAGACAAGAAAAATCCGCCGCCGCGGGCCATGATGGAAGTAATGACCATCATGAATGCAATGCACAGCTTTGTCTCCGGGGAAAACTATTTTCGTCCCATGTTGAATCTGGATCGCAAGAAATACATCAAGATGGTCAAGGATACCCTGAAATTTATTCTCATCCCCGCTTTTGTTCTCCGCGAGGGAAAAACAAAAAAGGAAGACGGTTGAATTCTGCGCGAGGGGATTGGCTTTAGCCTGTGCGAATCCGTCACTTTTCCTTGCTGATCCAGATCCGGTCCCAATTATCTCCCGGAGGGTTCCGCAGGAAGTGGGCGCAACGCGCCAGAAACACTTCGCAGGCAGGATCGTCGGCCTGGCCGCCGGCGAAGCATTCCGCCGCCTCGGCAAAAGCCCCTTCCCGGTAAAGCTCCAGACCGCGGACGAAACATTGCTGGGCCGGGGACAAGAGTGCTCCCGCCGCACCGAGGACTTCATAGATCAACAGGGGTTTCGATTTTCCCTTGACCACTACTTCGTCGATCAGGCGCGTTGTAAAAGCCCCTTCCAGTTCCTGGTTAGTGGTGTCGCTGATCAGAATACCCGTGTTGTAAAACTTATTGAGACTTTCCAGGCGGGATGCAATATTGACTCCGTCGCCGATGACGGTGTAATCCATCCGTATCTCCGAACCGATATTACCGGAAATCACCTCTCCGGTGCAGATGCCGATGCCAATGCTGATGAGCGGAAGACCTTTCTGCCGGCGCATGTCGTTCATCCTGGACAGGACGGAGCGCATGGCCAGACCGCTTTTCACCGCGCGGATGGCATCATCATTCTGGATAAAAGGAACACCGAAAACAGCCATCATCGCATCCCCGATGAATTTGTCCAATATACCGCCGTTGGTGAAGATCACATCGACCATGGCGGTAAAGTATTCATTCAGAAATTCTACAGTCTGTTCCGCGCTCAGTCCCTCGGCAATGCCGGTATAGCCGCGGATATCGGAGAAAAGGATGGTGGCTTTGCTCTGAATGCCGCCCAATCCCTGTCGGGTAGGATCATCAAGCAGCCGTTCCACGATATCCTTGGCCATATAGCGGGTCAGAGTGCCTTTGATCCTTTTCTCCCGGGTAATGTCTTCGATCACCAAAACAACCCCCTGCCGGACATTGTCCTTTCCCAGCATCGGAAAGAAATTGATGTTTACCGATTGCTGTTTTGCGGGCGAAAGGAAAAGGCTCACGTCGAAATCGATGACCGATGATTGGCCGCTGTAAATCTTTTCCACGCGTTCGAGAAGTATTTTGTTCAGGGGGTCGAGAATTTCCCGGAGATCACGCTTGAGGATGCTGCCTTGGAGGGTAGAAAACATGGCCTCGGCCGCCTTGTTGGCGGTGATGATCTGCCATTTTTCGTCCAGAGTAATGATGCAGCTGTTGATGCTGTCCTGGACACCCGCCAGGTAGTTCTTCATAGAAAGGGTACGTTCATAAAGCTGGGCATTTTCCAGAGCCACGGCTATCTGAGAGGAAAGAGCTTGAATCATCTCCTCATCATCCTTTTCGAAGTGGCCGCTGCGTTTGTTAATTGCCTGGGTGACGCCGATGATTTTCCCGTCACGGTCCAGAACGGGAACACAGAGAATGGAGCGTGTCCTGTATCCTGTTTCCCGGTCAATGGCTTGATTGAAGCGCGAATCCAGATAAGCGTCGGAAATATTGACTATTTCCCCCCTGCACACGGCATAGCCGGCCAAGCCGGCAGTCATCGGAAAACGGATTTCGGCCATTTCGTTTCCCTGGGCCACCTTCGACCAGAGCTCATTTGTTTCCCTGTCGAGCAGGAAGAGACTTGCTCTTTCGGCATCGAGAATTTCTGAAATTTTGCTGACGATTTTATTGATCAGGGCGTCCAGGTCCATAGTCTGGGCCAGAGATGTCGCCAGATCGAGGAAGATGGCCATTTGCTGGTGGCTTATTGCCATCTTGGAATAGAGGTGGAAATTCTCCACAGCAATGGCCGTCTGGTAGGCAAAGGCCTTGAACAGGGTCTCGTCGCTCGGGTCGAAGATGCTGCCGGCCTTCTTGTTGATAACCTGGATGACCCCCACCGTATCGCCTTTCATGTCTTTAACGGGGCCGCAGAGAATGCTCTTCGTGCGATAACCCGTCCTGATGTCGGTGGCTTGATCAAAGCGGTTGTCAAAATAAGCGTCCTGGATATTTACCAGCTCGCCATGCTCCGCCACCCAACCGGCAACCCCCTTGCCCCGGGGGACCCTGATCTCCCGGCTGTTCATGCCTTCAGCGACTTTGGACCACAACTCGCCGGTGTAAGGATCAAGAAGAAACAGGGTGGCGCGGTCGGCATCCATGATCTTGCCGGCCGTGGAGACGATCCTTTCAATAAGGCCGGAGATGCCGGCGTGGAGAGAGGCGATCTCCGACAAGTCCATGAAGCGATTGAGAGATTCCAGCGAACTTTCCGCCTTGCGGCTTTTTTGCACTATATCCTGAAAAGCCACGTTGGTTTTCCGCAATCTGCCGGCAACGAGATCCAGAAAGTTTCTGGTGATCGAGGGGGAAATATCGAAGATTTTGTCCAGATCCTTATATGTGATCCTGAGCATTACGCTTCGTTCGCCGGCGCGGACGGAAGCAGAACGGCGTCCATCGGCGAAGTAGCCCATCTCACCAATGGACTCGCCGGGTTCGATACGCGCCAGTTGAATCTCTTCGCCATAGTCGCCGCGCCGGTAAACCAAGGCGTGGCCCCGGACCATGATGAAGAAATCATCACCGGATTCATCCTGCCGGATGAATTCGGTCCCTGCATTCACGGTTACTTCCGATACCAGATTACGAACATCCATTATTTCCCGGAGACTCATCCCGGAAAAGAGCCTGCTGGCCTTTAACCGGTCATAGCGCTGCGCCAGGACGGCGCCCTGGAGGGCTTCCCGGCAGACAATGCCCATCTCCACGATCAGATCGCCTAATTTCTTGTATTGGCCTTGATTAATAAGCAGAAGCTGCTGGTCCAGAACCCGGCCGATCTGCTCCGGGTTACAGCCCAGATATTCGCCCAGTTTTTTGGATATCTCTCCGGCTGTTGTGAAATTATTCTTGTGATTGGACATCATCATCTCCGGATAATTCGGTTTAGCTTCAATGCAACTGATTGCCGTTGGCTTTGCACCTGATCTTAATATCCCCGATGACTACCAGCAAGTAAATTATACATTAACCGGCCAAGAAGACAATAATGTAATTTTTGTCCATCCCAACGCACCGGAGCAGTTCCGAAATTAATTTTTGACGGACAGGACAATCGCCTTATTGAGCTGCTTGGTATCAGGATAAGGCGCCGGTACTGCTTCCCTTTTTTTCAACACAATCGCCGACGTGGGGCAGCTGCTTACGCAAAGGCCGCAGCCGATGCAACTCTTCTCTTCTACTTCCGCCACCTGATCCGGTATGGACAGAGCTTCCATCGGGCAGCGGTCCAGGCAGCTGCCGCACCCGATACAGTCATCAGCTGCTACTTCGGCAATAAAACTGGACCGGGCAGCACGTCCATAATCGGCAGATCTCTTTAATGATTTGAGAATTTCGCAGTGGCAGCTGCAACAGCTGCAGATAAAATCAATGTTCTTGCCGGTATTGCTGACGACATGCACGAGACCGGCAGCCTCGGCTCTCTTTAAAATAACGCGTACTTCTTCTTTGGTCACAGCTTTGCCCAGACCATATTCAATCATGTATTTTGCTCCCAGACCGGCAGCCAGGCAGACATCCTTGGGTTTGGCGCAGGGATCGTCCATTAGTTCAGCGGCATGACGGCAGTGACATATAGTCTGAGCAAATGCTTCCGTCCGGTCAACATATTCCAGCAGCTTATCGTATGGTTGAATTGCCGTATCTTTAGGAATATCCTGCTCAATGGCAATAACGCGGGAAAACGGTATCTTCGTCAGGCGCTGATCTTCTGATTTTTCCAGCTCCTGCAGGAAATCAAGATACTGATAAGACAGTTTTGCGATTTTTTTTGTTTTCTCGTTAACCTCTCCCCTCACCAGCTGATTTTCCAGCACACCCGGAACGATGGGAAGCAGCGTGTATATGCGCTTATCTCCGAGGATCAGGGATAATACAATGCCCTTGCGGGCCATGGCATCTAATTTCTCCTGTACTGCTTCAATATTCCCGTTGATCTTGCCGGCCATCTCTTCAACCGTTGTCGGCAGATCCGGCATCCGGATGGCCAGTTGAACTTCTTCCTCGTCAAATATTGTTTCCAGCAGGTCCCGCAGAATCGGACATTGAATTGCGGGAAAGGATCCTCCTTTGCGGTTAAGTGCTTCGGTCAATTGATTATAAGCTGCGTCGTCCATGCTTTTCCTCTCTGTTATATTATTATTTTTCGCTTTTCCATGTCCGCATAATGTTTTTTCTGTGGTTCAATAAAATCAGGGCGAGTGTTGCGGTGGCGCCGGTAACTGCGCTGACTGCCCAGTTAAAATAATAGGCCTGACCAACAGACAGAATAAAGACCATAAAAAAAGAAGCAACAAAAGGAACACGACTCAACCGGTAGACAGCAAGCCAGGTTACCGCGGAAAGTCCGGCCGCCCAGGGCACGACAAACAATGAGAAACCCAGATAATTAGCCACACCCTTGCCGCCGTAAAATCTGTGAAAGCAGGGAAAACTGTTTCCCGAAACAAGGAAAAAGCCCGCCCAGGGAATAAAAGACGGATTCAGCCAATAAACGGCTAAAGCGGCAACAGCTACAGCCCGGCCGATATCCAGCAAAAAAATAACCGCCGCCCAGAAAAGGCCTGCCTGACGATAAACATTTGTCGTCCCGGCATTGCCGCTGAAGCTCAACCGGGGGTCGGATTTACCGGTAAGCTTAAAAAAAATGATGGCAAAATTTACGGAGCCCGCCAGATAGGCAATCGAACAAACCAGAATCAGCTTTCCCATAGACTCCTTTATGACAGCCTCACAAAAAGCTCCAGAGGCAAGGCGCGCAAATCTGGAGGAATGAGGCCTACTTTTATGCGTACGCCGCAATGACGAGAGATGCAGCGCAACGCAGCATATGGACTCGCGTGCCCTTTAGGGTATTTTATGACGTTGTCGCTTTGATCCAGGCCGGCGGCTTTACCCTCCCCTGGCTCACATCGACCATTTTGATACCAACAATTACTTCGCAGACGGCCCCCTCTGGATCAAAAATCCAGGCATCGAAAACCAATGTTTTCGGGGTAAAGGACGCCGGCACTATCCTCCCCAGGTAGCCAACCCCTTTTTTCGTCTTGGAATAAATAATTCTTTTGGCAAAACCGATGGGAAAGGGAACAACATCGGTAAAACGCTGCGCCCAGGCACAAGCCATGTGCATGGCGGCATCAAAAGGAAAGGGCGAGCCCAGCAGATCATCATCGGACGGGGCGTCCCCTCCGGAGATATTGCCCAGCGCCCCGGCGCGGGAAACGGACAATTCGCCGGTGATATTCTGATAAGCTCTGCCGAAAGGCACCAATACACTGTAAATCGCTGCGGCCGGAATCTTAATGCATTCTCCTTCCAGTTTTTCCAGGTCGCCAAAGGGATGCGCCGGCTTTTGCTTTCCGGCAATGCCGGCAAATTCCACCCGGGCGTGCTCGACGATCCGGCTGATCCTTCCTGTCGGCGATTTCACGGATTGAAGCAGAGTAGCTCTAATTCTACCTTTCCGGATCTCCTCGAGATCCACGGATACCGTCAGAGTCTTTGCATCTGAGGGTATGGATAAAAAACGCGGGAAATTGGCATCCGTCAAACTATTGACAGCAGCCCCGGGGAAATTTTTTTCAACAACGCGGGCCAGTGTGATGAGCGCCTCGGCGGCCGGGAAAATAGCCTTCCCCGCAAAATGATGGTCATATAAATAAGGATATACCTCTATTGCCCAAGGCTGACGCACTGGGGGAATTAAGCGGGAAATGTTTTCCATAGGTGAACCGTTTTCGGATCGACAGCCACGGGATTGCCGGCCATATTTAAAGCACAATGCTTCGTAAAGCCCTTGCAGATTATATTACCTTTTTCCGCATGTGTTATGACATAATCAAACTGCAAACGCACACGCTCCAGGTGTGAGGGCCGTGTATGGATATGCATCAGGTCATCATAATACAGGGGCTGATAAAAATTTATTCCCAGGTCGATAATCGGATAAACGTAACCGCTGAGTTCAATTTCCTTGTAGGAATAAGCAACATTCCGCATTAAAGACGTCCGGCCGAATTCAAAATACCGCAGGTAATTGGCATGATAAACAATTTGCGAGCGGTCGGTATCAGCATACAGGGTGCGGCACTCACAGCGGTGCCAAACCAGTCCGGCGACAGAATCACGAACAAAATGCCGCTCGTTATTGAATTTTTCCGGCTTAAAGGGCCTGGGCTTCATGACTATACTCCCCGAAATACGATACAGCAATTTGTTCCGCCAAAACCAAAGGCATTGGAAAGAGCAAACTCCTGTTTCTGTCTGCGGACAGCATTGGGAACAACATCAATATCGGGTAATTCCGGATCAGGAACAAAATTGATTGTCGGCAGAATAAGGCCCTGTCGCATGCCCTCAATTGTCAAAGCGGCTTCAATGGCCGCCGTTGCCCCCAGCGTGTGCCCCAACTGAGATTTATTGGAAGAAATCGGGATTTTCTCAATTCTCCTGCCGAACACTTCGCGCAGACACTTCACTTCCGTACGATCGCCCTTCGGAGTGGAAGTACCGTGCGCATTGACATAATTAATATCATCCGGCTTCAGCCCGGCATCATCAATGGCTTCACGCATGGCGCAGATAATCGTCGCCGGATTGGGAATCGTGTAATGATAGGCGTCGGAAGTCCAGCCGACACCCAATACTTCCGCTTTGGGCGCCAGACCGTGAGCGGCTATCGCCTCTTCGGCAGCCAGGACAACAACGCCTGCTCCTTCCGAAAGGACAAAGCCCTTGCGGTCGGCGCTGAAAGGACGCGACGCCTGCGCCGGATCCGTCCAGGCGCGATCTTTAGGATGAATCTTAATCGTCGCGTTCATATTGGCAAAGCCGTGAATCAGCTCCGGCAGAATCGGGGCATCGGCGCCTCCGGCCAGAACGAAATCACAATCACCGTCGCGGATCATTCTTGCCCCGATTCCGATGGCATGATTTCCGGAAGCACAGGCGCCCTGCGGCGAAAAAACCGGCCCCGTGAACTTCAGCAGCATTCCCGCCTTCCCGGAGGGCAGATTGGCGCATAAATTAGGCAGCAAGTAGGGGCTTACCCGCAGCGGACCGCGATGTTCCAGGTCATGCATGGCGATGCGAAAGGCATCGGTGCCGTTGAGGGCCGATCCAATCAGGCAAGCCATGCGCGGTGCGGTTTTACTGTCGATGACGACACCAGATTTCTCCAGGGCTTCCTTGCAGACTGCCATCGTGAGAATCACGAAAGAGGCATTCCAGTTATAGACTTCTTTGGCATCGGTAAAATCAAGCTCCAGCGGATACCAGTCCGGTATTTCTCCGACAACATTGCAGGCGGAATCCACCAGGCACCGCGTGACTTTACGAAACCCCGCTTCGCCGCGGACGGCGCGCTTCCAGGTAGATTCAAAAGTCCTGCCCAGCGGAGTTGCCGCTCCATAACCTATAACAAATACCCTTCTGTTCTGCGGTGCTTTCATAAACCAGCCGGTTGTCTTTCAGGAAATTCGTTTTAATATAACACAAGAATTGCATCCGCCAAAGCCAAAAGCATTTTTCAGCACGAATTCCTGCTGCACTTTTCTGGCTCCTTCCGCAACACAATCAATCTCAATGGCGGGATCAGGCGAATAATTAATTGTCGGCAGCAGTGTATCCCTGGCCATTCCCTCCAGCGCCAGAATTGTTTCAATGGCGCTCGAGGCGCCCATCGCATGGCCCAACTGCGATTTGTTTGCCGAAACCGGCGGCATTTTTTGCCCAAAAACATTGTGCAGCGCATCGGCTTCCACTTTGTCGCCCACTCTGGTCGATGTCGCGTGAGCATTGACGGCATCGATGTCTTCAGGCCGTAAACCGGCAGAAGAAATGGTTTCTTCCACACAGCGCTGCACCGTCGACAAATTGGGCGAAACAAAATGACTGGCATCAGAGGTCATTGCCGCTCCGCTCAATTCGAAGGGAGCATTTAAACCGTGGGCCCCGGCAAAGTCGGCGGAAGCCAGAATAATACAGCCTGCTCCTTCGGAAACGACAAAGCCTCTTCTGTTTAGAGAGAAAGGCCGGCTGGTCTTCTGCGGCAATTCTGCAGGCTGTCCCTCCTTGGGCCGGTAGGCGCCGTTCATCGTGGCAAACCCGGCGACAATGGGCTCCACCAGGGGAAAATCAACCGCGCCGGCAATAACCACATCCGCCAGCCCCTTCTGCAGAATCATCTCGCCGATGATCAGTGAAGTTACACCGGTGGCACAGGCGGTAATTGTCGAACAAATCGGCCCCGTAGCTCCCGTAAGGATGGAAACCTTGCCGCCGACCATATTGATGCAGGAATTCGGATTAGAAAAGGGATGGGGCAATTTGCCTTCCGTTCTCATCAGCCTGTCGGCATGCAATACCGCATCCAGACCGCCCACGGCAGAGCTGAAAGTTATGGCAACACGGGGAGCCAGTTGCGGTGTAACTGTAATTTTGCTTTGGATCAGGGCACGGTGCACAACCAGCAGGGCATATTTGAAAACAGGCGAGGTCCAATGCGCCATCTCCCGGGGCTGCAAAAAAGAATAGGGACGCACATCAATTTCGGCAACTTCACCCGCAACGCGCACCGGAAAATCGGCGCCCAGCGGAAATCTGGTAAGCGCCGCAATACCGCATTCTCCCTGCACCGCCCGCCGCCATTGGGTTTCCAGATCGGTGCCCAAAGAGGATACGGCGTCGTAACCTAAAATAACCGCTTTTTTAAAAGCCATGAGCACCCCGAAAAAACAATATCCCCTGCCTTAAACAACCGGGGATAAAAATAATACGGAAAGGTGTCTTTTTACTACCAGGGAATAAACCTATACAGCTTAGCAAACATCTCATAAACTTCGATCCAGTTCTGCAAATCTCTCGTTGTACGGATATGTGCCTGCTTGTTGACCATAATCCAGCTCATGTGGGCGGCACCGTCCTTGCAGGTGGAGCAGTCCCGTGTCGCCGAGGTGCAGCAGCGATGGACGGTTTTTAAATCGGATGCCCAGCGGGTGAAATGGATCAGGCTGCGCGGCTGCGGTTTTCTATTGTCTAACGCCTCCGTTACGGAAGGACATTCCTGCCAGCCGAATTTGCGTCCCATCAACTGTCCTGAGGTAAGTACTTCATGATAATATTTACTGGAAATTATCGTCTGCGGATATTTATCCAGTAATTCATCCATTTCCCGCCGCAAATCTGCAAGTTCGCTTTCCTGCCAGGAAAAACCGTCCACACCTTCATCGTTCGATAAGAGTTGCAGATGCACTTTTAATCCGACATCCGCAATTTTTCTGATCACCGCCTCTACTTTTCCTACCTGTTTGGGTGTTATCGTATAAAGATAATAAGTATATGGGTCTCCGGCATAATTGGCGCTGGAAATGGCAAAAGTATCGCGGCCGCGGAGAATTTTTTCATCCTCGCCGCCGCCCCACAAAGAAATGCCGACCATCATATCGGGGAATTTTGCCCGATCAACTTTAATGAGCCCGTTAGTGGCGCAATAAGTGGGCAGCCGCTTGTAAAATGCTTCAACCCTGTCCATGCAAAGAGTCGGCTCACCGCCGATTAAAATAGCCAGATTGACCCCGCGCGCCTTTTCCCGGTCAATAAAATTTTCCCATTTTTTTATATCCATTTCTTCACGGGCGGCCTCATGCTCCCCGGAAGAAAAGAAAAAGCATCCCTTGCAACGCAAATTGCATCTATTGGTGACATCGTATATGGAACTGCGAATATGAAGATTGGCGATGCTTTTATAGCGCGCATGCCATTCTTTATCCAGCAGTGAGCTGATCGTCCTCATAATTATTATCAACCCTTGTCTATGCTATTTATCTTTGCTCTCCATTGCTGGGACCTGCTGATGGCGGCGGGCTGACGAGTTCCCCGCAGAGATTTTTCCCTTTTTCATAGCCCATCACCCAAACCGCCAGATATGTATCCACATAATCCAGCCAGGATTGAAAAGTGGCCAGGCTGTTTACATGGCGATAGAGTCTCGCGGTGACAACCGCCGATCCTGCCGCATAATGCCGGCAATCGGCGCAGTCCGTATCCGGCACGCAGCAGGCGACAGATCTGTCCCAGCTCAAATCAGTCCGATATTGGCGGAATGACCGCCCCAGGCCAATATCCTCGGAACGATTGCAGCGGGGATAAGAACAGGCGTAAAGGTCGTGCAAACCATACTTATGCGTATGCGCCACAGCATTATAAACGGAATAGAGGACATTTCGCGGAAACTGATTGACGAGATCAATCATGGCCTGCCTCGTTTGCTGCAGTGATTTTTCCGTATGGCGCAACGGACCGTTATAGCCAACCGGCGATGAAAAAACGTTAAACGTCAATTGGCAGTTTTCATCAGCCAGATTGCGGGCTACCTGATATACTTCCTCGATGTTTTCCCGAGTAAAAGTATAAACAAAAACCGCCCGCGGATCATTTTTGTAATTCTCGATTTGTTTTTGCAGCAGATTTCCGGCTTTGCGGACGCGCAGGCTGGTTTCATCATTGCCCCAGACAGATATGTGGATTTTATAACCTATGGATTCGGGTATCTTTTTAAAACCATTGGTGGCAATGCTGCCCAGGGGCATTTCCGAATAACAGACATCCAACAACTCCGGCACCAGTGATGGTTCGGCCCCGGCCAGCACGACATAAGTAATTCCGCGTGCCGCCTCGGCCTGCATCAGCTTGCGCCATTCCCCGGCGTCGCCATTCTCTGCGGCAAATTGTTTTTCGCCTTCATAATAATAGCAGCCGTCACAGCGCAGATTGCACCTGTTGCTCATATCATAAGTGGATTCACGCAGGAAAAAAAATTTCCGGACTTTTTCCCAGCGCTCCTTCACCTCCGGCACGGCCAACAAATCAGAAAATTTCGGCTTTATCGGTTCCAAGTCTGTTTTCTTGTTAAACATCATAGACAAATTTCTATTGATCAACCCTCTGCAGAGAGCTTTCCCTCAATATATTCGGCAATCAGCCTGACCGTCTTCAGCTTGGGATAGTCATCTTCATCGATCACGATTTTGTATTCATCCTGCAAAACTAAAGCGATAGTTGCCAAATCCATGCTGTCAATACCCAGCTCATCGATCAGATCCATCTCCGCGCTGAATGTGTCGGCAGTTACATCTTCCAGTTTGAGTTCTTCAATAATTATTTCGGCGACGTGCCTGATAATGCCTTTTAAATCTTTACTCACAGGCATCATTACCTCCTTCGTACCATATTAATCTTATTTCTTTACGGCAGCAATCAATCCGCTGCAGATAACATTTTCTCCGCTGACCACTTTAAACGAATATACAGCTTCATTCCCCGGTTCGCCACCGGTTATAATTGCCGAAAAGGCTTCTCCGGGCCGCACCGGCTGAGAAAAGCGCACTCTTTTCAAAGTATGCAGCCGAAGTTCTTCCCCTCTTTCTCCGGCTTCCCGGCTAATAGCCTGCCAGACCAGATGAATCAGAGCAATGCCCGGCAAAATGGGTGCCCCGGGGAAGTGCCCGGAAAACCACGGAGAATTCGGCGGCACAAATGCTTCCACCTCGATCCTGTTTTGCTCTTTTGCCTTAACCTCTCGGAGCAACTGCCAGCGATCTTCCACAAATTATCCTTATGTCCCTGGTGTTAAGCTACTATATTTTGTTGCATATCACCGTTTGTTTTTTCAATCAAAATTTTTTTATCAGTTCAATGAAGGTATCATCTCTTTTATAACTCTTAATCCCTTTCAATCATTATTGATTTGCCGATTAAAAGGGCAAGCGGCACAACTTTCAGCCCCTTGTTTTTAAGCCCGGATAATAGATTATCTATCTCTTTTAACAGAATTTCCCGGTCTTCTTCCCGTCTGGGCGGCACATCGTGCAGCAAAATGATGTCGTCGGCTGTTACTTTTTGCAGAATTTTCCGGCTGATGCCTTTTACCCGGCGGTTCCCGGCATCAAATGCGCGGCAACTGAAGTTAAGACAATACATATTTAATTTTTCCAGCAGCGGAAACAACTGGGGATTGACTATTCCCACCGGCGGGCGGAAAGCAAGGGTATGAACTCCTATTTTCTGCAATATTTCCCGAGCCTTGAAAATTTCCTGGTAAATCACCCGGGAACCTTGAAGCATCAGCAAAGGATTATGAGTAAAAGAATGATTGCCGATAGAATGACCGCGGGCAATTATCTCTACAACCATAGCCGGCAGGCGGGCGGCATTAACGCCGGTGACAAAAAAAGTTGCCGGTGCCGAATATTTATCAAGAATATCGAGAATTTGTCCTGTAACCGGCTGTGTTGGACCATCGTCAAAGGTAAGAGCTACCATTTTACTGCCTGTTTTGCCGCGGCTGATCACCGGACCCAGAAAATTTGTTTCCGGGAAAAAAGAAGCAGTAAAACACAGAATAATATAAAGAAAAGCAAGGGCGATCGAAAGCAGCGGATCGATAAAAAAAGACAATACCGCTGCTGCCAGAATAATTATTCCGGCAAGCTCCGCCGGAGAAATGACTTTTTTCCCTATCTTCATTAATAATCCTGTAAAAAATTAAATAATCAGCATACCCGGGAAATTGCTTTCAGGAAATCAGGTGCTCCCATAAGGGACCACTGAATCCCCTTTCATAAAGCCTCGGGAGAATCCTGGTGGCCTTATTTTCACCGGATCCGACTAACCAGTTAAAGCGGCCGCCGGCATGTTCTTCCACCGTTTGCAGAATTTCCCTGTCTGAAATGTGCGGCGACCGGTAAAACACCGGCGACAAAAGGTTTTGTGAAGCTTGAATTTGACCTTCCTGCACAGCGAGGTCATAGAGGGCTGTATGCGGGTAAATGCGAATGCCGCAAAAAAAGAAAAAAACAGACTTGTTTAAACTTTCGATATTATCCAGTGTTTCTCCGATGGTTTGCCTGTTTTCACCGGGCCCGCCTAAGAGAAAATAATGGGCGATATATAAACCGGCCTGCAGCGCCAGACGATGCGCCTCTATAACCTCAGGCACGCCGAAAGGTTTCTGCAGATTGTGAAGCATCGTATCGGATAGCGATTCAGTGCCGAATTCCACATGGCTCAGGCCCGCATCGGCAAGCATTTTAAAGTAATCGGCCGGCGGTTTCGTCGGCGCAAAAAAGCCTCCCCAGGGTATCGAAATACCGGCTTGAAGAAATGCCTTCGCCACTTCCAGGCTGTGATCATAACTGGCATTAAACGCCGAATCGGTTATAAAAATATATTTTGCTCCGGCATCCTGCAACCTTCGGGCGTCACGGGCTATTTCTTCCGCCGGGTAAAACCGCATTTTACTGCCTTCAATATGCGGATAAGTGCAGTAGCTGCAGCGGTAGGGGCAGCCTCTCTTTGTCTGGAGATTCAGCATTCCACCGTTAGCCAGATAAAATTTTGTCGCGCAGTTTTCCGGATCAAAGCGCCGCTGAATCTTATTTTTCCACGGCTCATAAACAACCCGGGCTGTTTCTTGTGTGACGATTCCCGGCAAAGACCGCCAATCGGCATTGCTGTTCAGTGCCTGCAAAAGCTCCGGCAACCTTTCGCCTTCCCCGGCAATGCCAAAATCGGCATCGAGCTCCTGCATAAATTCCCGGGGAAAAATTGTAAAACCGCTGCCCCCCAGAATTATCCTGGCTGCGGAATTTTCCCGTATCTGCTGTATTATTATTTTATAATCAGCAAGGAAGTCGCGGCTGTTGATTGTATCTGTGTTGTCGATATTGCGGATTGAGACCCCGACAAAATCGGGAGAAAAATCCCGAACTGCGGAACCCAGCCCGGCCGGCGAAGCAAACTCGTTCATGTCCGCTATTTTTATATCATAGCCGGCGCCGAGAGCGCCGGCAACATAATCAAGCCCCAGCGGATAAACAGTATAGGGTACCGTCAAGGTATTTGCCGATACAAGCAGAATTTTCATAGAGAGGC
The DNA here is from genome assembly GCA_002840565.1 of Deltaproteobacteria bacterium HGW-Deltaproteobacteria-12. Taxonomy (GTDB): domain Bacteria; phylum Desulfobacterota; class Syntrophia; order Syntrophales; family Smithellaceae; genus MVRV01. The sequence goes on along the minus strand of PHBK01000014.1, from coordinate 19,114 downwards.
AATCCTCAGGAGAGAGCAATATGGAATTTATTCTTGCCCAAGCTCCCGCTTAAGCCTTCTGTTGCCTTTTTTCTAAAATGTAGAGGGATAAAGCCCGCACTGACGCAAAAACTTTGGCGCCAAGTTCTTTGCTCTCAATTTTGATGCCGTAGTCTTTCTCAATCATCATCACCAGTTCGAGCACATCGATAGAGTCAATACCTATATCGCCACCCACTAATTGGCCGTCATCTTTAATGTCCTCAGGTTTAATGTCCATTAATCCCAGTGTCGCAATAATCTTCAGCTTCAGTTCTGCTATCATCTCATCCAGTTGATTCATTTAACACCTCTTCTTTTATCTACCTTATGCGCTCGTGTATTTTAGTTTTTCGGCTGTTCAATTCCTGATCCATCCGGAGGGAAAGTACACGGGGCCTTCACCTCGTCGCCCAGTATTTTTTCCAAAATAATCCGCGCCAGCCAGCGGCTCAGCGCCAGAAGATATTGTTTCCCGGCCAGTTTAATGCCAATAATAAAAATTAAAGTTGAAAGGCCATATATCAGAGGTCCGCCAATAATGCCAATCAAAGGTTCATCCAGCTTGACGGCAATTACACCCAAAGCCACAACCGCCGGCAAACCGATCACATAGCTGAATGCGATTAAAATCAACCCAATAACTCTCGGCAGAGTCGGCCTTTCTCTAAAAGCACTGAGATCGGCATGCTCTTCAATTGCCTTCCGGCAATAACTTTTCCGGGCAAAATAATGAGCAATATTTTTTAGCATACTCAAAATAATTCCCTAATCAGTTTTTAGAAAGCTCAAAAATGCCGCAACCGTAATTGCACGAGAAATTATTATCGATACGGCTTTTTTCCAGAGCAACATTGCTGCATAAATCACCCTTATCATCAACATATGAAAAAGAGTCAACTTCATATCTGGTGCCGATCAAATCCAGGAGATATTTTACGGAAAACACTCGATGCGCATTGAACTCTATTCTTTGCGGGCCGATGGGAACGGAAAAATATAACTTCCCGCCTTTTTTTAAAGTTTTATAGATGTTTTCCCAGCCGATAAGATGCCCGTCGTAATTTATTTCATCGCCATACCGGCCCAACCCGAAATGCTCGAGCGCATGCAAACAGGAAAGGGAATCGCAATAGTCCCGCAAACGGAAATTACTGTCAATCAGATCGAAGCGCCGGAAATTAATATTGGGAATGGTATTGGAAAGCTCCCGGATGTCAAAAACCTCTATTTCCCGGAAGGAAGCCACATGAGCAACAAAACCGTCGATTCTGGACCCGATATCGACATGCTTTACCGGATTATTGGCAAATACCCGACCGGCAACAAGTAAATCCTGATGGAAATAATGACCGGAGGCGACACCGCTTTCATTTTCCGCATCTTCCAGACAGGGATACAACCGGCCAAAAGGGAAAGCCGCCCCGCTTTGTTTCGCCTGACTTTTTATTTGCCGATAGCTTTTTAAAAAAGCAGGCAGCCGCTTCAGGTAAACAGAAAGCGAAGTTCCTTTATGAAATACACGAATTTGCATTAACGATAGACTCCCCTCACTGGCTATCTTTCCATTATTCCACCGACAGAGTTTTTTGATCGGATCGGGTAGTCCTGATATGCAATATTTTTGAAGATTCCCGTCTTTGCCTGCAGGACCGTGGCAATCAATTCATCATCAACAAATATTCTGCCGTCACCGGTTACTATCGAAGACCCGGAATCTTTTAATTCCGAATAGCGCCGGATGCTGATTTCGTAGCGAACACATTTGTTGTAAGGACGGATTTGGCCGTTAAAGGATATTTCCCCGCAGCCGAGAGCCCGGCCCGATCCCAGGGCGCCGCGCCAAAGACAATAGAAGCCTAACAATTGCCAGACAGCATCAACGCAAAGGCATCCCGGCTGCACCGGATCACCGGGCATGTGGCATTGAAAGTACCAGGCATCCAGACGAACATCCTGTTCCGCAATAATTGTCCCCTTTTTGCCTTCACTTGCTATCTTCAGCACCCTGTCCACCATCAGAAAAGGAGGCGCCGGCAGCCGGGCATCAAAATGCACCGGAGGGTCAGATATTGTCGTCCCGTAAGCCATGCCTAGAATCTCGGGAAAATCAAAATGGTCTCTCGCCATAAATTCTTGATAATTCATTCTGTTTTCTCTTTCTTCGTTCAATGAGCGTTATAGTTATTTGTCGGCAATGAAGTATAAGAGAAATAATGTTTTGTCAAAAGAAAAATGGGAAGCGGAGATGATGCAGAACACACTCAATCTGTTAATATTTCATGGCGCATAAATCAATTTTGAGTTATGGAGAGCGCAACATTTATTTTAGTCCCTACAAGAAGGAGCAGATAATGAACAGATCAGTATTGCACAAAATTACTTACGGACTTTATATTATTACTTCCGGTCAGGAGGGCAATTTCAACGGCCAGATCGGCAACACCATGTTTCAGGTAACGTCGGAACCGGCGACTATCGCCATCAGCATCAATAAAGGAAATTATACGCATGAATTGATAAAACTCAGCCGCAAATTCGCAGTTTCGATTCTTTCCCAGGCGGCGCCGATGACTCTTATCGGCCTTTTTGGTTTTAAAAGCGGCCGCGAGGTAAATAAACTGCTGGATGTAAAAACCAAGACAGGCGTGACTGGTGTGCCGATAGTTCTGGACTACTCTATTGCGTATCTGGAAGCAGAATTGATCAGCGAATTAGACTGCGGCACTCATACGATTTTCGTCGGCCGCATCGTTGATGCCGACACAATCAGCAATGAAGAACCGATGACTTATGACTATTATCACAAGGTCAAAGGCGGTAAAGCATCGAAAAATGCCCCCACCTACCTGAAGGAAGAACCTGCCGTCAAACATGAGCAGGCCGCTCCGGCAAACCGCTATGTCTGCTCTGTCTGCGGCTATGTTTATGACCCGGCTATAGGCGATCCGGACGGCGGCGTGGCTCCCGGAACCAGATTTGAGGACATTCCCGATTCCTGGGTCTGCCCCGTCTGCGGAGCGGCTAAAGCCCAATTCGAAAAAGAACAGTAATTACAATACTAAAGCAATTTCAGGAGGGGGCTTCCTTTTTGTTAAATTATATCAAGAACTTTGAAAGCAAGTCTATATATAACCCATTCACTAGTTAATTGACTGATTAAGAAAATTATGCAAGATTAACAGCTAAGAATATAAATTTATATTAAAGGTATTACTAGCGATAAAATATTAATTATGAGAACTCTTGAAAGCATCATAAAACAGGGCGATTGTTTGGAAGTATTGCAAAAGTATCCAGACAATTATTTTGATCTTATTATTACATCGCCACCTTATGCAGACTGTCGTGCAAAATTATACGGAGGTACTTCTCCTGATGATTATGTTGAATGGTTTCTCCCACGCGCTGAACAGTTCTTCAGAGTCCTAAAACCGGCTGGCACTTTTGTTCTCAATATTAAAGAGAAAGTAGTCAAAGGTGAACGCCACACATATGTTATTGAATTAATTATTGAACTTCGACGTCAAGGCTGGCTATGGACTGAAGAGTTTATTTGGCATAAGAAGAATTGCCATCCAGGCAAATGGCCTAATCGTTTCCGTGACGCATGGGAAAGATGCCTCCAATTTAATAAGACTCGAAAGTTTAAAATGTATCAGGATGCTGTTATGGTACCCATGGGCGATTGGGCAAAAACAAGATTAAAAAAGCTTGGAGAAAACGATGTTATAAGGTTTAACTCTCAAGTTGGAAGCGGTTTTGGTAAAAATATTGCAAACTGGGTCGGTCGGGACAAAGCATATCCTTCTAACGTATTACATTTAGCAACAGAAACCGGAAATCGAAATCATGGTGCCACATTTCCGCATGACCTCCCTGAATGGTTCATAAAGCTTTTCACTAAGGAGGACGATTGGATTCTTGATCCTTTTGTGGGTTGTGGCACTGTATGTGAAGTGGCACAAAACCTTGGACGAAACTCTGTCGGAATTGACATCTTACAAGAATATGTGGATCTGGCTCGTGATAAAGTTAACGAAAAAGAAATGCTACTTTGTGAGGCGATAGCACCATATGGGAAGAATAACAAAAAAAGAAATAATCGACTTCATCGAACCTAACATCCAACAGTTTCATAAACGAAGGCTTGATAACCTTACCGATCTTCAATTGAAGAAGATTCTTTCACGAAAAAACCCATACTTGTTTCGCGCAAAAAATCAAAACACTGCGCAAGATTTAGTCAAAACAATTCTTGATGCACATCTTTCCTCTCAAGAAGAAGGTATCTTTGGAGGATTTCTCGAAGAATTAGCTATTTTTATATGCAGCAATGTTTACAAGGGAAGAAAATCTTCTTCCGAAGGCATTGATCTTGAATTCTCAAAAGACGAAACAACTTACGTAGTTTCAATTAAATCCGGACCCAATTGGGGCAACAGTCGACAAATTGCACGAATGAAAGACGATTTTAAGCGCGCCAAACGAATACTAGGTACAAATACGTCTAGGCAAAAAGTTGTTGCTGTAAACGGCTGTTGTTATGGAAAAGATAGCAAGCCTGATAAAGGTGATTATTTAAAACTTTGTGGCCAGAACTTTTGGGAGTTTATTTCAGGTAACGAAAGTTTATATACAGATATTATCGAACCATTAGGACATAAGGCTAAGGAGAAGAACGAAAAATTTTCCCATGAGTATGCAAAAGTAATCAACAAATTCACTCGCGAATTTGCTATTGAGTACTGTGATGAATCAGGATCGATCCAATGGGAAAAGCTTGTCAAATTCAATTCTGGTAAATAGAAAAATAATTTTTGCCGTAGCTGTTTGCTTTCTCAATCGCAATTCGCTTAAACTAGAAAAAGAAAAATTTGCAGGCTGTTCAAAAATGCTCAGATGCAAGGCGGGCGAAGCATTAGAAGTGAGGCGTATTTTTGCATACGCCGCAACGCCATAAGGCTGGAGCACAACACAGCAGATGGGTATTTTTCAACAGCCTATGAGTGCTTTTTCCAAATCCTTCGCAAGCGCAAAGAATTGCCCACTACGGAGACCGAACTCAAGGCCATGGCCGCGGCGGCATATTCGGGGTTGAGCAGAATTCCGAAGAAGGGATACAAGGCGCCGGCGGCAACGGGAATCCCGATGACATTATAAAAGAACGCCCAAAAGAGGTTCTGCTTAATTACTTTCATTGTCGTCTCCGACAATCTGATGGCCTGAGGCACACCCATCAGATCATCGCGAATCAAGGTAATATCGCTGGCTTCAATTGCCACATCCGCCCCGGCGCCAATGGCAATGCCGACATCAGCAGCCGCGAGTGCCGGTGCGTCATTGATGCCGTCACCAACCATAGCTACAACTTCGCCCGCAGCCTGCAGCTTCCTTATTTCCCGGGCTTTGTTGCCCGGCAGAACTTCCGCCAGCACGCGTTCAATTCCCAATTCCCCGGCAATAGCCCGGGCGGTGCCCATATTATCGCCCGTCACCATCGCCACTTTTAATCCCCGGGTTTGCAAATTATCAATTGCTCCTCTGGCGGAAGCTTTAGTCTCATCGGCCAGAGCAATCAACCCGCAAGCTTCTTTATCGCGGGCGATATAAACAACTGTTTTCCCCTCCGAAGCAAGCCGATCCGCCGCCTCATCGAGTGCCGCCGTCGAAACATTTTCCTCTTGCAGGAGAATCCGGCTGCCGATCAGGCATAATTTCCCCTGCAGATATGCTTTTGCCCCCATGCCGGAAAGTGCGGTAAATTTTTCGGCGGCATCTATATTGATTTTGCCGGCCTCGGCCCGCCTCAAGATAGCCCGGGCCAGCGGATGCTCCGAAGTTGCCTCCAGAGCGGCGCCATAAGCCAGAACCTGATTTTCGGTAAAATTATTGACGGCAATAACATCCGTCACGGCAGGTTCGCCGCGGGTCAGCGTTCCGGTCTTGTCGAAAACAACAACGGTCAGCTGGTGCACTTTTTCCAGTGCTTCGCCGCCTTTGATTAAGATGCCGTTTTGCGCCCCCAGACCCGTGCCCACCATAATAGCCGTCGGTGTGGCCAGCCCCAAAGCACAAGGGCAGGCAATCACCAGTACAGAGACAAAATTAATCAGAGCGCGGCTGAAGTTGTTCTCCGCCGGAACGAAAAACCAGACGGCAAAAGTAAGAACGGCAATACCAAAAACAACCGGAACGAAAACTGACGCCACCGAATCGGCGAGCCTCTGTATCGGCGCTTTGGAGCCCTGCGCTTCCTCCACGAGGCGGATAATCTGGGCCAGAGCTGTCTGTGACCCTACACCGCTCGCCCGAAAAGTAAAGCTCCCCATCTTATTCATCGTGGCGGCAAAAACCTTCTGTCCTTTTTCTTTAGATACCGGCATGCTTTCGCCGGTCAGCATGGACTCGTCGATGGCCGATTCGCCCGTCAGTATAACGCCGTCCACCGGAATGCTTTCGCCGGGCTTGACCAGCAGAATATCATCCACTTTCACTTCTTCGACGGCAACGTCAATGGAGCTGCCGTTTCTCAACAAATGCGCTGTTTTCGGTTTCAGGCCGAGAAGCTGCTTGATGGCGGTAGAAGTTCTGCCCTTTGCCTTGGCCTCCAGCAGCCGGCCCACCAGGATAAGGGTGACAATCATGGCGGCGCCGTCATAATAAACGTGAGGCATAACACCGGCTGTCATAAAAAAATGGGGGAAAAACGTGGCGGCGGCGGAATAAAGATAGGCGGCAAGAGCGCCGACGGCAACCAGCGTATTCATGTCCGATGTTTTTTGCCGCGCTGCTTTTATGGCGCCAATAAAAAACCGGCTGCCCACCCAGAAGACAGCCGGCGCAGTCAGCAAAAACATGGCGTAAAGCATGAATTGCCTTGGAATTACCTGCAAAAAGCCAAACCAGTGCTGCATGGAACCGAAAAAGATAATAATACTGAAAATCGCGCCGCAGGTAACCTTCAGCTTCAATTCTTTCAGTTCGCGGGCGCGCGCGCTTTCGGCCGGATCAGTCAGCGAATCTTGAATTTCCCCCAGATATTCGTAGCCCTGATCGACAATTGTTTTTTCCAGCGCCGCTAATCCGCCCCAGTGGACCCCGTGAGTTACGGTCGCCCGGGCGGTCGCCAGATTCACACTGGCATCCTGCACACCATCAACTTCTTTGATGGCGTTTTCTACTCGCCGCACGCAAGCGGCGCAGGTCATGCCGCCAACAGAAACAGTAACCTTGTCCGGCTGGGCTACCGATCCTTCAGGCTCCACAAATGCTTCATAACCCAGCTCGCCGACTTTATTTTGCAGGGTTTTGATATTCACAAGACCGGAATCGTATTGCACCGTCGCTTTTTCTGTCGCAAAATTAACCGCTGCCTCCAGCACACCGGGCGTTTGCAGCAATCCTTCTTCCAAACGCCGGACACAAGTGGCGCAGGTTATGCCGCGGACGGCAAAAGTCACTTTCTCAGCCAATTTCGAAACCTGCTTTCTTCACTGCTTGCGCTACAATTGCGGAATCAACAGGCTTTGTTTCTTCGAAACTGGCCTGCCCTTTTTTTAAATCCACCTGAACGTCTTTAATGCCGTCGATGGCGCCAAGCGCCTTGGTTACCGCCATCACACAATGCTGGCAGCTCATGCCTTTTACTTTGATAGTCTTCATTTAGTCTCTCCTTGCCGCATTTTTGTTTTTAATTTAAGCCCTTGCCTACAAGATAGCAAGCCGATTAACTATTTTTTTGACTTTTTCGCCAAACAAAGTCATTATACAGCTTGCCGGGATAAATAATTTTTTGTATTATTCCAAGACGAGGGGGAAAATGATAATTCGCTGCTGGGGCGCCAGAGGTTCCATCCCTGTTTCGGGCAAGCAATATTTAGATTATGGCGGCAATACGACTTGCCTCGAAATTCGGACAAAAAATGATGACATTCTCATTATCGATGCCGGATCGGGTATTCGCGAACTGGGCAACCTTCTCCTAGCGGAAAACCGGCACGAATATACCATCTTATTGACACATGCCCACTGGGACCACATTTTGGGTTTCCCCTTTTTTAAGCCGATCTTTTCGCATAAAACCAGCATTGATGTCTGGGGCTGCCCTTTTGCCCAGGTATCTTTAAAGGAGATGCTCTCCCGGGTTATGATGCCGCCCAATTTCCCGATTCATTTTGACGCCATCAACGCCAATATCTCCTACCATGAAACCTGCGCCGAGGCCTATGAGCTGGGATCAATGACAATTACACCTATTGCTCTGAGCCACCCCAATCAGGGGAGCGGCTACAAATTTGAAGAAGACGGGAAGTGTTTTGTTTTTCTCACGGACAATGAATTGGGATTCCGTCACGAGGGAGGCCTTGATTATTCGGATTATCTGAACTTTTCCCGCGGCGCCGATCTGCTTATTCATGATGCGGAATTCACTGAAGAAGAGTACAAAAAAACCCGGGGTTGGGGGCATTCTGTTTATAAAGACGCCCTGAGGTTGGCACTGGATGCCAGCGTTAAGAAATTGGGGCTGTTTCATCATAACCAGGAAAGATTCGACGACGCCGTGGATGCAATAGTCGCTGAATGCCAGCAGGAAATCTCCCGGCAGGGGGCAGGTCTTGATTGTTTCGCTCTGCGCCAGGGAACACAATTATCTCTTTAAAGACAAATTAAGCATCGCCGGGTGGAAATTTCCATGCTGATCCTCTTCCATAAATTATTAATGGTTCTGGCCACTCTGAGCATAATAACAGGCGTGGGCACCGCTGTCTTTTTCCGGCAGAGGCGTTACTGGTTAAAAGCCCATAAAGCCTTTAATTCTTCCGCGGTTATTTTCTTGTCGGCCGGTGTTGTTATGGCTTTTCTGGCAGTGTGGCAGCAAGATGGCGAGCATCTGGCAGGGCTTCATCCTTTTACCGGAGTTACAGCACTTGGATTTGCTATTGTTTCCCTGTTGATCGGATTCTATCAGTTCCAGGCAAAAAATCGCATGCAGGCTTTCAAAACTCTGCACCGCTGGCTGGGACGCATCTCCTTAATCCTGATTATTGCTGCCTTCGTATTGGGGTTAAAGCACGCCGGAATTTTCTGAAGCAGCCGGACAAGGGGGAAAAGTGAAAAAATATTTTTACATTTATCTGATTTCTTGCCTTTGTCTTTTGGGTATGGCAGCCCAATCCAATGGAGCGCAGAAAACCATGAAAACAACAAATACGGGAGTCGCGCAGGAAGAGATTACCTTCGGCGGTGGATGTTTCTGGTGCACGGAGGCCATCTTCGAGGAAGTTCGCGGGGTGCAAAAAGTCGAATCCGGTTATGCCGGAGGATCGGTCATCAATCCTACCTATGAAGATGTATGCTCGGGACGGACGGGTCATGCGGAAGTTGTACAAATAGTCTTTAACCCCGAGATCATTTCGCTGGAAAAGATTCTCCAGATTTTTTTCGCCACCCATGATCCGACCACCCCCAATCGGCAGGGAGCCGATATCGGCACTCAATACCGTTCGGTAATCTTTTACCGGAACATCCAGCAAAAAGAAACAGTGGACAAAGTTATCGGGCAACTTAAAAAATTAAAAGCCTATAAACAACCGATCGTAACTCAGGTTGTGCCTTTGCAGTCCTTTTACCGCGCCGAGGATTACCATCAAGACTATTTTCAGCGGAATCCGGAACAGTCTTATTGCCGCATTATTATCAATCCCAAGCTGGAAAAATTCCGGAAAGTGTTCCGCGACAATCTGAAAAAATAATGCGCCTGCGGTCATAATTATGTTTCTACCCACAACCAGGGCGGAATTAAAAAAGTTAAAATGGGACAAGCTCGACATTATTCTCGTCACCGGAGATGCATACATCGACAGCCCTTTTGTCGGCGTCTCGGTAATCGGTCGGGTTCTGCTGCAGGCCGGTTTCCGGGTGGGCATAATAGCGCAGCCCGACTGGCATAAGGCCGATGAAATATCCCGCCTGGGCGAACCGGAATTATTCTGGGGCATAACCGGCGGCTGTATGGATTCGCTGGTCGCCAATTACACCGCCACGAGAAAAAAGCGGCAAAGCGATGATTTAACCGCCGGCGGAAAAAATAACCGGCGCCCGGACCGGGCTTGTGTGATTTATGCCAATCTTATCCGTCAGCATTTCAAAAACACCAGGCCTCTGGTTTTAGGCGGTGTGGAAGCCAGCCTGCGGCGCATTGCCCATTATGATTACTGGTCTGATTCCATCCGCCGCTCCCTTCTTTTTGATGCCCGTGCCGATGTGCTCGTTTACGGTATGGCGGAAAAAGCGATTATCGAACTGGCGCAAAGGCTGCAAAGCGGGCGGGACATAAAAGACATTCGAGGCATCTGTTACATTGATTCTCAAAAGCCGCTGAATTATCTGGAATTGCCTTCATATGACTGCGTGGCACAAGACAAAAAAGCTTTTACGCAGATGTTTGATTTGTTTTACCGCAACAATGATCCGCTGACGGCGCGCGGGCTGATTCAGCAGCATGGTCCGAGATTTTTAATCCATAATCCCCCTCAGCCGTCTCTCACGGCAGACGAGATTGACAATATTTATGCACTGGATTTCGCCCGTGATGTACATCCCTTCCATGCAGCGCAGGGTAAAGTCAAAGCGCTGGATACAATCAAATTCTCTATTACCTCCCACCGGGGCTGCTTCGGCGAATGCAATTTCTGTTCAATCAGCGTCCACGAAGGCCGAAAAATTATTTCGCGTTCGGAAAGATCAATAATGGCCGAAGCAAAGCAGCTTGCCGCCCTGCCGGATTTTAAAGGCTATATTCTCGATGTGGGCGGCGCAACGGCAAACATGTACGGCATTGACTGCGCCCGCAAGCAGACAAAGGGCGCCTGCAGCAACAGGAGGTGTCTCTATCCCCGTGTCTGCAAAAGCTTGAATGCCGATCACAACCGACAAATCAATTTACTGCGTCAACTGCGAAAAATCGAGGGAGTTAAAAAAGTATTTGTGGCTTCCGGCATCAGGTATGATTTACTGCTTGCCGATAAACAGCATTGCCTAAGCTATATGCGCGAGCTGGTGGCGCATCACATCTCCGGTCAGCTCAAGGTCGCGCCGGAACACACATCGGACAATGTCCTCAAAACCATGGGCAAACCGGGGGTTGAGAACTTGCTGGCCTTTAAGGCATCTTTTGAAAAGCTGAATGCGGCTGCCGGAAGCAGGCAATTTCTGACATATTATTTTATTGCCGCGCATCCCGGCTGCACCGATAAAGATATGCGCGATCTCAAGGCTTTTACCTCCCGGGAGCTGAAGATCAATCCGCAGCAGGTGCAGATTTTCACCCCGACGCCTTCCACCTATTCGAGTTTAATGTATTGGACAGAAATTGATCCGGCAAGCGGCAGAAAAATCTTCGTCGAAAAAGACATCAATAAAAAACAGAAACAAAAAGATATTATTGTTGGAAGAACTATCAAGTAGCGGAAAAATTATATCGCAATCGTGTTTCTTTATCATTGCGAGACATCACTTGGATACCGTGGCAATCTAATTCCTCTAATGCAAACAGATAACTATTCAATAAATATAACCTCCCTCAGTATTTCCCAGTATCTAACATTATGCTTGACATGTAACCAATTAATGGTTATTTTGCAACCATGTATGAAGTGTTTTTCACAAAGCGAGTTCAAAAACAAGTAAAGGAATTGCCAAACTTCATTCAGAAAAAACTGGCTATTTTAGTTGACGATCTTCGTGAAAAAGGACCAATAAGAGCTGAATGGCCGAACTTCAGTAAACTGGAAAATACTAAATATCATTGCCACCTTGCACACAAATGGGTTGTGTGCTGGCGATGTGAAAACAAATCAATTATTATTGAGGTGTATTATGCAGGCAGTCGTGAAAACGCCCCATATTAAAATTAATGTTCAGGGAGACAGCATCCCGACAAAACTTCTTTTCTTTTTAAAAGAGGAATATGGCAATAAAGTAAAATTTATTGAAGAAGAAAGTGGCAGGCTGGTCAACGCTGTAAATACGCAGTGGTATAAAGATATCAAAGCGGCAACCACACCGGGTGATTATTTGAGAATTTATCGGGAGCGAAACGGATTAACACAAACGAAGCTTGGAGAAATGGCCGGCGGCGTTCCGCGTCAGCATATCTCCAACATGGAAAACGGACGAAGGGCAATTAGCCTGAAGGCGGCGCGTACATTTGCCAAGATTTTTGATGCTTCTATCGAAATATTTCTTGGCCGAAAATAAAGAACTCCCCAAAGGATTGCCCAGTTATTGCCACTGAAATTCCAAGTGTCGAGAGGCTATCAACTTTTTGCCTTATTCTTTTCAGCCCATTGTTTACTGATAAAAGGTCAAAGGCGACCCTTTTGAAGCTGGCATTGGAATAAGTCATCTTGCCTGGTCATCAAGGTCAAAATATTGTTCAGCCTTTTATTTGCCATAGGACGAAGTATGCTTGACAGCAGGAGAAAAGATCATTGAAGTTTTTTATGAAAGTTTTGATTGATGTGCGCCGGTAATGATTTTCCTCCCCGATATTTTCTTATCCCTTTATTGTCGCGCACTGGCGGCATTTTTTTGCGCCGCGGAAAAGTATGGCGCCGCAATTATCACAGGAAAAAAGTTTTTCTTCACCTTTGACAAATGCATCCGTTCCCAGTTCCCTCCAGAGCGGAATGGCGCGCAGAATATTTAGTTTGCCCGCCGGTATCGCGAAATTTTCGATTTTATCACAGGGGAATATTTCGCATTGATGGCAGCCGATGTATCCCTTTTCCAGGACGCAACTTTTAATGCCGCAAACCGCGCAATACCAGTAAGGCGAGGCAGAACGGCAGCCCTTGCATTTAATTTTGTCCGGTGTGTCGCCATAGGCTCGGGCCAGCTTTTCCTTTAAAGCTTCATCGCCACTCTCCGAGGCGCAATATATGCCGCAGACACCGCAATAAAGGCCGCAGGGGGCAAGCAATTCCTGATTCACCATTTATCCATCCTCCTGTTTTTGTATTCTCGCTTTGCGGGGCAGTTCAGTTATTTATTTCGAATTGCGGTGATTAAATTCAGTGTGTCGAAATAGACTTCATTCCGAGTAATCTTATTGTCGCTCAATTCAACGATGTCCATCCCGTATTCAATAACTTCGTTATTTCTTACGGGGATGACGGCTTTCCATTTAAGCGTAAAGCCCTTCTCGCCGGGAAATATTTCCTCAGTCGTCCAGCGCCAGTTCGGATTATTCTCAAGCAATTTCCTGAAATAGGGTAATATTTTATCGTGCCCCTTTAACCCTTTTGGAATAGTGGGATCGGAATAGTATGCATTGCGGTCATAAAAGTTTAATAGTTTCTCCGGATTGTTTCCCGTCCAAGCCGGCAGCCACAGACCGCAGAATTCTTCAGCATTCTTTTTGATAAGAACCAAATCCTGATTAATCATTTTTATCCCTCCTCATTTTCAGATCCCGCTTTGCCGGATAGTTCAACCTGTCACTTTCGATGCGCTGCACTCTCGAAATTGAAGTTTCACTGAATATTGCATTTATGTCGCTCCTTTGTAATAAGTCTTTGAGCCAGCTGACCATATCCGGCCCCTTGAAAAACGGCTGCTCCTGATAAAGCGTAAGAAATTCGGAATATGAATTTTCTATATCGGTGATGGTCTTGCCCACAACAGCTCGTATTGTCCCAATGGAGTCGTGATTAATATTCATATCACCAGGCTTAATCATGCCCAACTGAATCAGGTAACTTACCTGCTCGCTGCATTTGCAGGGATTGCGTTCATTAAAAAGGCTGCAATTGTCCTGAAAATAAGCGGCGACTTTTTTGCGCGATCGGGACAGAATTTTTCGAAAGTTGGCCCGCGAAATATCGCATATTTCCGCCCCGATTCGATCGGGAACATCAAAGATTGCTCCCAGAATCAGCACTATTCGCTCCATTCTGGTCAGACAAAGCAGGATGCACAAAGTGCAGTAGTTTTTGGTTTCATCGATGATCGCTTCATCATTCATTGGGGCAAGCTTTTTTGTATCGGGCAGATTGAGAGCGAACGTCCCGAAATCAAGGCTTTCCGAGTGCGCGGCAAAAAACCGCTCTTTTTTGCTTTCCTTCATGTTGATGACATGATTGGCGACAATCCGGTATAACCAGGTCCGAAATGCCGCTTTTTGTTCCTCGTATGTCGAAAGTTTGGCAATGGTCTTAATCAAAATCTCCTGGGTTACATCTTCCGCCCGATGGATGTCTCCGGTCATATTCAAGGCAATATTGAAAATCCAGGATTGGTGCCTGAGGATGAGCGCCTCCAGAGCCGCCCCATCACCTTCCAGAGCCAATTTTATATAATTCACATCGCTTTCGTGATCTTCAATCTTTTCCTGAAATGGATTGTGCATGCTCTTTTAACTCTTTTTTAAAGGAATTATACCTCTCTTGCTACTTATACAATATCCTCCCGAAAGTGTGACAGATATTTATTGTGACATCCATTTCCGAAAGCGCCCTTAGCGGAATTGGCAAGTTGCTCAATCCCGCGCAACAAGTTGCAAAAATGCAGCCGACATCAGTCATCTTGTCTGGTCATCAAGTTCTTAATATTGTTCAGCCATTTATTTGCCATAGAACGAAGTATTCTTGACAACAGGTGTAAATATCAATACTAGTCACTAACTGTAAGAAGCAGACAGCTATTCTTATCGAGTATGCCAGACTTCAATCCGTAAGAAAAAAAATGCAAAACATTTTGTGGTTTATATTTCATTGACATACAGGACCATGTTTCTTATAGTCAAAACGCAAAATGAAGTTCTTATGGTTGCGTTTTTTCCGTAGGTGAAATAAACTTAATTCGCTTTTTTAAAGGAATGTCTGATCCCTCAGGAGATGCGCCATGTTTGATAGATTGTTTCCCGGTTTTCCTAAGTTGATCCTCTTGCTCTTGCTGGGGATTGTTACTCTCTTGTTTGGTTATATCCTGAAACCATTTTTCTTTTCGATATTTTGGGCGGTTTTGCTGGCCGCAGTCTTCTCTCCGTTGAATGGACTGTTACGTCAAAAATTAAAAAACCATAACCTGTGCGCGGGCCTCACACTTGGGGCTGTGTTAGTCTCTTTGATATTGCCAATCGGACTCATTCTCGTTTTGCTGGCCGGCGAATCTCTTGAAATATACAACTCGATCAATTCCAACAGCAGTTCCTGGATGAATTCGCTCACAAGCATGTTCAACTCTTTGAGCCAACACCCTCTGCTGGCACGTTTCGACTTGGATCAACAATTTATAACAGGTAAAGCCATTGAGCTTTTAAAAGCCGTTACCGATTTTCTCGTTAATAATCTTTCCGCATTCACGGAAAATACAATTCTTTTTATTGTTCAGTTTGCCGTGATGCTTTACTGCCTGTTTTACTTTTTTCTTGACGGAGATCTTTTTATCAATACCATTGCCCAATATATGCCGGTTGATGAGCGTCGCATGAATACCTTCATTTCCGATTTCCTCGTTACATCTAAGGCCACACTGAAATCTGCCTTTGTCATTGGAGGCATTCAGGGATTACTGGGCGTCTTGATTTTTTATATTACCGGCATTCAAAATCCGCTGGTCTGGGGCATTCTGATGATAGGCTTTTCCATTGTCCCGGCCGTTGGCAGTTCGATTATCTGGGCGCCGGCAGGCATCATCATGTTGTTCTTGGGACATCTCTGGCAGGGAATTGCCATTCTGGTATTCGGAGCCGTTGTGATTAGCTCTGTGGATAATCTGCTGCGTCCGATTCTTTTAGGCAAAGATATCCAGATGCATCCTCTGTTGATTTTTCTATCTATACTGGGAGGTATCGCCGTTTTCGGATTTTCAGGATTTGTTCTTGGTCCGGTGATAGCCTCATTCTTTCTGTCCAGCTGGAAATTATTCTTGGAGCTCTCTCTTGAGGAAAAGACACAGAAATAGAAAGTGGACCATTGTCCCAGCAGCGATGCATTCTGGAGAATACCCGACCGGGGTATACTTGCACGGGACAATATAAACAGATTCATTTAAATTATTTCTTTTATAATTGATTTACTTTCTAATCCCAATGACGACACAACTTGGATTATCTAATCTTTCAAAATAATCCGGGCATCTACGATGGTGCACGACTTCTCGTCACACATCACCGGATTTAAATCCACCGATTCAAAATAAACCCGTATATCCATCATTAATTTAGAAAAACGAATTAATGTGTTTTGGACGGCAGCGATGTTTACAGGTTTTGAACCGCGGTAGCCGGTCAGCAGCGGGTAGGCTTTTAGCTCCTTCATCATGCTTTCCACATGGTCTTTATTCAGAGGCGCCATCCGTAAGGAAACATCCTTGTATATTTCAACGCCCACACCACCGAAACCCAGAAGAATCATAGGGCCGAATTGAACGTCGTTTTTCGCCCCGATAATCAATTCAACGCCTGCGGTCATTTCGTCAATGAGCATTCCGGCAAATCCCGGCAGTTTGCGGAATTTTTCCAGTGCCGTCACGAGCCGCTCATCATCTTTTATGCCGACGATAACCCCTTTGACATCGGACTTATGGACGATTTCCGGAGACACGATCTTGACCACAACCGGGTAGCCGATTTTACGGGCGGCCGCGACGGCTTCTGCGGGCTTTTTTGCCACCGCGTACTTGGGTGTTTGAAACCCGCACAGGGAAAGAATTCTTTTCGCGTCCGGTTCCAGCACCCATCCCCATTGCTTCGACTTTTCAAGAATGATTTTAATTTCTTTATTCAACATGCTCTTTTCCTCATCAGGGCTTTGGCCATAAATACTGCTCCCTCTATGGAAGAAGAAGCCGGAATTCCGTTTAATTCGAAACCGTCAATCATCATGTTGTATTTCTCGACATGCGGCACATAGGCGATAATGGGCTTTTTGTATTTTTTGCAAACCTGACTCAGCCTCACGCCGATATCCAGCGTAACACCAGGAATATACGGCAGCAGCAGAAACACAATACAGTCAATCTCATCGGAAGCGCCCATAATTTTGGCGCACGCAACAAAATCGTCGTCGGTGGCGCTGCCCGTCAAGTCGACCGGATTATTGAAAGATGCGATCGCCCCGACATTACCGGAAACAGCGTCTTTGAGTTTTTCTTTCACCTCCCGTGATAACTCAGGCACGGACATTTTATCTGCAACACAGGTGTCAACCGCCATGGCGCCATGACCACCGCTCGCCGTGATGATGCCTATCCTGCCGTCAATTGACTGCTGATAGACGCTCAGCACTTCGCAAAAAGAAACCAGTTCGTGTTCGTTAGCGGCTTCCAGAATGTTGTGCTGTGTGACGGCTGCCCTAAAACTGGCATAATCGCCCGCTATCGATGCCGTGTGGCTTGCCACCGCCAGATGTCCCGCTTTGCTCTTGCCGGATTTCATGATGATAACCGGTTTGGGCGACCGCTCCGCAGCCAATACAAAATCCCTCCCCTCGTCTTCGGCAAATCCTTCCACATAAAAGGCAATCACGTTCGTTGCTGAATCGGCGATCAGATAGCTCAGCAGGTCTATTTCCCTGACGAATGCTTTATTGCCGATGCTGACGGCTTTGGACATTCCAACGCCCTGCTGGCTGAATTTTATCATCTGATCGACCAAAATGCCTCCGCTCTGACTGATAAAAGCCACGGAACCGATGTTTGGTTTAACCATGCGTTCGATCGGCAGAAAAAACGTGTCCACATGAAACGGAGAATAAATACCCAGACAGTTCGGGCCGATAAACGGGAAGTTCGCCTCACGCGCCATGGCCACAATTCTATCCTGTAGATCCTTGCGTCCGCCTTCAGTAAAGCCGCCGGATATCACGGCTGCTGATTTCACGCCGGCTTTTATGCACTGCGAAACTACATCGGGAACAAATTCAGCCCTTGCTGCAATAACAGCCAGATCAGTTTTTTTGGGAAGATCGTTAATCCTTGAATACAGCGTTTCATTGTGAATTCGCCCGCCTTTCGGGTTGACGGCGAATACCTCCACGGGATAGCGGTGATTGTTTTTATCATAAATTACATTCGCCGGATGGCGTTCGTTTGTTGCCGACACTCCGATGACAGCCATTGTTTTCGGCTCCAGTAAAGGTTTTAGATTCATAAATCCTCCAAGTATCCTTTTAGCGGTTGATCTAACGACAATCAATTTTTCATGGAACATCAATTATTCAATGCATGGTCATTGCATCTGAATATTGTTTTCTTTTCTCATTTTTCTTGTTCGACTATATTGTTTTTTTCATTTTCGTCAAATGAACAGACCATCAGACCGGATTTCTTTATTAAGTAATACGCAACAGCCAGAGCAACAATGATAAAAGCTACTCCAATGATCTTCAGCCCGTCAATTTCTTCTATCTTGAGCACCACAACCTTTCTGGCAACAGCGATAATGGCAACAAGGACAACCACCTCCACGTGCATGACATTTTCCTTCAGGTACACCTTTATGGTATCCAGCAGCTCAATGCCGATAAGAACCAGCATAAAGATTCCGAATAGCTCCATCAGCTGACCGAGGTCGATAACAGCATACTTAGATTCAATCACATACTTGAAAATATAGTATCCAAGTTCGATGGTTGCCAGTATCAGCAAAGCGGTCATCATTACTATAAGAGAATAAATGATGACTTTCTGAATAATCTTGCCTGCTTTTTTCATTGAATCCCCTCCATCATTATAAGATTTGCCAACTCTGTAAATCTCAAAAAGCTTTGGATGAATTAAGCAAAAAGTTCAGAAATGACTTTCGTACTTAT
The DNA here is from genome assembly GCA_002840565.1 of Deltaproteobacteria bacterium HGW-Deltaproteobacteria-12. Classification (GTDB taxonomy): domain Bacteria; phylum Desulfobacterota; class Syntrophia; order Syntrophales; family Smithellaceae; genus MVRV01. The sequence goes on along the minus strand of PHBK01000014.1, from coordinate 278 downwards.
ATAACAATACTATAAAAGTTAGAAGAATAATCGTAGAAGGAATTAAAAAATGGATTCAACATGACTATTCCGATTAAGCCCCCATCGTAATCCGCAGGACGCAAACACCCAATTCCGGAGGACGTCGCCACCCCCCTAATCGGAGCGAAGCGACGCTGGTTTTTAATCCTTTCTCATAAATCACTACTGTCCGGAATAATTAGCATATAAAGTTTGTAAAAGCTTAACATATTTCATGAAAGATACCATTTATGTTTGTCCTCGACTTGAAAATGCAT
>PHBK01000046.1 GCA_002840565.1 Deltaproteobacteria bacterium HGW-Deltaproteobacteria-12 | reverse complement strand
TCAGGTTTAAGTATTTTATGATCTATTCCGCCACAAAAACGGAGTCGAATGCAGTCAGGGCATCCTTCATCTTCTTTTCCAACTCAGGCGAGATAATTTTCTTATCTTCTATTTCTTTCAGGATATCAGGATGCTTGCTTTCAACAAAACTCAACAGCTGCTTTTCATAGATCTGGACTTTATCAACATCGATTTTATCAATAAAACCCCTTGTTCCCGCAAACAGCACAACAATTTCCTGCCCCAGAGACATCGGCACGAATTGTGGCTGTTTGAGTAACTCGACCAGACGGACACCACGATCCAACTGCGCCTGCGTCGACTTATCCAGGTCGGAACCGAATTGAGCAAAGGCTGCCAGTTCCCGGAACTGGGCCAAATCTAATTTCAGCGTGCCGGCAACCTGTTTCATCGCCTTCACCTGGGCGGCGCCGCCGACGCGGGACACGGACAAACCGACGTTGATAGCCGGGCGGATACCGGAGAAGAACGAACTCGGTTCAAGATAAACCTGGCCGTCAGTAATCGAAATAACGTTTGTGGGAATGTATGCCGACACGTCGCCTGCCTGGGTTTCGATAATCGGCAGAGCTGTAAGCGATCCACCGCCCAACTCCTGACTGACGCGGGCTGAGCGTTCCAGCAGACGGGAGTGGTTATAGAAAATATCACCGGGATAAGCTTCACGCCCGGGAGGACGACGTAAAAGCAGTGAAATCTGACGGTAAGCAACCGCCTGTTTGGATAGATCATCATAAATAATCAATGCATCCTGGCCGCGATCACGGAAATATTCACCAATACTGCAACCGGCATAAGCCGCGATGTATTGAAGAGTTGCAGGGTCAGAGGCGCAACCGGCAACAACGCATGTGTATGACATCGCATCATGCTGCCTTAATTTTTCCACAACCTGCGCCACGGTTGATTTCTTCTGGCCGATGGCGACATAGATACACTTAACGCCTGTGTCTTTCTGGCGAATAATCGCATCGATGCAAATGGCTGTTTTACCAATTTGGCGGTCACCGATAATGAGTTCACGCTGGCCGCGACCGATCGGCGTCATGGCGTCAATGGCCTTTAGGCCTGTATACATCGGCTGATTAACGGGTTGGCGTGCAATAACACCGGGGGCAACCATTTCAATACGGCTAAACTCGTTGGACTCGATGGGACCCTTGCCATCCAGCGGCTCTCCCGTCGCGTCAATAACGCGGCCGAGCAGCGCTTCACCAACCGGAACCTGAGCGATCTTGCCGGTTCTTTTAACGATGTCACCTTCCTTAATATGCGTGACCTCTCCCAGAACGGCAACACCGACATTGTCTGCTTCCAGATTGAGAACCATGCCTAGAATACCGCCGGGGAATTCGAGAAGCTCCATGACCATTGCGTTTTGCACACCGTAAACTCTCGCAATACCGTCACCGACGGACAAGACAGTTCCCGTTTCGCTTATATCCAGCTTTTTTTCATAGCTTTTAATTTGCTCAGAAATGATTTGACTAATTTCTTCCGCTTTAATTGTTTCCATGCCTTATCTTGCCTCCCCTAAGAGATTCCTCATATTATTCAATTGGTTTTTGATGCTGCCATCATAAAGCGTATCACCAACACCAATAACTATACCACCCAAAAGGCCTTTGTCATCTTCTACAGTGACTTCAACTTCCTGACCTGTCATTTTTTTCAGATTCGATACAATGTAATTCTGCATATCACCGGACAGAGGAAATGCAGTCTTCAGCGTTACTCTCACTTTCCGAAGCGTTTCATCCATCAACTGCCTGTAACAGGTTTCGATATCCGGCAGGACATCAATCCTTTTTTTATCAATCAGCAAATTTAAAAAATTGAT
>PHBK01000013.1:46404-141297 GCA_002840565.1 Deltaproteobacteria bacterium HGW-Deltaproteobacteria-12 | reverse complement strand
GTTGTCTTCGACGCTCTGAAGAACATCAACCGGATAGCCGGTTTCGTGTGCCAGGTCCTTCAGGCTCCAGCCCATTTTCTCCCGGGCTTTCTTCACCTTCCCTCCCATCAATGCTCCTGTCTTTCTTATCTCGGCCATAAAACACCTCCCTGTGGAATCAGGTCTTGTTGTATCCAAATTGGTTCTGCTATAATACACATAAATGCGAACGTTGAATATATTTTTTTAAATATCGTTAAAATCACTGTCAAGGAGCCTACAATGGAATTAGGAACTGCAATCCGCGAAAGGCGCAGCATTCGCAAATTCAAACCGCTGGACGTTCCCCAAGATGTAATCAGGGAAATTCTTGATCAAGCACGCTGGTCTCCTTCCTGGGGGAACACCCAGCCCTGGGAATTTTATGTATTAACCGGTCAGGCGCTGGCAAAGTTCAAAGAAATGAATCTGGAAAAACCAGCCGCCGGGGTACCGCCATCTCCCGATGTGCCGATGCCGGAAAACTGGCCGGCAACCCTGAAAACCCGCTATACTGAATTGGGGAAAGTCGTATTGACTACTCTGGGAATTAAGCGGGAAGACAAGGCATCGCGTGACCTGTACAGCATGGACATGGTTTTGCTCTTTGGCGCCCCCTGTCTTCTTCTGGCCTGCGTCTCCCGGGATAATGTCGTCGAATATCCGATGCTGGACATCGGCCTGATCTGCCAGAACATCTGCCTGCTGGCGCATGACAAGGGACTCGGCACTTGTCTCATGGCGGCTGCCGTGCGATATCCCGCAGCCATAAGAGAAATAGCCGCGATTCCGGAAAATAAAAGAGTAATTGTGGGCATTGCCCTGGGTTATCCCGACCTGGATTTTCCGCTCAACAATTTCGCCAGGATAAGAGCGGAAATTTCCGAATTTGTCCATTGGGTGGAATAGCAGATTTAATTTAAAGGAACAGAATAACTTTAATTACAGACAGTATAATCCACTGAAAAAAGTTGATCAGGGGATTCAGGGCGCCGATGAACAGCAGGCCGATAACGATAAAGAAGCCGTAAGGTTCTATTTTAAAAAGAAATCTGCGCACCGACTCCGATGTAAAGCCCATCAGAATTTTTGAACCGTCCAGCGGCGGGATTGGGATCAGATTAAAAGCGGCCAGCATGATGTTGATCCGGGCGAAGAGATATAAAATTTGTTGCGTCATGCCGGACTCGTCCGGCGTGATGATCCTCTCGAGAAGAAGAGCACAGAAAGCGCAGATAATGTTGGTAACAATGCCCGCGGAAGAAACGAGAATCAGCCCCTGGCGGCGGTTGGGGATATTTTCCAGATTAACGGGAACAGGCTTTGCCCAGCCGAAGCCGACAATCAGCAGCATCAGACTGCCGATCGGATCAAGATGTTTGAGCGGGTTGAGCGTCAGACGCCCCATCCATTTAGCCGTGTTGTCGCCCATTTTATAGGCTACCCAGCCGTGGGCCAATTCATGGAAAATAACAGAATACAAAAGCAGCACCGACAAGATCAGAAATGATGCCGGATCTTTGAGCAATAAACTGAGCAACCCCATACACAAATACCTTTATTTAAAATTCTAATTCCCGCCGCACAATCAAGGGATGGTGTGACCGCCGTCAACGATTATCTCCGCCCCCGTCAGAAAGGCGGGACAGGTTGCAAGGTATATGGCGGTGGATTTTAATTCTTCCACATCACCCACCCTGTTCAGCGGAATCATTTTTTTAATGAGATTTTTGCCGGCATCCGTTTGGAAAAAATCAATATTAAAAGGGGTTAAAAAATAGCCGGGCAGCAGAACATTGACCTGGATATTGTGCCGGGTCATCTCCAGGGCCATCGTCCGGGTCAACATTATAACAGCTGCCTTGCTTGCCGAGTAGCCGGCCATACTGCGCGCCGCAAGTTTGCCCGCAATGGAAGCTATATTGATTATCTTTCCCGATTTGCGTGTCATCATGGACTGGGCCACCGCCCGGGAAACAAGAAATGTCCCCCGAAAATCCACGTTCATCACATCGTCCAGATCCTGATCGGTCATTTCAATAACCGGTCTCTGATTGCCCGGAATGCCGGCACAGTTGACCAGGATGTCAATCTTGCCAAATTCATCAACAATTTCCTGAACAACCTTGTTGACGATTGCGGAATCGATGACATCCATCGCCTTGCCCGCCGCACGGACGCCAAATTTATCAGCCAGCTCGGCGGCGGCGGTTCGGCAGCCGGCAAGATTCCTTGCCGTGATGATCACATCAGCCCCCGCCTCGGCATAGGCTTCCGCAAACGCCAAACCGATGCCGCGATATCCTCCTGTTATTAAGGCTGTTTTCCCTTTCAATGAAAATAATCTTTCCAAGAAATCTTTGCTCATTTCATCATCCTTCTTTTTACTTTCTCTGCACCAATAATTACCTGTGGCGCTTAATATCTGTTTTTCACCAAATAGTCCAATCTAATATCAGGAATGACAGGGCAATGGCGGGGAGCAAATCCTTTGTGAATGTGTAAAACACAACAGTTCTTTTGCTTAAAAAATGGCCGTAACCGGCGCCTTTTTCTTCGTCCGAAATCAACGGGCGGTTCCAATCCTGTACCTGCCGGCCCGCAGTTCTTCGATCAGCCCGGCTTCGTCTTTTACAGTCCTCTCCAGAATAGTGACCCATTTGCCGATTTCGTCGATCCGATGAGCATCGCTGCCGGCAACGCCTCGCAGTCCCCGACTGACCGCAACTTCTTCCGCCATTTTGTTTTCCTCTTCATTGAGCCTGCCGTTTCTTATCTCGACGGCATCCACATACTGGAACATTTTCCGCCGGGCGGCCTGAGCCGCCGTCAGTTTGAGCTGGCCGATCCCGAAAACCTTAAAACCACGCAGGGGATGCGCCGCAATCATAAAGCCGCCGGCCGCGGCAACTGCACTTTGCAAATCCGCCAGCGGGATCACCTCCGGAACATGGCCGGAATAGGCAAAAACAATTACATCCCCCTGGTCCGTCGTAACTTCATTGCCCGTGAAAAGACTGATACCCGACTTTCCCGCCAGTCGGGAAAGCTCCGCCCGATCCCAAAGACCATGATGTTCCGTAAGGCAGATGCCGTCTAGCCCCAGGCGGGCAGCTTCGGCAAGAAGTTCCTCCGGAGCGATATGGCTGCAGGCGGAGCGCGGTTTTGTGTGGACGTGAAGATCGATAATCATGACGCAACCACGAGGGAAGAACCTTCCCTTTCCGGATGGTTCCGCAGCCACTCGCCGGCCGCGCCGGGCAGGTTCACCGACGGGTCTTCCCGGAAGCTGCGTTTTAATTCCCGGGTCAGGCGCGACTGATCGAGGCAGCGGCCGCACTCATTGATCAGTTCGGCGAAGTGCTCGCAACCCTTGCGCCCGACCTCCCGAAACACGCGATCCATCCAGCCTTTTTCTCTCAGGGATATGCCCACGGCATTCTGGAGCAAGCCGACGGCCTGCGGGCAAACGGGGGTTGTATAGCGCTTCATCCAGCCCCTGACGGCGATGATGACGCCGTCGGAGATTCGGACATCCATCTCGATTTCCATGGCGTAGATATGATCGTCCTGGATACCGTGGAAGCGAGCCGTGTCATTCTCAGGAAACTCTACTCCGATTAACTGGCTTCGGCTGAAAGTGATCATGATCTCCCTCCTTCCAGGTTTAACGCTTTCATGATGGGACTGTCGTCGGCAAAGGCGACACAGCTGCGGGCCAGCCGGGGATTGGCCTTCACCATCTCTCGCGCCAGGGCAATTAATTTCTCCTCCGGGGCATCCCTGTAGATCTCCCCCGCTTCGATCCCGGGCAGGGTAAAGTCAAGAATTACGGCATTGCAGCACTCCAGAATCCCTTCGATCAGATCAACATTGCCGCCGGCGCCCAGCAGACCGCGCACAATCTTGCGCAGACCCGGCCCGATGCGCACACCCACAACTTTCGCCACTGCGGCTCCGGCATCAGTCCCCTGCGGAAAAACGGAACGCCTCACCCGGGCTGCAGCCTCGATTATTTCCAGATCAGGCAGCAGGAAGGTGAGGTTCATCTCCACATCCATAAGATCATCGGTAAGCCGCCAATAAACAGTGATCGCATCTTCTCCACGATGTCCGACCTCCACGATTTTGTTGCGCAGAAATGAAACTGTCATATTAATTCTTTCCTTTCTCGCCTGCGGCCTGGCGCCGGGGTATTTTCTGCAGCTCACCCCAGAGGGCGCTGACCTGACTGCGTGTAGCCTCCGTAGTGCCGGAATTGTCGATGACATAGTCGGCGTAGCCTTTCTTTTCCTCGATGGAGATCTGGGAACGCACCATGCTTTCCGCCAGCGCCCGCCCGATGCCGTCGCGGGCCATCAAGCGCCTGATCTGCTCTTCCTCGGAAACATAGACCAGCAGAATCTTGTCGAACATGAAGTTCATATTAGTCTCGATAAGGAGGGGCACCGATACCTGTATTATGGCCCGCGGATTTTCCGCCGCATATCTGGCAACAAGCTGAACATACTCCCCGCCGATGCGCGGATGGGTAAAGCTTTCCAGTTTCTTGCGCTTTTCCATATCGGCAAAGACGATTGCACCGAGTTTTTTACGGTCAATCGCGCCGCTCTCGTCCAGAATCTGCTTGCCGAAATAGGACAGGATGTCCTGATACGCCGGTCGGCCCGGCTCGACAATCGTCCGGGCGAGAATGTCGAAATCAATCAGCGGTGCCCCCAGCTCCTCCAGCATCGCCGAAACCGTCGATTTACCGGTAGAGATGCTGCCCGTAACGCCCAGCAAAATGGTTGAACCCTGGCCGGTGCTCACCAGACCGGCCAGACTGCCGTAGGCGCCGGGAAAGGCATCGGCCAGATCGCTCTGGGCGCCGGCATAACTGACAGGGTAGCGGATCCCCCTCCGGTAAAGGGCTTCCAGGCCGGCCAGCGCTTTGTCCATTTTTGCTGCGGGGATGGCCATAACCAGCTCGTCATCCTGGGTGTGCCCGTAGCGGCGTTCACCATAGCAGGGAATGGTCAGGGAAGGCTTACCTGTCTGGTGGCAGCGGACAATGGCATCGGCGCAGGAAGATTCGCCGACGCAGAAAAACTCCATCACTTCATAATCCTCAAACTGGAGCGCATTGATGAGCAGAATCATCTGGGCCGGATTGGCGTAAATAAGCACCATGTCCGGATCGAAAGGGTTGTACACCAGCGGCGCCAGCACAACAGCCTCATAACGGCCCGGCGGAATGCGGGGAATGGCGTTTTCAAATTTTTTGCCGTCGCGTTTCGTCTTGGCCCAGATAATGCTGCGGAAAGTGCCGTCTTTCAGGTAATCCGGCATGTCCGTAAGACCGATAATGGATGTGCACATCGGACTTGTCAGATCACCGGCATCGGCGCCGACGGTCCAGTCGAAACTGCGCACAGTATTGAGAAGCTGGCACAAAGTGGAGCGGTGTCCGAGCCTCCGCACAAGCGGAATGGCTTCGAGAGTCTCCTTTTTTTCCAGGAGCTTGAAAGCGATGGGAAAGGCCCGGAGCCTCAGGAGCTGCTCCAGCCGCCGCGTGAGCTTCGACCAGTCACGGGTTGTGTTCATAATATTTCCTTCCTCTAAACATCCTAAAGTCTGACGATGGCGCCGCCGTTGACGTCTAGTGTGATGCCGGCAATAAAACTCAATTCATCTGCCGCCAGAAAAACCGCCGCTTTTTTCTGCCTTCAGCGTTTTATATTTTTTCATTATTTATTTCCTCTTGGCATGGAATAGTCTTGCCCCGCGCACTAAATCTCTGGAAGCAGCTCAGAGTTAATAAAGGCAGAATAAACATTATCGTACTCAGAAACAGGGAAGATTTCAATAATTGTTTTTAATAGATCTGGACATCAATGTTGACATCGTCTTTCTGATCGCATAAACAGTATCCTAAGAAGGTGAACTTATGACTTTTACAGAAACAATTTCGCTCAGCACAAAAGGCTACGATGAAGAATAATATACCAGATAGAATTCCCGACAGAGCGGAATGCGAAGAACTCATGGCCAGATATTCCATGCTGCCGAACATAGTTGAGCATTCGCTGCAGGTTATGCGTGTTTCTCTGGCGGTTACAGACCATCTCCAAGATGGTGTTTACGTCAACAGGGATCTGGTAGCGGCGGCCGCATTGCTCCACGACATTACCAAGACAAGGTCGCTTACAACAAAAGAACGTCATGCCGCTTCCGGCGGAGTTCTTTTGAGAGAACTGGGATTTCTGAGAGTTGCCGAGATTGTTGAGCAGCATGTAATCATTCAGAATATGGATCTTGAGGAAAGACTTCAGGAGATGGAGATAGTTTACTACGCCGACAAGCGGGTGATGCATGACAAAATAGTGACCATCGACGAAAGGGTGCATGACCTGATCCGGCGATACGCAACCGGAGAGCAGATACGCGACCAGATCATCAGAAACAAGGAGCAGGCGTTGATTGTTGAACGCAAAATAGCCGGTTTTATGAAGATTAGCATCCAGGATGCTTTAGAGCTTATTTTACGTAGGAACAACAATAGTCAGTAAGATTCCGAACTTTTAAACTGAATTTGGATTGAGCCGGCACTTCAAAAACATCTCCTCCCGTAAAAGTTACCCATCCGGCAGCGCCGGGTAACAGGACATCGAGATTGCCGGCAAGAATCTCCATAATTTCCTTTTCGGCCGTGCCGAACTCATAATCTCCGGGGAACATGATGCCGAGTGTTTTTTGGGAACCATCCGGAAAAATCACCTTGCTGCTGGTAACCTTGCCGTCAAAATAAATATTTGCTTTTTTTACAATTGATAGACTCTGGAAATCCTTTGACAGGAAAAACTGCTTGCTTCATACTCCGACTGACCAAAAGCAATAACCAATCCCTTTAAAAGGAGAAGCACATGCAGAAAATGACCGGCCGGATTAAAGAACTGGCTAAGTGTCTGGGGGCAACCGCCGTAGGTATTTCCAGTCCGGAAACTCTTTCCGGGGGACCGCCTTCAGTGGATTTGTCTTATGTGCTGCAGGGGGCAAAATCGGCGGTCAGTTTCTTAGTGCCACTGAATCAATCCTATATAGAACCGTATCTTCAAAAAAAGGATCGGCGTTCGCATGAATTGGACAATGTTCGGACCAATACACTGGCAAGCGGCATCTCCTTTGAAATTGCCGCCTACCTGACTCAAAAAGGATTCCCCTCGGCAGGGCAAACAGCTAATTTAACTTATCGGACCGATACACCGAATGGACCTTTTGATGAAAAACCACCTGTTTCCCATAGATATCTGGCGGTGCGTTCCGGAATCGGTCATTTCGGCCTTTCGGGCAACGTGATTACCCGGGAGAATGGCGCCGCGGTGATTCTGGGATCGCTGATCACAACGGCAGCTTTGATTCCCACTGAACCATTGCCGCCGGCAGAAAATTACTGTGATCAATGTCGTCTGTGCATTGCTTCCTGCGCCTCAGAATATATGGATCCGGATAAAAAGACAGTCATCCGGATCGGAGATCTCGATTTTTCTTATTCCCTGCATCGCAATCACAGCCGCTGTGACTATGTCTGTGGCGGTTTCACCGGTTTGCACAAATCGGGCAAGTGGTCAACCTGGTCACCGGCCAGGTTTCCCGTACCCGAAAAAGACGAGGAATTTCTACCCGCCCTTGCCGGCGCAGCGGACGCCTACAGGAAAAGGCCGCGTGAAGAAGGGGGCTTTTTTCATTTTCTGATGCCTGGCAACCGCATCAGTTTTACCTGCGGCAATTGCACACTGATTTGCCATCCGGATAAGGAAATACGCAAACAGAGGCACAAGATGCTGATTCAAAGCGGCGTGGTAGTTCAAAATCACGATGGATCATGCACAGCAGTTTCACCGAATGAGGCTAAAAAACGGCTTCAAGAGATGCCTCAGGAACGACGGATGTTGTATGAAAAGGTGTAAAAAGTTGTGGGAAAAGAGCTGATGTTTGAAGAATGGGCTTTTTACGCGCCTTTCTCATTCCCAAGTTTTGATATTCCATTCCCGTTGCAAGGCAATTTTCTTAAGCTTTTTATCAGGAGTAACACAGACAGGTACGCCAACCGATTCCAATACCGGAAGATCAGCCATTGAATCCCCATAGTAATAAGCATCTTCCATTTTCAATCCTTTATCTTGGCAGTATTGACGCGCCCTAATCAGTTTTTCTGATCCATAGCAATATTTACCCTTTATTTTTCCACTGAAACGATCGTTAAAAATTTCCAGTTCCGTGCAGATAACGTCATCCATCTGCAGTTCAGTCTTGATCTGATCGCAGAAAAAAGCCGTTGAGGCGGAAAGTATCACCGTGCGCGCTCCATTGTCCTGATGAAATTTTATCTCCCGACGGGCGTCATTGCGGATAACTTTTTTGACTTCACGGGCACAATACAGGGCTGTTGGCTCCATCATTTCAGCAGTAACACCCCGATACCATTGAAGCCAGCGGGCAATGGCTGCTTCGGCACTCAGAATTCCCAGGCGATAAAGTATATTTAATATTATTCCCTTGAAAATTTCCTTCCTGCCTATAAGCTTGTGCTCAAGGGAACCCTTAAACATTATCTTTCCGCTCGATATATTCAGGATGGTGTGATCAAGATCAAAAAATGCCACGTACACGGTCTTCACTCGCTTCGGATTGTTTCTTGCATTATAATTATTAAACAAATTATTTCCTGTTTACTCCATGACTATTATTTTTTGCGTAAGGCCAAATGCTTTTCGAGTTTTCATATCATGACTTAAGTCCCCTTACAAAAATAAAAAGATGGGGATGTTTTATTTGAATAATTGCGGCCATTCAATCCAGTGCATTTGCACTCATGTTGAAGATCAAAAAGATCATTCAAATCATGGCCTCCTGCTCTAAACCAATCTGTCTACCCGCAGGGGTGCATTCCATATCCCGGAACATTAACATTGAATTTTGTAATTATTTGATATAATAAATATTAATATAACATTTCTGTTTCCAGCACGTATTTCATTTCTCAATGTGCCTCGGCTCTTAAGGTTCCGTTTTCAGAATGTAAACAGTTACTGATCAATTTTATCCTGCTTTGATTTTTCACATATTGAGTCATGCAGCCCAGACAAATAAGACACATCCGGCAAACCAATAATAGCTGGCTAAAGATCCAGCTTGCCATATCATAAGGAGACGTAAAGAGTGAAGTTAATCGACAAAGCAATTTTAGAACCATTGCGCAGATTGAAGAAACACTTCCGGAAAAGCGCTTTCGGAAAAAAGTATATCTACGATGAATTACCTCTACGATCGGAATTGCTGAGTTCCGACCAGATGAAACAGCACGGCAAATCCCTGGCCAATGAGCATATATTGACGAGAGAAAAAGCTTCTGAACAGCTTCTGGCACGGCTTTATGAGAACGAAGATTTGCTGGTTGAAACATGCAACCAATTGACAGTCGCTGTCAAAGATAACCGCCCGATAGCACCTGCCGAAGAATGGTTTCTCGATAACTTCTATTTAATTGAAGAACATATTCGCATGGCGAAAAGACACCTGACCAAAGGCTACAGCCGGGAATTGCCGCGTCTGCTGAATGGGCCATCTGCCGGACTCCCCCGGGTCTATGATATTGTCCTGGAGACGATCTCTCATGGTGACGGCCGGGTGGATATGGAAAGCCTCATTAGTTTTGTTGGAGCCTACCAAACGATAACGAATCTGAAGTTGGGCGAATTGTGGGCAATTCCGATTATGCTGCGTCTGGCGCTTATCGAAAATCTGCGACGCATTGGAACGCGAATTATTGCCGGTATTGCCGACAGGGAGCAAGCTGATTATTGGGCTGATCAGATGGCGGATATTGCTCATAGAGACCCCAAAAGCCTCGTTTTGGTCATCGCCGATATGTCACGGTCCGAGCAACCAATGGCAAGTTCATTTGTCGCGGAATTTGCTCGTCGTTTGCAGGGACAGAGTCCGGCCTTGGCGTTGCCTCTGACCTGGATTGAACAGCGGCTTTCCGAGTCTCATTTGACGATTGAACAGGTGGTACGATCCGAGAATCAGCAACAGGCGGCCGATCAGGTATCTGTAAGTAACAGCATTGGCAGTCTCCGGTTTCTGACAGCCATGAACTGGCGTGAATTTGTTGAGACAATGAGTGATGTCGAACAGATACTCCGCGAGGATCCCAGTGCTATCTATATCAAAATGGATTTTACTACCAGAGACCGTTATCGTCACGCCGTGGAAAAGATAGCAAAATACAGCCCCATATCCGAAAGTGAGGTAGCACGTAAAGCAATCGATTTATCCCGGGAAGCCTCATTAAAGTTTAGCAGCGGTGATCGGGAGACACATGTTGGTTTTTATCTGATCGATAAAGGCATGCAGGACCTTGAAAAGAGGATTCAGATGCACCCGCCCGTTTCTGAATTCATTGGTCGAATCATCAGCAAGTATCCGCTGTTCATCTATCTTGGAACAATAATGGTCATCACGTTAATGACAGCTGGCGGCTTACTGCTAAAAGTTCAAACGGATAGTTTTAACAGTTGGCTACTCGCGCCAATTGCTATTATTTTTATTCTGGGCGCAAGCAGTCTGGGAGTATCGCTGACAAATTGGCTGGCCACGCTTTTGGCCCATCCCCATCCACTGCCGCGCATGGACTTTTCCCTGGAAATTCCATCGGAATCAAGCTCTCTGGTGGTAATCCCGACTATGCTAACGAGTGCTCAAAACGTGGAAGACCTGGTGGAAGCACTGGAGATTCGATATTTAGCAAATCGGGATAATAACCTGCACTTCGGATTACTTACCGATTTTAGCGATGCCCGGGAAGAAAGGACTCCCACGGACGATGCGCTCCTGCGATTGGCGGGGATGCGGATTGAAGAACTCACTGAGAAGTATCGAGGGGGAAAAGGGGGCACTTTTTTTCTCTTCCATCGTCCCCGCCGCTTCAATCCCGGGGAACAAATTTGGATGGGTTATGAGCGTAAGCGCGGAAAGATAACCGAGCTAAATGCCTTTCTGCGCGGTGGTGCCAAAGATTGCTTCTCGCTTGTCGTCGGCATCACTGAAATATTATCTACTGTGAGGTACGTAATTACACTGGATACAGATACTCAACTTCCTCGCAATTCCGCACAGCAATTAGTGGGAGCCATGGCTCATCCGCTGAATCGTCCACGTTATGATGAAACACGACAACGTATTTGTGACGGTTATGGCATCCTTCAGCCGCGCATTGTTGAAAGCTTGTCGGGCGAGAGCAAGTCATGGTACGTGCGACTATGGGGAGGTGAAACCGGTATTGATCCTTATACGCGCGCTGTTTCTAATATCTACCAGGATGCATTTGGGGAAGGTTCCTATATCGGCAAAGGTATTTATGATGTCGATGCGTTTGAGAAGGCCCTTGGTGGTCGCCTTCCCGAAAACAGGATACTGAGTCACGACCTCATTGAAGGTTGCTATGCGCGTTCCGGTTTACTCTCCGATGTCCAATTATACGAAGAATATCCGTCTCAGTACAGCATGGACGTGAACCGACGGCATCGCTGGATTCGCGGAGATTGGCAAATTGCCAGTTGGCTCCGTTCGGTCGTTCCCGCGGCGGGTGGGGGATCTCAGAAAAATAAAATATCCTGGCTTTCCCAGTGGAAGATTTTCGATAACCTCCGCCGCAGTCTTGTTTCTGCCGCTCTGACCATGATGCTAATCATCGGATGGACCATTATGTCTTCAGTTTGGTTGTGTACCATCATGGTGATCGGAATTCTTCTCCTTCCTTCCGTCTGCGAAATAATTATCGATCTCTTGCGCAAGCCGGGAGATGTGCTATGGAGCCAACATTTTGTCACTGCCCTGCGTCAGGCCAGAAGGCATCTTTTTCAGGCTTTGTACACGATTGTTTGTCTTCCTTATGAAGCATTTTTCAGCCTGGATGCGATTATCCGCACTCTCTGGCGAATGCTTGTTACACACAAGCGATTACTGGAGTGGAATCCTTCCTCCACTCAGACCAGCCTTAGCAGCAGTAGTTTTGCCGCCTCTTGCCGATCAATGTGGATAGCACCTTTACTTTCTGCTGCTCTGTTCATTTATCTCATAATGTCGAGACCCGGGGCTCTCAGCGCAGCCATGTCCGTCCTGGTGCTTTGGTTTTTATCTCCCGCAATAGCATGGTGGGTAAGCCGGCCAATTGTCGGCGGACGCATAAAACTCAAAGATGAGCAAATCATTTTTCTTCGAAAAATGGCCCGCAAAACCTGGGCATTCTTCGAGACATTCATCGGACCGGATGATAATTGGCTGCCGCCTGATAACTATCAGGAGCATCCGGTTGCCGTAATTGCGCATCGCACATCACCGACAAACATGGGACTGGCATTGCTGGCAAATTTATCTGCCTACGATTTTGGTTACATTTCAGCGGGAGAATTAATAGGACGCACAGCCGATGCCTTCCATACTATGGGGAAAATGGAACGCTATCATGGTCACTTCTATAATTGGTATGACACTCAAAGCCTGGAAAGACTGCGGCCTCATTACATATCCACCGTAGACAGCGGTAATCTAAGTGGTCACTTGCTAACATTGAGACAGGGATTGATTGATCTTCCCGATCAGAAGATCTGGGGATCTCAATTATTTCAAGGCATCGGCGACACTATTGCTGTCCTCAGAGACGCTGCGGGAGCCGCAGCTCCAAAACAACTTGCTGATTTTGAAAAATATTTAGCCTCATTAGCTGATCCCGGCAAAATGATGCTGAAGCCGGTGCAGTATTGCCTTGATCATCTCGCCAAAGCCTCCATTGATCTTGCCAATGCCTTTAAAGAAAACACCGAAAGTCATATCACGAGATTGGTGAAAGCTCTGGTGCATCAATGTGCCGATACCTTAGAGGAAGTGGCCTTTTTATGCCCCTGGATAACACTTAAATACCCTTCGGCCAGAATCGGCGAATCTTTTGAGACTTTAGAGATTCCCACATTACGGGAATTAGCAATAGCAGAAACGGAATTTCTCCAGGCAATTAAAAATATAATCGCCGTAAATAAAACTAGCGAAGAAGCAGCCTGGTATGCTGATTTTATCAGGATGGTCAAGGAAGGTTCTCAGCGCGCAGGTGAAAGAATAGCGACGATCAACCACCTGATAGCGCAGGCAAATGACTTTGCCGATATGGATTACAGCTTCCTTTTCGATAAAAAACGTCAATTGCTGACTATTGGCTATAGCACCGGTGAGCGCCGGCGGGACGCGAGTTACTATGACCTGCTGGCTTCAGAGGCAAGATTTTGCAGTTTCATAGGCATTGCTCAGGGGCATCTTCCGCAGGAAAACTGGTTTGCCCTTGGACGCCTGCTGACGAATCCAGGTGGATACCCAGTGCTGCTTTCCTGGGATGGTTCAATGTTTGAATATCTGATGCCGCTGCTGGTGATGCCCAATTATGAAAACACGCTGTTGGATCAGACTTATAAAGCAGCCGTACAAAGGCAGATTGATTATGGAAAACACAAGGGAGTACCCTGGGGCGTTTCCGAATCTGGTTACAGCACAATCGATGTCCATCTTAACTACCAGTATCGTGCCTTTGGCGTACCGGGGCTCGGTCTCAAACGGGGGCTGGCCGATGATCTGGTTGTGGCGCCATATGCTTCAGCATTGGCGCTAATGGTCGCACCTGAAGAGGCCTGCCTGAATCTGCAAAAACTGGCCCGGGACGGCATGGAAGGGCCGTATGGTTTCTATGAGGCGATAGATTATACATCTTCTCGTGTGCCTCCTGGTCAATCGAGTGTTGTGGTCAGATCATTCATGGCTCATCACGAAGGCATGAGTTTACTGGCACTGGCTTATCTGCTGCTTGATTGTCCGATGCAAAAACGTTTCGAGTCTGATCCGATTTTTCAATCGACGTTGCTCCTGCTGCAGGAACGCATTCCCAAGGCTGTAGCGTTCTATAAGCAAATCACCGAGGATATGACCATTCGCAAAACATCCATCGGTCCGAAGGTTCCGGCGCGTATATACAAAACTCCGCATACACCCATACCGGCGGTTCAGTTATTGTCCAATGGAAGATACCATGTGATGCTCACCAATGCCGGAGGTGGTTATAGCCGCTTTGAGGATATGGCCATTACGCGCTGGCGTGAAGACTTGACCCGCGACAATTGGGGGACATTCTGTTACATTCGCGACATCGCAAGCGGAGAGTTTTGGTCAACGGCCTATCAACCAACGCTAAAACGGTCGGAAAGATATGAAGCTATTTTCTCTGAGGCAAAGGTAGACTTCAGGCGGCGGGATAATGAAATCAACACACACACGGAAATAGCCGTATCACCGGAAGACGATATCGAGCTGCGGCGCATACGTATTACAAACCGTTCACGAAGGCGAAGAGAGATAGAAGTAACCAGTTACGCGGAAATTGTCATGGCGTTACCTGCAGCCGATGCGCTGCATCCCGCGTTTTCCAATCTTTTTGTGCAGACGGAAATCATCCGTGAGCGTCAGACGATTCTCTGCACAAGAAGGCCCCGTTCAAAAGGTGAACCTTCGCACTGGATGTTTCACCTGATGGCGCTGCGCAAGAAGGAGAGTAAGGAAGTATCCTATGAGACTGATCGTTTAAAGTTTATCGGTCGCGGAAATACTTTGGCTAATCCGCAGGCGATGAACTGGACTGCAGATATTTCACAAAAACTTTCAAATACAGATGGGTCCGTTCTGGATCCCATTGTATCTATACGTTGCAGCGTTACGCTGGATGCAGGAGAATCGGCAATAATTGATATTGTTTCCGGCATCAGTGAAACCCGGGTTCAAGCGCTGGGACTCGCCGAAAAATATTCCGACCATCGTCTTGCCGACCGTGTTTTTAATCTGGCCTGGACTCATAGCCAGGTAGTCTTGCGGCAAATCAATGCTACAGAAGACGACGCACAACTTTACGGGCGCCTGGCAGGTTCCGTAATTTACTGCAACTCATCGCTGCGCGCCGATCCGAAGATCATTATGAAAAACCGCCGCGGGCAGGCCGGTTTATGGGGTTACTCCATTTCCGGAGATTTACCCATTGCACTTCTTCAGATCGGCGATCAGGCAAATATCGAACTGGTGCGACAACTCGAACAGGCCCATGCATATTGGCGTTTAAAAGGTCTGGCTGTTGATCTGGTGATCTGGAATGAAGATAATTCAATCTACAGACAATTCCTCCATGACGAAATAAAAGGTATGATTACAGCGGGAACGGAAACAAATGTTATTGACAAACCCGGCGGCATCTTTGTGAGGTCAGGTGATCAGATATCAAATGAAGACAGGATTCTTCTGCAAACTGTTGCCCGTATAGTAATTAAGGACAGCTGGGGAACTCTGGCGCAACAAGTCAGCCGCCGTTCTCTTCTGGAAGCAGTTGTCCCACGTTTTAAGCCGACACAATCTCAACATGCCGAAACTCAGAAGACAAAGGAAAGCACCATACCCAATCTGCTCTTTTTCAATGGACTGGGCGGATTTATACCGAACGGGCGCGAATATGTCATCACGACAAAACCGGGAAATGTTACGCCGGCTCCCTGGGTCAATGTATTGGCCAACCCTCACTTCGGATCGTTAATTTCAGAAAGCGGATCTGCTTCAACCTGGAGTGAGAATGCCCATGAATTCCGCCTTACACCATGGTACAACGATCCTGTAAGTGATGTGAGCGGAGAAGCCTTTTACATCCGCGATGAAGAAACCGGATATTTCTGGTCTCCAACGCCATTGCCGTGCCGGGGAGCTACACCATATATCAGCCGGCATGGATTTGGTTATAGTGTTTTTGAACATACAGAAGAAGGAATCAGGTCAGAGATGTGGACTTATGTGGCAATAGACTCGCCGCTTAGGTTTTCAGTGTTAAAATTGCACAATGAATCGGGTCGTTCCCGCAGTCTGTCTGTAACAGGCTACGCAGAGTTGGTTTTGGGGGATTTGCGTTCAAAAACGATAATGCATATTACAACCGAAGTCGATACAGGAACCGGGGCACTTTTTGTACGTAATCAATACACCACGGAATTTGTCGACCGGATAGCTTTTTTCGATGTAGACGACAAAAATCGAAGCATCACCGGAGACAGAACTGAGTTTATCGGGCGCAATGGTGATCTCTCCAACCCGGCGGCAATGACTCGGACAATGCTCTCCGGCAAAGTTGGTGCAGCCCTGGATCCCTGCGCCGCCATTCAGGTGAACTTTGAATTGGATGACGGACAGGAACATGAAACAATCTTCAGACTCGGTGTTACGGGAAGGAGAGGCGCCGATGACGCCAGTAATACGGTCAAAAGATTTAGAGGATCAACAATAGCTCAAGGCGTACTTGATGAAGTGCGTAAATACTGGGACAAGGCACTGGGTGCGATACAAATAGAAACTCCCGACAAATCACTTAATGTGTTAACGAATGGCTGGCTATTATATCAAACGTTATCATGCCGTCTCTGGGCTCGTAACGGTTATTACCAGTCAGGTGGCGCTTTCGGTTTCCGAGACCAGTTACAGGACACCATGGCGCTTGTCTATGCCCAACCGGGTCTTGTCCGGCAGCACTTGCTCTTATGTTCCAGCCGCCAATTTCAGGATGGAGATGCCCAACATTGGTGGCATCCTCCTTCAGGAAGAGGTGTGCGCACACTATGTTCTGATGATTATCTATGGCTGCCTTTATCCGTGAGTCGCTATGTCACCACTACAGGTGATTTGAGCATTTTGAGTGAGAACGTCAGATTTATTGAGGGCCGCCGCCTGAGAGAAGATGAGGATTCCTATTACGACGTACCCGGGGTAACCGATGAAGCAACCAGTTTATATGAGCACTGTACGCGAGCCATTAAAAAGGGATTAATATTCGGAAGTCATGGTTTGCCGCTCATCGGCTCAGGCGACTGGAATGATGGTATGAATAAAGTGGGAGAGGGAGGTAAAGGCGAAAGCGTTTGGATGGGATTTTTCCTGTATGAAGTGCTGATCAAGTTTTCTGAAGTGGCCAGGATGAAAAGCGACATATCTTTTGCCGAATTATGCAAGAAAGAAGCTGTTCAATTACGGATAAACATCGAGCGCGACGGCTGGGATGGCCAGTGGTACCGCCGTGCATATTTTGATGACGGTTCTTTATTAGGATCAGCAACCAGCGCGGAATGCCGAATTGATTCGATTGCGCAAAGCTGGTCTGTTCTCTCAGGCGCAGCAGCTCCTGACAGGATGAAGAGCGCCATGGAAGCAGTAGACCGGCTCCTTGTTCATCGGGAGCAAAAACTGATTCAATTGCTTGACCCGCCCTTTGACAAGTCTGAAATGGAACCAGGCTATATTAAAGGTTATGTGCCCGGTGTGAGAGAAAATGGCGGCCAGTACACTCATGCAGCGATCTGGGCGGCTATGGCTTTTGCGGCTTTACGCGACAATCAGCGCCTATGGGATCTGTTGTCTATGATAAATCCGATAAATCATTCGACATCTCGCGAAGAGGCAAATGTTTATAAAGTTGAGCCTTATGTTGCCACTTCCGACGTTTATGCCCTCTTTCCGCATGTTGGCCGCGGCGGCTGGACATGGCTTACCGGTTCTGCGGCCTGGATGTACCGCCTGATATTAGAATCGCTTCTGGGAATGTCAATTAATATGGACATCATTACTTTTGAGCCCTGCGTTCCCGTGGGATGGGAGGAGTTCAAAATTCGTTATTTGTTTCAAGAGACCGTCTACCGAATCACTGTGCGACAAACAAGTAAAAAAGTTGAAGATGCTAGTGTTACAATAGATGGATTCGCAAGACCAGGCAGCGTGATTCATCTGATTAATGATCATCAGGAACATTTAGTGGAAGTGAGAATACCGGCTGCGAATGCGGAGCGAAGCATGTCGAGATCAGAATGATAAACTCATTAAAGTTTCAACAATAATCAAGGAAAGGTTTCTCTATATACATTTGGGTACAGTAATAAATACAATTCACCTCCGACGACAAACATCGGTACCACCAATGACTACAATACTCCCTCTTGATCATCCCCCTTATTGCCCTGTCCGGTTCTTGGGGAGTATTATGCTTGCCGAAAAGGCAGGAAAGGTTTATATGAGTTCTGAAACCATCTCTTATTTATTGCTCCAATTTTTTAAGACCGTTTGAAGACATACACATTTAAAATAAATGCCGGGAGCCTGAATACGGCAGTACCAACATGAATTTTTTACTTATAATGAGGAATGGTGCGGCGCATGAAGACAGATAAAGAAAAGGAAGAGGCGAAGGGGAAAGTCTTGCGTGTCGCAAAGCCGGAAATAGAAAATGACTTTATTAGACCTGATCTGGCCAAAGCAATTCATCGTCATTCTTTTGGCCTTGACGAAAATCGTCCTGAGGCGGTAGCAAAACGTCAGCAAACACAGCAGCGCACGGCCCGTGCCAATGTGGAAGATCTGTTTGATCCGGGCTGTTTTATTGAATACGGCGCTTTGGCTGTTGCTGCGCAACGCCAGAGGCGCTCCGAAAGTGATCTCATACGTAAAACACCCGCAGATGGAATGATCGCGGGCATTGGGTCCGTCAATGGCTCATTGTTCGGTGAGGAAAAGGCCCGCTGCATGGTGCTGGCCTATGACTACACGGTTTTGGCCGGCACCCAGGGCTATTTTAATCATAAGAAAAAGGATCGCCTGCTGCAGCTGGCCTACGAGCAGCGTCTGCCTCTGATTTTGTTCGCGGAAGGAGGCGGCGGCAGGCCCGGTGACGTTGACTCGGCCGGTGTCTGGGCGGCGGGACTACATAATCCGACTTTTGCCGTCTTTGCCCGGCTGAGCGGTCACGTGCCGCTGGTTGGTGTTGTATCAGGCATGTGCTTTGCCGGCAATGCCGCCTTGCTGGGATGCTGTGATGTAATCATTGCCACAAAAAACTCCAACATCGGTATGGGTGGACCGGTTATGATCGAAGGAGCCGGACTTGGTGTTTTCCAACCGGAAGAAATCGGTCCGATGGAGGTGCAAACGAAAAATGGCGTGGTTGATATTGAAGTAGCCGATGAAGCTGAAGCAGTTGCCGTGGCCAAGAAATATCTCTCCTATTTTCAGGGAACAACAGCGGCGTGGAAAGCAGGCGATCAGCTTTGCCTGCGCAACATTATTCCGGAAAAAAGCAAGCGCGTTTACAACATCTACAAGGTTATCAAAGCCATCGCCGACAGGGACTCTTTTTTGGAACTGAAGCCAAACTTCGGCCCCAGCATGGTGACAGGTTTACTCCGTATTGAAGGCCGGCCCTTAGGCGTCATCGCCAACAACCCCATGCATATGGCCGGTGCAATTGAAGCCGAGGGCGCGGACAAGGCTGCCCGCTTAATGCAGATTTGCAACGTGCATGGCCTGCCGATGTTGTCTTTATGCGACACTCCCGGCTTCATGGTTGGCCCGGAGGTTGAAAAGCGTGCTCAGGTGCGCCATGTCTGCCGGATGTTTGTTATTGGTTCCCATTCGACCGTACCCTGCTTCACAATTGTGCTGCGCCGGGGCTACGGGCTTGGTGTCATGGCGATGGCCAAAGGAGGATTCCATGAATCTTTTTTTACGGCCGCCTGGCCAACGGGAGAATTTGGCGGCATGGGGCTGGAAGGATTTGTTAAGGCGGGCTTCAAGAAAGAATTTGCCGCCATTAAAAATCCGCAAAAGCGCGCCGAGCTCTATGATCAGCTGCTGGCCCAAATGTATGAAAGAGGTACAGCTGTCAACATGGCCTCCTACTGTGAAATCGATGCAGTTATTGATCCGGCCGACACTCGCAAATGGCTTCTTCAGGGTTTGAACTCCATTGCTGCCCGTCCTCCCCAACATGCAAATCATCTTTATGTCGACCCGTGGTAAGCGGGAGTCCCGGCAACCAAATAGATGAGGCGTCATTTCTGGGCTCTCTTTATTGCAGATTAAAATGCACCATCAATGTAATGATTACCGAGCAATTGCATGCCCCAATGATTTGATCATTTAGCTGCTCTTATATCTTGTGAAAATCTTTACAAGTCCTTCAAAACTATTCGGTTTATATTTTTCGAAATCTTCTTCATCGACAAAAACAAAATCAAAGTGAATCTTCTTTTGCGACTGATTGATGTCGGCACACCATTTTTTCAGACGTTCCATTTTTAAGGGCACATCGATTTCCTCCAGGCCTTTGGTTTCCACGATAAAAATATCTCTTTCACCGGTTTTAACAAAAAAGTCCGGATAATAAGTGGATATGTCCGCATCCGTGCGCAGACGGTCCAAAACAATGATATTCGGCGCAATCACCAGAAAATTGGTGGCCAGTTTTGAGTCCGGCTCATAGAGCTTATGAAAATAGCACCAGGTCATGATCAGGCTCATGACCTTGGTCTTGCCGCTGCCCGTGGCCATTTTAATGACTAACCGCAGCCAATCTTCATCAAACATTCCAGTGGACACGGCACCCGATGAATCAAAGCGGATCAGGTCATATTTATCCTTAACCTTCACACCTTCGTACAGGTAAATGACCGTCTCACCGCCTCGCACTGGGCAAAGTAGTATTTGAAATCGAAAAGCAATTCGTCGGCCTGCGGCTGAATATGCTCTGTTTGAAAACACCAGGTCAGGAGGGCTCAGCTGGTATCCGTCGCTCCTTCATAATGTGTATCCCGCCACTCTTTTACATCTTGCCGGATCTCATGCACCAGCGGCGGCAGCAACTTTTCATAACTGGATTCTCTTCATACTTCATCCGCCGGAAACCAGAGGTATTCGGGAGGAAGTATTTCGTGCGGGGACTTGGGAAAGTTCGGATGAATGCCCATATGGTCTAAAATCTTGTCTTATAGTCTAATTAAAATCTATAACAAATTGAAATAATTAACATTATTATTTGCTATGGTCTAGAATAGTCTAACAATGGACTAAATCACTTATTCTTTATAACTATCTAAAGATTTAGCCGTTGCAAATAAAATTAGCATATCCACTTGATATAATATAACTTATTATTTATATGCATCTGCAATTGTAAATAAATAATTTCAAAACAAATCAACCTGTTGCATTAACGGCGGATAAAAGACGCCGACAATTACAAAAGGATTTTTTGCCCAGCCATGAAATTGCTTGAGCGTGCCCAGAAAAAGGTACAAATCCTTTTTCAAAAAGTCATCTAAATATTTTTGTTTCATTTGTTGCAAGGCCTGATCTTCTTTATTTTTACATTTTTTCAAGCAATTCCAGTAAAGCATGCCGGTTTCCCAATCCTCTATCATTAAAGTAGATTCGGTTCCTTCATCATCGACAAATTTATAAGAAAACCGGTAGGGCACTTTGGGTACTACAGAAAAAGCTTCTTCAATTTCTTCCGGCGTCTGGAAAAATGACAGTTGTTGTGATTTGGCTTTTAACAAATCCAGCTTTTCTTTTGACCATTGCCTCTCCGTTTGCTCCCATAGGAAATCAATAATTCTCGTAGGTTTAAAAACGGCTAAGGAAAGTTCATTTTTGTTTGCTTTGGCGATTAAATTTTTCAAATTAGTAAAAGCATGTTGATTCTTCAAGACAAGTCTTCTTCGTTCCGACCAATTATCATCAGTGCCAACTGAGTGTAGCAGCTTCAGCCTGTTGATATCCTTAACCTGATAGCTTTCCGGCCGGACATCGCCGCTATTTTTTTCGAGCGGCGCTTCCAGCCATTGATATTTTTTGTACTGGTTTTCATAATCAAGTTTACGGAAAGGCATTGGATAAATCCGAATCCATGATCCATCTTCCAACACGCCGGCTGTGCAGACCAATTCATCATACTTCTTGGAAATTGTCGGATAAGTTTTAACGGTGATTAACACCCTTTTTGTATCCTTCATAGGTCGACAACCTTCACAGAATAGTTGTCTTTCATAAACTGGCTGAGAACGTGGCGGTGGCAGAAATCAGGGTCTTTTTCAAAGCAGGTTAAAGCAATACGCTTTTGATCGCGCAGCAAAGCGAATACTTTATCAATATATACTTTCTTCTTTGGCAGTGCTTTATTATATTCATCAAAGAGCGCTTTGTAGTCGGTTTGTTCTTTTAGGTTCTTGCGCTTTTCAGAAACAATGCCTAACGCCGGAATATGGACATATGCAATATTTAGTTCTTGCAGAACTTTCGCTAACATTGTTTTCGAAAAACCGTATTTACGGCTGAGAGGGTTATTGCGCACGTCGCACAGTAGGCGAATATCATTCTGAATTAATTTGTTTATATACGCTTCAATTGTTGTTCCTTCATAGCCGATAGTGAACAACGTTGTTGTTGTAAAACGGAATTTTTGTTTTTCATTTTTTATTTTTGCCAGTTCTTCTTCCGTCAGTAGATTATGTGCAATTCTGCTGTTGATTGCATAATAAGGATGTGCCAGATAAACTCTCCTGATGAGCTCGTCCCCGCGCAAATCATCACAAGTGGATAGAAAACGTTTTACATCGGCGTAGCAATCAATAGACTTCGGATGTTTATCGATCAGTTCAATTTGCTTATCTTTAATTGCCAGCCATCCCTGTTTCTGCAAAATGTCCATATCCTCATTTGCCTGCAATGAATAACAGCCATAATGATAGGGTATAAATTCATAGAAGGTAACTTTATATTTTTGTTGGAATAAAAAGACGAGCTTTTGAAAATCAATTTTAGATAGGACGCCCCCGGCCAGTTTTAAAAACATCAGTAAAAATTTCTGGCGATGGAAATTCGGGTATTTTGCAGCCATTATGTGCCTCTTACAGTTGTTCGACAACTTTATTTTCGATGCATTATACCAGATTTAAGACTGTTATGCTGATCTTATCTCTGCTTTGTGCGAATTTAATTTTAATTGCGGCAAATGCGCCATGATTAATAAATGTGAATATCGTGTGCTGTTCCTTGCCTCCTGCAAATAAATTAGTCGTAAATATTCAATATTATTGCACTCTGTTTTTATTTGCAGCAGCCCGTGCAAATAAACAATGCTTTTGCGCTTACACGGCCACATCAATAATCTTCATCGTATCGTTACCGAAGCTGTCCACGACTTTAACTGCGATTTTGTAGCGTCCCGGCTGGTATTCGTGATAGGGCTTTTGCAACTGCAAAGAACGGTCTTTTTTGGTGCAGAAAGAATGCCATTCTTTTTCAAAGATGAAGTCAACCGTCCGCTTTTCTTCCATCGCGCCGCTGGCTTCGTCGCGCACACGCACGATCTCGCGTTTTTCATTATCCGTTAGAGTTACTATTGTTCCAGCTCCGATAAATTACTTCATGTAATTAATGCTTTACACCGCCACTATACGCGCTGAAAATTTTATGTCAATCAAATAGTAAGGAAGGTTGTTGATGGATTGATTTTTAAATGGTGCCCCTGGCGTGAGTCGAACACGCGGCCCACAGATTAGGAATCTGTCGCTCTATCCTACTGAGCTACAGGGGCGTTGTTGTTTAATTTCGGAAGATGGTGGGCTTTATCACGCATTTTTCAGCCTGTCAATAATTTCAGGGCGGCAACAAAACACGATACACCTGGAAAGGAAAGGCAGAGATATTCATGTCTCCCTGAGTTTACACGGAAAAGTTTTTAATATGCGTTTCCAGTAAGCGGCTATTATCAAAATCTTTAAGCTGGAGATATTTGGGCTTCGTGCCGGCAAAAGCCGCCTTGGGAATCAGACCAATCAATTCGGATTCGAGAATACCGACGCCACGCTCATCGGCCAGCAGCTTTACCAGGTCATAAACTGGTTTCAGGGGGGTCTCTTTATAATTGGTCAGGTTCATCGACACCTGAGCAACGCCACGGCTTTTCAGAATAACCCCGATGGCCCGCACATGCTTTAAACCGCCGCTCTTTTCCCGGATTTGGGAAGCAATTTTTTGGGCCAGACGCAGATCCGCTGTGTCTAAATTGATATTGTAAGCCACCAGCGGCAGACGGGCGCCGACTGCAGTGGCGCCGGAACGCTCGTTAAATATCGGGTTGCCTACATCCGGGGCATCCCCCGGAATTGACATTTTCTGTTCCAGGGCTTCATAGCCGCCGCGCCGGACAATAGCCAGCTCATTGCGCTCCGGGACAAGCGCCGCCTCGCCATAAAAATACACCGGCACACCATAACGTTCGTATAACTGTTCGCCAAAGCGATGAGCAAGAGCAACCGCATCTTTCATTTTTGCTGCCGACAACGGGATAAAGGGCACAACGTCAACAGCTCCTAAACGCGGATGAACCCCGGCCTGGCTGCGCATATCGATTATTTCCAGCGCGCATCCGGCTGCCGCCAGCGCTGCTTCCAGCACATCCTCAGCCCTGCCCAGAAAAGTATAGACGCTGCGATTATGATCGGCGTCGCCGCTGAAATCAACCAGCTGTACTCCGGGAAAAGATTCAAATACATTGGCAATCGCTGCTATTTTCTTTTGATCGCAGCCTTCACTGAAATTCGGCACACATTCGATAATCTTCATTGCTTCATACCTGATGGAATTTAACCGCCGGAAGCTCCACGCAGGTGAGGTAGCCGCCGGAAAACGCTCCTGTATCAATTCCAATCTTGTTGGGCATGATCAAAGGAGAACCAAACGGAGTATGGCCGAAGATTACCGGCTTGCCGAAATCATAATCCGAATCTATAAATTCCTGCCTGATCCATAACAGATCATCAATCGTTTGTTCGCCCAGCGACAATCCGGGCATTAACCCGGCATGAACGAATATATAATCCTTTGTCTCATAATAGGGCAAAAGCGATTTATAAAAAAGCAAATGCCCCGGGGGAATTGCTGCTTTTCTGGCCTGGGACATGGAGAAGCGGGAAATGCCGTAAGATGATAAGGTGGCGGTGCCGCCGTTTTGCAAATAGATCTTTTCCTCAATGCCGGCCAGATAGTTGAGGAACATTTGCTCATGATTTCCCATCAGGAAAACGATATTCTTAAATTTCCGCTTGAGCCCGATCAAATATTCAACAACTTCTTGAGCAGAGCTTCTCCGGTCAATGTAATCACCTACGAAAACGAGGGTATCACATTGTTGATCAATAGCAAGGCTTTTAATCAGCCGCCGGAGCTGATCGAAGCAGCCGTGAATATCACCGATGGCAAAGATTTTATTCATAAACCCCAGCCTGACTTGTTATGCAGAGCTAATCCAGCAGCGCGGAGACGAATTCGTGGCTGTCAAAAACACGTAAGTCATCCAACCCTTCGCCCACCCCTATAAAGCGGACAGGGAGCTTAAGCTCACTGGCGATTCGCACTATCACCCCGCCTTTAGCCGTGCCGTCGAGTTTGGTCAGGACAATACCGGTGGCGCCAATTTCTTCTTTAAACATTTTTGCCTGAATGACGGCATTTTGACCGGTTGTCGCATCCAGGACCAGCAGCGTTTCCTGCGGAGCCCCCGCCATTTCTTTGCCCATGACTCTCTTGACTTTCTTGAGTTCTTCCATCAAATTGACGCGCGTATGCAGGCGGCCGGCTGTATCCACGATCACGACGCCGGAATAGCCGGATTTAATTTTGCCCACCGCGTCGAAAACAACAGCCGCCGGATCGGCATTCATTTTTTGCTTGATGACCGGTATTCTTACCCGTTCGCCCCATACTTCCAGCTGCTCAATGGCCGCCGCCCGGAAAGTATCAGCCGCCACCAGCATAACTTCATGCCCTTCATTGCGCAGCAAATTGGCCAGTTTCCCGATGGTCGTAGTTTTCCCGCTGCCATTCACCCCGACAGCCATGATTATAAACGGCTGCCCTTTCGGAACACGCAAAGGCCGGTCAATCTGCTGTAAAATGGCCACCATGCGCTCGCGTAAAATATTTTTAATATGTTTGGCATCCTTGAGTTCTTTGCGCTTCAGACGATCCTGGACATCATTGATCATGTCCTGAGCAAACTGCGGCCCCATATCTGCTGTAATGAGCAGTTCCTCCAGTTCATCAAACAGCTTTTTGTCCAGATCCTTGGCGCCAAAGAGGAGATCATCAACGTCGGTTGTCAGAACTGCGCGGGTCTTCTTCAACCCTGATTTTAATTTATCCAGAAATCCCATTTTTTACCCACAATATAACCTTTCCTGCGTTTGCTTCTTCATAGCTACTTTTTACCGAGAAGTAAAGCGGGGTGTTCACGAAGATATCGCCCGTTTTTGAAAAATGCTAATGAAGTAATCAGTTTAGATTAACCGACACTAAAGAAGAAATACCCTGCTTTTGCATGGTCACACCGAAGAGGCTGTCCGCGACTTCCATCGTACTCTTATTATGGGTGATCATAACAACTTGAGATTTGCCGGCGACATCCTTGATCAAGCGGTTAAAGAGGTTTGTGTTGGCATCATCGAGCGCGGCATCAACTTCATCCAAAACCAGGAAGGGCGTGGGACGGTACATTAAAATGGCAAAAATCAGCGCAATTGCGGCAAGCGATTTTTCGCCGCCGGACAGCAAGCTGACGTTTTGTGCCCGCTTACCGGGAATTTGAATGGCAATATCTACACCTGTTTCCAGCAAGTCATTTTCATCGGTTAAGAGCAACTCGCCGCGGCCGCCCGGGAAAATATGAGTAAAGACATCTTTAAAACAAGCATTAACAGCGGCAAATGTTTCGGCAAATCGGGATCGGGATATCTTGTTAATCCTTGTTATTGTTCTTTCCAGGGAGCTCAGCGATGCATTTAAGTCAGAGATTTGCGCGGATAAGAATTGGTAACGTTTATCCAGCTCTTCATACTCATTGAGCGCCAGCAAATTAACTTCACCGAAATTATCGATCTTTTGCTTATCATTCTCGAGCATTGATCTTAACTCCGCTAATTTTTCCTCATCGATCCGGGTAAATTCAGCCAGCAGATCTTCCAAAACAACGTTGTGCTTTTCCGCTACGGCCGCTTTTAAATTTTCGCCATGCAGAACCACCTCGCGGCATTTCATCTCTATTTCGTTGATTTGACTGCGCAAGTCATCGAGCTGCTTTTTAGCTTCTCTTATTTCGTTTTCCTGTGTTTTCAGCTGCTCATCTTCACGGTTTTTAGCGGCCTGTTTTTCAGCCAAACCGGCTTCCAGTAAGGCCAGGTTGCGGTAGAGTTCAACCAGCGCCGCCTGCTCCGCTTCAATAGTTTGGGCAAGCGAGGTCAGTTGCTGGTCGCAGGCAACGATTTCCTCTTTTTTAATCTGAACATCGTTTTCTAAAGCGCTGATGTCATTTTGCAGGCGCAACATCGTGCGCAGGCCGGCATCTTTCTTTTCTTCCAGTGCCGCCAGAAGAACTTTTTTCCCGGTTATTTCTCTCTCCTGCTCATCAATTGCTCCCCGCGATTGCTCTCTTCGGGCATTAAATAACAAGATAACTTCATTGAGCTCTTTTTCTTCTTCCTCTTTGTGCAGGATTTCCCGGCTGATTGTGCGCAGTTTTTCTTCCGCATCGGCCCCTTCAGCTTTTATATTCTGGCGATTGAATTCCAGAGCGGCAATCGTTTGCCTGATTCTTCTCTCTTCGTCGTTAAAACGTTCGCCGTCTTTTTTTCTGCCGTTGACATCAATTTCCAGCTGATGGACTCTGTTTTTTATCTGACTCAGTTCTTCTTCCCACTGAGCAATGAGAGAGATCAGCTTTTTTTTCTGATCCAACTGAGTCGCCAGTTCGGGTGCCAGAACGGCAACATCCTGTTCCAGTTCCGCTATTTCCCGTTTGGTAGACAGAAGGCTCTTTTCGACTGCCGAACCGCTGCCGCCCGTGAGCACACCATTCGGACTGATCGTATCGCCGTCCGGCGTGACAAACGTGCCCCGGAAACCATTTTGCTTCCACAAATTAATCCCGCTGGTGATGGTAGGTGTGATTAAGACATCTCCCAGCAGGCAATCGGCAATTTGCTGAAAATCTTCATGGCAGTTAACTTTGCGCAGCAAAGGCTCTGCTTCCTGTAAATGGCCGGATGTGTATGTTGCGGCGGCATGGTTGCGCAATTCCACCGGGACAAAACTACCTCTTCCCAGATGATAGTTTTTGAGATAATCAATTGCCCTTACGCCGTCTTCCTGGCTTTTCACAACAACATACTGCAGCTTGTCACCCAGCACCGCTTCCACCGCAGCCTCGTATTCGCGGGGAACATTGATATGATCAGCCACAACCCCGTAGAATTTATCATGGCTTTCCTGCTTTTCAATAATTTCCTTAATTCCGTCATTGGACCACTTGTACGCTTCCTGAAATTCCCGCAGAGAAGTAAGACGGGATGTTTTGACGCTGCTTTCTTCCTTAATTTCGGCAATCCGCTCCTCTGCCGCCTGCAAATCAGCCTTTGCCTTTTCGAATTCATCGGCGGTTGTTTCTTTTCTCTCCAGCAGGCGAAGAACTTCTTCCTGATCACGCAACAGGGCCTCATTGATAGACTGCAGCTTAACTGTCAGTTCCGTCAGCCTTCTTTTATCTTCTTCGATATCCCGATTTTCTCTTTCCTCCCGTTTTTTTAAATCATCGATATTTTTAGTCAAAGTTGACATCATGTTTTTCAGCTTTGCTTTTTCCGTTACCACATCGATGTATATAATTTTCTTTTCTTCCAACTGACTGTTGATATCTTTATCCACGGTGATGAGTTCCTGGATTTTCTGCTGGCCCTCATCTTGTTCCGCTTTTAAAGCGGCGATCCGGCTTTCGGCATCGACCGTAGTTTTTTCCAGATTTTCAATTTCCTGCAGCAGATTTATTTTCTTTGCCAGCGTCAGGTCTATTTCGGCGGCATCTTTCTGCTTGCGCGAAGCGGCATCAGCAATTTTCCGGCGGGAGAATTCAATATTATTCTCTTTGATGTTAATGGAATTTTTATTTTTATAGAGTTCCTGCTGGCTTTTATTGATCAGTTCGTCGTTTTCCAGAAGTCTTGCCTTCATTTCTTCCAGGACTGATTCCTTGGCTTCCAGGTTGGCGCGCATGCCGTCATCACGATCCTGCATGTCATTGCGCGCCGCTTGCAGGGATGATCCTTTCTCCACAAGCTGGGCATAATTCTGCAGAGTCAGGGCTATATCCGTCTCCCTCAGGCGTTGCTTTATTTCTTTGTATTGTTCGGCTCGTTTGGCCTGCCGGGAAATAGCATTGAGTTGGGACTTAACTTCCTTGATGATATCGTTGAGCCGCTGCACATTTACTTTCGTCGCCTCCATTTTGCGGACAGCGGAATCCTTGCGGTTTTTGTACTTGGAGACACCGGCGGCATCTTCAATGAATAATCTTCGATCCTCGGGCTTGGCTTCCACCATATTAGCGACGCTGCCCTGTTCGACTAAAGAGTATGTCCGGGCGCCCACTCCGGTGCCCATAAAAAATTCTCTGATATCAAGCAGACGGCAGGGAACACGGTTAATATAGTAATCGCTGTCGCCGTCAACGACAACCTTACGGGTGATGGATACTTCCGCCATTTCCGCGTAGGCGCCGGCAAAACTCTGCCCGTTGGCCGCAAGCGTCATGGTAACTTCCGCCATACTGACCGGAGCGGCATCCTGGCTGCCATTAAAAACAACATCGTCCATTTTTTTCCCGCGCAGCGCTTTAACCCGCTGCTCACCCATCACCCAGCGGATGGCATCAACGACGTTCGATTTCCCGCAACCGTTAGGCCCGACAATAGCGGTAACACCACTGGCAAAATCCAGAACGACTTTATCGCGAAATGATTTAAAACCGGATATTTCCAATCTTTTTAAGTTCATAAACTGTCTTTAATTCTTCCGTTGTAATTTGCAGAAGTCTAACAAAAGAGATTTCCTTTGTAAAGGGAAAATACAACAAAATGTATTAATAAAATATCCCTACCACAATATATAGTGCTTTGATCTTTTTTCGTGATTTTTCCTCAACTTGCACCAAACCGCTTCATCTTGTCCGGAAGGGGCTGGCGAGAATGTTTGTTTTTCACTTTAAATTGGTCGGTATCGGCGGTGCTGGTTGCGCGGAAGAGAAAAAATAAAATTTTCTTTACTAATTTGCAAAAATAAGCCATGAAATTTAGCTGTATTCATTTGCGGATAATTCGACAGACGGGTCAGAATGCATCCGTTATTCCGGACCGTGCGAACCTACAATCAAAATTTCGTGTGGGAATGTAACACCTTACCTAAATCTAAGGATGTTTCATTGAGCATGAATCATTCCAAAATTTCCCCATTAACATCCGCGGAAGATGATCAGATCGATATACTGCCAGTTATTATCAATGAATGTTTTAATTTTGTCATATTACATAGAAGGAGGAATGTATGTCTTTAAATCAATTAGTAGATTCAAGAGATGTGCGGTTTGTGCTTTTTGAATTGCTGGGTTTGGAGTCATTAAACCGGCTGGAAAGACTTCACGATTTCGACCGGAATATGTATGAAGACACACTGAATCTGGCGGAAAAGATTGCGCTTGATCACTACTATGCTTCGAATGCTGACGGGGATAAGATAGGGTTGCAATTCAACCCCGCGACCAACGAAGTAAAAGTGCCTGAATCCTTCCACAAGGGCTTTAGGTCCTACATCGAAGCAGGTTTCCACACCCTGCAGTTTCCTCCGGCAGCAGGAGGAGTGGGCATGCCCTCCAGCATTTCCGTGGCCTGCGCGGAGTATTTTAATGCCGGCAACACGGCATTGACCATGTATTGCGGATCAATTACCGGAGCGGCTTTACTTATTCTCCTTTACGGTTCCGAGGAAGTGAAAAAGATGTTTCTTCCCAAAATGATGGAAGGAGAATGGGGCGGGACGATGTGTCTTACCGAACCGGGCGCCGGCAGCGATGTCGGAGCGCTGAAGGCAAAAGCCGTCAAACAAGCCGACGGCACATACCTCATCACCGGACAGAAGATATTCATCAGCAACGGCGAACACGATTTAACACCTAATATCATCCACCCGGTCCTGGCCAGAATTGAAGGCGATCCCGCAGGAACCAAGGGGATTTCCATTTTTCTCGTTCCCAAATTCCTGGTAAATCCGGACGGATCACTGGGTGAACGCAACGATATGATCTGCTCCGGCATCGAACACAAGATGGGCCTCAAGGGAAACGCCACCTCATCACTCAATTTCGGCGACAACGGCAAATGCGTCGGCTATCTTCTGGGGAAAGAACGCCAGGGTATGATGATTATGTTTACACTGATGAATGCGGCCCGCATCCATACAGGCGTCCAGGCACAGGCGGTTTCCAGCGCCGCCTACATGCACGCCGTGACTTATGCCCGCAACCGCATCCAGGGCACGCATATCACCCAGATGCTCAATCCCGGCGCACCGAAGGTCGCCATTATCGAGCATCCTGATGTCAAGCGCATGCTGCTTTACATGAAAAGCACCGTCGAGGGCATGCGCATGCTGACACTTTTCCTCGCCTACAATGAGGACATCATGCATTATTCCTCCAACGCCGAGGAAATCAAAGAAGCGACGGCGATCGTGGAAATTCTCACCCCGATTGTCAAGGCCGGCATTTCGGATGCCGGATGGCTGGTTACCGCCGAAGCCATACAGGTCTACGGCGGTTACGGCTACTGCCAGGAGTATCCGGTGGAGCAGTACGCCCGCGACATCAAAGTATTTTCCATCTATGAAGGCACCAACGCCATTCAGTCGCTGGATCTGCAAATGCGCAAAATTCTCATGAACCCGGAGATGTACAATTATTCCATCCTGAAGAAACAGATTGCCCGGGTTGTCGAAAAAGCCAAGGGAATTGTCGACGATAAATATATTGCTCCGGTTCAGCGGGGCCTGGAGAAACTCGATGAAGTGATTAAAATGATGCGCATCCAGATGGAGGAAGGGAAATTCATGGCTCTGGTGTTAAATGCCACACCGCTGCAGCAGGCGATGTTCCCGCTGGTGCTGGCGTGGCTGCATTTGTGGAGTCTGGCCATAACCATTCCGCAGGCGAAGGCAATCCTGGGCGAGGCCAAAGGCGCCGAACGTCAGAAGATCATTGCGGAAAATACGGAAGCCGCCTACTATAGCGGCCGGCTGCTCTCTTCCCAGTTTTATATCGGTGCCGAATTCCCCAAATACTTTGGCATGATCGAGTGTATTATGGCCAATGAAGGAGCGGCGCTGAAAATGGCGGTCGATAATTTTACCGGCGCTCTCAAAGAGTAGCAGGTTCAATAATTTTATTCCCCTTGCCGCGCCTGTCGGGGCCGGCAACGGTATCTATCATCAGAAAGGAGTACCACCATGAGAACAAAGCAGGATTATATCAACGGGTTATCCAAGATGAAACGAAACATTTATTTTGACGGACAATTAATCGACCGGACGGATGAACTGCAGATGGACTGTATCAACACCATCGGCACCACATACGACGAGGCCGCCAAACCGGAAAACCAGGATCTCTGTACGGCCATCTCGCACCTCACCGGTGAAAGAATCAACCGCTTTAATCACATTCACCAGAACAAGGAAGACCTGCACAGGAAACAGGATATGACCAGAATGCTCTGCCAGAAGGTCGGCGGCTGTATCCAGCGCTGCATGGGCATAGACGGCACGAACGCGATTTATAATGTTTCCTTTGAGGCGGACAAGGTCAACAAAGGCGCCACCCAGTACCATGAGAATTTCAAGAAATGGCTTACCCGTTTCCAGACCGAAGACCTCATCGGTTGCTGTGCCCAGACGGATACAAAGGGGGACCGTATGCTGCGCCCCGCCGATCAGCCGAACCCGGGTTCCTATGTCCGGATCAAAGAGCGGTTAAAGGACGGTATTATCGTTGATGGCTGCAAGATCCACATCTCCGAAGCCTCCGTTGCCGACGAGGTTCTCGTGGTGCCCACGCGAGCCCTGCGCCCTGAAGACAAAGACTATGCCGTGGCCTTCGCCGTTCCCGGCGACTGGGACGGTCTGAAACAGGTGACGACCATTCATAACCTCCGCCCCCGCGAGCATTACAAGCGCGGTTTTGTCCAGGGGGCAACCGACTCCTACATGCTCTTTGAAAACTGCTTCGTCCCCTGGGAGCGGGTCTTTCTGGCCGGTGAATATCAGCACGGCGGAGCCTGCGCGCTCTTGTTTGCCCTGTTCCACCGCCATTCCTATTCAGGATGCAAACCGGCCATCGGCGACGTTATTCTGGGAATGGCCGCTCTGGCCGCCGAAGTAAACAACATCCACAAGGAGCCTCATGTGCGGGAGAAACTGGCCGAGATCATCATGACTATCGAGCTGGGTTACGCTGCCGGTTACACGGCTTCCGACCTGGGGAAACCAGAAGTTTACATTCCGGGCATCGGGTTTGTGCCTTACGGCCCCGGCTCGTTTATTCCGAATTCGATTTACTGCAACGTCGGCCGATGTCTTTCCGGAGAAGCGGTCTGGCGCGAATCGGAGATTCTCTGTGACATCGCGGGCGGCATTCCGGCAACCTTCCCCCACGAGAAGGACTTTGTCAATCCGGCCACCGGCGAGGCGCTTTTGAAATATACCAAACGCAATCCGAAAATGTCCGCCGAAGACCAGGCGCAGTTCTGGCGTTTCCTGGGCGACGTGCTTTGTTCGGCCACAGGCGGCATCATGAACGTGGGCAACTATCATGGCGGCGGCTCGCCGATCATGGAGCAGATCGCCATCACGACGCAGTATGACATCGAATCCCGCAAAAAACTCGTAAAATACATTGCCGGCATGAGCGGCGGAGACAGAGAAGCTTTAGACCCGCAGGCGAAAATGAAAAAATAGTGTTTGGATGTCGAATTGTTTTCACCCGGATGCAGGGATAAATAGTTGCCGGCCGACAAAATATAAACGACGGAAATCGGTCATACTTAAAGAAGAGGATAATTATGGCGGAAAAATTCATCAGTGACAGGAATCTCAAATTTTTACTCTATGAGTTGTTTGATGTGGAGCAGCTCCTCAAGTATCCCCGTTATGCAGACCACAGCCGGGAAGTTTTTGACATGGTAATGCAAACAGCCATGAAAATGGGGAAGGATCTCTTCAAACCGATTCTCTCCGAAATGGACAAAAATCAGCCGGAATATGTCCACGGCGAAGTGAAGGTACATCCCCAGGTCAGGACGATCATGCGGGAGTGCGGCGCGGGCGGATGGATCGGCGCCACCTTCGACAGTGAACTCGGCGGACAGCAATTGCCCGAGATGATCGGCATGATGGTGCCGACAGCCATTTTTGCGGCGGCCAATTATTCCGGATCAGTCTATAATAGCCTGGCGATCGGAGCCGCCGGTTTGATCGCTTCGTATGGCACACAGGAAATGAAAGACCTGTACATACCCAAAATGCTGGCCGGCGAATGGCAGGGTACCATGGCCTTGACGGAACCCCAGGCGGGAAGTTCTCTTACCGACATCACCCTGACCGCGGAAGCGACAGATCAGGGGTACTACAGGATGAAAGGCCAAAAGATCTTCATTTCCGCCGGTGAGCATACCGGTGTTGATAATATTATTCATTTGGTCATCGGCCGAATCAAGGGATCTCCTCCCGGTGTCAAGGGCATATCTCTGTTCGTTGTTCCCAAGAAGCGGATTGAAGGGAAAGGCGGGCTGGTTTTCAATGATGTCAACTGTGCCGGAATTTATCACAAGCTGGGTTATCGCGGCGCACCGATCACCCAGCTGGCCTTTGGCGAGAACGATGAATGCCGGGGCTGGCTGGTAGGTGAACCCAACAAAGGTCTGGGCTACATGTTCCAGATGATGAACGAGGCCAGGATAGATGTCGGCCTCGGCGCCGCCTGCATTTCTTCGGCTGCCTATTACGCCTCGCTGGAGTACGCAAAAGAACGGCCCCAGGGACGGAAACTTTCGTCGAAAGATCCTCTCGCGCCGCAAGTGCCGATCATCGAACATGCCGATATCAAGCGCATGCTTCTCTTCCAGCGGGCGATTGTGGAAGGGTCGCTCTCCCTGCTGATTCAGTGCAGCCTTTATCATGACCTGGAAAAAGTCAGCACCGGCGAGGACCATGAAAATTATAACCTTCTGCTGGAACTGCTGACTCCCGTGGCCAAAACTTATCCGTCGGAAATGGGAATTCTGTCGTGCAGTGCCGGCATACAAATTCTCGGCGGTTATGGCTATTGCGAAGAGTTTCCCCTGGAGCAGTTTTATCGTGACGTCCGCATCCATCCCATTCACGAGGGAACTACGGGTATTCAGGGAATGGATCTGCTGGGACGAAAAATGATGATGAAAAAAGGCAAAGCCGCCCAGCTCTACCTTGCTGAAGTGCGCCAGGCCATTGCAGCGGCACAAAATGACCCGGAATTGAAAAATTTCGCGGCGGCACTGGAGAATGCTCTCGGACAGTTGGAAAAAGTAACCGCTCACCTCTTCGGTTTAGCCGCCAAAGAAGGCCCGGAAATGTTCCTCGCGGATGCTACTCTGTATCTGGAATACTTCGGAATCATTGCCATTGCCTGGCAGTGGCTAAAACAGGCAACCGCAGCGCAAAAAGCCCTGCAGGGCAGTCTAAATGAAGCCGATGCGAATTTCTATAACGGCAAGGTATACACCTGCCGCTATTTCTTCGGTTATGAACTGCCCAAAATCGAAGGCCTGGCCATCCGCCTGCTTTCCGGCGACGGTCTCACCGTCACCATGAAAAACGACTATTTTGAGGAATAACTGAGAAATCAGGAGAAAAAGGATAGAAATATGCAGGCAGTCAGAATAACCGGCCCCCGGCATTTTGCCTTGGTGGATATTGCGGCCCCTGAACCTGACGGCCATAATGTCATCATCAAGGTAAGTACCTGCGGAATCTGCGGCTCCGACATTCATTACTGGGAATCGGGGCTGGACATGTGCGGCGCCCCGGGTCTTGTTCCGGGTCATGAATTTTGCGGCACCATTTCCGATCCCGGCAGCAGGGCCGACCTGGCGCCGCATGACCGGGTAACCGCCCTGCCGATGCACCCTTGCGGAATCTGTGAAACATGTTCCCGGGGCTGGCCAAATCTCTGCATGAAAATTATGACCCGACCATTTATCGGTAATAACTGCCCCGGGGCCTATGCCCAATATCTGAAATTACAGCCGGAAATGGTCAGGAAACTGCCGGACGGCATCGGCGATGATGATGCCGCCATCATTGAACCGGCAGCTGTCGCGCTCCATGCAATTCGCCAGGCGGGCATAAAAGCCGGAGACCGGGTACTGATAACCGGCGGCGGTCCCATCGGCCTGCTGTGCGCTGCCTGGGTGAAAATCAGCGGTGCTTCATATATAGCGCTGACCGAAATCAATGCTTCTCGCAGGATTTTTGCCCACGAGCTGGGTGACATTGATGCCGCCTTTGATGCCGCCGACCCCAAGCTTGCATCGACGCTAAAAAAGGCGGCAAAAAACGCCTTCGATATTGCCATAGAGACTTCCGGCTCCGCCGGGGGAATGAACACAGCCATTTCTGCTTTAAAACGGCGGGGCACACTGGTGCTGTGCGGGCTGAGCCTTCATCCTCAGGCCTTACCGACAATGGTCATCGTCACCAAAGAGATCGCTCAGAAGGGCTCTTTCGGTTATCTCCCCGACGAGTTCGATCTGACCATGGAATATCTTGCCGGCAAAAGGCTGGCTGCCGGCAAGATCATTAACAGGAAAATCCTGCTTGGTGAAGCCCAGGAGGCCTTTGAACGCCTGTCTTCAAGCACCTCTGAGGATGTGAAGGTTCTTATCCGCATAGCGTAAGGCCAAATTATTTTTCGCAACCCGCAATAACTGCTTCCAGCTCGGCGCGGAGTTCTCCGGCAATGGATGCGCGTTTGCCGGTTTTCAGATCAACGGCGGCACAAACGACATCCGCCTCCACAATGACCCTATTGGTACCCTTGACAGTTATGGTCTGATGGATGGTTACTGCTGTTTCACTTAGGTTGGAGATTAGAGTCCTGATTTCCAGAATGTCATCGACAAAAGATGATTTCTTATATTGGAGATTGATGTTGGTAATCGGCAGATAAAAGCCGGTTTTCTCCACGCGGGAAAAGAAACCGGGAAAATGATCGAAAAAATCGCAGCGGGCTTCTTCGAGCATTTCCGGGTAGCGCACATTGTTGACATGTCCAAACTGATCGAGATGGTATCCCCGAACTTTAATTTCTTTATTTTTCATAAACCGTTCCTCACAGGATGATATACCGGCGATGGGAATGAATAAATATCGGGCTGGCAATAGCCTCTTTTTGTCAGAAGAATGACCTGGCGTCAAGAAAAACGTAGAAGAAAATATTGCCTGAGACTGGGCTTGAATAATCCCGCCAGCAGTCTTTCGGCGCCAGCTTATTGAAGCATTGCTCATCCTGGGGAGGATGTGATATGTTTATTCATGATTAAAGACATTTATGCGAATATCTTGGGCCGTATTTCCCGTTACGGGGACGATATTCGCCAGACTTCGGAAAAACTGCGCAGGAGAAAAATCCCCAGGCATCTCGTGGATATCACCGATTCTGTGCCGATTAAAGCCCATCAGTTCGACATCCAATCTCTCTTCTCGACCAATCTTTTCATGGGCCTTTACGACGAGCAGCAAATCATGGAAAAACTGGAACAAGTTGGTATAATTGACATCATTCAGAAGAAGGGATTCCGGAATATCCTGGTGAGCATCGATAAGCAGGATAGCTATACATCGCGGCTTTACGTCAATTGCGGGGCCATAGAAGAAAACAGGCGGCTTATCGAACTCATCGTCCGCGAAGGCGTCTTCGTGCCCCGGCAAAATTTCATACCTGCATATGATTTCACCGGCGGCCTGCGTATACTCCTGATCGAATGGCTCTGTCTGCAGAATCCCCGGGCGGAATTCACTCCCGACAAGCCAAGGTTGCCGGGCCAGGAGCACCCCGGCCTCGGGACATTGAAGAACATGCAGGAATTCCTCTACAAGCTGGCAAAACATTCCGGCAAAGATGCTATTGTCGACGTTCCGGAATATTTCCATTCCGCAGTCATCTATTCCGGTCTTTATTCCCGGATATACTCCAGGGCCTATTCCTTCTTTTCGCCGGTTGATGCAGGAATCATGCAAGCAATGCAAAGAGATATAACGGAGCTGCCCCTTGCGGATATTTCCTTTGCCATCGCCTCCGACTGCCTGGTCAATGCCGGCACCGGAGAACCTGTAAATTGGCAACCCTCGGAACAGATATACTCCCTGTCCGAAAAGCTGACGAATTACTTAGAAGACGACCGCTACAAAGAGATTGTCATCGCCACGATGAACGATCACTCCTTCTCCATCAACCGGGAAAAGTACGAGCGACTGAAAGAAAAGGATTTACTCCAATGACTGAAGAAAACTGGGTTGTTGCCTACAGAGCGGCAGGTATGGTTAATGCGCAGATAATTTTAGGCCGCTTAGAGACCGAAGGAATACCGGCACGGCTGCAATACGAGGCCATCGGCGTCATATCGTACTCTCTGGATGTTGACGGCCTGGGTGAAGTAAAGATTTTCGTTCCGGAATCATTTGCCCGCCAGGCTAAAGAAATTTTAGCGCAGCGCTTTGATGAAAAAGACCTGAGCTGGGAATAAATACATGATTAATAGATGGGCTAGTCCACATTTTATAATGCACAACATTGACGCTGTAAAAAGCTTCAGAGGCAAGGCGTGCAAAGCACGAGGAATGAGGCGTACTTTATGCGTACGCCGCAATGAAGAGGGATGCAGCGCATCCGGCATGCGCTGGATACACTTCGCATATGCGCAGCCCGGCGCATGCCGGGGACTTTTTACAGTGTCAAAAAATGCCTTCCAATACCGTCCCGCACCGAGCACATTTATTATCATTAAGATTCTTCTTGATGACCCGGAAACCGTAGCGTTCAATCAGGCAATTGCCGCAACTGCAGCAATAAGTGTTTTCGCCTTCCTCGCCCGGAACATTGCCGTTATAAACATATTTCAGTCCCGCCAGAAGACCTATTTCGCGGGCACGATGGAGCGAAGCAACGGGTGTAACCGGCAGATTCAGCATTTTAAATTGCGGATGGAAACGGC
This sequence comes from Deltaproteobacteria bacterium HGW-Deltaproteobacteria-12, assembly GCA_002840565.1. Classification (GTDB taxonomy): domain Bacteria; phylum Desulfobacterota; class Syntrophia; order Syntrophales; family Smithellaceae; genus MVRV01. Next base: position 102,175 of record PHBK01000013.1, on the reverse strand, counting down.
TGATATGCCAGGGTATTTCTTTGCCCAGGCCGGCGATAAAGCCGGCGATATCTTTCAGCTCGTCATGGCTGTCATTCAAACCGGGAATGAGTAAGGTCGTTATCTCCACCCAGACTCCCGATTCTTTCATTTTTTGTAAGCTCGCCAGAACCGGTTCCAGACGAGCCCCGCAGTGCCGGCGGTAGAATTCCTCCCGGAACGACTTCAAATCGACATTGGCCGCGGCCAAATACGGCTTGATGGCTTCCAGTGTTTCGGCAGACATGAAACCATTGGTGACAAAGACATTCTTTATGCCGTGCAGCGAGGCAATCCGGGCTGTTTCATAAGCCAGTTCAAAATAGATCGTCGGCTCGGTATAAGTATAAGCAATAGTTTTGGAACCGCTTTTTTTTGCGCCGGCGACAATTTCCGCCGGTTGGATCTCTTCGCCCGCAATCATGCGCGTGGTACGCGGCATTTGTGAAATTTCGTGGTTCTGGCAGAATTCACAACTGAAATTACATCCGGCAGCAGCAACGGAATAGGATTTAGACCCCGGATAAACATGAAAAAATGGTTTCTTTTCAACCGGGTCAACCTGCTCTGCAATTACTGTTCCGTAAACAAGCGAGTAAAGAATACCGTCTTTATTTTCCCGGACACCGCAAATGCCCCTCCTGCGCGGTTTAATTACACACCCATGTGCGCATAAGTTGCAGTGTACGCAATTATCCGCTATTTTTTCATAAAGCATTGCTTCCCGGATCATTTATTCGTCTCCTGCAACATGTCCCGGACAGCTTCGGGAGCGGTAACCTGATCGTTTTTGAGCTGATAGGATTTTTTCAAGAGCGGATTTTGTGCCGTACGGTAAGTGTATTTCACCGGAAAAGAAAGACCGACAAATGCACCCAGGGGATTTTTCATGTGCGGGATTAACTCTTCCAGCTCTGTGGCGACATCGTAAACTATAGTCGGAAAATAGATTACACTGCCCCATTTGATTATCTGCGAGCCGATTAAACTTCCGGCCATTTCTTTTATTTCTTCTATGCTGAAAAAACTGATTTTTTCCGCCAGGGGAAATCCGAACATTCCCTTCAGCCGCTGTTTTGTTCCGGCAAAAGAGTATTTATTTAAAAACCCGATAAAAACTCGTTCCCGGCAAACTCTAATTGCTTCCGCGATAACTTTTTGAGGATTGCGGGAAGTCTCCAGAGTATTAATCACGACCACTATGTCAAATTCGTCATCCGAAAAAGGCAGGTTTTCGGCTTCCCCCAAATGCAGCTCAATACCTTCGCTCATTTGTTTTCGGGCCGCCTCCAGACGTTCCGCGGAGAAAGCAATCCCCGTGACTGAACACCATTTATCCCGGAAAATCTGTAAATAATCACCGACACCGCTGACTGTGCAAAGAGCTCTCTCTCCGGCGCGGGGCAAAACCAGCTCCAGAATCAATTCCTTTTGCCGGGAAAAGAAATACTGGCTATGGATTGTCGGCCACTGTGCGGGTAAAGCGGCATTTTTTTGATTGAAAACCATGAGGCTAATCCTTATTCTAGATCTTTACTTTAAATCCGATATCCACTTCACTGGCCGGCTTACCACCGCGCACACCCCAGTTCTCCATCGGCACTTCATGCAAAATTACAGCGTAGTTAAATTATACCTCATTTTTTAAAAAATGTATTGTATTGATTAAAGAAAAAAAATTATACAGCACTCTATGGAACAAGGCCTGTTTTGTGTCTTGACAACCGGGATAGCTTATTTCATATACTACCATTAGTTCAAGAACCGGCTGGATGAAATATTATGGAAGAAACAAGGTTTGGAAATATCGTATTTATCCCCGGCCTGAATAAAGCCAGGTACCCATATTGCAACTCTCTTTTTATCGATGATGAAGTGAAGGCTGTCATCGACCCCGCTTCCAATCCTGATCTCCTGTTAAACATCAAAAAAACCAGCAGCATTGATGTCATTATTAACAGCCATTATCATGAGGATCATTTCGCGTTCAATTATCTTTTCCCCGCTGCAGCACTATGGGTTCCCGAGTTGGAAGCTCCCTGCTTTAAATCGATTCAAAGTCTTTTTGAATATTGGGGGGCCGTTGGACCTTCTCTGGAAAATGAATTTCAAACTTATCTCAAATCTTTTCATTACGAAGAACGCGTTATTGCCCGCGAATTTCGCGACGGTGATGTGCTGGAATTCGGCAAAACAAAACTGGAGGTAATTTCCACCCCCGGACACACACCCGGACATTCCTGTTTTTATTGCCCAGAGCAGAAATTGCTCTTTACCGCCGATTTAGACATGACGTCATTTGGTCCGTGGTACGGCGATAAGTACTCCGATCTGCTGCAGACAATACAATCGGTGCATAAATTGCTGGCTATACCAGCTGAAGTTTATATTACCTCGCATGATATGGGCATTATTAACGGCAGCATCAAAGAGACGGCAGAAGCATACCTAGCTAAAATAGCAGAAAGGGAAAACAGAGTGCTCAATTTTTTAGAAAAAGAGCGCTCGATCCCGGAGATGGTCAGCAAGTGGCTGATTTATAAAAGGCCCATGGAGCCGCAGCATTTATTTATATTCGCGGAAGAAAAAATGCTCAGAAGTCATCTGGCGTATTCAATGCAAAAGGGGCAGATAAAACAAGTAGGCGATAAATATGTTGCAGTTTAGGCGGAAACCCGGCAATACTTACCTCAACTGCATTCGTAAATGTTCCTTGACACTATTGCTGTTCTCGACTAAAGCAAAACAATAGTAAATTTTCTCGCCTGTTTTTTAACCAGGTCAGCACACCGACGCAAGGCCAACAATCTGGAGATATTATGGAAAAAATGCCCATTACCAAAGAGGGTTTTGAAAAATTAAAGAAAGAGCTGGAAATAATAAAAAACAAATCCATTCCCGAAAATATTCGCGATATTGAAGTTGCGCGCGCCCATGGCGACCTTTCGGAAAACGCCGAATATTCGGCAGCCAAAGAGAGACAATCTTTTCTCTATGGCAAAGTACAGGAACTGGAAAATAATCTTGCCCTGTCCAATGTTATTAATCTCACAGGCCAGGCGGGTGATAAAGTTATCTTTGGCTGTTATGTGACCATTGCCGACAGCGACAGCGGTGAAGAAATAAAATATCAACTGGTCGGACCGTTTGAATCCGACATCAACCAAAATAAAATTTCGGTGACATCGCCTATCGGCAAAGCTCTGATCGGCAAAGCCATCGGCAGTGAAATTAATGTTCAAACTCCGGGTGGGAGCAGAAACTTTGAAATAACCGATATTTCTGCTGATTAGGCCAGAACAATGGTGGCATCAACAGCCACTGCGCCGGCCGCAGTTATAATCAGCGGATTGATATCAATTTCTCTAATCCGGGGATGCAGCAGCCCGACATTACCCAGCGCAATCATCAGGCAGGCCAGCTTCTCCCGATCGACCGGCGGAGTTCCGCGAAAGCCGTCCAGCAGCTTTTGCCCGCGGAATCTGCCGACCAGATTTAAAGCATCTTCCCGGGACAGAGGAGCCATGGCAAAAACTGTTTCTTGAAAAACCTCTGCCATAATGCCGCCGATCCCCAGCATAACACACGGCCCTAATTGGGGATCACGGATCAGTCCGGCGATAAGTTCGACTTTCCCCTGTACCTGTCGCTGCAGCAGCACTTTGCCCCGGCCGTTCATTCTTTCCGTCAATACCGCAAACATATCCGCTGCCGTCTTCCGGTCGGGAATTCCCACATGCACAAGACCCATTTCCGTTTTGTGGATTCCACCGGGAACAATCCCCTTCATCACCAGCGGATAACCCATATCATCGGCGGCCCTTAAACATTCCTCGACATTATCGGCGATTTTTTCCGGAACCACCGGAATACCGTGTAATTCCAGTATTTGCTTGGAGACATATTCATCTTGCGGGCCATGGGCTGATTCCAAAAGCCGGCAAAGATGGGGCGGTAAAGTCGCAGCAGGGAAATTATCGGGTTCGCTCACCAGATCACTTATGGATGGCCGCTGTTGAAAAACAGCATCTAGACACTCGACGGCCCGGTACAGCTCCGAAAACAAAGGAACTCCCATAGATATTGATTCCTTCTGAGAGTGAAACAGCCTGTCGCGTTCCCCCAAAAGCCAGATAAAAACAGGCTTGCCTGCCTGGCGGGACTGAGCCGAAATGCCGGCCAGATCAAGAGGCCGAACGCCCTCCCGGGTAAAAGACAGCTGCAACACAGCATCAACGCCGGGATCGGCAAGAACTATCCGCAGGCATTCTTTGTAGACATCGATGTTTGCGCCCATATTTTTTTCTATCGCCGGCCAGATATCCACGGGATTAGTTGCCGGCATCCAGGCGGGAAAGAGTTCTTGTAAAGCGTTTTGGCTCTGATCTGATAACGAAGCAACAGACAGATGAGTTTGATCAATAAAATCTGAGGCAATGATGCCCGCTCCCCCGCTGAACGAAAGAATCGCCACCCGCCCGGTGCCTTCAGGCCGTTGTGGATAGACAGCCAGCGAACGACATATATCCATCATCTGCTTAATGTCATTGGCCTCAATAACGCCGGCCTGCGCAAGTACGCCGGCCAGCACCCGATGATTGGAAGCAAGTGAGGCCGTGTGACTCATGGCGGCCTCGGCGCCTTTGGGGCTCTTACCGCCTTGGAGAATGACAATCGGTTTGGAAGATCGGCGGCATAAATCGATAAACCTGCGCCCGGAGGAAATCGCTTCCAGATAAAAACCGATAACCCGGGTATCCGGGTCGGAAACAAGATACTCCAAAACATCACTTTCATTGACATCTATTTTATTCCCGATGGAGCAGGCCTTGCTGATACCCATAATTCCGTTGCTCATTATATCGACGAGCAAACTGGCGGACATCATCCCGCTCTGGACAACCAGAGATACTGATCCGGTTATAAATCCTTTTTGGGCGATAACAGGAGCCATAAAAGAAAATATATTGCTATTCACTGCATCCACTAATCCCATGCAATTAGGACCCCACAGGCGGATGCCTGATCTGCCGGCCAGTTCAATTAGTTTTTTCTGCAGAACCTGCCCCTCTGAACCGGTTTCGGCAAATCCGCCGGATTCAATCATGGCACCGGGAATTTTTTTGATTATGCATTCTTCAACGGCGGCAATCACTTGCCGGGCGGGAACAAAGACGATAGCCAAATCCACGCTGGCGGAAATGGCCTGGAGGGAAGGATAGCATTTAATTCCTTCAATCTCCGTATATTTTGGATTGACCGGATAAATTTCGCCGGGAAAGCCGCAAAGCAGATTTTTAACAATGGCATTGCCGCCCTTGAGCGGGTTTGTCGTAGCTCCGATAACGGCAACAGATCGAGGCTTAAAGAAAAAATCCATTAAAACTCCTCTGGCAATTATTCTCCATAAAAAAAGGCAGCACACTTCATAATGCGCTGCCCCTGGTCCAGCCAAATTATATCTATCTTATTTATCGGAGACGCGGATACGGGTAATTGCCCTGGTCAGCGCCAGATTGATTTTTTCATATTCGACATTTTCCTTGGCGATCTGAGCCAGTCGGGCTTCGGCGTTTTGTTTTGCTCTTAGAGCCCTGTCTTTGTCAATGCTGTCGGATCTTTCTGCCGTTTCAATCAGCACGGTTACCTTCTCACCGGTAACCTCCGCAAATCCCGTATTGATGGCATAATAGGTTTTCTTACCGTCCATGGTAAAATTCAGTTCGCCAATATCAACAGAAGTCAATAAAGCTTCGTGACCGCGCAACACGCCGAATTCACCTTCCGTACCGGGAATGGTCACTTCTTCCACCTTTCCGGTAAACGCCACTTTTTCCGGAGTAACAATTTCCAGGATTAAATCGTCTGACATCTACTTCCTCGCTTATTGAGTAAGCCGTTTGGCTCTTTCCACTGCCTCTTCAATACCACCTACCATCCAGAATGCCTGCTCCGGCAGATCGTCATGTTTACCTTCCAGAATCTCTTTGAACCCGCGTACAGTATCGGCGACGGAGACAAACTTGCCTTCCGTACCGGTGAACTGCGCTGCCACGAAGAACGGCTGCGACAGGAAGCGTTGAATTTTGCGGGCGCGGCTGACGGTCAATTTATCAGCTTCGGAGAGTTCATCCATACCCAAGATGGCGATAATATCCTGTAAATCTTTATATTTTTGCAGTGTCACCTGCACCCGCCTGGCAACCTGATAATGTTCCAGACCCAAAACCAGCGGATCGAGAATACGGGAAGTCGAATCCAGCGGATCCACGGCGGGATAAATACCCAACTCGGCAATAGGCCTGGACAAAACAACTGTTCCGTCCAGATGGGCAAATGTTGTCGCCGGAGCAGGGTCAGTCAAATCGTCAGCGGGCACGTACACGCACTGCACGGCGGTAATTGAACCTTTGGTTGTGGAGGTAATGCGTTCCTGCAGTTCGCCCAAATCAGTGGCTAGTGTCGGCTGGTAACCGACTGCGGAAGGCATGCGTCCCAGGAGAGCAGAAACTTCAGAACCGGCCTGGGTGAAGCGGAATATATTATCAACAAACAAAAGCACGTCCTGGCCTTCCTCATCGCGGAAATATTCCGCAGCGGCAAGTCCCGTGAGTGCTACTCTGGCGCGGGCTCCGGGGGGCTCGGTCATCTGACCGTAAATCAATGCCGCCTGTTTAATAACTCCCGACTCCTTCATTTCCAGGTAAAGATCGTTTCCTTCACGGGTTCGCTCACCCACACCGGCAAAAACCGAGATGCCGCCGTGATGCTGAGCAATGTTGTGGATCATTTCCATCATAACAACTGTCTTGCCAACACCGGCGCCGCCGAACATACCCATTTTACCACCGCGGGGGAAGGGCACCAGAAGATCGATAACCTTGACTCCTGTTTCCAGAACGTGGACTGATGTGTCCTGCTCCAGAAAAGCCGGTGATTTCCGGTGAATCGGCGCCATGTGTTCGGCGTTGATCGGCCCCAGGCCATCAACAGGGCGGCCGATAACGTTTAATATTCTGCCTAAGCATTCCTTGCCGACGGGCACCATAATAGGGGCGCCTGTATCTTTGGCGATCATACCCCTGACGAGACCGTCCGTAATATCCATGGCTATACAGCGGACAACATTGTCTCCCATATGCAGTGCAACTTCAATAACCAGATTATCTTCCTGATCATTGATAGCGGGATTGGTTATAGTGATTGCATTCAATATACTGGGAAGTTTTCCCTCTTCAAAAGCAACGTCCACAACCGGTCCTATAACTTGTACGATCTTTCCAATATTCATAACTATCTCCTCACCAATAGTCGTATTAACAAATTCCCATTGCCGCAAAATGCGGTCGTTGTTTTATCCCTTAGCCAAGGCCTCAGTGCCGCCGACAATATCCATCAGTTCTGCCGTAATTGCAGCCTGTCGGGCCTTGTTCATTTTCAGCGTTAATGAACTGATTAATTCTTCGCAATTCCTGGTCGCATTATCCATGGCTGCCATCCGCGCCCCGTTTTCACCGGCCGATGTTTCCAGAAGCGCCCGATAAACTAAAACATGAACGTACATGGGCAGAAGTTTCTGCAATAAAATTTCGTCGGACGGTTCATATTCATAATCCTGAAGGTTTTCAGAATCAATTTCTATATTTTGTCCGATGGAGGGCAGAGGGAATAATCGAACAACCGTCGGACGCTGCACGGCAACATTAACAAACTGATTATAAATCAAATAGAGCTCATCATATTCCGCATCAATGAATGGTTTGATCACGTCATCGGAGATGGAAACCGACAGGGTCATGTCAAACTTGCTGAAGACATCGACCCGCTGTTTGATTACATTGACTTTCTTGCGGAAAAAATCTCTTCCTTTGCGTCCCACGCTGATAAGGGAAACTTCCTTGCCTTCTTTTGTCTTATCCCGCAGAAATCTTTCGGTGGACTTGATCAAATTGGTATTGAACCCGCCGCAAAGACCTCGATCCGAAGTCATACAGATTACGCGAATTCTTTTCGGATCACGCACGGCCAGCAGAGGATGGGACATGTTGTCAACACGCAAGGCCAGACTGTTGAGTACATCCATAAACTTACCCGCATAAGGGCGGAAATTTTCCATCCTCAACTGCGCTGCTTTAAATTTGGACGCGGCGACCATGTTCATAGCACGCGTAATTTGCTTAGTTTTTTGAACAGCGCCGACTTTTCTTTTTATGTCTTTCAGCGAGGCCACTACAAAATTCTCCTCAACCAATTAATTTTTTAACTTACTCAGCCACAAAGACTGAATCAAATTCCGTCAGCATATCTTTCATCTTCTTTTCCAGCTCCGGCGATATAATTTTCTTTTCTTCAATTTCTTTCATGATTGCCGGATATTTAGCTTCCACAAAGCTCAGGAGCTGATCCTCGTAAATACGGACCTTTTCCACTTCATACTTGTCAATGAAACCGCGAGTCCCCGCAAAAAGCACCACAATCTGCTTGGAAAGAGACATGGGCTGGAATTGCGGCTGTTTCAGCAGCTCAACAAGGCGAACACCACGGTCCAACTGTGCTTGCGTCGATTTATCCAGATCGCTGCCGAACTGGGCGAAAGCTGCTAATTCGCGGAATTGCGCCAGATCAAGCTTGAGAGTGCCGGCTACCTGTTTCATCGCTTTAACCTGCGCCGCACCGCCGACGCGCGACACCGACAAACCGACGTTGATTGCCGGACGAACGCCGGAGAAAAATGAACTTGGCTCCAGATAAACCTGACCATCAGTAATGGAAATAACGTTTGTCGGGATATAGGCGGAAACGTCACCGGCCTGCGTTTCAATAACCGGCAAAGCGGTAAGAGAACCACCGCCAAGATCTGCGCTCACGCGGCAGGCTCGTTCCAGCAGACGGGAATGGTTATAGAAAATATCACCCGGATAAGCTTCACGTCCGGGAGGACGCCGCAGCAGCAGAGATATCTGCCGGTAGGCGACAGCCTGCTTGGAAAGATCATCGTAAATAATCAAGGCATCCTGGCCTTTGTCGCGGAAATACTCACCGATGGAACACCCGGCATAAGCGGCGATATACTGAAGAGTTGCCGGATCCGAAGCGCAACCGGCCACAACGCAGGTGTAGGACATAGCATCATGCTTTCTCAGATTTTCCACGACCTGGGCGACTGTAGATTTTTTCTGGCCTATGGCAACGTAGATACATTTAATTCCGGTGTCTTTCTGCCGGATGATGGAATCCACGCAAATTGCCGTTTTACCGATTTGACGATCGCCAATAATCAATTCCCGCTGACCACGGCCAATCGGGGTCATGGCATCAATTGCTTTTAAGCCCGTGTACATCGGCGCATTAACCGGTTGTCGTTGAATAACGCCGGGAGCAATCATTTCAATACGCCGATATTCCTTGGTTTCAATCGGGCCTTTTCCATCCAGGGGTGTTCCTGTTGCATCAATGACGCGCCCCAGCAGTCCATCACCGACCGGAATCTGGGCAATCTTGCCGGTTCTTTTAACAATATCACCTTCTTTAATATGGGTAACCTCTCCCAGAACGGCAACACCGACATTATCCGTCTCCAGATTAAGAACCATGCCTAAAATGCCACCCGGGAATTCCAGAAGTTCCATAGCCATTGCATTCTGAACACCGTAAATTCTGGCAATACCGTCGCCGACGGACAACACAGTTCCGGTCTCACTTATATCCAGCTTTTTTTCATAGCTTTTAATTTGCTCAGAAATGATTTGACTGATTTCTTCCGCTTTAATTGTTTCCATGCCTTATCTTGCCTCCCCTAAGAGATTCCTCATGTTGTTCAATTGATTTTTGATACTGCCGTCGTAAAGTGTATCGCCAACCCCGATAACTATTCCTCCCAAAAGGGCGGGGTCTTTTTCCACAACCATTTCTACCTTGCGGCCGGTTAATTTTTCCAGGCTGTCAATAATATATTCCTGCATCCCCTCGGAAAGAGGAAAAGCTGTTTTCACATTCACCCTTACTTTTTTCAGGGCTTCATCCATCATTTGCCTGTAATGTGCTGCAATATCCTGCACAACTTCAATTCTTTTCTTATCAACCAGCAGCTTTAAAAAATTAATTGTCATGGTGGAGAGAGCAAGTTTGCTGATAATCTTTTCCACAACGCCTTTTTTAACTGTCTGTTCAAAAACGGGATTGGCTAGAAATTCACGCAGATTTTTATCTGACTGGAGAAAGGAAGAAAATTGCGCCAGCTCGTTATAATAGTCTTCAATCTTTTTCTCTTCTGCCGCAATGTCAAAAAAAGCGCGCGCATAACGTTTGGAAATATTGCTGATCAATTTTTATTCACCGCCTTTTCCATGTATTCCCTGACTATCGCCTCGTGATCCTGGACGGTAATGTTCCTTTTTAAAATTTCTTCCGCCATTTGTACGGAGAGCCTTACTGCTTCCGCCCGCAGTTGGTCAGAAGCCTTCTTTAGTTCCTGCGCCGTCCGCAATTGAGAATCTTCCTTAATTTTCCTGGCGACTTTTTCGGCATCTTCGATAATCTTTTGCTTTTCCACTAAACCCTGAGCTTTAATCATCTCAAAGATACCGTCGATCTCTGCCGAAGCTTTGTCTATCTTTTCCGAATATTCTCGAAATTTACCTTCGGCTTCAGTTTTCTGTTTTACCGCATTTTCCAGTGAATCTTTGATATCCTGACGCCGCCCGACAAAGAATTCTTTTATTTTGGCCGCCAGCAGCCAATACAGAAACCCCACCAGGACCATGAAATTAAACGTCTTCCAGAATAAGTCAAACCATTTTTTGTTCCCTTCATCGCCGCCGTCCGCCCCCCCGGAAGCATAAGCCAGCGAAACCTGGAGCAGAAAAACGGCTAAAATCAATAAAGGCATTCTTGCTGATTGGAAAGAGAATTTCATTGAACGGCCCTCCCCATGACTTTTTGTGCAATCTCTAAGGATAGCTTGCGGGATTGGCTGTCCAGGGTTTGGCGGGCCGCCTGAATTTCCTGATCCATCTTTTGTTGGAATTCCTGCATCAGAACCGGAATTTCATTGCGTACGGCATCGATAATATTCTTGGCCTGGTCCGCCCCCTCTTGAATTATTTCTTTTTTTAATTCGGAAGCGTTTGTTTTGGCCTGCTTCAATTTCTCTTCATATTCGGCGGCTCTTTTTTCAACAGATTCATTAAAAAGCTTAATTTCGTTTTCCAACTCGGCGAGATGTTTCTTGCGGCGTTCAATTATGGAAAGGATTGGTTTATAAAGAAGAAGGTTGAGAATATAAATTAGAGCCAAAAAAATAATCATCTGGATAAAAATTGTTAAATCAGGGATAACGGTAACCACGGTTTACCTCACATACTTAGCACTCTCGTTAATTTCGGCCATAGATTATTAAATTGCCTGAAGTATTCAATTTCATCAGGAGGCATGAAAAAAATACACTCCCAATTGTTAAAACCGCGCGTTATTAATCACAACCCATTTTGCTTGTCAAGCTTTTTTGTGACCGCCGGTCTTATTTTCTTATATTATCAATATTATCAATATTAACGTCGAGTTGACGGCACATGGAAAGAAATGAGGTCATACTGCCCGGGCAACGGTTATTTTCCCTCCTGCCGCTTCCGTCATATTCGACCTTCCCTCGAAAAAAGCACCCTCTTCCATAATAAATACCGGCGTGCGGACATCACCGTAAAATTTACCGGTGGAATGGATATTAATTTTTTCTTTAACTTCAATGTTGCCTTGAACCTCGCCGCCGATGTAAACACTGTTAACGGCAATATTGGCTTTCACCAAGGCGCCTTCGCCAATAACCAACGAGCCCTGTCCGTATACTTCACCCTGAAAATCCCCGTCAATCCGGACAGCGCCGTTAAAAATGAGTTTGCCGATAAACTCGGCTCCCTTGCCTAAAAACGCCCGCACTTCTTCAACTTCTTTCTTTTTTTCCCACATATGCCTCTCCTTGACCAACTTAGCGTTGCAAAATGAATCTGCGTACGCTGACATTCATTAATAATCCTATCGCCGTCATTAAAACAATCATCGCCGAACCGCCATAACTGAAAAAGGGCAGCGGAATACCGACAACCGGCAGTATCCCCAAAACCATTCCTATATTGATGAAAACTTCCCAGGAGATCAGAGCACTGATGCCAAACGCTATCAATGTGCCTAATAAATCTCTCGAATGCAAGGCTATTTTCAAACCCCAGAAGATCAGGGACATAAAAAGAATAATCAAAAACAATCCACCGATAAAACCCCATTCTTCGGCAAACACGGAAAAAACAAAGTCTGTCTGCTGTTCCGGCAAAAACTTCAATTGTGTCTGTGAACCTTTTAAAAATCCTTTACCAAATATTCCTCCGGAACCTACTGCTATCATTGATTGAATAATATGGTAGCCCGTTCCCAGCGGGTCGTTCTCGGGATTTATAAAAGTGATTAATCTATCTCTCTGGTAATCCTTCAGAAAGTACCACCCGAGCGGCATGAGCATTATGACTCCGGCGGCCACAATAGCGACCGATTTCCAGTTGACGCCGATGAAAACAACAAGCGATGCAAAAACGATTATTAATATCAAGGCCGTACCCAAGTCCGGCTGCTTCAGGATCAACAAGAAAGGCGCCAGGACCATTAAGGAGGGAATGAAAAGTTCTTTTAAAGTATAAGGTTCATTGGATTTATGATCATCGAAATACCGCGCTAAAGCCAAAATGATGGTCAGCTTCACTAATTCCGAGGGCTGGCCGGAAAAACCGCCGATAGAAATCCATCTTTGCGAACCGTTAGTTGTATAGCCGTAAAGAAAAACAGCCACCAGCAGCGCAACCGAGATGCCATAAATTATATAGGCGCCATCACTGATTATGCGGTAATCAATCAGAAAGACAATCATCATAAAAAAAGCACCCATCGCCACCCACTGGATTTGCTTTAGATAAAGGGGGTTTTGCTTTTCACCCAGACTGAAGACGGCAGAATAAATATTTATAATGCCAACGGCGCAGATACAAAGCACCAGCAAGAGAAGCGTCCAGTCAAAATATTGAAAAATCCGGCGATCAAATTTAAAAAAAACCATAACTCCTCAAACATATAAATCAGCGGCCGACAATAGGCGCCGCCGTTATTGACGCCTATTCATTGCCGGCTGATTTTGCATTACAATTTGCGTCTGATTGATTTTATTTTTTCCTTCAAAATACGCATCAATAATTTTGCGGGCAATAGGAGCGGCAACGGAACCACCATGGCCGGCGTTTTCCGCAATTACAGCCACCGCTATCTCCGGGTTGGTGCGCGGGGCAAAGCAGACGAATAAGGCATGATCTTCGTAAGACACGCCAATTTTCTTCTCCCGCCGGCCCTTTCCATTTTCCGGCAAACCAATGACCTGGGAAGTTCCTGTTTTGCCGCAAACATCGGCATTGGGTCGGCGAGCGGCTTTCCCGGTGCCCCCCGGTTCATTGACAACACCCCACAGGGCCGAACCAAGCAAATCAATAGTTTCTTTTTTTAGAACCAATTTCCCCTTCTCTGCCGGTAAAAAATCCTTGTAAATTTTGCCGTCCATGGTTTCAATACTTTTTACCAAACGGGGCTGCCATAGGGTCCCGCCATTGGCAAAAGCACTGTAAGCGGAAGCCAGCTGCAGCGGCGTTACCAGATCAAATCCCTGGCCAATTGATATTGATATGGTTTCTCCCGATTGCCAGGGTTGCTTCATTTTCGTCAACTTCCATTGCCGCGTCGGAATCAAACCGCTTTTTTCGTTGGGCAGATCAATGCCTGTCGCCCCGCCCAGGCCAAAGAGACGGGCATAATGCGCTATCTTGTCCACGCCCAGCATACGCCCCACATTGTAAAAATAGACATCACACGATTCGACCATGGCCCTGTGCAGACTAATATGTCCATGACCATTTTTTTGCCAGCAACGAAATGTCCTGTTACCGAATTCGTAAGAACCATTGCACATAAATTTAGTATCCGGAGTGATGATCCCCTCTTCCAGTGCGGCGGCGGCAACTATCAGTTTGTAAGTTGACCCCGGAGGATACTGTCCGGAAATTGCTCTGTTGGTCAGGGGAGTCCGGGGATTGTTGGCGATCTTGCTCCACTGCTCGCTCGAAACTCCGCTGTTAAATAAATTGGGATCGAAGGAGGGTGCGCTGACCATGGCGAGTACAGCGCCGTTCCGCGGATCCAAAGCAACGGCGGCACCCGATCTTCCCTCAAATGCCCCCCAGGCGGTTTTTTGCAGATCAATATCAATATTCAACACAACATTATGACCGGAAACAGGGTCAATCCGCCCCAAATTTTTAATCTCTTTGCCGTGAGCGTTCACTTCGACCAGTTCCGCTCCGCTCGCGCCCCGGATATAAGAATCCAGAAATTTTTCCAGGCCGTGCTTGCCGATAATATCGCCGGAAGCATACTCCTCTTCTTCCTTTTCCAGATCTTCTTTGCTGACTTCCCCGGTATAGCCGATAACCGGAGCTATGATTTCGCCAGCCAAATACGACCTGATGGGGGAAACGTCAATGTAAATACCGGGCAGATCCAGCGCATTGGTTTCAACCACGGCAACTTTTTCCATGCTGACATTCTTTTCCAGCTTCACCGGCAGATACGGTTTCATTTTCCGGGGGAAAGACTGGTCGTAAGAAAAATCCAGTGATCGGCGGGAATATAGTTCTTTGATCTTTTCCACTAAACGATCGGGATTTTTCCCTTTGCCGGGCAAATAAAGCACGTCAAAAGACGGACGGTTATCGACGACTACCTGACGGTTGCGATCCATGATCAGTCCCCGCAGAGGCATAATCCGGCGAAAGCGGATCGAATTATTCTCCGATCTTTGTTTTAAATCATCGCCTCGAATAACCTGTAAATACCAGAGCCTGACCAGAAGAATACTCAAGGCAATCAGAATCAAGACTATGACAATTTTAAGTTTTTGCCGGAATTCAGCCGGTTCCGGTCCATTGAGCAGACTGTGCCGGTTTGCCATAGAAAAAAACCTCTACCCTGCGCATCAAATAAAAGAACACCGGAGCCAGCAGACCGATAATTATCCCCTGCAGCAAGAAAACAGCCGGTGTATATAATATGTTAAAACCATAGACTAAGTTGTAAAATAAAACGACTATTACTTTTTCAAAAAAGGCACAGAATAAACTAAAAAGGGCAATAAAAGGCATTCTTTCGGTAATCAATCGCGCTGATACCAGAAACGAAAATAGAAAAATCAGAATATAAATCAAAGTAAACAGCCCAATAACTGTACCGGAAATACAATCAGTCATAAAGCCCAGAACAAAAGCCGATATTGCCCCTTTCACCAGAGTAAAACGAAATCCGGCATAGACTAGTATAATAATCGATATTTCCAGAAGCAGCCGTCCGGAAAAAATTACGTCCGCAATAGTATTCTGCAGCACAATTAATAGTATGGAAAGAATAGGCAATGCCAAATAATAATAAATCATCCTTATTTCCTTTTTTGATCATCAGCGGCAGCAGTGGCTACCAATACTTCTTCCAGCTTGGAAAAATCTA
Source organism: Deltaproteobacteria bacterium HGW-Deltaproteobacteria-12 (assembly GCA_002840565.1). Lineage (GTDB taxonomy): Bacteria > Desulfobacterota > Syntrophia > Syntrophales > Smithellaceae > MVRV01. The sequence continues at coordinate 86,575 of PHBK01000013.1, read as the reverse complement.
TTGACGGAGTCACATTAATTCTCAAAAAAAGGCCGGCATCCAGTCTATCAACATGGCTGACCTGACCAATCATCATGCCTTTGGGAAATACTCCACCGATGCCGGAAGAAATAATGATATCTCCTTCCTGCACATCCTGAATCTTAGAAATATACTTCAAGACGCAGCCACGGGAGCCGGCACCGCGAATTATCCCCTGAGTGCGGTTGCGCTGCACAATGGCATCGATATTACTGTTTTCGTCAATGATGGGCAACACCTTGGCCGAATGCCAGGAGGCATCGATCACCCTGCCGACCAATCCCAGCGCCGCCATTACCGGCATGCCGGCCTTCAGCCCATCAGCACTGCCTTTGTTGATCAGGATTGTCCTGGAAAGGCCGATCTGTTCCCGGCCAATTACGCGGGCGGCTACAAAATTGAAATCATAATCGTCCTGGAGCGCCAGAAGGCTGCGCAGCCTTTGCGCCTCATGATGACCCTCCTGATATAAATTCAATTCTGACTTCAAATCATCAATCTTTTTTCGGAGATTTCTATTTTCTTCTTCCATGCCCACCAGAAACAAATAACGGTGCCAGGAATCGATTACACTTGTCACGGAAGCATTCAAACCTTGCTGAACGGGCGCCGCCACTTCTAAAACAATTTTTGTTACTAATCCGGCGGGGGATTTCTGCTTGAAGTTATAGGCAAGAAAAACAAGAACTACAGCCAGAAGAATTACAATAAAAATAACGGTTTTATAATTCCTGAAGAAAAACATTATTTACCCATGAGAAAAATAATGATTACACTTGAATAGTAACCTCTTTGAGCACATCGAGTTGATCCAGGGCCATACCGGCACCCCGGGCGACGGCACTGAGAGGATCATCAGCAATCGTTATGGGCAATCCTGTTTCTTCGCGAATGAGAATGTCAATGTTCTGCAGCAGCGCGCCGCCGCCGGTCAGCACTATACCGCGGTCAACTATATCGCCGGCCAGTTCCGGGGGCGCATTTTCCAATGCGTCTTTGATGGCATCGACAATAAGTGTAACCGGTTCGGCAATGGCCCCCATTATTTCTTCTGAACTGGTTTCAATCGTCTTGGGAATTCCTGAAATCAGATCCCGGCCTTTGACGGCGATTGTTTTCATCTCCTCCATGGGATAAGCACAGCCGATCTGTATTTTGATGATTTCGGCAGTTCTTTCTCCAATGAGCAGGCTGTATTGACGCTTCATATACTGGACAATTTCTTCATCGATTTTATCGCCGGCCACGCGGACAGATTTGGAATAAACAATGCCGGCCAGCGATATGACGGCAACTTCCGTAGTGCCGCCGCCAATATCAACTACCATGGAGCTCGTCGGTTCGGCGATAGGCAGACCGGCGCCAATCGCTGCAGCCATCGGCTCTTCAATAAGGTATATTTCCCGGGCCCCGGCCGATTCGACAGTCTCGCGGACTGCCCGCCGTTCAACCTGTGTAATTCCAGAGGGAACAGAAACAATAATACGGGGGCGCACCAAAGATTTGCGGTTATGTACGCATAAGATGAAATGCTTCAGCATAGCTTCCGTAATATCAAAGTCGGCGATAACACCGTCCCGCATCGGCCTGATGGCGACAATATTGCCAGGAGTACGCCCCAGCATTTTTTTCGCTTCATTGCCGACGGCAAGAACTTTCTTCATTCCTCGAGAATCTTTATGCACGGCCACAACCGAAGGTTCATTTAAAACTATGCCTTTCCCCTTGACATAAACCAGGGTATTGGCCGTTCCAAGGTCGATAGCCAGATCATTGGAGAATTTCCCCAAAATATAATCAAACAACATTTTTCCTCCTGTATTTTTAACACCTTAAAATAATTAGTCCTTCGCGGGTTTTTTCCTATACCGTATTTCTTTACCCTAATCAACGCCTTTTTAAATTGTATTTGCATTTTGTAAATGACTGTAATACTAAAGCAAAACTTTCTATTGCCTGAAGGCAGTTATTAAAGTTTGAGGTGATTTTATGCTTAGTTTTTTGCGTCGACACGCCCGCAGCTGGTTAATGTCTTTGATATTGGGAATAATAATTTTTGTTTTTGTGCTCTATTTCGGCTCCAGTAGAGGCAGCAGGATGGCGGAAGCCATTGCCGTAGTTGACGGAAAAGTTATCAGCGAAGGGGAGTTCCATGACGAATACAGCAAATTGATGGATATGGCCAGGCTGCGTTATGGCGCAAAGCTGACAGCGGAAGCACTCAAAGAAATGGGTCTCAAAAAAATGGCCTACGACAGTCTGCTCAACCGCCAGGTAATCATTGCCAAGGCCGCCGATTTAAAGGTGCAAGTGTCCGACGAGGAATTAAAGAACACATTGATGTCGACGCCCGCCCTGCAGACCGACGGTGTGTTTGATGAGCGGAAATATAACCAGTTTTTGCGCTACAATAAAACGTCGGCGGAAGATTTTGAAAAAGCGCAGAAAATAAATCTAATGGGCAATAAGATCGAAGCTCTTGTTCGCGAAGGTATTAAGATTTCCGAACAAGAAATCTTTGATGTTTATGCCCTGCAAAATCAGAAGATCAATATCAGTTTTGTTCAAATCGCCGGGAAAGATATTAAAAAGAATATTGTCCCAACTACAGCCGACTTAGAAAACTATTTAAAGGACAACAGCAAGCTGTTCCGCAGGGTTGAACAGGTCAAGATTAACTATCTTGCTTTTGCCGGCAGTGATTTTGCTCCCGCCAATATCAGTGATTCTGATCTTCGCGATTATTTCAATCGCCATATCGACAAATATAAAGCAAAAGACGGCAAGCCATTACAGTTTGCCCAAGTGCGCGGCGAGGTTCTCAAAGAACTAGCGAACATGCGGGGTATGCAGACTGCGTACATCGAAGCGAAAAAAGCGCATGATACTATTTATCAGGAAGATAATTTCACGGCCTACGCCGCTAAAATCAATTCAAAAGTCGGGGCACTGGACTTTTTCCCCCTGAATAAGCCTCCCCGGGAGTTTGCTTCCGTCAAGGACCTGGCTTCAGCACTTCTGGATTTGCAGAAAAATGAAATCAGTAAAGTTATTAAGACCAACACCAGCTACTATCTTATAAAGGTTGTGGACAAGAAGGCCGCTTACCTGCCAAAACTTGATGATATTCGCAAAGAAGTGGAAAACTATTATATCGAAAGTGAAAAACAGAACATCGCCGAAAAAGAAGCGCTGGCAATTATGACCGACTTGAAAAAGGGAGATGCCCTCGAGAAAATCGCCCGGGAAAAGGGATTGAAGATTAATGAAACCGGCCTGTTTCAGCCCGGCAGCAGCATACCGAAAGTCGGAGCCAGCGCGGAGGCAACGGAAGCCCTGACTCAGCTCACCGCCGAAAAACCATATCCGGAGAAACCGTTTCTCATTAACAATTCTTATCTTATTTTCAAATTCAAAGAGGCCAGCAAGATAGATCGGAAAGATTTTGAGGCAAAAAAAGATTTATATACAAAAATCTTTACTTCCATCAAACGTGAAGAAACCATGCAAACCTGGCTGGAGGGAAATAAAGAGGCCATGAAAAAAGAAGGCCGGATTAAGATTAAAAAGGATCTGAAAGAATTATAGATGCGATAACAGATACAGACAGTGAGGCAAAGACGGCCGGACTGATGATTGCTATCTTCTGTACCGCTCAGCATGGCCAAAGAGAAGGTCTTTGTCCGGAATGCCGAAGACTTCTGGACTATGTCACAAAACGCCTGGGAAAATGCCCCCTGCGGGGAAACAAGCCCCGTTGCTCAAAATGCCCTGTCCATTGCTATAAGCCCGAAATGAGGGAAAGGATCAGGGCGGTGATGAAATATTCCGGTCCCCGGATGCTCTATCGTCACCCTGTTCTTACCGGCAAACACTACCTGACAGGGAAATAATTTAACGACCGCCTTGCATATCAACACCGGTATCACGGCTGCTGGTGTATACTAAGACGGCCAGGCACAGCAGGGCGGCAGAGACGCCGAAACCCCACTGGTAAGACGCCAAGGGGTAGACTCCCGTTATCGACGGTGTCCAGTTATTCATAATGACGCCCATAACGTGCTGGAACGAGGCTGCTCCCATCATAATAAAAAAATTCACGGCGGTAAGGGCGGTCCCTACAATGGCGAGGGGAAATGTCTCTTTTACCTGTGCATAAATAATAAAATTGCTGGAAAAGGTAAACCCCAACAGCCAGAATTGGAGCAACAAACCCCAGCCGGGTAAATGCAGATCCATAGTCAGACTGGAAAAGACAAGCAGCATGGCCCCTTGTCCCCACAAGACCGGCAATTTACGCCGCTTCAGTATGTCGGACCAACTCCCCCAGAGAGGTGAGCCGCAAATAGCCCCGATGGGGACGGCCAGCAAAATACCGCCGGCCGCCTCTTTACTCAGGCCATAGGTGTGCATAAGGTAAGGACCGCCCCACAAGCCCTGAGCAGTTATCAGCGCTCCATAGGAGGCAAAGCCAAGCGGCGCAATCCGCCAGAAAAGGCCGCTGCCGAAGACGGTGCGCAGTCCGAAAAAAATATCATTCCCCGGGGTTGCGTTCTGAGGCGGCATACTTGCCTGCCGGGGAGGATGATCGCGCAGCACCAGAAATAATATGACAGCGATGAGCAGAGTTATCATTGCCAGGCAGAGGAAGGCACCGCGCCAGCCAATTGCTTTGCTCAGCCAGACCAGTGGGGCAGTGGCACCAATTGCCCCCAGATTACCAATCGAAATCAAGAAGCCGGCCAGAGTGGCAAACTCCCGGGGTGAAAACCAGGTGGTAAATATTTTATAGGAGCCCATAAGAACAGCGGCCATACCGACTCCTATTCCTGCCCTGGCCAATATCGCCATGGAACCACCGGTGGAGAACGCAAAGAATATTGCGCTTGCAGCACCGACGCAGGCCAGGGAACTGATGACTGCGCGGGACCCGAAGCGGTCCAGCAATGGCCCCATGGGCAGTTGCGCCAGGCCAAAGCTGTAGAAAAATGCCCCACCCAGAAGACCCAGCATATCCGGGGAAAGGCTCAGGTCACGGCTCAGATCACCGGCGATGACAGCGGTGGAGACCCGCCAGAAGTGGGACATAATGTACATGCCGGCGCAAATAGCAAAAATGCACCAACGATAACCGGGAGAGGACTGAATATTCATTGAAGTCCCGTAAAGCCTGTAGAAATTTATCCCTCTGACCAAGACATCTTCTGTGCCAGGCAATATAGAAAGAACGAACAGGCCTGTCAACCGGATAATGACAGAAAATTAATCAGAAGAAATATTTGTCAGATTTTTTGATCAACAGGTTGATGCCTCTTGACTGGTCAATCCAGAAGTAATATACAGGCGTCCGTTTAACCAAAAGTCTTTACATTTGGAAACACGCCTGAACCTGGTTGTTCCCGGGGGCTGACAACCAGCATTGAAGGGCGGCAAGTTCCCTTACTGAAGGCAGAATATGCTGGGAAAAATATTATCGGTTTTAATGCTCGTTTTTATCGGGATAACTTTCCCTTTTTTTTATGGCGGGGCGCTGCTGATCTGGATTGTCACGCTGCCTTTCGATCCGCATCTGCGCTTCCTGCATTACTACACCTGTTTCTGGGCCTCCACTTATACATGGGTTATGCCGACCTGGCGGATTAAAACCGAGGGAAGACAAAGATGCCGAAAAGGCGCAACTTACATCATTGTGTCTAATCATCAGTCACAGCTGGATATCCTTGTTAATTTCCGCCTTTTTTTATTTTATAAAATCGTCTCCAAATCCGAAATGTTCCGGGTTCCTTTTATGGGCTGGAATATGCGACTTAATCAATATATCGAGCTGGTCCGCGGCAATAAGGATGGCGTCAAAAAAATGATGGAAGACTGCGAAAAAACACTGGCCAAAGGCAATTCCGTATTCATTTATCCCGAAGGAACCCGATCGCCTGACGGCGAGATTAAAGACTTTAAGCCGGGAGCTTTTATCCTGGCCCATAAAGCCCAGGTGCCTATTCTGCCGATAGTGTTAACAAATACAGGGAAAGCGTTGCCCAAATGGAAAATGAATACGTCGGGCGTACACCGGATGAGGGTACGGGTTTTAGAGGAGATCCCCTATGAAAGGTTCTCCGGCCTTTCCGCTCCAGAAACAGCCGCTCTTGTTCGCCGCATCATGATTGCCGAACTGGCTAAGCTTAACAAGGAAAACAATAATAACTGATTAATAAAACCTTCTCCTCATAATATGCGACAAACTGTCGCATTCTACACTGTTCAGCCGCCTCCGAACCCTACTTTAACATCTTCCCCCATAACCAAAATCGGCACTATACCTTCGCCGTTGGACAGTTTCATTACCTCTTTCAGAGCCTCGGGATTACCATCGATCGTAATTTCTTCGTAAGAAACTCCGCGCTCTTCGAGGTCCAGCCTGGCCTGAGCGCAAAACGGACAACCAGGCTTAGTGTACAATAGAACTTTTAGCGGTGGCCGCCTGGCACTTCTTTTATCATGGAATTCGTAAAGTTTCTCTATGACGAACTCAACATACTTATTACATTTATCCTTCCAGATTCCGGATTCCTGAAACTGGCGGTAAACTGCCGGCTGGGAAAAATCGAGATTAACAAGGCCGCTGCAGGTAATATTGCCGAACTTCTCTAAGAAACTTCTGACAAGTTGACTGGCATCCTGACGCGCTTCCAGCCTCTCCTGGTTGGCTCTTTTCTTGTCCGCCAAAGGCCACCGGTGAAGCAGACCTGTGCAAACCGTTGCCGCTGATACTGCACCGCAGGGGGCCGTCTGATGACCGGCTATGCCGCCGTTGAAGGCAATGCAACTCCACAGAATATCCTCATTTTCAATGCCGAAGGCTTCCCACATAACTTGCAGGACAGCCGGCCCTCAATGATAACCCTTCTGCATGAGTTCAGCAGCGCGATCTCCAGCTTCCCGTAGCGATATTTTCATTGTCATTATTCACCTCCAATTAATAAACATAGACACTTCAGTTTGCCGGCCATGATATCTCACCCAGAGCCATGCGGCAAAGATCGGTTATAAATATTTTCGGCAACCCGGCCTTTGATATCTGATCGCGCATCATGGCATCGCACATGGGACAGATTATGATCATGGCCTCCGCATTGTTATCGAGCGCGTCTTTGATGTTTTCTTTCTGCATGTTCAGTCCCAGATCTTTGTTGACAGCCAGAGCCGGGCCCCCGCAGCACAGGGCGTTCAGGCCCTCATATTTTCTGGAAACGCGCTCGACTCCGATAAGCTCCAATATCTCATCGAGCCAGATGTTCTGTTCGGGTATCCACCTGACGGCGCAATTCGGCTGGTAGGCAATTTTTTTGTTCAGCAGGGTAATATCATTTTTATTGCTTCGGAGGTAGTCGCGCATATATTCAAACAGGTGCATATATTTGTATGGCACATTAATACCAAGCTCTTTGGCTTTGACGTGCGCCAGAACATATCCTTCATTATGAATGTAGACGACGTCTTTGCCGAAGTGAGCAAACCCTTCGATAACCTTTTGACCGTATCTTTCGGCCAGACTCGCTCCGCCCATATGACCCATGCCGACCAGCGAAGCATATCTTTTTCCCCGGACTACAGTCATGCCTCTGAACATCCTGCTGTCCAGCGTACCTTCCGGAAACTGCTTAAATACGAAGGAATCGAAAGAAAGGACGGGCTTGTCCGGATCTCCGGCAATCACCTGACCGCCGTCGCTAGCTTCTTCAAACGCCCTGGTCACCGAATCAATAAAAGGTTTAAAAGTTGTCACGAGAGAACCGGTTCCGATCTTCTCGATCATTTTGTAGATAAGATCAGCCGGATCCGCCCCGGTGGGGCAATACTGAAAACATGCATTACAGGTAATGCACCTGTCCAGAATGTCCGCCGCTTTCCCCTCCATAAGCAGTTTTATTTCACGCGCCGCCTTTTCCTTATCGTAATCGACATACCGGCACTTGACCAGACAATCACCGCATAAATCACACTTTGCAGCATCCCACATTGCTTCACCTCCCTGAAATTTGCTTGGGAAAAACTATTATGTAGGTACTATTTTATGTTATTTTCTAGCGCATAATGTCTGGCTTTGTCCACACAATATTGATGCATATAAAAAAAAGGGTTTCAGGAAAATCCTGAAACCCTTCATTCTGGTGGAGATGAGCAGGATCGAACTGCTGGCCTCTTGAATGCCATTCAAGCGCTCTCCCAGCTGAGCTACACCCCCAATAAGACTTGACGAAATGTGCAGCCCCTTTAACATGCGCGTTTATCGGTTGTCAACAGATTTTAGCTTGACTTTTCGAACCCCGTCTATATAATCGCTGCCCATGCCGGAGTGGTGAAACTGGTAGACGCAGGGGACTCAAAATCCCCCGTTCGCAAGGGCATGTCGGTTCGATTCCGACCTCCGGCACCATAATAAAATTAAAGGCTTACGCTGTTTTCCAGATCGTAAGCCTTTTGCTTTTTCTTCTATCACGCTGCACATTGTCCCCGTTCTATCCCCACTTTTCATAGATAAACAGGTATTCCCACACCAACCCCGGCCCTTGATTCTGCCTGTTTCATCTATAAGTCCTCTTGCGCACGAATAATAAAACAGAACTTTACCCTTGGAAAGATGTAACGCACGGCGCACCTGCTATTGGAGGGGCAATAGCTGAGCAGTTGTAAATGTCTCTTGACTATCGATCATTAATGTGACAGATTAATATATAGAGCAAAATCAATTGTGTTTATATTGTCAAATGTTGAACCTTTCTTAGTTAAACCTTTCCTAATAGACAAGACACAACCACCAAAGCTTCGGAGAGCAGGGTGGTTTTTCGCTTTAAGCGGCAACGAGCTTTTTAAAAAAGCTTAAAAGGTAAGGCATGCAAGCCCCTCACTTTTTCCTTCCTTCTCAACCGGGAAACATACTGAGTGATTATGATGCTTTGTGAGACCCCAGCAGGGAATGAAGGAATAAGAAGTAATGAACAAGAAAGGGAATTAACATGAACAAAAATTTGTATGTCGGCAACCTGTCTTATAAGATCACGGATGATGATCTTCAATCTAACTTTTCTGAAGCAGGAGAAATTGCATCCTCATCAATCATTAAAGACAAGTTTACAGGTCAATCCAAAGGTTTCGGCTTTGTCGAAATGAAAACGGAAGAAGGCGCTGCTGAGGCGATAAAAATGTTCCATGGTGGAATGCTTGATGGTAAGGCAATTACTGTCAATGAAGCAAGGCCCAAGAAAGATTTTGGCACCGGCGGCGGTAATAGAGGCGGTGGAGGATTCAACAGAGGACCCAGAAGCGGCGGCGGGAGATATTAAGATTATCTAAAAGAAACATTATCAAGAGCAGAAGGCTGGCCTTCTGCTCTTCAGTTTTTACTTATCTATAAGGAGATGATTGTGAATGCTGTCGGTGAAAATATTGATGCTTATTGTCTGAAATGTAAGTTAGTTCTGTCTCATGTGATATTGTTCAAAGTGGCTGATGTGGTAAACCGCGTAAAATGTAAAACCTGCGGCGCTGAACATAAATATCGGGGCACAATGCCGGCCGTAAAAAAGACTGCCGCTATTCGCACACCCGGTGCTGTCCGGACTAAAAAGCCTGTTACGGCAAAGGTAACGGTCAACGATGCGCCGGTGCAATGGGGTCTCAAAATCAGCAATATGGCGCCGGCAACCCCCCTGAAGAGTTATTCAATAAAAGCAACCTACAAGGTCAATGATGTGATCAATCATCCGGTATTCGGCGTAGGGTTTGTCGAGAAAACAGTTTCGGATAAAAGCATCTTTATGCTGTTTAATGATTCCGTAAAATTGATGGCGATGAATATAAATGAAGACTGAAACCCGAAGGATTAACCAGAGGGACAGCATTTATTACGGGTTGAAAGCCGCATATCCATAAAGATTGATGATTTGTTTCGCAGGCAGCATGGAATAAAAAACACTCGTTTCTTGCACCGGCAAATGAATGTTTTTAATAAGTCGTAATGTTGATGATTCCGGAAAGAAATCCTGTTATCCGCATAGTGAGGCCACACAGTTCACTTCCTTGTATGACTCCGGCACCGAAAGCATATATGAGCTGAATATTAACAATGGCTGAACTATAAACTAACCTGTAGCACAATTATTGGGGAGGCAAGTAAGTTCAGTTCCATACGTTTTTTGTCTAAACCTATTTGAAGACATAAACTTAACCACCAAAAAGCCCGTTTTTATTAGGGACAGTTTTCCTATGATTGTCCTTTGCCCCTTTCTGTTTTCCGAGCCTGCAATTGGCGCCGTTCCTCCCCCGCTCGAGCCAGAGCTTCCCGGTTGCTTTCATCAACACGCATAAAATTCTTCCGCCAGTCTTCATCAAGCCACTGGAAAGGAGTTTGGACAGTTGTACGCGGCGCCCAGGCATGTTCGAGCAGATCAAGCGCCATATCGACGATTGAACCTTGCATCCGGGCATCCCATGGTTTGCCGCAGGGGTTTCCCAAAGGAAAATCAGTGAACAGAAAACGAGCAACACCGCATTCCTCAACAACATCGCGTGCTGAACCCATGACAACGGTAGGTATTCCGTTTTCTTCCAGGTGACGGCTAACCAGACACACGGTCTGGTGACAGACAGGTCAAAGGGCCGTCAGAAGCACTGCATCCACGCCGTCTTCCAAAATCCACTCCAGGATTTTAGGGGCATCTTTGAGTCTAGTCCGGCCCTGGCTGTATTCGGTAGGTACACCATAGAACCTCTTTGATGCGAATCCGATGCGGCCGGTAGCTGCGAATTCCGAGAGTCGCTTCAAAGGTAAAAAACTCTCGAGGTCATCGGTATGCGTTGCATCTTTATCCCAAAAGAGATGCGAGGTAAACAAGCGAGCGGGGGCGGGATCGGATGTCAATGCATAAACATCTCTTTTTTTCATCAGGCCTTCTATGCCCGGCCCGACGTCGACATCCGAAGCCGTCGTTATCAAACCTATCCGGCACGCTGATAAAGGTTTCTTTAATGGCGAGAAAGGTGCGCTCTTGTGGTATGCCCAGGTATACGGCTGTTTATATCCATGTGCAGCGTAATATTCCCTGCTTTTATCGATGTAACTAACACAGGAGCGATAAGATCTACGTTCACTCATTGCAAACCTCCCAAATGAAATACTTTAAACGCGCGGCTGCCTGTAATGTGACAGGTTGGCTCAGAACAAGCACAAGTGCGACAAGGAGGATTCTTATAGTTATGTAATGCATAGAAATATCCTCCTTATACTCAAGGTACTTTTTTTATACCTCAAACATCTCCAAATGGCAATTCGATGTTAATGATTTCCATCGTTTTTGCCATGATTATTATCTTTCTTGTGTTGGCCGCATTGTTTGAAAGTTTTCGCGATCCGGTCATTGTTTTGATCAGTGTGCCCATGTCCATTTGCGGCGCACTCATTTTCATCAGTCTCGGCATCGGCGATGCCAGTTTAAACATCTATACCCAGGTGGGCCTGATAACGCTCATTGGTCTTATCAGTAAGCATGGCATTCTAATAGTGCAGTTTGCCAATGACCTGCAAAAAGAGGGCAAAAGCAAGCGCGAAGCCATTGAGCAGGCCGCCGCCGTTCGCCTGCGACCAATACTCATGACTACTGCAGCAATGGTGCTGGGCGTGCTGCCTCTGGTTTTTGCCTCCGGCGCCGGCGCCGCGGGCCGCTACAATATGGGTTTGGTTATTACCACCGGCATTTCCATCGGCACAATATTTACGCTTTTTGTCGTTCCGGCAATGTACATGCTTTTGGCTTATGATCATCAGGCCCAAAAAGATCACCCGGCAGAGAGAGTGAAACCCGGCACCGTAGCGCATTAAAATAAGTATTTTGTTATGACTGATATGCAAAGTAAGATTAGTCTTCAGCTTTTGAAAATATAGACGTCGGTTGACGACTCTCACCGCAGCGAGCTTCAAACCACCTTGAGCTGAATGAGCGTTCCTTAGGCCTTCGGCTAACTCTTCCCCTTGCCGGGCGCAAACAAAAAAAGGCGGAACTTTACGCCCGCCCTGGTCACTTGATTCTGGGCATTTCACCTACTGCTAAATAACTTTTTAAATGCAGATGTTGATGCTTGCTCTTCGAACATCCAACGGAGCCGCGTTTGCGATCGGCTCAAGCGACAAGTTGTTCGATTGTTTTTAATTATTCGCCATTTGCTTTCGCGAGTTCTTTAAGTCTCATTATCAAGGATTGACCATTTATTAATTCAAACCTTAATGGCATAAGGAACTATGAACTGATCCTCTTTAATTTTTGGTGCAAAATCAGATATGGATGTCAGGAAGTTTTAAAATAAATACTTGCTGATTTACAGGGATTGGTTTATCTTGATGCTGTAAAAAAGGCGCTGGGATGGCTGACACGCAGCGGTTTTGTTCTTCGAATGGTAATCCTGAATGTTCCCCAATTCCTTAATCTATTGACAAGAACGTTATCTGCAAAGCGTTAAAAACTATAATACACCAGAACGGATTGATACTGTTCGAAAAATAGTAACGTTCCAAACAACCAGATGGTAATCGAACGAAAAAGAATTGCCAAACCTTTTCTTGTGGGTCATATACTCCTTTTTTTGTTTGCAGAGATGCTAAATAACAGGTCCTTCAATATAAAACATTTTTAAGACATGGAGATGTTCGGGTGAACGAGAAGATAGATCCGGAAATGACTGATGATATAACTGTTTTGCGCAAGAGAATTGCTGAACTGGAAAGCAATGAAATAAAGCTCAAGCAGATGGAAGAGATGATTCAGGCCAGCAAGGAGCGTCTGAAAATCCAATTCCGACACACGCACATTCCAACCATTACCTGGCAAAGAAAGGGCAATGATTTTATTGTTGCCGACTACAATATTACAATGGAAGATTTCACAGATGGATTGATCGGCAATTTTCTGGATAAACCGGCAAGTATTATCTATGAAGATAGACCTGACATACAGGAGAATTTGAACACCTGCTTCAAGGAACATTACCTGATCAAACAAGAGACTCCCTACCGTATGTTTACACGGCAAACCGAAAAAATTATCATATTTACTTTCACTTACATGCCGCCGGATTCCGTTATAACTCATATGGAAGATATCACTGAGCGCAAGATGGCCCAGCAAAAACTCCAGACATCGGAGAAACAGCTGCACGCGCTGTCTGCCCAGCTCATTAATGTCGAGGAACGACAAAGAAAACACATTTCCCGCGAACTCCACGACAGCATCGGACAGTATCTAACGGCGATTAAATTCAGTATGGAGACTACTTATCAGCACCTCATTGGAAAACAGGATATATCAAAAGCAGTTGTGCTGCTGGAAACAGGCGTAAATTTATTGAAACAGACTATTGATGAGGTGCGTAGAATCATGATGGACCTTCGCCCGTCCATTCTTGATGATCTAGGTATTCTGGCGACTATTTCATGGTTTTGTCGGGAACTTCAGGCGGTCTATTCCGGAATGCACGTGGAGCAGGATATTCAGCTTAAAGAGGAGGATATTCCGGAACGCCTGAAAATAATCATTTACCGGATTCTCCAGGAGGCGCTCAACAACGCCGCAAAACACAGTTCTGCCGATCATGTGTGCGTGTCCCTTAAAAAAGTAAAAAACAAGATTCAACTGACAATCGAGGATAATGGCAAGGGGTTTGATCTGAAAAACGTTGCCAGTAACTATGATATTTCAGTTCTTGAGGGATTGGGGCTGATGAGCATGCGGGAGCGGGCGGAACTTACCGGAGGTATCCTGAGGATACGCACAAAATTAGGTAAGGGTACGTCCATTACCGCATCCTGGTAGATTACGTTGAAGTCTATTTGGTGACCAGTCCTTTTTCGATGGCGTATGACGTGAGCGCCGAGGCCGTATGAAGATCGAGCTTTTTCATCAGGTTCTCGCGATGCTTTCCAACCGTTTTCAGGCTGATGCACAAATCGTCGGCGATTTCCCGGTTTTTGTATCCTTCTCCCACAAGTTTCAGAATCTCGCGCTCCCGCGACGTGAGTGTGTCCCAGACTGTGAGGGGTGAGTGATCCTGTTGCCCTTTCAGATAACCATCAATGACTTTTCCCGAGATTTCGGGACTCAAATAATGCTTGCCCATCAGCACATTCTTGATAGCTAGCAAAAACTCGGCGTGGTCGGCTTCTTTTAATATGTAGCCATCCGCTCCGGCCTGGAGACTGGCCAGAACATATTCTTCCGTTTTATAAACAGTGAGGACGATGATTTTGATTTCCGGATGCTGTTTCTTAATTTCTTTGATGGCTTCAATACCGTTCATCCTGGGCATGGAAAGATCCATAAGCAGTAGATCTGGTTTTAATTCCAATGCAATCCTTACGGCTTCACGCCCGTCTTCAGCTTCTCCGACGACTTGAAGCTCGGTGCTTAGATAAAGCAACGCCTTCAGGCCTTCCCTGAGGATGGTATGATCGTCGGCAATGACGATTCTTTTTTTCTCCGTATCCATAATTTTTTCTATCACGATATCATTCATTGGTAAAGGACAAATCAGGATATCATCTTCGGTTTATTAAGAATAAATAAGGCATAGCAAGGACGCAAATGGGGATATCACCTGATTTACTTTCACTTGCTTTTTCCCTAATCTTTTTTCCAGCAGGCTATTGATTATTTAGAAAGAAGTGACTCTGATGCTGAAAATCATGATTATCGATAACAATCTGACCTTCGGGCAGTTACTGGTGGATATTCTCAAGATGAATTTTTCGTCATCGGTTATACGCCTGAAGGCAAACAACCCCTCTCTCACGGACCAGTTCAAACTATTTTCTCCGGATATCATATTCATCGACATCCAGTCCATGGGAACAACTTGTTTCGGACTGACGGAGAAATTCAAAACGTCCCACCGCTCTTTGCGCATCATCTGGATCACAAGTAATGATCAGCCGGAATATTTCCAAAACGCCCATGCCTGCGGGGCTGATTATTGTCTTTTGAAAAATTCTATAACGACGGACGGCATTACCGATCTCATCCGCACTATCTGCCAAGCGGGCAAGATCGGGAAATGAAGTAAAAATAAAGATAATGCTTTTACACAAAAAACGAAGACGTTTGCCAGGAAACTGGCTGCACTACCTGGTTTTACATTGAAAATGGCCGGGCACAGCATCAATTTTGGCTATGACCAGTCTCTCGATAGTGCCACCCGCCTGGAAGCCGAGTGCTGCGTTCAGTGCTTCAGCACCGACGATCATAAAGAAGAGATGCAGGCGTTTCTGACAAAGAGGAAGCCCATATAGATCGTCCCTATAAGGTGAAAAATACCTTTGACCTCTTTTGTCCGAGGGAAGTTATGATCTCATGCCTAAGGTAAAACTATTCGGGAAATGCGGATATCCAATGGCCGAAATAAGCTGTTCACCGGATTTACAAATAAAGGGGAATTCCCTATTCTGCATCCGAAAGAAGAACAAAACGATGCAAACAAATAATCACCATTCCGTGATCCATGTTCCCCCCCGAGACTGTCGGCCCCCCTCCTCGGACAGTCAGAGCGGGAAACATGGATCCGGATGGCAAATTGATATGTAAAGAAATAGAAAAATGCAGGTTCTGGAGATGCTGAATTTTTTATGAAGACAACGAACAGTAAGGAATCTCGATAAAGGAGAATAAAAATGAATACGTAAATGAAAGATGCTCTAATTATTTCCGCCTCCCGAACAGTCATCGGGCATTTCGGCGGCACCTTGAAAGTTTTAAGCGGTCCCACAATTGCCATTGTCGCCATGAAGTAAGTTGCGCAGCACGCCGGCATTGGTCCGGTAATCATCGACAATGTGCGTTACACCTGCTGGTTCGAGCACCGGAACAACCTGAATATCGCCCGAGTGACGCCGCTTTGCAGCGGCGTTTTGTCCATGGCGATTGTTTTGAAGAAAATGGTCTTCAGTGCAGTAATTGTTCACTGAAGATAAAACGAAAAATACAAATTTATGTAAAGGAGATTACAATGGACTTTCGATTAACTGAAGAACTTCAAATGTTAAAGGACATGGCCTATAAATTCGGCCAGGCCGAAATTGTACCTGTCGCCCATGAGGCGGACGAGAAGGAGGCGTATACACCGGAAGTGAGAATGAAGGCGGCGGACAGCGGGCTGTTGGGTGCCTGGATTCCGGAAGAGTACGGCGGGGCCGGTGTTGGTTTTCTGGGGCATGCCATCGTCACCGAAGAGCTTTCCAAGGCTTGTATCGGCATCGGCATGAATCTCTATGGCGCCTGCTTCGGCGCTCAAAACATTTTTTCTTATGGAACTGAAGAACAGAAAAAGAAGTACCTTCCGCCCATTTGCACCGGCGAGTATGTTTTTGCCGGAGCCT
The DNA here is from genome assembly GCA_002840565.1 of Deltaproteobacteria bacterium HGW-Deltaproteobacteria-12. Taxonomy (GTDB): domain Bacteria; phylum Desulfobacterota; class Syntrophia; order Syntrophales; family Smithellaceae; genus MVRV01. The sequence continues at coordinate 70,140 of PHBK01000013.1, read as the reverse complement.
ATACGGAACCGAATGCCGGTACCGACGTGGCAGGCTATAAGACCCGGGCCATAAAAGATGGCAAAGACTGGGTCATTAACGGAACCAAGATGTTTATCACCAATGGAACCTGCAGCACACATATGGTCGTTCAGGCCATTACTGAAACCGACGTCAAAAAACACGCAAGCTTCAGCCAAATTCTGGTCCCGTGTGATACCAAAGGAGTTACGAGAACAAAACTTCATGGTAAACTGGGACTCCGGGCCAGTGATACCGCGGAAATTGCACTGGAAGATGTTCGGGTGCCCCTGGAAAATCTTATTGGTACGCCCGGAAAAGGTTTTTATCAACTTATGCATTTCTTCGATATCACCAGAATTATGATCGCCGCCCAGGCCTTGGGATTATCAGAAGCCTGCCTGGCTGCTTCCGTGAAATATGCCAAGGATAGAAACGTTTTCGGAGCTCCTCTGGGAAGCTATCAGATCACCATGCAGAAATTGACGGAAATGGCTATCAAGATTGAGGCTCTGCGCGGTTTTGTTTACAAAGCGGCATGGCTGCTTGATAATGGAACTCCTGATTATACCCTGGCGGCCATGGGTAAATATCTGGGCGGACAAACTGCGGTCTTCTGTGCCAATGCGGGTGTTGAGATTCACGGCGGATATGGATACATGGACGAATATGATGTTCAGAAGTGGTATCGGGACGCCAAGATTCTTGAACTCTATGAGGGCACCAAAGAGGCGGAAATCATGACAATCGGCAAGTTACTGCAAAAATAGTATTGCCAATGATCATCATGCAAGCGTGAAAAAAGGGCCGGTTTTGCCGGCCCTTTTTTTATGACTGCTGTCAGGAAGAGAATGCGGCATTTTGGGACCGCATATCTCCATTCCTGTTGATACGGCGATATAAGGTGCCGGGAAAAAGAGAATAGGTATATTGCCAGGGCAAAATGAGGTCTCCACCGAATTTACGTTTCGGCTATTTCTTGATACTTTACAATCCAAGGAAAGGTTCAATGGCTCTCGCAGCGCCTGAACCTGTGAATCCGGAAACAGGAAGAACGGTTGAAGTGCGAAAGGTAAATCTTCAATAACTATAAAATAATTTAGAATGAGACAATTTTGTTTAATATAAACTATTTTTGGAGGGTGATAGAACATGAAAGATGTATATGCAGACTATAAGCATAAGCTGATTTCGGCAGACGAAGCGGCAAGTTATGTCAGATCCGGTGATAAAATATTTTACGGTGAATTTATTTTGATACCTGAATCTTTGGATGAGGCATTGTCCAAAAGAATCCACCAACTCAAACATATTGACTTAAGATGCGTTTGTACATCACGGGTTCCCAAGATTGTCGAAGCGGATCCAAAGCGTGAGCATGTGGTCATGAACGATTGGCATCTGTCAACGGCGGGCCGCCGTCTCCATGATCAGGATTTGTGTAACTACATCCCTTTCAGCTATCATCAGGGGCCGCGAACAATCAGGAAATACCTCGATTTCGATGTCGCATTTATTACGGTAACCGAGATGGACAAAAACGGCTATTTCAATTACGGCCTCTGCAATTCGCTCACGGGCGCGGTACTGGATAAAACAAAAAAGGTTATTGTTGAAGTGAACAAGAACGTTCCTTATTGCTATGGAGGCAACAAAGAGTCCATCCATATATCTAAAGTGGATTATATCGTGGAAGGGAAAAACCCGCCGCTGATGGAAGTTAAACCCGTAGCGCCTAAGGAAGTCGATCGACGCATTGCCGAGCATATTATGAAGGAAATTGAGGACGGGTCGTGTATTCAGTTGGGAATTGGCGGTCTGCCAAATCTGATCGGACAGATGATCGCCGAAAGCGATTTGAAAGACCTAGGCATTCACACGGAAATGATGTGTGATTCCGTCGTCGATTTGTATAACGCCGGCAAAGTCACCGGCCGTCGGAAATCGGCGGACAAGGGCAAAATAGTTTACACCTTTGCCATGGGGACGAAAAAACTCTATGATTTTCTGGATCATAATCCCACCTGTTCTTCCTATCCGGTCAATATTACTAATGATCCCAGAATCATATCATTCAATAACAAAGTAGTCGCCATAAATAATGCTATTGAAGTGGATTTGTATGGTCAGGTTTGCTCCGAATCATCCGGTATCCACCAAAAAACAGGTACGGGCGGCCAACTTGATTTTATTTTCGGCGCTTTCCAGTCCCAGGGCGGCAAGGGGATTATTTCTCTGAGTTCAACCTACACGGATAAAGAAGGCAAATTGCATTCACGTATTGTTCCGACTGTTGAGCCGGGATCGATTGTAACTGTGCCGCGTTCAATCGTTCAGTATGTTACGACGGAATACGGTATGATTCAGCTGAAAGGCAAATCCACATGGGAAAGAGCTGAAGCACTCATCAGTATAGCTCACCCTGATTTTCGTGAAGAATTAATCAAACAGGCTCAAAAGATGAAAATCTGGATTATGAACGGCAAACAGAATACCTGTTGAAAACAGCATCAATGTTCTGCAACAGGCATGAAATGTGGGGAAGAGTATGGATTATGAAATTTGGAGAAATAAATATCCGGAAAAATTTGCCTCCGAGAACGAAATTTTCGGCCGCATTAATCGGGGAGATACGATTTTCATTGGTTCGGCCTGCGCAGAACCGCAACATCTGGTGCAGTCTCTGATCCGTTATGTAAAATCGAATCCCAAAGCTTTCTGCGATGCCGAAGTTCTCCACATCCGATCCTTGGGGGTCGCCCCGTACGCTGCAGAAAGATTCAAACAGCATTTTCGCCACAATTCTTTTTTCATCGGCGACAGCACACGGGATGCCATTAATCAGGGCGTCGCTGATTATACGCCGATATTTCTTTCACAAACGCCGAAGCTATTTGACAGCGGTATGGCCAGGATTGACATTGCCCTGATTCAGACTTCCCCTCCGGATCATCTTGGATATATGAGTCTGGGTATCAGCGTTGATGTGATCAAGGCGGCCGTAAAAAAGGCATCGGTTGTCGTTGCTCAGATAAACTGCTTTATGCCCCGGGTTCACGGCGATTCTTTTCTAAATATTAATGATATAGATTACATCGTCCCCCATAACGAGACTCTGTTGGAATATAGTCCGGAGGCCGAAACAGATATTGCCATCAGAATCGGCAATTATACTTCGCGTCTGATTGAAGATGGCGATACCATTCAGGTCGGATACGGACGAATTCCCAATGCTGTCTTGCAGAACCTCTGTGGCAAAAAGCACTTGGGCATACACACAGAATTGATCACGGATAGCATTGTTGATCTGATGAAGAAAGGTATCATCGACAACTCGAAAAAAAACGTGAATCCAGGGAAAACAGTTACAACCTTCTGTATGGGGCATCGAGCGACGTACGATTACCTGAATGATAATCCGGCAATAGATTTTCGGACTATAGACTACACCAACAATCCGATGATAATAGCCCAGCATGACAATATGGTGGCCATCAACAGCGCCCTGGAGATTGATCTGACAGGACAGGCTACGGCGGAATCCATCGGCGGCATTTTTCACAGCGGTGTGGGGGGGCAGGCGGACTTCATGCGCGGGGCTGTTTTATCTAAAGGCGGCAAAGCCATTCTTGCTTTGCAATCCACAGCCGTCTCAGGGTTTGTTTCCCGGATTGTTCCTTGCCTGCGCGAAGGCGCCGGTGTCACCTTGACCCGCGGAGACGTTCACTATGTTGTGACGGAGTATGGAATCGCATATCTTCACGGGAAAAATATCCGTGAGCGGGCCATGGAACTCATTGCCATTGCGCATCCTAAATTCAGACCGGCATTGATTGAAGAAGCGAAGAAGCGAAATATGATCTACCACGACCAGCATTTCATTTCCGGAACAAGGGGAGAATACCCCGAACATCTGGAATCTCACAAAACGACGAAGACCGGCCTCAATATTTTATTCAGGCCGATTAAAATCAGCGATGAACCTCGTTTGAAGGACTTTATCTATTCACTGTCGGAGCAGAGCCTTTACCGCCGTTTCATGTCTACCAGAAAAGATGTTCCTCACGAAGTATTACAGAAACTGGTGATTATTGATTATACGACCGAAATGGCCATCCTGGCTGTTGTGCCCAAAGGGGAAAACGAAGAAATAGTCGGTGTCGGCAGATATTACATTAACGGATCGACCCATACGGCGGAAGTCGCTTTTGCCGTCAAAGACAGTTACAGCAATAAAGGAATAGGCTCGGAGCTGTTGTCCTATCTGACTTATCTCGCCAAGCGCCAGGGGCTTTTAGGCGTTACGGCCGAGGTCCTTATGGACAATTATCCTATGCTGCACGTCTTTAATAACGGCGGTTTTGATCTGGACAAGAGAAACGTTGCCGGACTATGGGAATTGAAGATTTCATTCCGAGACTGAAAAGGGCTTAAGGCCATGAAAAATATATTCAGGCTGCTTAATCCATCACGTGCTGAATTATGAATAACACATTTGATTGCGAGGCATTACTATGAGCATTCCCTATATCGAGACGAACCCTGCCGATTGCCGTGATTGTTATCGTTGCGTGCGTAATTGCAGTGTAAAAGCCATCCGGTTTAAAAACGGACAGGCACAAGTTGTACCGAAACTCTGTATTGTTTGTGGTATGTGTATTCGTGTGTGTCCGCAAAAGGCAAAAAGTATCCATAGCGCTGCGGAAGATGTGCTGAAGGCGAAAAACGAAAACCGACGGCTGATTGCTTCGGTTGCCCCATCGGCCCCCGCATTCTTTCATATGAAAAATTTTGTCGAAATGGAGGATGCCCTGAAGCGTCTGGGTTTTCATGCAGCCGAAGAAACAGTTGTCGGAGCCAATATTGTAGGGCTTGCCCATCAGAAATATGCAGATACCCATCAGGATTGCTGGCCGGTCATTACCTCTTCATGTCCCGCCATCATTAATCTGATTGAAAAATATTATCCTGATCTGATCCCGCATCTGGCGCCCTTGGTTTCTCCAATGATTGCACACGGGCGTATGCTAGCGCAGAAATACGGACCGGACGCCTATATTGTTTTTATTGGTCCCTGTCTGGCAAAAAAAATGGAAATACATGACAAGCCGGTTGCCGGAGTCGTTCATGCCGCCATGACATTCTCTGAACTCGAAGAATGGTTCACAGCTGCTATGCAAGAAAGGCCCGCTGTAGACATTGTGAAAACGCAGCCGGCCGATAAAGCACGACTTTTCCCGCTGGAAGGCGGTCTGATCGGCATGAAACCAATGAATGCAATTACGCTGGATCGGGATATGGTTGTGGCTTCAGGATTGGATGACTGTCAGGATGTTCTTTTAGATATCCGTGCCGGCCGCGTGAACAAGAAACTGGTGGAACTCATGGCCTGCAAAGGCGGTTGTGTCAGTAGTACAGCGGCGGCTAATCCGCAAAAAGGAAACAATGTCTCCGGCCGGAATATGGAAGGTTCCGATACAGGTCATGAACCGGCTCTTATTCCCATAGAGATTTGGCCGTCCCTGGAACGTACCTTCAGGGACAGAAGCATACAGATGCCTGAATTCAGCGAAGAGCAAATTCAGGAGGTCATGCAGTTGGTCAATAAATATAACTCCGTTGATGAATTGAATTGTGGTGCCTGCGGTTATGCCACATGCCGTGAAAAAGCTATTGCCACCCTGCGCGGCATGGCGGAAGCGACCATGTGCATTCCTTATATGCGGCATCGTTCCGAATTTTTACACCGGTTTGTTATGGATGTTGCGCCGAATGCCATTATCATTATAGACGATAACCTGACAATCCATGATTTGTCTCCCTCGGCAGAAAAACTCTTTAAACACAGTTTGTCGGACGTTCATGGCAAACATCTTTCTTGTCTTCTTTCTGTCCTGGATGACTTCGAGTATGTCCGCGATACGGGTATACACATTGTCGGCCAGACAAGGCAGCTGAGGGAAGGCCTAATCGTTGAACAGACCATCGGTCGGGTCGCAGGGCAACCCCTGATGGTGGCTATTCTTCGCGATGTAACGGAAAGGGAAAAGTCATATGTCATCCGTGAGGAAATGTTGGAAAAGACAAGGGAGGTCGTCCGCAAGCAGATGCGGGTGGCCCATGAAATTGCCCACATGCTGGGAGAAACAGCAGCGGAGAGCAATACAACTTTAATCAATCTTACGAAGCTGATTAAAGAGCAAGTTTCCTCAGGCAAATACTGAGTGGGAACTCTTCGTAAGATGTGGTTATCAGTACACGAAAATGGCAAATCAATTCGTCAGGCATCAAAAAAAGATATTCACCTATCGCGGAACTATTGGCTGGGAATTTATAGATTGTCAACCGGAGTCGCAATTTTCCAACGCGGGTTAATTTTCGCTGCCGGTTGACAACAGCTCACCGGAGCGAGCTTCAAACCAACATGAGATGAATTGGCGTTCATCTATGGATAGGATCTGACATAATCGGCAAACATACTTTACTGCAAAGCGCTTTGCAGAATTTTCATCACCGGTTCTCCTCCCTTTTCCTTGACATAGTTGAGAACGATTGGCATGAATGCATTGACCATCCCTTCCTTCATTCCCAGTTTCGAAAAACTTCCAGCCAGATTCGCAGCTCCGGATACTGATGAAGCTTTACCGCCGATTAAGGACGATGCGTCCCCAAGCATTTTCGTAGATCCTTCCGCTTTTGGTGCTGCCGCCATCATCTTGTCGATACCGGGAACAGCTTTAGCCACTTTGGTAAAATCGTCTGCGCTCAGATTTTGTTTGGCAACATTAAATATTGAACCGGCCCCACCTGTTGCCTGTTTTTTAGTTACTCCCAGATTCTTGGTGAGTTGTTGCACTAATCCCAAATCTGCAGCCATTGCCAAGGCACTCCAGCCGACAATTATTCCCGTCAGTAGAGTGACACTAATTACCATAAATGCTCTTTTCATTTTCTGCTCCTTTCTTTAGTTAAACACCAGCCTTCCGCTAGAATTAACCTTTAAACACTTATACCTTTTAGCTGATTCACCAGGAATCTCCGGAACAGCCTTATTGCTCCCCTTTTCGTATCTCTATGCTTTTTGATTGTCGTGCTGCTTTTACCTCTGCCAGTATGCTCAATTCTGCTGGTGTCAGCATAAATATCTTCGCATCGAATAATCGGTTTTAGTGGTTGCGCTCCTCTTTCCACGGATCGGCGGAGTTACTGTAACCCCGCGTTTCCCAGAATCCGGGTTCATCGCGATCGGTGAATTTGACACCCTCCAGCCACTTGGCGCTTTTATAGAAATACAGATCGGGGATCAATATGCGCACGGGAGCACCATGAGCCTTGGGCAGCTTCTCGCCGAAGAGACCATGTGCAAGGAATACACTTTCCTTGCTGATCCTGGTCAGTGGAATGTTGCTCGTATAACCGGCGGCAGCTTCAAAAATGGCAAAACTTGCTGTTTTACGAGGTTTAACCATTTCCATAATTGTTGTCAAACGCACCCCGCTCCATTTTGAATCCAGGAGAGTCCAGCCGGTGACACAATGTACGTCGCAGGTGATTTGCGCCTGTTCCAGGTTGAGCAAATCCCGGTAGGAAAGAACAATTGGTCTTTCCACCTCGCCATAAATGCGGAGGCTCCAGTTCCCGGCAGTGGCAGTTCCAGGGGAGCCGCCCATATCCTGGATTTTTTTCACTGCAAATTGTCCGGGAGGAAGACGGGGCCTGCCATCCCGCCTGGTTTCGGCTGCCAGAGCCAGTTGTTCCGCATCCGTCAGTTTTACAAAAACTCCGGGCAATCCTATACCCACCATGATACCGCCTGCTCCGGCTAAAAAGGTGCGTCTGGAGATCTTCCCTTTTTTTTGCATTTCTCCTCCCTTGGGCGAATGAAGAGAGAACAATGAAGCCTTCTCATTTAAAAAATACTCTTACCCATGTTTAATGTCAAAGGGAAATTTGTCGCTGTTTGCATCATAGATTACTATTGGAAAGGGAATTAGTATAATGCAAGAAACATTTCTGCCTTTCCGGCTTCGACATGGATCATTAATCGTGATATAAAGATATTGGATTCAGCAGGTCCGGCAAAGGCGCTGAAATTTACAGAGGAGGACTAATGAACCTGGAGGAAAAGACATTCGATAAAAAAACGAATATTCGTCTTGTGTTATTTGATTTCGGCGGTGTGCTGTCAGAAGAAGGTTGGAAAAAAGGCCTTCGGGTTATCGCCGCAGCCAACGGCCTGAATGGCGACAATTTGATTCAAACGGCCGCCGACACGATTTATGAAACCGGTTACATACTGGGAAAAGGTTCGGAAAGCGACTTCTGGAGCGCGCTGAGAAGAAAAACCGGGATCAATGGTGAGAATGCTTCTTTAACTTATGAACTTATGTCTCGTTTTGTTCTTGACGAACGGATGATCGATCTCGTCGGAAAGTTAAAGTCAGAAAAGGTGGCTGTCGGCATACTGAGTGATCAGACAGACTGGCTCGATAAACTGAATAACCGATTCGATTTCTTCCGGTATTTTGATCATGTTTTTAACAGTTACCACATGGGCAAGGGGAAAAGGGACAGTATTTTGTTTGACGACATTGCCGAATTATTAAAAACACCGCCGGACCAAATTTTGTTTATTGATGATGATCCGGGAAATGTCCAAAGGGCAAGGCAAAAAGGATGGAATGCTATTCTTTATGACAATGCCGAATTATTTCATCGGGAAATTGATAAACTATTTTTCACGGGAGAATAAAAAATATGCGGGACTGATGAGCTGAATGGTAATTTAAAAGAGGGAACAATGAAGTTTTAATGCCGTGAAAAGGAGAATATGGTTCATGAATGAATTTGATTCCGTGTCTGTCTGGCATAAAGAAACAATTCTGGAAGAATTAAGCGTGAAGTTAAAAAAAAGGGGATTTAATCCGGTAATATTAAATACTGTGGATGCTATTAAAGAGTTCATCCTGAATACTATACCGGATAATGCGACTGTCGGGCTGGGAGGTTCGGTGACACTCCGGGAAACCGGCATTGATTTCATGCTGAATTCCAGAGGCAATATTGTGTTTGACCACTGGGACGGCAGCACAAGCCCGCAGGAAAAGCTTGATGCCCGGCGAAAGCAGCTTACCGCAGATTATTTTCTGACCAGTGTCAATGCTATAACTGTCGATGGCGAGATTGTGAATATCGACGGTGCGGGCAACAGAGTAGCCTCAATGATATTCGGTCCCAGGCACGTAATAGCTGTCGTCGGATACAATAAAATTGTTAGTAATCTGGATGAAGCTCTCTGGAGGGCAAAGAATATCGCTTCAGCTAAAAATTGCAAGAGGCTCAACCTGGATACTCCCTGTGCCCAAAAAGGATACTGCATGGATTGTAAGCTGCCGAATTCAATTTGCCGGGTCACAACTATACTTGATTACAAACCAATGCTCACGGAATTTTCGATAATTCTGACTCCCCTGGAGATTGGATATTAACCCCGGATATCAGAAACCTTGGGAAATTATTCTTTCTCTGTGTTATAATTAAATTAAATTTGCCAAGTGATTCCTTTACAATCAGAAAGGAAACTATGAGCACATTATCGGGTAAAAAAATTGCGGAAATGGTGCGAGATGGGAAACTGAAAATAGACCCTTTTGACCATCAAATGATTCAGCCTGCTTCCTATGATCTTCGTCTCGGCCCGAAAATTCTCGCCAGCGCCCTTCCCTCTGAGAAATGCGGCACAGTTATAGAATTAACTAAAAGTAAACCTTCTTTCCTGATTAACTTTGGTCAAATGGTTGGTGTATTATCACTGGAAAAAATACAACTTCCTTTGGATATCTGCGGCAGGTTCGGAATTCGTTCTTCATTTGCCAGGCGCGGCTTAAACGCCTTTGGAGGATTGCAGCTTGATCCGGGGTGGAGAGGCCGGTTGAACATGAATTTCTTAAATGTTGGTCCGGAACCCATAACACTGACCCTCCATGACCCTCTGTTTAGTGTTGAATTTCAAAGACTGGAGGAACCGGCGGGAAGTGAATATAATGGGCCGTATCAAGATCAAAATGATTTTACAGCCGATCAATACGATTACATCCTTAAAGCACGGGATACCAGCCTTGCGGAATTTCCTGTGTTAAAGGATCAAGTGAGTCGGTTCAGCTCACAGATGGATGAATTGCTCGAAGGACTGCGCGAAGGACGCTTTACTGAATAGAGCTAACAATTAACTGGCTATGGGTAAGCAAGAAGGTCGTCCCTCTCCAATAAGGCCCGAGAGGATTGGGTTGGAATCGACCGAATGCCTTTGAAATTAGGCCGATGGATAATCAGTCACGAAGAAAGCATGTAATAAATGGCGCCATTATTAAAAGAAGACACCAGAGCGCCTTCTTTCTCCAGCACCTGCAGATGGGTGTAAACTTCAGAAACGGCCAGAAATATCTCCAGCGGAAGTCTTTTCCCCCTGATCTCGGGGAAAAGCATTCTGCCAATCTGGTAAACAGTGTATTCACCAGCGTGCAGGATGGATAATATGCTGTTCTGGCGTTGTAAAAACTGCTCCCGAAATAAGGCTATCGTCTTTCCGACGTCATCTATGGGCTCTCCGTGAGCCGGGTATACCGTTCTTGGTGATATTTTTTCTACCTTGTCGAGAGAATAATAATATTCAATCTGGCTAATCCGCCGGGGGAGGACAAAATCGGTTTCCAGCATCACTAAAGCATTGGGTGTAATGTGTCCGAGGATATGATCGCCGGGGAAAAGGATTCCCTCTTTTTCAAGATAAAGGCTAATGGAGCCGCGTGTGTGTCCCGGTGTAGCTATAATCGTGGCCTCGTAGTCCCCGATGGTTATTTTTTCGCCATCGCTGAGGAACCTGTTAACAGGACAATTTTCCGCCAGCGACTTGAAAATGGCCTGCAGGAAAATCAGTGAGACCTGGAACCTCCAGGGAACACCCATTAATCTGTAGAACTTTATTAATTGCCGGCGTGGAACTTCCAGACCATGTTCGATGAGGGGCAGATCTTCCTCATTCGCCATCACTGTTGCGGTCCCGCAGGAACGCTTGACGATAGCGCGCGCAGCACCATAGTGATCGATGTGGCCGTGGGTGATAATTATCTGGTTAATATCGGAGAAGGCCATACCCAGTTCTTTGAGGGCGCGGTCCAGGACCGGAATCGCCTTGAGGGTGCCGGTGTCAACAAGGGTGACTATCCTGCCGGTAAAGAGAAAGGCATTTACCGGCCCCGGTTTTTCACCAGGCAGGGGAAGAATAATCCTGTATATGCGGGAATATATTTCCTGGCACTGAATGCCTGCATGTGTTTTCATGATGACCTGAAATCAAGGAATTGCTCATTTGTCCCGATCGTCATGGAACCAACTCTTGGGCACTGGAATACAATGCCCGCGTCTCATGCTTTTTTCAGCAGATGTTTCATTATCGAAACAAGTTCATTAACGCCCATTTCGTTGATTTGGCTGATTGTGTGCCCGGTGCTATTCAGATTCAAGGAATTGTTGTCGGCCCATTTCCCGGCGGTTTCCAGATCCTTAATGCCGGTGGTAAAAAGGGCATCCTTGGCATTGTACTTGGTGTCATTCAGCATCATCTCCATCAGCATCTTTGTGACGGGCCACTGGTCGGTTAGAAAATTTTTACCGGAACTTTCATTTATCACGCCGGCCATAATGTCGGGATCCAAGCCTGCCCGGCATCCGAGATCCATGGCTTCCAGCGCTACAACTCCGGCAGCCAGCGCTATTATATTGTTTACCAGCTTCATAGCTGAACCGGTGCCGAGTGGTCCCATGTAAAAGATTTTGTCCGGATCACCCATTGCTTCCAGAAGCGGTTTAACTTTATCGAATATGCTCTTTTCTCCGCCCACCATAATGGCTAACTTTCCCGCCTCCGCCAAAAGAGGAGCTCCGCTGACCGGTGCGTCGAGCAGTTCGATGCTTTTCCTTCCCATGCCGTCGAGTTTGCGGCGCAGTTGTCTCACCTCATCAGGAGAAACGGTGCTCATGACGATAACCGGCAGAGAAGCATTGGAGGGCAGAGCCTGGCACAATTCGTCGACAACATCGTTGACCTGGACCATATTATTCACCATGATGATAACGGCCTCCGCGTCAACAAATCCGGATATGCCGGAACAGGCAATAGCACCGTCACGGGAAATTACTTCCAGCGCCTGAGGGCTTCTATCATAAGCCTTCACTGTGAAGCCTCCTGTCATGAGAGACCTTGCCATAGGCGCCCCGATAAAACCAACGCCGATAAAACCGATGGCCCCGGTTGGCCGATTAGACGATTTGCGTTTCTTAAGGATTCCGGCGAGCCTCTGGAATCCAATAAGGTGTCTGAACTCACCCTCGACGGTAATCTTGTTAGCTTTCATCCCCCGCATAAAGGCATCTTTATCCTTTGATGTCAGCGTGGCAAAACCAGTAGCCGCATCCTGGAACCGGATGACGCAGCCTGCCCCCGGGTGGACAACCGCGGCGGATGAAAAGCTGCCACCCGAAAATGCATAGTGGCGCACCACTGTTCCGTCATTGGTCATCAGCTGGTACACAGCGTCATCGCGTGACGCCAGCTTCCGGAAAGTCTTGTTCTTTTTCATTGCCTTTTGCATCATTTTGCCGAAGAGCCAGAGCAGTAAGCGAAATTTCATAAATGGATCCTTTCACCGTCATCATTTAAAATTGACTCAGATGTTTCTGGAGATTCCCTTCCAGTATTGAGCACGTAGATCCTTTTTCAGCACCTTACCGTTCGTGCTGCGTGGCAGCGCGGATGTAATGTCCACGGTTTTCGGTGCCTTGACGCTGCCTAACTTCTCTTTGCACAGGGCGATCAACTCCTCGGGGGTAACCGACTTACCCGGCTTTAACTCGACAACGGCCTTTACTGCCTCGCCCCATTTCTCGTCAGGCACACCGATCACCGCACAGTCGCTTATCGCCGGATGACCCCAGAGAACCTGTTCCACTTCCTGTGGATAGATGTTGAAACCGCCCGAAATGATCATATCCTTCTTACGATCGGTAATGTAGATATAGCCTTCTTCATCCATCCGGCCTATATCGCCGGTGTGCAGCCAACCGTCAATGATGGTCTCAGCAGTTTTTTCAGGATCTTTATAGTATCCCTTCATCAATATATCACCGCGTACACAGATCTCACCCGTCTGTCCTGCCGGGAGAATATTGTTATTTTCATCCATAATTTCAACTTTCGTGAGCATCTGGGGCCGCCCCACAGATGCGAGCCGCGAATCATCGGCCAATACCTTGCCAATTTCCCCCTTGAAGTGCTCCTCGGGCCGGAAAGTAGAGATACCCGCCGGGGCTTCGGTCTGTCCATAACCGCCGACCATGATCGGTCCAAACATTTTTAACGCCCTTTTCAATTTTTCTACCGACATGGGCGCCGCCCCATAGCACAGATATTTGACCGATGAGAAATCGATTTTCTTGAGAAGCTTCCCAAGGAACATTTTTATCGGCGGCAACTCATCCAGGAGCCTGTATATGACTGTGGGCGGAAGAAAGAATTCCGTTACGCGCTGTTTCGCTATGGCTTCAAAGACCGCCTTGGGCTCGGGTTTGGTAATTATCACAACTTTGCCGCCGCGGGCTGAACAGGGCAGCGAAAGCGCCCCTGCAGTGTGCGTCATCGGCGCTGCCGCCAAGTTTACCGGATATTCATCATTCGGATAGAAGATGGCCGTTAAGAAGTTCATACAAAAGGTGGAAACACTTCTGTTCGTATTCATGACTCCCTTGATCTTGCCGGTGGTACCTCCGGTCGGCATGACCGCGACAACATCATCCGGTTCGTATATAATTTCCGGCGGGGTTGAGGGCTGATTTTTGATGAAATCCTCAAGAGATATTGCGCCTTCCACGGCACCGTCAATGCAGATCCAAAGCTTAACTTTCGGCAGTTTGTCTTTAAGTGACAAGGCAGATTCGCAGAAATACTTTGTGAAGAATATAACTTCGGCATCAAATGACTCCAGGATGAAATGGTTTTCTTCCAGAGGGCTACGCGGGTTCACGGGTATCCAGGCGAGACCGGCGCGAAACAGAGAGAGCGTGCAGGTCCACGATCTCGTATGATTAAGCGACCACACCGCTCCCTTGGTTTCTTTCTTAAAACCGGCGGCAAGAAGAGCGTTGGCAATGCGGCACGAAAGCTCTCCTATCTCGGTAAAGGTAAAATCCTTCCCATCCATGTGGTATGCAACGCCATGGGGGTTAATCCGCCAACCACGATCGAAAAAATCAATTACGCCAGTCATAATACAACCCTCATTTCTTGATTTTTTAAAATTATCTTATTGCCTCATCGCCTGACGAAAAACCTGCTTACGCTCTTATTTGTGCTCTTTAACTATTAATCCGCTCAAGGATGTGTATAGTCATGGAGGCTTCTTCAAAAGCGATATTTCCGCCGCCATTTTCTGCAAGCCCAAAACGGCACCCCTCCACCTGCCTTGGACCAGCCTCATGCCTGAGCTGTGTGACCAACTCGTGAATCATGGCAAGTCCGGAAGCACCGACCGGGTGTCCGCGCGACTCGAGCCCGCCCGAAGTGTTGATGGGCATTTTACCCCCGATCTTGGTTGCGCCGGTTTCTGCATACGGTCCCCCCTCGCCGATCTTGCAGAATCCCAGGGCTTCATACTGATGTAGCTCGCCGTAAGCTGTGGCATCATGCACCTCGGCCAGATTCATATCCGGTGGCCCGACGCCGGCAATTTCATAGGCCTGCCGGGAAAGTCTTGTGGCTATGTCCAGTTCTTGTTGGTCGTGCCGACGGTTGGTTCCGGACCCGAGCACGGAGGCCAGAATCTTTACTGGACGGACCGACTTGAGCTTCATCAGAAATTCTTTTGAGCATACGATAGCCGCCGCCGCGCCGTCGCCCATCGGCGCGCACATGGGAACAGTTAACGGCCAGACGACGGGCTTGCTTTGCAAAATCTCCTCGACCGTCAGGAAATTCTGAAATTGAGCATACGGGTTCATTGAACTGTGGAAGTGATTCTTTGATGCAATTACTGCCAACTGACGCTGGGTGGTTCCAAAAGTAGCCATATGCCATCTGACAGCACTGGCATATACGTCCATGAAAGCGCTCCTGGTCGACCCGGCGCCTGCCCCCCCGTCATCTGCAGGAATATCTAATTTTATACCGTCCATGATGCCCCTCAGGGCTTTCATGTGCCCTTCCATGTTGGATACATCTATCCCGGCATTGAAAGCCATAAACATCTTGGCCTTGTCAGTGCTGAATATTTTCTCCATTCCAATCGCCAGAGAACAATCGTACATGCCGCCGGCCACATCTTTATATGCACAGTGCAATGCCGTAGAAGCACCAGCGCAGGCATTCTCTATATTAGTGATGGGAATTCCTTCGATGCCAAGGCTTCTCAAAGCCACCTGGCCCTTGATGGAATGCTGCATATGATAAAATCCCCATCCTGTATTTGAAAACCAGACAGACTGGATATCGCTGATCTTTATATCAGGGACATCTTTCATGGTCATGGCAAATGCGTCGGCCACCAAATCCTTTTCCGTGCGCTCCAAATACTTGCCAAATCGCGTCATACCCACGGCAACAATGTATACATCTCTCATTTAACTACTCCTTATATATTATCTATAATCGATTCGGTGAACTGATTATGGATTTGTACTTGAGGAATGTCAAGGGAAAAGCAGCAAAATGTTTTATTGTTATATATCGACGGCAAGACGATCTTTTCTTTCCTCCAAGCTAAGATCACATGAGTTAAAATGGGAAATATTCCATTGACACTTAAGTAAGTTCTTCGTATACGAAAAGAGATGATATTTCGCTGTGAACAGGCTTAAAACAGAAAAAATAATGCGGCCGTTATAATTACCCGTAAAAAGCATATAAACTCTGAACGATTTGTTTTTAATGATAAGAAGAGGAAATATGAGTATTAAAAAATTAACCAAACGGAAACAACAGGCGTTAACCACCCGCCAGTTGATCTTTGAAACCGCGGTCACCATGTTCAGAAAAAAAAGTTATGATCAGATTACAATCAGTGATATCTGCAAGAAGGCGGGCATTTCCATAGGGACATTCTATCACCATTTCAAATCGAAAGAGCAGATTATCGCTGAAGAATATCTGAAGTTGGATGAGTTTTATATCGAACCTTACAATAAACTTCAGCGTGATGTATCCGCGCTGGACAGACTGATAATGTTCAACGGGATCATGAGTAAGCGCTTCGCCGAAATGGGAGTGCATCATCTCAGGATAGTTTATTACAGTGAAATCGGGCCCAAAAGGAAGAAGAAATTTCTGATTGATGAGAAGCGTCCGATCTTCAGGATTTTAGGAGAACTGGTTCGTGACGCACAGGAGAAGGGCGAAATCAGAAACGACATGGATTGCGCGACAATTGTGGATATCCTGGTTAAATTCAGTCGGGGGAATATCTATGACTGGGTGCTGCGAAACGGAGACTTTGATTTTGAGCTCAGAAGCGCGCAGGTACTGGAAGCTCTTTTACAGGGACTGATACCGCGGGAGAAAAAGAAAACCATGTCATCGTGCACCGGATAAGCCACCAGGAAGCATTTTTCGGGAAGATGATCTATACTCCCATTCTATGCTAAAAACATCACGACGAGAACTTTTATGGGCACACAGAGACACAACATAATTATTTATTTAAGGGCGTAACCCGGATAATGTATTTTGCACCACGATTATTCAGAACGATGCCCTCGCAGGCATGGAGGATGCTGTCAATGGAAAAAGAAACACAGATGAAGATAACCGGATTCCCGGATATTCCGGATAAAATCGTTATTATCACGGGTGCCGCCCAGGGCATCGGAAACGCCGTTGCCCTGGCCTTTATCCTGGCCGGAGCCAAAGTACTGGCCGCCGACTCCAATGAGAGCATATCCGCGTTTGACCAAATTGCCGCCGGCCATTCCCGGGGATTCCGGGCGGACGTAAGCAAGGCCGCAGACGTTTCCGCCATGGTGCAGCAATGCCTGCACACCTTCGGCGTACCGGACGTCCTGATCAACGTGGCGGCAATCAGCACTCCTGTTCTTTTCCCGGAGATGGATCTCGACGGGTGGCAGAAAGTGCTGGATGTAAACCTGACCTCCGTTTTCCTCTGCACTCAGGCCGTTTTGCCTCACATGGCGGGGCAGCACAGGGGTTCGATCATCAATTTCTCGTCCATGATCGCTCAAACCGGCGGCAAATCCAGCTCCCACTACAGCGCCGCCAAGGCAGGCGTGGAAGGGTTCAGCCGGACTCTGGCCCTTGAACTGGGCCCCAGCGGGATTCGCGTTAATTGCATTGCCCCCGGCATGATTGATACAAATATGCTGGCTCTCATGCCCGCCGAACAGCGCAGAAAGGTAATTGATAAAGTGCCCCTCGGGCGTGTCGGCCGGCCCGAGGACATCGTCGGAGTCTCTTTTCTGCTGGCTTCCGATGCCGGCAGCTACATAACCGGACAGACCATCCATATCAACGGAGGACTTTACCTCACCTGAAAATTGCTCCGCTTTATTTTAATCACATGTAATCTCCCATTCGCAGTAAATCCCGCAGCCCAGGGTTTCCGGCGGTATTCGAATGGGAACCGCCTTCATCGTGGGATTAAAGAATGCCGTCTGGAAATCCATCATGCGCTGTTCAATGACACGACAGAAATTCTGCTCACGGCCGGCACCTTCTTTCACCAGAGCATCAATAGTCGGACAGCTGGTCGCCCGCATGATTCCATGATTCTTCGTGAGAAGTTCCATTTCCATTTTTATATTACCGGCTACCGCCATCAGCTGGGAAACTTTAAAGAATGCCTCCACGTCCTGGCCGGTGATATTGAACATCCGGGTGAGGTGTTTGAGTTCGTAGCGCATGTGCTTTTCCCATACCCAGAGATCCAGCTCCATCGCTACTTCATTGCCAAAGCGTTCTTTGGCGGCAAGGTACCAGAATCCGTCCACGGCCAGAAACATCTTGCGGTAAAGATCAAGCCCTTTGAGCCTCATCTCCTGGCTGAAGCATTCCCAGGACAAATCGGGCCGGAATGGCCCGGCGTAATCGATCATGTCGCCCATTTCATCCTCCTTTGTTTTTTAACAGCTGCAGCTTCAGGATAAAGCTCATGCTTTACTCTTCCGTCGAGAACCTCTCGCGGAACGGGGCGAGCGGTGTATAGCGAAAGAATCCCGGTTTGGCCGCACAGACATAAGGAATGGCCTGAATAACTGTTGCCGCCGTCGCATCAGCGCCCGCCCGGGATGGCGGAACGGCAGGATCAGGATCTTCCAGGCTGAAAGACAGACGAACATTAGGACGCCCTTGAATTTCAATGCGCCAGTGGACCGGATCATCATCACCGTGCAGTTTCGGTGAAGATGTCCAGAGCAAAGAGTGGGTGACCTTTCGTCCGTCGGCAAATTCGGCATTCCAGCGCCATTCTGTGGCGGCAACGGTGCCCCGGCGGATAATTCCGGCGGCAATTTTCATATCTTCCGGAGCCAGTGTCAGCCGATGGTCGGGGTTGATCGCAGCAATGCGCGTACCCATAGCCTCGGCAACATAGGCAAAGGTTTCGATATATAGGTCCAGATACAGTTGGGCTAAATGTCCTTGTGTGATGTCCGTAACCGCAGGATCGACACCAAAACCCATTGTCCCAAAGACAAAGTCCGGTGCATCGATGTAAGAACCGTCCACCATCTCGAAAGAACCGATGTGGTCAACCTGGGCGCAAAGACCAGACATAACCAGAGCCAGACGCTCGGCGATAAATCCCGGATTGAGGCCCACACCGGCCAGGGTGCTGCTGCCGCGCAGACAGGCCGTCCTGAGAGGTCCGGCATATGCTTCTCCATGAACTTCCGGATAGAAATACCCGTTGACGGAAATGACGTTTTTCCCTGAGGCGAGAAACTGTTCAACTTCGGCATTCTGCCGGGCATAAGGTATGGTAATGCGGGAGGTGTGGATAACTACGTCGGCCCTAAGCGAGAGAATTTCCTGCATATTATTGGTGGCAATCACGCCGGTGGCCGGACGTTTGGCTATGACGCCGGCATCAAGTCCTACCTTGTTTTTTCCATAAACATAGAGACCGACCAGAGCCAGATCGGGATGGTCAATGATACGGCGCAAAGTGGAGCGCCCGATTGATCCGGTGGCACACTGAATGACCCGGTACATAATCCTTTCCTCCATAATCGCATTTTAGCTGAATCCGGCCCGATAGTGTCCGGCTTGGTATCCGATAATATCTTGCATGTATTTGAAATAAGGAAATGCTTTCTTTGACCCCGAATATAAGGAAGTTCTTGTGGCCTGTCAATTAATTTTTCCCCCTGGGTTCATGGCGTGGAATCGGGGGATATAGCCCGAGCCGGCCTCATATTCGGCTTGACTTATGATGACAATTATATCTATAAACCCGCATTAAAAATAGTCGTTCTAAGACTCTTTTGCATAGATATTTCAGCACTAAATGACTAAGTGTGTAATAAGCAAAACAGGTAACACCGGAGGAACCCATGTCTACCGCCAATTACAAGCTGGACGATGACCAGCGGCTGCTTGCCATCGCCGCCTTGTTTAACGGCGAGATCTCTATCGACTGTCTTTTCGACCTTCTTGCCGAAAAGAAACCGTCACAAATTATCTCCCAGCTGGAGAAAAGCGTCGCCGAAGGTATCCTGGTAAAAAAAACCCCCGTTTCTTATGCGTTTAAAGATTTAAAAAAGCGGGAGAAATTCAGCTGTGTCCTTCCGGAAACTGAAGAGAAAATGCTTCACGGATACATTGCCGACATTCTGATGCGCCAGCTGCCCGACGATGAAAATAAAGCCCATGCTGTCGCTCATCACCTTGTCCATATTGCCAATGACGTGGAAAGGTGCCGTTACCTGATTAAAGCCGGGGATCTGCACCGCAAAACATTCCAGTCGGAATATGCACTGCAGTGTTACAGCAAGGTACTTGATGATCTTTCCCGTCTGAACGGCGCGGAAGAAGACCGCCTCTTCAGCGATACCGCCATTAAATACTCAAAAATTTCGACGGCGCGACATGACACGACCAAAGTTCTTTCCATCCTGCAATCAGCGCTCGAACGTGCCGAGAAGTGGGACCTGAAAGCCCATCAGGTGCTGCTGAAAATGCACATGGCCAAAAACGAGTGGCTCCGTTCGAAATACACCAGCGCCCTAAAATGCTTCGAAGAAGGCTGGTCTCTGGCCCATCAAGTGGGAGATCCCGAGTTGATGCTTGTGGCAACCAACTTCAGCACCTTTTTTCTCTTCTGGCAGGGCCGCTTCCAGGAGGCGATCCGCATCTATGAAAAATCAGTGCCTGATATCGAAAGATACCCCCAGGGCGGGTTCCCCCTCCTGGCCGTCATCACCGTGGGCTATTGCTACGCCCAAACCGGCCACATCACCCAGGGACTGGGGATGCTCGACGCCCTGCGCACCCACGGACTGGATAAAGGTGACGTTTACCTGACCGCCTACGCGGAAGGAAATATCGGCATAATCCTTCTCGACATCGGCCGCATTGATGAGGCTATCCGGTTTCTGGAAGGGGCGGCCAAGGAAGCGCAGGACGCCCATAATGACTGGGTCTGGATATCGGTGCAGACATCTCTGGCTTATGCCTATTATCTCAAAGGAGAAAAAAAGCAGTCGATAAAATGCCTTCAAAGTTTTCTGCAACAGAGCCGCAGGGTTCAGACAACAGTCTATCTTTATGCCTACCTTTTGGAACTCTGCCTGGCTATAAAAACAGGGGAACTTCCCGCCGTCGAGGGGCTTTCCCTGGAAAAAGAAATTCAGTCCATGATTCGGGGGAAGAACATCCTCCTCAAAGGTGTGGCCTACCGTTACGAGGCTATTCTCCGGCAGATGGAAGGTGAATCCAGGGACAAGATCATCTCTTCCCTCGAAAATTCCATCTCGTGGCTGGAGGAGTCGGGCAGCCAGATTGAGCTGGCCAAGTCAAGGCTGGAACTGGCCCGACAGTACCTCTTTCTGGTGGATAAAGACAAAGCAAAAGAACTGACCCTTACTGCTACTAAAGTCCTCGATGTCATCAATGAAAAGCTGGTGCCGGACGACCTCCGGGCACTCATCAAAGATCGTCCCCTCAACGAAAACCTCCTCAAGGAAATATTAACCTTTGGTCAGGAGGTGGTCACAATTCAGGATCACCGGGATCTGGTGCAGCATATCCTGTCCACGTTAAACAGAATCACCGGTGCAGAGAGGGGGGCTATTTTCCTCCTTGAGGGCGAGGAACAGCAGCCGAAACTGCTGCTTAGAGCCTCCAAGAATCTCACCCCGGAACAGATCGAGAATGACGGATTTTCATCTTCCATGCAGCTGATCAAAGAAATTGCCGCGACCGGAACGGGCCGTATCCTCAGTGCGGAAGATATCGAAGATTCTGCCGCCGCCCCGACTATCCGCTCCCGCATTTGCGTCCCCATGATTTTACGAGGCAAAACCGTCGGAGTTCTCTATCATGACAATCGCCTGCTCAGCAGCGCCTTTCGGGAATCAGATTTGGAACTGCTCTCTTATTTCGCAGCTCTGGCCGCATTCGCACTCGATAATGTCAAAGCCTATGAAGAAATCAGGCGGCTGAATCGCAATCTCAGTGAGGAGACCCTCTATTACAAAGAAGAACATCTGCAGACGCTCCACTTTGAGGACATTGTAGGGGAAAGCCCGGGGATCAAACATGTCCTTTCTCAAATCGACCAGGTGACGGAAACAGACGCCACGGTGATGATCATCGGCGAAACCGGCTCCGGCAAGGAACTGGTGGCCAGGGCCATTCATCGCCACAGCCGCCGGAAGGACAAACCCTTTATCAAAGTGAATTGCAGCGCCCTGCCGGAAAGTCTCATCCCCAGCGAACTGTTCGGCCATGAAAAGGGGTCTTTCACCGGCGCCACTCAAAGGCGTCTGGGGCGTTTTGAGCTGGCTCACGGCGGCACTCTCTTCCTCGATGAAATCGGCGAGATCAGTCAGGACATCCAGGTTCGTCTGCTGCGGGTACTGCAGAACGGTGAATTCGAGCGGGTTGGCGGCAGCGAGACTTTGCGTTCCGACTTCCGGCTCGTGGTGGCGACCAACCGAAATCTGGAACAAGATGTAAAGGCGCAGAAATTCCGGTCAGATCTCTATTACCGTCTCGCCGTCTTTCCCATCCGCGTGCCGCCCTTGAGGGAAAGAACCGAAGACATTCCGCTGCTGGCCTATTTCTTTCTCAATATTTATTCTCAGAAACGGGGAAAGAATTTTTCCAAAATCCCCAATTCCGAGATGGATAAACTTCTCCATTATGACTGGCCCGGCAACGTCCGCGAGCTGGAGAACATCATCGAGAGGGGAACGATCCTCAATTCCGGTCCGCTCTTCCGCGTACCCGACCTGGGATCACCGCAAAAGGAATTCTACTCCGAAAAAGACGGCGTGACTCTAATGGAAAATGAACGCCGGCACATTCTGTGGGCGCTGCAACGGACAAACTGGAAGGTGAGAGGCAAAGGCGGAGCGGCGGAACTTCTCAATATCCCCCCCTCCACGCTGGCCTTCCGCATGAACAAGCTGGGCATCCGCCGGCCTAAAAATGTCCACCTTGGCGGGCCGGAAACCTGAACTTAAAAAAACCGGTCACATTAAAAGCAAATTGATCCGGATTCGCAGTGAGAAACGGATTATCTAATTACAGGAGGATAAAATATGGTAGAAAGTGTTGTATTATACGAAAAAAAGGAGAATGTCGCACTTCTGACTTTCAATCGCCCCGGCGCGTTGAATGCACTCAATACGGAAGTGAACTTGAAGCTGATCGAACTTCTGCTTCAGGCGGACAATGACGCTGAGATCAAAGTTGTTGTTCTCACAGGGGCAGGGAGCAAATCCTTTGTCGCAGGAGCGGATATTAAAGAAATGCTCGAAATGAATGCCCTGCAGGCAAGAGAACACGGGCTGCGGGCAAAAAGAGTTACCGACACGCTATGGAATCTTGGGAAACCGGTTATAGCGGCGATCAACGGATTCTGTATGGGAGGAGGGCTCGAATATGCCATGGCCTGCGACCTCCGCACGGCGGCGGAGACGGCGAAATTCGGACTGCCGGAAATCAATCTCGGAATCATGCCGGGAAGCGCTGGAACACAAAGGCTGCCGCGGCTGATCGGAATGACCAAAGCCAAGGAGTATTGCTTCACGGGCGGAACCTTTGACGCGAAACAGGCCCTGGAATTCGGACTGATCAATTACGTCTATCCGGCGGAAGCGCTTCTGGCCGAAACCCTGGCACTAGCCGGAAAGATCGCAACGAAATCCGCCTCGTCGCTGAAGCTGATCAAAGCGGCGATGAACCGGGGTACAGAGACGGACATGGAGACGGCAGCTTTATTTGAAATCGACTGTTTCGGTCTGTGTTTCTCCACAAAGGAACAGAAAGAAGGCATGAAAAAGTTTGTGGAGAAGAGCAAATAAAAGAATAGGCCGATAAGCGACATCCGAAATCGGGTAGGAGGCGGGGTTACCCCCGCCGTCCTCCCACACCACCGGACGTACGGATCACGTATCCGGCGGTTCCTACCTCCCGTTGCCGGGTCGAGCTTACGTTCCGCTGACTATTCG
>PHBK01000013.1:0-46333 GCA_002840565.1 Deltaproteobacteria bacterium HGW-Deltaproteobacteria-12 | reverse complement strand
CCATCCCGGCATCTCTCAATGCCAGTAGCACAAGGCAGGCTGGTGGGCCTCCCAGGGTAATTCGCGCGACCTTCCTGCTTATGCCTGTCGGATTTACGTTACAGCGTTCCGTGCAAGTATCGGGCTTTGACGATACTTGCCGCCTTACCCCGCTGTACCGCCTCGTATCCGCTTCCTGTT
This sequence comes from Deltaproteobacteria bacterium HGW-Deltaproteobacteria-12, assembly GCA_002840565.1. Lineage (GTDB taxonomy): Bacteria > Desulfobacterota > Syntrophia > Syntrophales > Smithellaceae > MVRV01. The sequence continues at coordinate 46,153 of PHBK01000013.1, read as the reverse complement.
CGTCAGGCCAGCGCTTTGCCTGCGGCTTCCTCCAGATTCGCAGTTGCCCGCAACACCCTTGCCGTCCGGCTAACTCTTCCCCTTGCCGGGTGAGTAGTGGACTTTCACCACCAAGTCTGTGCGCCCTGCCGGGCGCACAAATACAAAGGGGTTGCCGATAACCGGCAACCCCTTTTTGGGGAAAATTCAAAATAAAGAGCTATTTTTCTAATACATCTTATCAATCAGGTCAGAGTATTTCTGCACTATCACGCGCCGTTTCACCTTGAGCGTCGGGGTCAGCTCGCCGGTTTCCTGCAGCCATTCACGTTCCAGCAGTGTAAACTTTTTAATCTGCTCGACCTGTCCGTACTCCCTGGTGTACTCCTTGATCTGGGCTTCAAACAATGCCAGAACCTTCTCATTCTTGATCAGGTCAGGCCGGCCGGTATATGTGATGCCGTTGTCTTTCGCCCACGGCTCCAGAACTTCGAAGGCCGGTATGATCAGAGCGGAAAGGTATTTTTTGCCGTCCCCGATAATAGCCAGCTGATTGATGTACTTGGAAAACATCAGACTGTTCTCGATATTCTGCGGAGAAATATTCTTCCCCCCGGATGTAATAATAATATCCTTGATTCTCCCGGTAATACTTAGATTTCCTTCGGCATCGAACTTGCCCATATCTCCGGTTTTCAGAAATCCGTCCGCTGTGATGGCTTCTTTCGTAGCGGCCTCGTTCTTGTAATAACCAACCATCACCTGAGGACCGCGAATGAGAATTTCCCCCTCATCACTGATCTTCACTTCTGTATTGATTACAGGCACACCGATGGTGCCCGGCTGGATATGGCCTACATAATTGCAGGTCACCATGGGTGAGGTTTCACTCAGCCCATAGGCATCACAGCAAGGTATGTCCATACCCAGGAAGAATTCGAGAATTTTCCGCGGCATGGGCGCCCCGCCGAGACCGATAAAATAAATCTGGTCTAAGCCCAGCACCGCCTTCAGTTTGGAAAATATCAGTTTGTCGGCCAGTTTGTACTCGAGCGCAAACAGACCTGTCCGCTGTTTTCCTTTGCAGATGTAGGGAACATTTCTTCGGCCGACATCGAGTGCCCAGGCAAAGAGTTTCTGTTTGACCGGCGGCGCCAAAGCAACCTTGGCCGTTATCGCCTCATACATCTTCTCCAGTACCCGGGGCACCGAGGCCATGATGGACGGATGGATATGCTGCAAATCTTCCAGCAAAGTTTCGATGCTCTTCACAAAGTGGATCTTGTTGGCGGAAAAAACCTGGCAGTAGTAAACGGCGGTGCGCTCCACGGCGTGGGAAAGAGGAAGGAATGACGGTGCCTTGTGGAAGCGGCTGACCATTTCCGGGAAATAGGCGATGAACTGGTGAACATTGGATACGATATTCTTATGCGACAGCATGACCCCCTTGGGATCTCCGGTCGTCCCCGACGTATAGATGAAAGTGCACAGATCTTCGGGTTTGATGGCCGTAAGCCGCCGATTGAAGAGAGCCTCGTCGGCATGATCCTTCCCGAACGAGAAGGCATCCTTGACGGCAATAACACCGTCAATCTTCTTCGCCGGATTATCGAAAATGACTACCTCCATCAGCTTCGGCAGCCTGTCGCGCACGGCAACGACCTTCTCCATATGCACCGAAGTGCCGGTAAAACAGATCCGCGCATCGGAGTTGTCCAGGATATAGCACACCTCATCCGGGGTGTTTGTGGCGTAAATAGGAATGTTTACCGCCCCGATCGACAGAATCGCCATGTCGGCGACCCACCATTCATAACGGTTCGGGGAAAAGACCGCCACTTTGTCGCCGTGCTGAATTCCTTTTGCCATCAGATAATAAGCCAGATTATGGATCATCTCATTCATCTGATTCCAGGAGACATCGAACCACTGGGCGGCGTCGTTGCGGTAAGCCACGCACGCTTTATCACCATGTTCCATGGCTCGATTCTGAAAAACTGCTGCCATCGATACTTCTTTAAATTTTTCCATAATTTTCTCCCTTTCCCGATATTAGATTTATACTTTCATAGAAGAGATTCCTCTCCAGAGAATCCGGCTTATAAGACTGTGTCACACTGTCTTTACGAGTGAATTTGATAAGCGAAGCAATCTCATGTTCCCTTTGTTGAACAAGGGGTTGCAACCACCACTGAGTTATGGCAAGCCCCTTTTTCTGTTTAGATTACCACGTTCACTGTCTTGAATCGTAAGGACAAATGATGATTACAACCCAGCGTCGCAGGTGTGCCCGAAAGAGCGCTTTCTCCGAGGATAATTTCTTCTGTTGCGGTTCCTCTTTCCTTTATATTCGTTCCTTGAATTCCTTTCCCAGCAGGCCTTCGTGCTTAAATAACAAAACTATGATGATGATGATAAAGGGCACAGTATTTTTAAATTCCATCGAAATGTAGCCGCCGCTGAGATTATCGATAATGCCGATCAGGAGCCCGCCGATAATGGCGCCGGGAAGGCTGTTCAGTCCGCCCAGGATGGCCCCGGCGAACCCCTTCAGGAAAGGCTCCATCATAAAGAAGGGATCGAGAATGAGGGCCGGCGCCAGGAAGAGCCCCGCAAGAACACCCAGCAGGGCGGCCAGACCCCAGGAAGTGGCAAGGATGGTCCGCGTCGGAATGCCCAGTGTCTGGGCTGCGGGCAGGTTTTCCGAAGTTGCCTTCATGGCCAGTCCCAGGCGGGTCTTCTGAATGAGCAGATACAAAAGCACACTGCCCACGATGCCGACAATCAGCGTACCGACACTCAATTCATTGAGGTAAATCGGTCCCAATTGCCATGTTTTTGTATCGGAAAGGGGAAAACTCAATATTTTGGAGTCCGTACCCCACAGATAGACGATCGCTCCCTGAAAGACCATGCTTAATCCCACAGTGAGCGTAATCTGCCCCAGCATAGTCGCGTCGCGGCGTTGCGCCGGCACAATAATGGAGAAATAGAAGACCACGGCCAGCAATGCACCGAAAAGCAGGCTGAGGGGCAGGGCAAGGTAGAAGGGAAAGCGCCAGGCGAGCAGGCTGAAGGCAAAAAAAGTTCCCATCGTGGCCATGTCCCCGTGGGCAAAATTCAGGATTCTTGTAGAGCGGTAGATCAGCACGACGCCCAGGGCAACCAGTGCATAAAGGCTGCCCGCGGACAAACCGGAAATAAGATATTGAATAAAGTTTACCATGTTATGTGCGTCCTCCCAGGAATCGTTAGCGGAACGGCCAGTTACGGTAGTATAGGCGCATCTTGAACCATCGTCCCGCAAGTCCAAGAGGCTCATAGATCATAATAAAAATAACCGTCACCCCGAAGATCACGGGAACGAATTCTTTGTAACCACTGAATACCTGCGGGACCAGAATGACGAAAGCAGCTCCAAAAATTGCACCCTCCACCGAAGCCAATCCGCCAATAACCACCGCCACGAAGATGATCAGAGATTCACCAAAATTAAACATCTGGGGGTCAATGAACCCCATGAACATAGCGAACATGGCGCCGTGAATCCCCGTATAGAAGGAGCTGATGGCGAAGGACATGAGTTTGTAGTTTGTCAGATTTACGCCTAAGACTTCCGCGGCAATGTCGTTGTCCCTTATGGCGACAAAAGCGCGGCCCGTATAAGATGATATAAGATTATACGTGGCCAGCGTAAAGGCTATCCCCAGAAAGAGGGAAAAATAGTACATCGATGCTTCTCTGGTCAGACCGAAGAGAGCGGGAAATTTCGGGATGACCATACCCATCCGGCCACCGGAGAGAACTTCAAAACTGGCAAAGGTCTGAAATACGGCAATACCGAATCCCAGAGTTACAATCGCCAGATATGGCCCTTTCAGGCGCAGTGAGGGAAACCCGACCAGCACGCCGAAAAAAGCAGCCATGCAGCCCGCACCCAAAAGTGCCAGGCCGATCGGTACACCCATCTGCGACAGATGGCCGAAAGTAAAGGCGCCGAGGGCGAGAAATCCCGCCTGTCCTAATGAAATCTGACCAGTATAGCCGATCAGAATATTCTGCCCCATGACACCGACGGAAACGATGAAAATCAGAGTGCCCATGTAAATAAGATGCTCATTGCCGAACCAGGGAAGCAATAACAGGGCAATAACGGTCAGCGCAATCCAGCACCCGGTCCAGGGTTTCTCAATCAATTTAAGATCGTCTTTATAGCTTTCCACTAAATTCATAGGAGCTCACTCTTCCTTTGCATAAAGTATGCGGTACGGCCTCCAGCGATGAGGCGCGATCCCGTTTATTCTCCGCCTTTGTACATCGAATCGATAATATCCTTGTACTGCTTTTCCAGATTCCGCCGCTTGACCTTCTGCGTCGGCGTGACATCACCGTCTTCAGCATAGAACCGCCGCGGGATCAGACGGAACTTCTTGATCGTCTCCACCCGGGCCAGAGTCTTGTTCACCTCAGCGACCTCTCCCTCGATGAGCTTGTTGATCTCCTTGTTCTGCGTCAGATCCTCATAAGTCGTGAAAGGTATCCGGTTGTCCTGGGCAAATTTCATCACGTTGTCTTCGTCAATCAGGATCAGTGCCGTCAAATAATGCTTTCCATCGCCGATAATAACCGCGTCCTGGATATATGTACTGAATTTCAGCTTATTTTCAATAAATTCCGGCGTGACATTCTTGCCGCCGGAGGTGATGATGATGTCCTTCATGCGCCCCACGATCTTCAGCCACCCGTCGTCGATGACCCCCAGGTCCCCAGTATGGAGCCAGCCATCCCGAATGGTCTCCGCCGTCAGTTCGGGATTCTTGAAATACCCTTTGAAGACCCCGGGACCCCGGGCCATGATTTCGCCGGCTTCAGATATCTTCATCTCCAGACCCGGCAGTGCCTCGCCCACGTAACCGTAGCGAGGGAGCTTGTCCAGGCGCTGGATGGCAATGATACCGGTTGATTCCGTCTGGCCATACCCGTCGCGGAGCGGAATGCCCAGGATGTTGAAATATTCAAACAGCTCCTTCGAGGCCGCCGCCGCCGAGCACAGAGCCCAACGGATACGTTCGAAACCAAGCTGCCGCTTCAGATGATACAGCACGCCCCAGTAGGCGGCAAAATACAATATCCGCCACAGCGCCAGGGACGCATCCCCCGACGACTTGGCCGTAAGGTAACACTTCCCCACCTGGAAGCTGAGTTTGTACAAAGAACGCTTGAGCCAGGTGGAGTCATCCATCTTGATATGGATGTTAGAGGCGAACTTCTCCCAGATCCGGGGCACGCTGCCGAAAATCGTCGGAGAGGTCTCCCGCAGGTTTGCTGCCAGTGTATCCATGCTCTCCACGAAGTTCACCGTCGCCCCCGTGAATACCGGCGTGAAAACCGATACGGCGTTCTCGAAGATATGGGCCAGAGGCAAATAAGAAACCACCTCGTCATTTTCGTTGATGGGAATAATTTGCAGAAAGGCCTGAATGACCGTGGAGATATTCTTGTGAGATAAAAGTGCTCCCTTGGGACGCCCCGTCGTTCCCGATGTGTAGATCACCATCGCCGTATCGTCGGGCACAATGGATTCCATGACCTTGTCCACGGCATTCGGATTTGCCTTCCGGAACTCTTCGGCACCCTTGAGAAACTCCTCAAAAAAGAGCACCTGGGCATGCCGGTAGCCCCACAGCCCCTTCGCATCCCACACCACTATCTGCTGCAGCTTGAGCTCCGGCAGAATGTCCATGATCTTGTCGAGCTGCTCCTCGTTCTCCACGAACAGCAGCTTCGCTTCCGAATGGTCGATGATGTATCGGATCTCGTCGGAGGAGGAGGTCGGATAGATTCCGCAGGTGGCCATGCCCAATGTCATCACCGCCATATGGCAGATCAACCACTCCGGACGGTTGTCCCCCAGAATACAGACCGTCTGACCTTTCGGCAGGCCCATGGACAGAATCGCGGACGCCACCTTCCGAACCTCGTCGCCGTATTCACCCCATTTCACCTTGTGCCAGATACCATACTGCTTGTGCCGCAATGCCACCCGGTCCCGGTAGCGCACCGTCTGCTCGAAAAAAGACCGGGGAATGATCTTCGCCTGAAATTCCATTTACCATCTCCTCCGCTTCGTGTAAAAACGGTACCCCTTGTCGGAGGCCCCTTGCTGTTCCATTCCCAGATAAAGTTCCTTGACGTCTTCGTTCTCCTTGAGCTCCTGAGATGTCCCTTTCAGAACGATCCTGCCCGTCTCCATAATGTATCCATAGTTGGCAATATCCAGCGCCATCTTCGCATTCTGCTCGACAAGGAGGATCGTCATATTCCGTTTACTGACCTTGCGCAGCGTATCATACACCGCGCGCGCCATAATGGGGGACAACCCCAGGGATGGCTCGTCCAGCATGAGGAGCTTCGGACGGCGCAGGATCGCCCGGCCTACGGCCAGCATCTGCTGCTCGCCGCCGGACAGCGTTTCCGCCTGCTGCTCACCCCGCTCCTTCAGGATAGGAAAGAGATCGTAGATAAAGTCTATGTCGTCCTTTACATCCTTATCCCGGCGCCCCCAGCAGCCCAGGTCAAGATTTTCCTTAACCGTCAATTCCCGGAAAAGACCGCGATCCTCCGGCACATAAACAATACCCAGAGAAGCGATCTTCTCGGGAGACAGACCACTGATCTTCTTGCCGCAAAATTCGATGATCCCTTTTTTGGGCTGGTCCTTGAGGAGCCCCGCTATGGTCTTCAAGAGCGTGGTCTTCCCGGCCCCGTTGGGTCCCAGCACGGCAAAGATGTCGTTCTCCTGCACTTCCAGGGAAATCCCCTGCAGGGCATAGATACGATCGAAATACAGGGTTTCAATACTGGCTATTCTTAAAAGGCTCATTTTATCCTTCACCGACATAGGCACGAATCACCTCGGGGTTTCGCTGCACCTCCGCGGGATTGCCTTCCGCTAATTTCTGTCCGAAATTCAAAACCACCAGGCGATCGGCCAGACGGGAAACAATACGCAAATCGTGCTCGATGAGCAGAATTCCAAAGCCGAAGCGGCCGCGCATTTCCGTCACGAGATAGGCCACGCGGTTCTTTTCCTCAACCGTCAACCCCGCTACCGGTTCATCCAGGAGCAGCAGCTTCGGTTCCATGACAATTGCGCGCCCCAACTCCACCCTTTTCTGCACACCATAGGGGCAATCGATAACCCGGGCTTGCCGGTAGGCCGCCAGATCGAGAAAGTCGATGATTTCTTCCACTTTCTCCCGATGAACCAGTTCCTCTTTCCGGATGCGCAAAAAGGCTTGGAGGATGTTCCGCTGGAACTTCATATGACGGCCCAGCATGAGGTTGTCGAGCACGGACATGTTATTAAAAAGACGTATATTCTGAAATGTTCTGCCGATACCCCGCTGGGCAATTCTGTCGGGGGAGAGCCCGAGCAGGCTCTCCCCGGCAAACAGAATCTCTCCACTGGTCGGATGATAAACTCCGGACACACAGTTGAAGAGGGTGGTCTTACCCGCCCCGTTCGGACCGATAATGGCGAGGATTTCTTTTTCCTCCATTTCAAAATCAATTGCCGTCAGGGCCTTGATGCCCCCAAACTGAACGGTCAGTTTATCTACCTTCAATAAGCTCATTTTCTTCAAATCACCTTAAAAGAGGGGCTTAAAGATCATGTACTCGCTGATCGGTACATGCTTGCCGTTTTTCGCTTCAGCCATTCGGATAGCATTCAATCCGTGGTGTTGCGAAGCCGAGAAGTTAATGGGAGCTCCCATCCCCTCACACTTAAAGTCCTTAATGCTCTCCATCGCTTTAATGAAGCTCTCCCGTGTCAGGTTCGGACCCGCTTTTCTCAGTCCTTCGGCAATCAGCATCATTGTCGTAGAACCGGTCACACCGAGAAACTCCCTTCCCTTTAAGGTCGGTTCGTATTTCAGCAGAATATCGACTACCTTGTCCGCCTGCGGCTCAACACCGGGCAGAGAAACATTACCGGAAACGGCGGGATAGGCGCCTTCCCACAGCGCGCCGGCTATCTTGTACATCAGGGGATCACCCAGCGGATTGGCGGTGAAAATCTTCGGTTTATAACCGATCTTGGACATTTCTTTAATGATTAGTGCCGCCTGCGTCGGCGGTCCATAGACGACAACGGCATCGGCGTTCAATTCCTTGAGTTTCAGGGCATGACCGCCTACAGCACGATCTGTCGGCTCAAAGGTGATAAAACCGGAAAATTTTACTTTACTGCCCAGTTGCTTTGCAGCTTTATGAATGCCTTCCTCGGCGCCCTTTCCCCAGTCGTCATTCTGGCCGAACAGGGCTATGGTCTTTACTCCCAGCGTCGTAACAGCATAGTTGGTAATCGCCTCCGCCTCATCGACATAATCAGGATAAGCGATAAAAATATGCCGCCGCTGTGCAAGCGGAGTCTTTAACCAGATGCGGGGATTAGCGTGAACATGCACAACCGGCACTTTGCTCGTCAGCAGAAAATCCTTGCTGGCATTGGCCGTGGCCGATCCAATAACACATCCGAACGCTAGAACATCATTCTTCATTTCCGTCAGATTGGCCAAGGCCCGGCTCGGGTTGTACCCGTCATCTTTGGCCACAAACTTGATCTTGCGTCCGTGGATACCGCCCTGGTCATTGATATGTTTGGCCCAGGCTGAATTGCCGAGCGCCATGGCGCTCCACAGGGCCGCCGGTCCGGACATGGGGCAGGTCATCCCGATCACGACCTCGTCCTTGGTCACACCCGGATTGTCGGCCGCCATTGCAGCTGCCGGCAGTGACATGCACATAATCAACAACAGTATCCAAAATAAACCCTTTCTCATAAGTCTCCTCCTCCATAATATAGTATCGAAGTTTACTTCTAGGAAAGCTTAGGCTCTCCCCCCTTGACAAGGCAAAAACATCCGTCTCCGGATATTCACCATCATCTGCGACTTTAATCATCAAAAAACGAACCTTTTCCAGTAAGCTGAGCAAGGCTGTCGTTTCTGATTTCAATTAGCAATCGAGTTGATACTGAAACTATTATATCTTGAAGTAGCGGGGGACATCAAATCCCCCCCCCATAAGTAAAGAGATTTTTCTCCTGTTATTCCGGTCTCCTTTTTAATACCCCCAGAGGCGTGCCAGCGTGTTGCTCAATACCTGTCTGGTTCCCCCGCCACTGAGCAGAACTATTGCATCCCGTAGATAACGCTGCGCATCATACTCCATGGCATAACCATAGCCACCGAATATCTGTACGCAATGCAGTGCTGCCTTGTGGGCAGCTTCCGTCGCCGACAGACGCGCCTGAATGACTTGGGCCAGGCAATCTTTCCCCTGATCGGCAAGGGATGCAGCCTGACAGGTCAGCAAAGCGGCAACTCGCGCCTGCTGTGCCATCTCCACCAGCATCTCGGCAACGGCACCGAATTTGATAATCGGCCGGCCGAACTGGGAGCGCTCCTTGGCATAATTGAGCGCATAATCATACGCCCCCTGGGCAAGTCCCATGCCGCAGGCGGCCACGGACAGATGCTCCGCAACCATGAGCTGTTCCCAGTGTTTTTGTTCCGCTCCGGCATCGGCATCACCACCCAGGCGTTCACTGGCCGCAACGGAAACGGAGTTCAGGGAAACCTCGCACAGGCTCATTCCGTGAAATCCGACCTGTTCGAGCTTCCGGACATTGATTCCGGGGCTTTTCAGATCGACAATCATAAAAGCCGGGACACCACCGGCGCTGTCCAGGGAAGTGCGCGTAATCATAAGAGCGGCATGGTCGGCAAAACGCACAAAAGACTTTGCTCCGTCCAGAACTATCCTTTCTCCTTCCCGTCTTGCCGTCGTTTGGCTGCCCGCCTCCTCATAACCCTGGCCAGGTTCCATCAGACCAAGCGTAATCAGCGTCGATCCGTCGATTACACCGGGAAGATACCTGTTTTTCTGCTCCTCCGTACCCAGATCGGCAATCACCTTGCCGCCGCAAAGGCTTACGGTGGCAAAAGCCCCGGCCAGAGCGGGATAAATGGCCGCCAGTTCGGCTGTCACGATAACCGCTCCCAGGGTATTGGGGCCACCCCCGCCATAAGCCTCGGGAACCGTCAAGGCACACAGACCAATATCAGCCAAATTACTAAAGAGGGCTGCGGGAAAGATGCCTTCTTCGTCCATTTTTTTTATGGCTTCCCGCTCACACTCTTTCGCGACAAACTTCTGTATCGTATCTTTAACAAATCCCTGTTCTTCAGTCAGTGCGAAATCCATTTTTCATTCCTTCTCTCTTTGCATTCTGAGTTTAAGACGGCGGACCGTGACGGCCGGCCTCTTCCCACATACCCCGGAACAATTTCAGCTATACTTTACGATCATGGCCCTTCCAGAAGGGTTCGCGGATCTTTTTCTTGTCAATCTTGCCCAGATTCGTCAGGGGAATTTCCGGCCAAAACTCGACACTCTTGGGGGCAACAAGGCTTCCCTTTTTCGATTTCACAAATCCGATGAGTTCCTCCGCCGAAGCCGTTTTACCCTCGCGTAGAACAACAATAGCTTTAACCAACTCACCCCATTTGGCATCCGGAACTCCAATAACTGCCGCACTCTTTACCGCCTCGTGCTCATGCAGGGTATCCTCAATCTCCCGCGGGAAGATGTTAAAACCGCCGCTGACGATCATGTCTTTAGAACGATCCACGATATAGAGATAACCTTCTTCATCGAACTTGCCCACATCGCCGGTCCACAACCAGCCGTCCCGCAGTGTCTCCGCAGTCTGCTCGGGATTCTTCAGATAGCCCGTCATCAGGTTGATGGTCCGGCAAACAATGTCGCCTGATTCTCCCAGCGGAACTTCTTTGCCGTCTTCGCCGATAATGCGCACATCGGCCGTCATCACCGGCCTTCCGCAGGATGTGTAAATTTTCATGCGCTTTTCCGGATCGGCAATAACATGCTCCTGGCGGGAAAGAGCGCTGATCATCATCGGTGTTTCTGTCTGGCCGAAAAGCTGGGTAAATATCGGCCCCATTGTATCTACCGCTTGTTTCAGACGCGCAGGCGCAATGGCGGAAGCGCCATAAATAATGTTGCGCAAGGTTTTGAGGTCGTGTTTCTGGAGGTCAGGATGGTCAAGGAGAGCATAAAGCATAGTGGGGACAATAAATGTAGAAGTGATCCCTACCTTTTCCACTCGTTCCAAAAATAGTTTCGGGTCGAAGTGGTCATGGATCTCGCAGATGCCCCTTTTCAGCAGAATCGGCAGAATCAAGCAACCTCCCGCATGGGTTAAAGGTGTGGCAAAGGCAAATACTTCGTCCCAATCCAGCCCCAGATGCAGCATCTCGCTGATGAATGTTCCCACCCAGGTATTCTGGGTCAGCATAACCCCTTTAGGAAGGCCCGTCGTGCCGCCGGTATAGAAAATGCCGACCAGATCTTCGCAATCATGCTCAACTTTGGGCACTTCCGGCGGGTTATTACTGATAAGACTATTTAAATGTTCATGCCCGGCCGGCACAACAGACGGATCTTTGGCCACGCAGACGAAATGCTTGACGGTCGTAAGCGATGGGATCATCTCCTTCACCCGTGCAATCATCCTCTCATGATAGATCAGTACCTTGCATTCCGCCTGGTTCATCATGTAAATATGATCCTTGGAATTGAGCAGCACCGCCAGGGGAAGTCGAACCATCCCCAGCTTGCCCAGGGCATATTCGGAAAAAATATACTCCGGACAGTTGGCCATTAGAAAAGCCGCCCGATCGCCCTTCTGAAGCCCCAGTTTGTGGAGCGCGTTGGCCAGGGAATAGGCGTTCTTCTGCAAATCATCGTAGGTATATCTCTCGTCATTGAAAATAATGGCCGTGTTCTGCCGGAAAGCTGCGACCGACCGGTCATATAAATCGGCACAGCTGATGCCGTGAAACATTGTTGTCATATATTCCTCCTCTTCTCGCCGGTCATCCGGATCGTCCGTTCATAAGATCGACGGACGATCTGACGGCCCGCGAGGCATTTATTATTTATAAAATTTCTTCCCGTAAAGCTTCTCACTCAAGCCGATAAGATCGGCCCATTTCATCGGGCCGCCCTTGTCCGAAGGAAAGCCTACTCCCCAGATGGCGCCGATATCGATCGCCCGGGGATCAGCAACGACCTTTTTCTGCAAAAGCTCATACCCGGTTTTGATAAAAGGAGTGAAGAGCATGTCCTGCAGCTCCGTGACGGAATATTCTTTTTGCTTATTGTCCGGGTTGATCAGGGGCAGCGCCTCCGGATCGGGGCCGCCCTCCTGAGTATAGAAACCCTTGCCGTTCTTGTTGCGCCCATAACGGCCGGCCTTGTAAATATTTTCCAGAGCCACCGGCGGCACCATCCCTAAAGATTTCGTCAGCACAAGATAGGAAACGTCGATCCCGACCTCGTCGGTCAGGCGGATTGGTCCTACAGGCAGGCCGAACTTCATCATGGCGGCATCGATCTTTTCCATGGCCACACCTTCCGCCAGCAGTTCAAAGGATTTGATAAAGTAAGGGAAGAGCATCGCATTGACTACAAACCCGGGGTTGTCATTGCAAACGACCGGGCGTTTGCCCAGTGCCGCACAGACCGCCAGCATGTTATTTACTGTAGCATCGCTGGTTGCCTTGCCCCGGATTATTTCCAGGAGATCCATCATCCAAACCGGGGAGAAGAAATGGGCGCCTATAAACCGCTCCGGATGCAGGACGCTTCCCGAAAGCTTGTCGACCGGCAGACTCGAGGTGTTAGTCGCCAGAATGCAGTCTTTCGGGACAACCGGGCAAAGTTCCTTATAAACCTGATCCTTGATGGCCGGATCTTCGAAGACGGCCTCGATAACTATATCTACGTCCTTAAAGTCATCAGTCCATTCGGCAACCGGTTTCACCAGGGCCATCAGACTATCAACCGGATCCTTCAGACGGTTCTTGGCCGCCATCCCCTCCAGAATCTTGCGGACAAATGCCATTCCCGGCTCCAGAGCGCCGGCAACATCTTTGACAACTACCGGCAGTTTGGTCCGGGTAAGAATGTTAATGATGATCCCCCGACCCATCGTCCCGAAACCGAGAACGCCGTATTTGCGGATGGGCTTGGGTTCAAATCCTTTGGGAATCATTGCCTGCGGTTTGTCGGAAAGGGTCTTCAGGAAGAACGTATTGATTGTTCCTTTGGATTCAGGAGCTTTCAATGCTTCGATAAAACAATCAGTCTCAATCTTCAGGCCCTGCTCGATCGGCACCTTCAGGCCTTCGCTCATGGCCTTGAGGGCCAGCATCGGCGCCGGAATGGCCCTGCCCCGCGTCGCCTTCAGCACATTCTTTTTCGCCGCTTCCAGGGCGGTATCCAGAGCGGAAAGGTCCGGTTTAACCCGTTTTAATCCCGCCGCACCGGCAACAATTTCCAACAAGAATTCTTTTGCTTTCGCCAGCAGGTTTTCACCCTCCGGGATAACCCGGTCAATCATGCCTGCTTCCAGCGCCTTGCCCGCCGGCAATACTGCGCCGCGGGGAATAAAATCCAGCGCCGGGTAGCCGATCAGACGGGGAAGCCGCTGCGTTCCACCACCGCCGGGAATAACACCCACATTACATTCGGGCAGACCGATAGTTGTCCGCTTGCTGTCTGTCGCTATGCGTGCCGTCATCGTCAGGGCAAATTCGTAACCGCCACCCATGCAGGGGCCATTAATAGCGGCAACCGTAGGAATCCCGAGATTCTCCAGCCGGACGAACATGGCGTTGAATTCATCACACCCCTTGCGGAATTCAGCAAGATCCTTCTCCGCACCCAGCATGTTCAGGTTGGCGCCGGCATGAAAATTAGATGCTTTACCGGATATGAAGATTACACCCTTATAGGCGCTTTTTTCTTTTTCCAATGACGCCAACGTAACAGCAAAATCAGCAATGGCGCCCTCTGTCCATGTATTCATTTGTTCGCCGGGCACATCAAACTTAACCACGGCTATACCATCCTGATTCTCACAGGCAAATATCTGTCCCATTTTTAATCCCCTCCCTTTCTCAAAGTCCCAGTGTTTTGCAGATGATGTTCTTCTGGATCTGCGACGTACCTCCGCCGATGGAAAAAATGAGAATTTCCCTCAGGTTTCTTTGCATATCGTAATCCATCGAAGCACCGCTCTCGCCCAGGACGTTCATGCCCTTCATGATAATGTGCTTGGCCGTTTCAGCGCAGAAGTACTTGGTCATCGAAGTTTCCCGAACCGGGTCCATACCCTGAGACTCTTTCCAGGCGGTACTGTAGGCCAATACCTTCATTGCCTCCAGTTCGGACGCCATCTCGGCTATGTCGTGCTGAATGGACTGCACATCCGTTGACGGAGCCGTCCGCTTCATCTTCGCCCGGGCAAACTCCAGAGCCTCTTCAAAAGAGGCCTGGGCCATTCCCAGTGTCATGGAAGACAGGACAAGGCGCTCCTGATTCAAAAGCTTCATCTCCTGCTTCCAGCCGTTGTTCAGCCCCTTTTCTTCTCCACCCAGAATAAATCTCGGCAGCACCCGGACATTGTCATAGACAATCTCACAGGTATTGGAGCCATGAAAGCCTAACTTTTTGATAGGCTTGGCGCTATATCCTTCCAGGGTCTTATCGACTATGAATGACGTGATGCCATTGTATTTTGATTCGGCTGTCCGGGCGAACGTCACCGCATAAGTAGAAACTCCCGCACCGGTGATGAACATCTTACCGCCGTTGATGACGTAGTGCCCTTTATCGAAAAACGCCCTCGTTTTAATACTGGCGGCATCGGACCCGGCGTTCGGTTCCGTAATGGCAAAACTGAACATGATTTCTCCCCGGGCCAGTTTCGGCAGGAATTCATCCTTTTGTTCCTGATTACCGTTCACACCGATAATTTCATTGCCATACAAGAGGATGTTGCCCAGGTTCCAGCACAACACCGGAAGTTTTTTGGCAACCTCCTCAAAAACGATCATCAGATCAACAATGTCGCCTCCCAGACCGCCGTAAGCCTCCGGTATATTGACTTTGGCCAGACCCAGATCACAAAATTTCTTCACCAGATCGTGGGGAAATTCATCCTTTTCTTCAATTTCGCGGACTACGGCACGGGATATATTGGTGTCCGCATATTCCCGCACCTTGTCCCGCAACGCATTTTGTTTCTCTGTAAAATTAAAATCCACTTTAGATCTCCTCCCGAAGATTTCAGTTCGGCCTTGCCCAAAAGGTCAGGCCGAATCGATCAGGCGTTGGCAGCCTTCCGGTGCATGAGAAACTTCATGTCGAGAACCATGACGGCCTCGTCGCGCTGGTTCTTAACCGTATAGCGCCACGTCTGCAATCCCTGCGACGGCTTACTCGTTTCCTTCCGCTCCACCACTTCCACATGGACAGTAATCGTGTCCCCGAACTTAACCGGGGCCAGCATCCGCATTTTATCCACACCCATCCAGGCGATGATCGAACTACCTTCCACCTTCGCCAGACCAACCATACCAACGGCCATGCCGAAAATTAAAGGACCGTGGGCAATCCGCTCCTTGAATACTGTCTTTGCACAATATTCGCTGTCCATATGCAAAGGGTAAAAATCCATTGTCAGACCGGCCCAGTTCACGACATGCGTTTCCGTAACCGTAATGGACAGTGTCTTGAAGTTAAACCCGATATCAAAATCTTCGTAATATTTCTGCGTCATCGTTGACCCTCCTTAGACTAACCGTCTCTTACTTGCTGACGGGACGAAACTTGGGAAGCTTAAACTCCTCATTGAGCGTCTCGAACACTACCTCCACAGGCATGTCGCAACGCACATCCTCCGGCTTGCAACCCACTATATTGCTCAGCATCTGAACCCCTTCCGCCAGTTTCACCACCGCCACCACATACGGAATATCGGCAGCAAATGCCGACGGGGAATTGCTCTCCACGACTGTGTAGGTATAAACGGTCGCTTTCCCCGACGCCTGAATCCACTCTACATTATCCGAGAAACACTTCGGACAGGCAATCCGCGGATAAAAAATATTCGCTCCACAGTCCTTACAATGCTGAATAACCAGCTTTTCTTCCCGGGCAGCATCCCAAAAGGGCTTCGCCCAGGGATTGACTACGGGAACCGGTTTTGGTTTTACGGTTGTATCCATCTTCGTATCTCCTTTCATCCTACGGAATCTCTGTTCCCAGAATTGTCACCTGGGCATCCATGTAGGTCCCTCCAACAGCCGTTTCCACGGCAAATTTCGCATCCTTCACCTGACGCTCTCCGGCTTTACCCATCAGCTGACGCACCGTCTCCACCATCAGGGCGCAGGCGCCGCCTGCTCCCGTATGACCCTGCGACAACATCCCGCCGTTGGTGGTCGTAGGCATCTTTCCTCCGGGCCACGTATCACCCTTGAGGAACATCTCGCCGCCCTCGCCGCGCTCGGCAAAG
Organism: Deltaproteobacteria bacterium HGW-Deltaproteobacteria-12; assembly: GCA_002840565.1. Classification (GTDB taxonomy): domain Bacteria; phylum Desulfobacterota; class Syntrophia; order Syntrophales; family Smithellaceae; genus MVRV01. The sequence continues at coordinate 29,718 of PHBK01000013.1, read as the reverse complement.
CCCAGCTCTTCAAAACCGATCAGCTGATAGATGGGATAGGAATCATAAATCTCCGCAATATCCATGTCCTTAGGAGTAAGCCCCGCCATCTCGAATGCAGCCTTTCCCGCCCGCGCCCAGCCGAAGCGCGCCACATCAGGTTCCTGGGAAAACACAAAGTGCGTCACCACGCCTCCCTCGCCCAGCAGATACACCGGTTTCGGAGCAATAGCCCGGGCCCGCTCCGCCGACGTGATAATGAAGGCACAGCCGCCGTCGAAGAGCATGTTGGACATCTTCGCCCGCAGCGGTGTCGACAGCATCTTTGAGGCCATCACCTCTTCCATTGTTAAAGGTTTGCGGAAAAACGCATTCGGATTCAGCTCGGCCCATTTCCGGTTGGACACGCATATAGCCGCCATCTGCTCATCGGTGCATCCCGTCTCGTACTTGTAACGCATCGTGGACATCGCCGCTATCGACGAATAGTGCTGACCGAAAGGCACTTCCCACTCCGCTGATATTCCCGCCTGGGCAAAAAGATCTATGCCGCCTTGAAGACTAACCCCCGTCCCCAATCTATCGGCGTGGACAAATAAAATCGTCGAGGCCGCACCGCTGTTAATCAGGCTGGCCGCAATCTCAGTCGCGCAGGTACTGCTCGATCCGCCGGCAAAAATCTGACAATTCTTCTTCACATTCTTCAGCCCCAGCTCTTCCACAATGCGGCAAGTTACCAGCTCTGTATTGAATGCGGGACTGAACAGCGCCGCCGTCGGCAATACATAATCAATCTCATCCTTGTTTATCCCCGCATCCCGTATCGCCAGCTTGGCCGATTCTATCGCATGATAGATCGCCGCCGTCTCCGGGAAGCGTCCCGTCGGCACCTCACCGATGCCAATGAACGCCACCTTACCTTTCAATTTACTCATGGTTGACCTCCTTACATGATCACAATTCGTCTGATACCAACGTACCCGGCAGACGCCGGCACGTTGCGCAATATTCAGCTACCATTTCGGCGACAATCTGTGCCGCCGGTTTAATGTCTTGTATCTGGGCCACGCTCTGTCCGGCGCTCCAGAAATCGCGCCATTTTTTCGACGTCAGCGGCGGCCTCTCAGCCATATCCGCGATACTTGCCGCGATCCAGTTCGCCGGATTTCCCGTTACCCGGTCCGTACAGATGATCCCATCGGGATCAGCATCGATAAGCGCCTGTTTGTATGCTCCAGACGCCCGGGATTCTGTTGTGGCGACAAACCGCGTCCCCACGATCACCGCACAGGCGCCGCAGGCAATAGCTGCGGCCATTTGCGCGCCGGTACTGATTCCACCGGCCGCAATAACTGGTAGTCCGACCTTTTCGCTAAGATAGGGCACGAGTATCATTGTGGACACCCGTCCGCCATGCCCTCCGGCCCCTGCCCCTACAGCAACCAAACCATCCAAGCCGCCCTCGCGGGCTTTAAAAGCCTGAGCCAGGGAAACTACATCAGCAAAAACCAATCCTCCGCGGGCATGCACGGCATCCAGAATCAGACGGGGATCTCCCAGTGATGTAATGAAAAATTTAACACCGTAGTCGAGACAGACGGAGAGCTGTTCCTGCCAGGGAAACTTCCCGGAGAGATGAATATTGACACCCACCGGCGCCTCCGTTTGGGAACGGATGATCTCCATGGCCTGCCGCAGCTGTTCCGTCGTGCGGTAATTAGGCAGGGGAAGCATCCCCAATCCTCCGGCATTGCAGACGGCGACCACCAGTTCTTCATATGATACTAAAAACATTGGCGCCCCGATAATCGGATAACGAATTCCCATCATAGCTGTGAATTCTGTTGAAATTCGGGACACCATATTTGTCCTTTATTGCCGTCACTTTTCAAAAGCGGCGGGAAGATTTTTAGACACGGGCCAGCCTTGTTTCTAATGCTTCTCCAAATCAAACCCGCCCGGAACACAATGCCTTCCGGATGCGACCACCATCAGCGGTCGCCGCATCCTTCGGCTAATGTTTATTTAATTATTTAATACCAGCCATTTCCTCAGCAAGCTTCTTGCAGCGGGCAACGGTCTTCTTCGCCTCCATCAGAATGGTCATTCTTTCCGCAAAGGGAGAACCTTCACCATGGAGACAAATTGTTTCCAGGTCGCCTGCGGTCAGGCGGCGAATCAGATCAAACATGCGCAATCTCTGCTCCGTCGGAATTTTAGCACTGCCCTGGAGGTATTTTTTGATGTCCTCGTGCGTTTCGGGGTTGCACCAGTCCCGGTAAGTCGGCGCGGTAACCAGGAGGCCGCCGGCAAGATCCTGAATGATCTCTACTATCTTGTGATAGTTGTGGGCAAAATGGTATTTGGCGATATTTGTCGTAATGGGATTGGGAACTGGAATACCCGCATGATCGACGAAATCCAGACAGGCCGACCGCGACAGTGCAGTCAGCGTTTCCAGATAAATCACGATCTCGGTGATTTTTTCCTTGACGTGGGGGGCATCGGCAACGCCGTTGTATTCGGCAATGGCCTGAGCAATCCCCAGCAACTGTTCGCTCATGGGTATGCGGTAAGCGCATCCGGTGCGGCGATGCATGAGGGCAAAATTGTAAACCATGGTCGCGGCAAACTTCCACTCGCCGCAAAGGAATACTCTTTCCCAGGGAACAAAGACGTCGTCAAAAATAATGAGAGAGTCCGTGTGCATCTTCCGTTCCATGTTGTCCAGGGGGAATTCGTCTTCACTGATCAGGCCGTGGAAGGGACGAACAATCTGCCGGACGCCCTTGGTATTGGCCGGAATGGCAAAGGCAACGGCATAAGGAGCTTCTTCGGGGCTGCTCATCGCCTTGCAGGGAATAACAAAAAATTCGTTACAGTAGGCGGCTCCGGTAATATGCACCTTGGCGCCGCGAACGATGATACCCTTATCATCTTTGCTGACCAGGCGAACCTGAAAGTCGGGATTCGCCTGCCCCGGGTCGGAAGGCTTCAGATGCCGGTCTCCTTTGGCATCGGTCACACCCGCGACAACGCACTTGTCCGTCTTTTTGAGGTATTTCCGGTAATTTTCTATACGCGTAGCATACTCTTTGCCGGCATCACCCATGGTTCTCGCTGTAATGGCAATGGCGTTCATGGCATCCGCGCCGATATCATGGGCCAGAGGAATATATCCTTCGCCCAGTTCTGTGGCCTTGATGATCAGCTCCAAATGCTTCAACAGATCCTGGCCGTTCTTGGGAATATGGTTGTATCTGCTGATATTCTCCTTGAGTTCTTCATCGTACACCAGCGCCAGATCCTTGTACTTCGGATCGTGGGCCATTTCATAATCAACCGCTACCGTATCGACGCAAGCCCTGAGGTGGGGATGGTCGCAAACATTATCTATTTTCTTTCCTTTATAATAGACAACCCTGCCGTCATTTAAACTTTCTCTATATTGATCTGCTGTCATTAAACCCATGGTAATTTTACCTCCTGATTTTTTAACCCTTCATTAAGGTTGTTTTGATGTTCCGGTTTTCCTAAACGAAAACCGCATACCGGCATCGCCGGTGACTCCCGCGAGGCCGGCTCATTTCATCTTTTTAAAACACGCTGCCGTAGGTTAGGCAGGCGCGCAATGATCAGCCGGGAAACCGTTCCTCCCCCAACAGAACTAGATGGATCCGCCGCCGTCAGCAACCAGAATCTGTCCCGTCATGTAAGCCGATGCATCCGAAGCAAGGAATAAAGCAATACGACCCATTTCTACCGGCTCCGCAACACGCTGAATCGGCATATGAGACATTTCTTTCTTCATCAGCTCTTCGTTGCTCCAGAGAGCCTGGCTGAACTTCGTCCGGGTAACGCCCGGTGCTATGCAGTTCACACGAATATTAAATTGACCCATTTCTTTGGCCATAGCCCGCGTCAGCATGCCGATGCCGGCCTTGCTGATGCAATACAAACCCAGCCCGTTATCCGGACTCACACCGCCGACAGAAGATACGTTGACAATATTACCGCTCTTCTGCTCGCGCATAATCTTACCGACCAGCTGGCTCATGACCGTATAACCCTTGAGGTTGGTGATCATGATCTGATCGTACATTTTTTCTTCCATATCAACGAGAAATCCCATACCGGGATTGGTGGCCGCATTGTTCACAAGAATATCGATCCGCCCGAATTCCTTCATAATAGCAGCAACTGCGTTTTTGACACTCTCCACTTCCCGATTGTGCATGGAAACGGCAAGGGCTTTACGTCCCATGGCCCTGATTTTCACAGCAACCTTTTCCAGATCTTCCAGCTTACGGCTGCAAATTGCCACATCGGCCCCCGCATCAGCAAAAACCAATGCTATCGCCTCACCAATACCCCGGCTCCCACCGGTAACAACCGCTACTTTCCCTGCTAATGACAAGTATGATGTATCCACGATTTATTCTCCTTTTCTTGGTATTTATTAATCAGACAAAACAAACAGACAGTATTTACTGCAAGATAAATGCCAACCCCTTGCTTATGATAACCGCTTTTATATCAAACACTTAACTTTAAAGCTGGCCTGAAAACACCCTGTAGCGCACAATATACGGTTTTGCTGCCATCCATATACTGCGCGCACCCATCGTTTTTACCCTCCGGCCCGTAAATTGGTCAAAAAATCATTCCGCCGATCCGAACCCGGTGACCAACAAGCCGTCGGCACGTTCTTCAACGAAGCATCTTCTGCATCGCATCGTAATCCATCCATAGACTTACATCTCAATAAACCTGGACAAAACACAAATCGATAAATCAATAAAGGGCTGTATCGGTAATTCTGAAGATTAGAACAAGCAGTTTTGGCGCCGTCATAACAAAAACAACATGTCGAAGTTTATGAACTTATTTTACAGTACTGTCAATACTTGAAATTAAGCTCGTTTAAGACTTGTCCATATTAATAAATATGGCTAATGACAACGGCAGAAGGGTCACCGGCCTGGATCATCCCCAGGGGAATCGCGCCCGCAGCGAGCACGAGCTCCTCGGGCATTTATCCCCCTGGGGTGTAACCAATAAATTTATTACCACTGTTCCGCACGCCGGCCAGGCGTGCGTTCGTACCGACTAATTCTGCGGCGTCTTGGGCTCCTTAATGGAATCAACGATAACAAAACGCTTGGCTTTCCCGTCCGCCCTGAGGATCAGACTGGAGAAGCTGCTCACGTGCTGCTTGGGCCCAAAGGTGATGTTCGGGCAAAGGCCGCCCATATCAAAATTATGGACGCTTTCCAGTCCTTTCACCAGAGTCTCGGGATTCAAATCCTTGCCGGCCTTGCGAAGCCCCTGGGCCATGGCCTCAATGTATCCCCATCCGGCCAGATACAGATAGTCCGGGTACGCTGGATTTTCCAGAGTTTTGGCTGCATTACCATACTTCTTGTTGATTTCCTTGATACGCTTAATCCCCGGCAGATCCGTGTGCCCCGGCGCATAGGGCGTTACGAGCATATAGCCGTCTGCCGCTTCACCGGTCAGGGCAAAGAGCGGTGGAACGCCTGTGGTATTGTTGGAGATAAGTTGTACATTCCAGGCCATCTTGACTTTCTGCTTGATGATCGCAGCTGACTGCGGCAAATACGTCCAAAGGAGAATGGTATCGACATTGGCTTCCTTCATGGCGTTCATATGAGGTGTAAAATCGATGGTGCCTGTCTTGTAAGGAGCCGTTGCCAAAAGTTTGGTCTTCATAAACGCGGCTGCTGCGTTGGCTCCTTCCAGGCCTTCCTTGCCAAAATCATCATCCTGATAGATAATACCGATCCGCGCTTTGCTATTTTTGCTCAAAATATACTCAACCGCCCGGGAAGCCATACTGAACTGAACCGTATGGGGCACAAATACCCACTTGTTGCCCGGAGAGTAGAATACCTTATTGGCCCCGTGGGGCATAAGGACGACCTTGTTTTCGGCACACAGGGGCACGATGGCGCTGGAACCGGCACTGCCCAGATTGAAGGCAATGGCCAGAACATCGTCTTTCAGGATCACTTTCTTGGCGGCATTCATCGTTGTGGTGGGAAGGATCCCATTGTCCTCGACAATCAGATTGATCTTTCTGCCGTTAATGCCGCCCGTGTCATTGACCCAGGCCACATAATCTCTGAACGCATCAGCAATAGGCGGACCGCCGTATTTCCCCGGCCCCGAGAGGTCGACAAGACAGGCGATTTTTATTTCCTTATCTGTAACGCCGCGCACGGTTGCCGCCCAGGCGCTGTTCACCGACAGACACAGAACAACCGCTGATAATATGCCCAATACCCACATCTTGCTTCTCATTTTGCTTCTCATCTCTCTCCTCCTTGGTTTAATTGATCATAACACTTCGCCATCAATCAGCCACGCATTGATCAATAGCCCTTCATTGAATCATAACAACGAAAACATCACTTCCTTCAAAACAACCAAACGTCTCACGATTGCACAGATCAGCAAAGCACTGCACTGCAATTGACTCAATATTTAAAAGGCCAGGTCTTCCAGTAAATTTTGATACGTCGATAGATGCCGACAAGCCCCTGTGGTTCAAACAGGAGTGTTAAAACGATGACCAGACCGAAGATGCCGAGCTTCAAACTCACGATCAAGTTACTGATATTGGGATAAGTACCGCGAAATGCATCGGTCAGGTAAACGATAGCATGGGGAATGCCGGTGATCAGAATGGCGCCCAGAATGGAACCAAGAATAGTGCCCATGCCCCCCAGAACGATCATGGCGATATAGGCGATAGACAAGGTAATATCAAAGTTACCGGGTACGATCCATTTCTGGTAATACGCCATCAGGCTTCCCGCAACTCCGGCATAGAAAGCGGCAACGGCAAAGGCCATTATTTTATATTTGCTCAGTGATATTCCCATGGCCTCCGCCGCGATATCACGATCGCGGATGGCCACAAAAGAACGGCCAATTTTCGTCCGCGCAATATTCTTCGCCACAAGTGTGGCGATGACCGCAAAAAACATAACCAGAAAAAAGAACTGCCGTTCCGTTTCTATATAAAACCCTTCCATTCCGATCTTGGGAACGGCCATACCCGTATCTCCTCTGGTGAGATCCCAGTGAAACAGGATATACTCGATGATAAAACCAAAAGCCAACGTCCCGAGGGCCAGATAAAGTCCTTTCAGTCTCAACGAGGGAATACCAACGATCAGGCTAAGCAAGGCAGCCATCAGGCCGGAAAGAGGCAGCGAAATTAAAAAGGGCATTCCCAGCGTTCCCGCCAGCAGGCCCGATGTATATGCGCCGATGGCCACAAAGGCACCGTGCCCCAACGAAATCTGCCCGGTATAACCGATCAGGAGATTGAGTCCCAAAGCGCCGATGACGGCAATCCCCATCTCGACGAGAATACTCAACTGATAACGGGACAGCAGAAAAGGGAGCACCAGCATAGCCACGATAAAGATAACCAACCAAGACTTGACCCAGAGATTCTGCAAAAGCGCTGTATCTTCCCGGTAATTGACTTTAAAATTCGCCATAAACGTTTTACACCCTTTCCACTTTTTCCTTGCCGAAAATACCGTGCGGCCGGATCATCAGAACGATGATCATAATCACAAAGGCTGCCACGTCCTTGATATCACCCATATGGAAATTTCCCAGCGACATGCCACTCAGATAATTCGCCGCCAACCCCTCGACAACGCCAATAATAATGCCGCCCACAATGGCGCCGCTGATGCTTTCCATTCCACCGAGTATCGCCGCAGCCATAGCTTTGAGCCCTACATGGCTCATCGCCAGACGGACGAAGCTCTGCTCCGCGAGGAACATGCCGGCCACAGCCGCTACCAGCCCTCCCAGCGCCCAGGCCACCATATGAATTTTCTTCACGTTAATGCCCATGAGTCCCGCAGTATCCGGGTCTTCCGCAGAGCCACGCATTGATATTCCCAACAATGAGCGGTTAAAAAACAGAATGACAATGACAAAAAGAACAACAGACACAATAATAGTGGAGATCGAACCCTGGGCAAAGGTAATCTTATCCAGTTGAATAACCTTGTCTGTAAAAGGGGAATTGAGCGCGTAAACATCGTGCCCCCAGATCAGTCCCGCCAGGCAGGTCAAGATACTGGCGAGGCCGACGGTGACCATGATCGTGGAAAACAGCGGTTCACCCACCATGGTCCGGAAGAAGACCTGGTAAACGACGGCACCCAGAATGAGGCCGCCGATCAGGGCGATAATGAAGGAATAAACATAAGGAACGTTCATCATGGTGGCAAAGCTGTAACAGATAAAAGCGCCGACCATGGCTAATTCCCCCTGGGCAAAGTTAATCACGCCTGTCGATTTAAAGATGAGAACAAAACCCAAGGCCATCAGGGCGTAAATCGCCCCCATGGATAAACCGTTAAACAGAATCTCGATAATTTTTTCCATTATAGCAATTCCCTCTCTGAATTTTCCTCCCGGCAGGGCTCTCAGCGTCCGCCGTACATTTCCGCGATTTCCTTCGCAAACACCTTCTCTATCGTTTTCCGTTTCACTTTCTGGGTGGCGGTAACTTCCCCGTCGTCCTGGTCGAGTTCCTTTTCCAGAATCTTGAACTTCTTGACGCCCTCCACATTGGCCAGGCCTTCATTCGCCACATCAACCTCCTGCTTAATCAGCTCCTTAACCTGCGGGTTCTCCGCCAGACTCCGATAGGTTGTATACGCAATTTTGTTTTTCTGCGCCCAGTTCCCGACGTTTTCGTAGTCAATCTGAATCAGGGCACTTATGTATTTTCGTCGGTCACCAATGGCAATAGCCTCTTTTATGTACATGCTGCATTTGAGTTTGTTTTCAATTTCCGACGGCGAGATATTCTTTCCTCCGGAAGTAATGATAATATCCTTCTTGCGATCAACAATATACAGATGGTTGTCTTCATCGAGCTGGCCGACATCTCCCGTACAGTACCAGCCGTCGCGCACGACCTCACATGTGGCTTCGGGGTCCCGGTAATAACCGACAAAGACCGAGTCGCCCTTAACCTGGATTTCTCCATCCTCGGCCAACCGAAATTCCAGCCCTTTGCAGGGTTCGCCTACAGATCCGTCTTTGATTTTGCAATGCGGGCCGGAGACTGTACCGGCCGTTTCCGTGGCTCCGTACATTTCCACGGTGCGCACACCCAACGAGCGGAAAAATGTCAGTATCTCCGGAGCAATCGGCGCTCCGCCGCTCATAACAACGCGGCAGTTGAGCATTCCAACCTTGTCCCGGATAGCTCGAAAACTCCAGAGATATCCCATTGCATACAATAAAAGCCACTGCAGCGGAACCTTCTCGTTGTTCATTTTGTAACGGGCAACCCGCAGTCCCACGGGCTTCCACAAGTTATACATAAATTTCTTGAAACGCGTCGTGTCGTCCATTTTAATTTGCACGCTGGAGTGCAGCTTTTCCAGAATGCGCGGAACGGCGGCAAAAAACGTAGGGCCAATTTCCTGAATATTCTGCTGAACCGTTTCAATAGATTCGGCAAAACTTACCGTTGAACCGAAGACCAGCGGCATACCCATGGTAATGTTTCTTTCGAGAATATGGCACAATGGCAGATAGGAAAGCAGGGTGTCGCGTTCCGTAAAACCTAATATGGGCTGGATACCGTTAATCAGCTGGTGAATCATATTCCGATGTGAAATCATCGCACCCTTGGGATGCCCAGTTGTTCCCGATGTATACACGATAAAAGCCACATCGTCAGTCTGCCCCTGCGCCACCAGACGCTTAAAGGCCTCCGCGTCTTTTAATAGGAATTCCCTGCCTAAAGCTTCTACATCCTTATAACTGATAATCAGGGGTTCATTATAATGGCGCAACCCTTTCATATCGATGACGATGATCTTTTTGAGTTGCGGCAACTCATCCTTGACTTCCAGAACCTTGTCCGCCTGTTCCTGGTCCTTGACGACAATAAATTTCGATTCGGAGTGATCAAGAATATATTTCACCTGCTCCGCCGAATTCGTGGGATAAATACCGACCGCCACTCCACCCAGGCTCTGGATGCCCAAATCGGCAAAAATCCATTCCGGACAGTTCTCCCCCAAAATCGAGGCCTGGTCTCCTTTTTTCATACCCAAGGCCGTAAGCCCGAGACAGAACTCACTGGCCTTTTCCAGGTATGTATTCCAAGAGATTTCCTGCCAGATGCCTTTGAACTTTTCGCGCATGGCAACCCGGTCTTGATAAAGTCCCGCTTTTTCCAGCAGAAGCTTTGGTAACGTTGTATTTACCCTCTCCATGAATGTTGCTCCCCCCGCCTGCTGATCATCGTTAATAATCGCTTGGCCATCAGTGTTCATCTCCCAGGTAGGCCTTGACCACCACCGGATTCTTACTTACTTCTCCGGGGGTGCCTTCGGCGATTTTGGTGCCGAAATTGAGGACGGTAACCCGATCGGACAGGTCCATGACCAGGCCCATGTCATGTTCGATCAACACGACCGTTATATCCATTTCTTCGTTGATATCAATTATGTACCTCGCCATGTCTTCCCGCTCTTCCAGGTTCATTCCGCTGACGGGTTCGTCAACCAGCAGGATCTTCGGCTTCATGGCCAGGGCCCGGGCCAGTTCCACCCGTTTCTGGAGACCATAAGACAGACTGCCAACAGGAGACTTGCGCACCGACTGCAAATCAAGAAACTCAATAACGTCTTCCACGGCATCGCGGTTCCGGACCTCCTCCTGCTGGCAGGCGCCAAGATATATGGCCGCCCTCAAAAGCCCATATTTCATGAGATGGACCCGGGCAGACATCAGATTGTCCAGAACGGTCATTCCCTTGAAAAGGGCGATGTTCTGAAAAGCCCTGGCAATGCCCATCTGCGCAATCCGATCCGGCTTTACCCCGAGCAGCTCCTGATTCTCAAACCGGATGCTGCCCTGTTGAGCCTTGTAGATGCCGCTGATACAATTGAAGATGGTTGTCTTGCCGGCCCCGTTAGGACCGATGATCGAATAGATTTCCCCTGCCTGCACACCGATGGAAACATTCCTTATGGCCTTAATTCCACCGAAGCTCATGGAAAGATCTTTTATCTCCAGTTGAAGCGATTTGTTCGAATTCATGACAGCCATCTTTTCCTTCTCTTGTAATGTTTAACGTCCCGGAAACTTTTCTTGGTACCCACATCCGTCAGACCAAGGTAAAACTCTTTAATATCCTTATTTTCACGCAATACTTCGCTTGGTCCTTCCATCACGATTCTGCCGTTCTCCAAAATGTAACCGAAATGGGCAATCGATAAGGCCACATTGGCGTTCTGCTCCACCAGCAAAATGCTGACGCCTCTTTCTTTATTGATGGTACTGACGATTTCAAATATTTCCTTTACGACAAGAGGCGCGATCCCGAGGGATGGTTCGTCCAGCATGATCAGTCGGGGATCGGCTATGAGGGCCCGGGCAATAGCCAGCATCTGCTGCTCACCGCCGCTTAAATAACCGGCCAGCTGCCGGCGGCGTTCTTTCAGGATGGGGAAGTAGCCGAAGACTGTCTCCAGGCTGAGGGGATATTTCTTACGATCCCCAAGGGTATAGGAACCAATGACAATATTTTCCTCGACGGTCAGTTCAGCAAAAATCCGCCTTCCCTCGGGAACCTGGGAGATTCCCATCGAAACGATACTGTAGGGCTCTTTTTCGTTGATGACCTGACCTTCGAATTCAATTACGCCATCTTCAACGGCTAGATCAATAGTCTTGCGGATTCCGGAAATTGTATTGAGTGTGGTAGTCTTGCCCGAACCATTGGCGCCGAGGAGAGCGACAATCTTGCCTTCCGGAACTTCAAGGGAAATTCCCTTGAGCGAGAGGATAATATCATTGTAGGTCGTTTCGAGATTTGTAACTTTCAGCATTGCAGCTCCCCTACTTCTTAGTGTTGAAACAAGTACAATTTGAGCAGAAAGTTTTATGATTGTGCAATATAGATGCCACACTTCGCCAAACATATAAAGTCCTTATTTCAAAACAGCTAATTATTAAAAGGCATTGTCGCAGCAAAACCATGCCGCACAATATGTTGTTTGCAATAATCCATATATTGCGCATTTTTTCTTTTTTTTCATTCTCCTTTTTTCAGGACAGCACCAAAGAACTGTTCATTGCCGCCGCCCGATTTTATTTCTCTAACGACTGGCTGATTAGCATTAATTTAAGTAATTAATATCATGGACAATTATTATGTAATTAATCGCCTGTGCCGGTGAGGCAAAGCAGGGCGGGCCAAACTTATTTTCTTAAAAAACAGTTCGGCATGGGAATTGCGTTCTTTTTCCATTCAACAAGAATTTTTACCGGAAAGAATGATGTCCTGATGATTTATATCAAAGAAGCCGATTCGCAGAAAAACATCACCACTATCGAGGTGGACGGCATACTGGATGATGAGGCCATCCCGATCCTGGAGAAAGTCTGCAAACATCATCAGGCCTCCGGCAAAAGCGTTACACTGAACATGCACGGAATTATACACGTTTCACGGGAGGGGAGAAGATATCTGCAGGATATCCGGGATGATGTTTTCATCATCCATCTTCCTGACTTTATCAAGATGGACCATTCTTAAGAACTGCTCGTTAATCCCTGAAAAAAACTGTTGCCTGAAGTACTCGCTGTCCGGCAGGAAGTTCATTGACGGAGGCCGGGCAGTTTCATCAACTTATCAAGGCCGCTGCTGAAATTGAAAAAAGGCTGCGGCACCTCAGAAATAAAGCGCCGCAGCCCTTGTAACAATCATGCTTTAGAATTCTCTAGACCAGCTCAAAAATCGCCGCCGCGCCCATACCGCCGCCGATGCACATGGAGACGATGCCGCGTTTTGCCTTGCGCCGCTTCATTTCATGAAGGAGCTGAGCGGTCAGCTTGGCGCCCGAGGCTCCCAGAGGATGACCCAGAGCAATGGCGCCGCCGTTGGGGTTGATGTCGCCGGCTTTAAGCCTGTCTTCAATGCCAATCTCGCGGATGCAATAAAGCGCCTGAGAGGCAAAGGCTTCGTTGATCTCCCAAAGATCGATATCCTTGGTCGTCAGTCCCGCCTGCTTCAGAACCTTGGGAATGGCGTACTTGGGGCCCACACCCATCTCCTCGGCTCTGCAGCCCGCCACGGCAAAGTTCGTCAGTTTCGCCAGAGGTTTCACGCCGATGGCTTTGGCTTTCTCCGCCGTCATGATCAGGGCGAAACCGGCGCCGTCCGTTGTCTGAGACGAGTTGGCGGCTGTACAGTTCCCGCCGGCCTTGAAGGGAGATTTCAGCTTGGCCATGTCCGCCAGCGTCACCGGCCATCTCACGCCGTCATCCGTATCGAAAACGAATGTTTCGCGGATGCGTTTGCCGCTTTTGGTGACCTTGTATTTGTAGGCATTGATGGGAATGATTTCATCCTTGAACTTCCCGGCCTTGATCGCCTCAAAAGCCCGGCGGTTGCTCTCCATACCCATGGCGTCCATGTCTTCCCGGGATATTTTATAGTCAGCCGCGATATTTTCCGCCGTTAAACCCATGGAGATGTATACCCAGGGACCATCAGCGGGCCAGTCGACGTTGGGGCGCATGATAGAACCGCCCATAGGGATGTGGGACATGGATTCCACTCCGCCGGCGATGATGACATCGGACCAGCCCATACTGACCTTGGCCGTGGCATCGGCGATGGATTGCACTCCCGAAGAGCAGAAACGGTTGATGGTCATACCGGAAGTAGATATAGGCAAACCGGCGCCGACAGCAATAATCCTTCCTATCTGCATGCCCTGCTCCCCTTCCGGAAAGGAGTTACCGCAAATCACATCGTCTACATCTGCGGGGTTCAGTTGGGGCACTCTGGCCATCAGGCCTTTGATAACCTGGATGCCGATTTCATCCGCTCGGGTTGCGGCAAGACCGCCTCTTTTTGAACGTCCACCGGCACTTCTGACGGCGTCGATAATAACAGCTTCTCTCATGATTTTCCTCCTTATATGTAAGGGATACCGGCCATGCGGAGCCGGTATCCTGTCAGTGATAGATAGTTAGTTGCGCAGGGGCTTGCCTGTTGACAACATGTGCATGATGCGATCCTGGGTTTTCTGTTCGCCGCAAAGGCTCAGGAAGGCCTCTCTTTCCAGATCCAGCAGCTCCTGTTCAGTGACATACGTTCCTTCGGCACAGTCCCCGCCCGACAATATATAGGCGATCTTCTTGGAAACATGCACATCGTAGTCGGAAACATAATTGCCGTAACGCATGTTGTAAAGCGCCGCATTGATCAGACCGCGGAAATTCTCACCCATAACAGGAATCAATGCCGGTCTGCCCGGCTTATAGTACAGCGACATGCCGAGAACAAGTTGCTTGGCGTCCCAGATCTGCTGATCGCGGCCCAGACTGATATTCTCCGTCTTGCGGATGTAGCCCAGATCCATGGCCTCCGCTGCGCTGGTAGATACTTTTGCCGTGGCGATGTTCTCGAAGCCCTTGGCAAAGTATTGCTGGAGATTCAGGCCGGCTTCAATGGCGCCGGTTGGAATGCCTTCGGTGAGACGCAGGGCGGTTTCCTTGCAGCCGCCGCCGGCCGGAATAAGACCGACACCCACTTCCACCAGACCCATGTAAGTTTCACCGCAGGGCTGGCAGCGTGCACCGTGCATGGCTATTTCACATCCTCCGCCCAGGGCCATACCCGCGGGGGCAGTGACTACAGGCTTCGAGAGATATTTCATTTTCATGAGGGAGTTCTGGAGATCGGCAATGCTGTTCTCCACAAAATCCCATTCACCTTTCTGAATGGCCATGAGCACTTTGAAGACGTTGGCGCCGGCGGAGAAAGCGCGTTCATCGTGATTGGCAACCACCATGCCTTTGAAGTCTTTTTCCACGATGTCGCAGCTGGCTTTAATCATCTCGACCATACCGTCATCGATGGCGTTCATCTTCGTGTGGAATTCCAGGCAGGCCACGCCGTCGCCGATATCAACCAGACTGGCGCTGGCATTTTCCTTGATAATCTTTTTCTGTTCCTTGAGTGAGGGCAGGAAGATGACTTTCGGATTTTCCTGTATCTTCACATAGCCTTTGGCTGCAAAATCATAGTAGTATGAACCGTCGGCCTTCTTGGCATAGAAGGATTCGCAACCGGCTTTCAGCATTTCTTCGATCTTTTTGGGGACTTTCTTTTTCAGCTTCTTCATCACGTCGACCGATGCCTTCACACCTATGGCATCCCACGCTTCGAAGGGACCGAGCTTCTGATTATAGCCCCACTTCATGGTGTTGTCGATATCCATAACCTTATCGCAAATCTCGGGAACCCGGTTTGCTGCATAGATGAATAGGTTGCAGAAGTATTCGCGAACAAGTTCGGCTGCGGCATCTTTGCCGTTGAAGATGGCTTTCATCTGGGCACCAACGCCGCCTTCCACCTTATTGGCTGCGGAAACGGAGGCAAACTGCACCTTCGGCGACGGTTTGTATTCCATGGTCTTGTAATCAATGACCAGTTTGAGTTTTTTGCCTTTTTCATCTTTCGTTTTCTTGTAGAAGCCCTGCTTCGTTTTGTTGCCCAGCCATTTTTTCTCCATCATGGCCGTCAGGAAGTCGGAAGGAATAAACAAGTCTCTCATTTCGTCATCCGGAACGGCTTCATAAAGGTTCTTCATAACATGATGACCCGTATCAAGACCGACAAGATCCATGGTGCCGAAAACGGCCGTGCCCGGACGTCCCATGGCTTTACCGAAGATCGCGTCGATTTCCTCGATCTTCATATCTTTTTCCACCATCAGATGGACGATGTTGGCAATATCAAAGATACCGATGCGGTTCCCGATGAAGTTAGGAGTGTCTTTGCAGACCACAACTCCCTTACCCAGGACTTCCTCGCAGAACTTTACCATATAGTCGACGATTTCCTTCTTCGTGTCCTTGCCGGGAATGATTTCCAGCAGCTTCATGTAGCGCGGCGGATTGAAGAAGTGGGTACCCAGGAAGTGAGCGTTCATGTTGGCGCTGAATTTCGCCGAAATGTCCTTGATGGGAATGCCGGAAGTGTTTGTGGAGATGATGCAATTCGGCTTGAGGACCTTTTCGAGTTTGGCAAAAAGTTCCTGCTTGATTTTCACGTTTTCAATAACGACTTCGCATACCCAGTCGACATCCTTGAGCATATTCAGATTGTCTTCGAGGTTGCCGATGGTGATCATGGCAGCGTTTTTCTTTGCAAAGAAGGCGGCTGGTTTTGCCTTCGTAACACCGGCCAGGCCGTTGGCGGCAAAACGGTTCCTCCAGGCCGGACTTTTTTCCGTGAGTCCCTTTGCCTTGTCGGCATCGGTCAGTTCAAAGGGAATAATGTCCAGAAGAACGCACTCGATCCCCGCATTGGTCAGATGGGCCGCGATGGTGGCGCCCATAACGCCTGCTCCCAGAACAGCTGCTTTTTTAATTTTATAAGACATACTTTCCTCCTCAGAGAGATTATCCGGATGCGGCGCTGCTGTATGCCATGAAAGGTCGCAGCAGCGTCCGTCACCGGATTTATAAATTGTTTATCAACATTAAATGGCAAAAGATTCGTCTGCTATTTCCAGGGCAATCTTGTCACCGGTCTTGATGACTTCGCAGCGACTCTTAACAGTCGGGAGAATTTCCGTTGCGAAGAATTTCGCCGAGGCGACCTTTCCGGCATAGAAAGCCACGTCGGCATCGGTGCGGACCAATCCGCGCTGTTTACCCTTGGAATCCTCGGCGCCTTTTTCCTGATATATGGCTTTGAGCTTTTCGTCGGAAATGCACGCGGCCTGCAGGAGAAAATGACCCATCAGCAAATCACCAAAAATATCGAGGAACGAAGAGGCATACAGAATAGGTACAAGGAAATTGCCGCTCTTGCCGAGACCGGCCATTACCATGGTCAGTTCCACCACGGCGTTGAATGCCTCTTCCAGCTTCACGGCATACTTTTTGAGGTCTTCAATGGCCTTGGCTTTGGCGATAGTTCCACCGATTTCGCCCATCATGGCCATCATGTTGGCGCCCTTGCGCTGACCCAGCTTTCTTCCCACCAGATCGAGCGACTGGATGCCGTTTGTTCCTTCATAAATGCAGGCGATTTTGCAATCCCGCAGATATTGCTCGACAGGATATTCCTGGCAGTAGCCGTAACCGCCGTATATGTCGATAGCCTTATTGCAAATTTCGAATCCGCGGTCGGAGGAAAAGGCCTTGCACAGCGGCGTGAGCAGTTCCACGAAACCGTGCCATTTATCATGTTCTTCCGGCGTTGCTGCTGTTTCGGCCATATCCATGCAGTAAGCCGCAAAGTAATTCAGCGCGCGAATGCCTTCCACGTAGCATTTCATGAACATCAGATCCCTGCGAACATCCGGATGCTGAATGATGGCAACGGCCTTGGCCTCCGGGTTTTTCATTTCCCATACCGGAGTGCTCTGGATTCTTTCCTTGGCGTACTGAACTGCGTGCTCGTAAGCGGCGGAGCCATGCGACAGACCCTGCATGCCGACTTCGAGACGGGCTTCGTTCATCATTTTGAACATGACTTTCAGGCCTTCCCTTTCCTTGCCGAGAAGTTCGCCGACACACTTGCCTTCGTCGCCGAAATTCAGCGTACAGGTGGCGTTCCCCTTGAGGCCCATCTTGTGTTCCACGTTGCCGGTATGAACGTCGTTCAATTTGCCTAAGCTACCGTCCTTATTGACTTTATACTTGGGAACTATGAAAATGGAGATCCCGCTTGTTCCGGGAGGATCACCTTCGATTCGGGCCAGGACGGGATGAATAATGTTCGGCGCTAAATCGTGGTCGCCGGCCGAAATGAAGCACTTGGTTCCCGTAATGCTGTAGGTGCCGTCCGGCAGCTTCTTGGCTGTTGTTTTCAATGCTCCGACATCAGAGCCGGCGCCCGGTTCGGTCAGGCACATGGTGCCGCACCATTCGCCGGAATACATTTTGTACATATACGTGTTCTTCTGCTCTTCCGTTCCGAACGCCTCGATCAGGCCGGCTGCGCCGATGGTGAGACCGCCGTACATGCAAAAAGCGATATTGGCGGCGGAAAATAATTCCAGGTAGGCCGTATTCATTATGATCGGCATTCCCTGTCCGCCGACTTCCGGCGATTTCATGGGGCACATCCACCCGCCTTCCTTGAATTTTGCAAAGGCATCCTTGAAGAGCTTCGGTGTCGATACATTGCCGTCCTTCAGGTGGCAGGCTTCCTTGTCTCCTTCCGTATAGGTGGGAAGGATGACGTTGATGGCCATTTTCTCGGCCTCGTTCTGCATCATCAACACGTCATCTTTGGAAAAATCCTTGAACTTCTCCGTTGCAAACAGCTTCTCGATACCGAGCTGCTCAAAAAGAATAAACTGCTGATCCCTGGTATTCACTAACCCGTTACTCATATATACCTCCTAAATATGGATTTGATGTAGATTTGTGTTTAGATATTTTCGTCCATCTGCTGAAAAAGCGCCGCAGAGATAAAATCTTTTGGCCGAAAAAAATTCATCCTTAAAGGATAAAGGAAATGCGGACTGCTCTGTTCCTATCAACTCAAAACATTTCCCGATTTTTACGCGGTTATTTTTAATAACCATACTCGTCGTCAGGTGAAAAATTTGGGCTTTGTTTTGGATTACTCCAAAATGATTCTATTGGAACTTTTTTGAACATCGGTCATTGTATGACCGCCGGTTATAACTTGCTGTTGCAGTACCTTAATATTTCTTTAATGTCAAGGATTATTTAAGAATTTCAGCCGTCTTAACCCTACTTATAAATTTCGATATTATAAAAGTAAATTCAATAAGTTATCAAACATGAAATGCCGGGCAGGGAGGTATTTGATTGACTTGCGGGAGATGGAAATGAACATGTTGCAAGAGAACCAGCAAGAGGCGGGAAGTCATCGATGACTATTGTTTATGTGGCCGATATTCCATGCTGCAGTGAAGGATCAAATACCACGTAATTGCGGCCTGCCAGCCAGCTATATTTTGCTGCACCCGTCTTTCCAGCCAGATTTACCTTTTCGATCTTTTTGAGTTCCCGAGCCTCTGCCTGAACATCGGCCAGTGCACGGCAGCCGTTGGGCAGGCGTCCAATGACGGTTACACGCTCCGGATTCCCGGTCGCATCATAGCGAATAGAATAGGCCTCAACAGTTAAAGGGCCGTCCGCATGTTCCATAGGCTCGGGCAAGGCTGCGGCATCAATTGCTTTCTGGATTGCCGAGAAGTCTTTATCCTCCCAAGGGTGATCCGGAGGCTCCGCACCATATATACCAATGGCATGCTTGGAGTTGTACCAGCCGTTAGCCGTGACCATCGCTTTTAAGCGACGATCCCGGCGGATCCGCTCCATGCTGGAAACGATGGCGTGCAGGGAATAATTGTTCCCGGGACCGCCAAAAAAAGCCAGTCCTCCTGTCACTGATAAATCACGGGGATCATTTTCCTCAATGCCGATCGCGCGGCGGGAAATCTCCGCGGCCGAAGGAAAGCAGCTGTACAAATCAAATACCCCGATATCGCCCAGAGACAAGCCCGCCTGACGCAATGCTAAGCGGGACGCTTCCGTAATCGCCGGCGAATCATCAAGTCGCGGCCTTTGGGTGACATGCCAGATATTATTCAATTCCGCGCCACCCATGGGATAAACCCATTTTGAACTTTCGATGCCCAGCGCTCCAGCATCGTCCGCGCCGGTCATAATCACCGCCGCCGCCTGATCCACATTGATGTTGGACATCATGCGGAGGGTGTAGGGATAGACCACAAAACGGTTATGCGATGAGGGCTGCGAAATTTCCTCGGCCGATAGTTCCTTCCGGTTCCAGGCATAGGGATTCAAAGATGCAATCCGGGAAAGGCGTTCATAGCGCCTGCCCATATAGAGACGGTGTTCTTCCGGCGTTCTGCCGGCCAGGTTGCGCAGGGCGGTTTCAAAGAAAGGATACATATATTGGGGCAGGAAAAGATCGTAGGCTTTTTCGATCCTGTTGTTGGGTTCTTCGTACTCATCGCCCTGTGCTTCGAGTATTTCCTTTTCATGGTCGCAACCCAGACGAAGCATGGTGTCAAAATTGATCGGCAGATTATGCGCTTTCAGTTGCTGAAGGGTTATGTTGTCCGGCCAATTGAGGGTTGTTTTTCCGCGTGACGCCCGATACAGTGCATAAACGGCTTCCGCACCGGAGATCAATACCGCTCTTCTTCTGCCTGCGGCAATATCCCGGGCAAAACGGTTGACCAGTTTCTGGGGTGAATTACCGCCGATCGCCGAATAGATGGACTCCCGCGGCCGGAGGCCCAATGCCGCCGCCAGCGCCTGAGGAGCTCTTTCATCATCGCGGGAAAAACTATTGACCACACATACGGTATCAACCAGCGCCGCCAGGCCGGTGCTGCCGGCATCGGCCAACGCCGCTCGGCCGACCCTGATCATGAGTCCCAGCGGATCGAGCGCAGGAGCAGCATTTTTCGGCTGGGTATATTGGGCGGCGCCAACCAGCACCGGCGTTGCTTTGTTTCCTCTGATCATGGAAGATTCTATAGGCCACCTGAAGAACTTTGTCAAATATTGAGCACTTCCCGTTGTGCCGCGGCGTTTTTTGGGCTTATAGACCAAGATATGTTTTTCTTATGGTTGCATCGGCGAGAAGTTCTTTTGGCGTCCCCTCGGCAATGAGCTTGCCCTGAGACAAAACATAATTGCGGGTGGAAAGATCGAATGCAAACCCGATATCCTGTTCGACCAGCAGAATTCTTAGCATCTGACTCCGGAGGGGATATCTTTCCCTCTATCCCCTCCGGATAAAACAACCAGCACTGGAAAAAAACTTTTGCCCCTAACGGATCTGATTGGCTTCGCCGGACATATCCAGCGTCGCCATAGCTGCCGGAGTCGGAATGCCCGAGACCGGATCGATGTCCATCAATTCATAGAAGCGCGCCTTCATTGCCTCCAGGTCCACTTGCGACCCCTCCGCCTCACCGTCTTTCCCCGGTTCCAGCATGCGGGGTGTCAAAGCATCGTCGGTCGCTGTCAGACCGTAACGGTGATTGATCAGGCGCTTCAGGAAAAACACCCGCTTGCCCGCCGCCATCATATCCCCGGCCTCCCAGCCATAACCGGCTACGGTGTTGAACAGCGCGAGCCAATCCGGAATCGTCACCTCCGCATCGGCGAATTGGCAGAAACAGGCGCTGTTCTCGATCGCCCCCAGAGGGACCGACATTGCCGCCGCCTCCGCCTTGTTCTCCCCCGTTTTTGGCTCCAGCATAAAATCAAAGCCGATCTCGGGATAATATCGGGAACCCATCTCCACGAAGAGCATCGGGTCCGCCACGTGGCAGGCACCGCGCGGGCTCACTGCATAGGTCAATGCCATGCCGTGGCCGCCACCCCGGGGATCGTGCATCGGCGCTTCCATGCCCTTGCTGTGAACGGTGTAGTCCAACCCTTTGCCGAGCTTCCTGGCCGCCGCCAAACTGCCGTCCGCCAGAAGCTCGCCCAGCTTTCCCTCCCGCCGGGAAATCAGCGGCAGAACCTTGTTGATCACTGTGTCCATGTCCCCCCACACAAGCTCGATCCCTCCCGTATCATCCAGAGTAAGATCGCCCCGCTCGAAGGCTTCCATCGCCCAGGCAATCGTTCCGCCCGCTGAAATGGAATCCAGGCCCAGGTCATTGCAGACCCGGCCGGCCTTGCACGTAGCCGCCAGATCGATCGATCCGATCAGCGTCCCGAAGGCTACGATTGTTTCGTATTCGGGACCCGGTCCGTCAGGAACAGCAAATGGTCCCTCTTTTACCTCCACATAACGCTTGCAGGCAATTCCGCAATAAGCGCAGGCGCCCCTGCGGGTAAGATAAGTGTCCGTGAGCGTGCTGCCGGTCAGGGCATCAGCCGCTTCCTCCCAGAAATTGGAGGTCCAGTTCTTGACCGGAACGTCACCGCTGTAAACACCACCCATCAGATTCGCCGCCGTTCCGTTCTCATGGAGAACATTCGACGCCAGGGCTTCCTTGATCCGCACGTTGAGGTCCTTGCGGAGGTCCTCAAAAGCTGCCGGATCGGCGACCTTCATCTCCTTTTTCGTCGCCTTGATCACGATGGCCTTGAGGTTCTTCGCCCCCATAACAGCGCCGAAGCCGGCCCGTCCCGTTGCATGGTGCCCGTCGTTTAAGATCATTGTGTAGCGGACAAGATTTTCCGCTGCCGGTCCGATAACCAGCGTCCGGTAGTCCTTGCCGTACTTCGCCTTCAGCGCCTGCGTAACTTCCTCTGTTCCCTTTCCCCAGTAAGCGCTTCCATCTTCGAGAGTGACTTTGTCGTCCACCATCAGGAGCACGGAAGGCTGGGCCGCCTTTCCCGTCAGGATCAGGCCGTCAAAGCCGGCATACCGCAGCTCCGGAGCAAAAAAACCGCCGCAGGAGGAATCACCCCAGTGGCCGGTCAACGGCGAACAACCGGCCACACTGTTCCGGCTTGCCCCGGACAAACGCAAGCCCGCAAAAGGACCGTTCATGAACAGGAGCATCGCCTCCGGGGACAGGGGATCTGCTTTGAAGTCACCCCGTTCCCAGAAGAGCTTTGCAGCCAGACCGCTGCCGCCGATATACTTCCGGTAATATTCCTCCGGCAGGGTCTCTACTGTTGCCTTCCCCGCCGTCAGGTCCACATTGACAATTTTCCCCGTATTGCCATTCATAAAACACTCCTTAAATCATCCGGATGCCGCCTGCATCCGTCCCATTTCTGCTTCCAGTAATACTACCAAAGGCGTTCAGGCGAAGGACAGGAGATAGTCCTCAGTCCTCAGCCTTCAGCCTTCAGCCTTTTTTACTTAATGATCTTATCTTCCCAGCCCAGTTCCTTCAGAACTTTCATGTAGATGGCGGCGACCTTTTTCAGTTTGGGAGCCAGTTTCAGCAGCCCTGTCGCCGAACCCTTCACGCGGATCTTCTTGCGGGTAATGGCCATCACCGGATTGAGCTTGTCGGACCAGGAACGATGGGCGTCATCGGCGG
Organism: Deltaproteobacteria bacterium HGW-Deltaproteobacteria-12; assembly: GCA_002840565.1. Classification (GTDB taxonomy): domain Bacteria; phylum Desulfobacterota; class Syntrophia; order Syntrophales; family Smithellaceae; genus MVRV01. Next base: position 6,655 of record PHBK01000013.1, on the reverse strand, counting down.
ACAGGCTCATGACCAGGTCCGGCTGATCGGAAGGTTTCCCCGCTCCGTATTTCAGTTCCCCGCCGCGGGAGTCAACCCAGAAGGAACAGTTGGGACCGCTTTCGGTATAATCAAACCAGATCAGCTGGTTAACTTTTTTCAAACCTTCGCCCAGTTCGGGATCATTGGCCGATGCCTCAAAGAGCGCTAAAAACGCTTTGACCGGTTCTGCTTCGTCTTTCCAAAATTCCATGATGTTCTCCTCCTTTTAGAGTTTATAGGGCTTTTAAGTACAGATTCATAATATCTTCTTCTTCGCAATAGCGCGGGTTAGCGGTGATCTGGCTGTCCCCCGAGGCAGTATCCACCAGTGGTTGTAATGCTTCCCGGTCAGTAGGAACGCCGAGATCCTTCAGCGTTTGAGTCAAGCCGACCTCTTGGAGGAGGTCTTTAACCGCCTTCACGGCCAGCCTTCCAGCAGCCTCGGGATCTTTCCCGTCCACGGGGACCCCCATGGCATCAGCAACCATCATAAACCGCTCTGGTTTCTCGGAAACATTGAAATCCATCACATGAGGCAGCAGGATCGCATTGGCCAGACCGTGGGGAATCCCGTATTGTCCACCCAGGGCGTGCGCCAGGGCATGCACGGCGCCTGTCTGGCTATTGACAAACCCTATCCCAGCGATACAACTCGCCAGCAGCATGTGCCCCCGGGCATCGATGTTTTCCGGTTCTTTCACGGCCAGCGGAAGATATTTAAAAATCAACCGGATGGCATGCAGACACAGGGCGTCGCTGATCGGTTGGGCGGAGTTCGAGGTCGTCCCCTCAACGGCGTGGGTCAATGCGTCCATCCCCGTGAAGGCCGTGATCTTCGCGGGCAGCTTGACCATGAGTTCCGGGTCCAGCATGGCGATATCGGAATTGCAGTAGGGATGGGTAACCGCGAGCTTGGTATGCGCCTCAACATCCAGAACGACCATGGCGTTCGTGATCTCGCAGCCGGTTCCCGCAGTCGTCGGGAAAGCGATATGGGGAGGCAGCGGCTTCGCCCCGTCCCAAAGAGCGGCCTGCGCGGCGAGCGGTGTAAAGTCATCTTCCCCGCCGCCAATTAGAATGTTTACCGCCTTGGCTGTGTCCATGACGCTTCCGCCGCCCAGAGCAATCATGCAGTCGGCACCCTTCTCCCGGTAAAACCGCGCTCCGTCGTTGATAATGTCGATGCGGGCGTCCTGGAGAATCGAGTCGAAAACACCCACCAGTTCCAGTTCTGATTTCCCGACAGCGTCAATGACCATCTGAGCCACCCCGGCATCGACCAATCCCTTGTCGGTATAGATAACGACCTTCTTTCCTCCCAGTTGGGCCATCTCAAAGCCCACCTCGTTGCGCAACCCCGGCGAGTACATGATGCGGGGCCGGCAAACCCAACTGAAAAACGGTTCAAACGCGACTTCTGGATATTTCATAGCGTCCTCCTTTTATGAAAGTCCCCGATAAAGGGACCGTATAGTTAATGCTGATAATTTGATAATGTGATTGGCTAAGACATCGTTTTCCGACAGCAGGAATAATAGAGAAGTCTCCTGGGGATGTCAATTCTTTTTTCCCCCAGGAGATTAAGACAGATTAATCCCCCCGATACATTTCCTCGATGACGTCGCCGAACTGCGCATTGATGGCCTTGCGCTTCACTTTCATTGTCGGGGTCACTTCGCCGTCCTCGGTATAGAGCTTTTTGTCCAGTATTTTGAATTTCCTGATGTTTTCAACACGCGCCACTTGCGCATTCACTTTGTTGATTTCCTGCTGGATTAACTCAATCACTTCTTCGGTTTTCGTCATCGACGCAAAAGTCGTATATTGCACTTTTTTGTCCTGAGTATATTTGGTGACATTCTCCTCGTCGATGACAATGAGCGCCGTTATAAATTTCCGTTTGTCTCCAATAACAACGGAGTCGTTAATATAGGGTGAACATTTCAGAAGATTCTCCAGATACTGGGGGGCGATGTTTTTACCGCCCGCTGTGATGATCAGGTCCTTCTTCCGGTCAGTCAGTTTGAGGTAACCATCATCGTCAATCACACCCACGTCGCCGGTGTGCATCCAACCGTCAACAAGCACTTCTTTGGTCTGCTCCTCATCTTTATAATAACCCTTGAAAATACCGGGATGCTTTACGACGATCTCTCCGTCTTCAGCGATTCTGACTTCCGTTCCCGGTAATGCCTTGCCGACAGTTCCCACTTTATAATCCACTTCGCTCGACATGTGGGTTATACCTGTGGTTTCGGTCATGCCATACCCCTCGCGAATAGGAATCCCGATGCTCTGGAAAAACTTTAAGATCTCATGTGATATGGGGGCGGCGCCGGAAACGCCCAAGCGCACCTGGTCAAAGCCAAGACGCTCCTTGAGTTTCCGAAAGACAACAAAGTATACCAGATGATAGGCCAGGTAGAGAGAAAAGGGAACTGGTTTTTTGGCCAGCGCCCTGTTGTTGTATTGGGTTCCTATCTTTACGGCAATCTTGTAGAGCTTTCTTTTGAGCCATGTCGCATCGGCCATTTTCAGAACAATCCCGGAGTAGTATTTTTCCCATATTCTGGGAACGGCGTGAAACATTGTTGGCGACACTTCACGCATATCCGCCATGACCGTATCGGTATTTTCCGTAAAGTTGACGATGTGCCCTACAGTCAGATGTAACATGATATCGTAAATCTGTTCATACACATGATTGAGGGGCAGAAAAGAAATGGTCTCGTCATCATGGGTTGAGGGCATGACTTGAAGCGCCGCACTGCCGATCCATAGATAGCCCTCATGGGCAAGCATTGCCCCTTTCGGCGGTCCCGTTGTGCCCGACGTATAGATAATGCCGGCGATATCCTGGGGCTGGGCCTGTTCGGTCAGTTGCAGGAAGAGCCCCGGATTCTTACGATCCTCTTCCTTCCCCAGGTCAAGCAGTTGCTGGAAGCTCATGAGCATGGGATCTTCGTAATGCTTGAGGCCTTCCATCTCCCAGACGATGAGCTTCCGCAGTTTCGGGGTCTTATCCCGGAAAACAAGCGCCTTGTCCAACTGCTCCTCGTCCTCGCAGATATAGACGACCGCGTCGGCATGACCCACCACATATTCACATTCTGCAGGCGGATTGGTCGTATAGATCCCAACCCAGGCCCCACCGGCGCTGACAATGCCCAGGGCCGAGTAGAGCCACTCCGGCCTGTTTTCACCAATTATCGCCACATGCTCTCCGTATTTCACACCAAGGGCATGCAGGCCAAGTGCGACATGCTTGACGTTTTCCAGATAATCGGCCCAGGTAATATCGTGCCAGATGCCGAAGTCTTTTTTCCTCATGGCAACGCGGTTGGGCTGTTTTTGTGTTATATTCAACAACGCTTTGGGCAACGTATTAATTGCCATTGTCTCCCCCTTACTCTTTACAATCGACATAAACTTTTTATAGAAGTATTTTCAAGCCTAAAGCAGGCCGGACTAGCGAAAGCGAACCTTTCTTCGATAGCGCTTGTATCCCTTAACAGACTGTTCCGCAGCGATACCCAGGTAAAATTCCTTGATATCCTGATCTTCCCGAAGAACCTGCGGCTTATCAGCGCGGACGATTCTGCCGTTTTCCAGCAAATAGGCAAAATGGGAATATTTGAGGGCCATATTAACATTCTGTTCTACAAGCAGAATTGTAACCCCATCCTTCTCATTAATATTTTTTATAATGCTGAATATTTCTTTTGTTAAAAGAGGCGACAGCCCCAGCGATGGTTCATCGAGCATGAGCAGCTTGGGACGGCTCATCAACGCCCGGCCGATGGCGAGCATCTGCTGTTCACCACCGCTCATCAATCCCGCCTGCTGATTACTTCTTTCTTTCAAAATGGGAAAATGATGGAAGACATTTTCCAGATCGCTCTGGATTCCTTTTTTATCATTCCTTGTATATGCACCTATGTGAATATTTTCCAGAACGGTAAGTTCGGGAAAAACTTCGCGGCCTTCCGGCACGTAGCCTATGCCCATTTTGACGATGTCGGAGGTATCTTTCCGGTCGATGCGCTGCCCCAGAAATTCTATGGTACCTTTTTCCGGTTGCTCTTCCTTCAAATCATAGAACAGCCGCATTATCGTTTTGAGTGTGGTAGTTTTTCCGGCGCCGTTGGAACCAAGCAAGGCTACGACATCCCCCTTGTTGATCTCGAAGGAAATGCCATGAAGCGCTCGAATCAGATCGTACCAGGTTTCTATATTTTTCACCTTAAGCATCAGAAGGTCTCCTCCTCTCCGAGGTAGGCTTTGATGACTTCGGGGTGCCTTTGTACCTCTTGAGGTGATCCCAGAACTATTTTCTGACCCTGACTCATGGCAAAAACGCGATCAGATATGCCCATGATCATGTTCATATCATGTTCAATTAACAGAATCGTCATATTATAGTCTTCCCGTATATCTTTGATCCAGATGTTAAGATCTTCCTTTTCTTCCGTGTTCATCCCGGCCGAAGGCTCATCGAGCAACATCACCTTCGGTTCCAGCGCCAGTGCCCGTCCTACCTCTACCAGCTTGCGCTTGCCATAGGCAAGCGAGCCTACAAATTGATCACGGACAGATTGAAGTTCGAGAAAATCAATAATCTTTTCAACTTTTTCGCGGTGCGCAATCTCCTCGCGGGCAGCACGAGATCTTTTTCCCAACATGAAAGCACCGCCGAAGATGCCCGTCTTCATGTGGATGTGCCTGCCCAGCATCAGATTATCCATGACGGTGGCATTGGCAAACAGTTCAATGTTCTGAAAAGTGCGGGCGATCCCTTTTTTTGCTATTCTGTCGGGAGTTTTACCAACCATATTCTCACCCTCTAACAGGACAGCCCCTGCGTTGGGACGATAGATGCCGCTGATTAGATTAAAGATGGTTGTTTTGCCCGATCCATTGGGCCCGATAATGGAAAAGATTTCATTCTTCTCGACGCCGAAGCTTATATTATTAACAGCTTTTAATCCGCCAAAGCTTATGTTCAAATTTTCGACACTGAAATAGCCCATGAAATATAAGTCCTTCTTTCTCTAGTCTCAATTCGTATCGTGACATTTCTGTCGTAAAAACCACTTTCCGGACAATCAGGGCGCGGCATTTTCAGATGCCGCACCCTGAAATAAGCGCCCTATCTTTTCTTAGGTCTGTCATTAACTGTCCAATCCTGCAGCACGATGACTTCTCCCTTGGGCCCGCACTGCCAGACACGGAACTCCTTCGGTGGCAAATGGTATGTAGCACTCCAGGTTACTCTCGGACCGATACCCTTGAAATTTTTAATGTTATTGAGTTCTCTTACGAGGGCTTCCGTGCTCAGATCTCTGCCAACCTGACGCAGCGCCTGCACCAGAGGTTCTGCCGCAACTATACCGGCTGCGTAAAAGATTCCCCAGCGTTCGTTCGGAGCGAGCCGTTTTGCGGCATCGGCATATTTTTTCATATTCGGTATACTCCAATCATGGATGTCTTCCGTGAACGCTGACGTCATCACCCTTTCTTTTGCCCACAAACCGTCACTGATATGGTTCATTAAAACGTAGTCCGTCAGGTTGTAGGAGTGAATCCACTGCGGATGGAAACCGACGGAAACCGCGTTTCTCAGAGCAATGGCCGCCTGTGTTGGAGCTACATACCCGATCACCACCTCTACGCCCGCCGCCTTGAGCCGGGAAATCTGCGAGGATAGATCCCTTTCGATCGGCTCGACCGGAACTGCAATCGCCAGCTCCATGTTGTAGGTTTTCAGACGATCCTTTACCGCGGCGAGAGGATCCAGACCGTAATCGTCATTCTGATATAGCATGCCGATCTTTTTATATTTTTTCTTTTCCACAAGAAACTTCGTCATAACCGAGGCATCATCGTCATACAGCGGCCACATAGCCCAAATCCAGGGGGCGTGAGGCGAGTGAAGGTTCTCAGCGCCCGTCATAACAGAAACCAGGGGAATCTTGTTCTGCACAAGATAGCCTCTCACCGCAAGAGCGGGCGTCGTACCGACGCCGCCCACAAAAGCCAAAACACCCTGCCGGTCAACCAGATCTCTTACCGCAGCCATGGTCTGGGAAGGGTTGTATTGATCATCGCGAATGAATAAGCGGATCTGTCTGCCATGAATGCCGCCTTCTTCATTAACCATATCAAAAAGGAGTTTAGCACCTCGCGAAGTCGCACCCCAGGGTGCCGCCGGTCCCGTCTGAGGAGACCATGAACCGATTCTTATTTCCTTGTCATCAAATCCCTTTTTCTGCGCTTGCCCTTCGGTAGCAGCCAGAAAAACTGCAATTAATGGAACCAGCATTGTTACAAGAATTTTACTGATAAGCATAATCTGTTCCTCCTTTTCAGATGTTTTGTTTGCTGCATTGTCTGTTCTAGGCTGCCTGATTCCGGAGATCACCTGCGATTGTAAAATCTGTCAAGTGATCACCCTGCAACCTCCGGCCTCTGAACATTTTTAAACCAGGCGGCTAACTTTTATACCACCTCCCCCGCTCTTTAAAAAAAATAAATCCAATCACTACTGTCCGGAATAATCCGTGAATAAGTTCAGTTGGTTATTGTTTTCGACCATATTGCTTGTGTAATCATAAAATGTAAGTAGCTGAAACAT
>PHBK01000012.1 GCA_002840565.1 Deltaproteobacteria bacterium HGW-Deltaproteobacteria-12 | reverse complement strand
ACATATCGTTCAATTTCTTTTAACTTTTTATTAAAGGAAACAGCGAAAAAGGGGCACCACCTTTTTTTCGAAATTCCCAGCAGCTTTTATTATCTTGTATTATCATGGTGTTATAAAATATTATGCCGGTCTTCTCTTTTTTGGCACGATATTTTCAATAGAATAAAGCCAAACAGACAAACCAAAGGAGGCAACAGATCATGAAAAAGACTTTAGGAACAATGATGGTAACGGCGGCGGTGGTTCTTTTAACAGCAACTTTCGGGTTTGCCGAATACACGGCAGCAGGCGCAGCCAATTTCCCTTATTTCCAGCTGGGCTGCTTAATTGTCGGCGGGTTGATCATGGTTTCTTTAAAAAGGAAATTTGAAAAACTGTATACGGCGGAAGTGGTCGGTGCCTTCGCCCTTTATACAATCCTGATGGCCCTGTTCACCAATCCGGTGATTGAAGCCGTGAAGAATATCGTCAGCTAAGGGACACAATCTCATCAATACCGGCAAGCAGATAAAGCCGATTAAAACAGTGAAAGGAGGAAGGAGCAATGTTGGCAACACACAAAACACATCTGATGAATCACAATTTCGGTTCGGTCTTAATGCTGTCGGCCCCACTTGCTGGATGAGATTCTGGGAACAGCCCCTAACTTCATGCTGGGTTTATTCTTGCTGGCCCTTTTCCTCTGCATCATGCGGCTCTACCAGGAAGCATGGAAACAAAAAAAGGATGTTTAACCTCCGCCAATAAAAACATGATCTGTTTATATATGGAAACCCCCTTAAGCACTCGCTTTAAGGGGGTTTCTTTCATCATCAAACTTTCCAGACACCGGCTGATTACCGGTCAAAACTGCACAGCTTTGCCATAAAACCACTTCCGAAATCGCACCAGTCATGGCTGTATAATTCATTAGAACATATTGATTGACAAGAAAAAACAGTACCCCTATACTCCGCAGACTTGCAAGAAAACCATAAAAATAAATTGAGCTCCCGATATCAAGATTTTTGTCAACACCTGAGCGGATTTTTATCTAATGATTTTCAATAATTCCAGAAGGAGTAAATATGACTATTGATGAAAAATACAAAAAAGCCGGTGAAATCATAAGCAAAGCCGGAGGAACACCTATTCCTGTTAATGCTACTCTGATCAAACTTTTGAAATATTTCATTATGGAAGATGAGGTGGATTTTATTGCTTCTTTCGATAACCTGAAGTCTCAGACAATGGAACAGTTGAAGCTGTCCAGTGGATTAACGGAAAATGAAATCAACAAAAAAGTGAAGGATCTGGCTGCCAGGGGCGTTATCTTCAATCAGCCCAACAGCAAAGGAATCATGGTCTTTCGCCTGCTGCCGCTGCTGAATGTTGGAACTTTTGAATATAAATTCATGGGCAAACTAGAGCATACGGAACGGAATAAAGAAATATGTTCTTTATTCAATGAGCTTTTTGTCGATTTGAAAGGAATGTTTCAGGAAAATTATGAAGCGCTCATGCCTTTACTGATGAGCGCGCCACCGATAGACAGAACAGTTCCGGTTTTTGAAAACAAACCGAAAAAAGAACCTGTAAAAATAATGATAAACCAGGAGATGAGTTCATCAAGAGACAGAATTGTTCCTTCCCAGAGAGTCGAGGAACTTATCGCGAAATTTGACGAAATTGCCGTGGGACATTGTTTCTGCCGTCATTATAAAGATTTGTCCGGGTCTCCCTGCAAGCAGACTGATGATCGGGAAACCTGTTTCACCTTTGGTAAATCGGCTAAATTTACTTTGGAACAGGGTTTTGCCCGCATGATTACTAAAGAGGAAGCATTGAAGATTTTAAAACGGGCCGAAGAGGCGGGGCTGGTGCACAAGGCCTATCATCCCAATTTTGATATCAGCAAAGATGAAACCAGTATCTGCAATTGTTGCCGTTGCTGTTGCGGCAACGCAGTTGACAGCATGTTTGTGCCTATAACTAACTCGACCAATTTTTTAGCGGTGGTTAATGAAGATCTCTGCATCGGGTGTGGTAAGTGTGTGAAGGAATGTCATACTTACGCGACTTATTTAAACGACGACAAAAAAGCCGGCCGCAGAGAAGATCTCTGCATCGGGTGCGGTGTATGCGCACATTTCTGCCCGCAAAACGCTATATCAATGCGGGAAGGCGAAAGAATAGTGCGGATTCCGCCCAAGAAAAGATAACCAGGCGAAGACTTAGCTACTTTCACAATCGGCAGACCTTCATCATACTGCCCTCAAGCGGCATGATAAATAGAGAACATGAGCATGAATAACGGCAATGGACAAAATTATTCCGGATATATCAGCGAACATCAGCCCGGACGGAGAACCTCCTTGGTAAATAAGGGCGACCTCCGCCTCCGGAGAATACTGCTGATCGGACTGTTGATCCTGCTTCTGCCCGTTTCCTCCGTGGCTGATAATCTCTCCTGCCGCCGCCTGCCCCTGCTGACAGGAAGGTTTCTCGACAACCACTACGCACAAAACAAAATGACCTCCGAGATCCAAACGCAGGCCGTTTCTCAAATGATCAAGATTATTGATCCCTCTAAAACACTGCTGTATGAATCCGATCTGGAAAAGCTCAGGCCGATCCTGCAAAACTTGTTTGCTCGCCTGCAGGCGGGTGACTGTGCTTCGCTGCAGCAAATTTACGACCTGTTGGTCTCCCGGTCACGGGAGAACGAAGAGATTGTCAAAAAAATCCTGGGATCCGGCTATCGGCTCGACGACACGGTGGAGCTGAACATCAACGTCAAAAAGCGCCCTTATGTAAAGACAGCGGAGGAAAAACATGATCTTCTGAGAAAGATCGTGCAATTTCAGATCGAAAACGCCCTGCGGGCCGGAATCGATCTGGCAGAGGCAGTAAAGCAGCAGATTCACCGCTATGAGTTACAGACAATGCGGGTGGTCGAACGCAATCCCGAAAAACTCATTAAGAACGTCGCCGAATCCTTTGCCCTGGCTCTGGATCCGCACACCACTTACCTGTCTCCGGAAAATCTAGAGGATATTCGAATTCAGATGCAACTTTCCCTGGAGGGAATTGGAGCCACCCTCAGCAGCGAAAACGGTTTTACAGTTATTGAAGAGTTGATCCCGGGTGGGGGGGCTGAGCGCTCCGGATTGCTGAAACCAAAGGACAAGATTATCGCTGTGGCCCAGGACGGGAAGAATCCCGTAGACGTAATCGACATGGATCTCCCTGCAGTCATCAAGATGATCCGCGGCAAGAAAGGCACGCAGGTGACCCTGACGATTTTGCGACAGGCGGAATCCACAGCCCGCTTTGATGTCACCATTATGCGCGACCGGATCAATATCAAGGAACAGGAAGCCAAAATATCATACGAAACACGATCCGCCGGCGGCAGACAATACCGCTTCGGTGTCATCGATCTGCCGTCCTTCTACGGCGACGAGAAGGAAAACAAGTCCTGCTACGAAGATGTGAAGAAACTGCTTGCCGAGGCGCGGGGAAAACAAGTTGACGGCATCGTGCTGGACCTGTCGCGAAACGGAGGAGGCCTGCTGAGGGAGGCGGTGCGTCTGACCGGCCTGTTTCTTAACGAGGGCGCAGTAGTGGCGACCAAAGACAACCGCGGCCAGGTGACTATTCTCGCCAACGGTTCGGCTGCGGCAGAAAAGGAAAGCAACCGGCGCAAGGTGATCAGTTTCCCCGTGGAAGACCCTCTTGCCGTATACACAGGCCCCCTGGTTGTGCTGACAAGCCGGTTCAGCGCCTCAGCCAGTGAAATCGTGGCCGGAGCTCTCCGGGACTATCGTCGCGCCGTCATCGTCGGACAGGATCATACTTTTGGCAAGGGGTCTGTTCAGGTTCTGATGCCTTTACCCTGGGATATGGGCGGCATGAAAGTCACCACGGCTCTTTATTTCCTGCCTGGAGGCAAATCCACCCAGAAGACAGGCGTAGAAGCGGATGTAAGACTACCGGAATTATTCCTTCTCGAGAATATCGGTGAAACGGAGTTGGATTACCCGTTGCCCGCCCAGTCGATAAAACCTTTCCTCAGTATACCGGAGAAAACAGCGCAATACTGGAAGACTCTGGAACCTCCTCTGCTGGCTGAACTCGCCGCAAAATCCGGAAACCGGATTGCCAAAGATGTTAAGTTTGCCGAAATTATCAGAAAGACGAAAGAATCCGCCGAAAAAAAGGGAATAATCCGGCTGGCCGACTTGCGCAGGGAGATTGCCAAGGAAGAAGGAAACAGAAAAAAAGAAACGCCCACCGAGCTGAAGAAAAGAGCCCGGGATCAGTATGCCCCCTATATAAACGAGAGCGTTAACATTTTACTTGATATGGTGAGGCCCGGTTCAGCCCTGAACATTTCCAACAGGGCGAAATAACGTATATTTATTCTTTGTGGTAAACAAGGCTGAGCATGGCGACCAGGACGATGATGATCATGCCGGCAGTCAGTAAAAAAGTCGGCGCGCTGATCTTCCAAATGCTCGCTTCCGTAAATATCGGCAGCTCCCAGAAGTGACTCCAGCAAAGGATCGCACTGTACCCGATAAAAAGGGACAGCTTGATGCGTCCTAAGATCACCGTTATAGTGATCATGATCAGGACGGCGATTATCTGAAGCATCGGAATTGATGTTTGTGTTGCTAACAGGGTGTCCATATTAATCTCCTTTCCTTATCGTACCACCTGCATTAGTCTCCTGTTTCCTAAGAAAACGGCTCTTTTGATTAGCAGACTAATACAAAGGAATCGGAAATGCTGTGATCGAAATCACACAGAATCGCTTTTTTTTTGAAAGGCAGGCTTAAGAAGAATAAATTTGTGATCAATGATTTCTATTTCCTTTGCCTGTTCCAGGCGGGAAATCATGCGAGAGACCGTTTCTCGTGTCAGTGAGGCGAAGTTTCCAATGTCGGCGTGGGTAAGTTTCATCTCAATCCGTATTCCTTCCGGGCCGGTAACCCCAAACTGCTCGGCCATGTACTTCAGCACAGCCCGGACCCGATGTTCCGCATCCGCAAAACTCATGACCTTCGCCATGGACCAGGCATTTCTCAAACGACCGCAAAGCAGAGCGATGAGTCCCCTGAGAGCATTGTTGTTACTGAGCACCTGCCGGTGAAACACCTCCCGGGAGATTTGCCCGATCCGGGTGTTCTCGATAGCGACCACCGTAGCCGGTGCGGTTCCGCCGTCCAGAATTGCCATTTCACCGAAAAAATCGCCTCTTTTGTGAATAGCCAGTATTTTTTCTTTACCCTCCGCGCTCAACTGGATGATTTTCACCTTTCCCGAAAAGACGAAATAGAAATAATTGGCGGTGTCCTCTTCATGGAGAATGAGCTGGTTTTTCTTGAACTGCCTTTCCTCGATGAGCCCTTTGAAATCTTCAATTTCCCTGTCGCCAAGTCCGGCTAAAAAAGGAATCTTGCCCACGGCATAATCTGCTCTGGCACGCCTGGCTATATCCAACAGGTCCTTTTTCATATACGTTTTACCTTTCTGCGGCGATGATTTATTCTGTTCGTCATACCTTCTAAAACCACTGCGGAAAATCGCCCTCTACGGCTGTCCTCTCAGGCCAGCCGGCGGCGAATTATCCCCGCTAAATGATTGGCCCAGATGCGGTAAGCAATTGTGCCGGGGTGAAAACCGTCCCCGGCCATGTAGGTTGCCTCCAGGGGAAAATCCACTGTAACAAATTCGCACTGTCTGTTCCCGGCGATCATTTTCTTTAACTCACCATTGAGCCTTTTTGCTCTTCTTCCCAGATACCAACGCAGCGGCTGGGGCAGAGCCGGGAAAAGATGCATCGGCGGAATGCTCGACATAAGTATATGCCGGGAATGAAATTTCGACTGGAGCACTTCGATGATCCGCCCTTGCTGATCGAGCCATTTTTTAATATTTGTTCCATGGGTTACGTCATTCACACCTATTGAAGTGACGACAATATCGAATTTATCCGGATTTTCAGCATTCAATTGCCGGGCAATTTCCTGCGCCGTCCGGCCTGTCTGGGCAAGCAACTTCCAGGACACCTGAAAATCTGCCCTCAGCAGAGCGACCAGTTGACCGGACAGTGCCTGACTCTGTGTGGATACACCGACGCCGGCCGCTGCGGAATCACCGAGAATCAGCAAGCTCAGCGGCGATCCGGAGCCGGTAATGCCGGATCTATCCCCTTCCGGCTCCGGCAGCCTGGGAGTTACCCACCGCACATAGAGGCCCTGGGCGATTATCAATGGTGCGAGGCCTATGGCTGCCAGCTGATATCTTAACAATTATCTACTCCGGTCCGTTCAACTGCATCTTGCTGCAATCGTTTTGTTGCTGCACATAATGCGATAGTGATAAATATAATTTTTTTTAAATTTATTCAACTGCGGACTGATGCAGATATGCCTGCAGCGGCTATAACGGCCACAAGTCGGGCCAAGTTTTTGTCGGTTGGTGGTTTTGCCGGAAACGGAATATTTTTTCGTCCCAGTTGCCGGCTCTTCGCCTTGCCGCCGGCATGGTAAGGAAGAAGACTGATCTTCTCGACACCCAGCCGGGAAGCCAGCGCCGCCATCTTGTGGATATTCTCCAGGCTGTCATTAAACCCGGCAATCAAGGGAATTCTCAGCCAGGTTCTGACCAGGCCCGCTGCGAGTTTGGCGTTTTCTAAAATCAATTTATTGCCGGCTCCGGTGTATTTCCTGTGCAGATCGTCATCCAGAGTTTTGATGTCATAAAGCACAAGATCAACATGGTGCAGAGCTCTGTGCATAACTTCCGGCGAGACGTATCCGCTGGTATCAAGGACAGTATGGATTCCCATATCCTTAAACCGGGCCAGCAGCCCGATTGCCAATTCCGGCTGCAGCAGAGGTTCACCGCCGGACAGGGTAACACCGCCGCCGGATGTTGCGTAAAACGCCTGATCCCTTGCTACAACCCTTGCCACCTCATCCAGGTTTGCGGCCCCGCCCACAACAGTGAGCGCGCCCTGAGGGCAGGCATCCGCACACAGGAAACAGGAACTGCATTTTTCCCAGAGCACACGCCGCCGGCGATCGCTCGAGATAATGATGGCCTTTTCCGTGCAGACTACCCGGCATTTTCCGCAAGCCATGCAGCGGTTGTCCCGCAACATGAGCTGCGGCTCGGAGTTCTGCGCTTCGGGATTGGCGCACCAGGCGCATTGTAGAGGGCACCCTTTCAGAAAAACAGTCGTGCGAATGCCCGGTCCATCGTGGATGCAGAAGCGCTGAATATTGAAGATAATGCCCTCGGCCTGCCCTTGCGTCACTCAGTTTTCCTCAGCCCTTCTTGATAACCAGATCGCCGTATCCCATCTCCTGCAGAATTATCGGAAACATCTGAAAGGCCGGCTTGACAACCGGCAGGAGTTTCAGCATGGCGGTTATTTTTCCACCCTGCTTGACTTTACCCCGGGTGACGGCGGCGACAGGGTTTTCCATACCGTGCCAGAAACTGTGCGAAAAGTCCGCCGCCTGCTTCGACCAGACATCCGCGACCAGATCGCAGGGACCGAGGTAATAGGAGCCGTAATATCCGGGCTTCGCCGGAGGGTTCTTCAGATCGATGGTAATTTCAGAATCCGGGTCTGTATAAATAAAATTTATGATGATCCCCGCCTTGGCCATCTTGGCGCCGATTTTTTCATCAGTGAGAACCCGCTCCATAAAGTGTCCGTATATTTCATACAGATGTGCCGCATCCCGATAATATATAGCCATAAATTCTCCTTTTTTTTTGAACTTCTGCTCACTTTCCCCGACGCTGATCGAAGCGCCGGCCGAATATGACGCTCGCCATGGTATTGCGCAACATCTGGACTGTCCCTCCGGCAACTCCCCAGGCCCGGGCGTCGCGGAGCATCCGCTCCAGCGGAAATTCTTTGCTGTAGCCGTATCCGCCGAAGATCTGCATGGCTGTGTTCGTCACCTCAATAACCATCTCGTTGGCAAAACACTTGCCCATGGAGGCTTCATAGATCGACGGCAACCCCTGCCCTGCCCCGGCGACTGCACGGTAAACCAGTAATCGCGCCGCATCCAGCTTCATCGCCATATCCACAGTCATGAACTGAATAGCCTGAAACTCACAGATCGGCCTCCCGAAGGCATGGCGGGTCTGTGCATAGGCGATGGCCTCCCGCAAAGCTCCGCCCGCTGTTCCCAGACACATGGCCGCATTGCCGCAGCGTTCAATATCAAACGTCCACATGAGTTTGCTGAAATCTCCGGCCTTGATCACGACATTTTTCTTCGGCACCCGGACATCCTCAAAAATCAGCTCGCAGGAAGGCATCCCCCGCAGTCCGAGAAACTCTTCCTGCTTGCCGAAGGTAAAACCGGGGCTCCCCTTTTCCACCAGCAGACCGCCGATTGCCTTGTAGCCGGCCTTCTCGCCGAAACGTGTATAAACCATGTAGTGACTGGCATGGCCGCCGCCGGTTATGAATATTTTACGGCCATTGAGAATATAAGAGTCCCCGTCATCCACGGCTTTGGTGGATAAGGCGGTCAGATCCGATCCGGCCTCCGTCTCCGTCATGCAGACAGAGACGCTGCGCTCTCCTGCGCAGACTCCCGGGATGATCGCCCTTTTCTGTTCCTCCGTCCCGAATAAATCAATCACCCGCACCGGTCCGACGTTGGATTCGAAGACGGGCGCGGCGATCATGGGGCTGAACTTGGCCAGCTCTTCAATAGCCAGCACTGCGTTGAGCGCCGGCTGTCCGCCGCCGCCGTAGGCCGATGACAGGGTCATGCCCAAAAGTCCCATCTGGGCGTATTTAGTCAGCAGTTCATAGGGGAACTCTCCCGTCCGGTCGATTTCCACGGCGCGTTCTTTGAACTTTTCCCGCTCTCCCATGGTTTTCAGTGTTTCCACCAGCATTTTCTGTTCATCGGTCAACGAAAAATCCATTCTGCACACTCCTTATAATTTCTTCAAAATGCGATCGGCGTTCAAATCAGTCGAATCAGTTCCCGGATATCCGGAATGTTTTCCAGGTTGAGGATCATCCCGATGATCTGCTCTGTTTTGTCGCGATTTCGCTCTCCGGCGAAATAACGAACCTTGTCGGCAAGATCAGCGGCTTCCATGGGATCTCGCGGATCGCCTTTCGGAACATCAACCTGTTTGATGAGCCGCCGGCCATCTTTGATGACAATCTCCACGCGGCTGGAAGTCTTCTCCGGGTAAATGGCATTTAACTTTTCGTCCATACCGACGGTTACTTTTGCCGCCAGATCCAGGAGTTTCTGATCGGCCAGCCGTTTTTCCGTGAGTTGTTTCGGTCCCAGTGCTCCGTCCAGAAGACAGACGGCAACAACATAGGGAATCGAAAACTGTGCGTTTACGAAGGTATTCCCGGGGGCAACCCCTTTGCCGACGGCAATTACGGCCATCCCGTAGGTGTAGACTTCGACGGCCTTGATGTTCGAAGTGTCCAGCGGCTGTTCCTGCATCAGGGCGAGCGTCGCCTGAGCGGAGCCGTGGGTATGACGGCAAGCCGTGTATGGCTTGAAGTAGATGTCCATTATCGTATAATGTTCGCCGAGGCCTTCGGTAAGCTTTTCGAACTTCGGATCCACTTTGGTCGTGATCTGGGTGAACCCGCCTTTGAGTTCAGAACCCTCGAAGACCTGATTGTCTCCGGTAATCCCCGCCCCAGCCAGACCCGCCGCCATCAGCCCGGATAAAGCGGCCTGGCCGCCCTGCACGATTTTAATTGTAAATCCGCCCATGAGCTGCTCGGCCATAGAAATCGGAGCCAGATAACCGGCGCATCCTAGCGCGCTTTCCATTCTTGCCGCATCATATCCCCTCAGGCGCGCCACCGCGGCCGCTGCGCCGAAGGTACCGCAGGTGCCCGTGGGAAGAAACCCCCCCAGGGTATGCCAGGGGTGCATAGCGGCAGCCGGTCTGTTGGCCGCCTCGTACCCGGCGACGACGGCTTCAATAACCTCCCTGCCGCTTTGCTCCATAGTCTCTGCGACGGCTAAAGCGGCGGGAATGACGGCTGTTCCTGGATGATTCCCGCCAAAGCGCAGGCCATCCTGAGCCTCGATCGCCTCCGCCGTTGTTCCGTTCATAAACGCGGCGTGATGAATATCCGTCTTAAAACCGCAGCCGAGAACGGTGGCCGAGGGCGGGCCGGCCAGCGCGCGGATATAGCCTGCCACGCCGGCGACAGCGTCCAGTTCCAGTGATCCGTAAACATTGGCCACGTAATCCAGAAGGCAAAGTTTAGCCTTATGAATAACTGCGGGCGGTAAATTATTGCAGGAGATTTCCGCCAGAAATGCTGCCAATCGTTGCGTATAATCCATGAAAGACCTCCTTAATGCTGATTAAATGTATCCTTTCCCTTCATATATTTTAATCATCCGGTGCGGATCGAGAACCTCGCGGATCACCCGCAGTTCTTCCGCCCGGGGCGGTTCCGTTTCATGGACATCATCAGCCACCCGCAAATCCCATCCGGTAGAACGCCTGATCTCCTCGATTGTATTTCCGGGATGATAACTCGCCAGAAAAGCCTCCTTTGTTTCCGGATCAAAGCGGAGGATGCCCTTGTTAGTCACAATGATGTATGGCCCGGTATCCGGCGGCAGATTGCGCTTCTCCCGGGCGCCGGGGCCGTCGATATATCCCGGAGTCGTTATAAAATCGACTTTATCGGTAAGCCGCCGCGCATCGTGCTGGACAATGATGAGCCCTCTTTTCGCCAGGGCACCGATCGGATTGGCTCCGCCGCTTCCGGGCAATCGGCTCCTGGGCTGCTCATACGGACCGATGCATGTCGTATTGATGTTGCCGTAGCGATCTACCTGCGAACCGGAGAGAAAGCCCACATCGACCCAACCACCCTGGAGGAACATTCCCATGACGTCAATCAGCCCGCCGATCATGGCTGCGCCGGGATTGAGACAGGCGTCACCGACCGACAGGGCGGGCCGCCGGGGCCGGGCATCATAAACGCCCGATTCCTGCATCATGACCGCCCGGGGTGCATGAGTATGTTTGGCGATATTGGCCGACATGGTCGGAAATCCCGTACCGACAACCACGACGTCGCCGTCGCGGATCTCCCGGGATCCGCAGCAGGCCATGAGTTCCGGTTTGATATAGTCATTAGGGTGTTCGCTCATTTTATCTTCTCCTCTTAATATTCATAACTCACGGGATATCCATAATCAAATTTGGCCTGCAGTTTCCGGTAACCGGCATACCCGAACCTTTCGATGTAATGCTGGGTATAGGCCGCGCGGTCCGGGATATCGAAGACCCACTCCTTCAGGAAGTCCTGAAATCCATCCACCGTGCCCGAGGCCTCTTTGTAAAGGTAGCCGAAACCAAAATCGATGTCATAGAAACCGGGCGTGTAACCGGGATGCGAGGCAAAAGGCTCCTCCACCACAGCGACAACCTTGAAGTCCGGTACGATGGTCCGGGAGGGATCCTTGCCGATCACCTCCCGGCTGACGATGCGCTCACAGGAAACGATCACCTTTTTCGCAGCGTTGGCTCCGACCTTACAATCACCTCCGATACCCCAGATCTGGGCGTTGCCGTTTTCATCGGCCTGCTGAACGTGGATGATACCGACGTCAGGATTGAGGGCCGGAACAAGGAGCACCGGCTTCCCGTCAAAAGGTGAGTCGATCAGTTTGAACTTGTTCTCGCCTAAGAAACCCTTGATGTTTAAAAGATCCGTGCCCAGAAGGTCCTTTACAGGAACGAACGGCATCCCCATCGCCCCCGCCATGAGCATCATCGGCAGCGACAGATTGGTGTATTCCTCTACCTCGATTTTGTGGGGAATGCCTTTTTCCAGAGAGCGGCGGTAGCAGCGGGCCAGCCCGTATAGACCCAGCGAGATGAAGGTCGAAATAAAGCGCCGGACCACACCTGCCCCGATCATCATATCGAAATCATCGGCGGCATTGCCCCGGGTGATCGTGAGGCCTGTCTTTTTCTGGCGGATAATTTCATGAATGGCCGAAAACGGCGTCCGGCAAATATAGCCGCCGATGTAGACAAAATCGTTGTCATGGACATGGGCTGATATGGCCTCCTTCATCGTCATGACTTTGTTCATTTCCAACCTCCTGTGAACCACATGCTATTGTCCGATATTATGAGAATAATCTTGTCATTTCTGCTTATTTCCCGCGCTTTTAATCATAACGGCGATGCCCGCACCCGCGGCAATCAGGCACAGCAGGATATACAGGGCAAACGCGAGGTAGTAGCTCTTCGTTGCGTCGTAGATGAAGCCGGAAAGCGGCACACCCACGGCCGTGCCGAGAGTCGTAAAAATGTTGAGGAACCCGTAGATGACGGCAAAATGTTTCTGCCCCAGAACCCTCGCGGTCATCAGCGGCGGCAGAACCGTACGGACGGCGATCGAGAAGCCGAAAAGTACGCTGAAGATAGTGGCTACCCACATCAACTGCGATCCGTACAGCAGGGCAATGGATACCATAAGGCCGCCCATAAGCAGGAGATAGCTCTTTAAAAGTCCCAACCTGTCTGCAAGCCCGCCGGCAAGCACCTTGCCGAAAACCAGCATGGCCATGTGCAGGGACATAAGCGCTGTCGCCGTTGTGGTGGAAAATCCCATGTCCGTCAGATAGGGTACAATGTGGTGCAGGACACCCATGTTCGCAACGGCGATAAGCAGAATGATCAGTGCGAGCAGCCAGAATGCTCCGGTGCGGAAGGCCTGGGTTGCCTTCAGTCCGCCCTGCTCGAGCTCTGATTGCTTCGCCAGCGCCGCTTCCCCGCCCAGGGGGAGCAGTTTCTTATCGGCCGGTTTGGCTCGAACAATGAACATCGCGGTCGGGATGGAAAAGATGCCGATGATCAGGCCGAAAGTCAGGTAGGTGGCCTGCCAGCTGTAATTCATGATGATCCAGTTGGCCAGCGGGTTGAAGATGAGCCCGCCCACTCCCGTGGCGGCAAAGACAATTCCCATGGCCAGCCCCCGCTTATCGATAAACCAGTTGGTGATCATCAGGGAGACGGGAATGATATGCGACCCGGCGCTGCCGATTCCCAAAAATACGGCAACAATATAAAATTGTGTCAGCGTCCGGCACTGGGAAAAGAGGGCAAAACTGGCCGCCATCATAGTTGTACAGATCGTCATGATCAGACGGATATTATAACGCTCCAGGAGTTTGCCCATGACCGGGGCCATAACCATCATGGCCAGCGCGGCTATGGTGAAATAAAGTGTAAAACCGCCGCGGGTAAACCCAAGAGATTCGGCAACCGGCTTGATGAACACGCCCATGGTATTCATAATAATGCCGATACCCGCGAAGTTAAGGAAACAGGAACCGACAACTATCCACCATCCATAGAAAATCTTCTGCCCGGATTTCATGAACTTTCCCCTCTCCTCATTGATAATGGCCTGAGCAGCCGGTTAAATGACATACTCCATGCGGTTGATAATTTCGTTCTGCGCCGTATCGCTCAAATCCACAAACGTCACGGAGTATCCGCTCATCCGGATGACGAGATCCTGATACTGCTCCGGATGCGCCTGGGCATCCCGGAGAATTTCGGAATCGATCATATTGAACTGCACCTGAACACCACCGTTCCGGAAGTACCCGCGGATCAAGGCGCTCAGAATCTCCGGATCGAGTCTCTTCCCGGAAAAGCGCATGTTGAGGTTCACACCATTGGTCGCCATGAACAGAGGCAGCTTTGATATCGAATTCATGACTGCCGTGGGTCCCTGGAGCGCCCGTCCATTAGCCGGAGTGATCCCGTTGCCCAGGATGTCACCGGCGCTGCGGCCGTCCGGCGTTGCTCCAGTAAACGAACCAAAAGCCAGATGAAAACCGACAGAAAATACTCCGGGCCAAAAGGCGCCGCCGCGGAAATTACGATGAGGCTTCAGACAATCGCAAAAATGTGCCATAACTTTTGCCGCCATAGCATCGACGGCATCATCATCATTGCCATATTTGGGCATTTTCTCCAGGAAAAAGCGGCGCCTTGGTTCCACATCCTGCCAGTCTGTGGAAAGCCAGGAGGTGAGCTCGGCCATGGTGCAGCTTTTATCCTCGAAGACTGCTTTCTTGATTGCGTAAAGGCTGTCCGCAACGTTGGCAAATCCCATTAACTGAACTCCCGTGGCGTTGTAAACCGCCCCGCCCCGGGTGAGATCAAGCCCTTTTTGCAGCGGGCCGTCAATCATCGCCGAAGCGAACGGCGAAGGTACCATCGCCGCAATTACCCGGTCGAGGACAGCCATACCCTTGATCATCTGGCCCAAGAAATGATTCATCTGTTGATCGTAGGCACGCCAGACGTCATCGAAGGATGCAAAGGACGCCGGGTCTCCCGTTTCCAGACCGGCAGGATAGCCGAAGATATTGTCGATGCCGTTGGACAGCGCCAATTCCAGGCACTTGATCCCGCTGAATTGAACGGCGAAGGTCGAACAGAAGGATTTTCCCTGGGCATTGGGTTCCAGGCATCCCACAACCCCGTAATTGCGGGCGTCCTCCCATTTATGGCCGGCGTGGACGAGGGCGGGAACGATGGCCTCGTCGTTGAAAAAATGGAGGGGCAGAGCTTCTTTGGCATACCGGGCGGCCTGCGCAACGAAAGGTTCGGGCGACTGGGCACAGATGCGAACACCAAAGTTAGGCTGTACCGTCCGAATGTCGGCAAAAGCTTGCAGACCGATCAGGCTGAGGTCATTGGTTGCATCCTTGCCCTTCGCGTCCATACCGCCGACAGTGACATTCTGGGTCGTTTTCCCTTCCGTTCCTTCGCCTCCGGGGATGAAAGCCTCCTCCAGAACGTTCCAGATCTCGTTGGTTTTAATGAAGAGCAGAGACATCAACTCCCGGGCCTGGTCGGGAGTAATCCTCCCCGCTTTCCGGTCGGCTTTATAATACGGGTGAAGGATCTGGTCAATCCGTCCCAGAGAAATGGAATTGCCCCCCGATTCGATCTGAGCAATCAAATGAATGAAATAAACGGACTGGACGGCCTCGTGGAAGGTACGGGCCGGATGCTCTGGTACACGCTCGCAAACTTCGGCAATTGCCAGCAGTTCCGCCCGCCTCTCCGGTGTAGCCTGATCGGCAAGGGTGCGCGCCAATACCGCATATCTCCTGGCAAAAGCAACTGCACCCTGCAGGGAGCGGATGACGGCATCATAAAAAAGACCCTTTTCTCCCTTTTTCTCCCTGGCCGATAGGGCTGCATGGCGGGTCGTGGCATCGGCAATGATGCCCGATATTCCTTCCCGGAGAATCCGCGGGTGATCCATCGTAAAATGACCGATGCCGTAAGTGATCTCCAGCATCATGGTAAAGATGTATTTGTCCATATCTACTGCCACATCTTCCGGCAAAAGCTCCTCAAAGCGTTCCTCTGCTGTCTTACCCTCCCAAAAGGGAAGAATTTGCTCGCGGAGTTCCTGTTTTTCTTCCTGTGTAATCAGAGCTCTCTGGAGGATGCGGCTGTCGAAATTTTCCAGATCTCCGGCAATCCAGCGGCTCTTGTTTTCTGGAAAGAGCGGCGCGCCCTTAAGCTTGGAAGTCCGGCACCCGACAATCAGTTCATCTTCGCGGATAATGACCGCAATGTTTTGTAGTATGTGATCGAGCGCCTTACTCATCCGTGTCAGGGGGTGTTTATCCCAGTGGAGAGCCATGGCTTGCGTCAGATAACGGGCCCGCTCGATGCAGACTTCCTGGGGAGCGCGAACGATCTGTTCCCGCAGCCGGTTGACGCGTGTTGCCGGAACGACATAAATTGTACTTGTCTGCGTTGTCATGGAATTCTCCTTAATCGTTAATAAATCTTATTTCATCATTTACTGAAGGACAGATCCAAAATGATGTCGACTACTTCCACAGGAAGCGGGAACCTAAAACCGGCAATGTCGGTTTTGACCCGGAATCGCAGATCTGCCTTATCCTCAGGAGTAAGTTTGTGCGGAAAGACTGCCGGAATGCCTAGCTGTTTTTTGAAGTCTTCTATTGCTGCAACAGTGACCCCATAAGTCTGTTCCGGACTTAGGCCATCGGTCTTGACACCAAAAGCATCCGCGAATTCGCAGATTCTAGGTAGATAAAGTGGGAAAAGGATGCTCATAACATGGGACATAAGAACTGCATTAGCCAATCCGTGGGGGATATTCAGCTTGGGCCCGATGGCATGGGCGAAGTTATGGATGGGTGCGGACCCGTTGGCCTTGGAATAGGCCTGCATGCCCATATTGCTGGCAATAAGCATTTGCATGCGTGCTTCTATGTTCTTTCCATCACCGACGGCTACCGGCAAATATTTTTTGATCAGTTTGATGGCATGAATGGCAAAAGCGTCGGACAGTGAATTGGCATTCCTGGCAAAGAAAGCTTCAATGCAATGTGACAGGGCGTCACAACCGGTTTCCGCGGTCATGCGGGGCGGCAAACTCACCGTAACCTGCGGGTCCAGGACAGCGACCTGTGCCGGAAGGTGTGGATGCATGATGTTGCCCTTCAAACCTTCCTCTTCGACCAGGATAACGGCTCCCGGTGAAGATTCGGCCCCGGTTCCGGCTGTTGTGGGTACGGCAATGTGAGGAAATGTGAGAGGTTGAATCACCAGGCCTGTGTGAATTCCTGCAGTCGCACGCATGATTTCCGCTATATCCCTAACCCCGAAGCCCAGCATGATCTTCACGCCTTTTACCGTGTCCAACACACTGCCGCCTCCAATGGCCAGGAGGCCCTCAACACCATTCTCACCGCACCACCGCAGGCACTCATTAATGATTAACGATTTTGCATCCTGTCCAATTTTGTCGTAGACGCCGGCAACAACAGGCGCCCCCTGCACCTCGATCACATCTTTTACCATGTCCACCACGCCGGCGTTGACCAAACCCTTATCCGTGATGATCCCGATCCTTCTGGAACCCATTGCTTTGAAATGTGCGCCTATCTGGCTGATACTTCCACAGCCTATATCCAAAACGCCACGGTGTTCCCAGGCAACGTATTGCGTCATGCTCATTTAAGAACCCTCCTTAGGCTTTAATTAGTATTTTATCCCCAATAGATAGTTCCAGAACTTATCCTTGGCATTGGCGGTCATGTCCTGACAAATATGTTTTACATAACTATACTCCCGGAGCGACTCAAACGCTTTCTCCGTACCGATACCGCTCTGCTTGTACCCGCCGAAGGGAGCATCAGCTCGTGTCAAATGATATATATTGATAAAAACTGTTCCCGTGCGTATCCTGGTTGCAAATTTTTGCGCACGGGCAACATTGGTGCTGACGATGCCCCCCGCCAGTCCGTACATTGTGTCGTTGGCCATGGCCAGAGCCTCTTCCTCATCATCATAGGGGATAACGCACTGCACCGGTCCGAATATTTCTTCTCTGACCTGCGTCATTGAATTGTTACAGTTCATGAAAATAGTGGGCTCAAAGAAGAAGCCACGATCATATTCCGGCCCTGAAAGGCGGTTGCCGCCACAGGCTACCTCTGCTCCTTCTTTCTTGCCGATCTCAACATATCTCCTGATGGTGTTGAGCTGTGTCTGGGAGGAGATGGGACCCTGGTCTGTAAGAGGATCCAATTGGTCTCCAATTTTTAGTAACTTAATCTTCTCAATCATTCCCGATACAAGTGCATCCTGCATCTTCCTCGGCACGAACAATCGTGTCCCCGATAAACAAATTTGACCCTGATGAAAGAGGAAAGCCGACAATCCGGTGTTAATTGCCACATCAATGTCTGCATCATCGAGAACGATGAGAGGCGATTTTCCGCCCAGTTCGAGAGTCATTTTCTTGATGGTGTTCGCCGACAGGCGGAAAATTTCCCGGCCGACTTCCGTCGATCCGGTCAAGGATACTTTGCCGACGTCGGGATGGCTTACCAGAGCACCGCCTATTGTCGAGCCGGGTCCTGTAACAACGTTCAATACGCCATCCGGCACACCCGCTTCTTTTGCCAATCGAGCCAACTCTATGGTTGTAATCGGGGTGATGCTGGCAGGCTTCATAATCATGCTGTTTCCCATAGCCAGCGCCGGAGCGATTTTTGCGCCTGCCGACGAAAGGGGTACGTTCCAGGGGGCTATGCCGACACAGATGCCTATGGGTTCGCGTTTCATGAAGCTATGAAGAGGCGCGGACGGAGGGTAAGGAGCATGTTCTACTTCGGGCAGTTGATCGAGCATTTGAGCCGTCGTGTGAAATGACATAATACAGCTTCCTAAATCGATTAAACTGGTTTGCCTTATGGGCGCGCCGCAGGTAAGCGATTCCAGATATGCTAATCGGCTGCTGTTTTTGAAGATCAGTTTGGTGATATTGCCTAAGATGCGGGCTCGCTCACTTTTGCTCTTGTTGGCCCAGACTCCTGATTCGAAAGCCCTTCGAGATGCCTCAACAGCCTTTTCCACATCAGCAGGCCCCGCCAGGGGCACCCGGGCCACGATTTCCTGGTTGGCCGGGTTGATAACATCCATTTTCTCCCCGGATTCGCTATCCACATCTTGACCATCGATGAACATCTTATATTCCATGATTTCGCTCATAATTATTTACCCCCCCTCCACCTCCCTGTTATGTTTTAATGGTGATTAATCATCTTCAGGCGTCGGGAATTCGACCACGCCCATGCCTAACTCCTACTTGATATCCATGTGATTGAGCAAAATCGCGTCGCGCATCCGGACCGGCAGATAGCGGTTGAGGAAAAGGAAGAATGTGCTCATAAAATCAACCTGATTATGGAAAGCCGGACGATCCTGGTGGATGACCTGCACCATCCTTTGGGCCGCCTGCAAAGGTGTCGGGGCGGTCTTGATCAACTCGTCGTCGCGGGCGATAAATCGTCGTGCCCGCTCCCGGTAAGGAGATCCCTCCGGCGGCAGCTTGTGGATTTTGGCGGCAAAGGTCGTAGAGACCTGCGCCGGTTCAATCAAAGCTACATTGATGCCGAACGGTGCGACTTCATAACGCAGCGACATGACCATCCCTTCAATGGCGAATTTGCTGGCCGAGTAAATGGACTCGAAAGGAAAAGGCACCTGACCGACCAAAGAAGACATCGCGATGAGCTTGCCCTTGCCCTGGCGGCGCATGGCGGGCAGGAAGGCCTGAAATATGGCCGCCGCCCCGATAACATTGATTTCCAGGCATCTCCGGGCAGCCTCCAGATCAACTTCTTCGAATGGTCCGAAAAAACCTATTCCGACGTTGGAGAGAACCGTATCAACGCGGCCGTACTTGGCCAATACCTCGTCCCGGAAGCGCAGAATCCCCGGCCGGTCCATAATGTTCAGGGCAACCAGATGATGTGTTTTGCCGGATGGTGGAGGGGTAACCATCAGTTCCTTTTGCAGTGAAACGATGCCTGCCTCATCCATGTCAAATCCGGCGATTGTATCGCCTGCCGCCGCCAGAAGCTTTGCCGTCTCCCGGCCCATTCCATCCGCCAACCCGGTAATGACCACCACCTGTCCCATAATGTCTCCTCCTTGCCGTTCTTTGCGATCTCAACTATTTATAGTTATGCATCTATAATGGCGCAGGCCTGCAAATAAACTTTCTAACTACCTTGCAGGTATTTCATCTGTTTTATGGAAGTTGTGAAATCTGGATAACGGAGCTTGTACCCTGTCGCTTTCAGTTTGGTGTTGTCCACGATGTAATCGTTGTAAAGATAAGCAATGGCGTCGTATTCGAGGTCGGGAATCCTTCCCTTGCGCGCGGATAGACGCCCGTCGATCTGCGCCACAATTTTAAGGAGCCCCAGAGGAAGGTGCAGCTTTGGGGGCTTCGTACCGAAGGTTTCGGCAGCCAGGGTCAGGGCTTCTTCTAATGTAGGATTCGTGTCTTCGGCGATGTTGTAGGCCTGGCCGATTGCTGCGTCCATGCGGGAGAGGTGCTCCACGGCGGCGGCGACGTCTTCGGCCCTGATGTTGGAGAGGCGCTGGTGTCCGCTGCCGGGAATAGCGGCAATCGATGTGGCCCGGGAAAAGGCCTTTCCGGCGCCGTCCGTGCAGCGGGGACCATAGACAGTGCAGGGCCGGGTGATGACGGCGGGGAATCCTTTTTCAATGAGCTTCCAGATGACATCTTCGCCATCCCTTTTGCTTCGGCCGTAACTGTCCTGGGGATTGCGGGAAGCGTCCTCCCGGAAGGGAATGTCCCGGTAAGGTCCATAGACACTCGTTGATCCCACATGGATGTAACGCTTGATCCCTGAGGCAACGGCCAGTTGGGTCAATCTCTCCACTCCGGCGACATTGGTGGGATAAAGTTTCTCATAGGGGGTGGAAAAATTGCAGATGGCGCCCAGATGAAAGATCCTGTCCACGTTCCCGGCGAACAGGGGGGGGAGGGTTTCCGGTTTGGTCAGATCGGCAGGCACAAACTCTACTCCCAGTCGATCGAAGAATGAAGTGTCCCGGCGCGGTCGGGCGGTTGCACGCACCCGAACTCCCAAAGAGGCCAGATGTTCTACAAGATGGCTGCCCATAAAGCCGGCAGCGCCGGTAACCAGTGTGATCCCATTATACATTGTTGCGTCCTCCTATGTATATGACACCGTAAAAATCCCCTTACCGTCCGCATTATCCATCACTCGGCTGTTTTGGATCTACTGAACCTGTTTTTTCCGGCTCAGCTCTTCCAGACTGTTTTCCTTCATGCCTTCCTGTTCCTTATTGTTTTGGATTTCCTGCCGGGCCCGATTCAGCCACTGAACATACATGAGGTTGAATTCTTCTCCCAGTTCGGCTACCAGACGCACATACTCGCCGCGCTCCCGCCAACGTTCCAGGTGCTGTCGTCGTTTATCCAGTTGTTTTTCATAGATTCTAATTTGTTTGTCGATGATGGCCAGAGACTGTTCCCGGTTGCCGAAACTAAAAAAGATAAACCGCATGAGAAAGGGATCGCGCAGGGACATCCGCGAATCCTCCTCGCTTTCCAGCCAATGGAGGAATTTTTTTCGTCCCTCAGGAGTTATCGCATAAAGTTTTTTCTGCGGCCCTCCCCTTTCTGCCGGTGTGACATCAGCCAGGGTGACACAGCCTTCTTCTTCGAGGGATTTCAGATTAGGGTAGATCTGGCCATAGTTGATCGTCCACATATGGCCGAAATGGTTCTCAATGTGGCGTTTGATCTCGTAGCCATGCATGTTGCGGTAATGAAGTAAACCTAGTATGGCGAAGCGTACAGACATGAATTCATCCTAAAATGCTCAGAAAAACGGTTTGGACCGTAGATCATTCGACATTACAGAGCGCCGAATACTTCCGAAACAAGACACGATGAACAGTATGGGTATTTCCTTATATATTAATTTTATATATGTCAAGAAAAATATCTGTTGAGTATTACAGTGGCGGTTGATCCGACTGCAAAAAATAATATTGTCGGATTTCTTTACATCGTCTGAAATAATATCTGTTAAGATGTTACGACCTCGTAAAAAGTCCGAAAAACCTCCGAATCGTCATTCCGACGAATACCCTGAAGGGCACGCGAGTCGGAATCCAGATATTCCATATACTTACGAAGCGCTGGACACCGGTTTATACCGGTGTGACGGACTCTTTTCGAGTCCCTAAGATGCAATCATTATGATATTTTTTAAAAATGGCTCCATCTGCTCCTGGCGATGTGTCGGAATACTTTACAATTATCAGTCAGTGTAAAACGCCGGAAATAATAACTTCAATATAATCTTGTTGTTATATTGCTGGCAAGAATATTGCTTGTAATAAAAATAAAGATACTTCTATTCGTTGATTTTCCTGTAGATGCACATTTCCTCCTGAGCGATCAATTTATGAAGTTCTTCGATATGTTATTGATGATCAAACATTGTTAAGTATTTTAATTATCTTTAATAATTAACAACATAACGAAAGGAGTAAATTATGAGGAAGTTCAAAAGAATTTTTACAATGCTTCTTGCTGCCGGGCTATTGACGTTGATGATGACGCCGGCCTGGGCGGCAACGGAAGCACAGAAAGCTGAGGCCATCAAAAAGGGCCTGGCCTGGATGGCGGCTAATCAGTTGTCTGACGGCCGGTGGAATTACGGGGAATACGGTTCAGGAGATGTGGCTGCCACAGGCGCCGCCCTGACGGCGTTTATGGAACAGAAGAATAAACCCGGGGGATGGTTCGGCGTTGATTATACTACCGTTGTTAACAAAGGCTATGATTATTTAATGGCTAACGCACAAACTGTCGGAATTGGGATGCAAACCTACGGGAATCCCGACACCAACGGCAACGGTATCGGGGTAAAATTTGTCCTCGGTGGCGCTAACAGCCGGGACACTTATGTCACCGGGCTGGTGATGCCCGCCCTGGCCGTGCGGGGGAACTTAGGTGATGTGATCACAGTCGGCTCGCAAATCGGCAGAACTTACAGTGACGTCATCCAGGATACGGTGGACTATTTTGCCTGGGGGCAGAATGAAAGCGGAACTGCACGGGGCGCCTGGCGCTATTCTGCAAATTCCGGGGATTCGGATAACTCCACTGCACAATGGCCGGTAGTCGGCATGATGTATGCCCAGTCACACGGAGCTACGATCCCTCAATTTGTCAAGGATGAATTGAAAATCTGGATTGATTACATCCAGCATCCCACCGGCGGTTCCGGTTATGATTCTCCCGGTAGTTACACCAATGAATCCAAGACCGGCGGTCTGCTCGTGGAAATGGCCTTTGCCGGGTATGACGGTTACAAAACAGGCGACACGTTGGGCAAACAACAGGCCCTGGATTTTCTGGATAACAGGTGGCAAAATGGGCCAAACAGCTGGGATGGGAATTTCGGCCACCCTTATGCCATGTGGGGTGTTTACAAAGGCTTGCAGACAACTATAGGTCTGGGAAACTCAACGGAAATTGCGAATTTACATGCTCCCGGTGTAATGGATGATGGTGACACGTGGAACTGGTGGGAGGATTACACTAATTACCTGGTGAATAGTCAAAACGGTGATGGTTCATGGGGTGGCTACTGGTACTGGGGTCCTGTGTTGGCTACCCCCTGGTACATCAATATTCTGAATGCGACGGAAATTCCTCCTCCTCCTCCCGGTGTTCCCGAGCCCACGAGTATGCTGCTTCTCGGTTTAGGTCTGCTGGGTTTGGCCGGAATTCGCAGAAGATTTAAATAACAGCAAAATCTCTATTCAAAAGGGGGCTTCGTGCCCCCTTTTTTTGTTCTAATCAGTTATCTGAAAAAAACGATTTATTCTGCAAGGAGATTATATGAAGAAAATAGTTAAGATGTGTAATGTAAATATGATACTTGCGATGCTTCTGGCCTTCGGCTTGGTTGTCCTGCTGCAGGCCTGCGGCGATAAAGGGCAGAAGCCGGATATCAAGACCGAATACTCGGCAATCTTGTTCCAGAACGGCAACCTTCTGTTCGGCAAGATTGAAAATGTCACGTCATCTTACATCGTCGTGACGGATGTGTACATTCCCCAGAGCACCGTCAATCCGGAAACCAAACAGGTGACCAACTTTATTTCCAAAAGGGCGGGGTTGCCCTGGCAACCCGACATAACATATATTAATCTGTCCAGTGTGGCCCTGATTGAATCCATCGGAGCGGAATCGCAGGTAGCCAAGTCGATAAAAGAGGAAAAAAGTAAAACCGCAGCAAGTGGACAAAAGTAAGC
Organism: Deltaproteobacteria bacterium HGW-Deltaproteobacteria-12; assembly: GCA_002840565.1. GTDB lineage: Bacteria > Desulfobacterota > Syntrophia > Syntrophales > Smithellaceae > MVRV01. The sequence continues at coordinate 166,338 of PHBK01000012.1, read as the reverse complement.
TTCTATACCGGGCCGGAAAATCAATCTGGAGATAAGATGCCACGACCCCGGACGTGCGATACTGCGTTACAATCGTAAATGTCCTCCGCTGGCGGAGGTGTCACGCAGTGACGAAGGTGGATTGGGGGCTATCAACCTGTAACTGATGAAAATTACGGCTATATCAAAAACGTCCACCCCCTGCACCCCCGCCAGCGGGGGACACTATTCATAAAATCCAAGCATCATCTGCTATTGCGACAAAGCTACATGCGTCGGGCATGTTGAAGCCGACAAAGGTTGCGTTTGTATACAAATTGGTATAATAAAAAAGACTCCGCAAATAATGCCAGTTATCAAAAATGATTAAGAAAGGGAGCTTATATAATGGACGAAAAACGTTCTGTTGCAGATCGTAGAAAATATTCCGACCGAAGGAAAAATACCGGCTCCAATTACACCGGTCCGGAGCGCCGAAAAAAAGCCGATAGAAGAGATGTTGAGGACAGGCGGAGCAACAAATAATTATCGCCTGGTTTCCTCTGTCTTCAATTCCCTTGCGCCTTACCGGTAATCGGCCCGGTCTCCGGCTTGATAAACAAATAATAAAGCTGTCCTTCGCGGTATGTTTTACCGGCAAGTTCACCGGCACGCTCGCCGATTCCCAGATAAAGATCACAGCGGCCTGCGGCGCGGATCGCGCCGCCGGTGTCCTGGTCCAAAACGAACCCCACCGGTTTGTCCAGATCAACTGCGGCAAAGGCAAACATCGCCCGGGGATAAATAGTCTTATCGGTGGCAATTGTTCGGGACGGAGTCACCGGCTCATTGAGCGACCCTCTGGGCTCACCTGGTTCCGGCCGGAAAAAAACAAAGCGGGGATTTTGACCGACGTAGGTATCAACTTCCGCCGGATGAGCTTTAAAATATTCAATCATGGCTTTCATGTTGATATTTTTTTCTGTAAACTTGCCGTCAGCAATGAGTTTATGCCGGATGCTCTTGTATTCCCAGCCATTATGGGCGTCATAGCCAATCGCTTCAATCCGGCCGTCGTGTAGACGTATTTTGGCTGAGCCTTGCACATGCACGATATAAACCTCAAACGGATCGGCAAGCCAGATCAGTTCGAGACCGGCCAGCATATTTGATTTTTGGATATCCTCCCGGCTCGTGTATTGCCGAATCTGTCCGTTTTTACTCTTTTGGCCCAGAATGCTCCCTTCCGGTCCTTTCACCAGATCAGCGGGTGTTTTGTATAAAGGATATTTATAGCGCTCCGTTCGCAACAAAGAACCGTTAAAAATCGGAGTATAGTACCCAGTATACAGCACTGTTCCCTGATCATCACAACCGACCGAAATATACGTATCATATTTTTCCCGCAATATGCTGTTCATTTGCCCGGGAGATAATTTCGCGGCGACAAGTTTTTGGAGTTCCTGCAGGCTCTTTACCGCGTGCTCATGGGTGATGTCTCCATAGGGATAGAACCTCTTGCTGGATGGTTTGGCCAGATAGCTGAGGCTGCGGGCGATCGCCTCCTGCAGGCCGTCCAGATCAGAGCAGGCCTTTGTGTAGTCGGGAATCTGGGCGGGGTCGGTTATTTTTCTTAAGGCCAGTTCGCCCGGCGGCAGTTGACGCAGATAATCTTTGGCGGCGGGCGCCGGTTCCCGGGAGTCGGTAATAACAGCGCTTCGCTTTTGCTGGCATCCGGCAAGAATCAGAAAAGCAAGGGCCAATAAAGTGCAAAGGAAGATAATTTTATTTTTCATGAAAATTCATAAAACAAAAAAAGGCAATTCTGTCAAAGGAAATTTGGCAGCTGACCATTTCACCGAAAGACCAGTTATCTATTGACAGGCTTCTGCGTCTTTCCTATACTTCACTCCGCTTAGCGAGTTTCTGTCCAGAAATTATTAAATAAATTTACGGAGGCCATGATGAATCAGCCCATTTCCATCAGTCCGGACGGCATCAAATATCCCTTACCAAAGGACGAAGACTACAAAAAGGAAATAGCCCGCATCGAAAAACTGGTAGCCCAGGCCCGTAAGAAGAAGCAGGAGATCGTTGTTGTCATGGGTATCGGCTTTGTCGGTTCCGTCATGGCGGCCATTGTCGCCGACACGACCAATGAGAAAGGCAAGTCCGGCAAGTTCGTCATCGGCATGCAGCGGCCGAGCACCAGGAGCTACTGGAAAATACCAAAACTCAACGAGGGAATCTCACCGGTCAAGGCGGAGGATCCCGAAGTGGACCCCATGATCCGGCGCTGCGTCCTGGAGAAGAAGACACTGGTTGCGACTTTTGTTTACGACGTTCTGGCCCTGGCTGATGTCGTGGTCGTGGACGTTCAGCTGGATTATGTAAAAAACGAACTGGGCAATGTTCGCAACGGACAGGTTGATATGAGCGCCCTGGAGGAATCATTTGACATCATCGCCCATCATATTCCGGCTTCATGCCTGGTGCTCATTGAAACAACCGTGGCGCCCGGAACTACCGAGCAGGTGGCCCTGCCGGCCATGAGAAAGGTCTTTCGTCAGAGAGGAATCAAAAGTGATCCGCTGATTGCCCACAGCTATGAACGTGTTATGCCGGGGAGAGATTACGTCGCCTCCATTCGTGATTTCTGGCGCGTCTGCTCCGGCGTCAACGAAGCGGCCAAACAAAGAGTGGTCAAATTCCTCAATGAAGTGCTCAACACCAAAAAGTTTCCTCTGACCGTGCTGGATCGGCCAATTGAATCAGAGACGGCCAAGGTTGTCGAGAACAGCTACCGCGCCACTATTCTTGCCTTTCTGGATGAGTGGAGCCTTTTTGCCGAAAGAAACGGTGTGGATATCATCAAAGTCATCAAGGCCATAAAAGTGCGGCCGACGCACTCGAACATGATTTTCCCCGGACCGGGCGTCGGCGGCTACTGTCTGCCGAAAGACGGCGGCCTCGGCGTGTGGGCCAACCGGCATATTCTGGGTTTTGAAGACGACACATTTCGGATGACTCCACTGGCCATTGATATCAATGACACCCGGTCGCTGCATGCCGCCCAACTCGTGCGCGATGCCTTGCGCAATATGAGCATGCCGATTGCCAGCGCGGAAGTGCTGATTCTGGGCGCCTCTTACCGCGAGGATGTAGGTGATACAAGATACAGCGGCTCCGAAATTCTTATTCGCCGGCTCACGGAAATGGGCGCTGAAATTCGGATCCATGACCCCTACGTCGATCACTGGTTTGAGTTCGAAAATCAGGAAGAGTATCCCAACAACAGCAAATCCGTCTTCTTTCGCAACCAGAAAAAACTCACCGCCCTGCGCGTGCAAAAGGATTTGAACAAATCCCTGAAAAATATAGACGCCCTGGTTTTAGCGGTGCGTCATGAAGCCTATCTCCACCTGGATCCCGCGAAGATTGTCAAGGCAGCCGGCCATCCGATAGCCGTCATCGACTGCTTCGGCATTCTCGATGATGCAGTCATCTGCCGTTATCTGGCATTAGGCTGTGAAGTCAAGGGCCTGGGACGGGGCCATATCAAGAGACTCAAAGATCAGGTCAACCGCAAGAAAAAATAAGCCCCTTACCATTGCCTCCGCTGCGGGCTTTTTATTGAAACATTTTATAATTAAATATTCGCTGACCGGCTTTGAGAACAATGTTTCAATTTAGTAATTTATTTTAAAAGGCATGGAAACAGCACTGGATAAAAACTTTGATGACGTCCGCTTCGCTGAACAACAGCTAGAACTATCTGCTGGATCTGCGCGGTGTGAAAATGAGCACCGCCATCAACAAAGTCAATTATTACATCTTTTAAGTTTTATTGGGCCAGGCAGGAGAACTATTCTCCTGCCTTTAACATTCAAGGCTGTGCCGTAATCACCTTTTCGTCATTGCGAGCCCCCATAGGGGGCGCGGCAATCTTAATATATTATAATATTTATGAGATTGCTTCGCTAATTAAATTCACTCGCAAAGAAATTGCTACACAGTATCTGCCCGAATCAATTTCTCAGCGTCGCCAGGGCGGCGGTGCGTAACCGTCACTTCCCCAAATCCGGTTGTCCGATTGCTCATAAGTCCGGCCGCAGTTGATGATGTTCATTTTGCAGAGAGTTTTGCGCCATTCATATTTGATCAGGATAGATTCCACTGCCCTGCTTTCCGGATCGAATTGGACTTGGTAGGAAGGAGAATATTCTTCCCGGCCATAGCCGGTGCCGGCGCTTTCCAAGGCCTGGGCTTTGCCCGCGACAGAGGGAGATGACGCCCTTTCCCTGGATTGATCTTCCTTCTTCTTCTCCAAACTGAACCGGGAACAGTCTTTGGGCGGTATGTAGCGGGAAATTTCCGGGTATGCCGCGACGGCAATTACTCCCATGGCGGATTCGTCGCCAAAAGCGGCGGCATAGGAATCGGGAACATCGGTAAAATAGAAGCGGTTAATTTTATCCTGCCCGGTCCGCCAGCCCGAATATTCATTGGTGGAGTTGGCCTCAATAATATACATTCTTTCCGTATTCTTCAGCCACGATTTCTGACCGGAGATGATGTTCCTGCCGTCAACTGCAACAACAACTCCAACCCGGCGATTCAGTTTGTTACGGACGATGATCCGGTAATAGTCGCCCTTACCGGCTTCAGCATACACTTTCTTGAGATCGTGGCGTATTTTCGCCGGATAAAACTGCAGAGCGCGCCCGTTGTCGGTAATAATCCTGACCTCCACGGCATCGCCGATAGCAGCCGCCATGGCGCTGCTCACCCACATCAATAAAATAACGCAGACAGATAAAAGTGTTTTCATATCTTCCTCCTTTGATTTTTTTCGGCTTTGTGCGGCCTTTTACAGATTAGACAAAAGCAATCGTGAAAAAGTTCCCTGATTTTTTTATTATGAAGATGACGACATACTGTGATAAATTCAGGTTTACGTTAGCTAATAACTGAAGACTCGTAAAAAGCTGCATTGTTTGTCATTGCGAGGAATGAAGTGACGAAGCAATCTCAGTATTTAATATGCGAAAAAGAAAAGGATTGCTTCGCTTGGCTCGCAATGACGGTTTTTGGTACTTTTTACTTAAACTGGTCAATATTCAGGGGGAACAAAATCGTTGCTGTGGGTGTCTAATATAACAGACAGGCAAAGAGTGATCGTTGAGGATGAAGACCTGCAATACGTAATCCTTTGTCAAAAGGGCGATGCCGAAGCTTTTGGAGTTCTGGTGGAGAGGCATCAAAAGAGAATGCTCAATATTGCTTTCCGCATGCTGGACGATTACGATGAAGCCTGCGATGCTACACAGGAGTCTTTTCTAGCGGCGTATAAATCGATTAAGAAATTTCAGGCGGAAGCGAAATATTCCACGTGGCTGTATCGAATCGTCGTCAATCATTGCAAAAATCGCCTGAAGCAGCTGCGCGGCACAACCAGACATAAAAACCTCTCTCTTGATGATGCCGGAGAAGCAAAAGCAGCAGAGATATGGAATCAATTGTCGGCAAACGATGTCAATCCCGGCCTGGAGATGGAAAAGCGCGAGAGGGATACCCGGGTGCAGCAATGTATAACTTCCCTCGAAGAGGAATACAAAGAAGTTGTGATTTTGCGGGACATACAGGGCTTAACTTATGAAGAGATCCGCGATATTCTGCAAATACCGGACGGGACGGTTAAATCGCGCCTTTCCCGCGCCCGCAGCGCTCTGAAAGATTGCCTGACTAAATTCATTGGTGATTTATGAAAAATTGCAAAGACCTGGAAAAATACCTGCCGCTGTATCCGGATGATTTGCTTTCCGACAGCGATAGGCAATTCGTTGAGGAACACATAAAGTCATGTCCGCAATGCGCAAAAGCACTTTCTCAACTGCAGAAAACAGAAAAGCTTGTGCAAAATCTTGCCGAAGTTGAACCGCCGGCCTGGTTTAAGCAAAAAATTATGACCGGAGTTCGCGCGGAAGCTGAAAAGAAAAGCTTTGCCCGCAAATGGTTTTACCCGTTGCGGATAAAAATACCCGTGCAGATCTTTGCCACGGTATTCATCGCTGTGCTGGCTGTTTATATATACAGGTCCGGGGATCAGATGAAAGAAGTCGTGCCTTTATCAACGCCGGCACCTGTTGCCGAAGTCCAGGAAAAGCAATTGCCGGAACAAAAAACGAAAACAGCCGCCAATGAATCCCTCCAACCAAAGGAGCAGTTCATCCAGAAAAAAGAAGCACCCGGGGAACAAGCCCGGACGAAAGAGGCTGCTCCGGTCAGGGACGCCAAGGAGCAATTTGCCGCAGATATGAAAGCCGACAAATCCGCAACTCCCCCACCTCCGGCGGTAAAATCTGCTGAAATCCCGGCAGCCGAAATGGAAAAGAAAAAAGACGCCCCCGTTCTGGGCGCAGCAATGAAGGCTGGCAGGGCTCTGAAGGAGCAAAGTGTAACCGTCAGCCCGAATGTTCTTTTAAAAGTCGCAGATGCGGTCAGCGCTGCCGCAGAGGTGGAAAAACTGCTGATAAAATATGAAGCAAAAATTGTCACGAGAATAAGGAAACCGGATAAAATCATTCTCACCGCTGAACTGAATAAACAGCAAATAAATGATCTTACTGTGCAATTAAAATCAATCGGTCAGCTCGAAGAAAGATTCCCGCCGGCCGATAATGCAGCCGCAAATATTTCGGTGGTAATTGAGATATTTCAATAGGGTAAAACTTTTTGTTACTGCGGAAATATTGATGCAACAAACATCACCGGTTGGAATGGGAATGAAAGAAAGGCAGGTCCAACTGACCCTGCCTTTCTGCAACTAAGCTGCTTATGCGTTGCCTTATTTCTTTAAATTTCTCCTAAGCCCTGCAATGCCCAGCAGACCAAGGCCAAGCAGCAGCATGGTGGTTGGCTCCGGAGTGGGAATGCACTGGTGCTGGATGGAACCATCACTTATCAGAACGTTCATTCCTTGCACATCAACTGAAACCCATTCAGGATTGTAATCGATTGGCAGGTAAAAGCCTCCGGGGGTACTAAAAGTGCCGCCGAGTGAATCTGGGCCAGAGTGAAATACCCATGGATAGATACGATCAATATAAATACCATCCTGCGGTAATGGAGGTGCGCCTCCTGGACCCGTCTGCCAGTTTCTCGTTGACCAGTTTATTGTGACAAAGAAGTCGACTGGAATATCCGCATTAATCGGTGCCCAGTCAAATTGCAGATTGACCCATTTCTTTCCAGGGACAACAGGATCATTGTACCACCACTCATTCCACCATGGTGCGGCGGGATCTTGTATTGGTTGAGTACCTGTCAGGGTTGGATTAGGCAAATAGCCATTAAAGGGAGCAGTATACTGGTACCAAGTACTTTCGTAACCATCATTATCTTCGATGACGAATAATACGTCAAAAAAACTCTCGACTTGAACCTGAAACCTCCCTTCTCGCAGCTCGTTGGCTAACGACAGCCCCGCACTAAAGGTGAAAAATATTACCGTAATCAAAGTAGCAAGGTAGAGTTTTAAGAGTCTACTATCCATGATAAGCCTCCTTTACGACTGATCATCGTAAAAATACACATGCACTTTGTAATTTTATTTCACTAATTATTGTCGGCTGCTTATTACTCGAGTATTAGCCAGGGAAATTCACTATGCCCGGCGCCTAGATGCTCCCGACAAAACATATATGGCCCTGTCGGGAGCTAAAGATGGGTAATAAGAAGATCTCTTTCATGGCTGCGGCCTCACTTTGGTTCGGTATAACGGATCGAATGCACACTATCGTTTCGCTATTTCTTTAAATTTCTCCTAAGCCCTGCAATGCCCAGCAGACCAAGACCGAGAAGCAGCGCCGTTGCTGGTTCGGGGATTGGTGATTCCGCCCAAGCGATCACTATGACGCTCATTTTTGTTCGTGGTGCCGCCCCACGAAAATCACCCGCACCCTGGTATCCATCCAGCATATATCCTCCAAAACCCAAACCGACTATATCGGGATTATAGTATGCATTATAGGTCGATGCTGTGCTCCAAATAGCTGTATCGAGAGGATCTGTCCACCAATAGGTTTCGGAGGCTATTGCGCCGTAATGTCCGGTCAGATCATCCCTGCCTGGATCTGTGAAAGTGAGCGTGAAGTCCAGAGTGGTATCCATCAATAGGATATCAGCCAGTGATATAGCATGCCCCCCTGCCTCTTACCCGGGATTATATATTCCCCGTAAGTCTGAACATGGCCACCATTTTTGCGTTCCCACTTGTTTGTTGCAGCGTTCCACAGGTAGTATCCAATGCCTAATTCAATATCCTGTCCCTTATCATATTGTTCTTTCAACCACTGCCGTGTGGGCCACTCCATCTCTTCAACGCTGATTTTATTTTTCAAACCATGTCTTTCAATGTAGCTCTCTTTGCCAGCCTTGGTGTTTGCATCTATTGTCCCTCGATTAGGGTCGGTATGCATATCGACTGAACCCAGCACATCAATAAGAGTTTCCCCGGACATTTTTGGACCCGTACCGTTCACCTTAACCAAGGGGTCCAGCCAAGGGTATTCCTTTGCCAGCCAAAGAAAAGAATTCCCTACCGCAGTAGGAGCGCACCAATTATTACCCCACTCAGGCCTCGATTTCTGTGAAATATCGGGCATCTTGTTCTTGCGTTGAGCAAAGGTACTTTCTGGATTTATTGCAAAAAGAAAGATGGAAACAACCAAGCATAGAATCAGAAGATGCTGTCCCACAATAATTCCACCAAACTTTCCTGATATCTTTTTCCCTTTCATACGTCACCTCCTAATTGCTCTTACAGTATCCGTGTTATCTGGAAGAAGAGCGTCAAGATCGAACGAGGAAAAATTCAGCGGCTTGCGAGAACTGAGTGACAGAAATGAAATCGTAATATCGAATCTAGTTCAGGAATATGAGGAGCAAATCTTTTATGGCCTATGTAGTTGATATTATATGCATAAATCATTCCTTAAACCCATCGATCAGATTGTAACTCTTATACATTCTTTACAACTACTTGATTGATAAGCATTTGCACTTACTAAATATTTTTTCTGCCTGATAAACCGAATCTATTGCTTCTTGAGATATAATCTTGAATTGTAAAGAAATTTTACAGTAAATGATGGTGCAAAATGGTGTCTGGTCAACTTAATTAACTTAAACCCCTGTAATTAATTGTATTATACATTTTTTGTTTTTTGTAAGAATATCCGACACTCGCCTTTTTTTCCGTCATGTCTTCAGATGCTTAGCTATTTTGAATAAATAGCGTTGACCTAACTGGAGGCAAAAAATTGGCGCTTTCAGGGCGTGTATAAATATTTTCTTGACACATAACATACTTGCTCTATATAGGTTTCCCCATCAAAAATGAAATTCTTACTAATTTGTTTTCGATTAAGGGAAAAACAGCACTCGTCACCGGCGGAGGATCAGGCATCGGCCTGATGATTACACGCGCTTATATCGAGGCCGGGGTCAAGGTGTATATTTCATCTCGCAAACTCGATGTTATCACATCCGTGGCCAAAGAACTATCCGCCCTTCCTGAAAGCGCCGGCTGCATTCCTATCCAGGCAGATCTTTCTTTCGCTGAAGAATGTGAGCGCGTCGCCGCCGAATTGACCAAAGCAGAAGGTAAGCTGAACATCCTCGTTAACAATTCCGGTGCGAACTGGGGTGAGGCTTATGAAAAATTCCCCGATAAAGCCTGGGATCGTGTACTCAACCTCAACGTTAAGAGCGTCTTTCATTTAACACGTTATCTCACGCCGGCTTTAGCCGCGGCGGCAACGCCTGAAGATCCGTCCCGCGTCATCAACATCGGCTCTGTGGATGGGCTGTGTGTGCCGAAGCTCGAAACATACTCATATTCTGCATCAAAGGCGGCAGTGCACCACCTCACGCGTGTACTTTCGCGCAAGCTTGCTCCGCAGCACATAACAGTCAACGCCATCGCACCTGGCCCATTTGAATCCAAGATGATGGCCGCAACAATTGAGGCCTTCGGCGACTTGATTAAATCAACTGTTCCGCTCCATCGTATCGGCAAACCAGAGGACATGGCCGGCGCCTCGATTTTCCTGGCATCAAGGGCGGGAGCTTACATCACCGGCATCGTACTTCCTGTCGACGGCGGCATAGTCTCCAACCTCTAATGGGCAGCTATTGCACAATTGTTAATCAAGCTGCACATGGAGAAAAAAATCACCCTGTGCATCAAACAAAACCAGACTTGCGCGTCTCAGCAACGACCCAAAATGGAAAGTTTTGATGAGGTACCATTGCTGTCTGCTAATTAAGGCAAGAAAGACACAAAAAATGCAGGACCATTTCTGACCCTGCATTTCTACAAACAAACCTAAAAGAGTTTTGTTATTTCTTAAACTTTCTCCTCACCCCTGCTAAACCGACCAAGCCAAGACCAAGGAGCAACATGGTGGCGGGTTCGGGAACTGGAGAGGCAAAGTCGGTCAAGGACACGTTATCAAAAGTCATGCCAGAGTTAGAGTACAACCCAAAGCGTCCAATCGAATAGCCTGAAAAAGTGGATAGGTCCAGAGTCGTTATCGGGGTGGTAGCACCATTGAGGTAAGCGCTCAGGATGTTTCCAATTCCGGTCAATCTGACGTGCACGTTCGTTCCTGACCAAGCCTGCGAGCCATATGACGCCCAGGGACCGTTAGATGGATCTGTGATCACGTGCCAATATATGTCGTAAGAATGCAGAATCAGCATAACGCCGGCAGTGGCTGTTGAATTGGCACGGGCCCATAGGCCTCCGTCACCCAACCCAGAGATGTCTACCTCGGCACTGAAGTTGGTAAGGTTGTATGGCAGTAGTGAGGCTGTCACGGGCACGTTCCCTGGCGAACCGGCATAGTATACCCCTCCGCTAGCACCCCAATTGCCCCGCTGATTCTCCCAAGTAAGTTGCGTACCGGAATCGAAGTTATCTGTGTAGGTAGTTGCATTCACCACTCCGTTCATCAGTAGCACCATAGCCAAGATATAACCGCTAATCAGAAGCTTTTTTATCATTTTTTCACCACCCTTTCATTTGATTCCAATATAAACCATCATCCGGCCCATGCGATTTTGTATTATATGTGCTTCGTTACTTTTTATACTTTCTCTTCATTCCTGCCAATCCCATCAGGCCAAGTCCAAGCAGCAGCATGGTGGCGGGTTCGGGAATGGACGCCGAGGATCCGTAGGACATATTCACGCTTCCCGCACCAACATCCATGTAACCACTGTAGTCCGAACCAGTCTCGTTTTTGAAGATCACATGAAGGTTGCCGCTAAGGCTTCCCGATGTCCAGTGATCACGCCAAAACGTTTCATCGAGAGCCAAAACTTCATAAGTTAACGAGGAAAGCCGTAAACTGGTACGTGCGTAAGCCTCTCGACCAGACCCACTGGGGCCCGGAGAGGAGCCTGTAGGATCAACCGTTAAAGATGTAGGTATCCAGATATCCAACTGGGTATTGTCGGTTAGGAGAAAGTCGGCGCTAAAACTGGAATTTGCCCACAGGGCATATCCATCGTCATAACCAGTTACATTGGTTGTTCCCAAGCTGCCCGTTGTTAAAGTAGCAGTGCTGGTTGCCGCCCCGGGAATCGTATATGTTTCGCTCCCAGCGATACCCCAACCCGTCAATACTGTTTGACGATTATCCACCATTTGAGTGAAGTATTGACCGACAGCTGGTTGCTTTGTCAACGTCCATCCCACTTGAGACTTCCAGTTAGACCAGATAATCTGAGGCGTAATCCCGTCTGCGGAATTCAAATCAGTGAGAGTGATCGTTGGAGCATTCAAGTTGATCGAAGCTGCCGATTGGAGAGCATTAGCAGGGTGCGTCGTTATTAGAGCCAATAAAGCCAGCGACAAAATAATTAAATAGCGGGATTTCATTTCAACCTCCTTTTTCGTGCGAAAAATAGTTAGGAATAGTATATTACATATGCAAAAATCATTCCTTAATATTTTCTATCTATCTGATACTCTTGTCCGTTCTTCGCCATCTCTTGATAGAAAAGGATTTGCAAGTATGAATAATATTATCTTCCTTATTTAATGAAGTCTCTGCTGCCTGAGATAAAATCCATAATTGTAAAAATATCCGACACTAAATGATGTTACAAAATGGTGCATGGTCAACTAATTAATTTAACCCCTTGTAATTAATCGTATTATACATTTTTTTGATTTGTAAGGATATCCGACACTTGCCTCTTTTCGACATGCATTCAAGTACCTAGCGATTCTGTTTGGAATAGAATGCGTGAGGTAAGCATTACCAATCGTAGTCTTGGATTTTATTACCGGCAGGTTAAGGACGTATAGGAAGCACTAACGAAAAATAATCTATCACTGTTTTCTATCAAATCGCTGAACAAAAGGAGATAGTGCACCGTCCGCGTTTTTATTACTAATCAATATATCGTTTAGCCGCTACTTTCACCATTTTTCTTTTGAAGAAAGAGAATTTCATGAGTTGACGAAGAAAAGGCACCGGTATAATCAAACGACTGGCTTTCCGAATAGAACTTTTGCGAACCTTTCCTGTAACAATTTGACGTCCTATGGATTCAAGTTCTTTGTACACATCTTTGATAAGTGGATATAGAGCTTCTTTTTCCGGCTCTTTTCCGTATCCAATCAGTTTACCACTGGAGCGCTTGATTGTACCCAAATGGTCCAGGTCCATAAATAGGGCAAAATTTCGAAAGAATATTTCCGCTGCCTCAGTTGTAGCATGTTCCATATTATTGCTTACCAGCAAGCCCAGGAATTTCTTTCCTTTGAGCTTTTCGCTGACATCGTGAAACATGAGGCCACTGCGGGTAACTTCTAATTTGTCGCTGGCGCCTTTGGAGTAATAACGTTCCAGAATGATTTTGAGCAAAGCCGATACATTAAACACATAGATAGGCGATGCCAGAATGAGCACATCGGCCTCTTCAATTTTGTTTATGACTTCAAGAGCATCATCCTTGCCGTCAAAAATACACTGTTTGTAATGTTCGGCTGTTTGGCATTTCGAGCAGGCTATACAACGATTTATTTTCAGCTTCGATAACTCAATGGTTTCGAACTCTGCTCCGGCAGTGATGGCTCCGGTGGCAATTTTATTGAGCAGAAAAGACGTATACCCGTCTTTTCCCCTGGAACTGGAATTGATTGCTAATACTTTCATTTTAATGGCAGCCTCAGTCCCGTATACGCTGATGTTTTATTGCTTTGAGTAACAAAGCCTTTCCTTCGATCTTTAGACTCGCTGTCCAGAAAACTTCGTCGCAGCACAAAGCTTATTTTTGGGCAATCGAGAGCAGCCTCCCTTTGATGATTTGATCCGCTTCACTGATCATATTATCAATGACCTCTTTGACTGTCGGAATCTCGTTGATCAAGCCGATGCACTGACCTACTGTCATGATGCCATTGTCGACGATGCCCTGCTCTATCATCTCCAACCCCTTAACTCCCGATATGATCGGCTGCAGCGCCTCAATTCCGGCGCCGCTGAGCTCGATTTCCAGGGCTTTTTCGGAACGCTCCGTTCTCACGACTCTTTCCGTATTGTGGAACGCCCGCAGCAGAAGCATGGTGTCTCTTTCCGTAAACTTCAGCAGCCAGTCTTTCACATTTTGATGTATGGGCGATTCTTTCGTCAGCAAAAAACGTGTTCCCATGTTGACCCCCTCTGCACCCAGGGCCAGAGCAGCCACAAACCCTCGGGCATTGCCGATGCCGCCGGACGCAATGACGGGAACCTTCAGGGCATTGACAGCTACGGGTATCAGAACGAGACCGCCGACATCATCTTCACCGGGATGCCCGGCGCACTCAAAACCGTCTATGCTGATAATATCGCAGCCTAATTCTACAGCTTTCAGAGCGTGCCGCACGGTTGTGCACTTATGGATGATCTTTATGCCCGCATTCTTCAGCCTGCCGATGACGCGCTCCGGATTGTTGCCCGCTGTTTCCACAGCCTGAACGCCCTCACCGATGATTACATCGATATAACCATCGTAATTAACCTCCCGGAAGGTAGGCAGAATTGTCACATTGACGGCAAAAGTGTTTTTCGTCAGTTGTTTTGCTTTCCTGATCTCGGCGGCGAGATCCTGCGGAGCGGAAAATGTCAGAGCAGTCATAGTACCCAAGCCGCCGGCATTGGATACGGCGCTGGTCAATTCCGCACGGGAAATCCACATCATTCCACCCTGCATGATGGGATATTCGATGTTCAACACTTCTGTCATTCTTGTTTTAAACATTAATTTCTCCTTAATTTTTTCTTCTGCAGGATTTACTTTATTTTCTCAGTTGCCAGACCCCTTGCAGAAGACAGCATACCTCCCCTGCCTGATCCTTGATTTCCAGATCCATTTTCCAATCGGCCTTTCCTTTTTCCTCAGCCTCCCGCTGGATGGCATTAACATCTTCTTCGCTCAGCGTGGCTTCCACCGTCACATCTGTTGTTGCCGGTCGGCGGAATTGGATGTTCAGGGACTTGACGATGGGATAGAATTTTGTGTAATCAAAAGAAGCAACAAATATCGGGCCGCCAACAAACTCTCCCGCAGTAAAGAGAGAACCGGCATATATGGTTCCGATATGGTTAGTATTGGGTTCCAGCGGCAAAAGCACTTTAACGTGGCGATCCCTCATCTCCACAATGCGGATGCCCATTTTTTCGATAATCTTGATCGTGCCCTCCAGCATTCCGACATGCGCCTGATACTTTTCTTCAATCATTTATAACTTCCTCCTGAAAATGTCTGCAATAAAAAGTCCCCTTTAAATTAGCTTCCCCGCCGCATTAGATTGTGTCGCCATAGAATAATCAATAGGCATCTAATATCCTCCGCTGGAGACGGTGTCGTAATCCACTGCTGTCATTACGAGCCACCTCTCAGGCGGCATGGTAATCTCATGTCTTCAGCTGCTTATGAGATTGCGTCAGTCACTTCGTTCCCTCGCAATGATATTGTGACACAGTCTCCTGGTGAAGGTGCCACCCGGCATACGACGGGTTTTTCTCCATGACGGAGGTGTATTTTCGCATGATCGAAAGGCTCCCTCCTTTGATAAAGGAGGGTTGGGGTGTATTTTAGCGAACCTCTCTTCAATTTGCTAGTATTATCGGTGTTTAAAGCCATCCACCCCCTGGCCCCCGCCAGCGGGGGATATTACAGCTGAAATATTTACCCTAAAATTTACATTCTATCTTGATGATCGGTGTTAAATATTTTCCGAAACAGGCAGTCCCTTTATAAATGCCGCCTGGTTTAATGCCAGCCGTAAATTTCTCCGGGCTTTGGCTTTGATCATTTTTAAGAACGGCAACGATACCGGTACTGGTGAGATTTCTTTCGACACTGTCATTATTGCGGATGATTAAATCCACACAAGTCCGCGCAACAATACTATCACCGATGCCTATCATCCTTTCATACTGGGAAAAATCAACAATTTCGCAGCCGGTTCTTCCGGTCTTTGCCTGCTCTTGTGGGGCCTGCTTTTTTGGCTGTTGTTCAGTCACCTGTTGAGCTTGTTTGGTCTTTTGCTTGGAACGTTCTTCAGCTTCTTTTTGCTCCTTAATCATCTGCTGCTTTCGACGTTGTTCAGCTTCTAATATTTTTTCGCTCTCTTTTCTTTCCTTTTGATGCAGTTGTATATTGGAGGACAATCCGCGCTTGCCGGCCTCATTTTTCTTAGCTTTCTGCTTTTGCGGATCTCGAATGTTTGATAAAACAGTATTACCGTCTTTGTCAGTATAGGTGTAAATATCTTCTGCTTGACCCTTTGGAGCGCAAATAAGAGTCAGCAGGGAAAATCCGATGACAAAAACAATACCTAAAAGCTTCATCTTCTTACTCCATAACCGATGAATCCGGACGATTAAGATCAATAATCATCCTACCGGAAACGCAGACAAGCGTCGAATACTGGGCGAACGGTTTTTTCGCCGACTGATGTCAGCTCGTTTGCGCAGAATGCCACGGGATTAGCCTTCCGAAACTCCTTGATGGGATAACTGGACAAGGTTCTTTCAATATCGAGTAATAAATCTTCTTTTCGTTCGCTTAAGTTCTTTTTCTGCAGGTAATGCTTTTTCAGGCAATACTTTAAAAAGCGTTCCACCTTGTCGGAAAGATACTGCCGGTCAAGCAGACCGGGGTCGAATCCGGGCAGAATCCGGTCTCCGGCCAAGCGGTTCATCTCCACTAATATTGCCTCGAGATCCTTTAAAAAAATCTCTTTTTGAAAAATAACCGTCCGGGCGGTTTCCCGCTTTATTTCTGCCAGGCGTTTCAGATAGTAAGCGGCCACCTGGCTGAAAGTGATCGTGTGCAACTGCTGCAGCAGTTCATATAGCGTCCGGTTGAATTCATCCTTGGGTTTGCGGAAAAAGACCGGCGGGCCGATGCGGATGAAGACGTCCTTGGCACCTTTCACCAGACGGTCGACCTTGACGTTAATTGGCAGGATATACACGCTGCGGCCGGCACTCTGGAAGGTGTTTTCGAGAACCTGATACACGGCGCTGCGGATTTTCTTCAAGCCGCCATACCCCCACGTGGTCCCTTCCGGAAAGATCAGAGTGGAGATTCCTTGTATGCTGCCCTCCTTGAAACGGCTGAACTGATCAGATATTTCATTACGCAATTCCTCTTTCTTCTTGCTGATAGTTTCGACAAACGGACGGTCAATTGCCGCCACCTTCAATTTGCGGAATATCGCCAGGGGAAGCCCCGTTTTATCAATCATCAGCAGGAAACTCCAGAGCAATTTGTTATTTTTGCCATAATTAGTGGAAAGATAACGACCGCTGAGAAAATCGTTCTTGACCATAACCATAAAATCCGGCCTGGGCTTAAGCGCATAATAGATTTGTGACAGGGACGGAACTTCGAAATAACTGTCGTGGGTGACGGTGAACATGATCGGAGTGGGTATCTGAGAGAGGTTCTCTCGCCCCATCAGATGAGCCTTATGACGCATCAGCTTGGAGGCGAGGAAAAAGCCGAATAAAATTAATTCGTAAAACAAGCCGCGTCGTCCGGGCTTCATTTGTTCAGCCTTCCTCTCTCAAAATAGGAGTTCTTTGGCAGTTTGATTAAACTGCTTTTTCCCTTCTCGGACTTTCTTAACGTGATCTCCTTTAATGAGCAAAAAGTATAGGAAACGCAGTTTTCGATGTCAAGAAAATCTTCGGAAAATCTTCGGTTTTCATGCAAAAAGGCAGGGTCTGACAGACTCTGCCTTTCCGAATAAACATTATTTATGATGGCGCTCCGGCTATTTTGCCTTTTCTTTCCCACCGCCCGGCCAGAGAACAAAAAACGGGGTTTTGACTTTTAACCCCTTAAATTTGTCTTCAACTTCATTCCTGACCAAATCGTCATAAGTCAGAATTACGACGTATTCGGCATAATCGAACATCAGAATCATCCGGCTCTGGCTTTCCAGGGCATGCCGCTGCTCGACTGCCGTTTCAAACACCGCCTGATACTCGACGAACAGCCACATATGGCGTCTCATCAGAATGATCGAATAAATGGCCTCAGGGAGTGGAATTTGCTTTTTATAGCAATCCGCGGCATATTTGGAGAAAAGGACGTGGGCCTCTTCGAACGGGTTATCGGTATCGAAGAGTTTTCGGTAGTTTGTGTAGAATTTCAGGGCCAGATCTACCGCATCGTCCTGGTGCATTTTATGAAATATAGGTGTCTTTGGATTGATCTTAACGTTCTTGTACCATTGTTCGGCAATCTCCCGGGCCTTATATTCGATCGTCTCAATCAGCTTTGCTGTATGTGTTGCTGTCATGGTTTGACCTCCTTCCTTTCAAACATAATGGGGGACTTGTTAACGGCGCCGCACATAATCACCGTGTTTTGCTAAGTCGGGCTCTTGCTCTTTCGTTTCAGGGTATCCTCCGCCAGCCTTTGCTCCGTTATATCTTCCAGCGTTTCCAGGGCCCCGACCAGATCTCCATGAGAATCCCTGATAAGGGCGGCTGTAAATCTCAGCCAGCGTCCGCTGTCTCCCAGATCGGGAAAGAAATCAGTCGCCTCGTAAGCGTGTTCGATAAGATCGGATTTTTGATATTTTCCGGAATACCACTTGGCAACCCTCTCCATGGCACTGTCGACGAGCAGGTCAGCCATGCAAGGTCTTTCTTTTGCATAGAATGCGCGCCATTGTTGATTAGTCCCGACGACATCGGCGGCCTTCACTTTTGTCAGCTTTTCCAATGCCCGGTTCCAGTAAAGTATTTTATGGTTTTTGTCGATGACGAAGGTGGCAATGGAGAATCCCTCCATGATGCTGTGCAGAATCCTTTCGCTGTCGATTATTAGCTGGTCTGCCTTTTTTCGCTCCGTTATGTCTTCCAGGGTCTCTATACAGCCGACAAGGGCGCCGCGGGAGCTGCGGAGAGGCGAAACGTTGAACCGCAACCAGCGGCCGCTGTGTCCCAGGTCGGGGAAAAACCCTTCTGCTTCGTAGGTGTCTTCCAGAAGCTTGGACTTGGCAATACTCCCGTACCATTCCGGAATAGTCTCCAAGGTCTGATCAACAACCAGATCGGACAGGCAGGGTCTTTCCTTGGCATAAAAAGCCCGCCAGTGCTTATTCGTACCGATCATATCTTTAGCAGAAATTTTGCTTAATTTTTCCAAAGCGCGGTTCCAGTAAAGCACGTTGTGGTCAAGACCGATGACAAAGGTCGGAATGGGTGAACCTTCGATGATGCTGAAAACCTGCTGATCGCTCTCACGCTGCGTCAGTTCTGCTGTTTTGCGTTCCGTAATGTCCTCCAGGGTTTCAATGGCGCCGATAATTTTACCGTCTGCTCCCCGGATCAATGCAGCGGTAAAATGAAGCCAGCGCCCTTTTTCCCCGAGAGCCGGAAAGAAGTCGGTTGCTTCATAAGCCTCATCCAGAAGATCGGATTTGCGGTATTTCCCGGCATACCATTTAGGGATACGGTTCTCCACCCCGTCGATAAGGAGGTCCGCCATACAAGGCCTGGCCTCGGCATAAAAGCTGCGCCAATGCTGGTTTGTGCCAACTACCTCGCTCATCGGTATACCGGTCAGCCGCTCCAGGGCGCGGTTCCAGTAGATTACCTTATGGTCTTTTCCGATAACGAAGGCGGGAATGGAAAAGCCTTGAACGATGCTGTGCAAAAGGTGAGTTGATTCCTTGGATGTGCCCGAGATACCGCGTTTTCCCTTTGAGGCTTTGACGCTTTTGACGGCGTCATTTTTTTCAACCGTTTTTCTTTTCATAAAGAACTCCTTTCGTGAAAAGCCCGTTTGATCATTTACGCCTCCGGTTTCAATCCGGATGTTTTATACTCTGACTTGCCCTATTCTGTTGGAACGTTTTGTGAATCAAATTTTTTGGCAGGATATTTTTTTATAAATTTATAATAAGTCAAGCAATTGCAAGTGTCAATAATAAAATAGGTTCTCTCTTAAGGCCGGCGGCGGAAATATTTCCGCCGCCGCAAAAGGGTTAATTCTCATCTTCTTTTCCGCATGGGATGCGGCATCAGCACTTGCTCACTGAAAATACTACGTAGGTATATACTTGAACGATACACTCATTTTGGCACGGTATTCAGCCACTTTGCCGTCTTCAATACGGAGATCCAGTTCCTTGACCTCCGCAACCCGGATTTCCTTCAGACCTTTCGCGGCATTTTCCACAGCTTTTCTTGCTGCGTCTTCCCATGATTTTTCGCTGGAACCGATAAGCTCGATAACTTTATAAACGCTCATAATCTTTCTCCTCTCTTTTTAACTGGTTGAAATCTTATTAACGTTAGACGCCGGATTTTCGTCCGGCAATGGTAATATCAATTTATCTGTCAAATTATATTGTGCCGCATTCTAAGCGTCCGCCGGAGTATCTGAGACAAATTAGCTTATGACGGCTGATTGACTATTTCGTATTGTGGATTATACCACTGAAAAGAACGCATATCTATTAAAATTCCAAAAAGCTGAGGAACTATTTCGGTAAAGTGCATCTCAGCATACATTCTCCAGCTTGCAGGACAAAAAAGTGACCCGGAAAGGCAAATGCGAAAATTCTTTGCTCTCTTCCTCAACGAACCCGATTCTCTCGTACCAGGTTTTTAATTCTGTATGCCCGGCAATGATGGCTATTTTCACAAAATGAACGCCCAATAATTCGGCCTGCAATAATAAATGTGTCACAAGTGCTTTCCCAAAACCGCGCTGCCGATATTCAGGAAGAACAGCGAGGCGCTCCAGATAGCATACCTCTGAGCTTGCCTGTTCCAGAGCAGCACAACCCGCCGCGGACCCTTCATTTTCAATAATAAAATAAATAGCGCCCCGCGCCATATCCTTTTGAATCCATTCCACCGTGCAATTGGATGAGTGGCGCGGAGCATTCTCTGCAGTCAGACCGAAACGTTCTGCTACGTTCTGAAATGATTTGCGGATGGTCATCGCCAGAACTTCGCTATCTTCTTTTTTACAAGGACGGATATTGTAATTCATCGCTTCACCCCAACAACCCGGATAAAAGATATTGCTCAGGAGATAATGAAAGCAGGCAGCCGAAAAGGCCGTTGCCGAGAGAATTGATATTGCAGGAAATGCTTAAGCGATATTTGGCGTATACTTTCTTTTCAATGAAATGTTACCCGCCAGTTTTTTGATTGAGTCTCTGGTTATGTTGACGAATTCCACTCCGGCATCATATGATTCATGCTCAACGACGATTTCGATCCACTTGACTTTCCCCATGGCGGTTATAATTTGCTGCAGCTGCATCAAGCTGATTTCCATTTTGAGGAGTGTATCGATGGGCAGAAAAATATTGGACTGAATTTTGGTGCCGCTGGCGGAGATATCCTTGCTGTAGCTGGAGAAGGTTTTTTCTTTCGTGATATTTTTCCCGGGAATAACCGTCACGTTGATCTCATTAACATCCCTGAGACGTTTCGATCTCCTTTTCTCCACCATAAGTATTCACCCCTGGCTTTTTATAATCCCGAATCTTTGTTTCCAGTCATTTACTGCATTTCTTTTGCGAAATTATAGGGTAATTCAGTCTCCTCTGTCAAGAAATATAAAGGGAAACATGAAGGCGCTGTGGAAAATGCTTCCCCGACTGTCACTCCAACCGGTAAATACACTAAGGATGGCGGGAGAACAATTTGAATTAAGCCGACGCCGGAAAATTCGCATTTGTTATTCTTTTAGAAATCGCTGAACTTCATGCTCGAAAGAATATGATAAAACTTTCCCCTCCTTAGTGCGAATTTTTAACAGCTCCGCACCCATACTGATTACCTGCCCTTCTATGACCTTCCCGTTATTCAGGGCGATGCCCTTTATTCCTTTAAAACGCTTATCTATGTCCAGTGTCGTTTTTACTTTCTCTTTCGGAATTGGAGGTGTTGGGGGTGGGCTCTTTGCGACCTCTGCACTTTCCCTGGAGATTTTTGCCAAATCCTCAATGGGAGGCGTATTGAGCTCTTGCGGTGACTTGTTTTCCCTTTCCTGCTTGGGAGGTGAGGTTTTGATTTTATTTGTGGGCCGATACGCTGCAGTCTGACCTGAATCCTTTCCCACTCGAGAAGGCGCCGGTAGAGGTTTTGCACCAACAAGTCTGTTCTTGTCATTTTTAAACAGAATTAAAATGGCGATAACGGAATCAGCATCGCCATCTTTATAAGTCTTCTGCAGGAAATTGCTTAAATGACCCGGCTGCTTTTTCATCCATGCCGCAAACGACCCGTCATCCCGATATTTGTCATAATCGGGGTGCGCTTTCCTGATCTTGTCTAATCGTTCCTGCTTATTGGCGGCGGCAGAAGGTATCGTTGCTGTTTCCGGGACTGCCAATACTGCCGGTGGCGCCGGCACCTCAATTCTCGGGGGTTCAGTCCATGTTCTCTTTTCCGCCTTCGTATTATAGTTCGAAATTATTGTAAACATTATTGCCGAAAGAATGCCGGCAACTGCCAAGGAACTGCCAATCCAGGTTACCCATGTGTGCACGCCCCCTTCATACCGCAGAAACTCCGGAAGCTTCGATTTATCCGTGATCGCAAGCTGAGCGGCGGCGATTTTTTCCTTCACATTGCGGTAATAAAGAATGTTGGCAAAAGCAGAAAAAGCTAACCAGGGAAGCAGCAATACAACGAGGCTGAGGACAGATAAACCATTGTTTTTCAAGATCACTGCGAGCAAGGCAATTCCCGCACAAACAAAAAACCAGCCGTACATTTTTCTATAGAGCGCCCAGGCTCCGTTGCCAAAGAAAGCCGCCCAGTTCCAGCTCAACTTCAGCTTTGCGGGCTGCCGGTCATATTCTTCAAACTTCACAATATAATAGATGCGGTTCCTGGCTCCCAGATAAGCCTCATACAGACGCCCGCTTCTTTCCCCCGGATTTTTTGCAGAAGCTATGGGAATTATTTTTTGTTCTGGCGCCGGTGCCGGTGATGCTTCCTCCGTTATCTTGGGAACTTCCCGGGGAATTGCTTCAGCTTGCTTTTTTGATTTCGTGCTCTTTTCTTCGGCTAAGTTTTGCTTTAACTCTTCCACCTTCACAAATTCATCAGGATTTAAATTGGTAAGGCAGTAGCGGCATCTTATTGCGGCTAGTTTTATTGTTTCTGCGCAAAATGGGCATTTTTTTGTTTCCTCATCCGGTGTTTCTTCACCTTTTTCCTGCTTAGGCTCAATGGCGGAATTGACATTCGGATTCGCAGCGGGAACCGGCTCCTGGGGGTGCCTATATTCCATAATCCTGTTATAGGCTTCCATTACATATTTTATTTTTACCGTGGCCAGATTGGGATGATCTATATAGAATTTATGGTTGAAGCCGCAGGCGTCATAAACTTCCTGGTCGGATGCCTCCGCGGTTATCCCCAGCACATCATAGTATTTCGCCATTTCTTTATTCATAGTAATTCCCGAAGATACAAAACCCCGTCTCTTTTAAGAAACAGGGTTTTTATCTTTTTTCCCACATATCACCTCATTGATTCAATGATGCTGTTCCAATTATTATCAATGGATATGACCGGTACAATCGCACTTGTTTGCTCAATCTGTCAATAATTTTCCTTTTCTGCTCCAGGAAAAGACATATTCTCCGAATTATTTTGCTATATTAATGACATCTCTTTCCATCAGCAATTAGGGAAGCTGGCGTTGAAGAAATGATCGGGACGAGAATATTTCAGCTCAATTGGATTTTATGGTATATTACGGACGTCGAAAAAAGGAGACTGCAATGCGCATTGTCGTGGTTGCCATAATGATTTTTTTTTGGCTTGCTTTGCCGGGTTGGGCCGATAAAGATTCCCGGGAAGGAACTAAAACGGTCGGACAGAGCCTCCAGGAAGTTTCTCAAAAGGTAACTCAGGACTTTAAGGAGCTGAGCAGGAATATCAGGGAAACCAGTAAGGAAGAAGTCGAAAAATTTAAAAAAGAAACAAAAGAAGCCGGCCGGGAAGCAAAGAAAACCGGCCATTCCATCCGCGATTGGTTTAAGGATACCGGAAAAAAGACCGGCGATATTTTCAAAGACCTGGGCCGAAGCATCAGGAGAATTTTTAAAGGGGATAAATAGAAATAATATATGCCTTTAATCAGGCGGCACATAAATCTTTTAACAATATCTCCTGTTATATCGCTGTATTATGATAACTTGGTTTAGTTACTTCCTCCGCCGTCTCTTCCAGGGGAAAATCATTTCTCCGCCGCCACAATAATATGCCGAGATTGGCAAACCAGACCGGCCACCACACCATGGAGACCACCGGGAAAAAGAATTCGCCCATGATGGCAATCACCACCCCGATGGTTCCGATGTACGTCGTCAGGCGATCCAATGTCCTTGAACTCCACAGCGCCACGCCCACTAAAGTCGCCGCCGTGTAAGGAATGAGAAAGCTGAATTCCCGAATGACGTGCCAGCCGACAAGCCAATCTACCGGCGCCGGACCGGACTGCGAGCAAATGTTGACCAAAGCCCGCGCGATTTCGTTCTCCATGAAATCCAGAATGGGACCGACAATACCTAAAACCGAAACAACGTTCCCGTAAAAATGATTCTGCTTGCGAATCAGCAGCATGATACCAACCCATCCGGTGATCCATCCCAGAACGAGTATGTTGTCCAAGGCATAATATACCGGAAGAATGTTTAAGTATCGCTTAAAGAGATCGGTTCCGGGAGCCACCTGCCCTTCCAGCAGCGACTCGATCGGATCAACAAAATCAAACGACCACCAAATTCCTCCGAGACAGATAAACATAAGCACTGCAACCAGGAAACCTAACGCGCTAACCTGCACAACCAATCGAGTTTTCATCCACCCAGCTCCCAACTAAACGAAATCAAGTTTGATCATCCTCTGCATCAAAATCCATATGAATATGAAAAAGTCATTACTTTTGAACGGCGGAATATTAGACAAGCAATTCCCCTGTCGTCGGCGCAACCTTTATTCACCTGTTTTTCTTTATCTCTTGCTAAACCAGCGGGTCCATCAGTTCGTTCTTCAGGGGCGCATCATGACCCAGCCAACCGAATACTTCAAACATCCCGGTGAGTTCAACTACCGGGGGACCATGGATGGGATCGCCGGATACCGGTCGGATGTATGATCCCAGTGGATCTAAACCGGCATTGTCATATCATAAGGATAAAACATATCAATCTGAATGTCATGATAAATTTGCCGTATTTCTTCTTCATTTACTCAAAAAGGCTGCGTTTTTGCTTACATTTATTTCATTGACTTTTCCTATCTCAGGAATTACTTTCTTAATAAGAGCTAATTGTCATAAACGTTTACCAGCCAGCGAACCTTTTCTGATTAATAGTTCACATTAGGGTTTTAATCATGAAAAGAGAATTGACCATTATCGGCATCATTCCGCAATATCCGAAGCATTCGCAGCAAAATATATACGCCAAGATAAAAATGCCTCCGGTGGGTATCCTGTCTGTTCTGAGCCAGATCAATCATCATCCCCGTTTGAAAGAAGTTTATGCGATTGATGAAAATAATTATAACGGGCCGCAGGATTTTACGGGGCAGCCGGATCATTCTTTTTTACAGGCCAAGCAACCCGCCCAACTGGCTTTGTTTTACGGCGGCATGAGTAACTCCATACCCCGTTTATATGCCGTAGCCGCCCAATACAAAGACTATGGCGCCATAACCATAGCCGGCGGCAGCCATGTGGATGCCCTGCCGCAGGAAGCGCTCCGCTCAGGCGTGGATATTGTCGTTCATGGTGAAGGTGAAGAAACCATCCTGGAATTGCTGACAGTCTTAATATCCGACAGCGGCGTTTTGCTGAACCGGACCGGATTGACTCAAGTAAAGGGCATCAGTTTTCTGGACGAAACCGGAGCATATGTTTTTACCGGCAAGCGCCAGCCGATTAATGATCTTAATGAATTGGTTGATCCCGATCTGACTTTAATTAAATTCCTGAAAAATAGATGGAGTTATATTCCACTCAACCGTGGACGCGGCTGCAACTGGAATTGCGAATTCTGTGTCGTCAATAAGAGATATGGAAAATATAAATGCACTTCGGCTGATACAACCCTGCGACAGCTGATTAAATATACTGACCTGGGTTACAATAAATTCTTTTTCACCGACGATAATTTCGCACAGAATCCCGCCGATGCTATCGCTCTGTGCAGAAAGATCGGTGATTATAAAAGGCAGTTCCTGAAGAAGCTTAATCTCATTGTTCAGGTACGTTCCGAAGTTGCGGAAAACGACGAATTGATCGAGGCCATGCGCTATGCCGGTGTTTCCATGCTGGCCATCGGCTACGAAAGTCCGATTAACGAAGAACTTCTGGCAATGCGTAAAGGCGTAACGGCGGAAAAATTAATTGCCCGTTCCAAAAAACTATCCGACTATTTTTATCTGCATGGCATGTTCATTTTCGGCTATCCATTAAACAAGAACACACCGCGAAGCTCTTTTTACACCATCAAACAGCGGGCTGAATTTTACAAAGAGTTTTTTAAAAAATCAGGCATAGACACAATCCAGGTGCTCAATGCAGTCCCGCTTCCCGGTTCCGAACTCCGAGCAAGGCTGGAGAGCGAAGGCCGCCTTCTGCCTCTTTCGCTGGTTGGCTGGGATAAATATGATGGACTTTTTCTTTGCTACGATCCCCGACCGGACGGGCTGGATGCATTTGATCTGCAAAACATGCCCACTCTGATTATGAAGAAAATGTATCTTGGAGGATTCATCAGAAGGAATTTAAATTACGGCAATTGGCTCAACTGGGCGTATATTGCCACTATTGGATTTCCCATTCAGATTGTCGAGTTTTATGTCCGGCGGTTTATGCGTAATTTACTCGAAAGACTAAGAGCAAGAAAACAGATGCGTAATGTTTGGACATTGCATGCGGTTTTCACCGTGCCGCTGGCGAATGCCTGGGGAGATGTAAAAAAAATATGGAGAAATCTGTTTGTCAAGACATACGCGGGGGCAATCGTTAACCGGTGGTTTAAAATTTACCGCGAAAGCGATTTTAACAGCAAACTCCAGCGAATCTTTACGGATAATAAGATAGCTAAATAATATAGTAGCAGATGGTGCAAGATTTGCCATTTTCAACGTTTGTTGAAAACAAACCTATTATTGAATTGTCAAGGTTAAAGATGCGATCCCGACATGCTCCTAGATCATCCCCTTCTGCTATTACCGCTGTATGTAGCGAAATTACAAATGGCGGTATCTCTTCTTATACGGATCAATCATGAATAAATGAAGCGCACCATAGTTTATCGTCCCATCTACTTCGGGCAGTTTCCTTGATTCTATTGATGTCCATATGCTCGTACCCGGGAACATTCAGTTCCTGATCCGTTGGACCGTTCAATGTGCTTAATTTGAAGTTGGGAAAAGTGGGCATTGTTACATCTCTTCTTAAAATACAATTTAATCATAAAATATCAATCACCGTAAACATAGAAAATAGTTATACAGTGCGTACGCTGTCAATTAAATAGACCCGTTTCCGATTATTTCCCGTCTTGAATATTCTTTAATGCCATTCCTGATTTTTCCCATCCTTTAAGGCTGAACGGGTTCAAGGGTACAATTGCCACCACATGGCAATGATGGCAATGGCTTATTGCCACATGTCATACATATGTGCCCTTGGGGGTGTCAAATCTTGACAGCCACCCTGCTTGAGCGTATCGCCCCAAAGCAATTGCGACAGGATGGCCGTATGTGTTACCCATGCCATAGGAAAATGCAACGCGCGTGTGATTTGAGGGCACTGGTATCTTATCGCCTTTATGCCAACCACCATGATGCGTTGCTACAAGCCCTGTAAAGTTCCGTCCGGTCAGGGGTATCTTCTTATAAGGCGCATCTCCAGGCAACAACACTGTATCGATATGGCCGTTTGTAGATACTTGCACAATTCCAACTAAACCGCTGTGGTTGCGGTTTGAATGCGGCCTAAGTTTTAGAACATTGCCAAAGGACATATGCAGCGCGTTCAGATTTCTCGGCCATATGAGAAGAGTGCCATTCTGACTAATTTTATAAGCAAGTTGAGTAGCTTTGACCCCAAGCGGTCCTTGACGCGGCACAAGCCAGACACCTTGCGTAATGGCGGGATACTTAACCGCAGAAATCCAGTGATCCATATCCCAATGTGAGAGCACAACAGGTTGCTGGTTAAAGCAAAATTTCAAGCCCGATGGATATGTATGTGAATTAGAACCAAAGCCGCCACCAAAGTCATAATAAATGACTGGATTTCCAAGAGAAGAACATCCGGCAGCGCACATTCCTTGGCCAACGTTGTAGCAAACGATACTCGCCATATCGCCAACATTTAGAGACTTCAATATTTGCTCGGGAGTGGCATCTGGAAACGCGTCAAGTGAAAGATTGTGTTCCAACCACCGAACTTCTGGCGTGCGCCGATCTAACCATTGAGGATAATCTGCGGCAGTAGACAAACCTTCATGGTTCATCGGGGCAGAAAAAATACGAGCTTTAGTTAGTCCTTTTTCGTAGAGATGAAACCGATACCATCGGCCTTTTGTCAATCGACGACCGTACATTGCTTTAGTGAGTCGTTCGTTCGATGATGATAACTCGATAAGGACTGATTCTATTGAGTCCATTGATTCTGCATCAATCTTACGCTCTTGTCTTTGAAGGCGGTCTAATTCTGATTCGTGGAGTGCGTCAAACAGCGCCAGAACTTCACCACGGACATACTCGATACTCTCTGCAAATGCGTAGAAAATACCTTCCACTGTTTGTCTCAACCTATGCAAGTCTTAATTATTGATTCGTCAGCGTGTACACCATGTCACCGACAAAGCGCCGGAATGATTCATTTTCGACGAACTGTTTATAGACGTGTGTGTCGTCCTTGAGTAAAAGCTGCATCACTTTGCCGAGCGCCTGATCATGGGCCATGCGCGCTGTATGTGGTGTATTCTCTTTGGCATTCCGATAGGCATTATCAGCAGCAACTTTGGGCGCGATATCTTCCCGTATGCGTTTGACAACACGATCGGCATCGCTGAAAAGCGTGCCGAATTGTTCATTAAATGTTTTCAGGATATTACTGAGACGATCCAGTTCCGGTTCTCTTTTTCTTCCCTCAATATCCGTTGGCACTGGTTCAATTTCCGCATCCTGATCTGCCAATGCAATCTTCATTGCCGCTTTCTTCTCAACGCGATAGCTATCCATATCAATAACTTCAAGGATGCCTCTGGACAAATCCTCTTCCTTGGGTGCCGGCAGTTTCGGCGTCAACAAATTGAGCATGATGGAAAGTTTTTCCCATTCGCGGTTCGTGTACATCATGATTGAAGCGAGAAAATCATAAGTACGGCAAAACGCTTTTGCCTTGCCTTTGAATTCCACCTGTTGATCTTCATCCAACGCTTCATTGTATACCGCTACACAATCATCAAGGATGGGATCAAGCTTATCGCGTTCAGCATTGCTCAGGAATAATTCAACTATTTCTTGAACCTGCGCCGGAGAATATACCTGTGCACTGTCGAGTGCCGTTTTCAGATCGTTGAGCTTGTTCGGATCGGTTTCTTCCGCAAGCAGCGTCGTGCGGTAATAATCCTGAAAAGCATAAGTTATTGTTTCGCTGCTGTTTTGAAAGTCCAGCACAAAGCAGTCGTACTTCTGCGGATGGGCGCGATTCAGTCTTGACAACGTTTGCACCGCTTTGATTCCGGAAAGCGGCTTATCCACATACATCGTATGCAGAAGCGGTTCATCATAACCCGTCTGGAACTTATCGGCACAAATCAGAAAACGATACGGATCAGTCTGTATCTTTTCGGCAATGTCGCCGCTTGAAAAACCATTGAGAGATGTCTCGCTGACTTTTACGCTGTCATATTCATGCTCGCCCGAAAACGCAACAATAGCCTGATATGGACTCTTTCGCTCAACCAGATAATTTTTAATCGCTTGATAATATTGAATTGCTCTTTCGATGCCGCTTGTCACCACCATCGCCCGCGCCTGCCCGCCGATCTTTCCTGCTGCAAGAACCTGCTCATGGAAGTGATCAACCATGATCTCGGCCTTCAGCCGGATGGCGTGCTCGTGACTTTCCACGTAGCGGCGTAATTTTTTCTGCGCTTTTTGGGTATCGTATTCCGGGTCGCCTTCTATCCTTTTAACCAACTTGTAGTAACTGTTTACCGGTGTGTAGCTTTTAAGAACATCAAGGATAAAGCGTTCTTCAATTGCCTGCTTCATCGTGTAGAAATGGAAAGGCCGGTGCTTGATCTTGCCCTCGGCGTCTGGCGGCAGCGCTTCGCCGAACAATTCCAGCGTTTTGTTCTTGGGTGTGGCGGTAAAAGCGAAGTAACTTGCATTGGTCAACATCTTACGTGCCGCCATGCGCTGCTCTAATGCTTCATTGACCGTATCTTCGGGATCAGGTTCTTCCTCTGTTTTGTCTGTCTTTTTCCCCAGCGCCTTGCTCATGGCCGCGGAAGTCTTGCCGCCCTGACTGGAATGAGCCTCGTCAATCACGATGGCGAATGTTTTGCCGCCTTCATTCGCTATTTCATCAAGAATGAAAGGAAACTTTTGCACTGTTGAAACGATGATTTTCTTACCCTGCTCAATATACTTGCGCAAATCGCCGGAGTTTTCGGCATGGCCGACTGTCGCCTTTACCTGCAAGAATTGTTTGATTGTGTTTTGAATTTGATCGTCCAGAATTCGCCGGTCTGTTACCACGATGACCGAGTCGAAAATTTCCTTACCCGTTCGCTTGACACCGATGAGTTGATGGGCCAGCCACGCAATGGAGTTGGATTTTCCGCTTCCCGCTGAATGCTGAATAAGATACTTCTTGCCCACGCCATGCTCTTGCACATCTGCCAGCGTTTTTCTGACAACATCGAGTTGATGATAACGCGGGAAAACTTGATTGCGTTTCTTCTTGCCTGTCTTCTTGTTTTTAACTTCGACAATCTGGGCGTAGTTTTCCAAAATATTAGTTAAGCTTGCCGGTGTAAGTATTTCTTTCCAGAGATAATCGGTCTTTAGTCCGAGGGGATTGGGGGGATTGCCCGCGCCATCGTTGAACCCTTTATTTAATGGTAAAAACCAGGAAGCCTTGCCCGCAAGCTGCGTGCACATGCGCACCTCGCTGTCATCAACTGCAAAGTGCACAATGCAACGACCAAGTTCAAAGAGCTTCTCGCGAGGGTTGCGGTCGCGTCGGTATTGCTCAATTGCGTCTTCCACTGTCTGTTTGGTAAGACTGTTTTTCAATTCAAAGGTCGCAATCGGCAGACCATTGATAAACAAACATAGGTCTAATGCTCGTCGCGTCTCATCGGTACTGTAGGCAAGCTGACGAGTGATAGAAAAGCGGTTTAAGGCATTAAGTTGTTCCGCTTTTACGTTACCTTCCGAGGGCGTGCCGTAAAACAAATCAAAGTGACCAGCAGGATGAAAGTCAATCCCTTTGCGCAAAACATCAATGACGCCGCGTTTGCCGATTTCCGACGAAAGACGGGTAAGAAATTTCAGACGGTTGATGTCTTTGGAATCAAAACTGGCGGGCCCAAGTTTTTTAAAGGCCTCGAGCTGCGTCGATTTCAAGAATGCAAACAACTGTGGTACATCGATCGCGTGAGCGCGGTCAAATTCCTTTGCGTTTCCTGCCCAGTATCCTATGCCTTCCGCTTTTTGCAGGGCAATTTCATCCTGTGTTTCGGCCACCATACTTGCAGCGACATCCAGACCGTCAGTGCCGGTCATGTAACGCACGATAATCGTCTCCAGCCCTTTTTCGGAAATATCAGTGGTCATACAGCAATCTCCTCATCAGCAGATTCCATATCTTCACTTGCCTCGGTGATTTCTTCTATTTCTTCCTCTGGCAACTTTGCCGCGGCCTCACGGACATCTAGTTTACCTGTTACCACATCAGAAACAAGGCGCGTACGGTATTCGAGGAGCAGTGCTATTTCGGTTTTGAGGCGCGATATGGCACTAGTAATTTCTGCCGTAGCATCATTAACAAATTTAACTACATCAATTTGTTCACCGGATGATGGAAAGAAAAATGGAATTTCCTTCATTCGCGCTTCTGCAAGATCCCACTGCCCTACACGAACACCATCCGATGCTTGAGTAAAAAATGGCACGTATGCTCTTGAGCGAAGTGCAGTATGAAAGAAATCACCATTTACGCCACTTAAACTGAAGACAAAATATGCTGGACTAACAATGCCATCAAACTCGGATAAACCATAGGACCCCTGCCATGCTTTCATTTTATTCATCGCAAACTGCCCGGCTTTTACTATCTTGTAGTTACTTAAATCAGCAGGAATATAGTTATGGTTCTCTTCAAAATTTTCAGTGTCGCGTTTAATTACGCCTTTTTCTCGCACAACAGAAAGCAGTGGTAAATCTGGACGATTTCGTTCTGTCACACGTGTAAGGATTTGTCGCAGTTTACGCATCTTCCAATGTTTCGGAATATCGCCGACCCAAGGAATGCCGGATGGCTTAAGAGGCACAGAAGGATTGAGGCCACGAGTCACAGCACGGTTTATGATGGCCTGCTTTTGCTCATTGAGTAGAGCAATTTGCTTTTGCTTCGCTTTGACAGCCCGCCCCAACCTATTATTAGTCCAATTCAAAAACCGCACAATCGCCGTCTGCTCTTCTTCTTTTGGTACAAGCACGGGAATTTGGCGCATGCCGGCAATGGTCAAATCCCACTGGCCTATGCGTACACCATCGGAAGCTTGTGCAAAGTGCGCAACATAAGGTTTGCTGCGCAGTAGAACCTGCCCGAAAGATCGGTGTGCAATATCAAAATCAAACACATAGTATGCAGGGCTAACGATCCCATCACATGGCGCAATCCCCATCGAACCCTGCCACGCTTTCATCTTGTTGATAACGAGATTTCCCGCGCGGGCGACTTTATAATTACTCAAGTCTTCCGGTATGACATTATGGTTTTCACTGTCATCAGTGAGAGAACGGACAAACACTCCCTTTTCACGGGCAACGGAAAGCAAGGATAAGTCAGTTCTATGTCGTTCATTTCTGCGACGTATGAGTGTGCGAAGATTGTGCACGCCCCAATGGGACGGCACATTCCCCAGCCACCTTGAACCTGATTCTTTATATTCTTTATATGGCTGGAGATCAGCGATCATTTTTCTTTACCTTGCAGCAGATCATCCAACAAACCTTCGGCCTCTTTTTCAATGGCAAGAATATCTTTTCGAATTTCCTCCAACGTGCGCAATGGTTGAGGTTTATAAAAGTGGCGGGTAAAGCTGATTTCGTAGCCTATCTTTGTTGCATCTTTCTTGATCCATGCATCGGGTGTGTATGGCAGAACTTCACGTTTGATAAAAGCTTCTATGCCGCCATCTTCAAGAAGCGGCACCTGTTCGGTATCGCGCAGTTCAGAATCAGGTTCATATTCGACGATTGCAGGCTTGCCGTCCACAACTGCTTCATATAAGCCATACATAGGATTGACCTTAACCTTGCTAGGCTTATGTATTTTAGAAATCACTTGCGGCGCTGTATCCACCCTCCAGCTCACTGCTTTAAGAATAGCCTTAAGATCGGATGCGGATATCTTGATGTTTGCATTTTTTAGAGCATTATCAACTTCTACACGGAAAACATTATGATCTTCATAGAGCTTATCACCAAGAGTCTTACGCAGCTTAGTGGTAATTTCTAAAAGGCGCCCATCACGTTCCCATGTTTTTGCATCGAGCAACTTCTTTTTCTTTTTATCCGATAAGCCTTTAGGTTTGTCAACATTTTCATCACTCTCTTCTTCATCATCTTTAACCCATTCGGCAAGCCGCTTTTCCAGTTTTTCATATACCTTTGCGAAATCCGTAAAAAGGTCTTCGCCAAATTCATCATACAAATCGGTGCGGATAGTTTCATCACCCGAAGCTAAGCGCAGTATTTCGATGTTTTTTAGTGTAAGCTGACTGTGGAGGCGAAGCGGGCGCTCAACTGTCACTTTCCAATATCCGAAAGCATCATTGGTGAATATCTTCGACTCCGGCGTTTCCTGGAAATCGAGAAATGTTGTGCTGATGCGTTCGATATCTTCAGGTGAAAGTTCACAGTTTTTCTTGCCAAGATTTTTGCGAAGCGGTTTATACCATTGAGTTGCGTCGATGAGTTGCACTTTGCCCTTACGGTGCTCTGGTTTTCTATTCGACAGTACCCAGATATAGGTGGCAATGCCGGTGTTGTAAAATAAGTTGAGCGGCAGTGCGACAATGGCTTCAAGCCAATCGTTTTCTATAAGCCAGCGGCGGATATTGCTCTCGCCTTGCCCGGCATCACCGGTGAATAGTGATGAGCCGTTATTTACCTCTGCAATACGACTGCCCAGCTGCGATTTATCGTTCATCTTCGAAACCATGTTGGCAAGAAAAAGCATCTGGCCGTCGCTTGAGCGCGTGATAAGCGAAAGTTCTTCACCGTTGTGCATTACCTTGAAGCGAGGATCGCGTATGCCGTCCTTACCGCCCATTGCTTCGAGGTCTTTCTTCCAGCTTTTTCCATAAGGCGGATTGGAAAGCATGAAATCGAACTCATACGCTGGGAAGGCATCGTTGGACAAAGTTGACCATTCCGCGCCACCAGTGATGCGGTTAGCATTTTCACCTTCACCTTTAAGCAACATATCCGCCTTGCAGATAGCGTAGGTTTCCGGATTTATTTCCTGCCCGAACAGGCGGCTGTCAATTTGAAGGCCACGCTTCTTTGCAATTTCTTTGAGTGTTTCCTCCGCCACAGTAAGCATGCCGCCTGTGCCGCACGCGCAATCATAGAGCAGATATGTGCCGGACTTTAGCTTGTCTCTAATCGGCAGAAATACAAGGTTGGCCATAAGCCGCACCGCATCACGCGGCGTCCAGTGCTCGCCCGCTTCTTCGTTGTTGTCTTCATTGAACTTGCGAACTAATTCCTCAAAGACTGTTCCCATTGCATGGTTGTCGATGCCATTTGGTGTCAGATCAATTTCGGGATCGAGAAACTTATTGATTAATGTGCCTAGAGCATCGGCTTTGGAAAGTGTCGAAAGCTGATTGCGAAACTTGAAGTTTTCCAGAATGTCTTGGACGTTTTGCGAAAAGCCATTGAGATAGTCTTTGAAATCAGCAAGAAGCTGTTGCTGGCTGCCACGGGATTTCAAATCGCGCAATGTGAATCGTGATGTATTATAAAAGGCCTGGCCTGCGGCATCGGCAAGTGCTGAACGTTGCTCGGTAATACGCGCTTCGTCCAGCATTTTTTTGGTGTCGAGAACTGCTTGCTTGGTGGGTTCCAGCACGGCGTCCATACGCCGGATGACGCACATGGGCAAAATAACATCCGGATATTTTCCACGTTTGAATAAATCACGTAGCACATCATCGGCAATTCCCCAGATGAATGATACGATCTTGTTATGCGTGGCTTGGTCCATTATCGATTCTTATCCATTTCTAAAAACCCCCGGTATCAGCTATCATGCCCCAAGTATCTTTTCATTTTTTGGTTTTAAAAAGAACTTAATAGCGCGTTATCTTACAACTTTGAAATGACTTTGCAAGAAAAAAGGTAAATATTGGATTGTAGATCGTGAATAGATCAAGGTACGAATAGATTCAGGTCGTGTAATATCATCTTTTCAACACCCCGCCATTTCCAACGCTGCCACAATCAGCACCAAGCAGTCATCCGCTCCAGGCCGCCAGGCGCAAGTATGTTGGAATCGATGTGATACAGTTGGACATTACTCTTTTAACGCTTGTTCTCCATTAACAGATTCAAGATAACTTTTATCATGATGTCTTTTTCCGCTGGCTTGCTGGCGGCGATCATTAGTGTCAAAGCGACAAGTGCATTGTCGTCAATGCGTTTGTTTCCGTCTTTATCTAGCAAGATGCCGTTTCTTTGAAGGAAGCATATGAACAGCGCAGCCGCTATGCGTTTATTGCCGTCCACAAAACTGTGATTCTTTGTTACGAAGTAAAGCAAATGAGCCGCTTTGTCTTCTGTGGTGGGATAGACGTCTTTACCATCAAATGTCTGGTAAATTGCGCCGATGGAACCCTGAAAGCTTTTGTCTTTTTCCTGGCCGACAAGAGCGGAATCCTTGAATTTCTTTTTCATCTGTTCAATGATATTTCTAGCTTCTTCATGCGTCAGTTTAAATTTTGATTTTTTAGTGCCTTTGGGTGACGCAAGACGCTGATGGTCATAGTCGTCAAGAATATTTAATGCTCGTGAGTATTCAGAAATGATCTGAACTATTCCCTTCGCTTCATCGGAGACACCTTCCAGAAGAGCGACATTGCCCAGCAGGCGCAAGGCATTCTGCAATTCAGTGATTTTGTTTTGCTGGGCTTTCAGTCGTTTTTCGTTGATGGTGTAGCCGTCCACCAGATGCGTGCGTAAAACATTGGTCGCCCAGATGCGGAACTGCGTGCCACGAAGCGAATTGACGCGATAGCCAACTGAAATAATGATGTCCAGATTATAAAAAGCAACAGGCTTGTCAGAATTTGCAATGTGCATTTTTTGCACATTGCTTTTTTCATTTAACTCATTAGAATTAAATATATTTTTTAAATGCTTTGTTATAACGCTCCTTTCCGTGTCAAACAAGTCGGCCATCTGTTTCTGCGTCAACCAGACGGTATCTTCTACCAAACGAACTTCTATTTTGTTTTTATATAAAACGATGTGTCCTTTGGCATTTTCGATATATTTCTGAGCTTTCATAGGCTTCCTTGCACAACATTTTGATACATTTTTTCAGCCTTCTGATTTCTACAGTATTTCGTGTCTTGACAATAGACTGTTTTTGTATTTTTTCGAAATAATGTTGCCCAAAACCGATTGGGTTTGACTGCTAATTTTAATTCAAGACAACATGTCCTCACTGATCAGTTGCCGGCGAAGCAGTAAACCGCATCATCTTACAGCATCTGATCTATAATTTTCCTCTTGCTATTTTTTTGTCAACGGGAATAACCCCTTACGGACGGAACGAACGTCTTCAATTGTGAAGAAAGCCAGGGGATTGCAGTGACGGACGATCTCCAGCACATGATTAATGTCTTTTCTTTTCACAATAGTAAAAATGATTTTTACCGGCCCCATTGCTCCTTGCGCCGGCGTGTATGTAACTCCGTAGCCCCCGCATTTAAGAGATTCAATCAATTCGCTCCCCTCTTTTTGTGTAATGATCCGAATAATGACGGTGCCGATAGCCATTTTTTCCTCTATTAATATGCCGATGAAATTTCCGGCGGCAAAACCTCCTGCGTAAGCAATATAAAGAACAAAATTCGTCAGATTATTGATAATCTGCGACATGGCAATAAGCCAGATCAGGACCTCAAAAAATCCAATCAGCGGCGCCAAAAATTTTAAGCCGCGAGATGTATATATAATTCTGAGTGTACTGAGAGACACATCACAAATGCGGGCAAAAAAAATGACCAGTGTTAAAATAACAATTTTAAATATTTCCGAATGATAGATAGCAGCTATATCTGCCATGCCTTCCGCAGCCCTCAAAAATTAGCTTTATGTTGTTTTTTCAACAATGCCCGGCGCCGGTATAATTTCTCCGTGCTTTTAAGAAGAAGGCGTACGCCCCATCCAGTCAAGTTTCGGGATTGGCCCCAGACGTTCACAAAAGATGCGATAATACATTAATTCTTCTTTGCTGCCCAGTACCCAACCGTTCGGGAGGGTTCGCTCGCGGCTGAAGTCACCGTCCGAAATGACCGTTTGCGCATGTTGAGCAAGAAGATCCTGCACACCCGCCCCTTCCCAGAATTTAACCTTGGCTCGCTTAATAATCCGCTCGGGCAAAAGATTGGCAAAAGCCTGGCGGACGATCCACTTTTCAACGCCGGCACGCAGTTTCAACTCCGTGGGAATTTGCAGCGCGTATTCCACAACCGCCGGATCGAGAAAGCATACATGCGCTCGCAGTCCGTGGGCTGTTGAACAGCGATCAACTCGTTGCAGGGCAGTGTTGTGAAGCCGGCCGGTGCTTTCGATCAATTCGTCGTTTAATCTCTCTTGCGTCATATTTTTCATATAGGCGTATCCCGCAAAGAGTTCATCTCCGCCTTCACCGGAAAAGGCATCGGTCGCATGCTGGATCAACCGCTGTGATGCAAAATATTGCATGATACTGGAACGCACCAGCAATGCATCGAATGATTCCAGATGCCAGATTACATCCGGGAGAATGCGCAGCATGTCTGCCGGTGTGACAATGACCTCCTGATGATCGGCTTTGATAAAATCAGCAACTTCTCTTGCGGCCTCCAGATCAGGTGCTCCAGCAACACCTGCAGCAACGCTCCAAAGCTTTCTTACATGCCTTCGTGCAAGAGCGGCCATGATGCTGGAATCAAGTCCGCCCGAAAGATAGCAGCCGGTTTCGTCGGAGAAGATTCTCTTTTGCACAGCTTTTTCCAATCGTACACGCAACTCAGCCGCAATCCGGTCGGGATTTTCAGAGAGGTGGACTGACGGCTTCAATTTAAAAAAGCGCGCAAATGTTTTACCGTCGTAGCTGCAGCCGGGAGGAAATTCATTAATGTCTCCGGTTGCCTCCAGCAGTCCCTTAACTTCCGAAGCAAAGCACAATGCGCCATCTTCCCGCCGGCCATAATACAGCGGGACAATGCCGAGGAAATCGCGCTCGAAGAAGGGCTGACCCGTGACTTCTTGGACAAAACTGTAATGACGATCGCTGATTCGGTCTTCCACCCTGTTTTTATCGGCTGGAGGCTTCATTCCGTCTTTGTGTATCACACCCAGGGCCGCTGTGGCTGACGTATGAATCTTTATTTCACCTTGTGCTCGGTGCCGCATCCTCGCGAGCATCCGCTCGACAATATCCCCGCTTTGCGTTGCAAATATTCCAGCAATAGCCGTCATCTTAGCTCTCCTTTCTTACGCGCTGCCTGCTCTGGCTTGGTCCAGTAGAAAACGAACACGTTCGGCGGCAGATATAACTGCGCCCGTTTCGTCCACAATTCTAATTGCTCCACCAAGAGCTTTTGTGCGCCATTGTATTGCTTTGATAAATTCTTGCCGGCATTCCCACAAATAGGGAACAGGCAGAAATCCTTCGGCGAAGATTCGGTATAAGCCATCTGCACTGTAAGGATCGGGAAAATTTGATTCGATTGCCGCAATCACCGTTTGCGCCTGCTCCAGCAAGTCTTCCATCCGCAAGCGTACTTCCCTGTGGTCGGTCATATCGTCCACTTCGCCTTTTTGTCGCAGGCGACGGTACTCTGCAAGCGCATGACGCGTAATTTTAATGCTCTCATCAATAACAGGCGGATCTGCCAGACGGAACCCCTCCGAATAACTGACCACATGGATGATGGGCGGACTGAAAACATCGTGAGGTTCGATGTCGTCCATGAGAGCCGTCACTGCCGCCAACTGCGCTTTAGCTTTTTCCGGATCGTGGGAAAAATAATCGAGCCCTCCCCTGGGCTGCAAAATTACGGTAAAATGATCATCTTCGAGTTTCCTTATAAGCCGCAGCATCGCCCGTGATTTGGCTAAATCCTGCACACCCCAGACATAACGCGGGGTATTGAGCATGTTCTGGAGGATCAGGTGGCGAATACCCAGTTTTTTGGCAAGCTTGGCCGCAAGAAATGCAGATACAATGTAAGTTACGTCGTCAGCGCCGCGAAATGCAAAGTGATGCGGCACGTTGGGCTCAAAAGGCTTTTCCGTAGACGCAATATAGCGCAGCGCTTCGATATGTTCGACCAGATTTTCTCGCAAAGAATTCGGTCCTCGCCCATCGAGCCGGCAGAACCACCAGAGGGAAAGAGCGTGCCAGGCTATATTGAGGGAGTCTTCGTGGATTCTTGCCAGCGCCGGGACATTCCGCGCACCGGCATAGGTTCGTACAAGCATCGGACGAGATGCACTCCATACCTGCCTATACTCTTCGGGAGAATTGATGGGAACACCACCGCCATTGGGCCGGCCACCCCAGTCGTCACCAAAATTTGACTGCGTGAGCTGGGACGTGCCAATGGATAGCACATCGAGATAACCAGACGCGGCAAGGCGGCGCGCCCAGTCGAGGAAAAGGCGCACTGCTTCATCCCGATCAGGAAGATACGGGCCGACATGCGCCCGAATGAGGGGCGGCAGTTTCCGCTGGCGGGAATGATTCATTCGGGCCACCAGAGTGTCGAGGTTTGTGCCAATACTTTCATATCCCGACCTGTCTACAGGTTTGATCGCCAGATAGTCGCCCTTGCAGACCAGCTCCCGTCCAAACGCCAGACGAGCCTCATCATAGGCAATGCCTCCGGAAATTTCCACAGGCGCCCAAGTGGTTTCGATACCGAGAATAGCCAGTGTTTCCGAGGGCGTCTCGTCGCCGGCAAAAACGCCGGAAATCTCGGGAACAAGTTTAAGCACCAGTTCACAGGCCCGCGGCAGTCCGGCAAAATAGATCCCGCGCAGTGGTCCGCCCTGATCGCTCAGCAGACGCTTATTTTTCAGTTGATAAACCCAGTTGGCAAAAAGGTCAGCCCCTTGATCGGGATCGAGACGATAACTGAAACCAAGCATTGTGATGCGATTTGTGCGAAGCCATTGTTCGATTTCTGCTATAGACCGCGGTTCATGCAGATGGTCAACGGCTGAACAGACACGCGCATCGGCAATGACCGCGGCGATACCGCATTGTTCGAGAAGCTGCTGGACGGAATTGATTCCGAGTGTATGGGCCTCCATAGCAGGGTGTATGAGGCCGAAGCGATCGGATCGATTAGTTTTTACCGGCCTCATTATGTACCTCCGTCAAATCCATACTTACCGAATCCCACCAGCGCGGTATAATCAATGGCCTGCTGATTGCCGGCTTTCTGCTCCGGTCCTTTCATTTCGGCTCCGACAACAAGAAACCTGATCTCTTTTACCGACATCCCCGCAATGCCCAGTTTATCAACAGTGCGACCGATTGCCCAGTAATCTATACCGTGCATGACCGAGGCCAGGTGAATTATGGATCGCATGGCAGGCGTTCGCACCCCGAGCATTTCCCCAATGGAGGCAATGGGCACTAGACTGGCGGGGACGTCTTCAGAGATATAACGGTGGTGAACGGTAGACGGCGCATTGATACCGCGATATCCGGGGTTAGCACGCATTGCTTCAATTAATGTCTTGCCCGCTGCGTTATAAGCAAGATAAAGCCACTCACGGGCCGTGTTGGCGCGGATGCCCAATGCCTCAGCCACAGCGACACGCTCCTGATCAATTGCCTCCAGTATACTGGCGACAGCCGGCGTCACCCCTTCGAGATAGAACTGAAAATTGCCGTTCGTGTTCTCGATGCGGGCGGAGTTGAGCAGTGTAATCGCCGGATGGAATACGGCACCGATATTGTCGAGACCTGTTTTCAGCACATTATCTCCTGGTACAAATTGAGGAAGTGCGGTTCGGATGATCGGGAGAATATCGGCAGTCTGGTATGCAGGTAAAGCTGCCAATGCCACGGAGTTTTTAATTCCATAAATATGCACTTGTCCGGGATTTGTGAGGCGCGAGGCATACAACAGTGTCTGCGCCTCAGCCAGATAAGGCCGCACCACGGGATTGACTGTTTGCAGCACCTGGGCAAATTCCAGTGCTCCGCCTGTCCGGCCGGGATTCAACACAATGATCTGCCCGTCTTTAATGTAGGGGGCAATGATTTTGGCTATGTTGCGATGCGCTGTGGCCGGCACGACGATCATCAGCACTTCCGAATGCTCAACCGCTTTTTCAGGGTCCGTCGTCACTACGTCCAGTTTTGCCAGCCCCTGGATCTCACCGGTTACGTCAATCCCTCCGCGAGCCTGCACCGGTGCAAGACGATCGGCATTGCGCGTATAAAGGTTAACTTTCCGACCCATCAGGGCAAGATGCCCCGCCATTGCCATGCCTCCTGGTCCTGCCCCAATAACACAGAAACGTGGAGAATCCGGTTCCTCAGCCACCTCCTCCATCGATGATTCAGCGCTTTCAAGGTATCCAATAAGGTCAAGGGAGGATTGCGCATCCAGCAGACTTGGCAAAAATCCTTCTGTTTTGCAGAAGCGGGCGATACGGCTCAGCACCCGAAGATATAAACCGTGCGTCTGAGGAGGGCCTAACAGCAGAATAACCACATTTGCCAGCTCATCCGGACCTTCACCCCAGAGAATGCCTGCCGGACTTGTAGCGACGGCCATGACCAGCTGTTTGGACGCTTGTGTTACTGCATG
The DNA here is from genome assembly GCA_002840565.1 of Deltaproteobacteria bacterium HGW-Deltaproteobacteria-12. Lineage (GTDB taxonomy): Bacteria > Desulfobacterota > Syntrophia > Syntrophales > Smithellaceae > MVRV01. The sequence goes on along the minus strand of PHBK01000012.1, from coordinate 124,433 downwards.
CGGGACTGCAAGATAATTGTCTCCGACTGCGACGCGTAAAGTCGCTGCTTGTCCATTCGCCGCAAGATCGCGCAGGGCAGTTTCCTTGTCTACTCCTCGAATTTTGTGTAGTTCGGAAAGGAGGAGATCAATGGTTTCGACCCGTTCCTTTGCTTTAATTTTAACAAATACAAGCTCCGAAGTTAGAGTTTCTGCTATGCGCATTGTCATACCTCCTCTGTCGAATTATTCTGCCTGTTATAGTAAATACTTGTGCAGAACCATAAAAATATTGGAATATGCCGGTTATTCCCATTTAAGATGCTGCAATTCCAAATTATTTTCTTGATTATCGGTGCATCCCGTTTGCTTTAATCGTTCGACCTCTTCTACCAATAAATGACTAAGGCCATTCTTGTAAGCTATGAAATTAAGCCAGGCGATCTCCGTTTCGATAATGTGTTCATCGAATGCCGATAGCCTCATCCCATGCCGAATAAAACAAATGGCGATACCGGATTCTGAAAATAGCGGTGGTGAATCAATATCAAATCAATTTGCCGTCTGCTGGATAAATATTGTTTGTGTCGGATATGCAAATTCGATGCTTTCCTCCTGAAAACGGCGAAACATTTCCAGATTGATCGCCTGCTGAATATCCATATACACATTATAGTCAGGTGTTTCTACGTAATAAACAACCTCATAATTTAGTGACGAGTCTCCATACTCTTTAAAATGGACGCGGTCGAAGCGAGCATTTGCCTGTTCCCTGATAATGTCCGAAACTATTTTATTGATTAACTTAAGCTTGACACGCGGTGTCTGATAGATGACCCCGAAGTTGAAGGCAACCCGCCTTTCCCGCATCTTTTTGTAATTACTGATCCGGCTTTTCAAAAGGTCGTTATTAGAAATGACCAGTTGCTCCCCGCTGAGGCTGCGTATCCGCGTACTTTTCAGGCCGATGTGTTCAATGGTGCCCATGAAGGAATCAATCACCACAAAATCTCCAATAACAAAAGGCTTATCCAGAACAATGGAAAGAGAAGCCAGCAGATCCCCGAGAATATTTTGCACCGCCAGCGCCACGGCAATGCCGCCGATACCAAGACCGGCGACTAATCCGGTGATGTTAAACCCCAGATTATCCAACACTAAAAGAAGGACGATTACCCAAAGGACCAAGCGCGCCATAAATCCCAAAAAAGCAATTGTTGTCGCACTGGACGTATCCTGGTCCATTCTCTTTTGCATTATGTGGCTTAACCCGAATGAAACAGCTACGCTGGCCCAAAGCCCTCCCTGAAAAATCAGAATCAGGAGAACCGCTTTTTGCCATAAAGCTTCAATATTAGGCTTCAGGGTGACGGCATATGATGCCACATAGGCAGAAAATACAATTAAAATTAAAATCTTAGTCTGCTTGAACAGGTCAACGAGCATGTCGTCGAGCTTATTTTCCGTCGCTGTCGCCAATCTGGATAGTCTGCTTAGGATGATACGTTTCAGCACCACTAACACTGCCAGAGCAACCATGAATATACAGGCAGCAATTAACCAATCTTGCAATGTATTACCCAGATAGACTGTTTGTAAAATCTTCATTCAATCACCCTTCCTGAACTTCGTGAAAATAATATCACAGGACCAGATAAGTTTTATATTTATCACAATAATCTTGTGCAGTAAAAAAAGCATTATAATTTTAAAGACAGACTATTCATAAATAGCTGGTTAACAATAATTTCCTGACCGGGGTAAATATTTTCTCGGATTTAGATCCCGTTTAAGGTCAATAACTTTTCCAGCGAAATTCCATTTTTTGCAATCAGATAAAGATTGTCGTCTTTCTGCCGCGCTATTTCCGAATTCCCATTGGCATCCATCAACAGGAAATAAGCTTGATCAAGTATTTGTAATGCATCGTCAATTTCACCTTTTGTCCAGTGCTGCTGAGATTCATCAAGAAGAAGAAATATTAAACCCGTTAAAGAAATAACTGACGTAGTTTTTCTCACACCAATTTCCTTGTTCTCTTATGGCTTGCAGGAGTGTTGATTATCCAGGACGATTATGCAGTATTAATTGCTGCCTTATCTCATACAACTTTTTTCTGATTTTAGCTGAATTCTCCTTTCCAATCCTCAGGAGAATTTTCTGACCGGCGGAACGGCTTTCCAAATCTTGATCTGCATACAGATAAAACACATTTGGCTGAATAAGTTTGATTGGCTCCTCAATTGCAGGTGCATTGAGGAGGTCATATAAAGCTATCATCAGGCGGTCATGAAACTTTTTCCCCGGATACCCAAGTTCTTCATATGCCTGTTGGAAAAGAGGATACAGACTCAGATAAGTCTCTACCAGTTTCTTTGCATCTATATCTTCAGCGATTTTTACATATGCTGAATAACGCTTTGCATTTGCCGGGCTGATCGCTTTCTTATCTTCCGAACCTTCGGTTATGAACTTACCTTTTGCGCGTTTGACTGGGCATACTGTGACCGGTAGGCGTTTACGCGGCAGATTATCAATGGTGGCAACTATTTGGCGAATCATTTGCTTGCCGAAAAATAGATTCCTCAATGATTTATCTGTGATTAGCTCAGCCAGTGTATCCAGCACAAGCTTATCGCTTTCAGCGAGTCTGGGAAGCAAGAGCTGTTTGGACGTGATTTCCGGTATTTGTTTCAAGGTATCTGATTCCGGAGACTTTGCCGGCATTGGAACTTCTATGCTTTGGGGCATTGATTCTGATTTAGTGCGCTGCATGCACAAATAAGCGGTAATTCCACCACCGACAACAATGATCAAGGCGACAGCTATCGTTATGCGCTTTTTCATGATTAAACCTCATTTAAGCATTGACACTGCCAATCTAAATAATAATTGCTGAGGAGGAAAAAGTTGGGGTAGATAAAAAAGGAGATTTGTTGTGCCTCCTCAGCAATTTTCAAAATAATATCATACGGCAGCCCCCCCGGCACCACACGTTGGTGAAGACGGAAGGCCGAGAAAAAAACCCATAAACGGACGGAGCAAATTTACGCTGAAGAAGGAATTTATAGGAAAGCACTTTCAGCAATAGGCAAAACAATGTGGGATTCGTAATACATGCCCAAGAGGTTATAGAAAACTGGCGGATAGAATTCAATGAAGTTCAGCCGCACAGCTCACCAGGTGGTAAAACGCCTTATGAATTTGTGAAAGAACATCAATCTATGCGACAGGAACAAAAACTCAATTTAATTTGGTACATATTTAGGGGGAAGGTCATTCCACCATTATTCTATTTTTCTTTTTTAAACTAGTTTATAACAGACTAACATAATAATTAATGTTAGTCAATGCTTACTTACTTTAGGTGATGTATCAGGTGGTCTTGACTCTTCGGACAGAGCACAAAGATTTATGACGGGTAAATACTAGTTTCCTTTATAAAATAATAAAATATAGGTGGGCGCATTTTGGATGCCGATATAGGGTCAATTTTCAATTCCTATTGACATTCGGGCACAGTTATTAAGTGTTAAATAAGAAATGGTTAGGCAAAAGCTGCCTAACCATTTGATTTTTTTGGTGCTGGGGCGGGAATTGAATAAATTAATTAAATATTTTTAATTATTACGTATTGTTCAATTCGATTTTTTCATATACCCCCCATAAATACCCCCATACTTTGTCTTTCTCTTTCAATACCCAAAAGACATCATAGCCACCATTTAACTTCAACCCGAAAAAGGGATGAATTTTTCGTCCTAATAATCTGGGTGGGGATAATAGGCATTAATGTGTCATAGCTGATTTCTGTGATTTTGCTGAATAGGTGTGCTGATTGTGAGCAAAGCGAATATGAAGCACACTTTTTCAGTAATATAAAATCACAAGACTAAAACAGATATTACATATTAATAACCACCAGCAGGGCGGGAATTATTTTCATCTTATTATAGACAGTCTATCCGTTTTCATATTGTATTGTTGTTATATTTCCACATGGGAGGTTTTAATGAATATGGATGACAATATTGTTAAGTTGACACGTGAAGAATTGTATCAAATGGTGTGGTCAAAACCGGTGACAAAATGGTCCAAGGAATTTGGTCTCTCTGACGTTGGATTTGCCAAGATATGCAAGAAAATGAAAGTCCCATTACCTGGACGTGGTTATTGGGCCATGGTTCAGAAAGGCCTTAAGCTTACTCGGCCAATCCTTAAACCGATCCACGATTCAAAACTGTCAGTAGTCCATATCCGAAAAAGAACATTAGGCGTTGTAAAATCAAAAAGCACAGATGAAGATGATCCTCTTGTGTTATTTGAAAAGCTGCCGGAAAATAAAATTGTCGTTCCGGAGCGACTTCATTCTCCGCACCCATTGGTAAAAACAACAGAAGCATTTCTAAAAAGCAGAGATGTTGACAAGTATGGCCGTATAATGAATCGCCGTTTATCATGCCTTAATGTTCGCGTGAGTAAAGCATTGTTGCCTCGTACAATGAGAATTATTAATACGATCATCAAAGAATTAGAAAAAAGAGAAATGAAATTATTTATGAAGGAACGTGGGTATCCCAATACAATACTGTCTATTAAAGGCGAGGAACTGGAAATTTGCATCGAAGAGCCTTCGGGAAAAGTTGAACATCAAAAGACAAAATCAGAATTTGAAGATGCCAAACGCTATCCTTCTTTATATGCACACACAACTTATGATTATAAGCCATCAGGGAAATTAAGATTATTCATAACCACTTATTCGCGAGGCCTTATAAGAAAATCCTGGCATGATTCCCAATCTAAGAAAATTGAAGACCGCTTGAATGAAATATTTATTGGTTTCATAAAAGTTGCAGCTGAAGTAAAACAAGACCGATTCACGAGAGAAAAAGAAGAAAAAGAAAGACTTGAACGAACAAGGTTATACGAAGAAATTCAGCGCCAAAAAGCTGAAGAAGAAAAAAGAATTAATGTCCTCTTAAAACAAGTAAATTCATGGTCTCAAAGCGATGCAGTTAAAAATTTCATCAATCACGTGAAGACTGCTGCTATCGAGAAATATGGATAAATTGAAGAGGAGAGCGATCTAGGAAAGTGGCTGACATGGGCAAATCTTCAGGCCCAACGGCTTGATCCAACTTCGAAACTCATATGTGCTAACAAATATTTGGATTGAAATAAGTCAATCACACCTGCCCCTGATTGAAGGTATCCTGAAACCGACGGATCACATCAATAATTTCATCAAAGCTGGGTACCTTCCCGTAGAACATTTCCTGCTGCATGTTGGCATAATCCGACCTCCAGTCCTGCAGTTGGGCATCGGTCGGAACCAAACGCAATTTCCCCGGCACCAAGGTTGTATAGTCCACCCAGGTGTAACGGAAAAATATCTTGCGATGTTCGGCAATGCGGAAAAACAGTTCACTATCTGCTGCGGCAACATCTGCAATTCCAGCCTGGATCAGCCGGTAAAGATCATAATAGTGACGGGCCATATATTCCTTGCGGCGTTTCCCCTCAGGCGAACGAAAGGTTTCTTCATGCAGCAGCATGGCCTTTTCCCAGAAAGTGCGTTTAGGCATGACTGCTCGCACTTCAATATTTGATCCTGACAACAGGGCGGGAAAGGCTTCGCTGATGTAAGGATGGATTTTTATGATTTCTGCCGGTTCGGTGTCGGAACGGGCACCCATCTCTATTTTCACGGCCCGCCGCAGATATTCGGCCTGCTCAGGGAAGGCAGTCGGGTATAAAAACAACAATGTCTGGTTATCCGGATCTTCTGGATCATTAATCAATTCCCAGGCAAGTATAGGCGGGATATCGGCAATGATGACGTCATGCAACGCAGGTCGAATGGTTTTTTCTACACATTGCTGAGAGGCTATGCGTAGAGCATCATGTCGATTTCTTACCTGTTTCCTGCTGGGGGCTGCCTCAGGTTCATTGCCACTATCAAATCCGAGTGCGCTACGGTTGATAACGATGTCGATATCTTCCGAAAACCGCTCAATAAGCTTCCAGCCTTTGGAGAGCGACGTTCCACCTTTGAATGTCAGGTGGTTGCCCCATGTCGGCAGCCGAAAGAGCTTGTCTAGTATCCAGCAGACCCAGAAGTCTTTTTCCACAGTCACTTCTGCCATGTTTAATTGTGCGCCCGTCTGATTGCATACTCGGCGGCGGCGTTCTTCCGCCATCTCTATAAATTCCCTCATGCAGAAGCCTCCTTGCTGGCCAATTTGCGAAATATGGCCGCTATCCAGGCAGGGGCATGGCGAATGTCTTTCATCAGTTGAGCTTTGGCATTCGCGTCAAGGCGTCGATCGAGTTGGGTAATGATCCGGTCGTCGACGTTTCTCTGACCTAGATGTCGGAGGGCCTGGATTAAGAGGCCACTGGTCTTGCCGCCAGTTGCCATGTTTCGCGGTGTCGTCCGCTTCAGAGTAATCTGTCGATTGCCGATCTGTACCTTGCGGGAGAGACCATCCGTCAAATAGACGACCTTCATAGGCACCTGGGTGGAGAGCCCAAGAAGGTTCGCGGCATAAGCACCTGTTGGCTGTATTCGCGTGGCATCCCGTCCTGTCAAAGCTTTTGCGATGTCATCTGCTGAGGGCTGTAAAAGTCCCAACTGAGGATCAACTTTGGGATAGTCATAAAGCCCCCGAGCCAATTGGCGTATCAGCCCTGCATGCTTGTGCCGTTTCAGAGCAGACGCGATTGCATCACGGCTGCCAAGGTCCTTGAAATGGTCTGGAGTGAAAACCCAACCCTTACCATGACCATAAATTCTACTAATTATTTGACTGTCCGTTGTTTTTATCATTTTTACCATACTTCACCTGACACAAATATACATATGTTTTTGTGTCAAGACTATATACTGTTTAGCGCGCGATGTCGACAAATTTCAGTAACAAAAGAACGGTTAGTCTATGCTTCTATCACACTGAGGGGAGCTTGGTGACGCTCTACCACAGAAAGTTGCAACCATTTTGCAACCAAAAAAGTTGCATTTCAAAAAAGGCAAGTTATTTAATTTATAAGGTTAATTTGGTGCCTGGGGCGGGAATTGAACCCGCACAGCCTCAAGGACCGAGGGATTTTAAGACGTTAACAGAGGAACGCGGGAAATGCAGCAATGGCGCGGATATGCGCGATATTATAAATCATTCTCATTGCCGATTAAGTTGGAAAACGTTAGGTCAAGTTAGGATATTTGAGATATGATAAGCACAATTTTAAACACACTTTCCGGGCTAGAGCGAACTCGAAAAGCGGCTTTTTGACCGCCTGCCCGGATTAACAAAGGAGAAAAGAGAAATGGAAATTGGAAAATACAGTAAGATATTAAATGGCATTAAAGCCGATGTTGAAAACTCCAAACTCATTTTAAACTTGCCGGAATATTCAGCCGAAGAACTCCTGGGACATGAAGCAATAAATGTTATTCATTTAAAGGACACCCTGCAAGCTCTTGACCCGGAAAGCGGGAAAGGCTTTGCTGATAATATTGAAGAGTATATTCTTGACCAATTAGACGAAGACTATTTCATTGCCCTATTGCAAAAGACAACTGAGCCCCACGGCGCGGCCGCAGCTTTCCTTTATTGGTATGTAGTCCAGCTTATCGCGCGGGAAATAAACAAGCGGATTTACCGCGAGGTATATCAGCATTTCCTGAAAACGCCTTTATATAAGAAAACCGTAAGCAAGGGCAACTATATGCTCATTCAGCTTTTGGAATGGGCGAATCATGCCGTTATTGACGCCTGCATACGGCTTGTAGGGATTGAACCCGGCGCCGATCTTGAGCAAGTATATACAGACGCCCAGGATTACGCGCTTAACTTTTCCCTTAACAATTTAGTTGATATTGCTGGCCGGGAACAGAAGGAGCGCTCCGACGTTGTTATTAACCTTCTGGCCGCCCTGGCTTATCGGAGCTTGGCCGCGGGAAATGTCTTGCAGCAAGAAACGCAACTCGGCCAGGCAACCTTCACAATGCAGAAAAACAGCGGGAGAACAGCAACACAGGCCGATCTTAACGAGCATGTTACACAGGTAGTAAATGTTGCTAAAGGAATATATAAACACCGTAAGCTTCCCGCACAATCCTATCAAAATCAAATTATCAATAAAGTTAAATTGAGTTTATGGCACCCGGAAAATTATAGACTTCAAGAAACTCAGAATGATTTAAGCGTTGAGTTTTGGTCAAGGATTAATGAGACAAAAAGATTAATTGAAAGCCAAAACTGGAATGCTATCACATTGCCGATTATTAAGCTGGAAAGCCCGCACCCGGAATGGGAAAAATTCATTGTCGAAAAAACGAGAGAAGCTATCAAGAAATATGCCGCTGAGAATTATGACCTTTATAAAGATTGGCCGGAATTAAAACGATGTTGCATTAATGCCATTGACGGAATGGCGGGCAAAATGAGCGGGGAGCAAGCAACGCATGAACGCAAAATAGAAATCGTACAACCCTTTGAGGATGAATCATTAGCAAACTCACTTCAGGATAAAGCCCCTAAAAGTAAGAAAAAGACTGAGGCCACAAATGGCCGCACTTATGCAGAAATACTGCCCGATGACAATTTACCTGATATGGATGAGACCATTGAAAAGGATATAAAATGGCGAGCAATTAACAAGGCTATAAGCAAATTATACAACGATGAAAAAAGCCGATTAATAATCGAACTTCTTAAGTTGAAAGCCGATGACAAGGGCTATACAGAAGAGCAACTAACCAAAAAGATAAAAGGACACCCGGAATGGCCAGGTATGCCGATCAGCACCCAAAAACACTATATTAAGCAAATCAGCAAAATGTTTCAGTATGAAGAGAGTTAACCTGTTTTTTATCTTGCCCACAGAAGGCATATTTAAGTTTACCTGTTTTTGTTTTCGTATATAATACGGGATGTTGTGGAGTTAACCTTAAAACGATTGTTGAATGGAGGGAGGGATATATCGGCATTGACTGCCCGGCTAAAGTCCGGGGGTACGGGTACCCTTTGGCAGAAAAAAATATTCCCTTGCCCCTGCCCTATCCCACGCAGCGCCGCGGATGATCCGGGAGCCCTGGCCTATACTTCAGCGCATCTTATTGTTATCATTGCCATATAAAAATATATTCACAAATATTCATTTTTTCTTAGCTGTTTTCGGATTTTATACCCCCCTTTCATAGAAACAAACTTATACAAAGGAGGCTTTTACTATGGTGCAGGTAAATATCAGTCCTTCAGGCGTTGAGGCTGTTCTTATCCAGGCAAACAGTCGCGCTGAAGAGAAAAACCTTTATCGGATCATTCCAGTTATCCGGAAACACCTGGATAAGCTCAATAAGGATTTATCCGCTGAGGCTGCCATGAAAGATTACTTTAAATATCTTTTTGACAAGGTCATTCGTCGATAAATTGGAGCGCATTTAGAGAATTATAATAGATACTTACAGGAAAATGATGAACAAATTAAATTTATTGACTTTACATAACTTTATCAATAACATTTTTATCAATAAAGATGAATTATTTAATTGCCGTACAGCAATTTCTTATGATATTGATTTAGCGGCAACGGGGGGAAAAGAGCCCTTAAACCTTTCCAAAATATAAGGTTTTGCCACCCTCGATGAACAAAATAAATCTGGATTTAATTTTAAGAACATAGTTAGGAGATATAAACAAAGACAATAAAAAAACCCCCTAGTCCACGCTTTGGCCGGCCAGACTTATGGGGGTTACGGTGATCTCAAAGGTTACCCTTCAAGAGCATGCATATCCTTTCTACGCCCGTGACTTTCAAAAGTCAAAGGATATTTTTGAAGCCTTTATCTTTGAGATTGAGAGAATAACCCTCAAGACGTAAAGATAAAGGAGAATCGTAACGTTGAAAACCGCAGACTTATACATTTCAGCTTACATCCAACTCACAACAAAACAACCCCCCACTTTAAAGTTAGACGCTAACAAACGCATTTACTTCTTATTTCCCGGAGTAAATGAGGACGAAGGGCAGCGCTTTTATACTGATAGCCCTGTTCCCGTTGCGTCTTACGTTGCCATTCTCAAGGCGCTTAAATCGCGCATGTTCAATGAGAAAGAGCAACTGGGGGGGTTTGGCCATGACTAATAATATCCTTTCCCATGCCCTGCAATACGCTGAAGCGGGATATTCTGTCATTCCGGTCAATACCAACTCCAAGAAGCCACTTATCAAGTGGACACCCTATCAGACAAAACGGGCAACCCCGGAAGAGATCACGGAATGGTTTAGTAAATGGCCGGACGCCGGAATAGGCCTAGTCACGGGTAAAATATCAAATCTGTTTGTTATTGATGCCGACACGCCGGAGGCTATAGCCTGGGTCGAAAGCCAATTACCTGAAAGCCTTGTTTGCCCTATAGCGGAAACGCCGCGAGGCGGCCGTCATTACTACTTTAGCTATGAAGGGTGCAGTCTTACAGTCGGCACGCAAATCTTTCCTGGGGTCGATTACCGAGGCGAGGGCGGCTATATTATAGCGCCGCCTTCTAGCAAAGGAGAATAATATAAAGAGATGATAAATAACGTAAATAAAAATTATAACTGGATGCCCGGTCTTTCACTCTTCGAGGTCGCGCGGCCGCCTGTATTTAATAAAATAAATAATTATATATTAGGGCATGTAAAAGACTTGCCCTTAAGTAAAAACGAAGTCACGCGGAATCACGAAGAGTCACGCAAGTCACGGAGCTTTTACTCTGAGGGAAGCCGTGACCAATCCCTTTTTAGCGTTGCCGATGCCATGCAACAATGCAAACGCGACCCCGCCTTAATAGAGCAAACCCTTGATATTCTTGCAAATAATTGCACCCCGCCATTTCCAAAAGATGAAGCCAGAATAAAAATTGATAGTGCTTTAAAGCGATCTGAGCGCCGGGAAAGAAATATTGCAAGTGATTTAAGAGAATGGGTCGGAGTCACGGAAGGTCACTTCAGAGTCACGGATTATCACGCGGAGTCACGCGTAGTCACGCGAGAAGATAAACATGCGGTAATTGTATGTCTAAAAAGGCTCCAGGATGAAGGCATAATTGAAAAATATGGTACGGAGCGCGGGGTTTATCGCAGGATTGAGCGAGACTATGAAACATCCGATTGGTTAAATGCCTCAACAGATGAGTTTGACATTGCCCTGCCCTTCGATCTCAATAAGCATGTAAAGGTTTATCCTGGCAATATTATCATATTTGCAGGAACGGCAAACGTCGGCAAGACTTCCGTTTTGCTCAATATCCTTAGAGACAATATGCACAAATACCCCATGCACTATGTTTCAAGCGAGGCCGGAGCCGTCGAGATGAAAAGCCGGGTTACTCTTTTTAATAGTCCAGCTCCGAAAGACTGGCGCTTTGAGTTTATAGAACGCTCCAGCAACTTCGGAGACCTCATACGCTGCCATTCAGACACCAAAAGAATATGGATTATCGACTTCCTGGAGATGCCTGAAAACCCCTGGCAGATTACTCAGCCTATCCGGGAAATTCATACCAACTTAAAAAATGGCGTGTGTGTTCTTGCCCTTCAGAAAAAGACAGGAACGGACATAGGCCGCGGAGGCGAAGGCACCCTGGAAAAGCCCCGCCTGTACGTCTCCCTTGACCGGGATGATCAGTCAAACATTGCCAAGATCGTTAAGGCTAAGGCCTGGAGAAACCCCCTATTTAATCCTAATTACAAGACGTTACGCTTCAAGTTGATAAACGGCGCAGGCATTAAGACAATGGGAGACTGGGCATAAATGAGCCCGGCCGGACATGAAAATAATGGATTTTATAAGCACATTCTCAAGCACAGGCAATGGAAACTATTAGAATGATAGAGAAAAAAACCACGCAAAGGATTAGTAATCCTTCGCCCAGGCTCTTAACCTTGAAAAAGGCGGCCGACTTCCTAGGCCTAACGACCTGGTCAATGCGTGAAGCTATCTGGCGCGGTGATATTCCCGTTGTTCGCTTTCCGGGCGGCCGAAAGATGTTTGTTGATACCCTTGATATGGAGCGATTCATTGAACGAAACAAGGTCACTTTTTAAATTCATGGCCGGATCATACCCGGCAAAGGTCGGGATCATGGCAAAAAGGCAGAAAATGACGGCTTTGGTTAAAAACGAGACCTTTTAACGTTTTAACACGGTTTTGAGTAGTAACCATCCAAATTTAAGGAAAGGAGGAACCATGTCATTAAAAAAGATAGACGACCCCATTTTCAATGAAATGGAGGCAGCGGGTAAATCAGGAACGGAAATGGCTCGTTTTTTCAAATGCTCAAATGCGGCGATTTCCAGAAAAAGAAAGCGGCGGCAAATGGCAGAGCCCCCTGAGAGCTTCTTGAAGCTCACGGAGAAACAGCAGAAATTCGTTGTTGCCAAGCTCAAGGGCAAGAGCAACACCTCATCGGCAATGGAAAGCTACGATTGCGGGAGTATGGGCTCAGCCAGGCAATTAGGGCAGCGGCTCAATAATGATCCTGACATTCAGACGGCTTATCATGCGTTGCTTTATCAAGTTGGCATAGGTAAGCGACGGAGAGCGGAACGCCTGAGGGATATTGTGGAGGCAAAGGATTTGACCGTCAGCGCACGCGGGATCGAGCTTGCGGCAAAACTTTGCGGTGAGCTTCGAACTGACAATATTGATATTACCGTCAATAACTATGACCCGCGCGCTATTACAGCAGGCATTCAGGAATTGAGGCAGATGATCGAAGAGGCCAAGGAAGAAGAGGCTAACACCATAGACATAACAGAGGAGGTTTAAAACATGGGAAAAACAATCGAACAGTTGCTAAACGGGCGCGAATTAACGCGGGAGACCCTGGCGCAGTTAGGCCGGGAAATAGTCTTCACACCATCGGGTTGTGTAGCTCCCGGCAAAGAAAACGAAGAGCGTTATCATGCCGTCAAATCGGCAGCGGAGGAACTTTCACGCCGGGAGAAACTGGAGAATGCTTCAGTCCTTAAGAAAAACAGCGTAGCGCTCAGATGAAGAAATTACATTCGATAATGTTGTACGCTGGAAAATGGATCCCCGCTACAGCTCCACAGACCCCTGCACACGCGACCCGGTATATGTCAAGGCAGTTGAAATTGCTTGTGCGGAGTTAGGCGCCGCAAGGCAAGCTCAAATTGATTCACAAGGTAACGAATAGAAACAGAAGTCTAAACAATTTAACCAATATGGAGGAATTTACAAAATGATAAAAAACGAAAATGCAAGTAGCAGTCAAGAAGTTAAGTGGAACAATCTTTCAGACCCTTATCAGCCAAAGGGTGAAGCTGGCCTTGTGGGAAAGGTTGTCTCAAATCCGACGTCAGAAGAAATCTCCGGCGCTTCAATTATGCCCCAGACACCGGATAGCCAGACTATCCCTTCAGGAAATCCGGGCAATTCTTAGAGGGGGGCAAGATGAAGACAGAGCAAGAGTTACGGAAGATGATGAAAAGCAAGAAATATAGCGGCTCCATTGCAGAGCGTGACCCTGATTTCATCCGGGAAGTTGAAGAGGGATTCAAGGCGCTCTATCCAGACCCGGAGGTTAAGCTCCAAGTGGATGAAACAAAGATTCCCGAAGCGATCAGGAATGAGCGCGACAATCGGACAACTCAGTTTAAAAACATAACAGCGGCACTACATGAGGCAAAAGCGCATTTTGCGGCACTCGGAGCTCTCACGGACAAGGTAGAAAGAAGCGGAAGCTTACCCGAAATTCGCCGGCATTGGCTGGAACTGGAAGACAGCCGACAGTATCTTGAAATTTTATCCGGGCGCTTAAGTGAAGTCTCAAATCTTTCAGGCGCTGCGAATGAGAAATTTAATGCTGCATTGGAAAAAACTCATCCTTGCAATGGATGCAAGAACTCGCGTCAAGATCGTTTAGGTAAGTTGTGCGGCTTAGGTTGGGAAGTCGGCAAGCAAGCAATACCGCTCGAAGACTTGAAGACTTGCCCCGATCCGAAACAAGGCCGGGATTAAAAGACAGCCGTTGCGGTCACGGCTAAAGCCAACCGGGTTGGCAGACCGCTTCTAAATTATAAGGAGTAAATAATAAAATGAATAAGGTGCAACTTGAGGGCAGGCTCGGACGCGATCCTGAAACTAAATTTACGGCAAGCGCTACACAAATAACAACGGTCTCCCTTGCCACAAGCAATGATTATAAAGACAAGGCAACCGGGCAATATGTGAAAAAGCCTGCAAGCTGGCATAGCATTGTTTGTTTTGGAGATGTAGCTAAAGCCCTGGCAGAATATCGGAAAGGAGACATTATCCACGCTGAGGGCAAGATTCAATATGAAGACTGGACAGACGCGGAAGGAAAGAAACGGACAGGCACTAAAATAATATGCTTTTCTGTAGAACTCAAAACCACTTAAACGAGGAATAAACATGGATGATAATTTTGAACGTACCCTTTTAACACCATTAAAACCTATTATTGAAGATATTGAAAATAAAGAGCCCGAAGTTTTGCCAACTATGGAAGATTTGATAGAAGATCAAGCGAGCCGCATAAGGCCGGAGCTTATCTTGCAAACAGTTATGGAGAATATCGCTGCCGTTCAGCAGGCAAATGCAACAAAGGAAGCTGTCAAGCCAATAGATACGATAAGTGTTTTAGTGGCGGGTAATCCGGGCGTTAAAATAAACTGAGAATGAAGGGCTAGGGATAGGACAGAAACACCCCTTAAACGCTCTGATTAATGCGTACAACGCTTTGTAAAGGATTAAAAACCAATGGACAACACAGAAGCCCCGGAGACCTGCCCTATTTGCTGTAGCCCGATTAATAAAGCTCGGAGCTGGAAAAAGTATTGCTCTCCGAAATGCAGGCTAAAGGCATATCAGATAAGACAGCTCGACGCTTTGCTTGCAGAGATACGGGCAGCTTTTATAGAAAGAATCAAACAGAAGGGATTAAACCTTTGAGGCGTTATTTCTTTTTTGGCTTGTTTTGTGATTCGTATTTTCTCAGCAAGTCGGAAATAGCTTCCTCGATCAGGTCATTGTGGCGTTTATCAAGCTCTATCGAAAGCATCTTGAGGCGCTTCATGAGGGTTTTGTCTAGTGTAGTATTATACGATTTACGATTAGTGTCTAATTCGTTCATGGGTGAATTATATTAAATAGCTTCCTAGCTGTCAACATAATCATTTTTTGTGTGAATTTCACAACAGTGTGGTGAAAAAAACGCCACACTTACAGAAAACACAGAGCCCCTTTTTTATGAAAATGAACAATTACAAGCATATACAAAAAACAATATTTTGGCACAAGTATTGCTTTATGGTTGTATAGTTAGCTAGAAAGCTCCACTCTCAATCTCAGAGATAGGAAAATGACAAACAACCTATATAAAAACAACCCTAAGGCTCCTGTAGCGGTGACGCTATGGGCTGCACCTATCGCAGTGAGAGGCCTTGGGGTTTTTTATTTAAAGAAAGGGGATCAAGTATGAAAAAGCAAAATGCAGGGGATGAGAAAGTAAGAAAAACAGCGTTCACAATGGATGAGTACAACAGGACGATTACCGAACTGGAATTTATTAAATCGTCATTACGGGTTGCCCTTGAAGTCGATTGCACAGAAGAAGTATTGCCAATTATAGCAGAAGCTTTCGACAAGGCTGACAACATTTATCAGCTTATGCAGGGGATAAAACCAACAGCAGCAAACACTTTATAAAGGGGGGTGCAATATGGGTGCAAAAGCATGGAGTAAGGCAACACCGGAGCAAAGGGAGAGACACCGGCAAAGATGTATTGCAGCGGGAAAATGGCGGCGTACGTATAACTGGGTTTGCAAGATACACGACGGAGCGCAAAAGCTCAACATTGATGGATGTGATTATTTACTTGTTTGGGATTTGATAATGCAAAACAAGAAATTCCCCGTTGATCTGAATAAAGGGCAGAAAATGCTTGAACTGCTAAGACAGAAGATGAAACCTGATCAAGTCTATCAAATTGTGTTTGGGTCATAGGTGACTTGGGCGGCGGGCGGGAATAAACGAGAAAGGAGAAAAGACAATGGGCGCTATCTATAAACGAGGAAAGGTTTTCTGGATTTCCTTTTACAGGAACGGGAAGCAACTCAGAGAATCAGTTAAATCATTAAAGGAAAGCGACGCAAAGCGCCTTCTAAAGAAACGCGAGGGCGAAGTTGAGGCCGGGAAACTCCCAGGCAGTTATTTTGATAAAGTATCCTTCGACGAACTGGCGCGTGAATTCTTGACAGAATATAAAGTCAATAAGAGAAAGTCTATTGATAAGGCAGAGCGAAGCATAAACCATCTTAAAACGGCTTTTGAAGGGTTTAGAATAACGGAAGTCACTACCCCCAGGATAAACAGCTACACCGAACAGCGCCTAAGTGAAGGCGCTGAAAACGGCACTATCAACCGAGAGCTGGCAGCACTCAAGCGAATGTTTAACCTGGGAGCCCGGCAAACACCCCCGAAAGTTGACCGCGTGCCTTATATCCCGATGTTGAAAGAAAACAATGTCCGCAAGGGTTTTTTTGAGCATGGTGATTTTCTGGCGCTCCGAGAAAATCTCCCGGATTACCTGAAAGGCTTTGTGACTTTCGGTTATAAGACAGGCTGGCGTTATTCTGAGATTTCAAATCTGACCTGGTCACAAGTTGAGCTTGATAAGGGCATTGTGAAGCTTGAAACAGGAGAAACGAAAAACGATGAGGGACGGACAGTCTATCTTGACAATGAACTGAAAGAACTTTTTTTGAAGCAAAAGGAAGCCCGGAAGGGTGCAAAAAAAATAATGCCTTATGTGTTTCTCAATGGGATCGGCACAGATAGGATTAAAGACATTCGCGGCGCATGGGCGAACGCATGTAAGAAAGCAAATTTAATGATGTGGGATGAAGAAAAAGAAATGATGGTGCCGTCAAAAATGTTTCACGATTTCCGGCGTACGGCCGTTAGGAATATGGTTAGGGCGGGAATACCGGAAAGAGTTGCAATGATGATCTCAGGACACAAAACAAGGTCGGTATTCGAGCGATATAATATTGTCAGCGATACAGATTTGATTCTTGCTTCACAAAAACAGGAAACGTATCTTCAAGCACAGTCAAGCACAAAAACAAGCACAGTCGAAAATATCGACAAAAAAAGGGGTCAAGCACCTAATGCCTAACCCCTTGATTTCCCGCCTTATTCTTGGTGCCTGGGGCGGGAATTGAACCCGCACAGCCTCAAGGACCGAGGGATTTTAAGTCCCTTGCGTCTACCAATTCCGCCACCCAGGCAAAGATTGAATGTTGAGGAAACGCTCCGGCTTATATTATTTTTAACCTTTGCTGTCAAGAAGTTGCTGGAAGAAATTTGACTGAAGGCTGAGGGCTGAGGGCTGAAGACTGAAGAGAAAGGTTCGAGGTTCGAGGATCAAGGACAAAGGGAAAAGGAACAAGGCTAACAAATAAGTTACGAGTGACGGGTAAATTGTAACGAGTAGAAAATAAAGGAGCAAGGAAAAAAGGAAAAAGATCGAGGCTGAAGACTGGAAGCTTAAGTCCACTCTCTACCGCTTTCACCTTCAGTCTTCAAGCTAAATACCTATTTATTTGCTTCTTGAAGATATGACGGCTTGTATGTTAAGCAAAATCAACCAAAATGAAAGGCATCCCTCCCATGCAGGAAATTGACATTCTCATTAACGGCGGCAGGACACTTCTCCTTAACTCCACCAATGCTGCACCGGATCGATCGGCCATAGCCATCAAGGGCAGTGATATAATTGACATCGGCCAGGCGGAAGAATTAGCAAAAAAGTATCAAGCAAAAAAAACTATCAATGCGGAAAATTCGCTGGTTATGCCCGGTTTCGTTAACTGCCACACTCACGCCGCCATGACCTGTTTCCGCGGCATGGCCGATGATCTGGAACTGATGGATTGGCTGAATAATTATATGTTTCCGGCTGAAGCAAAAAATGTCAACAAGAATCTGGCTTACTGGGGCACTCTTCTTGCCGCCGCCGAAATGATTAAATCGGGAACTACTACTTTCTGTGACATGTATATTTTTGAAGATGAAACAGCCCGGGCGGCAAAACAGGCCGGGCTCCGCTGCCTGGTGGGTGAAGTTCTTTTTGATTTTCCTTCGCCGAATGTTAAATCTCCGGCCGAAGGCCTGGATTACACCCGGATGCTCATTGAAAAATGGCAGAACGATCCCCTGGTTAACATTATCGTGGAGCCTCATGCTTTATACACCTGTTCCCCTGCCCTGCTGACGGCTGCAGGTAAACTGGCTGACGATTATTCCGTGCCGCTGGGCCTTCATTTGTTGGAAAATCAGGCGGAAAAAAACCAGCTCGAGCAAAAATTGGGCAAGGGAGCTGTTTCTTTCTTAAAAGAGATCAACTATCTCCACGAGCGGCTGATTGCTTTTCACTGCGTCTGCTTATCCGAAGATGATCTGCGCCTTTTTGCCGAATACGGCTGCAAAGTTTCGCACAATCCCGTCAGCAACATGAAACTGGCGAGCGGGATAGCGCCTGTGCCGGACATGCTCAAAGCGGGCATTACGGTCGGTCTGGGCACTGACGGATGTGCCAGCAATAACACTCTGGATATGTTTAAGGATATGTCCACCGCCGCCCTGCTGCACAAAGCGGCAAGGCTTGATCCGACAGTAATGGATGCCCGGACGGTTGTGCGGATGGCAACAATAGAAGGCGCCCGGGCTCTGGGCATGGGAAATATCATCGGCTCGCTGGAAGCGGGCAAAAAAGCCGATATCATTATTATCGGATTGAACAAGCCGCACCTGACTCCTCTTTATTCCGAATATTCGCATCTTGTTTATGCCGCCGGCGGGGCTGATGTCGATACAACAATAATCAACGGCCGGGTTGTTATGGAAAACCGGCAGCTCTTAACTATTGATGAAAATGAAATCATGCAGAAAGTAAGAGAAATTGCTCTCCGGATCAAAAAAAGCTTTCATAGCTGAAGGAGCTCGTGAGAATTATGAATCTTAAAACAAATCATTTATCGTTGTGGGCATCAATAGCAATCGTTTTGTCTTTTTCTTTTGCCGCCCAGGCCGCCGTTAAGGAAGTTACTTTTTTCCCCAATACGGCCAAAGTAATGGAGACGACAAAGGTTATTCCGCAATGCTCTAATAATGATAAATGCCGCGCCGTTTTAACGCTGCCGCCGCAGGCCGATCCGGAATCGCTATTTGTAGCACTGCCGGCCAACAGCCGGATTAAGATTGATGATATCCAGGTAAAAGCAATCACCCGCCAGGATGAAGCCCGCATTGCCGAGCTGCGCAAACAAATAAGCAAGTTGAAGGGCGACCGCAAAGACCTGCAGGCAAAATTGCAGGCCCTCGAGGTGCAGTTGCAGTTCTGGCAGATGCAGACAAAAGCCAAAACCAAGAACGTTGCCGAGGCCGATACTTTAGCCGCGGCGATCGGCAGAAATGTCAAAAAGTCCAGCCAGGAGAAGTTCGGCCTCGAAACAGAGGTGGAGAAGATTGACAAGAAGGTAAAAGAACTCCAGGACAGCCTGAATCGGGCTGCCGGCAGCAAAGAAACAGCCTGGGAAGCAACGCTGACCTTTTCCATTCTCTCCCCCACGGAAATAGTTCTTTCCTATGATTACAATCTGGCTGGCTGCGGCTGGCTGCCGCTTTACCGGATCGAAGCACTGCCCGCGGAAAACAAAGTCGCCTTTGCCTGGGACGCACAAGTATGGCAGTCTTCCGGCATGGATTGGAAACAGGTGCAAATTAATTTAGCCACCCTGCAGCCTGCCCTGACGGTAACACCGCCCGATTTGCCGGATTGGATAATCAAGCAGCGTCGCCGTCTTTCCAAGTCGCTGCAGAGTGAAAATATGCTGGCTGCAAGGTCAATGGAGCAAAAAGCTGCCGCTCCTGAGGAAAGTCAGGATTCCGCCGTGGAGGCTGTTAAAACAACTTACTCGGTTTGGTCTGTCGGCAAGAAAGACCTTCCGGCCGGCTCTCGGCAGCGGATTAAAATTAAGGAAGAGAACTGGCCGGCAGAGTTCCTTTTTCTGGCCCGTCCGAGCCTGGGCCAGCAGGCTTTCGTCCGCGCTCAGATCAAACTGGCCAATCCCGTGGAAATACCTTCCGGCGAGGCCTTATTGCTGATTGATGGTGCGGTCTTAGGCAAGAGGAATTTTGCCTTTGCCGGATCAGAAGGATCGCTCTATTTCGGAACAAGCCCCTTGATTTCGGTAACCAGCTCCACACTGACGGACAAAGCCGGCGCCAAAACAGTTTTTCAAAACAAACAGACGCAGACCTGGCAATGGTTAATCGAAGCCAGGAATACAGGCGGCAGCAACATCATATTAAGGATTGAAGAGCCGGTGCCGCAGCCCCGTGATGAAAGAATCCGCCTGACCTTCAAGCAGAATCCGGAGCCGGTCCAAAAAGATCACGCCAAATTTGTCTGGGTTGTCGAGGTGCCCGCCCGGCAGAAAGTAATCATTGAAAACAAGATCGAACTGGAAGCACCAAAAGACATGGATCTGGATTTGGGATGGCGGCGCTGAATTTAGTATAAGACCTTTGCTAAACGTATTTATGTGTCTTTGCGAGGAGCAAAGCGACGCGGCAATCTCTTTAATATTAATGCCCTTATGAGATTGCTTCATCCCGCTGCAGCGGAATTCGCAATGACTGGTTTCTTGTGTTTATTGCTTTTTTTTGAAACTGTTTTTTTCAATTTGGTAATCTGGGATTCGATATTTCAGGGGGAGTTTGTTTGCCTTCCATCAGTCAGTTCATCCAACGGATAAAAAATAATAGCGGCAGGACTATGGCGGTGGATCATTATTCCATCAGCAGGGCTCTGGCCGCCATCGAACAAAAAAGAATTGTCGACGGTGCCGCCGTCTCCTTTAAGAAATTACTATCCCTGCAAAAAAAAATAGATTCTTCGCTGCAGCGCTGTGACCGACGAACCCAAAGCATTCCGCTTTTGCGTTTTCCCCAGGATTTACCCATAGCGGCAAAGAAAAATGAAATTATTGCGGCAATCGAAAAAAACAGGGTAGTAATCATCACCGGCGAGACCGGCTCCGGCAAGACAACGCAAATCCCCAAAATGTGCCTGGCGGCAGGCCGGGGACGGCGCGGGATGATCGGGCTTACGCAGCCCAGACGGATTGCCGCCACCAGCATTGCCCAGCGCATCGCCGACGAACTGGGCGAGCCCTGCGGTAAATCCATTGCCTATAAAATCCGGTTTGAAGAAAAGGCATCGGCCGAACCGCTCATCAAAGTAATGACCGACGGAATTCTGCTGGCGGAAACGGTCAGCGACCCGCTCCTGCTTTCCTACGACACGATTATTGTCGATGAAGCCCATGAACGCAGTCTCAACATTGATTTTATCCTGGGATTTTTACGGACACTGCTGGAGAAGCGACAGGACTTAAAACTCATCATCACGTCGGCGACGATTGACACGGCTAAATTCTCCGAGGCTTTCTCGCAGGCGCCGGTGATCGAAGTTTCCGGCCGGATGTTCCCCGTAGAAGTGCGCTATCAGCCAATCGATCCGGTGGCCGAAGAAAAAGGCGAAGCGACTTATGTCGATGAGGCTATTGCCTGCGTGGAGAGATTACAGCAGGAGAGACGCTATGACGACATTCTCATTTTCCTGCCTACCGAGCAGGATATCCGGGAGGCCTGCGAACGTTTAACCAAAAGATGCTCCGGGCTCGTCCTGCCTTTGTATGCGCGGCTCTCGGGCAGCCGGCAAAAGCTTGTTTTTGACAAGATCGACCGGCAGAAAATAATTGTGGCCACGAATATTGCCGAAACTTCTCTGACCATTCCCGGCATTAAATATGTGATCGACTCGGGGCTCGCCCGGCAGCTGGAATATAATCCCCGCAGCCAGACAACCGGCCTGCCGATAAAACCCATTTCCCGCAGCAGCGCCGAACAGCGCAAAGGCCGCTGCGGACGGGTGCAAAACGGCATTTGCATCCGCCTGTACTCCGCCGATGATTATTTTGAGCGCCAGCTATACACCGCGCCGGAAATAATGCGCTCCAATCTGGCCGGCGTTGTTTTGCGGATGCTCTCGCTCAACCTGGGCTCGGTGCACAGCTTTCCCTTTATTGATCGCCCTCACCCCAAAAGCATCCGGGACGGCCTGGATATTCTGGACGATTTGGGGGCAATTGAAAAGATTTCCGCTGACGAAGAGGCCGGCTCTTACAGACTGACCGCCATCGGCAAGTCTATGGCACAGCTGCCGCTCGATCCCCGCATTTCCCGCATCTTGATTGAAGCGCAAAAGGAAGGATGCGCCAATGAAGTCGCCATAATCGCTGCGGCCTTGAGCATTCAGGATCCCCGCGAGCGCCCCTATGAGAAAGCCGACCAGGCCGCCAAGGCTCATGCCCTTTTTCAGCATCCCGAATCGGATTTTCTGACCTTTCTGAACATCTGGAATCATTACCACGATATCTGGGAAAGGCTGCAGACGCAAAACAAGCTGCGCAAATTCTGCCATGAGCATTTTCTTTCCTATAAAAGGATGATTGAGTGGCGGGATATCTATCAGCAGATAATCAGCATTATGGCCGGAGACAAAATGCCGGCAAAAATAAAGAAACACGTCAAGATAGAAATAGACCAGACTCTTTATGATAAAATTCACAAATGCATCCTCAGCGGTTATTTATCCCATATCGCCCTGAAGAAGGAGAAGAACTTCTACCTGGCCGCGAAAAGCCGGGAGGTAATGATTTATCCGGGCTCCGGCCTTTTTAACCGCGCCGGCAGCTGGATTGTCGCCGCGGAAATTACGCAAACATCCCGTTTGTTTGCCCGCACTGTGGGCAACATTAAAAGCGAATGGCTCGAAGAAGTGGGCGGGAATAATTGCCGCTATTCTTATGCCGCAGCTCATTGGGAGAAAAACCGCGGTCAGGTTGTCGCCCTGGAAAAGGTAACGCTTTTCGGCCTGACGGTTGTCGAAAAAAGGGCGGTTGCCTACGAAAGAATTAATCCGGAGGAAGCCCGCTCCATATTCATTCGGGAAGCCCTGGTTACCGGCGAAGTCAGCCGCAAAATTCCCTTCCTGGAACATAATTTAAATCTGTGGGAAAAAGCCCGGATCACCGAAGAAAAACTGCGCAAACGCGGACTTGTCATTGATGAGCATGCGATTGCCGGCCTCTATGAGCAAAGACTTCCGGTTATTTCCGATATCCGCTCCCTTCTAAAACTGATCCGGGAAAGAGGCAGCGACGATTTCCTGCGTTTTCGCGCCGAAGACTTCATCGCTGTCGAACCGGACGCAGAGGAAATAGCCAAATACCCGGATAAAATCAAAATCGGTGATGCGGCCTTTGCCTGTTCCTACAATTTTGCCCCCGGCAAAAGCAATGACGGCGTAACTATGAAAATCCCGCTGGGGCTGATCTCGAAGGCGGCGGCGGGTAACCCGGAGCGCTGTCTTCCCAGTTTATCGCAGGAAAAAACTTTGCATTTGCTGAAGTCTTTACCGAAAGGCCTGCGGCTGAAACTGCCCGCTCCCTCTCAGATTGCCGGTCAGTTCATCAGCGAGACGGCCTACTCCCAAATACCCCTGCCCCAGGCCCTGAGCCGTTTTATCCAGGATAAATACCAGATTACCGTCCCGCCGGAAGCCTGGAACATGGAAAAGCTGCCGGAGCATTTGAATGTTCTTTACAGCGTGATCGATGAAAAAGGCGCCGAAGTTAAGGTGAGCCGCGATCTGTTCTCGCTGCAGGAAGAGCTGGCCGACTCGGTTAATATCGATGCCCTGGAAAAAATCCGCCCGCGGTGGGAACAGGATGATGTACAAAGCTGGAACTTCGGAGCACTGCCGGAAAAGATTCCCCTGACCAATTTGCATGGCCTGGTGGGTTATGCCTATACCGCGCTGCAGGAAGCGGACGGTACGATTAATCTGCGGCTCTTTTCCGATCAAAAAGAAAGTGAAATCCATCATCTCCGGGGCGTTGCCGCCCTTTACGGCATTCATTTCCATGACAAATTAAGACAGCTCAAAAAAAATATTACGCTCACGGGTTTATCAAAATTATGGGCGGCAAAAATCGGCAATCCCAAACACCTGGAGCAATCGGTGCTGCAAAAAGTTAAAATGAATTTGTTGGGCCGGCCGTGGCGCTCGCCGGAAGAGTTTTTCCGGCATGCCGCAATGATTGATTCCCAAATCCTGCCCTCCGGTCAGCAGCTGCTGGCTGCCATTGATCCTGTTTTAGAAGCCTTCAGTGAGACCCATTCCCTTTTGCAGAAACTTGCGCAGAAAAATACCGGCAACAAACTCTTGCTGACATTCCTCAAAGACACGCAAGAAGAGCTTCTGCGCCTGGTTCCCATCAATTTTCCCGAGTTATATTCTTTCGAGCGGATGAAAGAATTACCCCGCTATCTGAAGGCGCTGGCCTGGCGTGCCGAACGCGGCAGCCTTAATCTTGCCGCCGCCCGGAAAAAAATCGAAAGCATTGAAATTTATTCCCGGCAACTGCGGCAAATGATTCCCCCGGAAAAAGAAGGCACTCTTCCCGCACAAAAGCTAAGTAGTACTAGCCTGTCATCGCGAGGCGGTGAAGACCGCCTTGGCAATCCGGTTTTATTTAGTGAATTAAGAGATTGCTTCGCTCATTGCGTTCACTCGCCAAGGCAGGATAAGATTGAAGAATTATTCTGGATGATTGAGGAGTTCAAGGTATCGCTCTTTGCCCAGGAGTTAAAGACGCCCTACCCTGTCTCCCCGAAAAAGTTAGACTCGCTTATCCGGGAAATTTCCGATACAATTTAACCGAGGAGGACAACTTTTCTTGACAGACAGCGCCATGTTTCCTATACTTTCATCATAAATAGGTGGTCTTTAAATATATTAATTATATCATGCATCAGGATCATAATGTTGAAGTTATAGTTTAGCATTTTGACTATGAGATTTTCTGTAACCGGTTCGATAAAAGGAGAACGAGTGAGAAAATTCCCGCTAATGGGAAAGACAATGCGCAAGACTCTCTGCCTTTCCCTGTTGCTGCCTTTCCTGCTTATTCCAGCGTGTTCATT
Source organism: Deltaproteobacteria bacterium HGW-Deltaproteobacteria-12 (assembly GCA_002840565.1). Taxonomy (GTDB): domain Bacteria; phylum Desulfobacterota; class Syntrophia; order Syntrophales; family Smithellaceae; genus MVRV01. The sequence goes on along the minus strand of PHBK01000012.1, from coordinate 99,297 downwards.
CTTTCCGGAGAAGGCCTTTCAGTCCCGGTCCGAATCGGCCATATGCCTGCCCGGTTTTCCCGACCAGGACGGCTGGTATGGCGGGGATGGCGCTTATTCCATCCGGCTGGATGACCGGCGCGTCCTGTGGCTTTTTGGCGACACCTTTGTTTCTGATCAGCCCGGAAGACAGGATCGCGCTGATATGAAGGTGGTTTGGGGAACAACGCTGGCTGTCTCCACCTGCACGGCCAATGCAAAATTTCAAATCCGCTATTTTATAAAAAAGAAAAACGGGCAATTCGTTTCCTTTTTTGGTGATAAGGAATGGCTGTGGCCGCAGGATCCCTTTATTGTTGACCATAAACTCTACGTCCCGCTCATATCAGTCAAGGCCAATCCGGAGATCAAAGGACCTTTCCAATTTGAAGTTATCGGGCACAAGTTTGCCCGCATTAATAACTTCGAGGGTGCGGATCCACAGCAGTGGATTATTGATGAGATAGACCTGACACCCGGAATTCCTGACGGCATCAAGGCTTTTGCGACCACATCGGTCGTTCACGGGGGCTATGTTTATTTTTATCCGCTCTACGGCTCAACAAAAGATGGGGTGAGCATTCTGGGTAATATTCTGGCCCGTATTCCCGCAGACAAACTAGGCAGTCCTGCCGGAGCCATTGAGTATTTGACCAGGAATGGCCAGTGGGAAAAAAAGCTTGATCCCGCTTCGGTAAAGGTTGTGTTGAATGCCGCCGTTTCGGAGCTGAGCGTGCGATACCATCAGGATGACGGTAAATGGATCGCCGTTTACATGTCCCTGAGAAACAACGGTGACCAGATGTTATACCAAACGGCATCCTCTCTGGAGGGCCCATGGGCCGAACCCAAGGTGCTGATCGCTCAAATTCCGGAAGTTGACCGGACAAGTCCCCGCTATGACAAAAATAATTTCTGCTATGCCGGCAAAGAGCACCCGGAATTCGCCCGGGGCAGAAAGCTGGTAGTTACTTACGTGTGCAATTCCTTTGAGGACCTGGAAAAAAATACCAGTTTTATCCGCAAAAATCTTTTTCTCTACCGGCCGGTAGTGCAATCCCCCCTGCATTAATCTGTCCGGAACCGCACTTGAGTGACAAACCGAGCAAGATGAAGTCTTGTCCCGGTGAACATAATAACTATAAAGTTTTGCTGTGATGCAATTGACTGCCCCAAACACTACCGGTTGATATGCGCAAAAAAAGGGCGGAGCCAAATGGCTCCGCCCTTTTTACTTTAACTGCTTATATCTTTGATTAGTTTTTTAACTTTCTTCTGGCACCGGCAATACCGAGCAACCCGAAGCCGAGAAGCAGCATGGTGGCCGGCTCGGGTACTGACTCTTGCGGTCCGGAATTCCCAACAACCAGCTGGGCACCGCGATAAAAAGAGGCTCCTGCATCCGGCGTTAAGTTCGCATGGAAGGAATTGTCAGAATCGACGAATTGGGATCCTGAGCTTGATCTGTCTGCAAAAGCGGACACATTCAATTCTTCACCAAAATCGACACCATTTGTATTGCCATTAAAGCTGAAATCATAGGAGAAGTTGTAAATCCCATCATCGTTATTGTCTTCCCAAATCAAGTTGAAAAACGACGGGTTGCTTGCAATATTTTTTACAGTTTGCTGACCGGTGACGAGATTCTCCCTAGAAAACCAACCATATGGTTCCAAGTCCATTTCTCCTTGCTGTACGGCAAAGTGGAAGTTATAGGCGGTTGAAGGTGTCCGCAGATAATACATCAGGCTGAAATTGGCCGTACCAAGCGTAAAAGTACCATCCTGCTTCAGTTGCATTTGAAAGTTGCCGCCCAATGGCACTGCCGTACCGCATGACGTCGCAGGGCACTGGAAACCATCGTCCCGATAATAGGATGATGAATAGACTTCATTAATGCTATTATTAACGCTGACGCCTATCTTGGCTCCAAGATCGCCCCCGCTGCCGAATCCAACCCAGGATTTAGCATAATTGTTATTATTGTATAAAACAGAACTACTCCCCTGCCACAAGCTCTGATCGGTCCAGAAGTGGTCATCCGAAGTTGTATTACCGTTACTGTCGGTGTAATAACTCCAACTCCGGTAAGTATCGTACACACCGGCCAAAGCTGGCTGCCCAAGACCCATCAAAAAGACAGCCAGAGCAATAAGTAATATGCTTATGCGCTGAAATGTAAAATGGGTAAAAATATGACTGCTTTTCATTTTTTTCTCCTCCTGAATTCTATAAAGCCTGTTGTCGTCTCTGTTGGTGGCTATGCAGCTCAACTTGGTATGAATACTCCAATTGAACCATCACTCGCGACAACAAAGCCACCTAACCGGAGACCAGCAACAGCGCCAAAAATATAAATCTCGTCGCTATTAGTTACGTTTCTAATTCCAATTTGGATACTGTAATTGTTCGATATTACTGACAAAACAGGTAGGCAAATCAATGAATTGTTAGCAACTATCTTCGTGTTATCTTGTTATACAGTGTGAGCATCTTGCAAGTCAAGAAATTTATCGGAATATGGATGGTGGCAGTTATTTTGTGCCGGTTGCGGCGAACACATTGTATGCTGCAGCTAATGCCTATTAATGGTTGAGATGGAGATATTTATCAGAATTTACAGCCGATCCTTGGCAGAGATTTATGTTGTAGGTCTTATTTACGCTTATTATAAATAGAATTCACCTACCGCAATCAGCATGGCTGCCTTTACTCATCAGTCTGCATTTTCTCTTGCATTGTTCTGATGAAGATGTACTATTCGGGCGATTAAAAAAAGGACCACAGACCTCATGCAGTCACCGACAATCACCCAGGGCGGAACACCGGATACCGATATATCACGCCGTGCGGTAGGCACGTTCATCGCCGTTGTTCTGGGGCATATATTAGTTGATTTCATGGGTATGAGCGTCTGGCCGGTGTACAAGACGCTGGCCGGTTTGGATGTGGCCAAAGCCGGCTGGATAGCCACGATTATCGCCATGAGCGGAACAGCTTTGCAGCCGCTGTTCGGTTCAATTGCCGACCGCTTCGGACCGCGGCGTGTCGTCCTGCTGGGCACACTGCTGACTTCACTGGCCTTGTTTCTCGGCCCGCTGGTTGATTATCGGGCAGCCCTGGACAGCCATCTGCCAGAACTCTTCGGTTTAAGCGGCTTTTATCTTGTTGTGTTTATAATCCTGGCTGCCGGTCGTCTCGGCCAGGATATGTTTCACCCGGCAGGGGCAGGTTTGGCGGGCAATTTTTCCGCCCGCCGCGGTTCGACGTTCCTTGCCGTGTTCATTGCCGTCGGCAGCATCGGCTTTGGCCTCAGCCAGATCGGGTTTCGCACCGCTTACAACGCCCTCGGACATCACACCGAGATATTTTTTATACCAGTGATAATTATCTGGATTATCATCTGGAAATGGTGCCAGCCGACTGAGCCTCTCAACGCGCAAAGAATCTCCGTCATTGCCTCCATTAAATCTCTGCGACCGGTGGCGGGGCCCATCATGGTGCTGTTTCTAATTCTGTCTATTTTGGCCGGTGTGAACAGCGGCCTGTTTTTTCTCCTGCCGGAATTCGCCCACGAGAGAGGTTATCCGGCCTGGGTAGGCCAGGGAGGAGCTTTCGCAATCCTTGTCCTGGGTGCGACGATTTTCATGGTGCCGATGGGGCACCTGGCCGACCGCATCGGCCGGCGCCGGACGCTGATTGCCGCGATAATTCTCTCGGCTGTCAGCTATCACGTTGTCGTCCGCCTGACACTGCCGCTGCCGGCTTTTATTGTCCTTTGCCTTGTTTGCGGTGCGGTTTCGGGATCGGTAAACCCGCTGGGTGTGGCGTTCGGTCAAAGGATCGCTCTCCGGGAAAATGTCAGCATCGTATCGGCGATCCTGATGGGCTGGGCCTGGTGTCTGGGCAGCACTGTGCCCAGTATTGTGGGCGAGCTATACGTGCGCCTGGATCATAACGCTTCGCAAACGTTGGTTTACCTGGGGTTTGCCAATATTGGAATGGTCATTCTGGGTTTCCTGCTGCCCAGCATTGCCGACGATAAATCTTAAGGGAGCCTCTCGCTAGCGCGGGAATCCACCCCAACCCTCCTTTGTTAAAGGAGGGAGACTCTCGCTATTGCGGGAATTTTAGTTCCCCCTTTGAAAAGAGACTGTGTCGTAATTGACAGATACCGATTGCAGTCTATTCGGATGTCCCCCGCTGGCGGGGGTAAAGGGGTGGATATTTTTGAAGTGGCCGTAATATTCATAAGTGACACTTTGGCACAACTTAGTCCACCTCCGTCACTACGTGACACCTCCGCCAGCGGAGGACATGAAATGACAATTTCACCTATTGTGACAAAGTCTCAAAGGGGCGGATGGGAATTTCTTGTTTGCAGTAAACTATGAATAGAAGAACAGTGAAGAAATCATAATTGCTGGATTTTATTTAGCCAGCACTATATATTTAGGCCAATGGTAAATGAAATCCCGGGGCTCATCAAAAATAATTTTCCCCAACGGAGGATTGCAATGAAGACTTTTTTGAAAATTATTGGCGGGTTATTTCTGGTCATCGTCATTGCTCTGGCCGGCTTTATAATTATCAAAACCAATGAAGTTGATAAAGGAAAGGCGCTGGCGGAGCAGGAATATAAAAATACACGGGTCAAGGCCTTGGAGAATTTCGGTTCTGTTAAAAACCTGTCCATTATTCCGGTCATCGATTATTTTGCGGCGGAGCCCGGCCTGAAAACAGAATCCGGTGTTTCCTATTTAATAAAGGCTGACAATACGACTATTCTCCTGGATGTCGGCTTTAATCAGGATGGCGCAAACCCCTCCCCTTTGCTGCAAAACATGGAAAAACTGGGATTGAAACTAAATGACATCGACCTGTTGTTTATCAGCCATCTTCATCCTGACCACGTCGGCGGCTTGTCCGAATCAAGAAAGCAGACGTTCAGTTTGACTCAGGGCAAGCTTGATCTGTCCAAAATCACCGCTTATGCTCCTGAAGAAATGAAGCAATCCGCAATGACTCCGGTCGGGAAAATCATCAAAAATTCAGATCCATTCATCCTAAAACCCGGCATAGGCAGCATTGGCGCCATCCCACGTCATCTTTTCATCATGGGCAAAGGATATGAGCAGGCTCTGGCCGTTAATGTTGAAGGCAAAGGCATCGTCCTCATCATCGGCTGCGGGCACCAGGGCATTGAGAAGATCCTGGAGCGAACCCGCGCCCTTTTCCAGGAACCAATCTACGCGATTATCGGCGGACTGCATTATCCCGTGCATGGCGGCAGGTCTAAGATAGGCCCGGTTGATTTTCAGTACATTGTCGGTACCGATGCGCCCCCCTGGAGAGGGTTGAATGAATCAGACGTATTCGCTGCGATCGAACGCATTAAAGAATCAAAAGCGGAAATTGTCGCGCTTTCACCTCATGACAGTTCCGACTGGGCACTGGGCAAGTTCAAGGAACAGTTGGGAAAACGATCGGTGGACCTGAAAGTAGGCAGAGAGATCAAAATATAATCATAAATTAAAAGTGTTGGTCAATAACAATCCAGGGAGATGCGGATGATTCGAAGCTTCAACGGGAAAACACCCCAAATTGCGAAAAGTGCGTGGGTAAGCGAGGCTGCTTACGTGGAAGGAGATGTCGAGATTGGCGAAAATTCCAGTATCTGGCCAAACACAGTTCTCCGTGGTGATATCGCCGGCATAAAAATAGGGTCTAACACCGCTGTTGAAGACGGCTGCGTTATTCACGCCGGGTCTCCGAATCAATTTCCGGGTAATTCCATTATCGGTGATAATTGCCTGATCGGCCATGGTGCTGTTGTTAATGGTCATAAAATCGGCAATAATACCTTGATCGGGATGAATGCAACAATTCTCCATGATGTGGAAATCGGCGATTATTGTATTATTGGAGCCGGATGTCTGCTTACCCAGGGGATGAAAATCCCGGACAGATCATTTGTGGCGGGTGTTCCCGGGATTATTCAGGGACAAACAACCGAGAAGCAGACAGCATGGACTCTTCTCGGACCGGCTGTTTATGCCGACCTGGCCAAGAAACACAAAGAGCAGGGACTATAGGTTGATATGCAGTTATGCGCTCTTCTTATAATGTAAGGCGTACCAATCTACGACTTCTCTGATCATTCTCTGGTAAGAAGTCTTTTGCGTTTTTGCCTGTTCTTTGAAGAAGTTGATACTGGATTTCTTCAAAGAAATAGTCACTTTCACATTATCTTCTTTCAGGACTAACTTATCCGGGGGCGGCAGAAAGTCTTTAACGACTCTCAGATTACCCATAGGTTCTTCAGTATATTTTGTTTTGTTCTTCATAGATTTTCTTTCCTTTCCTCCAATAGCCGGTACCATAGATGCGAATAACGTTGCCACGATAAGTAAACCTGACCGTTAAAACACCTTCATTAACATGCCCTATGCAATGATACCGATTTTCTTCAGTGCTATGTGTAATATCTTCCGCAATTACGCGATGAGGATCAAGAAAAGCCTGCTGTGCGACTGTGAAAAATACGCCATGTTTTGACTGATTTTCTTTATTCTTTGCCTCATCCCAGTCAAACGTTGCTTTTTTCAAGTGCTGCTTATGTCAGAATTAAATAAAAATTGCAATATAATAATATGGAATAATATATGGCTTCCATGCGTTTATCTACAGCATGCCATTTCCACTTATTACAACATTAAGGAGAGTATTATGAGTTTAAGGAAAGAGTGGATCTCCGGCAAAAAAATTACATGATGGCCTCTTTTGTATTGACAATCGATGTAGTCTATAGAATAAAGTCGAAAAGAATAAAATAATTATCCATCATGTTAGTATTGTCATCACGGGCAGAGGCGCAATGTCATAACTTATCGTAAAATGAGCTTCCCACGACGCCTGAGAGGCGATTAGCCATGACATACGATAGCTGCGGCAACACAGTCTCTCTGCCGGATTGACTAATGCAAAAACATATGAAAGGTGAAAAAGATGAAAAAGAAAAACGCCCAATGCCCCGGCAAATCAAAATATCTGGCCGGCAAAAGGATTCTGCCGGAACCCCTCTCCGCAAAGACTGGTATCGTAAAATTAATTGACAATATGGATGCCTACAATGGCGGCAGATTAAGAGCCGCCTGTCAGCTGCTCAAGGATAAATATTCGCAAAGTGATGTCACGGTCGGATTAAGTCTGGCCGGTGCGCTGACGCCGGCCGGTCTGGGGCCTTCGGCAATCATCCCGCTGATGAATCACGGTTTTGTGGACTGGATAACCGCCACCGGCGCCAATATGTACCATGATCTGCATTTTGCCTTCAACCTGCCGATGCATCGTGGCTCCCATCTCGTCGATGATGTCGATCTGCGGGATAAAGGCATAACCAGAATCTACGATATCCTGTTCGATTATGAAGATGTGCTGATGGAAACCGATCGCCGGTTGAGAATAATACTTCTCCGGCCGGAATTTCAGAAAGAAATGGGCACCCGGGAATTTTATCATCACCTCGGCAAGGTAATGAATGAATATGAAAAGAAAAACAAACTGGGTGAAGTCAGTATTGTTGCCGCCGCTTATCGCAACGGAATTCCCGTTTTCACATCCTCTCCCGGTGATTCCACTATCGGCATGAATGTCGCCGGTCTGGAGCTTTTGGCCCAAAGCGCCGGACTCCAGGATAAGTTCCAATTGAAAATCAATCCCAGTATCGATGTCAATGATTCCACCGCCATTATCCTGAATGCCAAGCGCTACGAGAAGGGGAAAACCGGCGTTATCCTTATCGGCGGCGGCAGCCCGAAAAACTTCATGCTCCAGACGGAGCCGCAGATTCAGGAAGTGCTCATGATCCCGGAAGTGGGACAGGATTACGACATCAATATCACCGATGCCCGACCGGATACGGGGGGATTGTCGGGTGCTCCGCCCAGCGAGGCGGCGAGCTGGGGCAAGATCGATCCGACCAAACTGGATGAAACCGTCACGGCCTATCTCGACGTCACGTTGGCCTTGCCGCTGCTGGTCGCTTATGTCCTTCATACGACCAAGCCCAAGAAACTCAAAAGACTTTATCCCCGCGGGCCGGAACTGCACAAAAAACTTGTTGCCTCCTATCTGGAAAACAATAAAGAAGTCGATCAGCTGACAAAACTGATGAAAAAGCTCCGGGGGTAGAATCAACAATGAAGATGAAGAAACAGGTTGCCAAACTGATCGAGCAGCACGGAACTCCGCTGTTCATCCTGGATCACAGTAAGCTCAGGCAAAATTACCGGACTTTCAAGAAAAATCTGCCGCGGGTGCAATGCTATTATGCCGTTAAGGCCAATAACCATCCGGAAATCATCCAAACACTTTTCCTGGAAGGATCGAGTTTTGATGTTGCTTCCTACAATGAATTCATGCAGATTTATGAATATATCAAGCATTTTGAAGAAAAAGATCAGGAATTTTTCATCTGGGATAAAATAATTTTTTCCAACACCATCAAAGACAAGGAAACGCTGCGCAAGATAAAAAGATACCGCCCCCTTGTCACCTTCGACAACAGCGATGAATTGAAGAAAATAAAGACCTGCTGTGATACAGCCGGCCTGATACTGAGACTGAAGGTGCCGGACACAGGGTCGCAGGTGGAGATGAGTTCAAAATTCGGAGCGGAACCCGGAGATGCCGACGCGCTTATCCGTCAGGCCCACGAGGAGGGCCTCGTGATAGAAGGATTGAGTTTTCACGTGGGAAGCCAGTGCACGAACTTCGACAATTATACGGCGGCACTGGCCATCACGGCGGAAATACTCCATGATGCCCGGAAAAAGGGATACCACCTGAAATTTATCGACATTGGCGGTGGGTTTCCCGTACCCTATGATTCGCAGGTTCCCGAATTTGAAAAGCTGGCCAACCTTATTAATACCGAATGCCAGAGACTCTTCCCCGCAGATATCGAAATTTTAGCGGAACCGGGAAGATTTCTCGCGGCAACCGCGGCCACGCTGATCACCGAAATCATCGGCAAATCCCGCCGTGACGGAAAGATTTTCTACTACATCAACGATGGCGTTTATCACACCTTTTCCGGTGTGATTTTTGATCATTGGCTTCCCAATTTCACGGCCTTCAAGAACGGCCCTAAAGAGGTATGTGCGGTGGTCGGACAGACCTGCGACAGTTTCGATAAGATTTCGCAATCTGTGCAGCTTCCGAACAATCTGGAAATCGGCGATTATCTGCTGACAGATAATATCGGCGCCTACAGCATCGCCTCTTCAACAAAATTCAACGGTTTTGACGGAGCCAGAATAATACACACAAATCTCAAACGGTAAAGATTACCCATTGTGTTTCTTTCTTTTTTGGGGGGGGGGAACTGAGCAGCCTGCAGCAGCAGGACTATTGACAGGAGACAGCAGCACCTTGATCAAATATTTATTTAACTGGATTCCCATGCTGGTCATTGCCGTCGCCCACGGCGCACTGCGTCAATTCACTTTTGCCAGTTTGATGCCGGAAATACACGCTCACCAGTTCTCGACGCTTACCGGATCCGTATTTATCGGTTTGTACATCTGGTTTGTCGTCCGCAGGTGGCCGCCTTCGTCTGATTGTCAGGCAGTGCAGATCGGTATTATCTGGACGATTCTTACAGTTGCCTTCGAATTTTTCATGGGTTTAGTGCTGGCGCAAAAGCCTCTTGCCGACATTATGCACGATTATAATCTGTTCGCTGGCCGGGTATGGGTTCTTTTCTTAGTCTGGCTGTCGCTGGCTCCGTGGGTGCTGCTTCGTATCTCGAGGAAAAAATCGGGGTAGATTCTCGCATTAGCGAGAGGCTCCCTCCTTTCGTAAAGGAGGGTTGGGGTGGATTTAAATCCCCCTCACCTCTTTTTTATAGGATTATAACCCTGCTGCAATCGACAAACTACCGGAGCAATAGCTCCTTAAAAAAATAAAGAAAAGAGGTACAATCATGAGCAATACTGTTTTAAAGGATTTAAAAGACGGCATCCTGTTGTTGACATTGAACCGGCCCGAGAAGAAAAATTCCTTCAACCTGGAACTGTGGACGTCGTTGGCTGCAGAGCTGGATGCAGCCCGCGTAAATGATGATGTTACTGTGGTCGTCATTACCGGTGCGGGCAGTGATTTTTCGGCAGGCCAGGATTTGAAGGATTACGGCGTTTCCGGTGCGGCACATAGTTATAGAATTACGGAACGTGCCGTCGTTGACTTTGATAAACCGCTTCTTGCAGCAGCTAAAGGTGTTGCCGTCGGCGGCGGTGCGACGATTCTGTTCCATACCGATGTGCTCTATGTCGGGGAAAGCCTGCGCATGCGTCTGCCCTTCAATAGTCTGGGCATGGCGCCGGAGTTCGCCAGCAGTTACATGCTGCAGGCTATCATCGGACCGCAGCGCGCGGCGGAACTACTTTTTACCACCGAATGGATTGACGCCGACAAGGCCCTCGAACTCGGCATCGCTTCCCGTAAGTTCAAGGATGATGAGCTCTTGGCTAACGCGATGGCGAAAGCCGCGGAGATCGCGCAACTGCCTTTGAGTTCGCTCATGGAAACAAAAAAGTGCCTCAAAATGGCGCATAAAACCGGTATCGAAAATGCATTGAAGGTGGAGCAGGAATCCATGGATCGACTGGCCGGCGGCCCTGCCAGCATTGAGGCCATGATGGCATTTATGGAAAAGCGAAAACCGGATTTCCGCAACCTGAAGAAAAAGCAGCAATAAGTTTTGCCGCGAAGGCTTTGGTTGCCCAAATAATGAAAATAATCTATTTTGCCCTAGTCTGGATATCCCTGGCCTTTTTCCCTCTGTATACCGACCGGGGTTACGCCGCGGCGATTTCCGCGGAAGAATCTCAGCGCATTCTGACGGGTATTTTCAGCAAATATATACCTATTTATACAAAATACCGGGGAGTGGAATCCACCAGCAGGAATGTTCTTCGGGAATATGATCCTAAGACCAGTGTTCTGAAAAGTACGGTAGAAGTTGTGCTGCGCAGAAAAGACTATTTCTATGTAAAACCGGAAATTAAGCCTTTGTCGTTAAAAAAAGACGGCAAGGAAACGGATCCTTCCGGATACCGCTCCTGGGAAACGAAACCGGGCTACCTTGCCTTTGACAAAAACGGGAATGATCGTTATCTGTTCAAAATCGTTGATACGAAAATAATCAACAAAAGGGAATGCTACCGGATAGAAGTCTTACCCAAAAAGATGACCTCCAGGCACTTCCAGGGAGAAATCTATTGCGCCGTTGATACGCTCGACATTGTGCGAACGGTCGGTGGTGCGGGGGCGCTGGATTTCCCCATAAAATATTTCCGGTCGGAATTCGACTACACGCTGGTCAATAAGGTCCCTGTAGCACAATCCGGCACGCTGAAAGTGCGGATCGACATTCCGGTTATCTACCCCGATACTTTGATCGAAACAGCTACAACAGTTATCGAATCCAGACTTTTGGAATAATGATGATAAGTCCCGCAAAGATTATATTCTATCTCATCGAATTAATTAATTGCTACGCCGCAGTCTATTATTCCAATTTTCTCTTTTTTTACCTGCAGCGCACATTCGGCTTCGGAGCCGCGGAGAATCTGCTGACTGCCGCTGCAGGCGGCCTTGTCTATATTATCGCTGCATGGCAGGGCGGCAGGCTGGCCCAGCGCTATGGCTGCATTCGGATACTTTATATCGGAATCATTACTGTAATTTCGTCCCTGGCTCTGGGTATGGTCTTAGTTACCCCGGCAGCTCAGGTCAGCGTGTATTGTTTATGGACGATAGGAATTTGTTTGATCTGGCCGGCACTGGAAGCTCAAATCTGCCAGCAGCCCGGTGCTTCTTTGCCGAAGCTGGTCGGAATTTATAATGTCACCTGGGCCGGCGGCGGTGCCGTAGCATACTTCACGACCGGCATGCTGCTGGAGAGACTGGGCATGCTCAGCTTGTTCTGGTTACCCCTGGGGCTTACGATCGTTGAGCTTGCCCTGCTGCCCTGCGCCGCCCGGCTGCTGAAAAAGGAAAATAATTACCAAAGCCGGGAGGTTCCTCTAAACCTTGCTGTCAGTCCGCAAATCGCCCAGCGATTCCTGACAATGGCCTGGTTTGCCAACCCTTTTTCTTATGTGGCCATCAACACGGTCATCCCCTTGATTCCCTCTCTTGCGGAAAAGCTTGGCCTTTCCACGGGCATGGCGGGGATTGTCTGCTCCCTCTGGATGTTTGCCAGACTGGGAGCTTTTGCGGCCTTTTGGCGCTGGACAGGCTGGCACTACCGTTTTGCCTGGCTGGCCTGCTCATATCTCCTGATGATCGTCTGCTTTTTCGGAATACTCCTGACACCATCGCTGAGCTTGCTTCTGGCTGCGCAAATCGGCTTCGGCCTGTCGATCGGGCTGATATATTACTCATCCCTCTACTATTCCATGAACGTCAAGGAAAACCAGGGTTCCAATGCCGGCCTTCATGAAGCCATGATCGGGGTGGGTCTGTTTGTCGGTCCGGCCTGCGGCGCCGCCGCTGTCTATCTTGTTCCCGGCGCCATCGGCATCGGCGCCTGGTCGGTGGGCGGTCTGCTGTGCGCCGGATTCTGCGGTTTATTATATATGAAGAATTTCCGGATAAAATAACAAGGCGCGTTTCAGCCGCATTATTCCGTTGGCCTGCCCGATTCCGCTTTATCCTGCATCTAAAGCAGTATTTCCATGTCGCTTAGCGGATACGCCAGACAGGGATGGATATATCCGAAAATCCGGTCGGATTTTCTCAGCTTTACGCCGTTGGGCTGATAAACCTTCCCGGAAAGCAGCTTGGTTCGGCAGAGGCTGCATTCTCCCGAGCGGCACAGGGCTGGAATCACGACCCCCTCCCTTTCCAGTGAGATCATGAGCGGCTCTGTCGCCGGTGCTGCGATCGTCTTTTTCCCTTTAATCGTCAGCTGAAAAACATTCCCGGCTTGCACGTTCTCCGGCCAACCGGGGTGCGCTGTTATATTCTTCGGGACGCCCATGACTTCGACCTTTGTTTTTCTTGCCGCTATCGCCAGTTTTCCAAGCTCCGGCAGACAGAAATTATACATGGCCTCGGGACCGCACACGAAGAATGTCCAATCCAGGTCTCCCAGTCTTTCTTTGATCAGACCGGCATCAATGAATCCCTTCAGTCCTTTGAAGGAAGGGGCCGGTTCGGATAAGACGAGGTCCCAGGTAAAGTTCCTGTGGAGCGCGGCAATCCTGTCGAGTTGTGCCCTGTAGATGACATCATCCTCGACCCTGCTTCCGTAAAACAGGTGCATTCTGCGACTCAGGTTTTTGTCGGCCAGTTCCCTGATCATGCTCATAAAAGGGGTTATGCCGCTGCCGCCCGCAATGAAGGCCAGTTTGTCGCCGTGAAAAAGAGGATTGTAATGAAAATTTCCGGATGGCGATGAGCTGCTCAATTTATTCCCGGGCTTCAATTCCTCGAGCAGGTAATTGGAGACAAAACCGTCTTCCACCTTGCGGACCATGATTTCATAATGGCCGATCTGAGTGGGAGATGATGCGATGCTGTAGGGCCTGCTGGTTCTGATGCCGCCCGTTTCCACAAAGAGATTGATATACTGCCCGGCCTGAAAGGGAGGCAGAGATCCGTTTCCGCTGACCAGTTTAATTGATTTTGCGCTTGCCGTCTCCTGATTGATTTCCGACACGGTCAGGTCCAGCCGTTGCGGGTGCAGCGCATCGATCATGCTGCGAACCTCGCCTTTTTTCGCCTCATAATTAAAACCGTATTTTTCCAGAACGGCGTTTTCCTGAATTATTTCATTATAGCCGGAGATTTTTTTGTAGATATCCTTTTTAGCCATATACCCCCCTACTGCATTTTAAGAAGTCGTGAAACCTGTCTGGCCGCAGAAGCACCCGATTGAAGAGTGGGCTGAAAACCACCGGAACCGTTCCAGGCGCCGGTAAAATGCAAACCCTGAATCATGGACTTTGATTGTAAAAACATGCCGGTTTCCCTAGTGAAGTGCTCCGATCCATAGATGGAACCACCCGGATGTCCGAGATAGCGCATATGGGTGAGCGGCGTTGCCGGCTCGGCCTCCTCCAGATGTTTCCGGAGGTCGGGAAAGACCTTGGCGGCAAGATCAATCAACTTGTCGGCAAAGCGGTATTTCGCGTCGTAATATTTTTCCGGGGGTACCGTCAGCCACGGCTGCATGTACTGAAGGGTGACCAGCGAAGCCTGGCAGGCGCCCCGGGGCGAGAAGTCCGGATCGTCGACGTCATAGCACGTCAGCAGGGAATACTCGGCACCATCCAGGGTTTTCATAAACCTGTAGGCGCGGTCGGCATCGGTGGTTGAGCAGATGAAGTTGGTCGCCTTATCGATTCCCATCTCGGACGGATCGCAATCAAATCCCATGTAAACGGTGAAAGCCGAAAGGCCCACAGTCCGGGCATTGAGTGTTTTGAGTTCATCCGCCGGGCAGTTTTCCGCGCCGATCAAATCGATTAAGGTTGTTATCGGGCCGGCATTGGAAACCACATATTCTGTCGATATCTCGTCTCCGTCTTCGGTGATAACTGATTTGATTTTGCCGCCCACGACATTGATTTTCCTGGCCGCGCAGTTAAACCGAACATCGCCGCCAAAATTGATGAAGGCGTCGCAAATCGCGTTGGACATCGCCTGCGAACCTCCTTTCATATGCCAGGGCTTGAATTCGAGATACGCCCACAGGGTCATGGCGAATTCCATGAAGCTGAGCCTGCTCGGCGGCAGCCCGGCATAACTCCAGTAGATGGCTACGGCGTTCTGCAGGCTCTGATCCTTGAGGTATTCGTCCAGAATGCCTTGAGTATCCTTCAGGGCCAATTGGAAAAAAAGTGGATATTTAGCCGGTCCTGCCTCGGGGTCGTTCATATACAGTACGTTTACTGCTTCCAGGCAGAAGGCATAAAGAAGGTCGAAGAATTTGATGATCCCATCCTTTTCGGCAGGATATTTTTCTATCAGTGTTTCCTGGGCCGATGCTCTTTCCGCCTTCAGGTTGATGTCCATTGTTCCGGGAACGACAACACGGTATAGGTTCTTCTGCTGGATAAAGTCAATTTTGTCGACAACGCCCAGATCGGCGAGCACACCCCGCAGCGGCCCAGGAAATTCGGGGAAGCCCATACCGCTCAGCTGGTGCAGGGCAACCTCGAATTCAAATCTGCCCCGAATAAAGCTTGTCGCGCATCCGCCCGGAACATTGTGCCTTTCGAGCAGCAGAGTCTTATGTCCTCTTTTAGCGAGCCCGGCGGCTGCCGTTAGCCCTCCGTTGCCGGCGCCAATTACAACCACGTCATAATCAGGCATGAATGACCTCCTACAGGAATTATTTTAACAGTCACCGCTGATATTAAAACAAAAAAGCTCAGAGCGGTCAATGAATTTAAACAATAAATAAATCGGGGAAAAATTAAGAATTTTGCAGCATTATCCGGGCTGTATTTTGCAATTGCACAGAGCAGCGCAATAAGGTATACAAAAAGCTATAATTCCTTGCGGAGGTTGATTTATGAAAGCGTTGGTAGCCTATTACTCAGAAACAGGCAACACGAAAAAGGTTGCAGAAGCGATAGCCGGGGCAATTCATTTTGATAAAGAACTGAAAAAAGTCCAGGATGTAGAAAATACATCCGGCTACGATATTATTTTTTGCGGATTTCCGGTGCAGGCACACAGCGTACCCAAGGAAGCAATTAAATTTATTGCCAAAGTTCCCGCAGGCCAGAAGATCGCATTTTTCTCAACACATGGTTCGCTCCGCGGTGGACTTCTTCCTAAGCAGGCTTTTGAACATGCCCTGGGACTGGCGGCAAAACAAACTGTGCTGGGAAATTTCGGCTGCCGCGGCATGGTGGCTGAAAAAATAATCGATATGCTGATGAAAAGCCCGCAACACCAGGCTTGGGCCCAAGAAGCCGGAAGTGCAATGAATCATCCCGATGCCAATGACATCTCCGATGCTAAATCATTTGCAGCGCAGATGATCGCGAAAATCAGCGCATAAAATATTTGATCAGACGAGCTCATCAAATATCTTTTTGACAACGGCAAGATAGCCATCCCGGTGATGTGTTTTATTTATTTGCTTGCGTATTTTTTCTCTGTTGACAAAAAAACCGCCGAAATATGTCCAGATTTCTTTCATCTTATTGGTAATATGCGCCGGCCCGGACAGAAGTTTGGAATATTCTGCAAATAAGTGGTCATGGAAAGCCCTCATGACTTTGACTTTTTCCGGATAAGACTTCACTGTACGCAATTTAATTTCTTCCGCCAGAAACGGGTTGGCCAGCAGACCCCGGCCGATCATCCACCGGTCTATTGATCCAAACCGCTGAGCAAGCCTCTCCAGTGTTTCCGCAGACTCGATATCGCCGTTATAGACAACCCTGTGGCAAGAAAGGCTGAGGCACTGCTCAAACATATCAAGATTAACTTCACCCTCATACATTTGCTCGCCTGTGCGCGGATGGATGATCAGCTCCTCGAGCGTGAAACGGTTGAAAATGGGAATAAGCTGCAATGCCTCATCAGGATATGTCAACCCCAGGCGAAGCTTTATCGACAACTGCGGCTTTAAAGCAGGCATCGCCTGGTCAAGAAAAGATTCCACCCGGTCCGGATAGCAAAGCATGCCTGCCCCCCTTCCCTTTTTCACAACCATGCGAAACGGGCAGCCGATATTCCAGTTTACCCGGCTGTGGCCGATATCGTATAGCATATTGGCAAGTTTGGTGAAGTCATCCGGGATGGAACTCATTATCTGCGGTATTGTCGGAATGCCCGTATTTTTTTCGGGATCTAATTCCCGCAGCAGGTTATTCTCCGGCTTCATTTTCTTGGAAGAGGAAATAAAAGGTGCAATCGCTATGTCAACTCCCTTGAAATAGAGAGGAAACAGGTTGCGGTAAATCCTGTCTGTTGTCCCCTGGATTGGTGCAAGATATATCATTATTGGTGTTACAAATCCTTTGGCTGTTTTTCATATTTCACATTAAGCGCTACTTGAATACAATCTGTGTCGCTTTGCTTACGTTTTGACAACTCGTTAAAAAGTTCCAGAGACAAGGCGCGCAAATCCCGAGAAGTGAGGCGTACTTTGCGAGTACGTCGCAACGCCGAGGGATGCAGCGTAACGTCACCTGAAGGTGATAAACAGTATATGGACTTTTTAACGATGTTGTCACTCGTAGTCTTCCAGATACCGTTCAATATACTCGCGGACTCTTTCTTTGGGCTGAAAAATGCCGAAATGTCCTTCGCAGAGAATGTCGGCGTGGAGAGCAAGCAGCGATCGCATTGATTTTTTCCAATCTTCAATATCCGAACCGAAAGCTTTATGGAAAGGGCCGTGAATATCCTGACCGAATAACACTCTCCTGCCGTCACGATCCAGATATACGGAAATCGAACCCGGTGTATGCCCCGGGGTATGCAGACAATGCAATTCTTCGGCGCCGAATGTCAATACCTGTTTGCTGCCTTTTATTTTTCGGTCTACTTTCGTCGGCGGAAAACTGGTTTCGTACCAGTTGGCCGCAGTGCGGATGGAATCACCGGTCTCGACTGCCGGTGCATCCAATTCATGGATAACAATTTTCGTATGGTAATTCTTCTGAAAATAAGGAGCGGAACCGATATGGTCGATGTGGCAGTGTGTTAATATCAGATGGGATATCCGGCCGGGATGAAATCCCAGGACTTCAATATTTTGAATGATCTGCTCCGTGCTGCGCCCCGCCCCGGCATCAATTAATACAAGCTCGCCTGCAAAATCGAGCAGATAGATTGCGGCACCATCGGAGAGTGTAATATTCGGGCCGCCGATTAGATAAATGCCGCGAATTATTTCTTCGGTCTTCATTCTCATGGTAGCGTCTTTATTGTGACCTTGCTTTCAAAAAAAGACTCCGCCGGCTTAGTTCCTCCCGCCTTTTCTTTGAGCTGAATGCCGCGAGTTTTAACACCGACATCCTTGGAATCTGTTTTTACTTCATAAACGGAGCCTGCGGCCTGAATATTAATGTTACCCAATTCCGTAGAACTGGCGTAAACGAGAATTTTCTCTTCGCCAAAAGGGGGGCTTACTTCCAGTTCAAAACGGTCATTGCCGGAAGGGATTTCATAGACTACGCCGCCGTTGAAATAATTATCACTGCGCGTCGGGTTGGGCAAAAGCTGGATGGATTCGCCTTTGACATTCACATACAGCACCCGGGCGTAAAAAGGCCTGTTGCCCTTCAAGAATATTTTTATCTGTTCCTTATTTTTATATTGTTTTTTATCCGTCCAGACATTAATGCTGAGCGGCAAAGCAGGATCATCAGCCGCGGACTGATTGGACGCTAAGCTGGTCATGGCCTTTTCATCGGGAATTATCTCCGCTTTAATTTTTACCCGAAAGCAATCGCCGGAGCGCTCATCTTTATACCATTTGCTCTCTTTGCTCTCGATCACTTTCACTGTTGCGTTGGAATAGGCCTGCACGATATCTTTTTCCACCTGATAATCTTTAATCCTGGTTTCACTTTTAACATACGAAACCGCATATTCCACGGCGACGCGTTTGGCCTCGGACATTGCGGCGAGCTCCGTCTGTTTTCTGGATTTGTCATCCCCCGCGCACGAGTAGCCTTCGGCTTCCGTTATCGTCGATTGGGCGGCATGAAGATTGCCGGAGAAAATGAAAGTAATCCAAATGACCGCCAATATTATCCTCAACATGAAGAGCCTCCTTCTTTAAATGTACCGATCACTTTATTAATGTCGTTAATTTTGTTGTTTTGCAGGTAGTTCTGCAGGCCTGCCAGTATTTGGGTTGTGGCGCGAGGATTGATGAAATTAGCAGTGCCCACCTGCACGGCTTTGGCCCCGACCATCAGAAACTCCAGAGCGTCGCCGGCGTTCAGAATTCCGCCAATGCCGATGACGGGAATTGATACACGCTTTACCACCTGCCAGACCATCCGCAGTGCCACCGGTTTGATTGCCGGGCCGGAAAGCCCGCCGGTTATGTTTTTCAGATGCGGCGTTCCATCTTTCAAATTCACCGACATTCCGGTTAAAGTGTTGATTAAGGATACGGCGTCTGCTCCCGCTTCCTCCACGGCTTCCGCAATAGCGGCTATGTCCGTAACATTCGGAGTAAGTTTGATGATGACCGGCAAATCCGTTTCCTGTTTAACTTTGCGGGTCACTCTGGCGGCAACTTTGGGGTCAGTACCAAAAGCCAACCCGCCCTTCTGCACATTAGGGCAGGAAACATTGACCTCCAGGGCGTGCACGCCTTTTGCCGCGCTTAACTTTTTCGCTACTTTTTGATATTCGGCGTAAGATTCACCATAGATATTGGCAATCACCGCCACGTCATGCTGTCTTAAATAAGGCAGCTTTTCTTCGATAAAAGTGTCAACTCCGATATTCTGCAAACCGATGGCATTGAGCATGCCGCCCGCCGTTTCCATAATCCGCGGCGGTGGATTGCCGGGGCGCGGCAGAAGCGATAAACCCTTCACAACAATGGCACCCAAACTGTTCAAATCCACATAATCTGCGTATTCTTGTCCATAGCCGAATGTGCCGGATGCCGTCATCACCGGGTTTTTCAATTGCAGTCGTCCTATTTGTACCGTCATCTGCGGCAATGATTTTGCTTTCATGGAATCCCGTTACTCCCAGACAATATCTTCGAGATTGAACACCGGCCCGTCTGAACATACCCTTTTATAGACAACATCACCTGAACCGCCTTTGACAGCGACAGCACAGCCCATACAGGCTCCCGTGCCGCAGGCCATTCTCTCTTCCAGTGAAACCTGGCAAAAGAATTTGCCGGGGCTTAATATACCGGCCAGCGCTTTGATCATCCCCCTCGGGCCGCAGGCATAAACAGCGGTGTCGGCGGGATCGTATTTTAGAATATCTTCCTGGAATGCTTCAGTAACAAGTAATTTGCGCCCCCTTGATCCGTCGTCAGTGCATATTTTCATTTTGTAGCAAAGCTTGCTTAGTTTATCCAGGCCGACGATTTCTTTTGCCGTTTGAGCGCCCAGGTAAAAGCTCAGGCGAGATGTCGCAGCGGACGTGTTCTTGCATAAATATTGCGCCAGCAGCGATAAAGGCGCCACGCCAATTCCTCCGGCGATAAGAACGATATTTTCTTTTTCCGGGGAAAGCGAATAACTGCCGCCCAACGGGCCATGAACTTCCACCTGAGACCCGGATATTAAACCCGCCAATATTTGCGTTCCTTTGCCCACAACGCGGTAGAGAAGTTCTATTTCACCGGATGATTTGCGCAGATGATAAGAATAGATGCTGATGGGCCGGCCCAGAAAAGGTTCGGCGAGCCCGGCGATGCGAATCATGACGAACTGACCCGGCCGGGGGTGATCAAAGGAATGCGGCAGCCGCACTTTCATCAGGAAGTAATCAGGCCGGATTTCTTCATTTTTAATGATTTCACCAACAAATATATTTTTCGCCATTCTACCCTTCTACCGTCAGCCTTCAGCCTTCAGCCTTTAGTCTTCAGCCTTTATTCTTGTTCCTTTAACCTTCAGCCTTCAGCCTGTTTTAGACGCCCGCCCACATTATCAATGCATCTTCTTGAGTATCCGTATAATAAAGCGGCCTTTTTCCTTTTACTACAAAACCGCATTTCCGGTAAAGCTTTATTGCTTCTGTATTTGATTCCCGAACTTCCAGAGTCTGAGATTTTGCCCCTGCCTGGTGGGCTATTTCTTTCATCACATTCATAAATCCCTGAGCCAGACCCTGCCGGCGAAATTCTTTTTTAACGGCAAGATTATGCAAATGAGCTTCATCGGCAACTATCCAGAATATGAGATAACCGCCGATAATACTGTTTTTGCCCTGAGATAAGCGCGCAACCAGACGCTGGGAATGCTTCAGTTTGAGTTCATCGAGGAACATCCTCTCCGACCAGGGCGAAACGAAGGAGTCCTTTTCAATGGCCATAATTTCCGGCAAATCTTTATTTCCCATCAAGTCGATGGCCACCGCGATAGTATCAGTCTCAGAAGGCATGATAGAATTCCCAGGCAAAAACCAGAATTAATAATATTGCACAAAAGACCGGAACGGCGCCGCGCAGCTTGATTGTATTAATGGCCACGGCAATACCCAACAAAGGCAGAAAATAGTAAAGCAGAAAAAGCGTATTTAATATCTGTGCATTGAGCTTGGGGTAGAGCCAGCTGACTGCGGGAACCATCAGGCCTTGCGCCGCAAATAGATAACACACAGTTATCAAAAATGCTTTCATTAAGCCGGCATAATTTTTCCGTTCAATGGCTTTAAAGTTACCTGCCTTAGCGTCTTCGAGGGCAAGATCAGAAAGAACATTATTGGATGTAATGATATAAGTATCCATTTTCTTGGCAATTATTCCCAGGGGCAAAGTAATCAGTATCGCCAGAGCAATGAGCTGGGGGCTTGTTCCTCCTGCGCTTTGACCTGCCAGGACGGCAATTGATGTTGCTAAAACAGCAACTATGGAATCGTTGGGAGGGATATATGTCCCGACGGGAATGCGGTCAATCCAGAATATTTCCACTAAAACGCCAATAATCAAACCCGCATGAAGATTATTACAGAGCAATCCGATGAACGGGGCGACAACAACCGGTCGGGAAATCATAGCTTGAATGAAAATCCGATCAAGACAAAACAGGCCGCCGCAAAAAGATATCAAAATTATTTTTGTCAGCAATTAAATACCACTTTTTTATGGCGTTATTGCGCAATAATCTTTAAATACGTCTTGTATATTCACAGCCCGTTCCCGTGGAATGCGTCTTATTCCTATCGCCACTCCTTCATTTTCCAAAAGCTTCAAAAGATCTTTTATTTCGTCATCGCACAGAAAAACCGACGTACCATGGCATACTTTGTATTCTTCATTATAGATATTGCCGATGTTGAGATGATCAAAGTGAAAGCCAAGTTTGTAAGCCCTGTAAGCATCAGCAACTGAGGAAAATAAAACTATTGTCTTCTTCCCGGCATTTCGGCTGAAGGTATATGTTTTAGCGAAATCTTCGACTGTTAGAATTATCACTTCGATTGAACTGGGTACGGCCATCCGGATTACGGTTTCACAATAAAAATCACAGGCGGCACCGTCACTTACAACTATTATGCATTTTGCCTTAATGAACGGCACCCATGCTTCCAGAATTTGACCGTGTACCAGCCTGTTGTCAATGCGAACCAAAGCTATGTCATAGCCAGCATCTGTCAATTCTTCACCCGACTGCTTTTTTGCTTAATATTTCGCTCGCCACAGATATATTCTTTTTGCCGTATTCTTTAATCATGCAGGCATATTCGTTCAAAGTCATGTCATCTTTTTTGTCATATATCTTCATCATCATCGGCAAATTAACCCCGGTGACAACTTCCACCTTTCCTTCTTTCAGGAAAGACAGAGAAATGTTAGAGGGCGTTCCGCCGAAAAGATCCGTAAGAATTAATACCCCTTTGCCTTTATCCAGTTTCTTGATGGCATTGCCGATCTCCTTTTTCAAATCTTCAACACCTTTGGTTTGATCGGTTGAAATATGCAACACTCCCGTGAGCGGGCCCTTGATCAGCTCTGCCGCTTTTATCAGCTCAGTGCCTAAACTACCGTGCGTTGTTATAAGTACACCAATCATTATTTTTTCCTCTTTAAGGTCCCGCGATATTTTCCCGAAGTTCTCTTACCGGTCAAATTTAAGGTCGTAAGCTAATGGATTGCCCCATAATTGTCAAGACTTATAACAGCAATTTAAGGAACATTTTGCCAAAACCAAAGCAGCCATATATGATTGATATTATTCCATATTAAATGACTTTGCCCTGTTTGGATATTTTTCCGGCGGCAACTGCCCCTGATTATTATGATCTTTTAAATATCGATTGTTAAAATATGATATTCTACGGGCCTCTGCGGATAGAGCGACTCCATGATTTTTATATATCGTTTACGCTGTTCGTCGTACTTTTGCTTGAGCCCGCGCATGGAACCTGATTTGTAATCAATAATTGTTATAAGATTATTCGACACAATCATCCTGTCGACGATGCCAAAATTGTTTTTGTCCGAGATCTGCTGTTCGATATAGAGCTGGCCTTTCCTGAACATGATACCGGCGACATCGTTTCTGGCGACAAATTTAATCGCTGCATCATATTCCTCGTCACCCAGCTCACCCTGCGGCGGCAGTTGAGATTGATCAAGAACTTTCGCCAGCCAGCGGTGCAGTCTTTCCCCGCGCATGATGCCCCTCTTGATATAAGCAGATATAAGCGCCGGGTCGAGCTCGCCATATTTATCAGGTTCATCATTATTCTTTTCCGGCACATTAAATATTGCCATGTTTTCAGCCTCTTTTGCCTGACCGGATAGCGAGCATATTTCCTTTTTAAAGCCACCAGGTGCTAACTGCGCAAATGTATTAAGTACCGCCTGATGAACGGGTTTGTAATTCTCTCCTTTGTTTGTGGGGAGAAAAACAGCCAGCGTCTGTATCGCCCTGGTCGCGGCCACATAGAAAACATTGGCTCTCTCCTCGCGCTGCCGCTGTGTATTTTTTTCATGATTTTCGACTATTTCTTTGGCCAGGCCGGTTTCGCTTGCCGTCCACAAATCGATTTCCCTGCGGGAAAATTGCAGATGGCATTTCTCTGAATCCAGATAGAATGGCGACTCTCTTTCATCCTCGTTCCAGAAAATAAAAACGTGCTGGAACTGAAGCCCTTTTGTTCCATGAATGGTATCAACTTTAATATTATTCCTGTTCTCGGCCTCCGGCACTTTCACGCTAAACCTTATATGGAACATCCGTAAAAGGAAGTCATCTGCGTCAGCGCCGCCCTGACTGAAGAATTCTTCTGCCTCATCCTGCCAGATATCCAGGATTGTTGCCGGTATTTTCCCTCGTAATAGTTCGATCGTGTGGCTGACAGCCATTATCCCGAATGGCTTGGGAAATCTCCTGGCCATCTCTGCCTGGTAATCATCGACATTTACGAATAATTTCTCCCATAAAGGCGACTGCGCCGCCGCTTTAGTGAAGAGGTTTTCACCTTTCTGGGAGAGGACACCGGCAATGAAAAGCATTACCGCGACACCGGCGGAAGTCGAAAGAAGCTGCCTGCCCTTGACCTCTGAGACAGCGATACCGTCTTTGTGCAGTTCAGAGGCTATTTTCTGGACATGGTTGTTGGTGGCAGTCAGCACCGCCATGTCTCCCCATGAACAGCCGTACTCTGACTTTTTCTTCTTCAACACCTCAAGGATTTTTGGATAATAAAAGGCTTCTGAAAGACCTTCTTTCTTGAGCTGAATAAGGCTTACCTCCGTCACACCTTCATATCCTTGATATTTATCCGGCGGGCGCTGTTTCTCCGTTTGTTCTTTTCCGGAAAATAAATTTTCCACAAGCTGGTTAAAAAAAGAGATCAGCAGCGGCGTGCTGCGGTAATTGTATTCCAGTGAGCGTTCAGCTATTACACCGCTTTCGATATAAACGCCGATTGCCTTTTCGAGTGCTTCCCGATCAGCGCCGCGCCATCCGTAGATCATTTGTTTCCAGTCTCCAACGGCAAAGAATGACCTTTCGCCGCGCTCCCCGGGACCGGACAAAATCTCGTCAATGAGGGGAAGCAGTATGGCAATATCACCGGTTGAGGTATCCTGGAATTCGTCAATCAGCAGATGATCGGTTCTGTCGAGCCCGAGGGAGAAATAGTTGCTCATCAGCTTCGGTCTTTCGCTCGAATAGAGTCCGTCCAGGGCAAGCAGGGATTTGCGCACATCGGAAAAAAATATCAATCCCTTTTCTTTTTTTACAGCTTCTGCCGCAGCAAGATATGTATCGCAAAGAAAAGCAACCGCCAGCTGCCGGAGAATTGCCTTGTTCAGGGACAACTTCTCGGCAGTCTTTCGATAATCCCGGAAAATACTGTTTAGATCCGAGTAGGGGCTTTTATCCCACGCTATATTCTTGCCGAGGCTTGCGTAATTTTTCAGATCACAATGAGATGCAGCCGTTTTGGAAATAAAACCGTCATAATCGGATAATGCTTTTATAACCAATTTTTGAACGTTACCGGCCGGGATCAAACCCGACAACTCATTTGCCTTTTTACTCAGAGCTTCCAGGCTATTCCTTAATATGCCGTTCTCTTTCATCAGGTCGTCAAGATCTTCCAGCCTGTCTTTATCCTGCAGACATCGATCGATGTTCTGTTCATCAGCAAGAGATCCCCAGAGTGTGTCCATGTCTGTTCTCAATATCCTGGCGGCTACGATCAGCTTATCTCCTTTGCCGCTGAGCATTACATTTTCACGAAAAAGACTTTCGATCTCGGAGGATATTTCTATCTGTGCCTTCTCGTCAGCCATCTTGGGCGCATAACCGGAGGCGGCAAAAAGTCTGTAAAAAAAGGAGTCAATGGTGGAATACCCTACCCTGCCCGCCTCCATAATCAGGCCGAGCCTGTCCAGCAGGGGCATCTCTTTTTTGTACGCTATCTCTTCCATGATCCGGGAACGCATCTCTACAGTAGCAGCGCGGGTAAAAGTCAGTGCAGAGATGAATTTAGCCCGGGAAGATATCCTTGCATACACTTCCCTGGTAAGGTTTGTTGTCTTTCCCGAACCGGCTGAGGCTTTCAGAAGAATACTTTGCATCAATTCTTCTCCCTTGCGGCCTTATAAAAATCTTCTCTTCCACATAAAGCCTGAAACAGGCAGTATTCGCACTCCGCAGATTCATAATTCGTTGCCAGTTCACTTCCGCCGATTATTACGTCCAGGCGCTCCTTGATCGCAGACATCAGATCATCCGCCTGAAGGCTCAGATCCTCCGGAAGCATCATAACCCGATCCGCTGATGACTCCTTCAGAAAATAAAAAAAGGCCCCGTCTACTTCTTTAATAAAGTGCTGATAGATCATGAGCTGTGCGGCAGGATGCAGAATTCCTTTTTCTTTAAGGCGCTCCAGCACGGTTGTTCTTACGGGAAGATTGAACCTGGCGGTCTTTTTGGAATACTTGAAATCAATGACCTCGGTGCGTCCTGATCTCTTTATCAGTCTGTCGGAACGACCGGTTATTTTGTAGCACCCGGCAATCGTCCCGTTGAATTTTTCCTCACACGACCAGGCATTGTCGGCAAAAACCAATCGCTGCCCTGCCGCCAATTCGTCTTTATAGATTTCCCGCAATAATATCCTGGCGTTCAGCATGTAGATATTTATTCCGTTAATATCTCTTATTTCCGCGTTTTCATCGCTTGCCCATAGTTCATCGAAAAGCAACTCCCATTTATCGAGCAGCTCCTTTCTTTCCGTGGAGAGCTGTTGCAGAAATTTATGGACGAAAGTTCCCATCTGCATGGTTATCTTCTCATCATCATCCATAAATGAAGGAGTTTCAAGGCGGAGGATATATTGCTGATAGAACGAAAACGGGCAGGCCAGGATCTTGATAAGACTCGAAAAAGAATAAGTATATTCTTTCAGCCTGTTGCGCAGATTAGCGTCGATTATTATTGCCGGCTTTGGGCTGCCCTGCTTTTCCGATAAATATTCTTTAAATGCTATTGTTTTAATCGGTCTGCCGAATTCCTGCGCCAGAAAGTTCAGATAGTAACTTGGCGTCCGTTCCCTTATTTTGTCGTCCACTGCGGCTATTTTAATCTTATCGCCCTGCGCCAGAACTTGCCGGAAAAGGAGGTCCTCGTATTCAAAGACGCTTTTTCGCATCTGCGGAATATGCACCGGATTGATGAAAGGACCTTCAAAAGGCTGTGACGGCATTATTCCGGCATCCAGCGGCAGGATCAATCCCCTGCTGAATCTCTCTCCCGAACCATGGCCGAAACCGACAACCTGCACCGGCGCGGACCTTTCTCCCTTAACGCGGAATTTTTTTCTATCGATAAGCATTTTTGCGGCATCGGACAGATTACCTCCCAGTCTTTCTTTCCAATCATCAATGAGGGTAGACAAAGCTATGGCCGCTTCCAGCGCTTCACATTCCTCACGTATATAGTTTTCTCTATTCCTGGATAATTCCACCGCACAGTTTATGGCATATTTCTTAAAATCCGGTAACAGCCCCGACTGTTCTCTCTTTTTTAACTCGAATAAAAGTCTTCGTCCGGCTGACGTTGTCGCAAATGGCAACCAGACAGCGAGATTGACCTCATTGGCGAACAGGCGCAATGATCTGTTCCAGAGCATTGCTGTGAGCGACTCATCAAGCAGGAATATCATCAGCTGGTCTTTTCCCGTCCGGGATTTGAGGAAATCGGAGACTTCCTGCGTCACCAGGTCAACAATGGCATGAAGCCCGGTCAGCTTAACCAATTCGATACCTGCGCCCTCGGAAGGCTCAACCCTGCCGCCGAATGAACCAACAAGATTTTTGGCCGACTCAAAGGGAAGATTACCGGGAGCGGCAAGCTCCCGGCTGTAAAGCGGACTATCAAGAAATAATCTTTCCTTGCTTATCCTGCGATAGAACCTCTCCGTAACCGGAGTCATTGCGGGCAGTCCGAAAAAGATTTCTTTTTCCCCGGGGGTGATCAAATCTAAGCGCGCTGCTTCCAGATCCGGCAGGAAGAGATTTCTTCCGGCAAGCCACCTGCGGAAAGCCTGCGCGATCTCCAGATATTCTTCGAGCCTCTTCCATTCATCATCGGTAAAACGCTCCGCGCCATAAATCGTATCCCTGTTGATGTTATATGCCGCCAGTTTGCCCAGAAGAGGAAGAAGGAATGACGCGCGACGTGAGGGATACATTTCCTGAGGTAATATTTCAGAAATGAACTTGATAAAATACAGCAATCTCTCATCATCGTCATCGGGCAATGGCATAAGATTAAAACGGTCTCTGATCTTATTAGTTATATATGATGGCAGTCCTTCTACTCTGGGCAGTATACCGCCCAGCTCGCCGTGGATAAGATGCTGCACCGGGTCAACAGCATTCTGGCTGGCACAGATGACTGTCCAACCGGAAAGATCGGGATAGCTGTTGAGTAGGAGCTCAATGAGCTTTGCCGCATATTGTGACATTTTTTATCGCCTGCCGGATGAGTATTAGTGCCTTTTACTTTTGCAATCTGCAGATAAGCATCATATTCAGAGTTGCTTTTTCCCCAATTTTAAATTACTAATCTGAATATCACAAAATCCGTATTACCAATAAACTATTTTTTCAATATAAATATGATGTATTATTTGAACACGACGGATGAATATTACCTGCATGACCAGCATTCTCTGAACTGGGAGTTGACCGTTTGCAACGCCCTGCAGTCTGATGAAAGCCCCTGCCGGAAAGCACTGCGGATGAACAGTTCTTTCGGTTTTCAGCTCTTTCATTTCCTGAATAAGTTTTTCCCTTTCAGCAAGCTGAATACCATCCTGGAAGTCGGCGGCGGTTTTGGCTATCTGATGCATGATTTTCTTACCCTGGCTCCATCCCTGAACGCGACCATGCTGGACATTTCTCCCTATCTGCTGGAAAAGCAGAAACAATCTTTAGACGGTTGGAACGCAGAATTTGTTAATCGGAATATTCTCAGCATGAAAATCAGTGAATTGCAATGCTATGAACTGGCGATACTCAATGAAAATATCGGCGATTTTCCTACCCTGGTCGCCCAATCCCCGGATGATTCATTAAATAATTCCCTGACTCGTTATTATCTGGATAAGATAAATTATTTTCAAGATAAATATTGTCTGACCTTACCTGCCAGGGAAAATATTAACATTGGCGCACTGGAAGTTTTAGACAATCTCTGCCTGGCCGGAGTGCAGTATATCTATTTAAGTGAACATAGCTGTGAAGCAACGCTGCCTTCGTCCATCCAACCATATATCAATTTTCCCTTGACCGGCACTCCGGAAAGAATAACTCTCAAGAATCATGATGAGTATACCGTCAAATTTTCTCAGCTGGAGAAACTCGCCCGGGCGCATAATTACACCGCTTTTCGCGGCCAGTTTGTCGATTTTTTGCCTCTTAACTGCAGTGATCGGGTGCTTACCGCTCTGCGCCTAGTGACTCCTTTTACCGACGAACAGGAAATCATCCAGCAATTTGTTTATGACCTTTATAAATATGAATACTTGATTTTGATTAAAGGAGGACAATAATGAAGAGAAGCAAGGCCATCATTTTTTTTGCTGCGGTATCTTTTTTGTTTTTCTCGGCTGATATTACCTGGGCATTTCGTTGCGGTTCCGGCATGGTCGGCACCGGCGACAGCAGGACGCTGGTTCAGGTAACCTGCGGTAAACCAACATCTAAAGAAAATTCCTGTGAAAACAGCCAGGAATACACTGCCGCGGACAAATCCGGCAAGATCAAGAAACATAAGAAATGCAGCAGGAAATTGGAAGTATGGCACTACAATTGCGGTGATAATGACTTTATTTATAAACTTACCTTTGAAAACGGTATATTGAAAAAAGAAGGAACGGAGGGACGGGGAAAAGGAAAATCCGACTGCCTGGGCAGGTAAAGATATAAAGCCCACATTTTCATTCTGTCTTTGACACAACTCATAGCCAGCGCTTAATATACATCAGAAGATGCCCGGCCAGCTTTTTCCACCGGGGGCGCTGCGGATGATCATTGAGGGTAATCTCTACCGCGTGGGTCAGATCCTGGAGAAAAAGATCCTCCAGATCTTTTTTTGTTCCCGGTAAAGAAGCAACGACTTCCGCTTCTAAATTCCGAAAAAAGCTCAGATAGTCAATATTGCTGGAACCAACTGTCATCCAGTCATCCAGCATCATAACTTTTGCGTGGAGAACACCGCCCGTATATTCAAATATTCGAACGCCTGCTTTCATCAACGACGCATAATACACACCTGATGCCCACGGCATGAAAAATATATCGGAGTTCCCGGGCAGCAGTATCCTCACGTCCACGCCTCGTCGTGCCGCTTTTTTCAGCTGTCGCAGAATTGAACCAATAGGTACAAAATAGGCATTCGTTATCCAGATGCGGAAGCCGGTCGAAGCAATGCGCTGCAATAAGTCGCGTCGCAGGTTGCGCCTGTGCATGTGGTTTAAGCGGATATTTGTGGGATGAAACATTTGCCGGGGAATCAAAGACCGGTCATCGGCCCAGGCGGCATTAAAGGCATGCTGCAAATGCTGCATTTCCAGACCTTGCAACCGCAACGCCGTATCGCGCCAATTCTCGCCGCCCTGCTCGTAAGGAAGATGACGCTGCGAAACGTTAAAGCTGCCTACCCAGGCAATACGCTGATCGATCATGCAGGTTTTACGATGATTGCGGCTGTGCATTTTTTCCAGCAGGCGCTGAAGCTTAATCAGCCAGGGAAGACGAGGTACGGCCCATTCCCATTGGTCGATATTCCAGGGAAGAGGACGATATATGCGTACTTGAGCCCCGGAACTATTGAGCTGCTTTGCCAGTTTGCCGCTGGATATCGACGATCCGGCGCCATCAATCATCAATCTTACTGCAACTCCCCGTCTGGCTGCAGCCGCCAGCTTTTCCGCAATTTCCCTGCCCAGGAGATCCAGGTCGAAGATATATGTTTCGAAGTCAATTTGCGCTACAGCCTGGTCGATATCCTTCATTAATGCCGCAAAGTACCGGCTGCTTTCAGCATAAACCGTTTCTTTTAGCTCTATTCTTTCTGGCGGCATTAAATTAACATTCTTTTCTTCTTCTTATTGCGGATAACCAACCGCCTGAACCATGATAACTTTCTGGTTGCTGCGCAGATTCATCTCTTTGGCCAGTGCGTCCTTATCGACCATCGCCCGAACACCCGTTGCCAATCCTTCGGACGCACAATAGAGATAAACGTTTTGGGCAATGAACCCTGTATCGGCAGCAGAATAGAATTTTTTTTCTTCTTCGTTTGTAAAGGCGCTCATCTTCGAATAATCAGCCACATAGATCAACTGCAGCGGCGCTCCGGCCACAGAGCTTCTGGAAGGCTGCAGCAGAGTGGTTGTCTTCTTGCGTAAATCGGTTTTAAGCACAGGTTCCAGAACATGAGCTTTTTCGTTATATAAATAGAGGCCTTCCTCCATTGCGGCATAAACGGCAATTTCCTGCCAATTGACGGCGGAAGGCGCCGTGCGTCTGCCGTTTTCCGGCCGGTTAATTCCGCAGGCGGCCCAGAGAAGATTGGAAAGGACATCGATGGGCAGTTTTGAAGTACTAAATGACCGGGACGTTTTGCGCTCCTGCAGCGACTGCATCAGTGATTTTCCGCCTTTCATATTGGGCGGAAGAAGTTTGATCGGGCTTAATTCCTGAGCTGCTGCCGAACAGGTAAAGCAGAATAAGATTGCTGCAATGACCAACAGAGTTGTTTTAGAAACCCCTGTTTCTGTTTTCATATTTTATCTCCTTTGAAAGAATATAAACTTTTCCGGTACTTATCTCTTTTGCGGGATGATTTCCAGCCAATAATCGTCCGGATCATTAATGAAGTAGATTCCCATGGCTTTGTTTTCCAGGCAGATACAACCCATTTTCTCATGCTGGGCATGGGCGGCGGCAAAATCATCCACCTTAAAAGCCAGATGAAATTCATTGTCACCCAGATTGTAGGGTTCCTTCCTGTCTTTGAGCCAGGTTAGCTCCAACTGATGGTGCATTTTGCCGTCGCCGAGATAGACGATGATAAAACTTTTGTCCGGCGGCTCATAGCGGCGCACTTCCTTCAATTGTAGAGCATCCTTATAAAAGGTCAGACTTTTTTCCAAATTCAGCACATTGAAATTGTTATGGGCGAAAGTAAATTGCATATTTGCTCCTTTACGATGTTTGCGTTTCCATCAGACCAATTATTTCCCGGTTCTCCGGAATGTCCGCCATCGAATGGCCGTAGTGCACAAACCGAACCTTACCGGATTTATCAATCAGCATCTGCGCGGGGAGCCGGCCCAGTTTAAACAATTTGACCTCCTGGCCGTACAATTTCAAAACCCGATGTTCAGGGTCGGGCAGACCGGTAAACGGCAAATCTTCCTTTGCCCAATAGTCACGGAAAGCTTCGGCCTTCTCCGGCCCAACAACAATGATTTCCGTATCCAGTTGCTTAAATTTTTCATAGTCCCGGCGCAACTGCGCCATGTGCTTGCGGCAGAAAGGTCAGAAAAATCCCCGGTTGAAAACGACCAGGACATTCTTTTTTCCGGCATAATCGTCAAGCGATACGCTCTTGCCGTTAAAATCGTTCAACGTAAAATCCGGCGCCTGAACATTTAGTTCGACTCTGGGCATGCGGTGTGACCTCCATAGTTATTCGCATAAATTAATTGCTTGAATATACTCACATTATTTTTAATTTCAATTTGTTTTTTAAAAAGACTGAAGGCTGAGGACTGAAGGTTATTGGTTTATGGAAATTGCCTGGTTACTGACTTTGCCGGTGGAACAATGCTACCAAATAATGATATTTCCAAAATAGCTGAATAAAAGGGGAAAAGATGAGCGGGGCAGATTTTCATCTGCCCCCATGATTGATGGTTTTTATACTTCGACGACGGCTTCAACTTTTTGCAGCACTTCTGCGCCTGTCTGCCTGGTCACTTTCAGATCAATATACCCCAGACCGTCTTTTATGTCCGAGACCGTTCCCTGCACGGTAATGGTATCCTCTATCATTACCGGAGCGCTGAAACGGCATTTCAGTTTCCTGAGTTTGCCGGGATCGCCGATCAGATTGGTAATGCTCCGAGTGGCGAAGGCCAGGGTGCAGAGGCCCTGGAGTATTGCACCGCCAAGTCCCACCATTTTCCCGAATTCCGGATCAATATGGATAGGATTGAAATCGCCCGAAGCTCCCGCATAATACAACGGCCTGTATTTATCTACAACTTCGCTGTCCTGAAATGTCTGTCCATTATTTATTGGCATAAATTCCCCCCTATTTCCGCACCACAAAGGTATATACGGCCCGGCACACCATCCTGCCGTATTGGTTTTTCGAAGTCACTGCCACCGATATGGTGTCCACCTTCTCCTTGTTCTGAATATCGCTGATTACTCCGCTGATAGTTATGGAATCACCGGCTTTGACCACTTCAAAAAATTCCATATCCTGCTCGCCATGGACAAGCATGGCCATATTCAGTGCCAGTTCCGCATCCAGAAATATTGGTTCGATCACGTATGCGCCGAATACAACAGCGAATGTCGGCGGCGCTATGATGACGCCGTATTGCGATTTCTTCGCAAACATTTCATCCACATAATGGGGATCAAAGGTCTTGACAGCCTTCGCGTATTCTTTGATTTTTTCTTTACACACATCGTAAGTATAGGAAGGATAAGATTTACCGATGAATTTTTTATCTATAGGCATAAATATCACTCCTTATTTTCCATACTTGCGAATAAGGTCTTTAGCGATGAGGATGCGCTGTATTTCGGATGCACCCTCGCCGATCTCGCCCAACCGTGCGTCGCGGTATAGACGTTCGACCGCATATTCCTTGATATAGCCATATCCTCCATGCACCTGGACCGCCCAACTGGATATCTGTGTGGCGGACTCTGATGCCCACACTTTGGCCACGGATGCCAGAATCGCCGATTCCGGGTTGTTTGTTTCTTTCGCCCAGCAGGCCTGGTAAATCAGCAGGCGGGAGATGTCGGACATAATCATCATATCGGCAAGCTTAAACGAAATCATCTGATTACGGTTGATGGGTTTGCCAAACGTTTTTCTTTCCTTGGAATATTTATTCGCATGCTCCAGACATTTTGCGGCAATTCCCAGACAGACCGTCGCCATCCCGATTCTGCCATACTCCAAAGTCTGCATCGCCTGGATAAAGCCCCACCCGGTCTGACCGAGAACGGCGCTTTCCGGCACTTCACAATCTTCCAGGATCAATTCCGCAGTCGGTGATCCGCGAAAGCCCATTTTGTCAAAAGGCTTGCTGACAGAAAATCCCTTCGTACCCTTATCGATGAGGAAGCAGGTTACTCCGGCGCCGGGACCTTTCTCGCGGTCGTTATACGCAAATACGAGAGCAACGTCGGCTATGGTTGCATTGGTAATAAAAGTCTTCGTTCCGTTAAGAATCCACTTGTCGCCCTTCTTTACCGCCGTAGTCTTCATAGAAGCCGCATCGCTTCCGGCTTCCGGTTCGGTAAGGCCGAAGCAGCCGATGATTTCCCCCTTAATGATGCCGGGAAGATATTTTGCCTTTTGCTCGTCCGTGCCAAAAAGCTTCAGCGGCACACCGAAGAGCCCGCAGGAGGCGCCGGCGGAGAGATATGATGAGGCGCAGGCCTTCGCAACTTCTTCACCGGCAACTGTCTGGCTGAACAGGTCAAGATTGCTGCCGCCATACTTTTCTTCATGCCCCATGCCGAGGTAGCCCAGGTCCGCCAGCATCTTTATGTTCACTTTGATCTCGCTATTGACTTCTTCGGAAGAAGCCGTGTCCAGCAGATGAGCACGAGGTTCGATTTCCTTCTTACAAAATTTTTCAAAATTTGCCTTTATGGATAGCTGTTCCGCCGTTAAATCGTAATTCATTGTTTCATTCTCCTGTCAAATTTATGCATGAAGTGTTTGCGGGTTGTTTCCTAGAAATAGCTCAATATCCGGGAAATGATCAGCCGCTGGACTTCAGATGTGCCGCCGCCGATCTGCCCGAGTTTCGCGTCCCGGAGGAACCGCTCGATCGGATATTCATGGATGAAACCATACCCGCCGAATATCTGGACTGCTTCGCTTGCCGTCTTGAGGCCCCAGTCTCCCACCAGCGCTTTCGCGATGGACGTGTGCATATGGTTCAAGGGCTTGCCCGAATCCTTGTCGTAAGCAACGCGGTAGACCGCCATCTTGGCTGCTTCCATCGTTATTTTCATATCGGCCAGCTTTTGCTGGATGGCCTGAAACTGATTGATCGGCTTGTCGAACTGGACCCGCTCCTGGGAATACCTTGTGCACTCCTCAATGGCAAACTGCATGCCGCCAACGAAGGGGGCCAAAAGCGCGCTGCGGTCCCAGGAAAGTGTCTCATGCGTATAAGCGAATGCTTTGCCGACTTCACCCAGCAGGTTCTCCTCCGGCACTTCGCAGTTATCCATAATGACTTCCGAAGTTGCGGAGGCGCGTACACCCATTTTATGGAAAGGCTTACCCGTAGTAAAGCCCGGCGAACTTCTATCAATTATAAACGCGGATATCCCGTTGTGCTTCAGTTTCTTGTCCACTGTGGCGTATACTACGCAGACGTCGCATACCGGGGCATTGGTAATAAAGGTTTTGGTCCCGTTAAGGATCCACTTATCGCCCTTCTTAACTGCCGTGGTCGACATGGAAGCCGCGTCCGAACCGGCTCCCGGCTCTGTGAGCCCCATACAGCCGATCCACTCTCCGCTGGCGAGTTTTGGTATATACTTCTTCAATTGCGCTTCTGAACCGTGCTTGAAGATGGTATCCGTACAGAGATAGGTATGTGCGCCCAGCGCCAGCAGATGCCCCTGATCGACACCGGCATGACCCAGCGCTTCGGCGGAAAGACAGCATGTAACTACATCAGCTCCGGAGCCACCCAGCTCAGCAGGAAAAGGCAAGCCCAGCAGGCCCATCTCGGCTAACTTCTTCCAGACTTCCAGCGAAAATTCCGATTTTAGGTCTGCCTCCTCGACCAGCGGAACAATCTGGGTCTTCGCAAATCGATACACAGTATCTTTAAACATTATTTGTTCTTCTGTTAAACCGAATTCCATTACTTCCTCCTTTTCAATTCTATTCTTGCTGTCTGCTTTTCCTTAGACCATAATCAGCAGATTTTATTTTTGCGAAACCGAATCGGTAATTTGCCCCATCACTTTCCTCGTATAATCCTCATAGGGAAAAGCGTTGTTGTCCAAAACATACTGGATGATCAGGCCTTGAATCGTGGAGATTATAACCGTCGCCGCATACACAACCTCCATTTTCACGAAAATGCCCTTTTCGACTCCCTCGGTGAGAATGGCCGCCACCTCATCGCGGTAACTCTTGAACAGTTTGACGTTCGCTCGCTTCATACGGTCATTTTTGTTGACCTGTGACCAGAAATCGATGACGAGGTAGGAATAATCCTTCTCGCTGGTAACCAGGTCAAATGCCTGCTTCATGAAAATATTGAGTTTTTCCTTTGGATCTTTGGCTTTGCTGATGGATCTGTTGAGGCTGCCCAGGATGTTCTTGTTGATCTCTTTTAACAGGTGGAGCAGCAGTTCCTCCTTGTTTTTAAAATAATAGTGAACCAGGCCTGTGGACATTCCCGCTTCGCTGGCAATATCTCGTATCGTGAAATCGTAATAACCTTTCTGTCCGACAACCTTGTAAGCCGCCTTAGTCAACTGGTTGCGCCTCAGATTTATAATATCGCTCTTGTTTCTTTCATTCATAGTTGCTAATCTTTTCCATCTATTTATAATTTTTAAAAAAACAGGGACTGCTCTTGCTTAACGCTTTGGATAACACTCCCGGAGGTTTATTTCACTTTTCCTGGCCGAGTATCATTATTCCCGCTTCGGAAAACTCGCCCGCAGCATCGCTCCATTTTTCGTCTGTCACCCAGTAATCGTGTAATCCCGAGACATAGTTTTCCTGGAACTGTGCTTCTTCATATGCCGTGGTCCCGCCCATCAGCACGGATTTTGCCTTTTTTTTCTGCACCCGGAATGGATCAATAATTATAAATCCGATATCATCATATTCAAACCTGCCCTCGTTCTCGGCAAGTATGCCGGAAATCAGTTCACATATCTTATCTACCGGATACCTTTTGAACACATCGCGCGTCCCGCCGAGAAGCGAGTGGCGCAGGCAGAATCTCCACACATCATTAAAACCGTCTGTGGAGATGAGTACCCGGCAGTTTCGATCGGAAGTAGTATATTCCGTCACATCAGCAATATCCTTACTCCTTCCGGCGAACTTCATATCCCTCCCTGTCTGCTGGCAGATAGCACCGGTTATGCAGTTCATCACTGTCACCACACTGTCACCGCCGTGCGAGATTATCAGGGAAACACTTTCCGCTTCAGGGACTATGGCAACACAGCTGAAAGTGGTTTTGTGCTGGTATTTCTGAATTGAATAAATCTCATCATTAACCAGCTTCTTCCAGCCCGGAACCGTATCCGGCAAACCTGACTTTGCCAGTGATTCCGATAGCCGGTTTAACAGGTCCCGCGACGCCCAGGGGAAACGTTCCGAACCATCTGCTGCGGCAAAGACCAGGTGTTCAAAGTCAAAGTAAAGGCAGTCGCCGTTGCCGTAACCGCTGCGAATTTTATCGGTGCCGGTACTGATTCCGCCGCACAGCGCCCCCGGCACTTTTAATATCCTTCTCGCCGGATTTATTTCAACCGTCAGTGACTCCTTAATCGCCATTAATCTATTACTTTAAAGTACTCGATGTCCCTTATACTACCCTTACGATCTGGAGAAAAAACCGGTTCTACTCTTGCTCCGATCTTTATTTTCCCTTCGTCCTCAACGCTGATGTAATGCTGAAACAGCGTGTCGGCGCCATCGAACTTGATGAAACCGTAACCATAGGGAATCGGCTTCTGCCCGCCCGTTTCCGGATCGATGAAAGCAAAACGGAGAATGGTAAAAGTTCCAATAGTTCCTCGGGGACCAACTTCGACCCAGTCGTTCATCTCGATAAAGCATTTCCCGCAAACGCCGCGCGGCGGGATATATACCTTTTTGCACTTGGGGCATCGAATCCCCATAAATCGCCTGTTGTCCCGCAGTTCGTTGAAAAACTTGCTACCGTGCATTCCCACTGAATACTGGAAGGGCTGCACTGCATCGCCTGATTCTATAATGATGTGTTCTTTTTCAGCCATGATTTTTCTCCTTGTTACTCACTTGGGTTTTTTACTGCCATGCAGGATCATGTCGGTCCACATGCAGCCTCCAAAGCCCGTACTGACCGCAAAATTGACATCCGGAACTTGCCGCCCTTCCGCTTTGCCCATGACCTGCATCGCCGCTTCAGCGCAACGGATGAGTCCGGTTGCCCCGATGGGGTTGCAGGAAATCACTCCCCCGGAGGGATTGAACGGCAGTTCTCCGCCCATGTCGGTGTTGCCATCCCATATATATTGAGGGCCCTCACCGTGACCGACTATTCCCATATCCTCAATCCAGATGAGCCCGGCAAAGGAATAAGGCTGATACATTTCAACCACGTCAAGTTCTTTGCGCGGTTCTTTAATCCCCACTTTCGTGAAGATTTCCCGGGCGCATCTCTCCATACTGGTCAAGCGGCCCCAGTCTCCATCTCCTAGATAGCTGTAGGAGTGCCTAGCGGCGGTTTTCCAAATCCAATCCGGCTTTGAACAGATCTTTTCAGCGACATCCTCGCTTGCCATAATGACTGCACATGCTCCGTCAGTCCGGGGACAGACATCCAGTAAATGGATGGGATCGGCCAGCATCGGCGAGGCCAAAACTTCTTCCAGTGTCACTTCTTTGCGAAGTTGGGCATGGGGATTATTCATCGCATGCTTCCGGTCACGCACGGAAACACGGGCGGCATCCCTGTCCGTGGCGCCATAGCGGGCTATGTAGCCCTGCGCTTCCGCGGCCAGCCCCGAAATCGCGCCGGCGAAAACCAGTCTGTCCCATACGGGATCGAAAGCCGTGGTAATGGCGCCTGTGGTGTCGGATTCGGAATTCTTTTCCCAGCCGATGATCAGCACTTTGTCAAACATCCCTGACCCTACCAGATGGTACCCGCCGATAGCGACGGTGCATCCGGTGGTGCCGCCGGTTGTCATTTTTATAATCGGCTTCATCGTTCCGCCGGAGCCGTCAACGCTCCAGCAGTCGACATAATTGATTCCTTCAAAGTGGTCCATGTTGCCGATGACGATAGCATCAATGTCCTTCATTTTTAAGTTAGCATCGTTCAGTGCTGCAACGACCGCCTCATTAATAAGCTCCTGTCCGTTGACATCAGGACGATGGCTCTTATGAAATGTCTGTCCGGTTCCTACTATTGCCACTCGTTTAGCCATTGTTCTTCCTCCTACTTTTCCGAATCAAGAATCCACACACAGTGGGACTGGCCGCCAAGACCGTTTAAACCCTGTACCAAGCCTTTTTTCGCTTTTTTAACCTGGAATCCGCCGGCGTCACCCCGAATCTGTTTGACCACTGCGCCCAGGCTGTATAGTCCGGCGGCAATCACCGGGTGTCCGGAAAGCAACCCGCCGGAAGCGTTCACCGGCAGCCTGCCGTCAATGTTAAACTCTCCCTTTTCTAAGAGTTTCCCGGCCAGCGCCTCATCGGCAAGGCCCATTTCTTCGAGCCACAGGAGCTCCTGATAAGTAAACGCGTCGTATAATTCGACGACGTCAATTTCTTTTTTCTGGTCCTTTATGCCGGCCATAGAGTAAGCCTTTTTTGCCGCCTGGGTGAGGGATTTTGCCCGGGACAGGTCACGGTCGCCGAAGAAGAAACTATCGGCGCAGAAAGAAACGCCGCCAATCCACACCGGTTTCTGTTTGAATTTATTCGCCACGGATTCATGGGCGATAATAACCGCCGCACACCCGTCGGAGACAGGGGAGCAGTCCAGTTTGTGCAGCGGGTCGGCTATCATCTCCGATTTCAGCACATCTTCCACGGTGATCTTCAGGGGAAGCTGCGCGAGCGGGTTCTTCAGCGCATTGCCGTGGTTCTTCACTGATACCATAGCCATCTGCTCTGCCGTCGTACCGGTGCGATGCATATAAGACCGCGCCTGCATGGCGCAGGCTGTTATCATGTCCATGCCCAGGCTGCGTTCATAGATCGGATCAAATGCCGCATTGGTGATCAGGCTCGATATGCTCTGCGAACCTTTGGAATGACCCGTGACCAGGGTGGTCTTATATGATCCGGAGAGACTCCTCGCCATGCCGTAAAACGCACCATATGTTCCGTCACCCTCAACACAGGTGACATTCTTTTCCGCAGCGCCGCTGGCGTCTCCCACCGCCATGCAGGAAATAGTTCTGCCGTCCCAGAAATCGCTGGAGGTGGTCACCACGTTGTCTATATCGTCAATTGTCATGCCCGCGTCGACCAGAGCCTTGTTTACGGCCTCCCATGCCATGTCGGCATAAGTATCTCCGACTTTGCTCTTTTCAATCTTTGTCATTCCGACGCCGATTATTGCTGCTTTATCCATATCTGCGCTCCTATTATTTTACCGGTTGAAAATGCGAGATGTCGCGGATGTTGCCCTTCCGCGTCTCCGAGAATACTGCCTTCACACGCATGCCGATTACAACTTCTTCCGGCTTTACTTCATCCAGATAATGCAGCATTGCAGTGTCAGCGCCGTCCAGCTTTATCAAGCCCCATATGACCGGAATCTTCCGGTCATGGGGAATAGCAGCTAACTGACGCCTCGCCACAGAAAAGGAAATCAATGTTCCCTCATCTGAAATGTTCACCCAGTTTGTATTCTCGGTGAAACAGGAGGGGCATACTTTCCGCGGAGGCAGGAAAACCTTCCTGCAGGCACCGCATTGAGTAGCTGTTATTCTCTTTTCGTCCCTTAGCGCAACAAAAAACCTGGTGGCTGTGTCGCCGGCCCACCATGAATAAGGAACATTGATCTTGCTTTGGTAAACCATCGGCTCTATGCCTTTAAATTGATCGGACATAATACCTCTCCTTTTTATGCCTTCCCCCTGCGGCAGAGGAAAGACCATGCTAATGTTATCTTCTCTTTATAAGATGACTTTGCTTGCTGCCTGATTATTTTTTCTCATACAGCTCGTCAACAGCATCTTTTCCATACATTTCGTCAATAAGGCCTTTGTATTTCTGAAGCACCACCTTGCGCTTGAGTTTGAGGGAAGGTGTGAGTTCGCCGCCTTCCTGGGAAAAATCGCTCTTGACAATTCTGATGTTCTTTATTGATTCATACTTCGCCAAATGCGCGTTGCTCTTGTCGACATGCTTCTGCACAATATTGATAAATTGCGGAGTTTCCAGAAGTTCTGCCGGGCTATTGAACGGAATGTCTGCTTCCTTAGCCAGCCGCACGGCTTCATCGGGATTGATGTTGCACAAACCGGTGAGATATTTCTTTCTTTCACCGATGACAATAAACTGGGTAAACAGAGGATCGGATTTGAACATATTCTCGATTTTCTGCGGCGCAATGTTTTTGCCACCGGATGTTATTATGAGATCCTTTTTCCGGTCGGTAATAAGGAGGTTCCCATCATCGTCAAACATTCCGATGTCACCGGACATGAAATAACCATCCTGTGTGAATGCCTCGCGAGTTTCATCAGGCAGTTTCCAGTATCCTTTGATGACATTACCGCCTTTTAACAACACCTCTCCGTCTTCGGCAATTTTTATGTCCATGCCAGGTATCGGCTTGCCGGTTGTTCCTATTCTGTAATCAGCCATAGACTGCATTGTAGCCGGTGCCGTGCATTCAGTCATACCATAGCCCTGTATAACCGTTATTCCTGCAGCGTTAAAAAACCGGATAATTTCTTCGGCAGTTGGAGCTCCTGACGCCGTCATCCACGTAACTCTTCCTCCTAATTTATCCTGAAGTTTTCTGAATATAGCGGCATAGGCAATCTTGTATTTCAGCTGCAACCAGAAAGGTATTGTTTTATGCTTCTCGCGCAGTTCACTGATGCGCTTCCCGACTTTCTGACCCCAATAAAACACCTTTTGTTTAAATGGTGACTGTTCCTTGACCTGGGCAATGATCTTCTGGTAAACTTTTTCGCACACCCGCGGTACGGCCAGTATCATGGTTGGTCGCTTTTCTTCAAAATCAGCCAGCAGCGTATCTATGCTTTCCGCATAGGAGGCAGTTATGCCACAATACATACCGTAGAAGTGTCCCGCGATTCGTTCGAACACATGGGAAAGAGGCAGGAACGGCACGGTACAGTCCTTATCGGAAGCAAAGTGAGGCTTAATCGCATCGAGGGATTGTACAACCCAGAATACGTTGCCGTGCGATATCATGGCACCTTTAGGAAGGCCTGTGGTTCCTGATGTGTAAACAATAGTGGCAAGATCATCGCTGCTCACTTCTTTCGCCAGCTTTTCAAAAAGCGCCTGGTCTTCTTTATGCTTTTTACGCCCTAGTTCCATGAGGGCATTGAAGCTCATTACCTTAGCGTCGCCTGCGGCATCATTCCCTTCCATTACGACTATTTTCTCGAGGGCGGGGCAGTTGTTCGCTATAGCGATCACTTTATTGAGCTGAGTTTTGTTTTCCACAACAATGACTTTTGACTCTGAATTGTTGAGGATATACTCAATTTCCCCCGATACGAGTGTCGGGTATATCGGGATCACAACTGCACCGATGCCCAGTGCACCCATATCCGTATAGAGCCATTCGAGGCGGTTCTCGGATAGGATCGAGACCATCTGACCTTTTCTCAGGCCCAGGGAATAAAGGCCCAGCCCAGTAGAACGGGATCGCTCATAATATTCATTCCATGTTGCGCCGACCCACTTGCCACCGATTTTTTTCTCGATTGCCAACCGGTCTCCGTATTTCTTTACGCGGTTACAGAAAACATCGTTTATGGTTTTTTCATTTATATCCATTGAAGTCTCCCTGTTTAAAGTTGATACGTGACGCTGGAACAACTGTATTGACTTCTTATGCAGATTCTATACGCTACCTCATGACTTATAAATACTGTTGATGATTTTTGTAATCTTCCCCCGTCTCCTTTTAATGGGAGGACAGGGGAAGATTATTTTAATTTTTTACTTCTTCCTTATTCCCATTATCTCGCGTGCTTCGTCGGTTGTTGCGATCGGTCTCCCGAGACAATCGGCTATATTCACAGCAACTTCTACAAGTTCGTAGCTGCCTTTCGCCAGTTCACCGTTGGGCATTTTTATATTGTCTTCAAGACCAACTCTCATGTGTCCGCCCAGCAGGCAGGATTGCATGATACACGGGAACTCTTCCGGACCCACGCCGCAGGTTGTGAAATTAGCGTTCGGGGGAAGCGCGTTCATCATGGCAATGAAACTATCCGCTCTGAATGACTGTCCTCCGGCGACCCCCCAGACGAAATTAAAATTCATCGGTTCACTGAAGATCCCCTGCTTGGCAATCAGCAAAGTATTGTCAAGTCCACCCATATCGTAGCATTCTATTTCGGGCTTTACACCGTTCTCTTCCATAGCCTTGCCGAATTCCTGCAGCATAGTGAAAGTATTTTCGAAAACATATTCGATGAATATTTTTCCGGTTTTGCGGTCAACGATACAGAAGTTCATCGTGTTGGTATTCAGAGATGCCATCTCCGGCTTGACAGCGATGATCTGTGATATCCGTTGCTCTGGTGTCTTTCCCATACCCACCGCGGAACTCAGATTCACGATCAGATCCGGACACTTGTCCTTGATCGCGTTATAGGTCGCCCTGATCCTGTCATGTTCATGAGTAGGCATACCGGTATCCTCCCGGGCATGAACATGCACCATGGCTGCACCTGCCTTCCAGCACTTGTAAGCCTCTGCGGCAAATTCAGCCGGGGTGTAGGGAACTGACGGATTCTGGTTCCTCATCGTCGCAGCTCCGGTTAATGCCGCTGCTATAATTACCGGTTTAGACATATCTGGTTTACCCCCTTTCTGTCTTTCTGGTGTTTCAGTTTTGTATTCAGCAACCCACTTTTTCCTGCCGGCATTACGCTCATGAACGGATGCTTTTTCGGCAGCGGGTTTAAAATGATCTATGTCCAGGATGGTGTTTGTTGTTTCTTTGGCGAATACGGCTTCAACCTTCATGCCGATCTTCACATCTTCTATTTTGCACTCATCAAGAATGTGCATGAAGGGCGTGTCTGCACCTTCCAGCTTGATCAGCGCCAATACAAAAGGTGCTTTGCGAGGCAGGTGCTTATCATCGTACCGTACTACCGTAAAGTTAGTCACCATGCCGGAAGTGCCCACGTCCACCCAATTATCCCGTATGTCGGTAAAGTCCTTATCGCACACT
The DNA here is from genome assembly GCA_002840565.1 of Deltaproteobacteria bacterium HGW-Deltaproteobacteria-12. GTDB lineage: Bacteria > Desulfobacterota > Syntrophia > Syntrophales > Smithellaceae > MVRV01. The sequence continues at coordinate 55,131 of PHBK01000012.1, read as the reverse complement.
TGCCGCGGCGGTAGGTATACCACGTTGCAGGCAGGGCATTTTACTCCCATGATTTTCTTTTCATCCCGGATGGTTGTAATGAACTTGCTGCCAACCTTTCCGGCAAAATAAGTATAAGGGAGCGCCATTTTACCTTCAACTACATAGCTGTCTTCAAAACCTTTCATTTGCCTCGTTGTCATATACCTCCTCCTCACTCATCTATCTCGAAGTACTTGATGTCCCAAATATCGCCAATCCTGTTTTCCTCCCAGACCGGGCGAACGCGGGTTCCTTTCTTCTCGTTCCAGCCCATCTGGATCTTTTCAATCTGATCTTTTCGTATAAAGTGCGGCATGGTCTCATTTGCTTTGCATCCGTCCAGAAGGATATTGATCGACCCGTAAGGCGTCTCCCGAACCTGACCCGTCAATGGGTCGGGCATAGCGTAATAGACGATATCCATGTAGCGCACTTCGCCTTTTGGTCCCACTTCCTTGATCTCATTCACACGCACTCTGCAATCAGCGCACACTTCGCGCGGCGGGACTTGCATCCGTCCGCAGGTCGGACATTTATTGGCATATATCTTTTTTTCCTTCAGCCCTTTAAGAAATTTCCCCATAACGGGACCGGTGGAAAACTTCTCGTTTAACGATATGATCTTTTTGAGCACTATGAGTTCCTGCTGTGGAACATTGCTGGCCATCGGATCTTTATATTTTTCAAAAAGCACCGGCCACTTCGAAGCCATCATATTAAGGTCGCCTTTGGCGGAAGCTTTTCCTGCCGCCAGGATGCTTTGCGAGTCGATCTTGCCCAAAATAAAATCCACATAGTCTTTGGCATCATTAAACTCGAGGGTCACCGTTGGTTTCCCCTCGATTGTCGTCGTAAGTGTACAGACTTTATCCTTAATGAATACCGTCCACTTGCCTCCATCCGGGCCGCCCAGATCAAAGGCAAACGATGCATCCAGTCCTTCGGCTTCATCATCCTTAAACCGCGCAACAACCGTTGCAAACATGTCTGCGAGATAATCCTTTGTCGTCATTTCCTTCTTGGCAATGACAAATTTACGGAAAAGCTTTCCCGTCTTGCCGAATGCAGCCATATCCCCTTCGACCTTAACCTTGCCGCCCATGAAGGCGTTCGTCGCATCTACATTGCCGGTATTCACCCCGACGAAGGTCTCGCCGTCGGCCTGCATGATCGCTGCACTGCCGGACAGGTCGTCGGTTTTCTCAATCTTCATTTCATTGTTTTTTACAGTAAGCTTCCATTTCCCCTCGTCCTTGATGTCATATCCAAAAACCGTGTCCAGGTCCTTGGCACCTTCGGGACGGAAACGCTCCTGCATGGAATTGAATATATCTTCTACTTTTACTCCCCAGTACTCTGCCATAATTGTCCTCCTACCAGTTAAGTTCCTTCTCGAGCATCGTCAACACTGTCCACATAGTACCACCGAACCCGGAAGCCAGAGCATGATTGACCGGAGTTGGGATTTGGTGCGGACCGGCATTACCGCGCACCTGTAGTGCCGCTTCGGCCACCCTGATGAGCGCGGTTGCGCCAATCGGATTCGATCCGATAACGCCGCCGGACGGGTTGATGGGTATTTTGCCGCCGATCATTATTTCCTTGTCTTCGACGAGTTTCAGGTGTTCATCGCCTTTAAGGGCGAAGAAGTCGCGAATCCAGTCAATTGCCCACCATGAGGCCGGATCATACATTTCGAACACATCGAAGTAGTCTAAAGGATTCTTGATGTCATTGCGTTTAAAAAGTTGCTGCGCCGCAAATTTATGCGTCTTCAAAACTGGATAATTTCTGTCATATCCGAATATAGTGAACGTCTCTTCCTTGTGGGTTGTGATGTGGTCTCTTATCCAGACCGGCGTCTGGGCCAGTTCCTTCGCCTTTTTCTCGCAGGCAAAGATTACACAGCACGCCCCGTCGGACTGGGAGCACATTTCAATGAGTTTGAGCTCACCGACAAGCTTCGGCGATGTTCTGATCAGATCATCGATCTGGCTGAAGTCCAGACCAAAGGAACGGTGCGCATTGGGATTCAAGCCCGCGTGCTTGTCCATGATGATGCGGTATGTCAGAGATGCCTTGTTGGCCCTCTCCAGGCCAAATTCCCTCTCGACATCATAAGCGCTCGAACCGGTCAGAGCACCTGCCTGAATCTTGCGAAACCAGAGGGGGTCGGCCATATTCGTGATACCGCCTGTCGTGTTTCCCTCTTGGAGTTTCTCAAAGCCGATAGCCATTACGATATCATACATCCCCGAAGACACTAGATTGTCCGACGCGCAGGAGAGTGTAGCACCGACAGTTCCTCCAGTTGTTATCCGGATGCTGTCCTTCCCGTATGCTCCGGTGCCAATCACGTGCCAGAGGTCAGGCTGGTGAACCATTTCAAAGAGCTCCATGTTCCCGTGAACAACGCAATCGATGTCCTTCATGGTCAGGTTCGCATCCTTCAGTGCCAAACTGACTGCTTCATGAATCAGTTCCGGCTGGTTGACATCTTCCCGATGACTGGAATGCTTCGTCTGTCCAACGCCTATAATTCCAACATTTCTGTTTTTCTTTCTATGTGCCATAGTTCAGCCTCCCTACGCTTCCATTACTAGTACGGCTTGGTGCTGTCCGGCCCCGCCGGTTGCCGCCTGGGCCAACGCCCGTTTGGCGCCCCTGACCTGGCGATCGCCTGCCTGACCGCTCAGCTGGTAGTAGCATTCAATTGCCCTGGCCGCGCCTCCCAGGAGAAGCGGGTTACCATTGAGCTGTCCCCCTGACAAATTGACGTTGAATTTGTCCATACCGCCATCGTCGATCCACTTTCCGCCCTGGCCTTCCGCGGCAATGCCGACACCCTCCGCCCACATAGGAAGTTGGTAGGCGGCATGGTCGGATAATTCAAACACCGAAATGTCTTTTCTGGGATCTTTAATGCCGGCTTTTTCATAAGCCCTTCTTGAGGCGTTCTTCAGTGAAAAATTCGAGGTAAGTTCCTTATCACCAAGGAAGTATCGGTCCATGCAGCTCCCGTAACCAGTTACCCACACCGGTTTATCGGTGAACTCTTTCACGCGCTCTTCACAACAGAGAAGCATTCCATATGCCCAGTCGGTAACCGGATATATGTGCAGCTCGCGCAGCGGATCGGCATACATCGGCGAAGTCAGCACTTCTTTCTCGTCAATGAGCTTATTCTTCCGCGCATAGGGGTTCTTCTGCGCGTTTACCCGCGACCGCACAACTATTTTTGCGAGGTGCTCGTCGGTTACTTTCGATTTTTCCATATAGGCCCGCGCCTGCAAGGCATCCACGTTGTGAAAGTCCATACCGAGGGGCCTGGTATAGAAGGGATCAAAGGCGAGGTTGGTTACCATCCGCCTGCTTTCTCCCTGTGATTCCTTGCAGTGACCCATGAACAGTATGACGTCATCATGGCCACCAAGAATGCAGGCCATCGCGTAACCCAGACCGTTGATGCTCTCCTGCGCCATTTTTTCCTCTCCACGGAAGTGCGCGCCCACAACATCCGTCATGCCGTTGTTTGATATCGTTCGCGCGTCAAACACATCATCTGAGCAGGTAATGACCGTTCGGATGCCTTTCTCCATATCGAAGGTAACCTTGGTCTGGTCCATGATTGACTCGAAGCATTCAAGCAACATGTTCTGGAACCGAAGATGCCAGTATTCGGCATCATTTTTAATCTGCGCGACGGCGCAGATTGCCATTCTTTTACCCATTGCCAATCCTCCTTTTAGTGCCGAAAAGATAAAGGATCACAATAAACCTTCTGGCTTGAATTTACTGTTCTTAGTTTTTCCCTGATCTTTTCTCTCTTATCATTGTATCTAAAATACTATTTATATCTGCTATATGTAATTGACCTTTTACACATAACAGTTCCAAAACTTTCCCTTCTTAATCGCTCTAAGAATTGAATCTTTTTCCCGCCGTGCATCCAGTTCTATCCATGCACGCCCCACCCCCAGCAACGTATGAGCATCGTCAGACGCTATTATGGGATACTTTATGTCCAGAGATTCAAATGCTGTGTCACGAAATCCTTTTGTTGTAATTTCCACTGCATCCAGTGGATACATTTTTTCCAGTTCGACCAATCTTTCCAACACTTGGTCGGGGGTGATGTCATACTCACTGACATGGTTAAAAACATGCAGTGTTTCCTCAACCCCTTCTATTTTCCCTACATGAACATAACCCTTGACAAAAACTGTAATCTCAATGCCGTGGAAGACAATCATCTTTGTTCTAACCTGCGCATACAGCTCACGGTAGTTAGGCTTCAAAAGGTAGTCATGATCGGTAAAAGCTATAAAGTCATACCCGCGAGATTCGTAAGCATTGGCCAGCTCTTGCGGCGTTAGTTTGCCGTCAGAACAGGTAGTGTGCGTATGTAGACATCCTTTTAGCAGCATACATGCGAGTGTTTCTTTGTTTAAAAGAACATATCAGCGTTCGTTAGGATAACATTAAAATTTTGTCGTAAACTGACAAGCAATTGGTTATTTTTCATCACAACCCTTTACTTCGAATTGCGCCTGTTGCCGGCAGTTATAGAGACATAGGCAAAAATCAGCTTGACTAATCATCCATCTATTTGATTGAACAGCCAACCAATTCTTCTCCACCTAACCACGACATAAAGGTAATGTCAAGAAAAAATAATTTTTTTTAAAGATATGGCACTTGCTTAAGGGGATTCTTTCGCACATGTTTTGAAGAACAAAGAAGTTCAAGTATTTGATATGGAGAGAATATTCATTGAATAGAATAATCTTTATGGCATGCAGAATTTAAATAACGCAGAAGCCTGATAGGTGATCGCCAACATCCAGGAGATAGGCAGGCAGCCCGTCATTTTTTGCAGCAAACTGACGACTGAAGCCTAAATACAGGCAGATGAACGAATACAAGCTGAAATCATTTGCCGCTCTTAATCAGCATAGTCGCCGGATCTAACAGCAATGAATCTTGTTTTGCCTCCGGTGACTGGCCTTTCAGGGCTTTGATATAGACTTCATCACCCTTTGCTTCTAACTGGACAAGGACATCGAAGAGATCGACCACATGCAAGAAAGAAATAGGCAGACCGTTTTCCGCCGGAGATTCATGGCGATGAGCATGGACGGTAAACCATATTCTCATCGCATACTTTTTAGCTAGTTCCTTTAAAAGTGCAAGTTGTCCCCGACCGGCTTCATCAAATTTTAATCCGTCAATAATTACTGTGTGCGGCTTGAAAATATTTTGCTGCATCAAATCAGACAAGCGTTCTTCCAGTGTCGGGACGCTGAAACTTTCCACCCTGAATGTCATGATAAAACGATACGTCTGAATTATATCCCAGTAATCTTTTATCTCCGCTTCATTGAAGTTCGCAGCAATATTATGAAACAGTTCTTGATACCATACATCCACCTTGCTCACGGCATCCTGCAGGCTTACGTGCAGAACTGATTCCTCTCTTATCATCATATTCAAAGCCACCTGAACCAGCAGGGCTGTTTTACCCACTCCGGCATGCGCCAAGACGGCGCCCAATCCTCCGTTAGGCAAAATGTCTTCATGTTCATAACCGAGATTTAGCAGGGGATTACGGTAGTTTATTTCTTTCTTCAGCATTATGATGTCCTTATAAGTTAGATGGATAATATTTTCTTCACGTCTTAACGCAACTATATTTTTCAGCATTATTCGATTACTAGGCAGCCGTTTTCTTGTTTTGCGCAACTTCCAGAGCTATTTTCTCGGCAATTGATTGGGGAACCTGTCTGTAATGGGCAAATTCCATCGTAAACTGGGCCTTACCCTGAGTTGCTGAACGCAGCACGGTCGAAAATCCAAACATTTCCGCCAGTGGTATTTGTGATTCGATTTCACACATTACACCTTCATCCTGTGAGCCAACAATCATCCCTCGGCGCTGGTTTAAAAGGCCCATGACCGGTCCCTGGAATTCAGGCGGAGTTTCGACAACAACTTTCATGATCGGCTCATGAATAACCGGTTTTGCCCGCAGATATGCTTCACGAAATGCTCCGCGCGCTGCCGCCTGAAACGCCATATCCGAAGAGTCCACAGCATGAAAAGCGCCGTCATTAATAACTACTTTCACCCCGGTGATCGGAAATTCCAACTTGGGGCCCTTTTCCATGCTTTGCTTGAAACCCTTTTCGCAGGCGGGAATGTATTGAGTCGGGATTGAGCCACCGAAGATTTTATTTTCAAAAATAAATTCGGCATCACTTATTGGTTCAATGTAGCCGGCGATGCGACCGAACTGACCGGACCCGCCGGTTTGCTTTTTATGGGTGTAATTGAAATCAGCCCGCTGCGTAATAGTTTCGCGATAGGCAACACGGGGATTACCTGTAGTTACATCGGCTCCATACTCGCGCTTCATCCTTTCAACATAAATATCCAGATGCAGTTCGCCCATTCCTTCGATTATTGTTTCATTGGTTTCCGGATCAACAAAAGTTTTAAATGTCGGATCCTCCTTGGAAAACCTGTTTAAAGCTTTTGACATGGCCATCTGTGATTTATTGTCATTAGGCACTATGGCCAGCGAAATGACCGGTTTGGGAACATACATAGAGGTCATAGTAAGATTCAGACCCTGTGAAACAAAAGTATCTCCGGAAGAGCATTCAATACCGAACAGAGCGCCAATATACCCGGAAGGCAAATTCTCAACTTCTTCCATCTGATCTGCATGCATCCGCACAACACGCCCGACTTTAACTTTTTTGCCGCTCCGAACATTAACTATTGTTGATCCTTTGGACACGGTTCCCTGATAAACACGGATATAGGTCAGTTGACCGTATTTGCCGTCTTCCAGCTTAAAAGCCAGGGCGACAATCGGTTTATCCGGATCATTTTCCAAGACAATCGGTTCTTCATTGTTTTCCATATCCAGGGCGACATTTTCTACTTCGGAAGGACATGGTAAAAGATGGTTCACTCCGTCCAGCATCGGCTGAACTGCTTTATTTTTATAAGCAGACCCCATATAAACGGGAGTAATTTCTCTTTTCAAGGTACCTTTCCTTACCGCAGCATAAAGCAAATCAGGCGTAATTTCCTTTTCTTCTAAAATTGCATCCGTGAGTTCATCGGAAAATAAAGATGCCGCTTCAATCAATTCTTCTCTCTTGATTTTTGCTTCTGCTAAAAGATTTTGCGGGATTTCTTCTTGACGGATTATTTCTCCGTTAGCTCCGTCAAAATAAAGCGCTTTCATACTTACTAAATCTACTACGCCTTCCGCTTCAGTTTCCAATCCGATTGGAATCTGCATGGCAACCGCATTATGTCCCAGCTTGCTTCGCAGCTGACTGATAACACGGAAAGGATTGGCACCACTGCGATCACATTTGTTAATAAAGGCAATACAAGGAACTTTATATCTCTTCATTTGGAGATCAACGGTGATTGATTGGGATTGAACACCGCCTACGGCGCATAAAACAAGGACTGCACCATCTAAAACCCGCAGTGATCTTTCCACTTCTATTGTGAAATCGACATGGCCGGGAGTATCAATGATATTTATCTCATAACCATTCCATTCGCAATATGTGGCAGCAGAGGCGATAGTGATGCCTCGTTCTTTTTCCAATTCCATCGAATCCATGGTTGCCCCCACGCCATCTTTTCCCTTGACGTCGTGAATGGCATGAATCCTCTTGGTATAGAAAAGAATTCTTTCGGTAAGTGTAGTTTTACCTGAATCAATATGAGCGCTTATGCCAATATTGCGAATCTTTACATTATCGATCTTCATTTTTCTTACAAACCTTCCTTTAGATAATCATGCTCAGAAAATTTTGCCCGATAAAAAAATCCCCTCATTTGGAAGAGTCTCTGCCAGATGTGGGGATCCAACGTTAACGAGCATCTATATTTTTTTTCATATATATTCAGCTCTGCAATATGTCAAGTTATAATTCAAATCTGGAACTCTTAGCTTGACATGTCTATCAGAACACTTATATTGATGTTTCAATAAGGAGGTGTAAATCATGTCCCATAAAGTGAAAATGTATACATTAAGTACTTGCAGTCATTGTAAGGCGGCAAAGAAGTTTATGTTGGACAATGGAATCACTTTTGAATTCAATGATGTAGACCTACTTCCTGGTGAAGAAAAAGAAAGCACATTGAAAGAAATTATTAAATACAACCCGCAGCGTTCTTTTCCGACAATCATCATTGGCAACAAAATAATTGTTGGTTTCCGTGAATCCGATATCCGTGAAGCCCTTGGTATTTGATATGAACTCCGCTGAACTCTATGAAATGCTTAGAAAAGCGCAGGAACCCAAAGGTTTTTTCTTCAATAAAAATAAAGACTGGGTATTGGCAATTCTCCAAGATCTCTTGATAAATAAAGAACGTTACGGTTACATGTCTTGCCCCTGCCGTCTGGCAACAGGCGATCGTGAAAAAGATCGTGATATTTTTTGTCCCTGCGTCTACCGAACGGACGATGTGAAGGAATATGGCAGTTGCTATTGCAATTTGTACGTCTCCGCAAAATGGAATGAAGGGGAATTTGAGCATCAGTACGTACCAGAAAGAAGACCACCAGAAAAAGCAGCTTTTTAAGTTTATCAATTCTTTTCAGTCTATCAATGAAAACTGATCATTTTAAAGTATTCATTGATGGTTTACGATTAATAATTATTGTGATAGGGAAACCAATAATCAGATATTTTTATTGACAAAATGACTAACGAGCAATATGAATCCAAATTAATTAAAGAACATTAAAGGCTTTACTCTATGATTAATACATACAAGTGCAAGAAAAAAGGAATGTTAATTGCTGAAGTTTGCCTTGACACCACGTGCGAATGGCGGCTGAAAAACGAAGCTTTCCTGAATTGTACATGGGTTGCCTGTAATTATGGTCCTTTTACTCTGGAAGAAGTCGGCGATATGATGGGAGTTACTCGGGAAAGAATCCGCCAAATTGAAGCTAAGGCCCTCAAGAAACTTCAACATAAAAAAAGAAGAGATCAACTGAAAGATTTTGCCGCACCAGGAAATGACTGGGATAACCTGTAATAATTTATTTTTGTTTTTTCTTACGCAGCTTTTCTAAAAACAGAACTTCACTCATGTGAAGCTTGCGCTCGTCACGGGCAAAAAGATTTGCCGAAATAGTAAATTCCAATTCGAGAGCAGCAATTTTATCCATGCGAGGTGCAAATGCCGTAATCTTTTTCAGCTCCTCCAAGGCTTTGGCTGATCGTTTTGATAATATTGCCGCCATTTTTTCTGCTTCCTCCATAAATCTTTCCGGAGGAGCAACTTTATTTACCAAACCTATTTTCAGCGCTTCGTTAGCTCCGATAGGTTCACCAAGCATAACAATCTCCTTGGCTTTTGTTACACCGACAATCTGGCTTAAAGGATAGAAAAGCGGATTTAATCCAAATTTAAGTTCAGGATGGCAGAATATAGCACTTTCCGAAGCAACTACCAGATCGCAAATAGTCACCAAATTAAATCCACCGCCCAAAGCAAATCCACCGACTGCCGCAATCAATGGTTTTCGGCATAAATAAATTTTTTCCAAATACGTCATGGCTGATTCAAAATAGGCATCAATATCCTTATCGGGAATGACAGCTATTTCTTTTATGTCCATACCCGCGGAAAAAATATATTCTCCACCGGTAATAACTATAGCCTTGACTTCCGGATCGTTTTCCAGATCAATAAATACAGCGAGCAGTTCACTGTGCATCTCTCTGGAAATCGCATTCATTTCTTCCGGCCGGTTAAGCTTTACTATTGCGTAACCGTTTTTTTTCTCGAGGATAATTGTTTTATAAGTCATTTGCCATCAACCTTTAAACGCAATTCTTTTCCTGTCTTGAAAAAAGGGGTTTTTCGACTTTCCAGTTTTACGGCTTGGCCTGATTTAGGATTACGGCCGAGGCGGGACTTTCTTTCTCTGACGGTCATATTCCCAAACCCTCTGATTTCAATGCGCTCACCGCGTTTTAATGCTTCCACCATCGAATCAAATATTATATTCACGGCATAAGCAGCGTCTTTGCGGGAGTATACCTTAAGCGCTTCCTGAACTTTGGCGATTAAATCATTTTTTGTCATAATTATTAGTGTTATTTATAATGATGGATCATATAAATAGCCAACACCGCCCCAATTCTCAACTTTTTCTCTTAAAGAACGGCTAAATTGGTTGGCGGCGCTTTCCAATACATAATCAAAGACTGACCCGTGCTTTTTCCGTGGATACAGGAGTTCGTATTTGCCGTCTTTTCCGGCTAATCGACTTGCTAATTTGGCGGCGGTTGCCAAGTCGCCAAGATGATCAACTAATCCGTATTCTTTGGCCTGACGTCCGGAAAAAACCCTGCCATCGGCAATGCTGATAACCTTTTCCCGTGAAATCTTGCGATCACGCACAATAACATCAACAAATTGATTGTAAATGTCATCAACCAAATCCTGGATAATTTTTCTTTCTTCCGGAGTCATTTCCCGCAAAGGTGAGCCGATATCTTTATATTTACCACTTTTGACTGTTGAAGCTTTCAGGCCGACTTTCTTGAGCAATTCTTCTACATTGGCAAATTGCATTATTGCCGAAATGCTTCCCGTAATTGTTCCGGGATTGGCAACAATTTTATCCGCACTGCAGGCAATCAACAGCCCGCCGGATGCGGCAACTGATCCCATCGATGCCACTACTTTCTTCTGTTTTTTAAGCTCGACAACGGCATCATAAATTTCTTGCGATGCGGCAACGCCTCCACCAGGCGTATCAATCCGCAAAACAACAGCTACTACGGAATCATCCTTGCCAAAATCGTCCAACTGCTCGGTAATTTCCCGGGAATCGGTGATAACCCCTTTAACACTCACGACACCGATTTTATCATTTAAGGAAAAGCTTTTTGACTTGCCCGCGCGGGCGCCTATGCCATAAAAAAATATATAAAACACAAGTGACAGAACGATGAGTAAAAGCATTCCAAAAATTACCGGATGTTTTCTCATGCTTTATTCACCTTTTTTGGTTTTGCCAATTTTTACTTCCGCCAGCGCCTGGGCTAAATTTGAACCTAGATTTTCTGTATTGTTAATATACTGATTTGACGCTGGAGCCGGAGGAGGAGCTTCCATATCTTTAATGCTCAACCTGATTTTCTTAGATTTTGTATCAATGCTCTTTACGAAAGCTGATACGGTATCCCCTGCGGAATAGAGTTCCGAAGATGTTTTTACACGTTTTTGGCTTATTTCAGAAATATGAACAAGGCCTTCAATCCCTTCCTCGATCTCGACGAAAATTCCAAAATCTGTAAAGTTAGTTATTTTCCCTGTTACAACGCTACCCGGAGCATATTTTTGAGCCAGATCCTCCCAGGGATTCTTTTCGATCTGCTTTATTCCCAAAGAAAATTTTTCGTTCTCAATGTCTACATTCAGGACAACCGCTTCCACCTCCTGCCCTTTTTTAAAATGTTCGGCAGGATGCGTTACCCTGTGCTTCCAGGATATATCGGAAACGTGGACCAGTCCGTCAATACCTTCTTCAATACCGATAAATACACCAAAATTAGTTATGTTCCGGACTGTTCCCTTAACAATAGTTCCGACTTTATATTTTTCGCGAAGTTTTTCCCACGGATTGGCTGATGTTTGTTTCAAACTTAAAGACACTCGTTTGGCTTCCGGATTTACTTCCAAGACAACTACAGTTATCGTTTCACCAACATTTAATACTTTTGACGGATGCTTGATCTCTCTTGTCCAGTACATTTCGGATATATGCACCAAGCCTTCAACACCCGGCTCCAATTCCACAAAAACACCGTAGTCAGTCAGGTTTACAACTTTTCCAGTAACTAAAGCACCGACAGGATACTTATCGGTAATATGTTCCCAAGGATTCTCGGTCAACTGCTTCAATCCTAAAGAAACTTTTTCTTTCTCCCCGTCAAAGGAAAGAACCTTGACTCTAATTTTATCGCCTTTATGGAAAGTCTCCGCAGGCTTGGCAATACGTCCCCAGGATATATCCGTCACATGCAGAAGCCCGTCAATCCCGCCGAGATCAACAAAAATACCGTAATCGGTGATATTTTTTATAACACCTTCAACAATGCTTCCCTCTTTGATGTTGTTTAACGTGTCTTTTTTTTCTGCTTCTCTTTCCGCCGCCACAATCGACCGGCGTGACAAGACTACGTTATTGCGCTTCCGATCGTATTTTAATACATGAAAATCCAACGATTGGCCGACAAACCGATCTAAATCTTTGATCGGGCGGGTATCTATCTGCGAACCAGGCAAAAATGCAATTACGCCGATATCGACGGAAAGGCCTCCTTTAACTTTTTCAATAACTTTACCTTTAATAGGAATGTTATTATCACAGACGTTCTTAATATCATCCCATACCTTCAGTTTTGCCGCTTTCTCTCTGGATAAAATTAAATTTCCTTCGGAATCCCTCTTATCGACGAAAACCACTATATCATCGCCGACAGAAACGTTGATATTTCCCTGTGCATCTCTGAGTTCTCTGGCCGGAATAAAACCTTCTGTTTTCCAGCCAACATCTACCATCACGTTATCTGCATTGATTTGCACTACTTTACCGGTCGCAATATCACCGTATTGTATTTGATTGAGACTCTGCTCATAGAGTTCTTTGAACCCCACATCTTCATCTTTGGATTGAAATGAATGAATTGCAGTATTTTTTTCGACATCACCATCTTTTTCTTTTGATAAGTTTAAGTTGTTATTGTTAACCATTAAACCAACACCCCCCTGTTTTTTATAAATCTTGATAATTTTTATCGCTAACATACTGAAAATTAAATAGCAAGATAATTCCGGCATGCTTTTCATTGATTCGCAATGGTGATGAGCCTTATTTATTCGCCATTTGCCGGACTATCTTATCGACAACTTCCTGCAATGATAATTTGGTCGAATCGATGATAATGGAAGATGATGTCGGTTTTAACGGGGCAATTTCACGTTTTGAATCCTGGTTGTCCCTGGTTTCCATATCCTTTTGAATTGCTAACAACTCCGATGAATTGCCTTTGCCGAGAAGTTCCTTATGTCGTCTTTTGATTCTTTCTTTTATATCGGCATCAAGATAGAATTTAAAATCAGCCTTGGGAAACACTACCGAACCCATATCTCTGCCCTCGGCCACAATGCCGCCGTTTCTACCGGCTTCTCTTTGCAATTGAAGCAGCCTTTGACGAACAACGGCATAAGCCGATATTTTTGATGCCGCCAGGCCAATTTCCTCCGTGCGGATTTTATCACCGACATCCTCTCCATCGACGTATACTTTCATCTGACCTTCAGAATTTTTCAAAACAATGCTAATGTTCGAACATAAATTATTTAGTGCTTCCATATCTTCAAAATTTATTTTATTTTTCACGCCTTTGTAAGCTAGAGCACGATATAAAGATCCGGTGTCCAAATAAATATAGCTCAGCTTTTTTGCCAGCATTTTGCTCACCGTACTTTTACCGGCGCCGGCCGGCCCATCAATGGTGATGATCATTTCTTTGTGCATTTAATAATCCTCATTGGGAGAAATAAATTAAAAAGGCTCTCTTGCATTAAGAGAACAAAAAATATAGTATTATTCAATATTACATAAATTTTGGAAAAAATTCTTATGCGGAAATTCATGCAAAATCAATACATTTCTTTCGCGGTAATCCTGTTCATTTTATTTTTACAAGCCGGTCTTTGTTTTGCCGCATTCACAATTGATGATGAAAAGAAGCTGGGCAAGGAGTTTTACGATAAAATGGTGAAGCACAATTTACTCCTGGAAAACAAACGACTAAGTGGCTACATAAACAACATAGGCAATTTGATTCTTAAGGGCAACAAGCAGGTTCCTTTTGAATTTCATTTTTCTATTGTCAACAATTCTGCGATCAATGCATTTGCCACTCCCGGCGGATATATTTACATCAACAAGGGCCTGATTAACGCTGTGGAAAATGAAGGTCAATTAGCGGGAGTTATTGCTCATGAGATCGCCCATGCCAATGCACGCCATGTTGCCAGTATTATTGATAAATCACGGAAAATAAACATTGCCACGCTCGCTGCTGTCCTGGCCGGGGCTTTCTTAGGAGGAGGTGAAGCTACCGCTGCACTTGCCACTCTTACCATGGCCGGCGCCGCCAGCTTAAGTCTGAAATACAGCAGAGAACACGAAGAAGAAGCAGATCGATTGGGGATCCAATATCTTTCCGGCGCCGGTTACTATCCTTCAGCAATGGTTGATTTTCTCAAAATTATCAAGAAATTCGAATTTATATCGAAAAGCATCCCCTCTTACCTGTTGACACATCCGGGCACAGACGAACGTATATTTTATCTTGAAAGCCTTATTCTAACGGAATATCGCCAGCAAGGAGTAAAAAACATCATCGGCAATTTCGGGAGAATTCAAGCCCTGCTTATACTCGACGGTGACGATTTAAATGCAAGGCATAATCAATTGGAAAAAGCATTGGCAAAAGACCCCGGAAATGTCGATTTGCTTTATGCCCTTGCGCTTGCCGAAGATAAAATGGGCAAGATCAAGGAAGCCCTGAACCATTATCAAAAAGCCTTAAGTTTATCTCCCCGCGATGAGGACGTTTTGAAATCATTAGGGCTGATTTATATGAGAATGGGAAATTCCGATCAGGCCAGGGACTATCTTCTTCGTGCCCGCGCCGTCAACGCTGATAATGACGAAGTTACGCTGGCTTTGGGAAAAGCTTATTTTGCCCTTGCTAAATACGATAATGCTCTGGAATGTTTTTTAAAATTGGAAGATAAAGTAATGGACGACATCGACATCCATTACTTTATAGCCATGACTTACGGCAAGTTAAATATCCTGGGCGAGTCTCATTATAATTTTGGCATATATTTCGAAAAAATTAATAAGAAAGAGAGCGCGCTTTTCCACTTTAAGAAAGCGCTGGATTATTTTCCTCAAGGCTCGGAACGCGCAGATGCTGTTTACAAATCAATTCAGCGGATCAATGCTGCCAAGAAATAGCATTATAAACAAGAGTATCTTGATCGCTTTATCAGCCTTAGTTTTGACCCTTATTTTTCAGCTTGACAGAAAAATAATCTCTGTCTATTCTTTATTCAAAGCAAGGATTGGAAGGACCAACAATGCCGATATTTGAATTTCGCTGCAAAAAATGCAAAAATATTTTTGAAGAGCTGATTTTTTCATCTGCTGATCAGAAAAAAATTACCTGTCCGAAATGCGGCTCTCAAAGAAGTGAGAAATTGATGTCTGTTTTTGCCGGCGGAAAGTCCGATTGTTCCTCCTGTGCCTCCACATCCTGTTCCACTTCCTGAGGCCATTAAACAAGCGGCGGTCTGCCGCTTACACACAGGTAATGTGATTCTTTTTTGTCATTGCGAAAAACCAAACAATGCATTATAAGACCTCGTGCATAAATCAACAATGTTGATAAATTATTAGGAACGCGGCATCGGCAATGTGCATTTTTCTCTCAACTGATGCGGCCACTTAATACAAAATATTTTTTTGGGAAAGGAGCGAATTAAGTGAATATTCTCATTTTTGGACCTAACGGCAGTGGTAAAGGAACCCAGGGCGCGGTAGTGCAAAAGAAATACGGCATACCCCATATTGAAACAGGTGTTATCTTCCGGCAAAACATATCCAAGAAGACACCGTTGGGAGAAAAGGCCAAAGAATACATTGACCGCGGCGAGCTTGTTCCCGATGATATCACTATCCCCATGATTTTAAACAGACTTAAAGAAGAAGATTGCCAAAAAGGCTGGCTTTTGGATGGCTTCCCCCGCAATTTGGTTCAGGCGGAAGAGCTTTGGAAGGCACTGGAAAATGAAAAAATGAAACTGGACTATGTTATTGAAATTGATCTGGATCGCGATTCCGCAAAGAAAAGGATTATGGGGCGCAGGCTTTGCAAAAATGACAATAACCATCCTAACAACATTTACATTGAGGCCATCAAACCTCTTGAACACGAAGGAAAGACCGTTTGCCGTATCTGCAAGTGCGAAGAGCTTACCACGCGAGCCGATGATCAAGATGCGGCAGCAATAGATAAACGCCACGGCATCTACTATGACACCAAAACAGGAACCCTGGCTGCCGTTAATTATTTCAAAGAAAGAACAAAGATTATTTCCGTAGACGGTCGTGTCGGAGTAAAAGAAGTATCGGAAGCTCTTTTGAAGCAGCTTTCTTAATTGTTTAAGGAACATTTATGAATGAGCCCCCCAGATGTTTATGGAGGGCTCTTTCATCTTTAGCATCAATAAATTATGGAAAATATTAGAAACTTCAGCATTATCGCCCATATAGATCACGGCAAGTCCACCTTGGCCGACCGTCTGATCCAGTTTACCGGTGTCTGCAATGAAAGAAATTTTCAGGATCAAATGCTGGACAATATGGACATCGAGCGGGAACGCGGAATCACCATTAAAAGCAATGCCATATCCCTGCCCTATACCGCTAAAAATGGTCAAGCGTATATTTTGAATCTTATCGATACGCCGGGACATGTGGACTTTTCTTACGAAGTTTCCCGGTCTCTGGCTTCTTGCGAAGGCGTTCTGCTGCTGATCGATGCCGCCCAGGGTGTTCAGGCTCAGACTCTGGCCAATCTCTACCTGGCAATGGAACACAATCTCGAGATCATTCCGATTATTAATAAAATTGATCTGCCCTCCGCCGACGTGGATCGCGTTCTCGAAGAAATCGACTCGGAACTCGGTCTCGACCCGGACAAACATATCAAGTGCTCCGCGAAAGAAGGTATCGGTATTGAGGAAATACTGGAAGCCATTGTCGAGCGCATTCCGCCGCCCACGGGCGATTCCGGAAACCCTCTTGCCGCTTTAATTTTTGACGCCAAGTATGATTCCTTCCGCGGCACAATAATTCATTGTCGCGTTTTTGAGGGAATCTTAAAAAGCGGCGACATTATCCGATTCGTGAGCAACGGCACGACCTATAAAGTGGAAGAAGTAGGTCATTTTTTGCTTACCCGCACGAAGCGGGAAAAGCTCTCCGCTGGGGAAGTGGGTTACATTATCGCCGGCGTGAAGACGGTGGCTGATGTGCGCACGGGTGACACTATTACGTTGCAGGACAACCCTTGCCGGCAACCCCTGCCCGGTTTCAAGGAGGTAAAACCCGTCGTCTTCGCTTCTATCTACCCGATCGCTTCCGATGATTATCAGGATCTGGCGGACTCGCTGGAAAAGTATAAGCTCAACGACGCCTCTTTTATATATGAAAAAGATTCTTCCGCTGCGCTGGGACAGGGTTTCCGCTGCGGATTTTTAGGCCTGCTGCACCTGGATATCGTCCAGGAGAGATTGGAAAGAGAATACGACCTTTCTATTATTCTTTCCGTACCGAGTGTGCGTTATCGCTTCACTCTCAAAGAAAACAAGGTAATCTATGTGGATAATCCTACCCACTACCCCGATCCTGCAGAAATCGACAAGGGCGAAGAGCCTTATATTCGCGCTGCCATGATGCTTCCCGAACGTTATCTAGGCGTCGTGATGAAGCTGTGCATGGAAAAACGCGGCGTTAATTCCAATATGAATTACACCGGCCCGGGGCGTGTGGAATTATCCTATGAGATGCCGCTGGCCGAAGTCATTTATGATTTTTATGATCGTTTCAAATCGGTCACCCAGGGATACGGTTCTTTTGATTATGACATTATCGATTATCGGGAAAGCAATCTCGTTTTGATGGACATTCTGGTAAACGGTGAAAAGGTTGACGCTCTGTCACAGATCGTTCATCGTGATCGCGCCCGCTCCCGTGGACTATTGGCTTGCGAGCGTCTCAAAGAAGAGATACCGCGTCAGATGTTTAAGATTGCCATTCAGGGCGCCATCGGCGGAGAAATAATAGCCCGCACCACGATCAGCGCTTTCCGCAAAGACGTAACGGCCAAGTGCTACGGTGGGGACATCACCCGCAAAAGAAAGCTGCTGGAAAAACAGAAGGCCGGCAAGAAGCGAATGAAAATGATCGGCTCGGTGAGCATTCCGCAAAGCGCGTTCCTCGCAGTACTGAAATCGGACAACGACTAGACTGAAGACTGAAGACTGAGGGCTAAAGCCTGAAGGCTGAGGGTAAAAAAATAGTTGCTTGCCACTTTCAGGTTACGTAGACTGGAACCAAGGAATAATTATAATAAACGCCGAAGGCACAAAACAGACCTTAGTCTTCGGTCTTCGGCCTTCAGCCTAAACCTATTAAGTGGCAACAAAATGATGGTCATTCCAGCCGGTCTTTACATTCATGTTCCTTTTTGTTTGAGCAAATGCTTTTATTGCAGCTTCTACTCAATAAAATCCACCAACCTTATTCCGGATTATCTGCTGGCGCTGCAGAAAGAAATCGAATTTTACAGCAAACATTTCCATTCATTGGACACGATCTACCTGGGCGGCGGCACCCCTTCCCTGCTGTCTTACGACCAACTGGCAGGTATTCTCTCGGCAATCCATAATAATTATCGCATCGCGGCGAAAGCGGAAATTACGATAGAAGCCAACCCCGGAGACATTTCGCCGGCCTATCTGAGAGGGCTGCGAAAACTGGGTATTAATCGTTTGAACATCGGCATTCAATCCTTCGATAACAAACTGCTGAAATTTCTGGGACGCAGACATTCCTCTCTGGAGGCAATTTCTGCCATCGAGAAATCCCGCCGGGCCGGCTTTGATAATCTGGGAATAGATTTGATTTATGGAATTCAGGGCACGAATATCAAATCCTGGAAGAATACTTTGCAAAAAGCGGTGTCTTTTGCACCGGAGCATATCTCCTGTTATCAGCTTTCCCTTGATCACAAAACTCCTCTTTACAGGACATATGGACAAAACGGTTTTTCTCTTCCTGACGAAAACACCCAAGCAAATTTTTTTATGACCACTTCCGGTCTGCTGGAAGCAGCCGGATACATCCATTATGAAGTTTCCAACTTCGCCCGCGGCAAATTTTTTCAATCACAGCATAACGGAAAATACTGGCGCCATTCCCCTTATCTCGGTCTTGGTCCGGGAGCCCATTCTTTTCTTGATTCCAAGCGCTGGTGGAACAAGTCTTCAGTCAGAGCGTATTTAAAAGAAATTGGCGAAGGCCGCAGGCCTGTGGAATATTCAGAAGAACTTACTTTGGAACAACTGCAGTTGGAAGCCTTGTTTATGGGCCTGCGCACTTCCGCGGGAATCAACCTCCGGCTTTTTAAGCGCAATTATGATATGGATTTACTTGCCGAAAAAAAAACGATACTTGAAAAGCTGCGGGAGAACGGACTGGTGAAGTTAGAGCGGGGATTCCTGCTGCCCACGCGCAGGGGCCTCGCGGTCGCGGACAGCCTCGCGCTGATTTAAGAAAGAACGCAACCAATAACTTCGGAAACATCCTTACTTGCTTCTCAAACTCAAAATCTTTCTCGCCTCAGCCGGAGTAGCGATCTCTCTGCCATAAGCATGTGCGACCGTTTTTGCTTTTTCGACAAACTCAACATTTGATTTCGCAAGCAAACCCTTGGAGAGGTAAATATTATCTTCCATACCAACCCTTATATGGCCTCCCGTAATGACAGTCATGTACATAATAGTAAGCCATTGCGCAGCCATGCCAAATGCTGAAAAGGTCGATCCTGCAGGTAACTGGCTTTTCAAATGTAAAAAATTTTCTATGGTTGCGGTCATGCCGCCGGGAGCGCCGAGACACAGTTGAAAATGCATCGGAGCTTTAATTAATCCCTTCTGGAAATAATAGAGCGAATTATAAAGCATCCCCGTATCGAATATTTCCAGCTCCGGTTTGATATTATTTTCAAGTGTAAGTTTTGCCAAGCCTTCAAGAAAAGCGGGCGGATTGAGAAAGACCGTCGTATTCATCCAGTTCATTGATCCCGCATCAAAAGAACACATTTCCGGTTTAAGATTTACGAGCTGCCTGGATCTGTCTTCCAAAGTGAGATTCGGATTGACGGAGCCTGAAGTTGTCAGGTTCAAAATAATATCGCAGTCCTTCTTTGCCCTGATCAAATCAACTGTTTCTTTAAAAGTTTCATACTTCATGGAAGGAGATTCATCTCCCTCCCTTACATGAATGTGCGCTATGGCGGCTCCCGCTTTCCAGCAGGCGTAAACCTCGTCGGCGATTTCTGCCGGTTTTGTCGGGACATACGGCGTATTAATTTTTTTAGGCCAGGCCCCGGTCACAGCAACGGTAATAATACATTTTTCCATAAATATACTCCTGATTAAGCTTTGTTGAAATGTCCCTGGATCTTCTCTGACATAGGGAGCGGAGGACTGCTTGGATTGAATCAATCCTTTTCTGCCAGCGCTTTTAACAAATAACCGGCAAGATTTTTTCTTGATTTTTCTATCTTATCTTGATCCCATTTTTGGAATCCTTCGCCGGTTTTGAAACCAAGTTTATTGAGGGAAACATTCTGCTTCAATATGTCTGACGGAGCGGGGCTCGTACTAAGGTATTTTAAGAGATAATTATGAACGGAAAGTGTTAAGTCCAGCCCTACCATGTCGGCGTTTTCCACAGGTCCAAGAACCGGCAATCGCATGCCAAAGCCGCTTTTAACGCAGATATCCACCGTTTCGGCATCGCAAATCCCTTCATCGATTATGGCAAAGGCTTCCCGCCAGAGCGCGTGCTGCATCCTGTTCCCCACGAAACCCGGGACATCCCTATGCACGAATACAGGTTTCTTACCCACTCTGGTTAACAGATCATAGCATTTCTTCATGCAGGCGTCAGATGTATCTTTGGTTCTAATCACCTCAACAAGAGGAATAAGGTATGGTGGATTCCACCAGTGCGTACCCAGTATCCTTTCTTTTTTCTTCGCAGTGGACGCTATCTCAGTAATGGATATAACGGAAGTGTTGCTGCATAATATAGTATCCGAATCGCAAATGGCATCAAGCTTCTGGAAAAGGCTTTGTTTTAGTTTTATGTCTTCAAATACACATTCAAAAACAAAGTCACTCTTTTCACAGGCAGATTCCATGTCTGTACATGTTTTTACTCTGGAAAGGATTTCATCAACTGAATCTTCTAATTTTATTCCACTTGCCGCAATGGTCTGAAGATTCTCTTTTATTTTCTTGATCGCATTCTGAAGATTGGCTTCATCCACATCCACTAAGTTAACGCGGTGCCCGGCTCTGGAAAATACGATAGCAATGCCATAGCCCATTAGCCCCGACCCGATTATCGCTATATTTTCATTTTTGACCATAGAAACCTCTGCTGCGAATTATTTTAATAAAATAATCCGGCAAACACCTGCTTTTATAGAATAGTTATGGATGATGCATCCCGAATATCGATAATTCGGGATGCATCTTGCGGTTGATCTTCAATGCCTGTTACTTCATCTTACAGCCTGTTTCCGCACAGGGAACTTCCACATCCTTTGCTTCAGCCTTGCCTGCCGGCACTTCGAAAGCGTGTTTGAAATATTTGGTCTTTGGTGCAATTTCAGTATACCAAAGGGGCATTTGTGCCTGATGATCGCATGCCCGCATTGTCCAAACACCGGCAGGACCGTCATAGGTTAGACCTTCCCATGCTTTGATTACTGCATTCACGTCTGTTGTTCCTGCTTTTTTGACTGCCTCAGCCCAAAACATCGTGGATATGTAAGCTTTTCCGCGCAGCCATGTCGGATAATATCCCTTGTCCTTGTAGAATTTGGCAATAAATTCCTGATTTTTTTTCGTGGGAATGGAAAGAGTGTAAACTTCGGCACCCATGTTGCCAATCATAAGTTTGTCGTCACCCAGCGCCTCAATCGTCACTTCATCATTAATATAGTAAGAAAATATTTTCTGCTTCATTCCCATGGGACGCCCCTGTTTGAGGAGCAGAGAAAGATCGTTGCCCCAGTTGGGCGTGAATATAACATCCGGTTTGGCAGCAATAAGCTGGCTGACATAAGGAGCGTAATCTTTCGTCCCGGCTGGATGATAAAGCTCAGCCACAATTACTGCAGAAGGATTTACCTGGGCCAGCTTCTTTTTAAATGCCGATAAAGCTTCTTTACCAAACGAGTAATCCTGGGCAATTATGGCGATTCTTTTATAGCCTTTTTTCCCAATCAACTGCGCCAAGGCAAAAGATTGCTGGTCTGTGTTGGCGCAGGCCCGGAAGAAATTTTTGTTGCATTTTTCACCCGTCATACTGGCGGCGGCCATTCCGTATGTGACCATGATTACGTTCTGTTTTTCCGCAAGCTGCTGCATGGCAGCACCAACCGAACTTCCCGTACCGCCGGTAAAAAACTTCACACCGTCTTTCAAAATAAGGTTTTGAGCTTTACGAGTAGCAACATCCGGCTTCAATTCAGTGTCCACCGGAATAACTTCCACCTTCTTGCCCAGCAATCCGCCGCTCTCATTAATAACTTTTGCAGCATATACAACACCATCCAGATAACGTTCGCCGATATCCTTAAAGGTTCCTGAAAGTGGCTCCATAGCAGCGATCTTAATAGTATCCTCGGCTGCTGTTGCGTACATCGGCAGCGACAGCATCAAGGCCATAAATAAAAAACACAAACCGCCAACAATCTTCTTCCTCATAAATACCTCCCATTTATTTGACTTATTGGATTGTTTATCTTTTACACTTCCAGATAATTTTTTCTCACATCCTCTGCGGCAAGAAGTGTCTCCTTATTTCCTTCGAAAACCATTTGTCCCTTGCTCATGATGTAGAAGCGGTCAGCCAATTTGATTGCCGCCTTAAAGTTCTGCTCCACCATGAGGACCGTGACACCGGATTTCCGAACTGTTGCCAGCATCTCCAGTACATCCTTTACGATCAAAGGGGCCAGCCCTTCGGTCGGTTCATCGACAAGTATTAAACGTGGGTTTCCCATGAGCGTTCTCACGACAGTCAGCATTTGTTGTTCGCCGCCGGAAAGGTGGTTGCCCTTGTTACCTCTTCTCTCCTTTAGCCGCGGAAAAAGATCGTACACACGATCTACGGTCCAGCCACCGTCTTTAACATCGCTGTTTTTCTGGTTTTTGATTCCCATCAGGAGATTTTCATGAACTGTGAGACTGCGGAAAATACGCCTGTCCTCAGGAACATAGCCGATACCAAGGCGGGCAATCTCGTATGGCTCTTTGCCGATTAATTCCTTATTATCAAGGCGAATGCTTCCCTGCTTGGGTTTTACAACACCCATGATGCTCTTCAATGTCGTTGATTTCCCGACTCCGTTTCTCCCCAGAAGGCAGACCAGTTCTCCACCCTTCAAATTCATGGAAACGCCTTGCAGAATGTGGCTTTTGCCGTAATAACTGTGGATGTCTCTAACCTCAAACATGTTTATCCTTCTCCCAAATAAGCATCTTTTACCCGCTGGTCGTTCCTGATTTCATCCGGTGTTCCGGAAACAAGTATCGTTCCGTAATGGAGAACGGAGATAGTATTGGCCAGGGAAAATACCACTTCCATATCATGCTCGATAACAATCAATGTGCGATCGACGACCACCTTTTCGATCATCCTGATGGCATGGTCGGTTTCCTCGCGCGTCATGCCGGCGGTAGGCTCATCGAGGAGAAGCAGTTCCGGCTCAGTGGAAAGGGTAATGCCGATTTCCAGAGCCCTCTGCTGGCCGTAAGACAGGGAACTTGCCGGCTGATCCTTGACATCTGCAAGTCCGACCTCTTCAATTATGGCCTCCACTTTCTCGCAGATATTACGATCGTGGCGCGGTCTTTTCAAGAAATGATATCGCAGCCCGTAACGGGAACGCGCACCGGAAAGAATATTGTCGAAGACACTCAATTCCTGGAAGACATTGGTAATCTGGAATGAACGCGAAAGACCGCGGCGGCTCAGAAGATGGGGAGGCTTTCCGGAGATGTCCTCTCCCTTGAAAAGAATAGCCCCGGAGGATGGTTTGAACTTGCCGCTGATAATGTTGAATAAAGTTGTTTTCCCGGCTCCGTTGGGTCCGATGACTGCATGGCGTTCCTTCTCTTTGACTTTGAACTCAACACCGGTCAGGACTTTCAATCCCGAAAAATCTTTGTAAATATTCTGGACATGAAGATAATCGCTCATGATGTTACTACCTCTTTCGCTGCTGATTTGCCGCCGTTATTCTCCTTCTTTCCAAAGAATCGCTGCTTTAAGTTCATAATGACCTCGGACAGCCCGCCGGGAACAAACAGGACCATGAAGACAAAAATGAATCCCATCACCAGCGGCCATCGATCCGTAATATCGCTCAGATAGTTCTGAAGAATAATATATACAAATGCCCCCAGAATGGGTCCCCAGAAAGTCTTCGTCCCTCCGACAAAGGTCATAAGCAAAACAGCTGTCGTCATATCGACACTGATTGCTGAAATGGAGACAAACTGGAAATGGAGCGTGTAGAAAACGCCGGCCAGTCCGGCGACTGTGCCGGTAAAAGTAAAGAGAATCAGCCGGCTGATATTGGTATTGTAACCAAGGAATTTCATCCGTTCCTCGTTTTCCCGCATCAGCAGAACAGTCTTACCCATAGCCGTATGGGTAAAATACCAGCAGAAGGCAATTGCCGCACCGATAACAATCAGGGTCAGATAGTAAAAGTTAGCCAGGCTGGACATGGGAAAGGATATAAATCCCAGGTTGATGTCCGGTCGGGTAATGCTTAGGCCGTCGTCACCGCCGGTAACGGAATGCCATTTTGTCGCAACGGCATAGAAAAGGGCGTTAAAGGCCAGGGTCAGCAGTGCAAAATAGGACCCTTTATGCCGCAGTAGCAGACCGCCGATCACAAATCCGGCAACAATGTTGGTCATTATGCCTATCAATACTGCGTTCCAGAGTGCCAATCCCGGAATATGAATGATCGATACAGCCGTCATGAAGGCTCCGAGGCCAAAGAACATGGCATGACCGAAAGATAGAAGCCCGGCATAACCAAGTAATAGATTGTAGCTTACGGCAAAGAGCGCAAAAATAATGATCTCCGTCAGCATGTTCAGATGATACTGTTTCAGAATGGCGGGCATAAAGGCTCCTGCCACGACTAAGACACCGACAATGATGAATGGAATGCTTTTATGTTTCATTAGGATTCCTCACCAAACAGCCCAGATGGTTTAATGATCAGGACTGCAGCCATGAGAAGATAAACGAGAGCTACCGATAACTTGGGAAAAAGCAGAACACCGAAGGACTGTAGTTGTCCAATGAGCAGCGCGGCCACCACAGCACCGCCCAAACTCCCGAAACCGCCCACGACGATCACAACAAAGGCATCAATCAGAATTTCATGGGCCATTCCCGGAAAGGTGGAAAGAAGCGGGCCCGCTATTACGCCGGCAAATCCGGAAAGGGCTGCGCCGAAAGCAAAAACACCCATGAAAACCAGCGGCACATTCACCCCCAGTGTATTGGCCATTTCCGAGTCATTAACGGCCGCTCGGAGGATAATGCCCAGGCGGGTCTTATAAAGGATGAGAGCCATGAGCGTACCCACGAACACCGCGCAAAGAAAAATGAAGATACGGTAAACAGGATAGGTGATGCCTATTATCTGAATGGTACTGCCCAGCATCCCGCCGATATTGACGGCCAATGGGTAATTTCCCCAGTACCACTTTACAATTTCCGTGATTATGTAGGCCAGACCAAAAGTCAGTAAAAGTTCCTGCACGTGGCCAAATTTATGAACGCGCCGCAGTAAAAACCGTTCAATCAAAGCACCGATTACAAACAGAATCAACGGACAGAGCATCAATGACAACCAAAACTGGCCGGTAAAATGCATCATTATGGAATAGGAAAAATATGCACCCAGCATGTACATGGCCGCATGAGCAAAGTTCAGGACGTTCATCATCCCGAATACGAGGGTAAGACCTGCCGAAACGAGAAAAAGAAGCCCCGCGTAGGCCAGGCCGTGGAGAAAAAAGACCGCAAAATCATTCATGTCTTTTCCTTTCTAAGACAACTTTTGCCGTGATCCGCGAAACTGGTTTTGGGTCACGGAATTAAAATATTTCACGATAACAACGCTATTTACTGCCGAGACTGCAGAAGACCATGAGACATTTAACCTTTTTATTACCCACGGACTCTCCAAAATGGGGTATCATGGAATCAAAATAAATACAGTCTCCTTCATCTACTATCAATTCTTCATTGCCATGAAAAAATTTCATCTTGCCTTCCAAGACAAAGAGGATCTCCTGACCTTCGTGCTTATACATTGTTCTTTTCTTGGGATTAAGCGGCAGGGTTAAAATAAACGGTTCCATCATCCTGTTCTTGAATTTATATGCTATGGCTTCATAAGAATATCCGAAGGCGGTCCCGTCTCTGGCGATGAGCGGTCTTTCCCCTATTTTTACGAGGCAAAGCGGGGTGGACTGGTTTTCTTCTCCGAGGAGTAAAGAGATGCTGACGTTGAGGGCACGGGCTATGGTGCTGAGAGTAGAAACGGGAGGGGACTTTACCGATTTCTCCACTTTGGATAAATAACCTTTCGTAAAACCTGTTTGTGCGGCGATATTCTCCAGCGTAAATCGCTTCTCAACACGAATGGCTTTGATCCTCTTTCCGATCTCTGCTTCCACAATAGCCGGCTTTTGGTCCGTTTTGGATGTGTACTTGGTTATATCTCTCAGCATATTGATATCCTTATCAGCATTAAGATCGTTTTGCCAAAGCAGATAATTACTTTAACAGGAAACAATAATTTCATATCAGGAAACATTTGTCAACTCTTTTTATAAATTTTTTAATACCTGAATAATATTGAATAGTAACTAATGATAGCCTGCCGACGGAAAGCTCTGGACGCGCCGTTCCATGAAGATGTGATTATTGAAAATACCAAAAACAGGTGAGTATGGAATCTAATTCATTCTTTTGACTGGCGCTTGCATCAGACGTCGATCTGTTGAGGGGCCAACTCGCGGGCAGCATATTCGCTGTATATTTTTTCTTTCATGAACAGGTCAAATAAATCAGCATCGATATGTTGATCTTTAACCATAAAACCCATTATTTTTAATGCCTCGCCTAAAGTTTTGCCTTTCTTATAAGGCCTGTCTTTAGCGGTAAGAGCTTCAAAAATATCGGCAATGGCAATGATCCGCGATTGCAGTTTTATTTCATCACCTTTGAGCCCCATGGGATAGCCGGTGCCGTCGATTTTTTCATGATGGGCTGCGGCATAGATGGAAACGCTGCGCAGCTTTTTCGGAAAGGGAAGCTGGGAAAGCATTTTATAAGTTACCATTGCATGGTTATTAATAATATTTCTTTCCTCATCATTGAGCGTTCCGCGATTTATACTTAAATTATATATTTCATCTTCGGAAAGAAGCGGCATGACTTCTCCGCCCACCGTCAATTGTCTTTTTCCGATCTCTCTAATTCTTGCAACCATCTTGTCACTGGTAAATTCATTGCCACTGTTTAATGCGGCAACAAATTTATATTCCTCTTCCAGCTGATCAAATATTTCCGTTATCTCCCGCGAATATTCCTCTTCCTGATTCTTCCTGTTTTCTGAAGATATTTCGTTCAATTTCAGATTATATTCTCTTTTGAGCAACGCAAAGCGCGTTCGGATTTCATTGAGCCGGTCATAAACCGTTTCCAGTTTAGTTGCTTTATCCACAACATGCTCAGGAGTTGTAATTTTCCCTACATCATGCAACCAGGCAGCCAGACGCAACTCCCGCATTTGATCATCTGATAATTTAATAGCGGCGAATTTCCCTTCCTGCGCCTCATTGATTTTGGCGGCAATTGTCATGGATAATTCAGCGACGCGGCGAACATGGCCTCCGGTATAGGGGGATTTTTCATCTATTGCCGTGGCAATTGTTTTAATAAAAGACTCCAACAAATCCTGCAGGTCCTGAATCAGCCGGTTATTGGAAAGGGCTATAGCCGCCTGCGACGCCATTGATAAAGTCATTTCCTGGGCTTCGGGAGAGAATTTTATGACCTTCTTATTCGCCGGATCCTGCGCATTCAAGAGCTGCAGGACGCCAATAATGTCGTTTTCATGATTACGCAAGGGCACGACCATCATTGATTTAGATCGATAGCCTGTGCCTTGATCAAATTTCTTTGTCCCTTCGAAATTAAAACCCTGTGCATTATAAACGTCTTCAATATTTACGACATTCCCGGATATAGCCACATGAGCAGAGACATTGGCATGATTGGAACTGCCGTCAGCATTTCTCAAGCTAACAGGCGGCCAGGTAATTTTCCCTCCGGTGCCGCCCATGCGCACACCCTGTGAATTATTCTGAACAATGGCAAATTCGAGCTCCGTTTCATCGTCCGACATTATATAAAGTGTCCCGGCATCCGCATTCGTAAATTTGCGAGCCTCATCCACAATCATTTCGAGAAGCCGATCCAGGTTTTTCTCCGCCGACAGCGCTGTACCGATCTGCGCCAGTCTTTTGATCTGGCCAAGCTGGCTTTCCGTAAACTGCCGAACGTCGGCAACCAATCTGCTCAATAAACTGTTGATCTGATCATTATAGGAGCCGTTGCCGATATTATTGTTTTCGTTGCTGGTCATAACGCGCCTTTATGGTGGATTTTATCTGACTATAACAGAGGTCATTTCTTTTTCAAGGCGTTTTTTCATTTTATCTAATTCAACATCCGGATAGTTTTTTTCCTCACGGAATTTTTTGTTAAGAGTTTTTACCGGAACAAATCTTTGTAAGGCATATTTTTCGGCGCCGGTAATCAATGCGGAAATTTTGAAAATATCGTTCGGAGCAAGCTGTGATTGAACAATTGTCGTACGGAATTCGTGAGGAATCCTGGCTTTCAGAATACTGTTTACACTTTCCTTTATTTTTTCACCGGCAACCGGCACTCCCGCAATGCCGGCATATTTCTCCAGCGGTCCTTTTATATCCATGGCAATAAAATCAATCAGCTTTTCCTCAAGAAGCGCCTTGATAACCTGCGGCTGTGATCCGTTGGTGTCCAGTTTGACGGCAAATCCCATTTTTTTAATTTGTTTAATAAAGAGCGCTAAATCATCCTGGATAGTAGGCTCGCCGCCGGTAATCGTCACGGAATCGAGCTTGCCTTTTCGCGTATGAAGAAAAGCCAGAACTTCATTTTCTTTAATGCAGGGCTGAAACAACCTTGGCTCCACCAATTCCGGATTATGGCAATATGAGCATTTAAAATTGCAGCCCTGTAAAAAGACAGTGGCACAAATTAATCCCGGATAATCAATCAATGATACCTTTTGCAAACCGCCAATTTTCATTTTGCTTTTTCCTTTAAATTTTAGACGGACAAATACATTGGAGAATATTTTCTGACGATCTTTAACTATTTACTTATTGAAAACTGAATACCTGCCGTGAGCTAAACTCTTCCTGCTTGCCTTTGTTCCATTGTTTCACCGGCCGTAAATAGCCAACCACCCGGGAATAAACCTCGCAATAATCGTCGCAGCTCGGGCATTTTTCCTGTTCGCCTTTGATGTAGCCGTGTGAAGGGCAGACGCTGAAGGTGGGAGTGAAGGTTATATAAGGCAAATGATAATTGTAGCACATTTTTTTTACTAACCTCTTCACCGATTGAGGATCATCAATTCTCTCGCCCGCAAAGGTATGAAACACCGTGCCTCCGGTATATTTGACCTGAATTTCATCCTGTAAATCCAGCGCCTCAAAGACATCATCGGTGTAGTTTACCGGCAGTTGAGTGGAATTTGTATAATAAGGCTCGGCGTGTTTTGATTTGCCGTCGCCGGCGCAAATAATATCATTATATTTTTCTTTATCAATCTTCGCCAGGCGGTAAGAAGTTCCTTCCGCCGGCGTCGATTCCAGATTATAATTATTCCCGGTTTCCTTCTGAAAGCTGATCAGCTTTTTTCTCATGAAATCAAGAACCTGCTTCGTAAAGGCCTGGCCCTCAGCAGATGCGATGTTGGTGCCCAAAAGATTCAAGCAGGCTTCATTCATCCCGACAAGTCCGATGGTGGAGAAATGATTCTTCCAGTATTCGTTGAATCGCTGTTTCACATTGCGCAAATAATATCTGGTATAGGGATAAAGATTGCCATCCGTGAATTTTTCCAGAACCTTTCTTTTTGTTTCCAGACTCTCTTTCGCCACTTCCATCAGTTTTTCCAGCCGTTGCAGAAAATCTTTCTTGGACCTGGAAAGATAAGCGATACGCGGCATGTTCATGGTGATAACGCCGATGGAGCCGGTCAGCGGATTGGAGCCAAACAGCCCTCCTCCCCTCATTTCCAGTTCGCGATTGTCAATGCGCAGGCGGCAGCACATGCTCCGGGCATCTTCCGGATTCATATCCGAATTGATGAAGTTGGAGAAATAGGGAACTCCGTACTTCGCCGTCATTTCCCACAAATCCTGCATATTGGGATCATCCCAATCGAAATCTTTAGTAATGTTGTAGGTAGGAATCGGGAATGTGAATACCCTTCCCTTCGCATCGCCTTCCGCCATAACCTGCAGGAAAGCTTTGTTAAAAACATTCATCTCTTCCTGAAAATCTTTGTAAGTCTCTTTTTGCGGCTTACCGCCGATAATAACGCTCTGGTCCGCGTAATATTTGGGAACGGTAACATCCAATGTGACATTGGTAAAGGGCGTCTGGAAACCGACGCGAGTCGGCACGTTAATATTAAAAATAAATTCCTGCAGGGCTTGCTTAACTTCCTCAAATTTCAATTTGTCATAGCGTATGAAAGGAGCCAGAAGTGTGTCAAAATTAGAAAATGCCTGCGCTCCAGCTGCTTCTCCCTGCAAGGTGTAAAAGAAGTTCACCACCTGGCCTAAAGCGCTGCGCAAATGTTTGGCAGCTTTGCTTTCCACCTTGCCGGAGACGCCGCGGAAGCCCTGCAAAAGCAGGTCGTATAAATCCCAACCGACGCAATACACCGAAAGCAGGCTTAAATCATGAATATGAAAATCTCCGTCATTATGCGCTTTTTTGATTTCCGGAGTATAAATTTCATTGAGCCAGTAGACCTTGCTGACCTCCGAGGAAATATAATTGTTCAATCCCTGGAGCGAATAATCCATGTTGCTGTTTTCGTTTATTTTCCAATCTGCCTTTTTCAGATACTGATCAACCAGATCTACTTCCATTTTGTTGGTGATATCACGCAAACGGGCATGCTGATCACGGTAAATAATATACGATTTAGCAGTTTTACGATATGGAGACTGTAAAAGAACTTCTTCCACGATGTCCTGAATTTCTTCAACGTTGAGAACCCGGCTGTCAAATAATTTTTCGGCAAGATTTAAAACCCTGATAGTCAGTTTTCGAGCTTCCGAAAGATCAAATTCACTGGTCGCGGCGCCGGCCTTGGCGATCGCATTGGTGATTTTCTCCACGTTGAATTTGACCAAACGGCCGTCTCTCTTTTTGATTTTAGTATTCATCTTGCCCCCATGAAAATAGATAAAAAAAGGAATTAACACCCCCACCGCTGACGCTATATATTGGGGTTGAAGAGCACAATACCACTACATATAGTAATTATCAAGAAAATAAATATATTTATTTCGGTCAATTGATAAAATCCCGGCTTGCTTTTTGGATATATGAAGTTTATTAAGAACCAGAATTTTCCGGAGGAGAGCCAGTTTGCAGATCAACAATTCAAAAATTGCTGAAATCAAAGGTTTTTTAGATGAACGCGAAGCAGATCACCTCTATCAAATGGCGCTGTCCGCCAGTAAAAAAGGCCCCTGTCTGGAAATCGGCAGCTATTGCGGGAAATCAGCCGTCTATATCGGCAGTGCCTGTAAAACAAATGGATCTGTTTTGTTTTCCATTGACCATCATCGCGGTTCGGAAGAACAGCAACCCGGCGAGGCTTATTTTGACCCGGATTTACTGGATAGAGAGACGGGAAAAGTCGACACTTTAAGACTTTTCCGCAAAACCATAATTGATTTCAACCTGGAAGATACAGTGATTCCGATCATCGGCCGCTCGGAAATAGTAGGCCGCAGCTGGCAAACACCATTGAGCTTTGTCTTTATTGACGGCAGTCACGCCTATGATTCCGTTCTCACCGATTATCAGGTTTGGTCAAAGCATCTGATGAGCGGCGGCGTTCTTGTCTTCCATGACATCTTTTCCGATCCGGCCAAAGGAGGTCAGGCACCATATAATGTTTATCAGATTGCTCTGGCCTCCCGATTATTTGAAGAGATGCCGATGGTGGAATCAATGGGGATATTGAAACGAAAACAATAACTTACATACCATAAATTATTGAGGAAATAACATCCATGATTTCTGATGGAAAATTTTTTTTGACTTGGCCGGTGTGTTGGATTTTAAAGTAGCTACAAACATCTTCTACAAGCTTACATGTGCGATTTTCAGTATAGGCCTTATTGTCTTCCAATCAGTCGTTTCATTAGCCGTATGCCAGAGATCGTAATTTCGCTGAAGGTTCAACCATAATTCAGGGGTAGTATCAAACGCCCTGGACAACCGTAAGGAAATATCCGTCGTCACAGCGCCGCGCTCATTCAGTATTTTGGACACTGTTTTTCTTGACAATCTCAACTCCTTCGCCAGATCTGTTACGCTAATTCCTGACGGCTCCAAGTAATGAAGCTTAAGAATTGATCCCGGATGAGTTGGCGGTCTTTTTTGTGTTCTCATAACTAATCCTTTCAATGATAGTCCTCAATATCCACGTTTAGTGCGTCCCCATCCTTAAATTCAAACGTCAATCGCCAATTACCGGAGACCTTTATCGCCCAACGCCCCTTTGCTTTGGGAAGTAGTGGATGAAGACCGGAGCCGGGGTAGTTCATATCCTTTATTTCATTTGCCGCGTTAAGCCTATCCAGCATTGCCAATAATTTGGAAGCATGCTTGGCTTGGATGCCTTTATGGGTTCCATCGTAGAATAAATCTTCCAAGCCTTTATGGATAAAAGATTTTATCATATACTCTACTGTAACCTAACTGGTTACGCTTGTCAAGTGGATAACAGAAGAAAGACCTCTTCGACAAGCATGCAAAAATGAATAAAGACAATTCTGATGAACTCATAAAAAGTCTTAAGATTAATTTTTTCGGATTGACCTTCACGGTCTATTCTCTTATACTCCAAATCCAAAAACCATCGATAATTTATTGGAATTTCTGCCATGAGCAATAAAAGCGCACACCCTGCCGAAAAAATCAGTCCGAAAAATATTCATCCCCAAAATGGAACCGAGGTAAAAGCAGCAGCTCCAACCGCGGTCAATTCCATAGCTTTCAACAGGGACTATCCGATCCCCGAAGATCTTCTGAAGAATCTGCGCTATGAATACCTCCGGCGCGAACTTTGGGTTCCGCTGAAACTCAGTGCAGAAAAGATTGTCGTAATTGTCGATAATCCCGAAAATATTCTCAAGCGCGATATGATCGAAAACATTCTGAAGACCAAAGCAGTTGAATATATTCGCGCCTCCAACCAGGATATATTAAAATTTATTGAATATTTTTATGATGTCGGCGATCCGGAAGAAGAGATAGCTCCGGCCGGCGCCAATATGGAAGTTAAAAGAGACGGGTTGAATGGTTTTTCAGAGGCGGATGTCAGCATTGTTAAACTGGTCAATGACGCCATCAACGAAGCGTATGACAAGTGTGCTTCCGATATCCACCTGGAACCTGATACGAAAGACAAACTCGTCAATATCCGCTTCCGGATTGACGGCGAATGCATTCCCTATAAAACATATCCCTATGAATACAGGGCGGCAATAGTTTCGCGGATCAAAATCATGGCCAATCTGGACATCACGGAAAAGCGTCTCCCGCAGGATGGAAAAATCAAATACAAAGTGCCCGGTGCGGCGGAGATAGAATTACGGGTGGCCACATTACCGACACACGGTTACGTGGAGGATGTTGTCTTGCGCCTTCTCACTCGAGGGGAAACAATGACCATTGACGAACTCCGTATGCCTCAAAACACGCGCAACCTTTTCCAGGCTCAACTCACAAAACCCTATGGCCTGATTCTTCTGGTCGGTCCTACCGGTTCGGGAAAAACAACAACCGCCCATGCGGCCATTGCGCTAATCAACAAACCCAACGTTAAAATCTGGACGGCGGAAGATCCTGTAGAAATTACACAGCAGGGAATCCGGCAGCTGCAAATACATCATAAAATCGGGCTGGATTTCGCGGCGGCGATGAGATCTCTTCTGCGCGCCGACCCCGACGTAATAATGGTTGGGGAAATGCGGGATTACGAAACGGCGAAAATGGGCATCGAAGCGTCAACAACAGGCCATCTCGTGATAAGCACTCTCCACACTAATAATGCTCCGGAAACCATTGTGCGCCTGCTGGATATGGGTATCGATCCCTTTGCTTTCGCTGATTCCCTGCTTTGCGTCCTAGCCCAGAGACTCGTGCGCCGCCTGTGCGGCAAATGCAAAGAAGCTTATCATCCGTCACCACAGGAATACGCCGAACTCGCCCATCATTACGGCGAGAAAGCGTTCGCCGCGCTTAATATCGCCTATACTGGCGATTTTAAGCTTTATCGGGCAAAAGGCTGTGCAGACTGCAACCACATGGGATATCGGGGCAGAATGGGAATATTTGAATTGCTGATCGCCTCCGACAGCATCAAGCACATGATTACCAGCCGCAAATCCATCGCCGCTCTGCGTAAAATTGCCATGAATGAAGGGATGGAGACATTGCTGCAATGCGGCGTTCTTAAAGTTATCGCCGGAGAAACCGATCTGATGGAAGTTTTAAGCGTCTGCATTCGATAAACCGTGATCTTGATCCGCACCTATTTCAGCTGCAAAAGGAGTTGGTAATGCCTTTCATCATGTACATACTTTTGAAAATCCCGACGGTTCTTCTCGGTATTCTAATTGTTGCCTCTTATGTGCTTTTCTCCATAGCCGGTTTAATGCTTATCCGGAAATTTCACCGTCCGCAGAAATTAAAGCTGCATAACGATGTTGCGGGTTTCATTTTTGCCACTCTCGGCGTTATTTATGCCGTATTGATTGCCTTTCTGGTGGTGATCAATTGGCAGGATTTTGACGAAGCGCAAAAGAATACCACCAGAGAAGCCAATTATCTTGCCTCCGTTTATCGTGATTCTGCCCCCTTGCCGGGTGCACTGCGCAGCGAGCTGAAAAATAGTCTGGCCGATTATGTTAATTCCATCATTGCCGATGAATGGCCTCTGATGATGAAAGGTGAAAGAAGCCCCAAAACGCAGGCGGCACAGGAGAACATCTGGAGACTGCTCAGCGGCTATCAACCCGGCAATGAAACGCAGAAAATATTTTTTACCGAAGTCATAAAAAAACTCAATGATGCCTGTGAAATGAGGAGAATAAGGATTTCCCAGGCCACCTCAACAATTCATCCCCTGCTCTATTTTGTTTTGATTATCGGCGGTTTGCTGACCATTTCTTTTACACTATTTTTTGGCTCGGAAAACTTTGTCCCCCAGATAATCATGACTTCCATGCTGGCGGCCATGATCGCCCTCACGCTCTTCACGATTATCGCCCTGGATTGCCCTTTTACCGGTGAAATCAGCGTTAAACCGGAAGTCTTCAGAACGGTCCTGACATCCTTACTGCATTCATAGCTCAACCCCAGGGGATTTTGCATGCCGATTAGATTAACTGAACGCCAAAAAAAGCTGCTGATAACAATTCTGGCCGGTATTCTGGGCAACTTGCTGGCATATCTTTCGAGCAGGCTCACACCCCTGCATCCGCAGGTCACTTTTGATTTTTCCCACCTCGCAACATTTATGATTGCCATAGCCCTGGGGCCCGGATATGGGTTTCTGGCCGGGGCTATTTCTTCGCTGCAGCCCTATTTCCATTATGCCGTCTGGGGAATTTACGGCCCTTTTTTCGGTCTGGCCATAATTTTCGGCAAAGCCATGACCGGTCTTTTTTGCGGGCTGCTGAGAGGTAAAATGTCCACCTATCTGGCTGTCAGCCTAGCATATATTCCGGAATCAATTTTTACATTGGGTTTTTCTTTGCTGATGAGATCTTTCCTGCCGGCAGGCACTATGAGCTGGGAAATAATAAACGGCGTTTTAATGGAAGGCTGGGTTGAGGTGATTATTTTTGCTTTCGTTATCGATAACATCGTTCGCCGGAAAGTAATCGAAACAGCCATTCTGATGCTGGAAATTTTTATCATCATGTTTCTTGTACATAAGGAATTCATCCACACGCTGCTTCTCCTGCTTTTGATAACTCTGGTCACTCTCATTCTTTTTGAAATCATTGAACCTTTAAGAGGAAAGAAAACCGATTAGTTTTCATTGACATAAAATTACAATTTCCCTATAATCGCACCCGGAAAAAGCAAATTATTGCATAATAAGTGGTAGTCCCTTTCTAACGAGATCCCATTCAAGCAGCAAAGTGAAATACGTACTTTTTTGTGACTGGAGATCCATATGTCTGAAGAATCCGAAAATAAGAAACTTAAACGAAAGATAGCCCGCCTGGAAAAAACGATCACTGATCTTGACCAGAAGATGAAAAAGTTACAGCAGCGCGAAGAATTGCTGAACATCATGGCGGAAAAATCTTTTGCCGGGGCCTATGTATCGCAAGATGGCCACTTTAAGTTTGGAAGCTGGAATACCTTCTCTTTTGCCGGATATACCATCAAAGATCTGCTCGGGGAAAAAGCAGACAGTCTGATTCATCCGGAAGACAGAGGCCTTGTCAAAGCAAATGCTCGCGCCATGCTCCGTGGGGAAAGAACAGCGCCCTATGAATTTCGGATCGTGACCAGGGAAGGACAGATACGCTGGATTCTGGAAACGGTGACTCCGATCTCGTATGATGGGAAGCTGGCAATTCTGGGCAACTCACTGGACATTACGGAGCGCAATCTTGCAGAGGATGCCCGCCGCGAATCGGAGAGGCGTCTATCCGACATCATCGAATTTCTTCCCGATGCAACTCTGGTGATCAACTGCGAGGGCGAGGTTATTGCCTGGAACCGGGCGATGGAAAAGATGTCCGGAGTCAATGCAACGGATATGGTGGGCAAGGGTAATTATGAATATGCCCTGCCGTTGTATGGGAAACGACGTCCCCTGATCATAGATCTCGTACTTAAACCCGACAAGGATGTGGAAAAGTCATATTTGTTCTTTGAAAGGCAGAAGAACGAATTGGTCGTCGAGTCATGGGTGCCGGGCATAAAAGCTTATATTTGGGGTAAAGCGAGTCCTCTTTACGATAATAAGGGGCATATTGTCGGGGCTGTCGCGGTCCTGCGCGACATTACGGCACGCAAGCTGGCGGAGGACGCCCTGCGCGAATCGGAGAGACGTTTGACCGACATCATCGAATTTCTTCCCGATGCAACTCTGGTGGTTAACTGCGAGGGCGAGATTATTGCGTGGAACCGGGCAATGGAGAATATGACCGGGGTAAGTTCAAAAGACATGGTGGGTAAGGGTAATTATGAATATGCCCTGCCGTTTTATGGAGAACGACGTCCCTTCATCATTGATCTCGTGCTGAAACCCGATGCAGAGGTGGAAAAGACATATTCTTCCTTTGACAGACAGAAGAATGAGCTGGTCGTTGAGATATGGGCGCCGGGCTTAAGTATCTATGCATGGGCTAAAGCGAGTCCCCTTTACGACGATAAAGGGAATCTAGTCGGCGCCATCGAAGTCATTCGCGACATCACGAAACGCCGGCTGGCGGAAGACGCCCTCCGTGAATCGGAGAGGCGTCTGGCCGATATCATCGATTTTCTTCCCGATGCAACCCTGGTGATCAACTGCGAGGGCGAGATTATTGCCTGGAACCGGGCGATGGAAAAGATGTCCGGGGTCAATGCAAAGGATATGGTGGGCAAGGGTAATCATGAACATTCCTTGCCGTTTTATGGAGATCGACGGCCTGTCATCGTAGATCTTGTATTGAAACCGAATGAGGAGATGGAAAAGGAATATCCGGACTTTGACAGGCAGAAGAACGAATTAGTCATCGAGACCTGGGTGCCGGGCATAAAAGCTTATATCTGGGGTAAAGCGAGTCCTCTTTACGACAATAAGGGAAATATCATCGGGGCCATCGAAGTCATGCGTGACATCACGGAGCGCAGACTGGCGGAGGAGGCCCTGGTGAGAAGAGAGCGGGAATTGGAGATAAAATCCAATGAGCTGGAAGAACTCAATACTGCGCTTACCGTTCTTCTGAAACGAAGGGGAGATGACCGAAAAGAGCTCGAGGAAACGCTGGTTCTCAATATCAATGAGCTCGTTATACCTTACATTGAGGAATTGAAGCGCACGAAAATGGATGATCGTTTTAAGACGTACGTTAATATTCTGGAGTCGAATCTTCGGAACATCCTGTCTCCCTTCAGTCATAGATTGTCTGTGAAATATCTGAGCCTGACAAATAGAGAAGTTCGCGTTGCCGAATTGATAAAAGAAGGAAAGTCATCGAAAGAGGTTGCGGAGCTTTTGAACGTGACAGAAAGCTCGGTCAATATTAACAGATACCGGTTGCGTAAAAAACTGGCTTTGAAAAAACAGGATAACCTGAGAATCTATCTTACATCCCTTACATAAACCCGGATTTCGCTATAGGGCATAAAGGTTTAGAGAGATTGTCACTGCGGGCACATTCGCTACGCTCAGTGCAGGCTCCGCTCGGCAATCTCAGTAATTGATTATATGAGATTGCTTCCCAGGGATTCGCGACTGTTTCGTAATAGCAGAAAGTACTATCAGCATCGTCATGCCGCCGAATACCCTGAAGGGCACGCGAGTCGGCATCCAGAACTTATTGATATTACTGGATTCCCCCGTGTCAAGCACGGGGCAGGCTCAAAGTCGCGCTTCGCTTGTACCAATGAAAATAAAGTAATTATGACGACCTCGTAAAAAGTCGGAGAAGCCTCAGAATTGTCATTCCGGCGCACGAGACTGAGTGACTGAAGCAATCTCATAAGTATCTGAATACATGAGATTACCACACCGCCTGAGAGGCGGCTCGTAATGACAGAAGTGGATTGTGACACAGTCTCGCACGCCGGGATCCAGACATTTCTAGTACTTATAGAACACTGGACACCGGTTTTCACCGGTGAGACGGAATTTTTACGAGACCATCAATTATGACACAGTCTCATTCGCCGGGCAGGCTGTCACTTCGTTGATCGCAAAGACCGTTTTTATAAATTATTTTTCTTTGCGTAATCTGGGATAAATTGAAAAAAGGGAGACAGGGGGCGTTAAGACCATGCCCCCTGTCTCCCTTTCGAAATGGAGTAGTCAGTTTTCAGACAACATCTTCCGGAAAAGCAGATTTATTACCGGCCGCTCTTGAAATCGTCTCGGAGCAGCTCTCTGGCGATAATCATCCTTCTGATCTCGGATGTTCCGGCGCCGATTTCCCACAGTTTTTGATCCAGGAAATGCCTGCTGATCGCGTATTCGGTGCAGTAACCGTAACCACCGAAGATCTGGACAGCGTCAAGGGCGATCTTTGTTCCCATCTCGCCGCAGAAGAGCAGCGATGCAGCGGCCATACGGTCGAGGTCCGTGCCTTTTCCGCCTGATTTGTTCTTCTGTGAATCGCAATAGGAGGCGGCGCTGTAGGCCAGCCACTTGGAGGCCAGGTAGCCGGTGTACATATTGGCCAGTTTATCCTGAATAGACTGGAAGGATGCGATTGGTTTGCCGAACGCAACTCTCTCTTTGGCATACTTCAGGCAAAGCTCAAGACAGCTTCTCTGGCTGCCGAGGGTACAGCCGGACAGCGTAATTCTCTCGGTGCATAGCCCGCTCGTCAGAATCGCGACACCCTTATTCAGGCCGCCGATCAGGTTCTCTGCGGGCAGTTCCATGTCATCAAAGGTTACCAATCCCGTGGGAGAGGTTCTCATACCCCACTTCTTGATCTTCTCTACGGTGCAACCCTTGACTTTGTCAAACTCGAAGAAGAACGCCGAGATACCCTTGGGGCCCGCGGCGGGATCGGTCTTGGCATAGAAGGTCATGAACTGGCCGACGGGAGCGTTGGTGATGAATGTTTTGCTGCCGTTAATGATGTACTTGTCGCCTTTCTTCTCCGCCTTTGTCGCCATGCTCATGGCATCGGATCCGGCGTTAGGCTCCGTGATACCGAGGCAGCCGATCCATTCACCCGAGCAGGCCTTGGGCAACACGTACTCCTTCTGCTCTTCGGAAGCATTGCGTCTGAAATTGTCGAAACAAAGTGTCTGGCTAGCACCCACGGTCATGGACAGGGCATTGCTGACTCGCGCGATATTCTCATAAGCGAGAAGCGTCTCTACGTAGCCCATGCCGGCACCGCCGTACTTTTCTTCAAAG
This sequence comes from Deltaproteobacteria bacterium HGW-Deltaproteobacteria-12, assembly GCA_002840565.1. Classification (GTDB taxonomy): domain Bacteria; phylum Desulfobacterota; class Syntrophia; order Syntrophales; family Smithellaceae; genus MVRV01. The sequence continues at coordinate 14,581 of PHBK01000012.1, read as the reverse complement.
ACGATGCCGTTGATGCCGAGGTTTGCCGTTTCTTTAAAGAGCGTCGGCGGCATTTCGTCAATTTCATACATGTGTTCCATCTGCGGTTCGAGCCAGTTGATCGCCCACTTGTAAACGCTTTCTTCCAACATCCTTTGTTCTTCTGAAAAATCGAAATTCAAAGCCATTGCAAAATACCTCCTCGTTTATTGAATTTTGTTGAGATTCAAACAATATCCATATCGACAGCTTAAGCTAAGGCTGTTTTTTTAAAGAATGAGTATCTAATATAAGGGATAAGGTCAATGTTAAATATTATTAATATAATGTTTCATTTATTGTATATATAATCCGTGTCCGCATTCCCCTTCCTTCCTGGTGCGGCATCGCCGCAAAAAGTAAATAAGCCAGAAATACAACATGTTAAATGATTATAAGCATTTGAGTTCCGCTTTATTTATGGTCTGGAAATAATTCCGTCATTCCCGCGTAGGAGACTGTGTCGCAATCCACTTCTGTCATTACGAGCCGCCTCTCAGGCGGCGTGGTAATCTCATGTATTCAGCTGATTATGAGATTGCTTCAGTCGCTTCGTTCGCAATGACATTGCGACAGAGTCTCTTCACTAAAATGACGATTCTGAGGCTTTTCCGACCTTTCTACGTGGTCATCAAAAGTGTGCCCGTAAAAATCCGGCAGGAAGTGATGAAGTTTCTGTATGAGATTGCTTCGTCACTTCGTTACTCGCAATGACCGTTGTTTTATAAATTATTTTTCTATTGCGTAATCCGGGATAATTGAATTCCCGTTCATACGAATCTTCAGCATTCTTATATATACAAATTGTGTAATATTATATTAATAATATTTAACATTGACCTTATTATTTATATTAGCTACAAATCTCCGCTATGGGTCGCAGTTTCATTGTTTGAATCTCAACAAAATTAAATAAATGAGGAGGTGAATTGCAGTCGCTTTAAATTTCGTTTTTTTTATATCATACTTTAAAAAAGGGGGTATAATAATGACAGAAAAAAAGTCAAGTGCAACAGAAGCCAATGATCGCATTTATAAAACAGAAAAGATTCTTGTTACTGTCTCTACGATAATCTGCATGCTAGTCGGCATGGGTTGCCTGCTGATGCGTCCCTTCCCGGAACTGCTTCAAGTCTATGTCTGGGGATTCCCGTTTCCCTTCTGGTATCAAAACTTCGTCGCTTATATCGGTGTTATCGCTTTTATCTACGTGGTTGTGATGAAATTGACAAAGATTGATGAACAGAAGGCCAACGCGGAAAAGGAGGTGTGACCATGGATTTCATGCAAAGAGAAGGGTTGTACATACCGGGACTGATCAGTGTTTTAGGGTCCATCGTCTTATTTATCATCGTGGGCATCATGGCGCAGCGCTCCACGAAGAGCAGCGGCGACTATTACATGGCCGGCGCGTCCGTCGGACCGGTCGTCAATGCCTTTGCCATTGTTTCGGCATACCTGAGCCTCGCCACGTTCATCGGCTTTACGTCCATGATCTGGAACATCAAGTCGCTGCTGGCCATTATGTCGCAGGGCTGGATGATCGGCTTCGGCATCATGATCTTCCTTTTTTCCGGCCCCATCCGCCGCCTCGGAACCTATACGTCAGCCGGATACATCTCCACGCGCTTCGACAGCAACGCGGCCCGGCTGATTGCGGTCGTCTTCATGATCTTCATCATGATCATGTATACCGTCAGCCAGATGAAGGGCATTGCCCACGTTTTTGAACTGCTCTTCGGCATTTCCTACGTACCCGCCCTGTTTATCGGCGGGCTCATCGTCGTCGCCTATGTTACGTTCGGCGGCATGTACGGCGTGACCTGGAACCAGGCCTTTCAGGGTTTCATGTGCGTGGCCTTCCTTTTGTTCCCCGTCATGGCCATCGCCAAGGCCCTGGGCGCCAGCATCTGGTGGCTCCCGATGTGGGGATACGGCAACATGACGCCGGATATGCTCAAGGCCTTCCCGTCATTCTTCTCGATCCTGTGGGACGCCAGCCCCAAATGGTACATCGGCGTGCTGTTCTCCATGACCTTCGGCACCATGTCGGTCCCCCATTACCTGTCCCGCATTTCTTCGGCTAAAAACATCAAAGAAGGCCGCATGGGCTTCCTGCTGGGCATACTCATGATCGGTCTGGTCAACGTGCTGACCTTCACGGCCGGTTTTGCGGGCGTCATCTACACGCAGTCGAAGGGGCTCGCGCTCAAGGCCGTTCAGGCCGACAAGCTGCTCTTCATCCTGTCTGACGCCTTTGTCGGCAACTGGGCCCTGGCCCTGGTCCTGGCCGGCGCCGTCGCCGCGGGCATGTCCACAGTCGCGGGGGCGCTCATGGTGATCGGAACGGGCATCGCCCACGACATCATCGGCGGCCTCAAGGAGCTCACGGAAAAGCAGAAGAAGATACTGGCGCCTACGACGATCTTCATCGCCGGCGTGATTATCATTTTCGTGACCATCAACCCGCCCACGTTCGCACTGGCCAGCGTCATCTGGGCCATCATTCTTTCCGCTTCGGTCTTTACGGCCCCGCTGATTATGGGAATATGGTGGAAAGGCTGCAACAAGTACGGCGTCATTTGCGGCATGCTGGTCGGAGGGTTTTTCGCGCTGTTCTTCAATGCGCAGTTCGCCCATCCGTCCTTCACCTGGAGCCCGATTCTGTCTAAAGCTCCTTACGGGCCGACGCCGTTTCCCGGCGTCTTTTCGGTGCCGGTTTCCTTTGCCGTGTGTATCTTCGTTTCCATGATCACGAACCGGATTCCCGCTCTGGCGGCCAGTATTCCGCGCGAGAAGACGGATAAAATGGTGGAGTTCATGCACGGCTGGGCCGACCACGCGATCCGGAAGGACAGCACGCGTTATGCCAGCGATACTGGCCCTGCCATCATCGGCCTGGTTATGATTGCTTTCTGCATCTTCGCTCTAATGTAAAACTGGTAAATATCAAAATATTGTGTTACAGACCAAACAAAACAGGGGAGCCGCTGCGGCGGTTCCCCTGTTTGCAGATAAGTATTGAGAACCAGGGAAAGGGGATACCATGTTATTGAATTGGCTGTGGGACATCATTGCCGTCGATGGGAAAATCGCCGCCAGCATCCGCGAAAAAAGGAGCCTGCTGCTTTCCCCGCTGATTGTCTTTACGGCCGCGCAGATTCACGGCCTGACAATGTTTTATTACCGGAGCGTCGTCGGCACCGATCAGGTTAATACCGCCGAAGCCGCTTTTTATGTCGTTTTCGGCTATATGGCCGTGATCGCCTCCCAGTTGGGAATTACGCTGCTCCTGTGGGGCATCGGCAAGGTGCTCGGAGGCGCTCCCTCCCGCTTCATCGATGTCTACATCGCCGTGGGCTATGCGTTTCTGCCCTACGGCTTGCTGCTGGCAGCCAACACGCATTTAATCTTTTTACGGCAGGCGGGAGGTTCCCTCTCCAGCAACCCGCTCACCTTGCTGATCATGCTTGCCGCCTTGATCTATTTTCTGTATCTTTTGACAAAGGTGCTCCACCTGCTCACCGGTTTTCCCCTAAAAAGGGCCTTAGCCTGTGTCTCGGTTTCCTTCGTCTTTATTTTAAGTTTTATCTATCTCGTCGGTTACTGATCATTTCCAGAAGTCAAAGACCATCTTCTCCTGGTATGTTTCAATCCGCTTGAAGACTTCCTTGAGCATGGTCTGCTCCAGGCGGGAGAGCTTGTTCGGATTGATATAATTATCGGGCTTCGCGTTTTCCCTGATCAAGGCGGTCAATTGCCGGGCCAGCCTCAGGTGCATGAGAAAGCTGTAGGCCTGCTCAAAATCGTTATAATCATCCCAGGAGAGGCGTTTCTTGAGGAAGAGCTGATACATCCTTTCCTGGGTGTTGGTTTCTTCAATGCCGTTCTGGAGAGCATAAAGCCGGGTATAGTTGACAATCGTGATCATGGGATGTTTTACATCCAGCGTATCGCGGTGTTTTCCTTTCGATTCAACGACAAACGCCCGGAAAAAGCCCAGCGGCGGTTTGCGCTCCAGCGTGGTTTCCGCCAGATAACGGAAAAAGTTGGGATGTTCGGCCAATCTCTGGAAAAGAAATTTCCGCAGTTCATCGACTATAGCCCTGTCTCCGTAACCGCCGCGGAAATCGAAGAAAATGCTCGACTGCAGCAGCGCCTCCGGTTCCGCGGTTCCGATCCAGGTGGAAAAGTATTTTTTCCAGACGGAAAGGGGTTGGCACCATTGGGGGTTTTTGGCCATGACGCCCCCTTGGCAGAATGCATATCCCGCCTGATCCAGCCAGTTGCAGACCTTTTCAGCCAACCGGAGGAAATAAGCCCTGACGGTTTCTTCCGCCTCAGGGGGGTCTTCATAAACGATGGCATTATCCTGGTCTGTTTTGAGCGTCTGCTCCCTTCTGCCCTCGCTGCCCACGATCAGGAACGTAAACCGGACCGGCGGCGGGCCCAATTCGGCAATGGCCATGCCGATGAGTCTGTTCAGGATGGCATCGGAAATGACGGATACCATGCGGGTCACGTTCATGGCCTTGGCGCCGCTGCTGATGAGGCTCTGAATCAGTTTCGGCAGCCGGCTCTGCTTGTCCGCTATCTCCTCGAGGCTTGCCGCCGCATGAATCTCGCGCAGAAGAAAAAAAGGCGACTGCCTGTGGGCCTCAAGGATGTCCTTGTTGGTGACAATTCCAATCACCTTTTCATCGGCGTCCGTGACCGGAAGATGTTTGATGTTTTTTATCATCATGATCATGAGCGCATCCGAGACCGGGGCCGCAGCCGGGACGGTGCTCAAGGGGGAGGACATGATTTGGGAAACCGTCCCGGTCATGTCGCAGGCCGCCTGGATAATCACTTTAGTTCTCAAATCCCGGTCGGTCATGATGCCTGTAAAATCGCCCTGGGGTTCCCTGACCAGGATGGAGCTGCAGCGGTTGCTGCCCATCATGGCGGCAGCGTCCTGAATGGACGTACCGGTATCGCAAAAAACAAGTTTTCGGGAAAATATGTTTTCAACGCTCTGGTTGAAGATTTGCGGTAATTCTTCTTTCGGCTGTATGGTTTTGGCGATGGGCATTGCATAGGATTTATCGAGCATCCACTTGCCCAGCATGTCCGTAAAAAAATCGGAAAAGACGGGATAGCGTGCACAGAGGTCGAGAAATATCCGTTTGGGCAGCAAATACAATTCGGAATCTTCGGTCGTTCGGAACATACACACGGAGATGCTGTCATGGAGAAGCATGGAGATGCCCCCGAAGAAGTCGCCCTTATGCAACAAGGCGCGCATCAAATCCTTGTTTCTCTCACGGTAATAACGCTCGACGGCGCCTTTTTTCAATATATGAAGGTGCTCGACCTTCGTTTGGCCCTGAAGGAGCAGAAAAACGTCCTTGGGGTGGTTCACCGTGACGATTTCCGCGGCGATCTTTTCAACTTCCAAATCGGGCAGAAAAGAGAAGGGAGGCAGATTTTGCAGAAATGGATAAGCTTCATTGTTCATGATCAGTCTCCTTGCTGTTTGTGGGTTACGGCTGGAAGTGCCATAGCGTTACCCTTTAACCCAGATTACGCAATAGAAAAATAATTTATAAAACAACGGTCTTTGCGAAAAACGCAGTGACGAAGCAAGCTCATATAATCAATTGCTTAGATTGCTTCGCTTTGCTCGCAATGACAATCTCTCTAAACCTTTATGCCCTATTGCGAAATCTGGGTTTAATCAATACTTGAAACGGGCAAAGTAGGTCTTCTGTGAAGCCAGTCGGGCCGCTCCCAGGGTGTGTATGCCCATTTGCGCCAAGAGCGGAATCAGCTTCAGAAATATCTCTCCGGTTGCCAGCGCGTCTCCCAGGGCGGTATGTCTGCCTACAATACTGACGCCAAGGCGTTCGGCAATCGCCTCCAGCGTGTGAATGTCCTGGGCCGGATGAACCACCGCCGAAAGCAGCAGGGTATCCAGAACGGGATTGATTAATTTCACACCGGAGACGGCCTCTTTCATCCGGAGCATGTTCATATCGAAGGCCGCATTGTGGGCGACCAGAATGCTGTCCCCGGCAAACCGCTGAAACAGCGGAAGCACCTTGTCGATGGTGGGCTGACCATCAAGCATTACGGGCTGAATGCCATGGATTGATATGGATTTTTTCCAGTAACCACGCTGCGGATTGACCAGTTGATCAAATAGTTCTTCGCGCAGCAAGCGGCCGTTGACGATGCGCACGGCGCCGATGGAGATGATTTCATCTCCCACCTGCGGAAACAATCCCGTAGTTTCCGTGTCGAAAACGGTGCAAGTCAGCTCCGTTAACGGGCGGTTGTCCAGTTCCAGTGTCTGGCCGTCCTGGCTGAAAAGGTCAAAATCGTAGAACGTCGGCCGGCTTTTCGGCACGACCATGATCTTACGGAGGGTATCCGGTTCCGTTGTTTCGACGTCCGGCAAAAACAACCTCAGTCCGGACTTAACCGGCGGCAGATCAGAGCGGGGGCCTGTTTCCGGACCGTGGTTATCGTCGGTTGGCCTCAGAATCGCCGGCCACATCTTTGCGCCGTGATGCTCAATAACCTCTCTGAGGGTTGAAGGGATACCCTCTTTTCCGACCATGACGGCCTCTGCTTCCCATTCACGCAGGGTCTGGATTTTTAACGGTTTGCCCTGCCAGATCAGATCGAGAGAGGCGAATATTCCCTCTCTTTCCAGCAGACAGGTAAATTTATCGGCTCCGGTTTCAGACCGCAGCCGGTTCAGCACAAAAAGAATGGCCAGAATGATGGAATAAACATCCACTCTGATCCAGTTGGGATCGGCAGAGTAGACGATTTTGACAGCAATACCGAAACTGTCTTCAGCCTTTCTTTTTATCGCTTCCAGCAGATCCTTGCCGAGCATCCGTACAAGAGGCGGCCCGGCTCCGTTATGGCCGGAATAATCAAAAGCCTTTTCATCCAGGATGGCGCCTGATTTTAATGATTCTTTGTGAATGATATTTTTGAAGCCATCCAGTTGCGAAGGGTCCATATCCGGGTGTTCGAGGACGGCTTCGATGGCTGTCCGGATATTGGCCAGAGAAGGACGGATGCCCTTTATCAGAGACTGCGTGAGAAAACTCCGCTGGCTGCCATTTTCGATCTGTTTTATAATATCCTGGAATATCAGGACAAATCCTGTGAGCTGCCCGCTATGGTTCAGGATCGGGACCGCTTCCGTACGCAGCAGACTGGTTTTGACCCCCGGCGTGATGAAATGAGCCGTGGCCTGTGCTTCCCTGCGTTCCAGTTTGCCCGCTATCTCGTCAAGGGCCGGGACAATGAGGTTCTTGTCAACCAAACCAAACACGGACCGTCCCAGTCCGATGAAGGGATTCCCGGCGCCGGTTGCCGGGCGGCTGGAATCAGGGGCGGGAAAAGGTCTTTTCTCGTCGCCTTCCAGATAACGCCGGGCTTGTTTGTTGTATAAAAGGATCTGGCCTTCCGCGTTGCAGATCAATATCCCTTCCGGCAGTTCCGACACGATGGCGGCAAGGATATTTTTTTCCTCCTCGGACTGCTTCGTGGTGAGCTCAATCCTGCGCCGTACATCTTTTTGCAGTTCCTCGAAGCTTTCCGCCTTTTCTTTAATGACTTGAGCAAGACGCAAGACTTCCTTTCCGCCTTTAATGTCAATGCGGTGCGACGGATTGACCGAGGTGATCAGGTTGGTTTCTTCGGCAAGCTTCCTCAGAGGGCGGACGTAGCGATGGATCATGACGCTCATGGCCAAACCCAGAGCCGCCAGAAAACCGATGGCAATGCCCAGAATGCCGACGACAAAAACCCTTTGATCCAACGGAAATTGATCCCCGCCTAAGAAAGCAGGTATGATGATCATGAAGAAGAATGCGGCGGCGGCAAGGATCAACCACCGGGAGTTGTTGCTTTTGATAGTTGAGAAGACCTTCCTTTTTGTTGGGTAAAGTATAAGAAACGCCACCTTGTAAGTCAAGGAAATATTGCCGCTTGTCCAGCCAATTTAGAAATGTCCTATTCTTACCAAAATAGAAATGTCCTATTGGTATGTTTCGATGTTATTACTTCGGTAATTAAATATATATTAGGTTTCCTTTCCTATCCTCCGTCGGAGACTGTGTCACAATCATCGTTTGTCATTGCGAAACGCCTCTCAGGCGTTGTGGCAATCTAATATTTTCAAGAGTTTATGAGATTGCTTCACTCATTACATTCGTTCGCAAAGACATTACGACACAGTCTCCCGGCGGAGGTGTCATGTCGTGACGGAGGTGGACTAAAGAGGGCCAACATGTATCCGTTGTCTATTGTGCCTGCATTAAAGAGATCCACCCCCTTAATCCCCCGCCAGCGGGGGACATATATATGGTAATTTATTAACATGTTTAATTGCCGGAGTAATAATGAAATACCGGTTTTGATAAAAAAGGCTGTCCTCCTGACCGGGGAAGACAACCTTTTAAATTATTGTGACCCGCTGGATCCCGAACGGCTTCGCCTTCGGGATCAGTTCCACTTACACTTCAAACATCGCTGCGCTTGTTTTCAGCGAGTGTCATTGATTTAAAGCGGAATGTTGTTGTGTTTTTTGGGCAGCCGGGCCTGTGTCTTGTCCTTAAAAGCATCGAGAATGGCGGCGACGCGTTTTCGGGTTTCCCGCGGGGAGATAATCTCCTCAATAATCCCCATGGATGCTGCAAAGTAGGGATTATTAAACTGCTCTTCATAGGCGGCAACCAGCTCGCTTCTTTTTGCGGCGGGGTCTTCCGCATTCGCAATCTCCTGGCGATAAACAATGTTGCAGGCCCCCTCGGCGCCCATGACGGCTATTTCCGCAGACGGCCAAGCCATGACATAGTCTGCCCCGAGTTGCTTGCTGCACATGCCGATGTATGCCCCGCCGTAATCTTTGCGTGTAACGACAGTTATCTTAGGCACTGTAGCCTCGGAATAGGCATGCAGAAGCTTAGCGCCATGACTGATGATTCCGGACCATTCCTGGACTGTTCCGGGCATATAACCGGGGACGTCGGAGAAAGTCAGGAGGGGAATGTTGAAGGCATCGCAAAAACGGATGAAACGGGAAGCCTTGTCCGACGCATTGACATCGAGGACTCCGGCGCCGAATTTAGGATTGTTGGCGATGACGCCGACCGGCTGCCCCATTATGCGGATAAAGGCAACAAGGATATTTTTTGCCCACAGCTCGTGCGGTTCGAATATTTCATTGTTGTCCGCCACGGCCATTACAACCTGCTTCATGTCATAGCCCCTTGCCGCCCGGTCGGGGATAATCTTATCCAGTTCCGGGCATTCCCGGTCAGGGCTATCCGAACAGGGGGCAATCGGAAGGGGGCTGTGGCAGCTGTCCGGAAGGTAGGAAAGAAGCGTTTTTAACTTATTGATGCAATCCTCATCATTTTCCGTGGCGAAATGACAGACACCGCTCTTTGTGGCATGGGCCACCGCACCGCCGAGATCATCATGGGTTACTTCTTCGCCGATGACGGCCTTGATGACATCAGGTCCGGTAATATACATGTAGGAACTTTTCTTAACCATGAAGACCCAGTCCGTCAGTGCCGGGGAATACACAGCGCCGCCTGCCGTCGGTCCCATGATGGCGGTTATCTGGGGAATGTAACCGGAACCAATGGTGTTGCGATAAAAAATTCCGCCGTAACCTTCCAGGGCCGGGACTCCTTCCTGAATGCGGGCGCCGCCGGAATCGTTCATCGATACAAACGGTTTCCTGGCATCAAGGGCCATATCCATGATCTTCCATATTTTCTTGGAATGCATCTCTCCAAGGCTTCCTCCGGCGCTCGTAAAATCCTGGGCTGCCGCATATACGGTCCGGCCGTTGACTTTGCCGAAACCCACGATGACGCCGTCGGCATTGATTTCCTTCTTATCCAGACCAAACAGGGTGGACCGATGCTTTACAAACAGCTGGACTTCCTGAAATGTTCCTTCATCATAAAACATCGCCAACCGCTCCCTTGCCGTCATCTTGCCCAGTTCATGTTGTTTTTTGATCATCTTTTCGCCGCCCATAGCCTTGAGGGCTTCTCTGCGGGCCTCGAATATGCTGATCTTTTCCTCAGTTATTCCTTTAGCATTCTCTTTTGCCATAAACCTCAGATCTCCTTATCTCCTATTTTTTTCTGTACACAAGGTACATCGAATTCCCCTGATTATTTTACCGGTCGATGAGCTTCCCGGTCAACAAATTTTGCCTTGCGATTTAAATGTCTGTGTGTATTAATACCCGTATGGAAATTATCACTGATAACACGACCCCTTGCAAATGCTGCGGCAAACTGCCTGCCGTGATATTCTGCGACGGCTGCCATGCAACATTATGTATAGAATGCCGTACATTTGACCTCTGGGGTTACGGCTGCGGCCATGTTGACACCAAGGCATTCTGCCCCCGATGTTTTCGAGATCCCGTCGCCAATCCCTACAGTGGTTTCTAGAACACACGGTCATTGGAATCATCCATCTTGACGGCAAGACTCTACAGGATACTTTGAGGAAGAAAGGCCTAATGCCCATATGGCCCCGAGGCCTGGATATGCAGCAGCACCGGCGGCACGGTAGTCCATGCCTTGGACACGGGGCACCGTTTCATGGACGAGCAGGCCGCTGAAGATCAGGCTGAATCCCCAGGATCTAAGAGAGGTAAGCATGGAAAAGAAGGCTATAAGAGTTATAGCAGATTTGGGGACTCAAGAAGACTAGCCAGTCGCTGGATGCACCAGTCGACGGTAGGGCTTGAGGCCACAAAGAACCCGCAAAGATGATCATCGCGCCATCTGCATGGTGAACGGAATTAACACCCAGAAGGTTTTACCGCCGGCCAGGGCAAGTTTTGACGGGCTTACCCCAGAAGCAGAACAATGATAAAAACGATGACGATACCTAGGGGAACCATTTCTCTGTCCAGTTTGCCAGTACCAAACCGATAAGTTCAAGACCGCCTTCGTTCCCGGTCTTACTCGGTATCTCTTTTCCCTATTTAATCCCTCATTCTCCTTTCGTTAAAGGTTACAGAACATAGTCCCCGTCCATAAAAGGGCAATCTATAGCAGCTTTAAACCAGTAGATGGATCCCCCTTCCTACGATCAATTTATCCCAACTCCGACGAATGGTAATTCAAAAGCACACTGTAACAAAAGAATGATAAATATTGATTCCGGAAGCAAGATTGCTTGCTCCCTTGTTCGCTATGACGGGATGCAGAAATTTACCTTAGAAAAACACCCTAAGAATAATTAAACTGTATGACCATTGATGTCAAGAAAAAAAGGCAGAAAAAAAGGCTGTCCAGTAATGATTAAATTATCTTGACATCGTGAATATCCTTGCATACGATTCTGTCGTATCATTGTGCGATTCCTAAGAAGGATTTTCCTATCCACGCAAACCAGTTATGAATGTTTTGAGGCAGAAGTGATGGCTAGTGTCTTTATTTTTTCGACTGAAGATGCCACAACAAGATCATGTTACAATCTCGCATCGAAAAAAGGCCACGCACTTGAAACCATTTTACCGCTTATTCAGGAGAACAGCCGGATTGAATATTTGAGACGCATTTACCCTGATGGAATCTGCTATCTTTGGGGAGCACGGGAAAGTGAAGACAATTTATCAACCTGGAATCTTATGGATGAAGGAGACCTTGTCCTTGGCTGGAACAATCGTCTGATAGTTTCCGCCTCTTATGTTTTGATGAAAGTGAATCATCCTTTACTGGCAACACGGATATGGAACAACCGCGGCAAGGAGCCATTTAGCCTGATATGCTTCATGGATGAACCGCATACAGGCGAGGTTCCGATTGTTTCTCAGATGTTAAGATATCTCGACCAAGACTTCACGGGCTTCACGAAACTCAGTTCAGACAAATGTGATAATATCACGAACGACTATGGATCGTTAGAAGTTTTCGTCAGGCTCGGTTTGGGTTATGATTTCCCTTCTTCATTGCGTCATTCAGAGTAAGCGACGGCTTTACGGCTAGCCTTTTTTAGGGTGAAAACGGAAAACATTTTCAACTATTCAGCCTCAATATCGAGACGTGGAATTTCAGGGCAAGAAAACCGTTTTCTTCAACTGCCTTTTCCGATATCTCAATCAACATCTTCCAGCAGTACCCGATAGTGTACCAATCGCCGTGACAAAACAACATCAACCGGCGCTGCCTTTCAAGGTTGCCGGCACTCAGTATTGCCGGGCCGAGTTTTTTGGACATACAGGACTTGATGGGAATGAAAGAAAAGGCAAGGTGAAGATGCCTTGCCTTTTCTATTTATGAATGTGCTATCGTTTAAGATCAGTCGTTGACCTTGGCGATTTCCTTCGGTGCAAACGCAATGTCTGCGTATCCGTATTTGTGCTCCTTCAGCTCAAGCGGCGTCGGGAAGCGGCGATCCGGGGCATTGGCAAACATCCAGTGGTTCAGCTTGATGCCCAGTTTTTCCACAGCCGCCTTCGACAGCGCCTCGCGGTCATCCGGGTGGGCGACGGAGATGATCTTCGCCGCCTTCTCGGCATCCGTGCAACCCATGAGGTTGACAATGCCGTACTCCGTGCACACATAGGTGACGAGCCAGTCGGGTACACATACGACACTGCCTGGTTCCAACATAGGAACAAAGCGGGACTTACCCTTCGCATCCCGGGACGTTGCCGCGAGGATGGCCCGGCCGCCTTTCGCCATAGAAGCGCCGATAGTGAACTGGAACTGCCCGCCCGCGCTGGAAATGGGCCGTCCGCCTACGTTACCCGCCGCGTCCTGCCCCCGGAGGTCCATCTGGGCGAAATTATTGACGGTCACAAAGTTGTCGATTTGGGAGAGCGTCACGACGTTGTTCGTATAGCCGATGTCGAATCCGGCGAAGAGAGGATTACGGTGCACCCACTCGTAATAACGGGGTGTATCGACGGGCATGATGTAGGCCCAGCCGCATTTCCCTGTGTCGATGGTCTTGCGGGAGTTATCGACAACGCCTGCTTCATAAAGCGTGAAGGCATACTCGCCGATCATCTCGCTGTGGACACCAATGTGCCGTAAATCCGACTTAGCCAGCGCAATGACCACGGCCGTCGGGAGGGCGCCAATGCCCACCTGAATGCAGTCGCCGTCGCGCATGATCTTAAGGCAGTTGTTGGCAATAGCCATCTGGACTTCGTTCGGTTTGATTTCCTTTTCAGCCATGTAGGGCCACTGGTACTTCGCATCATCCACGTCCACTTCCACAAAGTAGTCGACCTGGTCAATGGGCAGATTCATGCCCCTTCCCCCCTCGCACCAGGCGTAATCGGAGCGGATTTCGCAGACAAGCTTCTTACAGGACTTAGCGGTGATCATAAAGTTGTTCACACCATAGCTGGCGTTTACGTATCCCGCCTGGGGCACAGCGCAGGCCTGGACACCCCAATCCATAGCACGCTTTGATTTATCTTTACGGTAGTTGCGTGCATATTCGGCGTCCATGCCGATCGACCATCCCCAGTGTTTCCAGTCGAGCCCCTTGTATCCCTTGGTTACGAGGCCTCGCAGAGTGGGGAGCAGGAAGGATTCGTGGACAACATGGTACTTCGCCTCCATATCGGCGGAGGCGCAGAAGTTGTGGCCACACATGATTGCCTGATTCCAGATTTCTATATTTTTAAGATCACCGGGGCCGCCACCAAGTCTGGCCGCCAGGGCCTCCATCGTCACAAACGTGTCCGATCCGGGACCACCGCGGTTGATCCAGTCGCCCGGCTTCACCATTTCGGCCCACTTCTTCGCGGTGATCATTTTGTCTCTGAGTTTCTGCTGAACTGGTTGTGTCGTCCATACTTTTTCTTTGTTTTCAATTTTTTTCTGCGCCATAGTTCAAAGTCCCCCCCCCATTTGATTAGTGCATTGTTTTCTACACATCGACACAATTAAGTATCGAACCTAGCGACTGTTTAGCTTATTATTATTACAAAAGGCCGGGCCTTCTTGTGAAGCTCCGGCCTTTCTTCTGATACTGTCAGCAATTAACTATTCAAGAATGACCAGCACTTGGTTGGCATCAACCTTGTCTTTTTCGTTCACCTTGATTTCTTTGACAGTCCCGGCGGCCGTCGCACAAATGGGATTCTCCATTTTCATGGCTTCCAGGATAATCAGCTCGTCATCGACTTGGACCTTATCACCAACATTCACTAAAATTTCGGCAATTGTCCCCGGCATATGTGCTACAACTTCTACGGCCATTGATATACCTCCTTAATATTTTAATACCTTATGCATGGATAAACATGCGCTTCTGAGAAAGATTAAAAACTGCCGGGGAATTCGCCACCGGCAGAAAAGGCTTCAGGCCTATTTATTTTTTCCAGATGGGGTCTGCCGGGCCCCATTCTTTGGGCAGAATCGCCTGTGCCGGCCATTCCGGCGGGGCATTCTGACCGGGTTTTTCACCTTCTTTTTCGATCAGCTTTTTCAAACCGGGACGGGCAAACTTCATATGACCGGACTTCAGTGTCCGGCCGTTGTAGATGACTTCCGAG